>NZ_BSDI01000073.1 GCF_027923225.1 Phytohabitans aurantiacus
AACTCAACCGACGGCCACGACAAACCCTGAACTGGCATACTCCAGCCCAGAAGCTCAACCAGCACCTCGTTGCACTGACCCCCTGAAACCGCCATCTCTTTCCGCGTGTGTTTGCCCTTGATCCATGCGAATGCCCTTGATCGGCGGGCCTGGGCGGCGTGCGCGCTCAGCGCCTGGGCGCGTGCGGACACGGCGCGGGCAACCTGCGGACACAGCGTGGGCAACACGCGACACAGCGTGGGGAGCGTGCGGGCGCTGAAGCGGCGGGTCACCGACCGCCGGAGGCCACCAGATCCAACCGCGTGCATTCGCCCTTGATCGGCGCACCGGGGGTGCGGTGCCGGGACAGTGCGCCGGGCCTTGCGCCCGTAGGCGACGGCCGCAGCGTGCGCGTAGGCGATGGCGGCCGTGCGGCGATAGCGATGGCGGCGCGCTGCGTTGGCGACGGACGGCGAGTGGGCCGCGGCGAGGCCGCGATCAAGGAAGATCGCATGGATCAAAGGCAAACACACGCGCAAAAGCGATCCAACCGCGTGCATTTGCCCTTGATCGGCGGGGGCGGCGTGGCGACACGCCGAGCGCACGCGACGCGGCGCGGGCCACGCAGCGCAAGCAGTGCCAGCGGCGCAGTGCAAACAGTGCAAACAGTGCAGGGATGGGCCGTTAGTCGGTTATTGGGAGGTGGACGGAGAACGTGGTGTTGCCGGGGGCGGAGTCGACGCGTATGTCGCCGCCGTGCTTGTTGACGACGATGCGGTACGAGATGTCCAGGCCCAGGCCCGTGCCCTCGCCGACCGGCTTCGTCGTGAAGAACGGCTCGAAGATGCGCGGGCGGATCTCCGGCGGGATCCCGGGGCCGGTGTCGATCACGGAGACGATCAATTGGTCGCTGTCGCGTTCCGTGCGGATCGTCAAGGTGCCGCGCTCGCCCATCGCACTGAGCGCGTTGTCGATCAGGTTGGTCCAGACCTGGTTCAGCTCGGCCGGGTAGCCCGGAATGTCCGGCAGTGTCCGATCGTACTCCTTCACCACCGTCACGTCCGGCGGGATCTTGGCGGTGAGCATGACGAGCGTCGAGTCGAGCAGTTCGTGCACGTCCATGACCTGGTGCGGCGCCCGGTCGAGCTGAGAGTACTGCTTTGCCGCGTGGACGAGGCCCGAGATCCGGCCGACCGCGTCGTCGATCTCGCCCATGAGCAGCTCGGTCTCGATCGTGTACGCCAGCCAGCGCATCGCCGCTTCCACGTCGGTCGCGCTCACCGTCTCGGCGATCTCCTCCAGCCACGCGATGCTGGCATCCCCGGCGACCAGTGTGGACGCCAGGTCGTACACGTTCACGGTTATGCCGCGCTCTTCCAGCCAGTCGACCAGCTTGTCTTCGGCGTCGGTGGTCTCCAGGGCGGAGAGTTTGGGCGCGTTCGCGGCACGCTTCACGGCGAGCTCCTGGCACTCCACGAGCCGGTGCAGGCGCCGGGCGTCGATCTTGCCGTCGGCGATCATGGCGAGCTTGTGGCGCATGCCGGCGACCTTGTCGCGCAGGGCGGCGGTGGCGCGTACCGCGGCGGACGCCGGGTTGTTGAGCTCGTGCGTCAGGCCCGCCGAGAGCGAGCCGAGAGCCAGCAGCCGCTCCCGCTCACCGACCACGGTCTGGGTGGCACGCATGCCGAAGAAGAGCCCTTCGAGCAGGTGCATCCCCATCGGGAACCATTTGCGCAGGATCGGGCCGAACTCGTCGGCCGGCAGCTCCAGTACCCGCACGGGGGTGAGCGGTTTGAGGCTGTTCGGGTACGTCTGATCGACCTGCTCGCCGAGGTACGCCTGGGTGGCGCCGGCGTACACCCCGAGCTGGTCGGTGCGGGTGAACTCGACCTCCTGCCCGTGCACCAGCCGGGTCAGCGAGATCGCGCCTGCCAGTAGCACGATGAAGCAGGTGGCGGGCTCGCCCTCGCGATAGACCGGTTCCGGTGGCTCGTACTCCACCACCGTGCCGTGGTCGACGATCCACTGGAGCTGCTCTTCGCTCAGCGCCTCGAAGAGGAAGAGTTTCCGCAGCTCATCCTTGCTGATGCTGGTCACAGCGCCTCCTGGTTCGCTCTGTCGTGCGGCGCCCGAAGGCGTCGCCGCGCCAACTCCCTCGCTCACTGTGCCTCCAGGTAGCGGTGGACCAGGGTGACGGCCATCGCGCCCTCGCCGACCGCGGAGGCGACCCGCTTGACGGAGTTGGCCCGCACGTCACCCGCGGCGAAGACGCCCGCGATGCTGGTCTCCAGGTGGTACGGGTCGCGGTCGAGTCGCCAGCCGGACGGGCGGCGGCCGGCGAGCACCAGGTCGGGACCGGTCACGAGGAAGCCCTGCGTGTCGCGCTCGACCACGCCGTCGAGCCAGCCGGTCAGGGGCTGCGCGCCGATGAAGACGAACAGCCACGAGGCGTCCACCTCGCGGGCCTCGCCGGTCTGGTTGTGGCGCAGGGTGAGCCGCTCCAGGTGCTCGCCGCCATGACCGGCGATCACCTCGGTGCAGGGGTGCACCTGCACGTTCGGGATCGAACGGAGCTGCTCGATCAGGTAGTGCGACATCGACGCCTCAAGGCTCGGGCCACGGACGACCAGGTGCACCCGGTGGGCGTACCGCGAAAAATAGACCGCGGCCTGGCCGGCCGAATTGGCCCCGCCCACGATGTAGACGTCGTCGCCCGCGCAAGCGGGCGCTTCTGTGGCGGCGGACCCGTAGAAGACGCCGCGGCCCGTCAGGTCGGCGACGCCCGGCACGTCGAGCAGGCGGTACGAGACGCCGGTGGCGAGGATCACCGTGTGCGCGGCGATCTCGGTGCCGCCGGAGCAGGTGAGCACCCGGGCGGAGCCGCGCAGTTCGAGCCCGGTGACGTCGCGGGCGGCGAGCATCTCCACGCCGAACTTCTGCGCCTGGCGGCGGGCCCGCTCGGTGAGCTGGGCGCCGGAGACGCCGTCGGGGAAGCCGAGGTAGTTTTCGATGCGGCTGCTCTGGCCGGCCTGGCCGCCGGTCGCGCTGCGTTCGACCAGCACCGTGCGCAGGCCCTCGGAGGCGCCGTAGACCGCGGCACCAAGACCACTCGGCCCGGCACCCACCACGGCCAGGTCGTAGAAGTCGGCCGCCGGCGTGGTCGACAGCCCGACGTGTACTGCCAGCTCCGCCTCGCTGGGCCGCACGAGCGACTTGCCTTCGGGCGTGATGACCAGCGGTACGTCCGATTCGCCGGCCGCCGCGGCGGTGAGCAGCCGGGCGCCTTCGGGGTCTTCGGCGAGGTACCAGCGGTACGGGACCATGTTGCGAGCCAGGAAGTCGCGGATCGCGAACGACTCCGCCGACCACCGGTGCCCCACCACCCGCACCTCGCCCTCCGGCGCGGCCGGTGTGCTCAGCCAGGCGTCGAGCAGGGCGTCGAGCACCGGGTACAGCTTCTCCTCCGGCGGGTGCCAGGGCTTGAGCATGTAGTGGTCGACGTCGACCAGGTTGATCGCGTCGATGGCGGCGTCGGTGTCCGCGTACGCGGTCAGCAGCACCCGCTTCGCGAGCGGGAAGAGGTCCATGGCGGCTTCGAGAAACTGGATGCCGTTCATCTGGGGCATGCGATAGTCGGCGAGCAGCACGGCGACCTGCTCGCCGCGGAGCTTGATCTCGCGGAGCGCCTCCAGCGCCTCCGCGCCCGAGCTGGCGCGCACCACCCGGTACTCCTGCCCGTAGCGACGCCGGACATCGCGCGCCACGGCACGGGACACCGCGGGGTCGTCGTCGACGGTCACGATCGCTGGGTTGGCCATTGCCCAATCAAAGCACGCCCCGGGCCCCCTCCGACCAGCGCGCGAGTACGTCATCAACCGCTTCCCGGATACGCTCACGCGCGTCCGCCCATGGCACGCCCGCCATCAGCAGCGCGTCGTACTCGGTGTCTTCGTGTCGCACGGAGGCCACCACGGCCCGGCGCAGCGCCTCGTCGTCCAGGGCCCGCCCGGCCGCACTGCGCCCCACCCGCCCGCTGCCGCGCTCGCCGGTGTGCCGGGCGATGGCCTGAGCGCGCTCGGGCGGGCACCCGGGAAAGATCAGCACGATCTGCTCCGCCATCCGGGCCTGGAGGTCCAGGTCGGCCTCCGCCCGGCGCTCCCGGTCGCGATCGCGCCGCCGCCGGCGCGCCTCCTCGTCGCCGAGGCACTGCTCCTCGGCCACCGCCAGCGCGGCGGCCTCGACCAGGACGCCCTGCCGCTCGTACCGCTTGCGGTTGCGGCTGAACCGCACGACCACAGCGTGCAACCCGCTGCCCTTCTTAGCCCGCCGGGTCAGCGCGGCGTCGCCCGCTGGCAGGTACACGAGGTGGTCGAGGTCCACACAGGACAGGCAATGCGGCTTGCCCTCGGCCATGACGAGAAGCTCCAGTGGCTCCCCGCAGTCCGCGCATGTGCCATCCTTGAGCGGCCAGATCACGACCAGGTCTTTCTCCGGAGTCACGTGATAGAGGGTAGTGCGGCACTGCGGACGTTGGTTCGGTCGTCGCCGTGGCACATGCGGGTGCTCACCACGTTGCGAGACGTGCGACTGCCCGACGCGTGGGTGGGTGCGGGCGTCGTGCGTGACCTGGTGTGGGGCGAGCTGTACGGCAGCGGCTTCCAGCCGAGCGCGGTGCGCGACATCGACGTGGCGTACTTCGACCCCGACGATCTGAGTCGGGAACGCGATGACCGGGCGACGCGGGAGCTGTGGGCAGCCTGGCCCGATCAGCCGTGGGAGGCGAAGAACCAGGCCGCCGTGCACACGTGGTACGAGGCGAAGTTCGGCAACGCGGCGGAGCCGTTGGGCTCGGTCGCCGAGGCGATCGCGACATGGCCCGAGACGGCGACGACGGTGGGCGTACGGCTGGACGGCTCCGGCGAGATCCAGGTGCTGGCGCCGCTGGGGCTCGACGACCTGATGGGCGGCGTCTGGCGGCGTAACCCGCGGCGGGTCAGCGTGGAGCGGTCACTGGAGCGGCTAGCCCGCCACCGCCCCGCCGACCGCTGGCCCGGCGTCCGCGTAGTCCCGCCAATCTGACAGTGCACCCCGATCGGGGTACGTCGAGCACCTAATCACATGCGGGCGGACGTTCAGTCTCGCCGGGATCGCCTTGTGAATCAGTGGGTCCTGCGGTCCACTGTGGCGGAACACATTGTGGTGGGCCGTCGACGTGAGGGCAGGAATGGGCGAATCCAGGAGATGGTCGGAAACCATCTCGCGTGGCGCGCACTCGTTATCCAGCTGGATCAGCACCTTACGGAATATCGGTTGGCTTCTGGTTCTGCTCGGCGGGCTCGCCACGCTCGTCTGGAGATCGGGCGGCTTCGCCCATCCGATATCGGTCAGATTCGCGACAGTTGTATTTGTTCCGATGCTCGCAACAGCATTCTTCGCCGGCTGGACGATGGCGTCCCGGCGCCACGCCCGGCCGGAGTACGATTGGGAATCCGCCGAATACGAATACCGTTTCGACAAGGACGATCCACGACAGCACTCCCAGACCACTCGTATCACCATCAGGGCAAACCGCGATGGTGTCGAGCTGTTCAAGAACCGCTACCGCTGGACCGGCAACGGCAAGTCAGAGATCACGATACTGACTCCTAGGCAGCGGCTGCTGACCGAGTGGTCGTCGCGGGAAGCGGGCTGGCGGTACTACTACGTGATGCTCGATCACCCATTGAAGAAGGGTGAACCCGCGACGATCCACATCCAGCACGAGCTCTACGACAGCAGCAACACCTTCGATCCGATCGTCGCGAAGAACGTCATCGAGCCGCTCACCTCGCTCAAGCTGAGGGTGATCTACCCCGAGAGCCTCGCTCCGGTCTCGGTCCTGGCTCGTGAACGGGTGCCGTCGAGGAACGGCGACCCGCTCTGGCGCGATGTCGATCGGCAGCCGGTGCCGACCCAGCGCAGCGCGGGTGACGTGGTGGCCCTGTACGAGCCGAGGAAGCTCACCGTCGGGCGGCGGTACGAGTTGACGTGGATATGGGATCAGACACGCAAGAGTAGCAAATAGGGTAAAGTGCACTTATGGATTCAGCCGCCTGGGGAGCGGGCGAGAGGATAGCAATGGACAACTAATTCCGAACATGAATAACGCGGGCCCGAGCGCTGCTCGGGCCCGCGTTAGCACGTACACGGCCCTATACCTGATTGTGGGTCGTCAGTTCTCCACGTCTTGCCCCCTCGGTCAAGTCCGCAGAATCATGAGCGTGGTGCACGCATTTCGACAATTAGCGATGAATGCTGCCATGATCGCCCCTTCGGTATATGAGTTGGATACCGATAGTAGCCGACTGCGGACCGACCTCGTTAATACGACGTCAACTCGTCGGGGGGAAAGTCGTCGTAAGAACGGGGCCGAGATCTGCTGCCGCCAGTTCGGCGTGGATCTTCTCGGCGTCGCCCTCCACCACCAGAGTCAGGGCGCCCGCGTGCAGATGGTCGGCGGCCGCCTGCGAGACCGTGTCGACGTCGGCCGCGAGCAGCGCGGCGCGCAGCGTCGCGTGGTAGTCGTCGGGCAGGCCGTGTACGACCAGGGTCGCCAGCGCCCCGGCGATCGCCCCCGAGGTCTGCAGCTCGACCGAGAGCTGCCCGGCCCGCCACGAACGCGCCACCGCCAACTCCTCCTCGGTCACGCCGTCGGCCTGGGTACGGGCGATCTCGCCGACCGTGTCGACCAGGGCCGGCGCGGTCACCGCCGTCTGCACCGCGGAGCTGACCACGAACCGCCCGAACCGCCGCGACTGTCCGAACTCGCTCCGGATGCCGTACGTGTACCCGCGCACCTCGCGGATCAGGTGGTTGAGCCGTGACGTGAACGCCCCGCCGAGCACGGTCGCGGCCAGCGCCATCGGCACGTAGTCGGGGTGCGACCGGTGCGGCGCCACGTGCCCGAGGCGCAGCGTGGACTGCACCGACCCCGGCCGGTCGACCAGGATGATCTGGCGCCCGGACCGCGTCTTGACCGGCAACGGGCCACCCGCGTCGGCCACCGGCGCGCCGGTGCCCGCGAACACGGCGGCGCCGAGCGCGTCGATGTCGACCCGATCCAGGTCACCGGCGACGAGCAGGGTGCCGGGCTGGCCGAGCCACCCGCGATGGAAGTCGACCACGTCGTCGACCGATACCGCCGCCACCGACTCCGGGTCGCCGTGCAGCGGGCGGCCGTGCCGCTGGTCGGCGCCGAAGAGGTCGGCACGCAGGGCGGCGTCGGCGCGCGGACCGGGTTCGGCCCAGTCCATGCGGAGGGCGGTCACCTCGTCGTCGCGTACCCGTGCCACGTCGGCCGGGTCGAGGCGGGGCGTGCGGACGGCCTCGGCGAGCAGCGCCACCGCGTCCGGCAGCCGCTCGGCCGGCGCCTGCACGCCGATCCGGAACGAGTCCCAGTCCACAGTGGTGAACAGCTCCGCGCCGAGACCTTCCAGCGCCAGCGCGTAAGCGGCCGAGTCCCGCGCCGCCGTACCCTCCTCCAGCGCCTTGGCGACGACAGCGCCGACGCCTTCGCGACCGTCTGGTTCGCGACCGGCTCCGGCGTCGAGGAGCAGGACGGCGACGGCGAGTGCCTGGCCCGGGAGGTGGGCCGCGACGATGCCGTCGCGCCGGATGACCTCGGGGAACCTGTACGGCCGAGCCGCACCCGGCCCCGGGCGCTCACTAATCAGGGTCATGCTGACTCCTCAGGCAGGCGGGAATCCTCGGGCAGGTAGGTGAGGGTGACCCGGGTCTCGGGGCGGAGCGCCTCCGTGGCGACCGCCGTGACCTCGTCGAGCGTGACCGCCTGCCACGCCGGCAGCCGCTCCCCCGCGCGCGCCGGGTCACCGAACTGCGTGGCGTACCGGCTCAGCGAGTCAGCCCGTCCAGCCACAGTGGACACCTGCCGCCACCACGCGGTGGCGAGCAGCGCCTTGGCCCGGTCGAGCTCATCGGCGGTGATGCCGGCGGCCAGCTCGTCGACCACCTCGACCAGTCCGGCCTCCAGCGCCGCGGCGTCGATGCCGTCGCGGGCGGTCGCCGAGACGATCAGCGGAGCGGGTGCGTGGGCGAGATCGACGCCGTACGCGGAGACGTAGTCGGGTTGCGCGAGGCGCGCACCGTCGGCGAGCCGCTGGTACAGCCGGCTGCCCCGACCGTTGCCCAGCGCGGTCGCGAGCACCGTCACCGCGTCGTACTCGCGACTGCCGAACGGGTACGTCCGGTGGGCCAGGTAGATGCGCGGGGCGGGCACGTCAGCGGTCACCGTCTCGCGCACCGCCGCGGTCACCGGCGCCGGCCGGGTGCCGTCCGGCGCGGGCGGGATGTCCGCGCGCGGCGCCAGCCCGCCGAAGTACTTGTCAGCCAGCGCGAACACGTCCGCCGCCGTGGCGTCGCCCACCACCGAGAGCACCGCGTTGTTCGGCGCGTAGTAGGTGGAGTGGAACGCCTGGAACGTCTCCAGGGCGGCGGCGTTGAGATCGGCCATCGAGCCGATGGTGGCGTGGTGGTAGGGGTGACCGGGCGGGTACAGCAACGGAAGCAGGCGCAGCCAGGCGTCGCCGTAGGGCACGTTCTCGTACCGCTGGCGCCGCTCGTTCTTGACCACCTCGCGCTGGTTGTCGAGCGTCTCCTGGGTGAGCGCCGGCACCAGGCCGCCCATCCGGTCGGCTTCGAGCCACAACGCCAGCTCCAGGTGCTCGGCCGGCACGGTCTCGAAGTAGTTCGTGCGGTCCGGGTTCGTGGTGGCGTTGAGCGAGCCGCCCGAGCCTTGGATCAGCCGCATGTGCTCGGTCTTCGGCACGTGCACCGACCCCTCGAACATCAGGTGCTCGAAGAGGTGCGCAAACCCGGTCTGGCCGTCGGGCTCGTGACGCGAGCCGACGTCGTACCAGAGGTTCACGGCCACGACGGGCGCGGTGCGATCTTCGCTGACGACGACGCGCAGGCCGTTGTCGAGGCGGGCGGTTTCGATGGGCCAGGGGAAACCGTTCGGCGGCATGGGCACGACGGTATCGGATCTCGCTACCATCGAATATTCCGCCCGAATAGGTGTTACGTCCGGTCCCGACCGCTTCTACCGTCATTGTATGGATCTTGAGTTGCGCCATCTCCGGCTGATCTGCGCGATCGCGGACACCGGCAGCGTGACCAAGGCCGCCGCCACCCTCGGCCTCGCACAGGCGGCGGTCAGCTCGCAGCTCGGCCGCATCGAACACAGCCTCGGCGGCCCCCTCTTCGACCGCGACCGCCGCGGTGCCCGACCCACCCCGCTCGGCGAGCTCGTGCTGGCCCGCGCCCGGGTCCTCATGACCGCAGTCAAAGGCCTCCAGGACGACGCCAACCGCCTCGCGGACACCACCGAGCCGGTCACCCGCTTCCGGATCGGCGCCACCAACGGCCCCATCGTCGGCGGCCTCGTCCCCAGGCTCGCCGCCGCGTACCCCGACGCCCTGGTCACCACGCAGACCGCCTGGGGCACCGACGAGCTCGCCGGGATGGTGTTCGCCGGCAAGCTGGACTACGCGCTGGTCGGCGTCTGCGGCGACGCGATGCCGTCGGTGTACGGCCTCGAATGGCGCCCGGTGTCCGTCGACGCGGTGTGGGTGCTGCTCTCCGACCAGCACCCGCTCGCCGGCCGCGCCGAGGTCGCGCTGGGCGAGCTGTCCGCCGAACGGTGGGCCAACGCGCCCGGCGACGGCTGCTTCATCGACTGCTTCGCCGCCGCGTGCGCGCGGGCCGGTTTCACCCCACGTCAGATCCTGGAGAACGAGCCCAGCGCGTGCGCCGACCTGGTGGTGAGCGGCGCCGCCGTGCTGCTGTGCCAGGGCATGTCACGGCCGATTCCGGGAGCATCCTTGGTACCGCTGGCAGGCACGCCGTTGCGATGGCGCCATCTGCTCGGCTGGCACCCCGACGGCCCACCCGCACGGCTGGCCGCCGACGTCTTCGCGCACGCCGCGGCGGCGTACCAGGACGTCGTCGACCGCCGCCCCCACTACGCCACCTGGCTCCGCACCCACCCAAATTTCGGCCCCACCTAACCTGATCAACCCCCACTTGATTGCCCTCTAAAGGGGGTCTAGATTACCCTCGTGACGAAGGCGATGAGGCGACGCGAGGTCGATCGGGCGCTGCGATCCGCTGGCTGCCGGGTCAAATCCACGAAGGGGGCTCACACCAAATGGACATGTCCGTGCGGGCACCACTCGGCCAACATCCCACGCCACGCGGTCATCTCACCGGGCGTCATCGCCGACACCATCAGACGCATGGGATGCCTTCTGGAGGGGTGGCTCCAATGACGGTCACATATGAGGTGCGCGCGCGGCACTGGGCGCACGGGTGGGAGCTGCACATCGACGGCGTCGGTGTTACCCAGTCGCGCAGCCTGGCCGACGCCGAGGAGATGGTGCGCGACTACATCACTCTCGATCTGGGGGTAAAGCCGCACTCGTTCGAGCTGATCATCCGCCCTGAGGTCGGCGACGGGCTCGATCGCGATGTGGCCGACGTCCGGCGTGAGATCCGCGAGGCCGAGGAGGCGCAGCTCAAAGCGGCCGAACGATCCCGGGCGCTGGTTCGCCAGCTCGTTGCCCGAGGTCTGTCCGGGAAAGACACCGCTCGGGTGCTCGGCATCTCACCGCAGCGCGTCTCGCAGCTACTGCGTGCCCGCGACAGCACACCAGCGCCGAGCCGGCCGCGAACCAAGCCGGCAACCTAACCGTCCATGGTGATCAGGGCGTCCCTGAAGTCGTTAGAGCGACTTGAGGGACGCCCTGATCATGGGGAGGGGGATACTGCGAGGCATGCTGTGTGAGCCGTACCTGCTCGATCCGCGGCCGGACGGCGTGCGCGTGGTCTGGCACACCGAGCAACCCGGCTCCGGCCACGCTGTACTGGTCGGCCCAGCCGTCCAGGCGATGAGCGACGCGGTGGCGGCTGCGGCCGCCACGGGGACGGCTGGCGAGGGCGACGGCTGGCGACGGTTCGCCGCGACGACCGCCGTGCTGTCGCGTACTCGGGAAGACAGCGAGTCGTCCGTGCCCGGCCGCGGCTACACCGCACCGACGCGGCGGCCCGTGTACCGGCAGCTCGCGGTGGTAGACGGCCTACCGGCCGGGCGGACGCCGTACCGGGTGGTCTCGGACGGCATCGTCACGGCGGCATACAGCCTGGCCACCGCGCCAGCGACCGACCGGCCCGTGCGGCTGCTGCTCACCAGCGACCACCAGCTCAAGCCGATGGTGCCCACCAACCTCGCCAGGGCCGCCGAGACCGCCGGTGTCGTGCTCGACGGCGTCCTCATGGCCGGCGACATGGTCAACGTCCCGGACCGGGCGAGCGAGTGGTTCGACAGTACGGCCGAGCCGCCGTTCTTCGCGAGCTTCGCGGGCATCCTCCAGCACTCGCCGATCTACCCGGCGATCGGCAACCACGAGGTCATGGGCCGTTGGTCCGAGACGGCGACGCTGGACGAGCAGTTCAACGATCCGCAGCCGGGCGCGTGGGACATCACCACCTACGAGGAGCTGTTTCCTGTACCGGCCAGCGCGGCGGGCGGGCCGCGGTGGTGGTCGCGGGCGATCGGCGACGTGCAAGTAATCTGCCTCTTCGCGACGCTCGTTTGGCGCTCGCCCGAGCCGGTGGGGCGGGGCAAGTTCCAGGAGGCGCTGGAAGACGTCGACGACCCCGAGCGGTGGGGACACGGGCAGTTCATCTTCGAGCCGATCGGGCGGGGCTCGGCGCAGTACGAGTGGCTGGTCGCCGAGCTGGCGACGCCGCAGTTCCGGTCCGCGCGGTACCGGGTCGTGATGTTTCACCATCCGAGTCACGGGCTGGGGGCCCACTCGGTGCCGCCGTTCGCCGATCCGGTGCGGGTGCGCGAGGGCAAGGAGATCCGGTACGAGTACCCGCTCGCCGGCGACCACATCCTGCGTGACATCGAGCCGCTGCTGTCCGATGCCGGAGTTCACCTGGTCCTGAATGGACACTCGCACGTGTGGAACCGGTTCCGGAACGCGGCGGGCGTGCACTGGCTGGAGACGTCGAACGTCGGCAACACCTATGGCGCGTACGACGTGACGTCCGGGCTGGAGCGCGGCTACCCGGAGGGGTACACGCAGCAGGGCGATCCGGGCGGGCTGGCACCGATCGTGCCAACGGTGGCCCCGCTGACCGGGCCGGACGGCACGCCGCTGCCGTTCGTGGCGAGCAACGAGATCACGGTCTTTTCGGTGCTCGACTCGGCGGCGGGAGTGGTCCGCTCGTACCGCTACGACACCACCGACCCCGGCGCCGAGGTCATCCTCTTCGACGAGTTCCCCCTGACCTGACCGGGTCGTGGGGACGCGGAGGGCGAGGCCGCGGGAGCAACGGTATGGACCGCGACGGACGTCGCGGCAGCTCGATCCCATGTTTTCTCCCGCCCCGCACCCAGAACGACGCGTACACGACGAGCAGGAGGGCCGATCAAGGGAGATCGCATTGATCAAGGGCGAACGCACGCGGATCTGAGATCGAACCACGTGCATTCGCCCTTGATCGACGGGGAGAGGCCCGCCGCGCGCGGCGGTGAGCGGCGCGCGGGCCTAGCGTTAGGACAGGCGGGAGATGATTAGTTCGCGGACGGTCTTGGCGTCGGCTTGGCCGCGCGTCGCCTTCATCACCGCGCCGATCAGCGCGCCGGCCGCCGCGACCTTGCCCTCGCGGATCTTCTCGGCCACGTCCGGGTTGGCGGCGATGGCCTCGTCGACGGCGGCGGTGAGCGCGCCGGTGTCCGAGACGACCTCCAGCCCGCGCGCGGTCATGATCTCCGCTGGGGTGCCCTCGCCGGCGATCACGCCCTCCAGCACCGTGCGGGCGAGCTTGTCGTTGAGCTTGCCCTCGTCGACCAGCCGCTGCAGCTCGGCCACGTGCGCGGGCGATGCACCGACGGCAGCCAGCTCGATGCCCGTCTCGTTGGCGCGCCGGGCCAGCTCGCCGAGCCACCACTTGCGGGCACCCTCCGGCGTCGTGCCGGCGGCGATGGTCTGCTCGATCAGCTCGACGGCGCCCGCGTTGACCACGGACTGCATGTCCAGATCGGACAGTCCCCACTCGGTCTGAAGCCGCTTGCGGTGCAGGCGCGGCAGCTCCGGCAGGGACTCCTTCAGCGACGCCACCCAGGACGCGTCCGGCGCCAGCGGCACCAGGTCGGGCTCCGGGAAGTACCGGTAGTCGGTCGCGGTCTCCTTGGACCGGCCGGACGTGGTGTCGCCGGTGTCTTCGTGGAAGTGTCGCGTCTCCTGGACGATCCGGCCCCCGGCGTCGAGCACCGACGCCTGCCGGATGATCTCGGACCGCACCGCACGCTCGACCGAGCGCAGCGAGTTGACGTTCTTGGTCTCGGTGCGGGTGCCCCACTCCTCACCGGGGAGGTTCAGTGAGGTGTTGACGTCGCAGCGCAGCGAGCCCTGCTCCATCCGGACGTCCGACACGTCGAGCGAGCGGATCACGTCGCGCAGCTCGGTGACGTAGGCCCGGGCCACGATGGGTGCGAGCGCGCCCGTGCCGGGGATCGGCTTGGTGACGATCTCGACCAGCGGGATGCCGGCACGGTTGTAGTCCACAAGGGACTCTGTCGCGCCGTGGATGCGGCCGGTCGCGCCGCCGACATGGAGGGTCTTGCCGGTGTCTTCCTCCAGGTGCACCCGCTCGATGCCGATCCGCACCAGCTCGCCGTCGACCTCTACGTCGAGCCACCCGTCGATGCACAGCGGCTCGTCGTACTGGCTGATCTGGTAGTTCTTCGGCATGTCCGGGTAGAAGTAGTTCTTCCGCGCGAAGCGGCACCACGTCGCGATCGTGCAGTTGAGCGCCAGTCCAATGCGGATGGTCGCCTCGATGGCGGCCTTGTTGGCCACCGGCAGCGACCCGGCCAGGCCCAGGCACACCGGGCAGATGCGCGTGTTGGGCTGACCGCCGAAGTCGGTCGGGCAGCCACAGAACATCTTCGTGTTCGTGCCGAGCTCGACGTGCGTCTCCAGGCCGATCACCGGCTCGTAGCGCGCGACCACGTCTTCGTAGGGCGGAAGAGTGACGGTCATGACAGCTCCCCAGGGGTCAGCGTGCCGATGGCGGACTCCAGCGCGGCGGCCACCCGGTACATGCGGTCGTCGGCCAGCGTCGGGGCCGTGATCTGCAGGCCGACGGGCAGGCCCTCGGACAGTCCACACGGGACGGAGATGCCCGGGCCGCCGTACAGGTTGGCCGGGATCGTGTAGAGGTCGGCGAGGTACATCTGGTACGGGTCGGCGGTGCGGGCGCCGAGCGGGAACGCCACGAACGGCGTCGTCGGCGAGATCAGCACGTCGACCCGCTCGAACGCGCTCGTGAAGTCGCGCGTGATCAGCGTGCGCACCTTCTGCGCCTGCCCGTAGTAGGCGTCGTAGTACCCGCTGGAGAGCGCGTACGTGCCGATCATGATGCGCCGCTTGACCTCGGCACCGAATCCTGACTCGCGAGTCAGCGACATGACCTCTTCGAGCGCCTTGGCACCGTCGTCGCCGACGCGGAGTCCATATCGGACACCGTCGAAGCGCGCCAGGTTGGACGAGCACTCACTCGGCGCGATCAGGTAGTAGGCCGGCAGCGCGTACTGGAAGTTGGGGCAGGAGATCTCGACGACCTCGGCACCCAGCTTCGTGAGCGCGTCGACGGCGTCGTGGAACGCCGCCATCACACCCGGCTCGGCACCCTCACCCGCGAACTCGCGCACCAGGCCCAGCTTGACGCCGGTCAGGTCGCCACTTGCCCCGCGCCGGGCGGCGCCGACCACGTCGGGCACGGGCTGCGGGATCGACGTGGAGTCGCGCGGGTCGTGCCCGGCGAGCACCGCGTGCAGCAGGGCGGCGTCTTCGACGGTACGCGCGCAGGGGCCAGGAGTGTCCAGAGAGGACGAGAACGCGATGAGGCCGTAGCGCGATGTGCCACCGTACGTGGGCTTCGCGCCGACGGTACCCGTAACGGCTGCTGGCTGGCGGATGGAGCCGCCGGTGTCGGTGCCGACGGCGAGCGGCGCCTCGTAGGCGGCGAGAGCCGCCGCGCTGCCGCCACCGGAACCGCCCGGGATGCGGCTGAGGTCCCACGGGTTGAACGTGGGGCCGTAGGCCGAATACTCCGTCGAGGAGCCCATGGCGAACTCGTCGAGGTTTGTCTTGCCGAGCATGACCAGCCCGGCCTCGCGCATGCGCGTCACGATCGTGGCGTCGTACGGCGGACGCCAGCCCTCAAGGATCTTGGAGGCGGCGGTGCTCGGCACGCCCTTCGTGGCGACGATGTCCTTCACCGCGACCGGCACGCCGGCCAGCGGCCCCAGCTCCTCGCCGGCGGCGCGGCGCTCGTCGACGGCGGTCGCCGCGGCCAGCGCGCCCTCCGTGTCGACGTGCAGGAACGCGTGCACCCGGTCGTCGACCGCCGCGATCCGGTCGAGGTGCGCCTGGGTGATCTCGGTGGCGGAGGCGTCGCCGCTGGCGACGAGCGCCGCGATCTCCGTCGCGGTCAAGCGGGTGACGTCGCTCATGCTTCTTCCTCCAGGATTCGCGGTACCCGGAACCGCCCCTCCTCGGCGTCTGGCGCGCCGGCCAGTGCCTCCTCCGGGGTGAGGCAGGGCTGCACGACGTCGTCCCGCAACACGTTGGTCAGCGGGACGGAGTGTGACGTCGGCGGGATGTCCTCGGCGACCACTTCACCGACCCGGGCGACCGCCTGGAGGATGACGTCGAGCTGGCCCGCGAACAGGTCGATCTCCTGGTCCGTGACGGCGAGCCGCGACAGGCGCGCGAGGTGCGCGACCTCCTCGCGGGAGATGGCGGCCATGGTTGCCCCCTTCGGTGCGTGTACGTATCGCGAGTCTATTTGTCAGGTTCCGGTGCTCGCGCCGCACCCTCCCCCGTGATCAAAGCGTCATTCAAGTCGCCCTTACAACTTGAATGACGCTTTGATCACGGGGAGACGACGGGGCGGACGGCGCGGTAGCGGCCCAGCCAGTCGACCAGCTCGTTGGCCGGCATCGGGCGGGCGTAGAACCAGCCCTGCGCCACGTGGCAGCCCGCCGCGTGCAGCAGCCGCCACGTGCGCTCGTCTTCGACACCCTCGGCGACCACCCGCAGGCCCAGCGCTCCCGCCAACTCGATCACCGAGCGCACGATCGCCGCGTCGTCGGTGTCGGTGGCCATGCCCAGCACGAACGATCGGTCGACCTTGACCTCGGCGAGCGGCAGCCGGCGCAGGTGCTGCATCGAGGAGTACCCGGTGCCGAAGTCGTCGAGCGCGATCGCGACCCCGATCTGGTCGAGCCGGGCGATCGTGGCCAGCACCCGCCGGGGGTCGGCCATCAGCGCGCCCTCGGTGATCTCCAGCTGCAGCCGTTCGGGTGACAGCCCGTACCGGGCGAGCCGGTCGGCGATCTGGTCGGCGATCTCGCCGGTGTGCAGGTCGCGGACGCTGACGTTGAGTGCCGCCCGCAGGTGCAGCCCGGCCGCCGACCACTTCGCGATCTGCTCGACCACGTCGTCGACCACCCGACGGGTCAGCAGGCGCATGACCGCGCTCTGCTCGGCCACCCGGATCAGCTCCTCCGGGTCGACCATGCCGCGCACCGGGTGCCGCCAGCGCAGCAGCGCCTCGACACCGACCACCTCGCCGGTCTCGATGGCGATCTGCGGCTGGTAGTACATGGCGATCTGGTCACCGTCGGGCGACTCCAGCGCCTTGCGCAGGTCGGCGAGCAGGCTCAGCCGCTCCGGCGAGTTGTGATCGGATTCGGGCGAGTACACGGCCAGCGTGTCGCCGCGATGCTTGGCGTCGTACATCGCCACGTCGGCGTGGCGCAGCAGGGTCGCGAAGTCTTCGCCATGATCCGGATACAGGGCGACACCCATCGAGCCGGCCACGTCGAGGGGAAGGCCGTCGAGCGATACCGGCTCGGCGAGCGCGGCGACCACCGTGGCGGCCAGATCGCGGGCGGCGTCGACACCGTCGAGCCGGGGCGCGAGGATCGCGAACTCGTCGCCGCCCAGGCGCGCCACCAGGTCACCCGGGCGCACCGCCGCCTCCAGCCGGCTGCCCACCTGTACGAGCAGGCGATCGCCGACCGCGTGCCCGAGCGCGTCGTTGACCCGCTTGAAGTGGTCGAGGTCGAGCACGAGCAGCGCCAGATGCCGATCGGCGTCGCCGCGAGCGGCCCGCTCGGCGTGCACGGGGACGTGGTCGGCCACCTCGGCCAGCAGTGCCTTGCGGTTGGCGAGGCCGGTGAGCGGGTCGAGCCGCCCGAGCTGGTCCTGCTCGGCCGAGAGGCGCGCCATCCGGTACACCGCGTAGAGCGGCACCACGACCAGCGGGATCAGGGCCGCGCTGGTCTGCGCCGCGGCGAGCAGTACCGGGCTGAGCAGCAGCAACGACCCGGTCGACAGCGACTCGAAGGCGAGCCCGTGCACGAAGGTCGACCACCACCGACCACCGAACCGCAGTCGCACGGCCACCGTGACCGAGCCGTACTTGACCAGGAACCAGGCCACGCCAGCGAGGGCGTAGACCGCCACGTCTCTCCACCCTGGACGGCCGCCGTCAGCCAGCCGGGTGACCGCGTACGCCGCGCTGAGCGCCAGGGCGTACTGGCTGATGTTGAAGAACGCGCGCCACGGCGGGTGCCGCATCCGCCAGGCTGATACGACGACGGCGGCGGCCTGCACCGCGATCGCCTCGCCCAGACCCCAGCCCAGCATGATGGCGAAGGTGAAGCAGATCGACGGGAAAACCGCCGAACTCTGACGCCGCCCCGGCGGGGTGAAGGGGCGCGCGTCGCCCAGCACCGCGAGGCCCGCCATCAGCCAGAACGCGGCCGGCAGGTCGGAAAGATCCGCCGGAACGCGGGCCAGGACCGGGGCACATACGAGGGCGGCCACCAGAGTGACCGCCCACACGAAGCCAAAAAATGGCACACGTCGATCGGGGGGAACGGAGTTCCGCAGCGCCGCGGCCTCCATGCGACCCTCCCACCGTGTTTTAGTGAACCGCAACCACCCTACGAGCGACGCCGTCGCGGGGTGGGGTCCTTCGGTCGGAGTCGTGACTAACTTGAGACCTCACCCACTTGCGCGACCTCACGCGCGGCGTCAGCCCCCTGGTCAAGCAGCACCTGGAAACCCGCCTCGTCAAGCACCGGCACCTTGAGCGAGACCGCCTTGTCGAATTTGGACCCCGGGTTGTCGCCGACGACAACGAACCCGGTCTTCTTCGACACCGAACCGCTCACCTTGCCGCCGCGCGCCGTGATCTCCTCGGTGGCCTGATCACGCGAGTACGTCGAAAGGGTGCCGGTGACCACGACGGTCACCCCTTCGAGTGGACGCGGTCCCTCGTCCGTGCGCTCCTCGGCGAGCCGCACACCGGCCTGCCGCCACTTGTCGACAACCTCGTTGTGCCAGTCGACCGTGAACCACTCCACGAGGCTCTCAGCGATCGTCGGGCCGACCCCGTCGACGCCGGCCAACTCTTCCTGGCTCGCGTTCTTGATGGCGTCGAGCGAGCCGAAGTGCCGGGCGAGATCTTGCGCAGCTGTCGGTCCGACGTGCCGGATCGACAGCGCCACCAGTACCCGCCACAGTGGCTGCTGCTTGGCCTTTTCGAGCTGCGCGAGCAGCTTTTCCGAGTTGGTGGTGAGCGTGCCGTCTTTCTTGCGGAAGAAGTCGGACTTGCCCAGCTTGTCGGCGTCGAGCGAGAAGATGTCGCCCTCGTCCGTGATCACGCCGGACTCCAGCAACGCGGCCGCCGCCTTCATGCCCAGCACCTCGATGTCGAACCCACCGCGTCCCGCCAGAGCGAACACCCGCTCGCGCAGCTGACCCGGGCAGGACCTGCTGTTGGGGCAGCGGATGTCGACGTCGCTCTCCTTCGCCGGCGCCAGCGGGGTGCCGCACGCCGGGCAGTTCTCCGGCATGACGAACGCGTGCGCGTCGGGCGGGCGCAGCTCGATCACCGGCCCGAGCACCTCGGGGATGACGTCGCCGGCCTTGCGGATCACCACGGTGTCGCCGATGAGCACACCCTTGCGCTCGACCTCGCGCGCGTTGTGCATCGTCGCCTGCGCCACCGTCGAGCCGGCGACGCGCACCGGCTCCAGCACCGCGAACGGGGTCACGCGCCCGGTGCGTCCCACGTTGACCTCGATGCCGAGCAGCTTGGTGTTGACCTCCTCCGGCGGGTACTTGAACGCGATCGCCCAGCGCGGCGCCCGGCTGGTCGAGCCGAGCCGGCCCTGGATCGCCACCGGGTCGACCTTGACCACCACGCCGTCGATCTCGTGCTCGACGTCGTGCCGGTGCTCGGCGTAGAAGTCGATGTATTCCCTGACCCCGGCCAGATCGGGCTTGAGCTGCCAGCGGTCGCTCACCGGAAGACCCCAGGCGCGCATCACCTCGTACGCCTCGGACTGTGCCGCCGGCTGGAAGCCGCGCCGGGCGCCGATGCCGTGCACGACCATGCGCAACCCGCGGGACGCGGTGATCCGCGGATCCTTCTGCCGCAGGCTGCCCGCCGCCGCGTTGCGCGGGTTGGCGAACGGCGGCTTACCCTGCTCGACCAGCCCCGCGTTGAGATCGGCGAACGCGGACACCGGGAAATACACCTCGCCGCGCACCTCGACAAGATCGGGGACGTCGTCGCCGGCCAGCCGCTCGGGCACCTCGCGGATAGTGCGCACATTGTTGGTGACGTCTTCGCCGGTGCGGCCGTCACCCCGGGTCGCCCCGCGCACCAGCCGCCCGCCCTCATAGGTCAGGTTGATCGCCAGGCCGTCGACCTTGAGCTCGCACAGGTAGGGCACCGGCCCGCCCGCGTCGCGCTCGACCCGCTCGGCCCAGGCCGCCAGCTCCTCGACGTCGAACACGTTGTCGAGCGACATCATCCGCTCGGCGTGCTCGACCGGCGTGAAGAGCGTGGAGAACGTCCCGCCGACCCGCTGGGTGGGCGAATCGGGCGTGCGAAGCGCCGGAAACTCCTCTTCGAGGGCCTCCAGCTGGCGCAGCAGCCGGTCGAAATCCGCGTCGGACACCGTGGGCGCGTCGAGCACGTAGTACCGATACTGATGGCCGGACACCTCGTCGCTGAGCGCGGCATGCCGCTCGCGGGCGTCAGACGGCGGCTCGGCTCCCGCCGCCGCGATCTGCTCGGGGGTCGCCTGCTCGGGGGTTACCTGCTGGATCGCTTCCTTAGACACACAAGCACCGTAACCAGCAGGTACGACCTTCCGCTCCCCGCCGCGCGGCTCCTTTCCCAGCAGCGCGGACTTAGGAGGCGGCGGCGTCTTGGAGGCGGAGGGAGGCCTCGCGGACGGCCTTCAGGGCTGCGCGGGTTGTCGCGGGCGTCGCGTTGGCCAGGCCGCAGGCTGGGGTCACCACCACCTGAGCCGGGAGGGCGGCCAGGGGGAAGCCGAGGCGTTGCCACAGTTCGCGTACCCGGTCGGCCACCGCCGCGGACGGCGAGGCGCCGGCGGGCGCTGTACGTTGCGGGACGCCGGCGAAGAGGCCCAGGCCCGCGTCGAGGGCCTCGCCCATGGGGTCGAGCTTTTCGAGCAGGTCGAGGTCCAGGGCCACGGCGGTGGCGCCGCTCGACCGGACCACGTCGAGGGGTACGTCGGGTGCGCAGCAGTGGATCACGACGGGCACCTCGACCGCCTCGATCACGGTGCGCAGGGCGGTCGACGCGGTGGAGGCCTCGACCCGGCGGTACGTGTACAGGCCGCTCTCGGTCGGGATGCGCCCCGCCAGCGCGGCCGGCAGGGACGGCTCGTCGATCTGGAGCAGGACGGTGGCGCGAGGCAGCCGCCGGCGTACGTCGGCGACGTGGGCGCGGAGTCCTTCGGCGAGCGACTCGGTGAGGTCGCGTACCGCGCCGTGGTCGCGCATGATGCGACCGCCGATAGCCAGGTCGATCCCGGCAGCGAGGGTGTACGGGCCGGCCGCCTGGATCTTGAAGGTGCCCGTGTAGTCGCCGGCCTGCTCGGTCATCTGGTCGAGGTCGCGCTCCAGCAGGTCGAGCGCGCGCCGCAGGTCGTGCCCGGGCCGTCCAGCGACCCGCCACCGCCCCGCGTACAGCTCGACGGGCAGGTCGACGAGGAAGGCCGCGCCCCGACCGAGGATCTCGGCGCCCGGCCCGCGCGCCGGCAGCTCGGGCAGGTGCGGCAGGTCGGGCAGTTCGCCGAGGACGATCCGCTGCGCCTCAGCGATGTCGGTGCCGGGCAGCGAGCCAATGCCGGTGGCGGAGCCCGCCGGCCAGGGGAAGTCGGTCACGAGCTAATCGTCGCGGAACCGAGCACCACGTCGCCCGCGGGGTCCGGCCGGTACGCCACGACCGCCTGACCAGCCGCGATGCCACGCGCCGGCCGGTGCAGCTCGGCGTGCAGCCGCCCGTTGGCCAGGGTCACGGTGGCGGGGACGGCGTCGCCGTGGGCGCGCAACTGCACTTCGCACTCGATCGGTCCCGCCGGCTCGGGCCCTCCCGTCCACACCGGACGGTCACCGGCCACGTCGGACACGTCGAGCGCGGCGGCCGGCCCCACGGTGACCGTGTTGGTCACCGGCGTGATCGACAGCACATATCGGGGCCGCCCGTCCGGCGCCGGCGTCTGCAGGGCAAGCCCGCGGCGCTGCCCGACGGTGTACGCGTACGCGCCCTGGTGGGTGCCGAGCACCGCACCGGTCTGCGCGTCGACGATGTCGCCGGGCGTCTCGCCGAGGCGGTCGGCGAGGAACTTCCGGGTGTCGCCGTCGGCGATGAAGCAGATGTCGTGCGAGTCGGGCTTGTCGGCGACGGCGAGCCCGCGCTCGGCCGCCTCGGCGCGCACCTGCGCCTTGGTCGAGTCGCCGAGCGGGAAGATCGACCGGTCGAGCTGGTCGCGGCGGAGCACCGCGAGCACGTACGACTGGTCCTTCCCGAGGTCGACGCTGCGCCGCAGCAGCCCGTCGGGGCCGAGCCTCGCGTGGTGGCCGGTGACGACCGCGTCAAAACCGAGGGCCACCGCGCGGTCCAGTACCGCGGCGAACTTGATCTTTTCGTTGCAGCGCAGGCACGGATTCGGCGTGCGGCCGGCCGCGTACTCGGCCACGAAGTCGTCGACCACGTCTTCGTGGAAGCGGTCGGCCATGTCCCACACGTAGAACGGGATGCCGATCACGTCGGCGGCACGGCGGGCGTCGCGGGAGTCTTCGAGCGTGCAGCAGCCGCGCGCCCCGGACCGGTACGTCTGCGGGTTACGCGCCAAAGCAAGGTGTACGCCGGTGACATCGTGCCCAGCCTCGACCGCCCGCGCGGCGGCCACCGCCGAGTCGACTCCACCGGACATCGCAGCTAGCACCCTCACCGAACAACCGTAACGTGCCGTCCCGGCACCCCCGAAGGAGCGTCAGCGGCGGCCGGCCCGGCGGGCGCGCTCCACGGCACCGGGGAGGGCCGCGGCGAGAGCCTCCACGTCGTCCAGCGTTGAGGTGTGGCCCAGTGTGAAGCGCAGCGACGAGCGGGCACGGTCGTCGTCGGCACCCATCGCGAGCAGGACGTGGCTGGGCTGGGCCACCCCCGCTGAGCAGGCCGAACCCGTGGAGCAGGCGATGTCCTGGGCGTCCAGCAGCAGGAGCAGGGCGTCGCCCTCGCACCCGGGGAACGAGAAGTGCGCGTTGCCGGGCAGCCGGTCGTCCGGGTCGCCGTTGTAGATCGCGTCGGGCGCCGCCGCGCGTACCCGTGCCACCAGCTCGTCGCGGAGAGCCGCGACCCGGGCCGCGTACTCCTGCTGGCTCTTGACCGCGGCCTCGACCGCGACGGCGAACGCCACGATGCCCGGCGCGTCGAGCGTGCCAGACCGGACGTCGCGCTCCTGGCCGCCGCCGTGCAGCAGTGGCGTGCAGGCGATGTCGCGGCCGAGCAGCAGCGCGCCCACGCCGGCGGGGCCGCCGAGCTTGTGCCCGCTGACCGTCAGCGCCGCCACACCGCTCGCGGCGAAGTCGACCGGTACCTGACCGACCGCCTGGACCGCGTCGGTGTGGAACGGGATGCCCGCGCCCGCGGCGAGCCCGGCGAACGAGGAGACGTGCTGGAGCGTGCCGACCTCGTTGTTGGCCCACATGACGGTGGCGACCGCGATCTCGTCGCCGTGCTCGTCGAGCACCTCGCGCATCGCGTCGACCGGCACCCGACCCAGTCCGTCGACCGGCAGCCAGGTCACCTCGGCGCCCTCGTGGGCCGCCAGCCAGTGCACGGAGTCGAGCACGGCGTGGTGCTCGACGGCGCTCGCCACCACCCGGCGGCGCCCGGTGTCGCGGCGAGCCCAGAAGATGCCCTTGACCGCGAGGTTGTCGGCTTCGGTGCCGCTGCCTGTGAAGATCACCTCGGAGGGGCGGGCGCCCAGGACGGCGGCGATCCGCTCGCGGGACTCCTCCACCTTGCGGCGGGCGCGCCGGCCGGGCGCGTGCAGCGACGACGCGTTACCGACCTCGCGGGCGGCAGCGGCGTACGCCTCCACTGCCTCGGCGAGCATCGGAGTGGTCGCGGCGTGATCGAGATAAGCCATCAACTCAAGCCTAGGCCCTCGCGACGCCACGACCACTCACGAGTGGTGGCTACTTACGCTTGCGGATTTCTTCCGCGGCCTGGGGGACGACCTTGAAGAGGTCACCCACGACGCCGAAGTCGGCCAACTCGAAGATCGGCGCCTCGCCGTCCTTGTTGACCGCCACGATCGTCTTGGACGTCTGCATGCCGGCCCGGTGCTGGATCGCCCCCGAGATGCCCAGCGCCACGTACAGCTGCGGCGACACCGTCTTGCCGGTCTGCCCCACCTGGAACTGGTGCGGGTAGAAGCCGGAGTCGGTGGCCGCCCGGGACGCGCCGACCGCGCCGCCGAGCAGGTCGGCCAGCTCCTCGACGAGCTTGAAGTTGTCGGCGCTGCCGACGCCGCGACCGCCGGAGACCACGACCGACGCCTCGGTCAGCTCCGGACGGGCGCCCTTGGCCTCCACCTTGCGCTCGACCACGCGCGCGAGCTTGGCGGACTCGTCGACGGTGACGTCGAGCGTCGACACCTCAGCGGTGGCCGGTGCCGGTGCCGGCGTGAGCGAGTTGGGGCGGACGGTGACCAGCGGCAGGCCGCGCGTCACGCGGGACTTGACGATGGTGGAGCCGGCGAAGACGACCTGGGTCGCCACCCCGTCGGAGGACAGGCCCACCACGTCGGTGAGCAGCCCGTTGTCGAGCTTCACCGCGAGGCGGGCGGCGATTTCCTTGCCTTCCTGGGTGGAGCCGAGCAGCACCGCCGCGGGCGACGTCGACTGGACCAACGCGGCCAGCACAGCGGCCTTCGGCGCCACCAGGTACCCGTCGAGATCGTCGCTCTCGCCGGCGTACACCTTCGCGGCCCCGTACTCGGACAGCTTGTCCTGAAGCGGCGCCGCGGTGCCCGGGCCGCCGAGCACGACGGCGGCGGGGGTGCCCAGCTCACGCGCCAGCGTGAGCATTTCGAGCGTTACCTTCTTGACTTCGCCGCCGGAGTGCTCGACGACGACCAGAACCTCAGCCATGGGTGAGCCCTCCTCAGACGAACTTCTCGGTGGCGAGGAACTCGACCAGCTTGACGCCGCCCTCGCCCTCGTCGGTGACCTTCTGACCGCCCGAGCGCGGCGGGCGCTTGCTGTGCTCGACGACCGCCGAGGACGCGCCGTCGAGGCCAACCTCGGACGGTGCCACGCCCAGGTCGCCGAGCGAGAGCGCCTGCACGGGCTTCTTCTTCGCGGCCATGATGCCCTTGAAGGACGGGTACCGCGGCTCGTTGATGGTGTCCCACACCGACACCACCGCCGGGGTCTGCGCGGTGACGACCTCGTAGCCCTCGTCGGTCTGCCGCTCGATGGTGAGCGCCGAGCCGTCGATGGTGAGCTTGCGCGCGCCGGTCAGCGCCGCGACGCCGAGACGCTCGGCGAGCATGTGCGGCAGCACCTGTACCCGGCCGTCGGTCGACTCCGCACCGCACAGCACCAGGTCGGCGTTGAGCGTGCCGAGAGCCGCGGCGAGCACCTTCGACGTCGCCAGCGCGCACGAGCCGTGCAGGGCGTCGTCGACGACGTGTACCGCCTTGTCCGGACCCATCGACAGCGCCTTGCGGATCGACTCCGCGGCACCGGAGGGCCCCATGGTGAGAATAGTCACCTCGCCGCCGTGCGCCTCCTGGATGCGCAGCGCCTCCTCGATGGCGTACTCGTCCATCTCGTTGATGACGTTGCTCGCCGACCCGCGGTCGACCGTGTTGTCGTCAGTGCGCAGATTGCGCTCCGCACCGGAGTCCGGCACCTGCTTGACCAGTACGACGATATTCATCGCGCCTCGACGACCTCCTGCTCCCGTTGACCCACAAGCCGTATGTTACTCACCAGTAAGAGGTGCGCCCAGCGCCCCCCGGACCTTGTTAATCACATCTGCCTCGCGCTCGTTGACGCCGTGCGTGGCCTGAGCGGTCTGCTCGACCGCGGCGATCACGGTGGCCCGGTAGTTGTCGGCTTCGCCGGGCGCCTTCTCGCGCAGGATCGCCATCGAGCGCTCCAGCGCCGGCAGCACGATCGCCTCGACGTCGGCCGGCGAACGGCGCGGCAACTGCGGCAGCGTGCCTGTGGTCAGTACCTCCTTGACCAGGCCGGTGGCCCCCGCCAGCGCGCCCGACGCCGCGAAGCTCTCCTTGAACATCGCGAAGAAGCCCGGGTCGGCATTGGACACCAGGAACACCGCGCCGAACGCGGCGGTCTTCAACGTCACGCGGTCCTGAGACGTCAGGTCGGTCACGCGTCACACATTACGGGGGCAGATAATCGCTGGTGTGCTGGGCGTGATCAGGCGGTGGTTCGACACAGACGAGGTACGGGAAACCGGCACCACGCCCGATTACCGGTTCTCCTTGGCCAACGAACGCACCTTCCTCGCCTGGATCCGCACCGGGCTGGCGCTGGTGGCCGGCGGGCTTGCCGCCGCGCAGTTCCTGCCGCCCATGCCCATCGCACACCTGCGCGAGGGAATCGCGATCGCGCTCCTGCTGCTGGGCGGCGCGGTAGCGGTGCGCGCGGTCGACCATTGGGCGCGCACCGAACGCGCCATGCGGCTCGGGCGAGACCTGCCGGCCTCGCGCTTCCCGGCGGTACTGGCGATCCTCGTCGGCGTCGGCGCGCTGGTACTGGTCGCCGCGGTCGTGGTGCAGGCCTTCGATGGAGCGTGAGCCCGGCGTCCCGTTCGAGCGCACCCAGCTCGCCTGGCGCCGCACGCTGCTCGCCATGGGCGCGGTGGCGGTGCTCGGCGCCCGGATGGCGGCGGTCGACGGCCTGCCCCTGGTGGTGGCCGCCGCGGTGGCCGTCTGGGTCGCCGCGTTCGTCCTCGGCCGGCGTCGCATCCGGACGCCGGGTGTACGCGGACCGCGCACATTGGTCCTGCTCGCGCTCGCGACGGTGGCGTACACGGGCATCGGTCTGCTCCTGGTCCTCGACTAGAGCGCGCATCATTGGGGGATGGTCCGCCTCTACCTGCTGATCTTCGTGGTGCAGATCGCGCTCGCGGTGATCGCGCTCATCAGCTGCCTCTCCGCTGAGGAGGACGAGATCCGCGCGCTGCCGCGGCTCGTCTGGGTGCTGATAATCCTGTTCTTCCCGCTGGTCGGGTCGATCGCGTGGTTCCTCGCCGGCAGGCCGGTGGGGACCGGTGGCGTTCCCGCGGCCCCGCCGCGCCCCACCGCACCCGACGACGACCCCGACTTCCTGCGCAAGCTCAACACCGATCAGTCCCGCCGCGACCGCGAACTCTTCGAGCAGTGGGAGGAGGACCTGCAGCGCCGCGAAGACGAACTGCGCCGCAAGGACTCCGACCCCGACACCCCCTGATCCGGTCAGGGCAGAATCGACGCCGTGCAGATCGCGATGCTCGGCCCGCTCGAAGTCCGCGCCGGTGGCGGCGGGCTCGTCGAGCTGGGTGGCGCGCGGCTGCGCACGCTGCTGATCCGGCTCGCGCTCGACCCGGGCCGGGTGGTCACCACGAGCGCGCTCATCGACGCGCTGTGGGAAGACGACCCGCCCGCCGGTGCCGCCAACGCGCTACAGGCCCTGATCTCCCGGCTGCGCCGCGCCCTGCCCGACGGGGTGATCGAGTCGCAGCCCGCCGGATACCGGCTGCGGGTGCCGCCGGACGCGATCGACGTACGGCGGTTCGAGCGGGAGGTCACCGCCGGCAGGGCGCAGCTGGCCACGGATCCGCCGGGCGCCGCCGCGACGCTCGGGGCGGCGCTCGCACTCTGGCGGGGGCAGGCGCTTGCCGAGGTGGCCGAGGCGCCGTTCGCCCGCGCGGCCGCCGCGCACCTCACCGAACTGCGGCTGGCCGCCGCCGAGGACCGGGCCGACGCCGCACTCGCCGCCGGTGACGGTGCTGATCTGGTACTGGAACTCGCCGCCCTCGCCCACGAGCACCCGCTCCGGGAGCGCCTCGCCGCGCGGCTGATGAGGGTACTGCGCGCAGCCGGCCGCCCCGCGGAGGCGCTGGAGGTGTACGAGCGGCTGCGGGTGGGACTCGCCGAGTCCCTGGGCACCGACCCGTCCCCCGAGCTGACCGCGCTGCACGTCGCACTCCTGCGCGACCCGGTTCCGCCACCGGAAGAGGGGCCGCACACCAACCTGCCAGCCGCGCTCACCAGCTTCGTCGGGCGGGACGAAGACGTCCGGCGGGTCACCAAGCTGGTCGGCGAGGCGCGGCTGACCACGCTCACCGGCCCGGGCGGCGCCGGCAAGACCCGGCTGGCCATCGAGTCGGCCCGGGTGGCGTCCGGCCAGGCGCCCGACGGCGTGTGGCTGGTGGAGTTCGCACCGGTGACCGACGCCGCCGAGCTGGCATCGGTGGTGCTCACCGCGCTCGGCCTGCGCGAGCAGGCGCTGGTCAACACCCGCAGCCGGGTGCCGGTGGAGCCGACCGACCCGCTGGCCCGGCTGACCGGTGCGCTCGGGTCGAGGCGGGCGCTGATCGTGCTCGACAACTGCGAGCACCTGGTCGACGCGGCCGCGCGCCTCGCCGACGGGCTGCTCTCCCGGTGCCCGCGCCTGCGGGTGCTCGCCACCAGCCGGGAGCCGCTGGGCATCACCGGCGAGTCGCTGTACCCGGTCGAGCCACTGCCGCTGCCACCCGCCGGTACCGGTGCCGACGACGCGCTCGCCTATCCGGCGGTACGGCTCTTCGCCGACCGGGCCGCCGCGGTGCGACCCGGTTTCCGGGTGACCGAGCAGGTGCTCACGGTCTGCCGGGCGCTCGACGGCATGCCGCTCGCGATCGAGCTGGCCGCCGCCCGGCTGCGCGCCATGACGACCGACCAGTTGGCCACCCGGCTCGGCGACCGGTTCCGGCTGCTGGCGGCCGGTAGCCGCACGGCGCTCCCCCGGCACCAGACGCTCCGGGCGGTCGTCGACTGGAGCTGGGAGCTGCTCGACGAGCCCGAACGCGTGCTGCTGCGCCGGCTCGCGGTCTTCGCCGGCGGCGCCACCCCGGAAGCCGTCGAGGCGGTCTGCGGCGGCGACCCGGACCTGCTGTACGCCCTGGTCGACAAGTCACTCGTCGTGGCCGACGCCGATGGGCGGTACCGGCTGTTGGAGACCATCAAGGCGTACGGCCTGGAGCGGCTGGACGAGGCCGGCGAGACCGAGGTGACCAGGCAAGCGCACGCCCGGCACTTCCTGCGGCTCGCGCAGCGCGCGGACCATTTCCTGCGCACCCGCGAGCAGCTCGACTGGCTGGCACGCCTCGACGCCGACCATGACAACCTGCTGAGCGCGATGCGCTGGACGATCGGGGTGGCCGACGCCAACCGCGCGGTGCGGTTCGCCGACGCCCTCGGCTGGTACTGGTGGCTGCGCGGTCGCCGTGCGGAAGGCGCCGAGCTGGCCGAGGAGGCCCTCGCGCTCCCCGGTGACGTGCCCCCGGCCCTCGTCGCGGGCGCCGCCTCGATCGCCGCCCTCAACGTGGTCGCCGGGCTCTTCCAGCTCGAACGGGGCCAGGAGCTGATGAGCCGTGCCGCGCACCTGGCGACGGGCCGGGAAGACCGGCACCCGATGCTCAGCCTGGTCGGTCCGATGGCCCAGCTGTTCGCCTCGCCGCCCGACAACGACGCGGCGCTCGCCGGCCTGCGCCGCTGCTTCGACCACCCATCGGCGTGGGTGCGGGGCGTGGCACACATGATGTACGGCCACGCCGAGGTGAACATCGGGCTGCGCGACAACGCGTCGGCGGAGAACTTCGCGCAGGCGCTGACCGAGTTCCGGTCGTTGGGTGACCGCTGGGGCATCTCCGTCACGCTCTCCGCGCTCGCCGAGCAGACCGCCCGATACGGCGATCACGCGCGGGCCGCCGCCTACTTCGAGGAGTCGCTGGCCGAGCTGGTGCCCCTCGGGGTGGCCGAGGACGTGCCCGAGATGCAGGCCCGGTACGCGTACCAGCTCTGGCTGATCGGCGATACCGACCGGGCCATCGCGGAGTTGGAGCACGCGCAGCGCACCGCCGACCGGATCGGCACCGACGAGGCGCGGGGCTCGGTGGGGTACCACCTGGGCGCGACGCTGCACGGCATGGGCGATCTCGACGGCGCCAAGAGGCACCTGACCCGGGCGCTCGATGTGGTGAGCGAGTTCAACTCGTCTCCACAGTGGCCGGCGCTGATCAACACCGCGCTCGGTCTGGTCGAGGCCGAGCGGGGCGACCTGGCGACCGCCGAGCGGCACCACCAGGCCGCTCTCGACCACGCCATCCTGTCCCGTGACGCGCCGGTGATCGGGCACGCGGTGGTGGGGCACGTCGACCTGGCGATGCGCCGCGACCAGCCGGCGCTGGCGGCCAAGCTGCTCGGCGTCGCCGACGCGGTCCGGGGCGGCCTCGACATGTCGGTGCGCGACGGCCCGCGCCTGGAGCAGGCGGTACGCGAACGCCTCGGCGACGCGAACTTCGCCGAGGCGTTCGAGAGTGGACAGAGCGCAACGATCGACACGGTGCGAAACTTCATACCTTCCGCTTGAAGGTGCGGATCGCGATCGGGGCGAAGACCGCCGCGATGGCCGCCGCCCACAGCAGCGACTGGCCGATCAGGCTCGCCGACACGGTACCCGTGAGCAGTCCACGGGTCGCGTCGGCCAGGATCGTGACCGGGTTGACGTCGACCCACGCCTGGAGCCAGCCGGGCATCGTCTCGGTGGGCACGAACGCGTTGCTGGTGAAGGTCAGCGGGAAGATCACGACGAACGCGAAGATCTGCACCTTCTCCGGTTCGCTGGCGAGCAGCCCCACCAGTACCGCGATCCACGACGCGGCCAGGCTGAAGACCAGCAGCAGGGCGAACGCGCCGAGTACGCCCGCGACACCGTTGTCCACCCGGAACCCGAGCACGACACCCAAGCCGAGGATCAACGCGATCGACCACGCCTGTTTGGCCGTATCGGCGAGGATGCGCCCCGCCAGCGGCGCCGACCGGGCGATGGGCAGCGACCGCAGCCGGTCGAAGACTCCCTTGGTCAGGTCGCTGTTGAGGCCCACGCCGGTGGTGACCGAGGCGAAGAGCGCGTTCTGCACGATGATCCCGGGCAGCGCGAACGTGAGGTAGTCGCCGGTCGAGCCGGAGATCGCGCCGCCGAAGACGTACGTGAACAGCGCCACGAACATGATCGGCTGGATGCTCAGGTCGAGCAGCTCCGCCGGGTTGTGCTTGATCTGCACCAGGCTCCGCCACGCGAGCGTGAGCGTCTGCCGGGGCATCGCCATGGCGGTCATGCCGCGACCTCCTGCTTCTCGGTGGTGTGGCCGGTGAGGGAGAGGAACACCTCGTCGAGGCTCGCGCCGCGCAGGGCCAGCTCGCCGATCTGCACCTCGGCCTCGTCGAGGTGGCGCACCACGGCCGGCAGCAGGGCGCTGTCGGAGGCCGGTACGGTGACCAGCCCGTCGCGCACCTCCGGCGTGGCGCCGGCCACCCGGGCCACCACCGACTCGACGATCGGCAGGTCGCTCACGAGCTTCGGGCGTACGGCCAGTATCTGCCCGCCGACCCTGCCCTTCAGCTCGTCGGGCCTGCCGGTGGCGATCACCCGACCGTGGTCGATCACCACGATCTCGTCGGCCAGCAGGTCGGCCTCCTCCAGGTACTGGGTGGTGAGCAGCACGGTCACCCCGCCGCCGACCAGTTCGCGGACGATGTCCCACATCTCGTTGCGGCTGCGCGGGTCCAGCCCGGTGGTGGGCTCGTCCAGGTAGAGCACCTGCGGCCGTCCGACCAGGCTCGCGGCCAGGTCGAGGCGGCGCCGCATGCCACCCGAGTACGCCTTCGCGGGCTTGCTGGCCGCGTCCGAGAGCCGGAACTCGGCGAGCAGTTCCGCCGCCCGCTGCCGCGCCTCCGCACGGGGCAGACCGAGCAGGCGGCCGATGAGGATGAGGTTCTCGGTACCCGTCAACGACTCGTCGACGGAGGCGTACTGCCCGGTGAGCCCGATCAGGCGGCGCGCCTCGTGCGCGTCGCGTACGACGTCGTGCCCGCCGATCGTGGCGCGTCCGGCATCCGGGCGCAGCAGCGTGGCCAGGATGCGGACCACTGTGGTCTTGCCGGCGCCGTTCGGGCCCAGCAGGCCCAGCACCGACCCGCGCCGGACGGCGAGATCGACGCCGTCCAGCGCGGTGGTCTCACCGAAGCGCTTGACCAAGCCCTCGGCGAGGATGGCGTGTGTGTCTGTCATGCCAGCGACCGTGCCCCGGCGCACTGACAGAGTGCTGATACCCACCTGACACCCCGCTCTTCGTGATCAGGGCGTCCCTCAAGTCGTTAGAACGACTTGAGGGACGCCCTGATCACGGTTCAGGCGAGGTTGGCTGACCTCGGGTACGCGTCGGCCGGGTCGGTCAGGACGTTGACCAGGTACGGGACGCCGGCCTCGAAGGCGCGCTTGAGGGCCGGGCCCAGGTCGGCCGCCTTCGCCACCGTCTCGCCGGCTCCGCCGAGCGCCTTGACCACGTCGTCGTACCGCAGCTCGGGCTGGAGGTCGGCGGCCACGTCGTACCCGTACATGGCGCGCATCGGGTGCTTCTCCAGTCCCCAGATGCCGTTGTTGCCCACCACGATCACCACGGGCAGCTGCTGCCGCGCCAGCGACTCGACGTCCATCAGCGAGAAGCCGGCCGCGCCGTCGCCCATCAGGACGCACACCTGCCGGTCGGGGTACGTCACCCGGGCGCCCATCGCATAGCCCATGCCGGTGCCGAGGCAGCCGTACGGGCCAGGGTCGAGCCACGTGCCCGGCTGGGCGGGCTCCAGGTACCTGCCGGCGTACGAGACGAAGTCACCGCCGTCGCCGATGGTCACCGCGTCGCGGGCCAGTACCCGCCGCAGCTCCCCGTACACCCGGGCGGGGCGGATCGGGTCGGTCTCGGCGGCCATCTCCTCGGCGTCCCGGGCCTTGGCGGCGTCTTCGGCCTGGCGCAGGTCAGCGATCCAGCCGCTGTGATCGGCCCGGGTGCCGTCGTGATCGGCGAACGCGGACAGGATCAGTCGCAGGTCCCCAGCCGGTGCCACGGCGGGTGCGGTGTGCGCGGCCCGCTGGGATGGCGCGTCCACGACGTGTACGACCTGGGCGGCACCGAAGTCGCCGAAGCCCAGCCGGAAGTCCAGCGGCGTGCCGATCACCACGACGACGTCGGCGCCCTTGAGCGCGGTACGCCGGGACTTGGCGAACGCCAGCGGATGCTCGGGCGGCAGGGCACCGCGCCCCATGCCGTTGGTGAACACCGGCACCTGGAGCGCCTCGGCGGCTTCCCGCAGGGCGGCCACCGCGTCGCCCGCGTACACGTCGGAGCCAGCGATGATCACCGGGCGCTCCGCCGCGGCGATGAGCCGCGCGGCCTTCGCCACCTCGTCGGGGTCCGGCTCGATGACCGGTACCGCCGGATCCGCGACCGCGGGCGCGTCGCCCGCCGAGAAGATCACTTCGAGCGGCAGGTCGAGGAAGGCCGGGCCGCGGTGCGGGGTGAGCGCCGCGGTCAGCGCGCCCGCGATGGCGGCCGGGATCTCCTCGTTGGCCAGCACGGTCGCGGCGTGCTTGGTGACCGGGGCGACCAGCGGCACGTGGTCGATCTCCTGGAGGCTGCCCGACCCCCACCGGAACGCGGGCGCCCGGCCGCCGATGACCAGCACCGGCGCGCCGTTGAAGTACGCGCTGGTCAGCCCAGAGATGCCGTTGGTGACCCCGGGACCGGCGGTCAGTACCGCCAGGCCGGGCCGCCGCTGGAGCTTGGCGACCGCCTCGGCCGCGAAGACCGCTGACTGCTCGTGCCGCACGTCGTAGATGGGGAATCCACTCTTGTGCGCCGCGTCGTAGAGCGGGAAGACGTGGCCACCCGAGAGGGTGAACATCTCGGTGACCCCGTACGCCCGCAGCGCCGCCAGGGCCAGCTCGCCGCCGTGTCCCTCGATCCGCTCCGTTGATGTCATGGGCGGAAGAGTATTCAGCGACTCTTGATCCAGTCCAACACGTCCTGGATGACCGTCGCCGGCGACGTGTCACGCGCGAGGCTGAACGCGATGACGCCGGCGGCGACCGGTACCACGATGAGCAACGACGTGATGATCAGCGCGCGGAACAGGCGGAAGAGCAGTCCCGGGCCGCGCGGCGGCCCGTAGGCGGCGACCTGGGGTGCGGGTGCCGCCACGCGCGGCGCGGCCGAGGCCGGCGCGTAACGCGGCGGTGCGGGCTCATAGCGCGGCTGGGCCGCTGGCTCATGGCGCGGCTGCGCCGCTGGCTCATGGCGCGGCTGCGCCGCTGGCTCGTAGCGCGGCGCTGCCGCGGGCTCGTAGCGGGGCGTCGTTGGCTCGTCGAAGCGCGGCATCGGGCGGGTCGGCGCGACCGGCGGCGGGGGCTGCTGGCGCGGGCGCCCGGGCGGTTGCGCACCCGGCACCACCACGCGGCCAACGGTTTTGGGCGGCGCCGGCGAAACGGGCGCGGGCGACACCTGAGCTGGGGAAATCTGAGCCGGGGACACCTGAGCCGGGGACATGGGCGCGGGCGAGACCGGGCGCATCTGCATGGTCGGGCCGGGTGCCGGCGGCGCGCTCGCCAGCAGCGCCTCACCAGCCAGGATGCTCCCCTCGGCCACGACAAGCTCAGGCTGCTCGATCGCCTCGGGCGCCTCACCCAACGCCCTGTGCAGCAGCGTCGCCATCAGCGGTATCCGGCTGGCACCGCCGACCAGGAACACCCCGGCCACCCGCCCGGCGGGCAGTTCCGCCCAGCGCATCACGCCCTGGGTCACCCGGACGCTCTGCTCCAGGATCGGGCTGGCCAGCGCTTCCAGCTCCTGCCGCGTGAGGTGCACCTCAAGGTCGAGCAGCGGCACCACCAGGTCAGCGGCCGTGCTGCGGGACAGCCGTTCCTTGGCGACCCGGACGTCGTCCCAGAGCTGCCGCTTGGCGCGCCGCTCCTCCACCGTCGCCGGGTTGGCCAGCCGCGCCCAGGCGTCCGGGTCGCGGTCGGCGTACGTCTTCCGCAGGTGATCGATGATCGCCGCGTCGACGTCGAGGCCGCCGATGTCGTCGCGGCCGTCGACCGCCAGCACCTCGAAGCCGCTGGACGTGCGGGCCACCACGCTCGCGTCGAACGTGCCCGCCCCGAAGTCGTGCACGACCACCACCGAGCCGATCGGCACGTCCCGCCCGAGCACCTTGGCGAAGTAGGTGGCCGCCGCGACCGGCTCGGCCACCAGGCGTACCTCGTCGAAGCCGGCACGCGCGGCAGCGGTGGCCAGCAGCCGGCGGCGGGTGGTGCCCCACGTGGCCGGGCAGGTCAGGGTGACCGCCGGCCGCGCCTTGCCGACCGTACGGGTCCACTCCTCGGCGACGCGGCCGAAAACGGCGCCGACGAGCTCGGCCACCGGCACCTCGCGGTCGCCGAGCAGCAGCGTGCCCTCGTCGATGCGGCGCTTGGGGTTGGGCTCGAAGCGTGCGGGGTCCAGCCGGGCGCTGTGCAGGGCGTCGCGCCCGACCGCGAAGGCGCCGCCGGGCTCGGCGTACACCGCGGACGGCAGCAGGGGCGAGCCGTCGACCAGCAGTGGCCGGGCCCGCCCATCCGGCCAGCGCACCACCGCGACGGTGTGCGAGGTGCCGAAGTCGATCCCGAGGGCATGGCCCGAGGTCGGCGTCCGGTCTGCTGGCATGCCGCTCACCTTACGACTACCTTTCTAACGCCTATTTACCTAGGAAGTTCGGCTTGCGCTTCTCCACAAACGCGGACATGCCCTCGGCCTTGTCCTCGGTGGCGAAAAGCGCCGCGAAGAGCTGACTCTCCCAGGCCAGACCCGAGGCGAGGTCCATGTCGAGACCGCCGTCGATCGCCAGCTTCGCGGCGCGCAATGCCTGCGAGGGGCCATTCGTGTACTGGCGCACGAGCGTGATCGCCGCCTCGTAGACCTCTGCGGAAGGCACCACTCGGTCGGCGAGTCCGATCCGAAGCGCCTCTTCGGCGTCGACCATCCGGCCGGACATGACGAGGTCCTTGGCGCGGGCCGGGCCCACCAGCCGGGCGAGCCGCTGGGTGCCGCCGGCGCCCGGGATGATGCCCAACTTGATCTCCGGTTGGCCCAGCTTCGCGTCGTCGGCCACCACCCGCCAGTCGCACGCCAGGGCCAGTTCGCAGCCGCCCCCGAGGGCGTACCCGGTGACCGCCGCGACGACGGGCTTGGGGATGCGGGCGATGGCGTCGAACGCGCTGGACAGCTCCCGTGCGCGGGCCGCCATGTCCACGTACGACATGTCGGCCATTTCCTTGATGTCGGCGCCTGCCGCGAAGACCTTCTCGCCCCCGTACACGACGACGGCGCGGACCTCGGTGTCGGCGGTGACCGCCGAGGCGGCGGCGCGCAACTCCTCCTGAACCTGTGTGTTCAGGGCGTTCATCGGTGGACGGTCGAGCCGGATGGTGCCGATGCCGTCCTTCGTCTCCACGCGCACGAACTCAGCCATACCAGTAGGCTAGAGGGGCCATGGTCACCTACTACAGCGACCGGTCCGTGCAGGTCACCTCGGATGCCATCCGGGTGGGCGAGCACGCGTATCCGCTGAAGGAGCTGGCCAGGGTCTGGCACCAGCGTGGCGCGCGGTCCTGGCGGGCGTTCGCCGGGCGCGGCGCGCTCGGCGCCGCGATCATCGGCCCGCTCGTGGCCGCCGCGATCGGTGTCGTGATCGCCTTCCAGGTCGACGCCTCGCTCACCGTCACGATCGCGATCGTCGGCGCCTCCTGCCTGGTCGGTCTCGCCGCCGGCCCGGTGGCCGACTTCGTGCTGGAGCACATGGACCGGTCGTACGCGCGGGGCGACCGCACGCTGGAAATCTGGGCCACCTGGCGGGGGCGGCCGGTGCTGCTGCTCCAGACCGGCGACGCGCTCCGCTTCGGCAAGATCTACCGCGCCCTCCAGCGTGCGCTGGAAAGTAGCACCGTCGGGTGACACTTGGTGAGTGACTCGCTACTACCAGGATGACTCGGTGCTGGTGACGTCGGAGGTCATCCGGGTGGGTGGCGACGTGTACCGGCTCTCCGAACTGACCTACGTCTGGCACCGCCGCACCAAGCGCTCCCTGCGCGTCGGCGCCCGCATGCTCAGCCGCTGGGTGCTGGTGACGCTGCTGACCGCGCCGCTCGGCTTCGGGGCGCTGTGCGCGGTGTCGGCGCTCTTCGCCGACTGGGGCCAGCGGGCGGGCGCGGCGGTCATCGGCCTCGCGCTCGCCGTCGTGCTGGCGATCGCCCTCGCACCGCTGCTGGAGATACCGCTGATGGCGCTGGAGCGCTCGTACGACCGCGGCACCAACCTCCACGAGCTGTGGGTGCAGTGCCGGGGCGAGGAGCGTGTGCTGGTGCGCACGACCGACGCGCTCCGATTTGGACAGATCTATCGCGCCGTGCAGCGCGCGGTGGAGCAGAACGAGTAATCTCCTCGCCCAGGAGGTTCTTGATCAATGGACCGTGGAATCGCGCTTGTCCGCACGCCGAGCAGCCGCCTCGCGCAGGGCATCGTCACGCACATCCCCCGCACGCCGGTCGACGGCAATCTGGCGCGGCGGCAGCACGACGCGTACTGCGCCGCGCTCGACGAGGCCGGCTGGTCCGTGCGTGACGTGGTGCCGGCCGACGGCAGCCCGGACTCGGTGTTCGTCGAAGACACCGTCGTGGTGTGCGGTTCAAAGGCGATCCTCACGCGGCCGGGCGCGCCCCAGCGCAGGCCGGAGGTCGCGGGCACGGAGTCGGCTGTACGGGCGCTCGGGCTCGACGTGACGCGGATCGAGTCGCCCGGCACGCTCGAAGGCGGCGACGTGCTCCAGATCGGCGACACCGTCTACGTTGGACGCGGCGGTCGCACCAACGCCGACGCCATCCGGCAGTTGCGCCGGCTGCTGCCCGACCGCAACGTCGTGGCGGTGCCGCTGGGGCCGGTGCTGCACCTCAAGTCGGCCGCCACCGCACTGCCCGACGGCACCGTCCTGGCCCGGCGCGAGCTGGTCGACACCGCCGTGTTCTCTGCCGTGCGCACGCCCGACGAGGAGTCCGGCTGTCACGTGGTGCCGCTCGGCGGTGAGCGGGTGCTGATCGCCGCCTCGGCGCCGAAGACGGCACACATGCTCGCCGACCTCGGCTTCACGCCGGTCGTCGTCGACGTGAGCGAGTTCGAAAAGCTCGAAGGCTGCGTAACCTGCCTGAGCGTCCTGATCCCCACCGCCCCCACTTCGTGATCAGGGCGTCCCTCAAGTCGTTAGAGCGACTTCAGGGACGCCCTGATCACGCGGGGGTGTCGTAGCGGGCGGCTAGCTCTAGCGTGCGGCGAGCGGCGCCGATCATCGCCGCGTCGGCGAAGCGGCCGTCCGGTAGGACCACCGTTCCCGACTCCACCGCCGCCGCGGCGTCCACACCGGACAGCAGCGCGAGCGCCTGCGCCACCTCTTCGGGCGCCGGCCGGAACGCGGCCACGATCGCCGGTAGCTGCCGGGGATGGATCGCCGCGCGGCCGACGAAGCCCATCCGGCGGCCGGCTCGGCACGAGGCGGCCAGACCGTCCAGATCGGACACGTTGGCGTACACGGACATGGCCGGCGGCGGCAGGCCCGCCGCGCGGGCCGCGACCACGATCCGGCCGCGCGGCCACGCCAGCGCCGCGTCGTCGTCGATACCCAGATCGGACCTCAGGTCGGCCTCTCCGAGCGCGACGCTGGCCACCGCCGGGTGTGCGCTCGCTATCTGGTACGCGAATTCCACGCCCATCGCGGACTCGATGATCGGATGGAGTTCCGCGCCGGTCCGCGCCGCCACCGCCCTGACCCGCTCCGCGGACTCCACTTTGGGCAGTCGCAGCCCGGCCAGTCCCACCTGCCCGTCGACCGCCGCGAGGTCGGCGTCGAGGTCCGGGCCGACCCGCACGTAGACCGGTACGCCATGCCGCTCGCTCAGAAACTCCGCGACCGCCGACCGGGCGTACTCCTTGTGCCCGGCCACGACCGCGTCCTCCAGGTCGAGGATCACCGCGTCGGTGCCCGAGCCGACCGCCTTCTCGAACCGGTCGGGCCGGTCACCGGGCACGTACAGCCAGGTCAGCAGCATCAGATCACCCCGCGCTCGCGCAACCCGTCCAGCTCGGCCGGCGAGTACCCGAGCTCGCCCAGCACCTGGTCGGTGTCCTGCCCGTGCCGCCGTCCCGCGTGCCGGATCTCCCCAGGCGTCTCCGACATCCGGAACGGCACGTTCTGCATCCGCACCTCGCCCAACTCCTCGTCGGGCACCGTGATCGCGGTGCCGAGCGCCTCGTACTGCGGATCGGCCAGGATGTCCCGCACGTCGTACACCGGAGCCACCGCGGCCTGCGCCGCCTCGAACGCGGCCACCACCTCGTCGCGGCCACGCTCGGCCACCCAGGCGGCGACGGCACCGTCCAGTTCCTCGGCGTGCGCCGCCCTGCCGGTGCCGGTCGCGAACCACGGCTCGCCGACGAGATCGGCCCGACCGACCAGTCGCATGACCCGCTCGGCGATGCTCTGCGCGCTCGTCGACACGGCCACCCACCGGCCGTCCGCGCACTGGTAGGTGTTGCGTGGCGCGTTGTTGCTCGTCCGGTTCCCGAGCCTCGGCTGCACGTACCCGATCTGGTCGTACCAGGTGATCTGCGGCCCGAGCATCGCCATGATGGGCTCGATGATGGCGAGGTCGACGACCTGCCCGGTGCCGGTCTGCTCGCGGGTGCGCAGGGCCAGCATGACGGCGTACGCGGTGGCGAGCGCCGTCACGGAGTCGGCCAGCCCGAAAGGTGGCAGGGTCGGCGGGCCGTCGGGTTCGCCGGTCGCCGCCGCGAAGCCGCTCATCGCCTCGGCGAGGGTGCCGAAGCCGGGGCGCTTGGCGTACGGGCCGATCTGGCCGAAGCCGGAGATCCGCGCGATGACGAGGCCCGGGTTGGCGGCGTGCAGCACGTCCGGCCCGATCCCCCAGCGCTCCAGGGTTCCCGGACGGAAGTTCTCCACGAGGACGTCCGCGCTCTTCACCAGCGCGGTGAGTACGGCTGCACCCTCCGGTGTGGACAGGTTCAGCGTCATCGTCTTCTTGTTGCGCCCCAGCACCTTCGACCACAGGCCGACGCCGTCCTTGGCAGGACCGTGCCCGCGCGCCGGGTCGGGCTTGGCCGGATGCTCCACCTTGACCACGTCGGCGCCGAAGTCACCGAGGAAGGCCGTGGCGAGCGGCCCGGCGAACAGCGTGGCCAGCTCGACGACCCGCACCCCCGCGAGCGGCGCCGTCATAGTGGTACCTCCGTCAGGAAGACGTCGCCGTTGCCCGGCGCCGCGCCGCCGGCCGGTGTGCCCGCCGTGCGGCCGGTGACGAGCAGCCGGTCGCCGTCCAGCGTGGCGTAGACGTTCTCCTCGCCGAACGGGTCGGCGGCGTCGTCGCGAGCGCTGCCGAACTGCGCCACCGACACCTGCTTGCCGCGCGTGTTGAGGCGCACCGCGAACCCGTCCATGCCGCCGGCCGGTACGCCGAGTGCGCTGCTGGTGAACCCGACCACCGCCACGCCGCCATCGGGCAGGGCGACGACCTCCGCGCCCACGTCGCCGCCGCGCCCGGCGGTGACGGTGCGCCACTTCTGTGCGCCGCCCGCGCCGTAGGCGACGGTGACCGCGTCCCGACCGGTCGCTTCGCTGGTGGTGAAGCCGGTCGCCACGATCTGGCCGCCCGAGGCGATGGCCACACCGCCGAGCAGGTCGTCGCCCGGCCCACCCTCGCCGGCCACCCAGCGAGGCGTACCGTCCACATCGAACTTCGCGAGGACCCCGTCGGTACCGCCGACGTAAGGCATCCCCGGCAGCCCCGCCGAGGTCACCCCGGCCACGTAGACGCCGGTCGCGTCGGCGGTCACCGCGTACGCCTTGTCTTCGCCCGCGCCGCCGAGCTGGCGCGCCCAGCCGAGCGCACCGTCCGCCCCGATCCGGGCCACCACGACGTCCTTGTCACCCGCGCTGGTCCCGCCCGCGAAGGCGCCGCTGGTGTACCCGGCGACATACGCGCCGCCGTCCGGCGCGGCGGCCAGCCCGTAGAACCGGTCGGCCTTGGCCGCGTCGCCGACCTGGGTCAGCCACGCCCGTTCGCCCGACGCCGTGTACTTCGCCACGAACGCGTCGTCCGCCGGGCTGCCCGGGTGCTTTCCGTCCAGGTCGCCACGGGTGTACCCGGCCACGATCACGCCACCGTCGGCGGTGGCCACCGCACCGTACAGCCGGTCGTTGGCGGGCGTGCCGAACTGGCGGGTCCACTGTGGTGTCTCGACGACCGCGTCGAGGCCCGCACCGGTCACCGTGTAGGCGAGCGTGCCGCCCCGGGTGACGCCACCGGCCCAGTCGACGCCGGCGGTGCCGCGCAACGGCGCTGGGAGCCCCGCTGGCGGCGTCGCGCTGAGCGTGGCGCTCAGGTGGGTCAGGCCCGCCACGAACGCCGGCCGCCACACGTTCCAGTCGTGCCCGCCGTCGAGTACCCGGAACTCCGCGGCCACCGCGTCCGAGCGGCGTACCGCGTTGTAGAGCGTCGCGGCCTCGTAGTCCAGGTCGTGTGTGGCGTCGGCCGGGTCGGGGTTGGCCCACTCGTCGTCACCGACCGCGATGAACATCCGGGTGGGCGTGTCCGCGTCCAGTCCGGGCAGCAGCGCCGGGTAGTTGAGCCGCTGGTAGACCTCGTCGACGAACGCCTGGTCGCCATCGCCGAACCCGCCGAACTCGCGCGCCGACGAGTCCGCCGGGGGCAGCGGATTGTAAACCGCCGGGCTCAAGACGAGCGCGTTGCCGAAGACGTCCTGGTGCGCCATCGCGTACCGCAGCGCGCCGTAGCCGCCCATCGAGTACCCGCCGACGAGGCGGGCGCCCCGGTGTGCCGCCGTGCGGTACGTGGCGTCCACATGCGACACGAGGTCTCGGGTGAGGGCGGTCTCCACCGCCTTGCCGTCCTGGTAGGCGGAGTCGACGTACCAGGAGCCGCGCTCGTTCCAGGGCGCGTCGGGCAGTACCGCGATGACGGGCGGGACGGTGCCGTCGGCGATCAGCGCGTCGAGGTCGGCCTTGATCCTGGTCCACGCCTGCATGGTGTCGCCGCGCCCGTGCAGCAGGTACAGCACCGGGTACCGGACAGCGGCGTTGCGCTCCCACGCGTACCCGTAGGGCAGGTAGACGGTGTAGTCGATCGCGCCGCCGAGCGCCGCCGACTGGGCGGAGGCGGTGCTGAGCGTGCCCACCTTCGGTGCCTGCGCCCGGGCTGCGCCGCCTGTCACCAGGAGCAGCACCGTTACGAGTACGGCCAGTCTCTTCATACGGGTGCCTCCAGGTCAACGGCGCAACGGAAGCCGATCGACGGCGAGCGGGTGAGGCCGGCACCCATCAGCAGCAGCTTGACGGACGCCTCGGGCGGTTGTGGGCCGCCGTCGAAGTACCAGTCGGAGCCTTCGGCGCGGTGGTCGGCGCCGCCCTTGAGCACGCAGAACCGGGTGCGACCGTCGGTGTGCTCGCTCTCGGTGAGGTTCCAGACGCGGGGACCGGTCAGGTCGAGCAGTCCCGCCTCGGCGGCGACCTGCCACTCGTCTTCGGTGGGCAGCCGCAGCCCGGCCCACGCCGCGTACGCCCGCGCGTCCGCCAGCTCGACGTGCGTCACCGGTGCGTCCGCGGGGCCCTCACCGGCCAGGAAGCGTTCGGGGCGCACCGGCTCGTATCCGGTGGCGCGCCGGAACTCGGCGTACTCGCCGTGCGTCACCTCGCGCGCGGCGATGGCGAAGCGTCCCAGGTGGACGGTGCGGTGCAGGGTGCCTGTGTGGTGCAGCCGGGGCGGCAACGGCTTCCACTCGTCGACGTAGGGCGCCTCCCCGTACAGCCCGGTCTCCCGCACCCGGTACCGCACGGTCAGCTCGTACCTACCCCGAGACACCGCGCTCATGCCTGGCGGCGCGCTCCCCGCCACGCTGCCCGGGGTCCGCAGGCGCACCGCCGCCCGTGCCGGAAACGACGGGTCGCCCACCGCCGGCTCGCCCGGCCCAGCGGAGTCACCCGGTGCCACCGCCGCGATCGCGCCCGCCGGCAGCGGCCCACCGACCGCCACGCGGCCGTCCGGCAGTGGGGTGGCGTCCAGGACACGCCCCGTCACCAGGTCGACGAAGCTCGACGCTGACTCGGTGATCAGCCACCGGCCGTCGTGATCGGCGCCACGGTTCACCACCGTCCACAGTGGCGTGCCGTCGTGCACCCACCGTGAGGAGTACACCTGCCCGCCGGCATGGTCGGCCAGCGGCGTCCAATCCTCGGACCTCAGCCACGCCGCGTGGCTGCTCTGCACCCTGCGCATCGCGCGCAACACAGAACGGTCGCGCTCGCTCCAGCCCACCCACACGCCGAACACGTTTTCCCACACGAGCACGCCCACGCCGTTGAGCCAGGCCGAGTGCAGCTCGTCAAGGTGGCCGCGGTGCCAGCGCCGGGTGTGGTGGAGCATGTGGCGCCGCTCGAACCACTTGGCGCGCAGGACGCCCGGCACCTGCGAGTCGGCGAACCACTGCGCCCACGACATCGCGTGGTCTTCGATCCGGGCCAACGGCACCCGGGACTCCCCTTCGAGCACCACGTTTGGCGGCAGCGCCACTCGAAGCTTGCCGGCGCCCTCCTTGAGCGTGTCGAGGAATACGCCGTCGGCACCCAGCCACGAAACGATGCCAGCGACGGCTTCCTCGTCCGTGGTCAGCTCCCGCCGAGTGCCGGTGTCCCACGGGTTGTAGTCGACGAAGACCCGCACGCCCCGAGCCTGAAAGGCCCGCACGACGCGCGGCAGCTCCGGCACGTCGCGGTAGAAGTCGAACTGGTTGCGCTCGTCGAGCCCGATGACCGGGTACGCGTGCCACAGCACCACACCGTCGTAGCCGCCGAAGTCGCGCTCGGCCGCGTCGAGGAACGCGTCCACAGTGAACTCACCGCGCTCGTGGTCGTACAGCGCCTCGTCCCACAGCCAGGCCAGGCAGACGCTGAAGCAGTCCCGCCGGATCCCGTCGTAGTGCGACCCGTCGTATGACAGCCGCCGCCGCGCGTCGGCCCGCCACTCGTCGAGCCGGCTGCGCCACGCCGGCCACGACGCCGGGTCGGGCGGCGCCGCGAAGATCTTCGCCTCGTCGAGCGCGGACAGGTCCGCGCCGGCCTCCAGCGGCACCTCGGTCGGCAGGTCGATCGGCCTGGGTACGTACGGGTTCACCGCTGCGCCAATTCGTCGATCTCGTCACGGGTCGGCAGCGAGCTGGACGCGCCGAAGCGCTGGGCGCAGACGGCACCCGCCGCACATGCCCAGGCCAGCGCCTCGTCGATCGGCCGCCCTTCGGCCAGGGCGACGGCGAGCGCACCGGTGAAGGCGTCACCCGCCGCGGTGGTGTCGACCGCCGTCACGCGCGGCGCCTCGATGTGCAGCCGGACGCCGTCGCGGTCGGCGTACGCGACGCCCCGGGAGCCGAGCGTCATCACCACGCGGGGTACCAGGTCGAGAAGGTCGTGCGGTGACGCTGGCCGCCCGGCGAGCACCTCGGCCTCGCCCTGGTTGACCACCAGCACGTCGAGCACCTGGAGCAGCTCGACCGGCAGCGGCCGGGCCGGCGCGGCGTTGAGCATCACCGTGGTGCCGACCGCGTGCGCCGCGGCGGCCGCCTGGATCACCGTGCCAACCGGGATCTCCAGCTGTGCGAGGAGCACGCTGGCGGCACCGATCGCTGTCCGGTCGGCCTTGTCCAGTGTGGTCAGTGCCGCGTTGGCACCGGGCGCCACCACGATGAGGTTCTCCGCGGCGCGGTCGACGGCGATCAGCGCCACTCCGGACGGCCCTTCCACCGAGCGGAGGAGGCTCACGTCGACGCCGGAAGCCACCATGTTGTCGCGTAGTGCCGCCGCGAAGCTGTCGTCGCCGACCGCGCCGATGAACGAGCACCGGCCGCCCGCGCGCGCCACGGCGACGGCCTGGTTGGCGCCTTTGCCGCCGGGCACCGTGGTGAACGCGTCACCGAGCACGGTCTCGCCCGGGCCGGGCAGCGTGGGCGCGGTCACCACCAGATCCATGTTGGCGCTGCCCACCACCACGACGTTGGGCATCATCCCGCCACCTCCATGGTGCGGCGGGTCAGCTCGTCGAACGTCACCCCGTCGAAGCCTCCGATGCTGCTCGACAGCCGGCCCTTCAGCGGACCGGTCCAGTCTGGACGGATGCCGCCCGCCCCCGTCAGGGCGCCGAGCACACCACCGACCGTGGCGCCGTTCGAGTCGGTGTCCCAGCCACCGCTGACGGCGGCGCAGATTCCCCGGTCGAAGTCACCGCCGCTGAACGCGAGGGCGGCGGCCACGAGGGCCGCGTTGTTGCGCACGTGTACCCAGTGCAGGTGCCCGTGGCGCTTCTCCAGCGCGTCGACGACGGACTCCCACGCGCCGTCCGCGCCAAGGGCACGCGCCTCCTGTACCGCGCTGGCGAAGGAACCCGGCGGCAGCACGGACTCGCCGGCGTCCAGTACCTCGTCGACCGTGGACGCCACCACGGCGGTCGACGCCATCGCGGCCACCCACATCGCACCCGAGACGCCGTCGCGGACGTGGCTCACCACCGCGTCGCGGTACGCCAGAGCGGCGGCGGCGTCGGGCCGGCCCGGGGACGCCCAGCCGTACACGTCGGTGCGGATCTGGGCGCCGATCCACTCCCGGAACGGGTTGTGCCGGCGTGCGGTCTCCGGCGGCGTCAGGCCGAGCAGCAGGTTCCGGTACGCCACCCGCTCGGCGGTGAACACCCGCCCGCCGGGGAGCCAGTCGAGCCACGCCTGTGCCACGTCACCGCTGGTGAAGTCGCGGCCGTGCGTCTCCAGTACCCGCAGGGCGAGCAGCGCGAAGTTCAGGTCGTCGTCTTCCGGGGTGCCGTCGATGTTCTCGGCCAGGCTGTTCACCGCGCTGCGGCGGTTCCACGGCCAGCGCGAAGCGACGTCTTCGGGCAGGGCAGCGGCAGTGAAGTATCCGGACAGCGGCCACCGGCCGGTCGCCTCCAGAATCTCCCGGATGCCCCGCCGCGGAATCTTCTCGACCGGCTTGCCGAGCACGCACCCGACCGCCCGCCCGAGCCACGCCCCGTGCACCCGCTGAGGGTTTGCGGAAGGACCCCCGACGATGTCACTCCCGATGACCGGGGGTCCTTCCGCGTCGCTGGACGGTGCCGGCAGCCTGTCGCACTCGTCCAGCAGCTCAATCGCGAGGGCGCGTAGTTCGGTGCTGGCCGGCTGCGGTGACGCCCCGCCCACCGGGGCGTCGAGCGAGCCACCGGCGGCGACCCATCGAGCCTCCACAGCGGACACGTCGCGGCCCTCGTCGCGACTGGTGGCCAGCTCGTGTGGCAGCAGGTCCTCCGGCTGGACCCACGTGAGTCTCATCGCAGCCCCTCGTACCGCTCGGCCCGGCGGGCGAAGCGGGCCTTGTCGGCTGCGTACACCTCAGCGGCGACGTCGGCCAGTACGCGTCCCGGCTCGGCCAGGTCGGTGCGGGAGGCGGTCGCCACTGTGGACGCCCACTCGGCCGGTACCGCTGGCGAGCCTCCCAGCGCGCCGGCGATCGCCCCCGCCATGGTGGCGGTCGAGTCGGAGTCCCGCCCGTAGTTGACCGCACCCAGCACCGCGTCCCGGTACTCCCCGTTCGCCACGACCAGCATGCCCAGCGCGACCGGCAACTCCTCGATGGAGTGCAGCCGGCTGGGTCGCCGCGCCCCGAGCCCCGGGTTGCGGTAGTCCTCTCCCACCGTGTCGTACGGCGCCACCGCGGCACGCAGCGCCGGAATGGCGGCACGCGTGTCCGCGTACTCCTTGGCCACCTGGACGACGGCGGCGATGGCTTCGCCGGTGCCGTCCCGGGCCACGTCCAACGCCGCTTCCACGACCTCGCCCACGACGGCGCCCGGTGTCATCGCGGCCGCGACCGCCGCGGCGAACACGGCGGCCGCCTCGCGGCCGTAACTGTGCTGGTGCGCGCCGCCCACCTCGACGGCCTCCGCGTACGCGCCCGCCGGGTCACCGGCGTTGACGATCCCGACCGGAGCCATGTACATGGCGGCTCCACAGTTGACGATGTTTCCGACGCCGGCCTCGCGGGGGTCGGCGTGCGCGTGGTGCAGCCGCGTCACGAGCCAGCGTTCGGCGGCCGCGAGGCGGTGGAAGGCCACCGCCTCGCGCTCCAGGTCGGGGATGTAAACCTCCCGCTCGATCAGGTCGGGCACGAGCAACTCGACGACGTCGAACGCGTCGAGGTGGTCGCGCTTCTTCGCGTACGCCCGGACCAGTGCGTGGGTCATCAACGTGTCGTCGGTGATGTGCCCGTCGCCCTTGTGGTACGGCGCGAGTGGGCGGTTCGTCGCCCAGTTCTCGTGGAACGGGGGCACGATGCCCTCGACCCAGCCGCCGTATCTGTTCCGGATCTCCTCGGGGAGCGCCGTTTCGGTGGCCCCACCGAGGGCGTCACCAACCGCGGCGCCCACGAGGCAGCCGACCGACTTGTCGAGCAGAAGGCGCATGGTTACCTCAGGACCTGCTTCCCACCATCGACCAGCTGCGTACCGAGCTGGTCCAGCGTGATCTTGTTTGCGAAGTACTGCTGCAGAGCCGGTGTGGCGTACTTGGTCTTCCACTCCGGGTACCCGTCGACCGTCTGGAATGGAGCGATCGTCAGGTCACCGGCGCTCGCCACCGCGACGTCCCAGCCCTGCTTGCCACCCGTCGAGGTGACCAGCTCAGCGCCGGCCTTCTTGCCGGTGGGCACGAGCCAGTCGCCCTGTGCGAGGCGGGCCATGTTGGCCGGGTTCAGGAAGTACTCGACGAACTGCATCGCCTGCTTCTTGGCCTTCGAGTCCTCCGAAATGGACAGTGTCTGCGGGTTGGCCGCCTGGCTGGCGCTCACACCCTTGATGGGCGGAAGCGTCACCCACTCGAACCCGGCCGGCGCCTGCTCGACCATCTGCTGCCGCAGGAACACGCCACCCGGCAGCATCGCGTACTTGCCAGCGAAGAAGCCCGGCAGCGGATCGGTACCGCCCATGCCCACCGCGTCCGGGGAGGCCGACTTGGTCACGTAGAGCATGTCGTGGATGCGCCGCGGGATCTCCTTCTCGGGGTCACCCACCTTGACCTCGGTCTTGCCGCCGTTGTCGTAGAAGAACTTGCCGTCGAAGTTGAGCGACAGGTTCATCACGCGGTTCGTCGGCGACTTCAGTGCCCAGGCCACGCCGTAGGTGCCGCTCTTGGTGAGCTTCTGCGCGTTGGCCTGGAACTCGTCCCAGGTCCACGACTGGCCGGCCGCCGGCACGGTGATGCTCGCCGCGTCGAGCAGCTTCTTGTTGGCCAGTACCACCTGCGACTCCAGCAGGAACGGCACGCCCGCGACCTTGCCGTCGAACGTGACGGTCTTCCAGATGCCGTCGCTGATCTCACCCTTCAGGTCGCTGGACACGAGGCTGGACAGGTCGGCCAGGTACCCCTGCTTGGCGAACTCGCCGATCGCCGCGCTCTCGTACTGGAAGATGTCCGGCGCGTCGCCGCCCTCGAACGAGGTGAGCAGCTGGTCGTGCACCGAGTTCCAGTCGCCCTGCACGTACTCGACCTGGATGTCGGGGTGCTCGGCGTTCCACTTGTCGACCAGTTCCCGGTTCGCGGCCAGCGAATCCTTCTGCCAGGCGAGGCTGAGGAACCGCAGCTTCACCGGGCCTTCTGTGGTTTCCTCGTCGCCACCGTCACCGCATCCGGACAGTCCTATGAGGAGCGCCACCGAGACGGCGGCAAGTTTGCGAAGCATGGGGCCTCCTTTAACCCTTGACAGCACCCGCGAGTGACCCGGAGGTCAGCCGGCGTTGCAGGAATGCGAAGAAAATCAGGCTCGGGATTGTCGCCATCAGGGAACCGGCGGCGAGGGGTCCGAGCCTCGCGATGCCTTCGACGCCCACGAACCGCGCCAGCGTCACCGGCAGGGTCGCGAGGTCGGGGCTCTTGAGCAGTACCAGTGCGAAGAAGAACTCGTTCCAGGCGGAGATGAACGCGAACAGCGAGGTGGCCACCACGCCGGGCGCGAGCAGCGGGGCGACCACCCGGCGCAGGACCTGCAACCGGGTGGCGCCGTCGACGGCGGCGGCCTCTTCCAGCTCGCGCGGGATGTTGCGGACGAAGCCCTGCAGCATCCACAGCGCGAACGGGAGTGCCCACACGACGTAGACCAGGATCAGGCCGGCATGGGTGTTGACCAGGTCGACCTGACGGAGGATGAGAAACAGCGGGATCACCAGAAGCACGAACGGGAAGAGTTGGGAGAGCAGTACCCAGCCCAGTGCCGCCGTGCCCAGCTTGGTTTTGAAGCGCGCCAGGGCGTACGCGGCCGGCAGTGCGATCAGCACCGTCAGCACCGCCGACGCGAGCGACACCTGCAGGCTGTTGAGCGCCGCGCGCCCCAACTCCTGCTCCGTGAACGCCTCCACGTAGTTGTCGAGTGTCGGATTGTGCGGGATCAGGGTGGGGTGGATCTCCACCATCTCCCGCGGCGGCTTGAAGCTCGTCGAGAGCATCCACACGAGCGGGAACCCGAGAAAGACCATGTAAACCAACAACGCGACGTACTGGAACGCGCGCGCGGTCCGGCTCGCTTTCATGCGTTCGCCTCCCTCAGCCGGCGGCGCAGGTACACGGCCAGCAGCGCCACGATGATCACGACCATCACGTTGCCGAGTGCGGCGGCGTACCCGTAGTTGCCGTACCGGAACGCCTCCTCGTACGCGAAGAGCATCGGCAGCATCGTGCGGCCGCCCGGCCCGCCCGCGGTCAGCACATACACCAGGCCGAACGAGTTGAAGTTCCAGATGAAGTCGAGCGAGGTGATCGCCACGATGACCGGCATCAGGGACGGCACCGTGACGCTCCGGAAGCGCTGCCACGCCGTCGCGCCGTCGACCGCGGCCGCCTCGTGCAGCTCGCGCGGCACCCCGGAAAGCCCGGCCAGCAGCACGATCGTGGTCTGCGGCATGCCCGACCAGACACCCACCATGATGACGGCGGGCAGCGCGGTGCTGAAGTCACCGAGCCAGTTGTGCTGGAGCCCTTCGGCGCCACCGCGATACAGCACCTCGTTGAGCAGACCGGCGTCCGGGTGGTAGACCAGCCGCCACATGATGCCGACAATCACCGGCGGCATGGCCCACGGCACGAGCGCCATCACCCGCGCGAACCCGCGAAACTTCAGCGGCTGGCTCAGCAGCAGCGCCAACCCGAACGCCAGCACGAACTGCAGGATCGTCACCGCGAACGCCCACACCAGCCCGATCCGGAAAGCGCTCCAGAACAGGTCGTCGTTCATCAGCTCGCGGTAGTTCTCGACGCCCGTGAAGTTGGTGTCGACGTTTCGCCCCGCACGCGCGTCGGTGAAGCCCAGGTAGATGCCGCGCATCAGCGGAATCACCGACAGCACCACGATCGGCAACAGTGCCGGCAGAAGCAACAGGTAAATCGTCGTGCGGTCGGACCGCGCTCTCGCCTTGTAGTCCGGCTTGTTGGCGGATGGCGCTTCCGCGAGTGTGGTCATGCGCCGCCTCCGCTCGACGCGCGGATCACCAGGCTGGGCGGGACCTGCTCGCGGCGGGGCGGCAGGCCGGCGTCGGCGATCCGGTCCAGCAGCAGCTGCGCCGCCAGCCGGCCACGGATCTCGGAGCCCAGCGACACGCTGGAGATCTGCGGATACGACATCTGGGCCAGCTCGGTGTCGTCCATGCCGACCAGGGCGACGTCCTCCGGTACCCGGAGGCCGGACACCAGCAGCGCGTGCAGCGCGCCGACCGCGATCAGGTCGTTGGCGCAGACGATCGCGTCTGGCCGCGATCGCGCCAGCAGGCGCTCCGCGGCCGCGCGGCCCGCCGCATACTGGAAGTCACCCACCTCGATCAGGTCGGCGCTCATCCCGTGGCGCGCCACGGCCGCGCGGAATCCGGCATCGCGGGCGACGCCCGGCACCGTGTCCAACGGGCCATTGAGAAAAGCGACTCTTGTACGCCCACCGGCTACCAGATGATCGACGGCGAGGCCGGCGCCGGTGCGCGAGTCGGTGCGGACGTTGTCCACCGGCACCGCGTCCGGCAGCTGGCCGATCACGACCACCGGCACCGGACTCGCCGTCATGGCCTCGACGTGCGAGTCGGTGACCCGGATCGGAGAAATGATCATGCCATCGACGTAACGGTGGGCGAGGCGCCGCAGTAACGCGGTCTCGCTGGCCACCTGGCCGCTGGTCGCGTGCACCAGCAGTTGCCGCCCCGACTCGGCGACCACCGCTTCGATGGCGCGCATCATGGCGACGTAGACCGGGTTGCCGATGTCCTCGACCGCGAACGCGATCAGACCCGTGCGCTGCGACTGGAGCGACCGGGCGATCGCATTGGGCACGTACCCCACCGCGGCGGCCGCCTCACGCACCCGGCGTACCGTCTCCGCGCTCCCGCCGACCCCGTTGAGCACCCGGGATGCGGAGGCGATCGACACACCGGCCCGAGCCGCCACGGTATGCACCGTGGGCCGCCCGTCCGCCGCATCGTGTAAACGTTTACGCCCCACGCGCCTGACCTCCGCAGCTCCTTGTGTAAACGTTTCCGGAAGTCTGCGCCGCGACCGCCCCGCGGTCAACCCTTCGTTACAACTTCGTTTCCCCCGGGCAGTGATCAGGGCGTCCCTGAAGTCGCTAGTGCGCTGACCAGAAACGTTCACCGGGTTTGCTGACACGCCGGGCGTGGTCGGTCGGTTCCGGTTAGATCGCCTGCACGCTCGATAGCGAGCACATCGCTATCGAGCGTGAGGTGGGTGGATGGCTGAGCCGGTAC
>NZ_BSDI01000074.1 GCF_027923225.1 Phytohabitans aurantiacus
TCGCTATCGAGCGTGCAGGCGATCTAACCGGAACCGACCGACCACGCCCGGCGTGTCAGCAAACCCGGTGAACGTTTCTGGTCAGCGCACTAGCCATGTTCGCCGACCTTCAGGCGTGCGTGGATCTGTTGGGCTCGTTCGGCGGCGGCGCTGGCTCCGTAGCGGCGGGCCATCTCCTCCGAGGCCCAGCCCAGCAGCAGCATCAGGTCGCCGGTGTCTCCTCCGGCGAGTTTCCATTCGTGGGCGAACGTGTGTCGCCATCGGTGTGCGTGGACGTGCGCTACGCCGGCCGCGAGGCCCCGGCGGCGCAGCATGAGCTTGATGCCGTTGGCGGACAGCGGTCGATCACCGCGTACGGCGAGCCATAGCCGGCGTGTTGATCCGGCGTGTCGGTGCCGGTCGCGGATGCGTAGGTACTTGCTGAGTGCGCGCCCGGTCGTAGGTCCGAACCGGACCTGTCGGTCCTTGGCGCCTTTGCCGTGGTAGCGGACGATGTCGCGGTCCATGTCGAGGTCGTCGATGTGGAGCAGGGCTACTTCGGACAGGCGGGCGCCGGTGTTTGCCAGTAGCCGCATGATGGCCTTGTCCCGCAGGCTGGTGAAGTCCCGGTCACGGCAGACGTCCAGCAGCCGTCGAGTGTCGTCGCTGTGGATGATCGGGATCATTGGCTGGGGTGTCTTCGGCTGCCGCACGTGCTCCATTGGCGACCGCTCGATCTCGCCGTCCTCGGCCAGCCAGCGGAAGAACTGTTGCAGTGCCTTGTGTTTGTTCAGCGCGGTAGCGGCGGACCGGGTCTCGATCATCCAGGCTTGGAAGCTCTCTACCTGCGCCCGCCGTACGGCGGCGGCCTCGGGCACGTCGTCGCCGGTGTTGAGGTAGCGGGCGAGTTGGGCGACGGCGAGCAGGTAGTTGTATCGGGTGGCCGGTGAGTAGTTTCCGGCACGCAGCGTCCGATCCCAGTCCCGGATGAGCGTCGCCCATCCGTGCGGTAGGTCGCGGGTCAGTTTGCGCGGTTCCACGATCCGGCCGTCGGGATCTGCGGTGTCGGTGGCGAGTGTTAGGGGCGAAGCCACCGTGGCCACCTCCTCGGCATCTGATAGATGAGGACGTCGTCGTGGATGACGGGTGGCGTCGCGCGGCGTCGTTGACGGTTGGCCCGGGCGCGGTGTGTCCACGGGTGGCCGTCGCGTAGCGCGGCGGCGCGTTCGATCAGTTCGAGGCCATGCCGCTGTGCGGCGTCGTGCGCCGGCCAGGTGGGGTCGAGGAGTTGGCCGCGGCGGCGGACGAGTCGGGTGACGATGGCGATCGTGCTGCAGGGGTGTAGCAGTGGCAGGCAGCGTTGGAGGGTGGCGTCGAGGTCGTCGGCGAGCTCGTGGATCAGTGCCGCGTTGCCGTGGTCCCTGCGGTGCGGGGACGGGGTGAGTCGGGCCGGTGGTGTGGCGATGACGAGTGCGACGCCACGACGCCAGCGTCGGGGCGCAGACAGGGTGCGGGCGTCGGCCTGAAGGACGGTGGCGTGGCCGGTGGCGCCGTGGGCGGTGGCATAGGCGAGGTTGTGGCCGGTGGCTTCCAGCCAGCGGGGGTCGTTGTCAATGGCGATGGTGTGGCGGCCGGCGTGAACGGCTTCGACGGCGGCGGTGCCGGCGCCGCAGAACAGGTCCAGCACGGTCTGTCCCGGCTGGCTGTACTGGCTGATGAGGCGGGCGGCGACGGAGGGTCGCAGCCGCGCCGGGTGGTGTGAGGTATTCGGGTGGTAGCGGCCGGCGCGTTGGGCAGCGTCCGTGCGTTGGGTGGCCGGCCTCACGACAGTGGCGGGCCCAGCAAGGGTGTGGCCGGTGTCGTCGAGGGCGGCGTACAGCGGCGATCGGGCGGCCTGTACCCATTCTGGTGTGGCCACCGGCCCGGTTCGCTGTCCGGGGTGGCGCCTGCCGTCGGTGGGGCGAGGATGGGTGGTGGCGTCAGGCACGGCCGCCTCCGGACGTGGTGAAGATCAGCAAATCTGTGTGCGGCGTCGCCTCGTCGAGCGGGTTGATGTCGGTAACGGCGACGTGCCGCGGTTGCGGCATTCCGAGGTGTTCGGCGGCACCGGTCAGGGCGTGCAAGTGGACGCGTCGCTCGATGGACGGGCCGCTGACGGCGATGACGAGGTGTCCGGTTGGGATGAGAAGGGCGCGGCAGCCGGCGAGGAGCAGGCGAGTGTCGGCGGGTGGTTGGGGCCAGCGGAGGAAGACCAGGTGTGCGGTGCCGGTGTAGTGGCGGTTGTTGAGCAGGTCGTGGCGGCCGCGTAGGCCGTGGTGTCGTCGTCCGGCTTCGGCGGCGGCGCGGGCCAGGACGGTGTCGTCGTCGATGTCGAGGACGATGTCGCCGGTGTCGGTGAGGTGGTCGAGCAGGCGCCCGGCGAGGCCAGGGGACAGCGCCGCTGTGGCCGGTGGCGGCTCGGCGTGCCAGAGCGTTGGCGCCGGAGCTTGCGCGGCGGCCAGGGACGGGCGGTCAATGCCGGAACCGGCGAAGCCGTCGGCGTTCGAAGCGGGCGGTGTTGGCATGGGCAATGGCCGGTCCGAGGCTGGGCTCGGTCCGCGTACACATCTATTAAATGCCGCTGGGAGGCCGCGATATTACGGCGTTGCGTCCATTTGTGATTGCGCGTGAGTCGATGTGACCCGCGCTTTCCGATGGTCTGGCGACCAGCATCCCGAGTCTCGGTGACGTGGGTAATCACGGGCAGCAACACCTCGATGACCTGCGGCGTCGGCTGCCACGTGCGGCCGGCGGGCGGTCGTGTGATCGCCATATGTGAGTTGGATGTGATCACGGTCGTGGCGTGATGGGCGTTCCAAGCCGTCGCGCCCCTATTGCTGGGGCGCCGCTTTCAAGGAGCGCCTTCTATGCCCAATTCAAATCGTGGCTGGTCGACGTCGGTGTTGCGCACGGTGGAGACGGTGTTCGCGTTGATGTCCGCCGACCCGACCCACCTTGTGTTGTCCGGTGACGTCTTCGGGCCGGAACTGCCGGCGGGCCGGGTCGCGGTGCGGGATCTGCGCAGCCTGCTGCTCGCGCCGCAGGTGTCCCTTGCGACGCGGGACGCGGTGTGGCGGGAGCTGATCGTGCGGGCGCGGCGAGACCGGGCAAGTCAGGACCGGGCGGGCTGGCGGGTGGCGGCAGTGTGGCTGGCGGCCCCCGGGCTGCGGCGGTGGACGTACGCGTTGGCGCAGGGTTTCCGCGGTGATGTGGAGGATCTGGAGTCGCAGATCGTGGAGGGCTTCCTGCGCGAGCTGGACCGGGTCGACGTGACTGATACGTCGCTGGCGTACCGGCTGGTGCGGGCCGGGCACAAGGCGGGCACCCGGTTGGTGTACGCGGAGGCGGCGTTCGACGGCGCCCGCTGGGCGGCGTACCGGTCGCAGACGCCGCCGGAGCCGTGGGGACATCCGGACCTGGTGTTGCTGGACGCGGTCGCCGCGGACGTGATCACCCTGGACGAGGCGAAGCTGATCGCGACAACCCGCCTGGACGGTGTCCCGATCGATCGGGTGGCGTTGTTGGCGGGGGAGCGGACCAACACGGTTGTGGTGCGGCGGCATCGGGCCGAGCACCGGTTGGCGGAGGCGATCGCGGACGGCTGGGTGTCCAACAAGATCCTCACCGCGGTCCTGGTCGCCAACGGCGCCGGGGTCTGAGCCAGCCAGGTGTGAACCGGTGTGACGGTGCGGGCCGGTAATCGGCGAGTCACACGGCGGCCTTTCACGGTTGCGGGTTCACCTTGCGGCGTCGGCCGACGGAGCCCGTTCGGGGCGCGGGTGGCGTCCGGCCGGTGGTGATGTTTCGGCCGCGTACACACACCCAGTCGATCTCACCGGAAAGGAGTCCGGTCTTGATGCCGGGCGCCGCCGGCCAGGTTGTCGCCCGCGCTTCGACCCGCGATTCGTACACCTGTGGAGGTGACCGTCCATGAGGTACACCGTTGGCCTTGCCCGCGCCGCCGTGGTGGTTGGTGCGGCGGCTGTGCTGCTGCTGGCGCCGCAGGTGGGGTGGGCGGCGCCATCACCTACGCCGGCTCCGGATCCGACCGGGGAGCTGGTGGGGGTGATCGAGCGGGCCCGGAACTGGTTGGTGGGGATCGCGTTCACGATCGCGGCGTTCTTCGCGACCTGGGGGGCGATGCGGCGGATGGCCGCCGGCGACGACCCGGGGGAGATCGAGAAGAGCAAGGCGGCGTTCCGTAACGCGTTCCTCGGCGCCGGCCTGGCGGTGTTGGCGCCGGTCCTGGTCGCGATCGTGATGGGCATCCTGGGGGTGGAGTAGCCGTGGACGGGTTCGTCGACGAGGTGATCGCCGGGCTGCTCGGTACGGTGCTGGACGGCTTGACGTCGGCGACGTTGTGGGCCCTTGGCTGGGTGCTGGATGTGTTGTCCGGGACGGTGTTCCGGTCCCCGGACGTGACGGTGCTACCGCAGGTGCGGCACGTGTCCGGGCAGGCGGAGGTGGCGGCGAACGCGGTGATGGTGCTGGCGGTGACCGCCGCCGCCGTGCTGGCGATGGTGCGTGGGGAGTCGGAGCGGTATCAGCTCAAGGAGTTGCTGCCGCGGGTGGTGGTGGCGTTCGCGGGCGCGAACCTGGGTGGGCCGCTGGTCGGGTTCGCGATCGAGGCGGCCAACGCGCTCACCGCGGCGCTGACGGCCCAGTTCGGCGCTGATGCCTCGACGGACGGTCTGCGGCGTGTGATTGCCGGCGCCGGGTCGGATCCGCGGCAGCTGCTGCTCGTGCTGGTGCTGCGGGAAGTGGTGCTGTTCCTGCTGCTGGCGTTGCTGTTCACCTGGCTGGGCCGGATCGCGGTCCTGCTGGTGCTGGCCGCAACCGGACCACTGGCCCTCGCATGTCACGCGTTCCTGGTCACCGACCCGGTTGCGCAGCTGTGGTGGCGGTCCCTGGGCGGTGTCCTGTTGACCCAGGTGTTGCAGGCCGTCACCGTGCACGTCGCGGTGGCGGTGCTGCTGGCCCCGGGCGCGAACCTGCCCGCCCTCGGCCTGCCGGATGACCCGACCGGGCTGCTGAACCTGTTGATCGCGGTGTTCGTGTTATGGACCGCGATCCGCATCCCGGCCTGGCTATCGAGGCATCTCGGGGTGGGGCAGAGCCGGGCCGCGTCGACGCTGGGCTATGTGGTGCGGGTGATCGTGGTTCAGCAGGCGTTGCGCGCCGCCGGGATCGCCATCGGAGGCCGGCGGGCCGCCACGCGGGCGGTTGGTCCGCGGTTGCCGGCGACCCACCTGCACCAGCACGCCGCCGCCATCCACATGCACGAGCACACCCACAACCACACGCATCTGGGCGGCCGCAGGGACAACCGGTACCGACGCGAGGCTGGCGACGATCCGCGGCCGGACCGCCAGGCACCGGCCGGTGCGCGGGCCCGGCCGCACAGCGGCCGTGGGCCGCAGGAAATCGGTGAGGGCGCCGGCCGCGGTGGCGGTGGTAGTGGTGGCGCGGCCCAGCGACCTCCGGCACGGCCGGTGCCGCCCCCACCGGGTGCGGTTCCGCTGCGACGCCCGGTGTGGCACGCGTACGGCGCGCGCCCGTCCGGCACCGGCTGGCCGGCCCCGGAGGCGGCCGCTCGGCCACCGGCCGCACCACGGGTTGGCGGTCGGGCGTCCGGGACGGGCTGGCCCTCGACCCCGCGGCAGGTACCTCGACGGACCGGAGGAGGCAACAGTGGACAGTGAGATGCGGGTACCCGTGTCAGCCGATATCGATCAGCCGGACCGCATCCTGTATGGGTTGACCGCGCGGCAGGTGGCGATCCTCGCCTCGGTCGGGGCAGCGCTGTGGCTGGCCTATCAGGTGTTGACGCCGGCGGTATCGCCGCTGGTCGTGCTCGTCGGCTCCTTGCCGATGGTCGCCGTCGCGGCCGTGGTGGCGGTGGGACGCCGGGACGGGATCGGCCTGGACCGGTGGGTGCTGGCGGCCGGACGGACGGTGTTGAACGCGCGTGCGCTGGTGGCGGTCGGCGCCGACATGCCGGACGCGCCGGTGTGGGCGCCCCGGCTTCGTGCGAGCTCCGGTCTGCGGATCGGGCCGCTGGCGTTGCTCGCGGACCGCATCGGTCCCGACGGCGTGGTCGATCTACGCGGCAGCGGTCGGGTCGCGTTGACCGCCTGCTCGACGGTGATGTACGGGCTGCGGTCGGCGGGCGATCGGGCGGCGGTGCTGGACGGGTACGCGCGCTGGCTGCATGGGCTGTCCACGCCGGTCCAGATCGTGGTGTCGAGTCGGGCGGCCAATGTGGACGCCTACGCCTGCGAGGTCGAACATCGCCTGGACAGGCTGCCCCAGCCGGCATTGGCTCGGGCCGCATCCGGCTATGCGCAGTTCCTGCGCTGGCTGGCCGTCGAGCGTGACCCGGTGGTGCGGCGGGTGACGGTCGCGCACCGACAGGTCGGGCACGCCGACGGGCAGGCGGTGCTGCGGCAGGCCGCGCAGACCGCGCGTGGCCTGGCGGCGGTGGGGGCGGCGACCCGCGTACTCGACGGCGACCTGGCTACCGGTGTGCTCGTGGACGCCTGCCATCCCTGGGGCGGTGGCGTCGCCGGGGTGCGTGCGGACGGGGTCGTCACCGCGGACTTGCCCGAGCGTGAGGAGGGCCCGCCATGAGGATCTGGCCGCGACGCGAAACCGCGCCGGGCGGCAGCCGAGCCGGTGGCCGGCCCGGGGATGTGGGCGTGAGCGCGGTCGTGGGCCCGGACGCGGTCGAGGTCGGTGGTCGCCGGCTGCGTGTCGGTGATGGGTGGTGCGCGACGTTCGCGGTGACCGGGTATCCGGCCACACTGTCCGCGCCGGCCTTGGAGGGCATCCTGTCCTGGCCGGGACGGCTGGATGTAGTTGTCCATATTGAGCCGATTCCGGCGGAGCGGGCGGCTACCAGGTTACGGCGGCAGCGGGTGCGGTTGGAGTCGACGCGGCGCATCGACGCGGTCCGGGGCCGGCTGGGTGATCCGCAGGTGGAGGCGGCCGCAGACGACGCCGCGGACCTGGCTGACCTGGTGGCCCGCGGCGCCGGCCGGCTGTTCCGCACGGGGGTGTATGTGACGGTGCACGCCGCCACCGAGGAGGCGCTGATCGAGGCGTGCGCGCAGGTGCGGGCGGCGGGCGCCTCGATGCTGCTCGAACTCAAGCCGGTCACCTGGCGGCAGGTGCAGGGCTGGACCAGCACACTGCCACTCGGCACGGATTCGGTGCGGATGTGCCGCACGTTGGACACCGGCGCCTTGGCCGCGTTGCTGCCGATCGCCAGCCCGGACCTGCCGGCACCGTTGCCGGGTGATCCGGAGCCGGCCCAGGCGCTGCTGTACGGGTTGAACATCGCCTCGCCGGGGTTGGTGATGTGGGACCGGTGGTCGCTGCCGAACCACAACTCGGTGATCCTGGCCCCGTCGGGCAGCGGCAAAAGCTTCCACGTGAAGCTGGAGACGCTGCGCGGGCTGTACTTCGGCGTCGAGGCGCACGTCGTGGACCGGGAGGACGAATACGTGGCGTTGGCCCGGCACGTCGACGGCGCCGTCGTCCAGCTCGGCGCGCCCGGGGTGAAGCTAAACCCCCTGGACATCCCCGCCGGTGATCGGCGCCCGGACGCGTTGCTGCGGCGGGCGTTGTTCCTACACACCGTTGTCGCCGTGATGACCGGCCAGCAGCTGCCGCCAGCGGAGACGGCGGCGTTGGACCAGGCGATCCTGGCCACCTACCGGCGGGCGGGGATCACCACCGACCCGGCCACCTGGGGTCGGCCGGCGCCGCTGCTCGCCGACCTGCATATGACTTTGGCCGCCGGCGACCAGGCCGGGCAGACGCTGGCGGCGCGATTGACGCCGTGGGTGTTGGGCAGCTTCGCCGGCCTGTTCGACGCACCGACCACCACCCGCCCGCAAGGGCAGCTGGTCGTGTGGTCGCTGAGGCAGCTGCCCGACGAGCTGTCCACCGTGGGCACCCTGCTGGCATTGGATGCGATCTGGCGGGCCATCGACACCCCACCGGCCCCTGGCCGGCGGGTGCGGCGGCTGGTGGTGGTTGACGAGGCGTGGACGATGCTGCGCCAGCCGGCCGCGGCGTTGTGGCTGTTCAAAATGGCCAAGGCGGCCCGCAAGCGCAACGCCGGGCTGGCGGTGATCAGTCAGGACATCGCCGACGTGTTGGGCAGCGACCTCGGCAAGGCCGTCATCAACAACAGCGCCACCCAGATTCTGATGGGGCAGTCGCCGCAGACCATCGACGCCGTCGCCGACGCGTTCGCCCTATCTGACGCCGAGCGGCAACTGCTGCAGGGCGCGGGACAGGGGGTGGCGTTGCTGGTGTCCGGGTCGGTGCGGGTCGGGTTCGAGGTGGTCGCCGACCGCGACGAGTACCCGCTGGTCGCAACCGACACCCCGGCCGAGGCTTCGCGTCCCACCGCGTCGCTGGGATCCGCTGTCGATGACGCGGACCTGTTCTGAGGCGGTGTGACGATGCGCGCCATCACCCCACTTCCTACCCCACAGGTCCCGGACCCGGGCCAGCTCCTGGACTGGCTGGCCGGGCATCGGTGGCAGGCCGCCACGCTGGTAGGTGCGGTGCTGCTGGCGGCGGTGTGCCGCTCGGTCGCACAGCTGGCCTTGTCGCGGTGGCGGCATCGGCGACTGGTCCGCGGCGCCCGGCAGGTGACGGTGCTGCCGCCACCGCAGGTCGACGACGCCGGCGCGGCACAGTTCTGGGCGGCCGTGCACGGCACGCTGCACCGTATCGGCTGGCGGCGGCTGGTGTACGGGGTGCCGCACCTGGTGTGGGAGTACCGGTGGTCGGGTCGGCAGCTGGTCATCGCGATCTGGGTTCCCGGCACCGTCCACGCTCGCGTGATCGCTGGCGCGGCGGCGGCCGCGTGGCCCGCTGCGACGGTCACCGTCGATGATCCGGGCGCGCCGGTCCCGGCGGGCGGATATGCGGCCGGCGGCGCTCTGACCCTGGCACGGCCGCAGGTGTATCCGCTGCGGATGGTCCACGATGTTGATCCGCTGCGGCAGGTGGTGGCGGCCGGCACCGGCCTGGCGGCCACCGAGCACGCCTGCGTCCAAATCCTCGCGCGACCGGCCGAAACGCGACGGCTGGTACGGGCACGTCGCGCCCTCGCCGGGTTGCGTAACCCAGCCGGCCACGGCGGCGCGGTCGTCGGCGGGCCGCTGCGGGAGCTGGCGGGGATGGTCACGCCCCCAAGCGGTTCTCGCGGCCGCGGTAACGAGGCGGTGCGGCGAACCGACCCGGTCGCGGAACGGGACCTGCGCGCCGCCGCCGACAAGATGACCACCGGCCCACACTGGGAAGCCGCGATCCGATACACGGCCACCCGCGTCGAGCACCGCCGGCAACTGGTCGATACCGACAAGCGGCGCGTCGACGCGCTCGCCGCGGGGATCGCGGCCGCGTTCGCCGTGTACACCGGCACGAACCGGCTGCACCGCGCCCGCACCCTGCGCCCGGACGTCGCGGCCGGCCGACGGCGGCACCGATTCGGGTTCCTGCTGTCCACACTGGAGCTCGCGGCATTGGCTGGCCTGCCCACCGATGTGGCCGTACCGGGCCTGGACCGCGCGCGGGCCCGGGCGGTGCCAGCGCCGGTGCGGGTGCCATCCGGTGGCCGCAACACGATCCGGCTGGGCCGCGCACAGGTCGGCGGCCACGCCGTCGCCGTCTCGGTAGCGGACCTGCGCCACCACGCGCACATCATCGGCAGCACCGGCAGCGGCAAGACCACCGCCCAGCTGAACCTTGCCCTGTCCTACATCAAGGCCGGCCTCGGTGTGGTCGTGGTCGAACCCAAGGGCGACCTGATCCAGGACATCCTGGACCGGCTGCCCGCGCAGGCCGCCGAACGCCTCGTCCTGCTGGACCCGGACCAGGACCCGCCGCCGGCGTTCAACCCCCTGGAAGGTGACGACGACGATTTGATCGTGGACAACATCGTGTCGGTGTTCGGGAAGATCTACGCCCGGCACTGGGGTCCACGTATCGACGACATCCTGCGCTCAGCCCTGCTGACGCTGCTGACCCGCGCGAACCCGATGCTGACCATGGTGCCGCCGCTGCTGAATGACCGGCAGGTCCGCGCCGACCTGACCCGCCAGTTCACCGACCCGGCTGGACTGGGCGGGTTCTGGACCTGGTACGCATCCATGCCCGAAGGGCTGCGGGCACAGGCGGTCGGGCCGGTCCTGGCCCGGTTGCGGGCGATGCTGCTGCGCCGGTTCGTGCGCCGCGTCGTCGGCCAACCCAAGTCCAGCTTCGACATGGGCGAGATCCTCGACGGCGGGATCCTGCTGTGCCGGTTGCCTAAGGGTGTGCTTGGCGACGACACCGCCAGGTTGTTGGGCTCGTTCGTGGTCGCTTCGGTGTGGCAGGCTGCGACCGCCCGCAGCGCCCAACCGGAGCACACCCGACGCGACGCCGCTTTGATCATCGATGAGTGCCAGAACTTCCTGAACCTGCCCCGCTCCATTGAGGACATGGCGGCCGAGGCCCGCGGCTACCGGCTATCGCTGATCCTTGCCCACCAAAGCCTGTCGCAGCTGCCGCGGGAGACGGCGGCGGCGATCTCCGCCAACTGCCGCAACAAGCTGTACTTTACCTGCTCACCCGAGGACGCCCGCCCACTATCCCGGCATACGGTGCCGGAGTTGGACGAGCACGACCTGTCCCACCTGGACCGGTACACCGCCGCCGCCCGCCTGGTCGTCGACGGCCGCGAGACGGCCGCGTTCACCCTGGCCACCGACCCGCCGCCGGCGGTGGTGGGGGAGGCGACCGCGATCCGCCGCCGCTGCGCCGAGATCACCACCGAACGCCTGCCGACCGGGCGGCCGGCCAACGCCCAAGTGGCCGGCATCCCGGCCGACGGTGACCTGCCACCCTCCGGCGGCCGGCGGCGCCGCAACGGCAGCGGGCGCAACGGCAATGGCCGCCGCCGCGATGGCGGCAACGGTCAGCCGTCCCAGTAGCCGAGCCGGGCGGCTGGGGCGGCGGCAGGGCCGGCAGGAGGGGCGGCGGGCGGGGTAGCGGCGTGCTGCTACCCCTGTTGCCGGGTGCGGTGGCGGTAACACACCTGGAAGGAGGCCCTCATGACGCGACCGCCCGTGGCGCGACATCCCCCTGCGGGCGATTCCCGCCGCACCCCCTCGACGGTGTTGTCGGTGCTGGCCCGGCTGACCGACCGCGATCTGTCCATCGTGGACTGGCTGGACCGGCATGGCGTGTTCACCACCGACCAGCTCACCGCCGCGTTCTTCGGTGCCGCCTCCACCGCCAGTCACCGGCTGCTGACCCTGCACCGGCTCGGCCTGATCGACCGGTTCCACCGGCCTCGCCCCGCCGGCGGCTTCAGCCCGTGGCACTGGGTCATCGGCCCACTCGGCGTCCAGCTGGCCGCGGCCGCCCGCGGCGAGAAACCACCGTCGGCCAAGACGCTGCGGGAGCGGCACGCCCGGCTGGCCCGCAACCCGGCGCTGGAGCATCACCTGGCCGCCAACCAGTTCTTCATCGATCTGTACCGCCACGCCCGGCACCATCCGCGTGCCTGGCTGCTGCGCTGGTGGTCGGCGCGCCAGACAGCCGACGCGTTCCATCAGCGCATCCACCCTGACGGGCACGCCCTCTGGCGCGAGTCCACGCCGGACGGGACTGTCACGGTCGGGCTGTTCCTGGAGTACGACACCGGCACCGAACGCCCCATCGGTCGCCTGGTCGACAAGCTCCACCAGTACGAGGAACTGGCCGGCGACGGCGGACCCGCCTACCCGGTGCTGTTCGTCCTACCCTCCGCCGACCGCGAGCATCGCCTGCACGCCGTCCTGGCCGCCGGCCCGGCTCGGACGGTGCCGGTGGCCAGCACCGCACGGTCCGGCGAGGACGCAGTCAGCCCGGTAGGACCTGTCTGGCTCCTGGCCGGTCAGGGATATCGACGGCGGCTGATCGAGCTTCCGTCGCAGCACGGTCGGCCCGGCAGCCTCTACCGCGGCAATGGCCACAGGCTGGAGCCCGAGCCCTGACATGCGGGCGCCGACGGTGCGGGCTTCCTGCGCCCGAGGCGGGTTCCGGTCCGGTGGCCGCGCCCTTGGTCGCGGCCGTTGACCGGTGCGGCCGTGGTCTTGTTTGATCGCAGGACTAGGGGCCCGGTTCCCGGAAGGCGGAGAGGGCTTGGTCGCGGTGGGTCGCTTCGACCGGAAGCAGGGTCAGCGCCGCGGCGACGACGAGTCCGAGTTGGATCCCGCCGACCGTGGCGGAGTCGGCTGCGATGCCGGGCAGGTGGGGCAGGGCACCGGCGAGGGCCAGCAGCGCCGCTGCCGCGCCGGCCTTGCGGCCGAACCGGGCCAGCGCGGTCTGTGTCCGCCCGGTGGAGCCGTCCGCGGGTGCGGCGGCCCAGGTTCCCCGTGCGAGGTCCGCGACCAGCGTGGCGGCCTCAGCACGGACCTGCGTGTACGCGTCCGGGCCGGGCTCGTGCAGCAACCGGTTCTGTAGGGCGCGGAGCTGGGCGGCGAGGTCACGTGTCAGCTGTTGGGTCTCGACCACGACCGCCCTACCCAGGTTGAGCTGCCGGGCGGTTGTGGGCAGCTGCCGTTCGATGAAGGTGATCAGGACGTTCATCCATCGGATGAAGTTGCGGCGGTAGCGCGGATGCCGGTTGGTCGGGGCCGCTTCCCGCAGGGCGTCGACGAGCAGGAGCAGGTGGACGGTGGCGAGTTGGGATGGCAGCGGGTATCCGCCCCACCACAACGCCAGCGGCCAGATGAGGCGGTCCCGGAGGGTGATCAGGGCGGAGAGCCGCACGATGGTGAGCGCCACGGTGACCGCCGTCGTGGCGAGCGCCGGCTGGACGACGCGCCAGCTGAGCAGGTCCCGCCACGGTGTGACCAGCCACCAGAGGGCCAGGACGACGACGGCGGCCACGGCGACGAGCCCGAGCTGGAGGACGGTCACCGTGTCCTGCTGGCGGCCGTACGCGGCGGCGATGCAGCCGAGCAGCACGGCGTACAGGACGGCGCTCGCCGCCCGCTCGGTGGGCTGGTGGTCGGCGATCAGCGAGACCAGGATCCACGCCGGAGCGCCGAGCAGGACCAGCGCGGTCAGCACCCGGGCGGCACTGTAGATGTGCCACCACCGCGACCCCACGGCTGCCGCGCGCTGCGCCGCGAACTGCCGCAGCATCGGCCGCAACAGCGCCCGGGTCTGCTGGTCGAGGTCGTCGAACCTCGCCAGCTCCCGCACCGAGTCCTGGTAGGGCTCTCGGACGCCGGCGAGCGTCCGGGACAGCCAGCGATTCCGGTACGCGGCGCGCAGCCGGTCGAACAGGGATGCGAAGCTCAGCACGCCTCACCTTGTACCGCACAGTCGCCACCTGAAGGTTCTTGTGCGTCACGTGGAGCCCAATTCGTCGAGATGCCGGCCACTAGGTGGACCTCCGCCTCGTGCCGGCGGTGTACCCGTCTTGTAGGTACTGGACATGCCCGGTCTTGAGCGCTTGCAACGCGGCTGCGACTCGCCGCCACACGTATGGCCGTAGCCGTTCGCGTGCTTCAACCTCCGTGCAGAATTCGAACGTGGCCAGTTCGTCGTCGCGGACCCGGGGACTGGTGTGCTGTTCTGCGGTGAGTTGGCCGCCGTCGAAGATGAAGGCGAGCAGATCGTCCCACTGGCCGTGCGGCGACACCCAGTCCACGCAGAGCAGCCTGCTGACGGGCAGGTCGAGTCCGAGCTCTTCGCGTAGTTCCCGTTGCGCGGCCAGGTGCGGTGGTTCGTTGGCCTCGGCCATGCCGCCGGGTGTGTCCCAGTCCGGTTTGTATTTCGGGTCGACCAGCAGCAGGCGTCCGGTGTGGTCGCGGACGAGGACGTCGGCGCTGACGCGTTTGCGTGGCTGTTTGGCGTTGCCTTCGGCGAGGTGGGCTCGCCACGCCTCCGGATCGCGTTCGTACAGCGGAACGTCGGGGCTCACGCTTGCCCCCGGTGCGCTGAACGCGAGTCGTATCCGTCCGTCAGCCAGCGGTAGAGCCAGGCACGCTCGTTGAGCACGTCCACGAGACGGGCCAGGAATTCCTTCACGACCGTGGTGTCCCGGTACGGGGCCAGCAGGCGTTGAAGATCGCTCAGCTGCTGACCGATCAGCCCGGACCCCAGTTGCTGCGTGGCGTCCAGCACTTCGTGGGCCACCGCACAGGCCGCCTCCACCCTGCCCCGGGCGATGAGGATCGTGACCAGCAGCAGTTGCCCGAACGCGCGGCTGCGGACGCGGTCAGTGGGCCGCAGCGCGATGATCCGCTCGGCCTGCCGCTGTGCCTGGCTCAGGTCGCCCAGTTGGCGCAGGCACCGGGCGGCCTCGCTGGCCAGCGAGGCTTCGTCGAACGGGCTGATCCACGGCGACTGCTGGTCAGCTGGCATACCAGCCAGCGTGGTCTCGGCTCGGCGCAGGAGCTGCACACACTGCTCAGCCTGTCCGAGCGCGGCGAGGCCGCGGGCCTGCATCGCCAGCAGCCGGCCCTCCAGCGCCGGGTGCCGCGGTCCGTCGGCCAGCGCCTGGCCACCCTGTCGGGCGTAGCGGATCGCCTCGTCGGCCCGGCCCCGGTGGTTCGCCAGATGGCTGAGGCTGGCTAGCACCTGCACCTGGAACCATCGTTCTCCGCCGAGCTTGGCAAGGTGTAGGGAGCGGCTGAAATGCCGGCCGGCGGCCTGGTCTCGGCCGGCGTCGTGGGCCATCCATCCAGCCATCTCGGTCAGCGCGGCAGCGGCCGTGAACAACAGCCCGTCGTCGGGTTCCTGCTCGGCGCCGAACAGTTGCGGTGCAACCTCGCTTTGAAGGTACTTGGTCACCGTGGCGTACAGGTGGCCGCCGCCGACCTGCCGGTCTGCCGCGCGGAAGGAACGCATGGCCCCGACATGCTCGACGCCGGAAACGTGGTCAAGATTCGGCGGACTGGCCTGAGTGGGTCGCTCACGGTCTCCGGCTGAGGTGGTCTGGGACGCACCGGGGCCGGGATCGGCGTAGGCCAGGCCGAGCAGGCCGCGGTCAATGTTCAGGCCGCCGGCGATCCGCTCGATCACCTCGTAGGACGTGATCTGCTGCTTGCCCTGGGCCACCGCCCGCACGCGGGTCTCGGTCAGGCCGGTGGCGCTGGCGATCGCCGCGCGGCTCCAGCCGCGGGTCTTGAGGAACCGGAAGACCGCGCCAAGGTCACGGATGGCGAGCACCTGCTTGACCGGACGGTCCTCGAAGCTTCCGTCGGTCCACCACGATGGCTCCGCTACTTTCACCAGTCCTCCCGCACGGTCATATGACGAAACGTAGCGGCTTGAGAGTCGGCGTGCGAGGCCGTCACCCGAACGCCCCACGCCTTGAACGCCGACTAACAGAGCCTGCGCTTACACCGAATCACACGCGCTCACAGCGACCATACGGACGCCCGCGCCGCCCGTATGGTCGAGCAAACAACACCCTTTATGAACGCGTCAGGCGCACGTCGCCCGGGTTCCCAGGACGTCGAGGTCGCATCCGCACACCCGCCGTTGGCCGGTCTGCCGCGACCCTTTGATGTCCCGCCGCACCTCACCGGCGGCCTCGCTGACGCCGGACGGCTGCCGTCTGATCCAGCCATGTGGCAGGAACTCCCTGCGTCGGCCAGTGACCGACTGGTAGTCGCCGCAGATGCGGATCGCATCGCGTCGGACAGCACGCCATCCCACGCCTGGACCGGACCGGTCCTAGCGATCGTCCCCAAGTCTGGTCCATCTGGACCTTTAAGGAGAGGAGATCTTGGTTGGCAGAACGCTACGAGTTCGTGGACGCGAACGCTGACATCGTGCTCTACCCGCCCGGCACCGAGATCGGCGTGGAGCCGATCGCCGGGTACACGGTGGTCATCGGTGATCCGTGGGCGACCGCGCTGGCCGTGGAGGGCTCGTTGCCGCAGCTGGCGGCGTTCGCCGAACGGCTGCTGGCATCGGTCCGTCGTATCGAGGCCGCCACGATGCCGAACACCGATGGCGAGGCGACGGCTGCGTCCACGTTTGACCGCGGCGGTCGCTTCCTGTAGCGCCGTCCGCATCCCGTCGGCCGCCGTTTCGGTGGCCTGTTGCTGTACCCCGTTCTGATCGCACCTGTTGTTGGCCGTTGCCCGGCCATTCGCGCCTTTCTGGCGCGCCCGCCCGGGCACGGCCGCACGGCTGTGTCCGGGTTTCCCATCTCTTTGTTGAAAGGGAACCCGATGAACGTTGCGCTGTGTTCGACCATCGGTCAGCCGCGGATCGCGGTGGTCGGTGGGTCGCTGACCGGACCGGTGGCGGCGCTGCTGTTGCTGCAGGCCGGTTTCGACGACGTCGCGGTGTATGAGGCCGCACCCGCGGCCGTGCCGCGTGGCGGCGGCCTGATCGGCGTGGAGCACTGCTCGCTGGACATCCTGGAGCGGCTCGGTATCGAGCAGTCCGAGCTGGTGGCCTACCCGTCGGAACTGATTGTGCGGATGAGCGTGCAAGATCGCTGCCCGGCCAACGCGGTCACCTACGTGTACCCGGGCCGCAACACCACCTGGACGTTGCTGCATCAGGCCGTCACCTGCCGCCTGCCCCGTCGGATCGTCCACACCGGACATCAGGTGACCGGCATGGACGAGGTGGCGCGGCGGCCGATGCTGCACTTCGCGAACGGCCAGCAGGCCGCCGCCGACGTGGTGGTGTTCGCCGACGGCCGCGCCTCGATCGGGCGGCGTTTGCTGGACCCGGGCCGGCGGCTGCGTTACGCCGGCTACGTGGCACACCGCGGCACCGCCGCGGCCGGTGATGTTCAGCAGCCGGATTTCCTGCGGATGGAGCCGTGCCCGGGTGTGCAGTTCAACATCGCCCCGGTACCGGAGGGTCTGGATTGGACGTTCTACCTCAACGCGAGCGTCCAGGAGTACGTCGACTGGTTCGGTGCCCTGCCACACCAGCGGCTGTTCGCCCTGCCGCAGCACGTCTCCGAGCGGGCGCGAGCCGCGGTCGACGCGCACGCTGCGGTGCTGCTGCCACCGCAGCAGGCGGCGCTCGTGGAAGCCACCACCGTGCGGATGGCGGTGCCGGTGATGGACATCGACCCGCCGCGGCAGATGGTGTGGCCGGTCGGCGACGGGCATGCCGTGCTGTTGGGCGACGCCCTGGCTCCGGTGCGCCCTCACACCGCCCGCGGCGCGAACAACGGCATCGAGCAGGCCGCCGGCCTGGCCGTGGCACTGCGCCAGCACCACCGGTACGGCGCGGACCTAGCCGGCGCGCTGAATGGTTGGCAGCGGCGGCATCTGCCGGCGGCGGTCGCGGCGGTGCGACTCGGCCCAGTCATCGGCGGCCGGCTCGGTCTCGGAACCGGCACTGCCGGGTGGATGTGCGATACGGCGCGGGCGGCGGTGTAGCGATCGCTGGCGACATGATCGGCCGCCGCGTTTGGGCGTCGGGCGCCAGGTCGACAACACCGGCTGGGTTAGCACGCCGGCCAACGACGTCCCGATCCGGTTGGTCGTCGGCCGACGACACGTAGATCTTGCACCGCTCACGCGAAGCCTGTTCCACCTCGCGGAGGACGTCGGCGAGGTGCTGGATGGCTAGTCGGCTTCGGCCTGGCCGCCATCTCAATCCCATTGTCTCAGAACAGGGGCGGTCCGGCGCGTCGCGTTGGCCGCCCCGGTGTTCGCATTTGAAAGGAGCACCTGTATGCGCATGTCAAACACATCGGCGGCAGCACCGCCGCGGTCACCACGGCGGTGGCGTCGCGCGGCCGCAGCGGCGGTCGTCGGGTTCCTGCTCGCGGGGTTCGTCACCGTCGGCATCGCCGCGGCCGTGCACATCACCGCAGCGGCCGTGTTCGGTGCCGGGTTCCTTGTCGTCGTGGCCGCGTTGGCCGGCTGTCAGGTCGTTCAGCGCCGCTGGGAGGTGGCCGTATGGCGCAGCGTCCACCAGGACCGGTTGACCGGCCTGCCGGACCGGGCGGTCGCCGAGCAGATCCTGGATGCCGCGCACCGGGCCGGCAGCACCCTGGCGGTCGCGTTGGCCGATGCCGACGCGCTCGGGGCCGTGAACACCATGGCCGGCTACGCCGCCGGTGACCGGTACCTGTGCGCGGTCGCGGCCCGGCTGGCCGCCGGTGCCCCACCCGGGGCGGTGGTGGCGCGGCTCGGCGGTGACGACTTTGTCGTTATCGCACCCGGCAGGCAGGCCACGACGCTCGCGGCGGCGGTCACCGCGGCGCTGGCCGAGCCGGGTCCGGTCGCCGGCACGCTCATGCTGCGGGCCAGCGTCGGGGTCGCGGCCGGCTCTGATGCCCCGCGGGTGGTGCTGGCGCGGGCGGACGCCGCCCTGAGTACCGCCAAGCGGACCGGTAACCAGGTTCTGGTGTACGACTGCGACCGGGACGGTTGGCTGGTCTCGGACGATCCACGGCCGACGATCCGACGCCGCGACCGCCGGCCGGCCGACGCGGTCCGGTGGGTGCCTGACGCGGGCGCCGGTACGGGTTGGCTGGTGTGTTCGGCCACGGACCTGGCCACGACGGTGCGGGCGCTGCGCACCGCCCGGGACTGGTGGGCCGGGGTATTGGCCGGTACCGGCAGCGTCGCCGGTCAGCCGACCCCGACCGCGCAGGAGGCTATGCGGCACATGGCCGCCTACCGGGACCTGGCCACCCGGATCGCGGCGGTCGCCGGGGATCCGACGTGAGCGCCGGGCCGGTGGTACGGGTCGTGCGGCGGCGTGCGGGCGACCTGCGGTCCGGTGCGGTGATCCGGCTGCCGGAGCGGGTCCTGGTGCCGGTGCCCGCCGAGACGACCGCCGACGGGCAGGTGCGGGCGTGGCGGTGGCAGGTGTGCCAGACGGTGGATCTGCCCGGCGCGGACAGGTGGCGGCACGTGTACGGCCTGCTCGACGTGGACGGCGCCGCCGGAGACGTCGAGGGGATGCTCGCCGCCCTCGGTCCGCCGTTCACCGCGTTGCGGATCTCCGCCCACGAACCCGGGGCGGCGGCGGTGGTCACGGTCCTGATCGTCGCGGTCGATGCGATCGACCTGGTCGACGTCCAACAACCCGACGACGACCATCCGGTCGGCGTGGCCGGGCCGGCGGCCGACCGGTACACGCTGGTGGGTGTGTGGCGGGACGGGCGGATGCTGCCGGTCGGGATCGTGCCCGGCGAGGCCGAGGTCCGCACGGTGGACGCGGACGAGCCGGTGTGGACTCTGCCGGTCCAGACGGTGACCACGGACCGGCGCGGCGATGAGCGTGGCTGAACCAGACGCCGGACCGGGCCACGATCCGGCTACCGATCCGTCCACCGATCCGCCGGCGGAGCTGATCGCGCATCTGGCGCCGCGCCGGCAAGCGATGGTGCGGCGGCTGGCCGCGCTGGCCGAGCCCACCGGCCGGCTGCGGTCGTATGCGGCGTTCGCGTTCTGGACGCTCGCCGGCGGGGGAGCACGGCGTGCGTTGGACGCGGCCGCGCTCACACCGGCGCAGCGGCTGGCGTTCCTGGCCGCCGCCCACCACGCCGACCTCACCGGCGGTGAGCCGGTGACCGCCGCGAGCGTGGCGGGCCTGACGGCCCTGCCGGTGCACCACGCGCAGGCCGCGCTGCGCCGGCTGGCCCGGCGCGGATGGCTGCGCACCACCGTGGACGGTGCCGGTGGCGTAGCCGCCGCGTACCAGATGCCGGCCGCCGCGCACGCGTTCGTCCGCGACGCGGTCGTGGAGGATCCGCGGCTGCTGGGCGAACCGCTCATCGAGGTCCTCACCGACCGCACCTGATTTCGCACCACTGACCACAGTGGAGCCGACCATGCCGTTCGGTTCATCCGAGCCCTGTTGGGCGGTGCCACCGCCCGCCTCGGCGCGGGGCCCGCCCTTTGCGGCCCTCACCTGATCCGCCGCCTCGCGCGGCACCGGCACATCCCGTTTGTCGTCCTGCCGGCGGCCCGCGCGACGCGTGCGGGCTGCCGGCTCCTGTCTATGTACAAGGAGCCTTGATGTCCATCCCTGAAAAGCCCGACCGTGAGCGTCCGTTGAAGCTCGCGTTGTCCTCCATCGAGGACCTGCTCGGCGCGGTGCCGTACCTGCTGGGCTTCCAGCCCACCGACAGCATCGTCGTGGTGGCTATCGCCGGAACGCATGTCGTCACCGGGGTCCGTGGCGACCTGCCCGCCCCCGACGCCCCCGCCGGCCTGGTACAGGCCGTGGCCGCGGCGTTGGCCCACCGGGCACTGACCGGTGGCGTCGACACCGTCGCCATCCTGGGCTACGGGCCGGCGCACGCGTTCGACCCGGTGGCCGCCGTCGTCCGCGCGGTGTTCAGCGAGCACCACACGGAGATCCTGGAGGTCGTGCGGGTCTTCGACGGCCGCTACTTCTCCTACCTCGACCCCGGCCCTGACGACGGCGTCCCGTTCGATGCCGCCACCAGCACGACCGCGCGGCTGGCCGCCCACCTCGGCGGGACCGTGTTCACCGACCGCGACGAGCTCGTCGCCAGCATCGCCCCGGTCACCGGCGCGGACCGGGAGGCGATGAGCCGGGCCCTGGCCGCCGCCGTAGAGCGGCTGCGGCTGGTGAAGGACACCGCCGGCGCCCCCGGTCTGTTCGCCGCCGGCCGGCAGGCGCTGCACAACGCGCTGGCCCGCTACCGGGCCGGCGGCCGGCTCGACGACGACGAGATGGCCTGGCTGATCGTGCACCTGTTCCACCCGGGCATCTGCACCCTGGCCTGGCTGCACACCGACACCTCCGCCTGGCAGGAACACCTGTGGCGCGACGCCACCCGCCGCGCCGACCCCGAAGTGGTCGCCCCGGCGGCCAGCCTGCTGGCGTTCGTCGCCTGGCGGCGCGGCCACGGAACGCTCGCCGACGCGGCCGTGCAACGCGCCCTGCAGGCCGAACCGGACTACCGGCTCGCACTGCTCATCGACCGCGTCCTCACAGTCGGGCTGCCGCCGTCCGCGCTGGACGGCTGGCCACCCGCGCAGGTCCTCGACGCGCTCGACCCCGACCTCAGCGATCCCACCAGCGAACCCACGACCGACTGACCTCATAGGACAGACCTAGGCAAGGAGATTGTCCGGTGGCCAAACACGAACAGCCAGAAGACGCCCGAGCCCGGTACCGGCGGCTGGCCCGCCACGCCCTGCACCCATTCACCCACGTCGCCGCACTGGTCGGCCTGCACCTGGTCGCCGTCGCCATCCTGGAGAAGACACCACTGGTGGACCTGCTCCTGCACTGATCCCACCGATCGCACGTTCGACGCCCCGGCACGGCGCAAGCCGTGCCCGGGGCGTCTGTCCATACCCAACACCGGTGGCGCTTGGACGCCATCCGGCGCCGATGGGAGGGCAGCACTACCCACCCTTGGAGGTCTCGATGATCCGCAAGCTGCTGTACCTGTCCACCGCTCACCTACCCGAGGACCTCGGTGCTTTCGGCCTGGATACAGCGCCCGACGTCGTCGCCTACGGCACCGATACCGGCTGGCTGCTGTGGGTTCCCGACGACCCAGACGTCACACGCATCACGACCACGGACCCGGCACCCCGGGTAGTACGCGCCATCCAGCAGTACGCCCGCCGCCTCGGCTGCGACTACGTGCTGTTCGACGTCCACGCCGACATCGTCGACGGCCTGCAGACATGGGACTGGTAGCACCGGACGCCCCGCGCCGAACACTCGACTCCTTCATGACACTGTCCACACCCGACTGTACGGATGGCGACTCCCGCCACGCAGCGCCTGTCATCGGGCGCGGCCGGAGCGCGTACCGCCCATCGCTAAGGAGCGTTCCTATGTCCTCCATAGCGCGCCGGCCAAGCAGGGCCGACCGCGCCACCCGCGGCCTCGCCGTCACCACCGTCACCGCGTTGACCGGGCTCGGCGTCTACGTCTCCTACCGGCACATGCTCACCCTGGCCCACCGCCACGGAGTGCACGGCTTGGACGCCCACGCCTTTCCACTGTTCGTAGACGGCCTCGACCTCATCGCCATCCTCGTCCTGCTCGCCGACCGACGCAACCATCGCCACAGCGGCCCTCTGCCCTGGACCGTGCTGGTGCTGGGCGCCGTCGTAAGTCTGGCCGCCAACGTCGCCGTCGCCGCCGACAACTGGATCGCCCGCGCTATCTCCGGCATCTCCGCCGTCGCGCTCCTAGCCGCGGCGAAACTACTCGCGCACCTGTTTGACTCCAGCGTCGCTTTCGAACCAGTAGCTGGCGCGGCGCCTATCGAGCAGGTTGACCCCCAACCTTCATACGATCACGAAAACGGCGAGGACGAACCGCGGGTCGTCACCGTGGATCCGGTTGGCCGTCAGGGGCGACGATGGCTCTCTACCGACGCGAGCCGCCGTGTGCCCACCACGCCCGACGCATACGCCCGGTGGCGGCACGTCTGGCACGCCACTAAGCACCTGCACGCGGCGACCGAAGACGCCGCCCGCACCCACCGGGTCTCGCTGCGCACCCTGCAGTTCATCCGTGCCGCCGGACACGACGGACTGCTCGACACGCCGCCGACGGCGCCTGGCCACCGTCCGTCAGCGGGCGCTGATCCGACCCTCGACCGCGACGCGTCGGCACCGTCTGAAGCCCACCAGCCGTTGCCCGACCGGTCGCAGTGAGCCGCTGTAGCGCTGCCGCATCAGATCGACGCGCCGCTCGGGCAGTGATCTGCCCGGCCAGACGGCCTATCTGCTCATTCAGCTCGCCCGGTGGCGGGCTTTCGCCGTTTATGGGCCCGGGACGCCCGCCTAGGAAACGACGCGTCCCGGGTTCCTCCATCGCTGGAAGGAATCCCTAGTGTCTACCTTGATTCGACTCGGCGCCACCGCGGTGCTCGGGTTTGTCGTCGGATGGCTGACCGCCGCCCGGCGTGTCAGTGACCTGAACGCGATGTTGCGCGTGGCCGACTACCTGGCCGGTCACGACCGGCTCACCGGCCTGCCGAACCGGTACGTGGCCGCCCAGGCGTTCACCGGCTGGGAGGTGATCGGGCAACCGATCACGGTGGTGTTGCTGGACCTGGACGGGTTCAAGCAGGTCAACGACGTTCACGGCCACTATGTCGGCGACGAGCTCCTGCGGGTGGTCGCTGAACGGCTCGCTCCGATCGCGACGGCCCGGGGTGGTCTGGCCGCTCGGTTGGCCGGCGACGAGTTCCTGATCCTGCTGCCCAGCCAACACGATGCAGACGTGCCGATCGGGCAGATCCTGGCCGCGGTGGCCGAGCCGGTCGTGCTGCGCGGCGACGAGGGCACCATCGTCATCGCCCCGCGGGCCAGCGCCGGAATCGCCGCGTTCGACGGCGAGCACGGCACCTTCGACACCCTGCTGCACCACGCCGACGTCGCTCTCTACCACGCCAAGGGGAGGCAGGGTGGCTTCCGCACCTATCGGCCGCCGATGCGGATGCCGCGCAACGCCAGCCGGCACGGCCCTCGCCTGCGCGACACCCGGCGACACGCCGCGCCGGGCCAGCAAGACGGGCCGGTGGACCGGTGAGCGCCGGGATGCCGGACGCCGGCCGGCAGATGGCCTGCCGCGTCTGCGCCCGCCCGCTGAACCGGTACGTCGACCTGGACACCGGCAAGGCCAGCTACCTGCACCCCCTGGACATGCGCGGCGCCACGATGCCGGCGCATGAGCCGGAGCCGGTGCCGGCCGACCAGATCGACACCGACCACGTGTGCGACTTCTGCTCCGACCGCAAGATCGTCTACGCCTACCGGGTCCGGCCGGTCGAAACCGTCATGGACGGGCCAGGTGGGCGGCTGGTCCAGCACTACGGCAGCGACTGGTCCGCCTGCATCGACTGCGCCCACCTGCTCGAGGCCGGCGACCTGAACGCCCTGCACGCCCGCATCATGCGAAACGGCGGGTTCCGCGAGCGGCAGGTGGCCGACCAGCTGCGGCTGTTCCTGCGCGACGTGTTCGCGGGTCTGCGGCCGGGACGGACGGTGCTGGCGATCGGACGGTGGGAGCCGGTACCGCTGCCCGCGCCGATCCTGCCCAGGGTCCGCGACCGGCTGGCCGACCTGCTACGCGGCCCCGACCATCTACCGGCCGACCTCGACGCACCGGACCTGCGTGCCCGGCTCGCGGACGGCCTGCGGACGGCGCACCTGTACTGGATCGACCCGCAGTTCACCGACCTGGCCGTGCACGCCGCCGAAGCCCTGCCCGACAGGCCCATCACCGCGCACCCGCCGGCCCCGCACGGCCTGATCGCCTGGGCGGGGCCAGTCGGGCAGCGGAACGACACGGTCGCCGCGACCTGGACCACCGGCCCCGACGGTATCGACATCGTCGGCTACCGCAGCATCGGCGCCGGCTTGGACGGGGCGAGCCTGCAGCGGCTGCGTGAACAGGTCGGCTGGCTCACCCCGCGGTCCCACCGGCACATGCCGGCCGGCACCCCGGTCGATGCGGACGATTCCACCACTGCCGTTGTGGTGGCCACCTGGCTGCTGATCGCCCAGAAACTCGCCGAAACAGTCGAGTCCGATGTGGACCGGTCAATCCGGCGGGCGTACCAGCGCAGTGGCCGGCCGGCGCCGCAGGTGCGGCTGGTCCGCATCCGCGGCACCGCACCACTACCCGCCGCCTCCGCCAGCGCGCCTCGACGAAGCGGCGACGCGCCCACCGTCGAGCGCACGTACCGGTGGTGGGTGCGTGGACACTGGCGCAACCAACCGTATGGGCCTGGCCGCGCCCGACACCGGTGGATCTTCATCGACCCGCAACTGCGCGGCCCGGACGACAAACCCATCAAGGCCAGCACCACCGTGCGCATCCTCGGCACCCACCAGCAACCGCCGCACACGAACGACGGGTAGAAATAGAAACCGCGTACAGCGCGAGGGTGAGAGCACCGTCTCTCACCCTCCGCTGTGACTTTCAGTTGTAGTTGGCACCAGCGCGACATGGTGGGCTGCGATCTCGATCGCTTCTGTCAGTGGTTGTTGGCACCGCTTTTCCGCCGCACTTGGCACCTATCGGGTTTTCAGCGTTGTTGGCACTCGTTCGGCGCGTCGCCGCACGGATATCGCAGCGATCGGATTCGATGGCATGGTGGCGACTGGCGAGGGCCGCTTGGACGCTGCCGTTGGTCGAGGGGCACCCCTTGGCCGGGCGGCGGCGTGGTCGCACCGCTGTGGGTGGGATGACCTGGCCGTTTCGTGCGGTGGGTTGGATGAGGTACGCGGCGCGCTGGGGCTCGGGCCGGATTGGACGAGGTGCTGGACCGCGACGTGGCGGTACGCGGGCAACGAGGTCAATTGCCCGGTACGCGATCTGGGGTCGGTGCCGGCGGCTGGGTGCGAGCCGGTACGGCGCTTTTCCTGGCGCCGTGACCAGCGGCACCGATCCGGGTTGCAGTTCCTGGTGAGCACCGGCCGCCACCACGGGTTCGAGTCGTTGGAGGAGGCCCGGCTGCTGCTCGCGCTGGACTTCGCTGCTGACCTGGTGAACGTGCTCGCGCAACCGTTGCGGCTTCGGTACTCGACCCGCAGCGGTCCGCGCGAGCACATCCCGGACTTCCTTGCGTTCTCCCGGACCGGCCGGTGGCTGATCGATGTGCGGCCGGCCGCGCGGGTGACCCAGCAGGACCGGGTGGCATTCGCCGCATCCGCAGAGGTGGCGTTGCTGCTGGGCTGGCGCTACGTCGTGGTGACCGGTTGGAAACCGCACGTGACGAGCACGTTGGACACGCTGTCGGCACAGCGTCGGCCTTTGACTGACCGGTTGGGGATGGCGGATGCGTTGGTGGCGGCGGTGGCGGCCGGGCCGCGGCCGTTCGGCGAGTTGGCCGGGAGCACGGTGGCGCCGCCGGTGGCGCGGGCCTGGCTGCTGCACCTGTTGTGGCAGCGCCGGTTGGGTGTTGAGCTCGGCTCGGCGCTGAGCGAGACCAGCCTGGTCTGTGCTGGGAAGGAGTACCGGTGAGCAGGGTTGACGCGGCGTTGGACCTGTCGCCCGGCACCTCGTTGATCCTCGACGGCGTGGAGTGGGTCGTTGAGCACGCGGAGCCGCAGTACGGCCGCGCGGTACTGGTATCGGTCGGCGGCGAAAGGATGCCGGCGACGTTCCGCTTTTTGATCAACCATCCCGGCTGCCGGCAGTCCACCCGTCACGCATCGGTGCCGGCCGCGAATCGGGGGCGCCAGCCCGCGGGCTTGGGCGATCTGACCGCACGGCAGCGGGAGCTGGTGGCACTGCGGGTGGCGCACCTGCTGGAGGTGGAGACCGGCTTCCGTAGCGGGGACCCGCTGCGTCCAGGGCCGGGCGAGCCGAAGGCATGCTACGACCTGGCGATCACGACCCGCACCCAGCGGCGGCGGGCGAAGGCCGCCGAGCTGGCCGCGTTGGACGCTGACCAGGCCCGCCTGCTGGGGCTAGGGCGCATCAGCTACCGCACCTTGCAGCGGTGGGAAGTTCGCCGCCGCCAGTTCGGCGCGGTCGGTTGCGCGGACGACCGGTGGCTGCGGGTCGTGGTGGGGCACCCGAGCGTGGGTGAGCAGGTCCGCGAAGCGATCCATGCGGTGCACGTGGAGACAATGCACCGCTCGCGGGTGAGCATGCGCACCCGGGAGAGGATGATCCATCAGTACCTGCGGGAACGGCATGGCGCCGAGGCGGAGGCGGCGATCCCGAGTTACGGCACGCTGCGGCTGGTCTGGCGGGAGTGGTTCGGGCCGGGCGGGGCCCGGCAACGCTACGCGCGCACCGCTGAGTTGCCGACCAGCGGTGGGCATGTGGTGGTGCACCGGCCGGGGCAGGTCGTGGCCCTGGACACCACGATCTTGCCGGTCAAGGTCCGCGAGACGGTGTTCGGTGAGCCGGTGTCGGTGCACCTGACAATCGCGTTGGACGTCTACACGCACTCGCTGGTGGCGTTTCGACTCACGCTGGTGTCCGACAGTGCGGTGGACGTGGCGATGCTGCTGCGGGACGTGACGATGCCGCTGCCGATGCGCGCAGACTGGGGTCCGGACATGGCGTGGCCGTATCCGGGCCTGCCCGCCGCGGTCGTGGCCGAGTTCGCCGGGTACGAGGTGGCCGGTCTGCCGTTCTTCGCCCCGGAGACGATCACCACTGACCACGGCAGTGTCTACCGAAACCACCAATTGGTGGAAGTGCAGCGGGTGCTCGGGGCCAACATCCTGCCAGCTCGTGTACTTCGCCCTACGGACAAGCATGCGGTGGAGCGCGCGTTTGGCGGGCTACGGTCGCTACTGTTCGAGTACCTGCTCGGCTACACCGGTGTCGACGTGGCCGACCGGGGGATCGATCCGGAGGCCGACGCGGTGCTGACCATCGACGCGATGGAGCACTTGATAGCGACTTGGACGGTCAGGATCTGGCAGAATCGGCGGCTGGGCGAGCACGCGCCGTGCTGGGATCCGGCCGGCGACCACAGCCCGAACACGCTGTTCGCTGCAGCGATGGTGCAGGGCGGCTTCGCGATGGAGATCCCGAGCCCGCAGTTGTACTACCAACTGCTGCCCGCGCACCATGTCGCGATCCATGGCCGGCGCGGGGTGAAGATCCGCGGGCTGTGGTACGACGGGGACGCGCTGGATGACTACCGGCACGGGCCATCCGCCCGGGGCGGCCGGCATCAGGGCCGGTGGGTGATCCGCCGTGACCCGCGCGATGCCCGCACCGTGTTCTTCCAGGACCCCAACACCCACGACTGGCACCCGCTGCGATGGACCGGGCTGCCGCCGGACGGCGAGGTGCCGGCGTTCAGCGACGCAAGGGTCCGCGACCTGCTCGCCGCAGCCCGCCAGGCCGGGCTGCGTCCCCGCTCGGACGCCGAGTTGCTGCCGCTGCTGCTGGACCTGATCGGCGCGCACATCCCCGTCGATGCGTGGCCCACCCAGATGGCCAAGACGGATCGCACCGCGCACGCCCGCGAAGCCACCCAGGCAAGGGCCGCGGCCATCGACCGCCCCACCAGCGCGGGCACCGACCGTCCTGGCAGCGCAACGAGCGGCACGCCTGGCGACGCGACTCGGAAGAGCACCAGTTCGCACTGGTCCGGTGACCACGGCACTGGTGCGGACGCGGTCGGCCGGCAGGGCTGGCGTGAGCGTGCCCAGCAGGCGCAGCAGAGTGTCGACAGCGACCGTGCACACCGCCGCCGCGAGGCCCTTGCCGAGCTTCCGGTCACCCCACCGGCTCGGCTGGGAGACGGGTTCCGGAGGCGCAACCTGTTCCTGTTGCCGCCAGGCGAGGACACCGGCCCCGGCACAAACTCCGACCAGGTGACGGGCGAGCACCCACCGGAGGCGTCGTGAGTATCGACCCGGCCCGTGACGACGCGCCGCTGCCGTTCATCCTTCCCGGGCCGATCACCGACCGGGAGACCGTCGAGGGCTGGCGGCGCTGGCGGCGGACCCGCCATGCGTTCGTGCCCGCACCCCGGCTGATCACCGCCGACTACCGGCGGCTGAGCCCTCGCAAGCGGCACCTGCACGACCTGCACCGCGCCGCCACCCACGCGAACCTGCCGTTGCAGGACACGCCGATGAGCCTAGCGGTCACCCGGATCATGCGATCCCGGCTGCAGACCAACGCCCTAAAGCACAAGCCCACCACCCGGGCTGGACTGATGATCACCGGGGGTGGGTACCAGGGCAAGACCGAGACCGCGTGCGAGATCGCCGCCGCGTTCGAGGACGCCTGGCTGGACCTGCACCACCAACTCAACCCGAACGCGCTACCCGGAACCCGGGACCTGCACGCCCCAGTCGCCTACGTGCAAACCCCGGTGACCGCGAAACCGAAGAGCACCTGCGAGGCGATCCTGGACTTCTTCGGCGCCGACCACCACAAGATGACCCTGCCCCAGCTGACCCGGGCGGTGCGCAACTCGCTGCACGACCACGGCGTTCGAGCACTGCTGCTGGACGACATCACCCGGCTGAAGATGCACCGCGCCGACGACCAGGACACCCTCGACCTGCTGCGGGCGTTCATGAGTATGCACACCACCGTGGTCCTCATTGGCGTGGACATCCCCGGCTCCGGGCTGCTGCGCGAAGGCCGGCACGACCCGCGCACCGGCCAGTGGGTCTTCCCACCACCGGCGGGCGATGGCCCGGCCACCCAGACCGAGCGGCGCTTCGACTTGGTTCACCTGGAACCTTTCCGTTACGACACCCCGCAGCGCATCGCCGCCTGGGTCGCGCACCTGGCCGGGTTGGAACACCACCTACGGCTGTTGAAGGCCGCCCCGGGCATGCTCACCGGCGGCGCCATGCCGGAGTACCTGTTCCGCCGCACCGCCGGTGTGGTCGGCCTGCTGGAACGGCTGGTGGAGGACGGCTGCACCGAGGCTCTCGACACCGGGGTCGAGAGGTTGACCGAGAACCTGCTGGACACCATCGCCATCAACCTCGGCAACGACCCCACCCGCGACTCGGCGGCGGGCGAGATCCCAGCAGTGCCCACCACCCAACGGCCTCGTTCCGCGCCGAGGAAACGGCGTGGCCGTAACACGGTCTTCGATGACCATGGCACCGTGGACCGCGTCGCCTCCGGCGGTGCCGCATGAAACCAGACGGGGTATTGCCACGCAGCGTGGCGCCGCTACCCGACGAGTCGATCACCGGATTTGTGTTGCGCCTGGCGCACCGACTGGACACCTCGCCCGCCCGACTACTCGTGGTCACCGGCCTGCACGGGTCACCGGGAACACACCCCAGCCGGCGCCTGCTCACGCAACCCGACCCCGCCGCCCTGCGGTACTTCGCCCACACCACCCACCTGAGCCCGACTGAGGCCGCTGGTCTGTTCCTCAGCACGTTCGCCGCCCGGTATCCACCGGCGACGCCACGTCCGGATCCGGCAAGCCGCAGCGGCACCCGGACCCACCTCGAACGGTGGCTGCTGACGAAATCGACCCGCTACTGTCCACATTGCCTGGTCGGTGACCGCAGTACGATCCAGCGCCGCCACGGCGGCCCATGGCAGCGGGCCTGGCGCCTACCGGTCGTGTTCACCTGCCCCCACCATCGACGCTACCTGCTGCACCAATGTCCAACCTGCGGCGGCCTGGTGCACCAAGGCGATCACGGGCATCTACCCCGCTGGTGGGACGGCAACCTGCACCCGACACAATGCCGCGCCAGTACCCACCAGCCGCCTACTGGCGACCACAGCGACCATGGGGCGTGCGGCGCGTGGCTCACCGACGCCCGCCCGGGACAACGACCCAGCCGTGCCGTGTCCGCCACCCAGCAGCGCATCCTCGCCGCGCTGGATGCCACCGGCCCCGACCAGGTCAACTGCCTCGGCCAGCCCACCAGCCCCGCCCGATACTTCACCGACCTGATCCTGCTCAGCTACCTCATACGGCGGTCCTGGCCGCTGGCCCGGGACCTCGCGCCCAGCCCCGCACTGGCCGACGCGTTGGACGCCTACCTCACCCACCCGCAGAAACCCATTCGGCGACGCCCCAACACCAGCCAAGCAAGCCTGCGGCCCCCCGACGACCGCGCGCCGCCCTTGGACGCAGTCGCGTGCGCCGCCCTGCTGACCACAGCCGACCGGCTACTCACCCTTGAGGCGCCGCGCACGCTCACCCCGCACCTGCGGCACCTGCTCGGCAACAACCAACGTCGCCTCACCCGCCAGGGATGGGCCCAACAGTTCGTGACCGACCGGCCCGACTGCTCCGAAGGAATGCGACACGCCTTCGCCCCGATCCTGCAGACCTACGCCAGGCCCGGCCGAGGCCGGGGCCTACGCACCGCGATCAGACGCGTCCCGTTCGGACCCGAACACATCCCACAGTTCCTCCAAGACGACTGGTACCAGCAGCATCTCGCCCGTTTCGACGGCATCAACACTGCCCAGCTCCGGCGAGCCGCCGCGCTGCACCTGTGCCAGACCGCCATGGGCGGCTCCATCCGCGAAGCCGCGAGCCGCCTCGGCCTGCCCGACACCCGCAAGGCATATCGCCGCAGCTACTTCAGCGTCTCGACGGTGCACGCCTGGGCGCGGCTCCGCAGCGATCCGCACGAGTTCGAAGCCGCTGTCCACGACATCGCCGACCGGATCGAGGCCACGCCACAGCCCATCGACTACCACCGCCGCCGCACCGCCCTACGCGACTGGTGCATCGACCCCGCAAGCTGGACCACCATCGGCGACCAACTGCCAGGCCACAGCCGCGGGCAGCATTCCGACCTCGGCGACCGCCAGCGGGACTGCGCCTCGATCATCGTCTGGTCCCGGATCACCGGCACCGAACGCGTCTTCGCACCACACCCCATCCGCGACCAGCAACCCGCCGACATAGCCGAGCAGTGGCGGCAACGCGCCCACGTAACGTTCGCCCGCGTCCGCGACGACAGCGAACACACCCGCGAAGCAGCCCTCGATCAACTCCTCACCGCATACGCGCAATGGCTCATCCGCGCCATCGACGCCGTCGGCACGACACCGCCCGGACCCTGGACCGGGACGCACCCACAAACCAGTGGCGGAATCTCGACCAGAGACCTCGACACTCGCCCCCCTCTGCCAGCCGCAGATGGCGGAAGCTCTCGGAAGTAGTCGGCGCAAATCGGCGCCGGGGCAAGGCTTCCGACCTCGCCGTCGCCCCCAGTTGGCCTGAGTGTCGGCGCTCACGTAATTCCCCAGCTGTAGCGGTCTGACGCTCACGTAATTCCCCACCCGGTCGATCATGTAATTCCCCAGGTCATGGGGATGTGCGACCGGGGTGGGTGGTCCTCGCGATCAGGAGG
>NZ_BSDI01000075.1 GCF_027923225.1 Phytohabitans aurantiacus
AACACAAGACCCCGAATGACCCTCGGCTGGGCCAACCCAGCTGACAAAATGGCCCAACTACTCGGTGTTGCAACCACCGGTTGAGCTCGCCATACGAGCCGTAACTCATCAAGATCTCGGGCTCGAAATGCCCGGCGCACTGGCCGGCGGCCCGAGCTGCGAGGGTGGCCAGCGGTTGGGATTCGAAGCATGCCGCGCGGCGCGAACAGCGCCATCAGGCGTACAGGAAGGCATGCGGCCTGCGGGGGCCGAGGTGTGCTGTCCGCCGCCTCCTGCGGCCGCGCCGATCAAGGCAATGTTCATCGATCAAGGGCGAACGCACGCGGAAAAGAGATCCAACCACGTGCATTCGCCCTTGATCGGCGGAACGTCGGCCGGGCGCGCGGCCGACGCGGGTGGGGTGGCGCGAAGCGGCGGCGCAGCCAAGCGGGAGGGGTGGGGGTTAGGTGGTTCGGTCTAAGGGGCCCCAATCGGGGGAGTGTTGGGCGTTGATTAAGTGCTCGGACTCGGTCAAGGCTTGCTCGGCTATCCAGGCGATCGGGCGGCGGCAGTGGACCAGCGGCTCGTTGTCTGGTCCGCGGCCGATCTCCTCGCCGATCAGCACCCATGGCCGTACGCCGGGACCGCGTAACTCTCGCAGGTGCCGGTAGTCGTACAGGCGGCGCGCCACCCACAGAAGTACGGGCCGGTCGCCCCACCAGGGCTCGACGGTGAGCGGGTTGGCGGAGAGGCCGGGCAGGGGTACGCCGGTGAGCGCGTCGCGGCTGGTCTGCTCGCCCGGGTCGGCCAGGTCCGGGTCAGGCCCCTTCGACCAGCGGACGTACAGGCCGGAGTCTTCCTTCTCGACGAGCTCAGCCAGCTCGCGGAGCGTGTCGACGGTCGGAAGGCTCACCGGCTCCCCTTGATCGCCAGTGTGCCGGCGACCGCGACCAGTACCGTGCACACGCTTGCCCCGAGCCAGCCGCCGGCGTACGCGAAGGCCGGCACAGCGGCCCAGAGCAGGACGGCGACGGCGATCAGCGTGGGTCCCCACCGCCGCCGCCGTTCGTCACCGAGGCCCATCCGGGCGACGAACTCGGGGTCGGTCGTACGCAGGCTCCGTGCGATCTCGTCCAGCCGGCGCTGGTCTTCTCCGCTGATCATGGCGCGGCCCTTCCACCCGGTGTTGCGCCATGGATACCCCGGGTACGCGCGTGATATGCGGGGGCATGTGCCATATCGGCGCGGGTCTACCTCGCGCCTCTCTTAGGCGAACCTTAAATCTCCCTGTGGTAGTCATCCGTAACAACGTCATCGACGTTGGGTCGTACGGGCCGATTTGTGCTGCTCCGCAGCTACGTCACGGGAGCCGCCGGAGCGTGTGGGGGTGCAGCGCTGGCTTAAGCGTTACAGCTGACCCCCGGTGGGCGTCTTGAGCCGATGAGGAAGGTTAACTACCGTCCCGTACGCCGCAGTGGGAAGAGAATCGGGACGGTACATGGCTGACCGGAATGTGCCACGCCACCGACCGTACGAGGAAGGTCGGTGGGAGAGTCAGGTCGTCTCCGCCGACAGCACCACCCGCAAGCCGCACTCGCACCACTACCGCCCCTACCAGCCGCCGCCCCCGCGTCACCGGGCACCATCCGAGCCGGCGCGCAGGGCGGAGCCCGAACGCAAGCCGGAGCGCGCGCGCCGTGCACCGCGCGAGGTCGCGCCGGGCAAGGTGGGGCGGCGCAGCGCGCTGCTCGCGCTGGGGACCCTGATCGCCGGTACCGCCGCCACGCGCACCCAGCAGGGTGGTCGGGTGGTCGACTGGGTACTCGGACGGAGCCAGACCGCCGGTGGTGGTGCCGGCACCGGTGCGGGCATCGTGCCGGACCGCCCGTCGGGCCAGCAGCCGAGCACCGTGCGTACCTACACGGAGCAGAACGAGTCGTACATGGGCTCGAAGGCCGGCGACGCGCTGAAGAAGAACGCGCCCGCCGGTGGCCGCAGGTTCTCCAGCCCGGCGATCGCCGCGAACGCCACCAAGGTCACCGTCGACACGGTGCTGTCCAATGACCCGGCCCGGCACCTCGCCAGCCGGTTGACGTTCGGCCCGACGCCGAAGGTGATCGCCGAGATCAACCAGCTCGGCATCGACGAGTGGATCGAGGTCCAGCTCGCTCCGGAGCGGATCGCCGAGACGCCGGCCGAGAAGAAGCTCGCCGAGTTGACCACGCTGGGCATGACGATCCCGCAACTGCGGGCGGCGCGCGCCGACCTGGAGTCCAAGGGCATCCGGGCCGACGAGCAGGCCGTGCAGGCGACCATCGCCCGGCAGATCTGGTCGGACCGGCAGCTCTTCGAGGTCATGGTCGCCTTCTGGAACGACTTCCTGCACGTGCCCGCGTTCTACGAGGGCTCGCAGGTGCAGCGGGCGTCGTTCGACCGTGACGTGATCCGGCGGTACGCGCTCGACAACTACCCGGACATGCTGGTGGCCGCCAACCAGCACCCGGCACTGCTCACGTACCTGGGGCAGAGCGCATCCACGAAGGACCGCGTCAACGAGAACCTGGCCCGGGAGAACCTGGAGCAGTTCTCGGTGGGCGTCGACGGTGGATACACCGAAAATGACGTCCGGCAGGCGGCGCTGCTCCAGACTGGCCACGGCGTCAAGGACGACCAGTACGCGTACCGGTCGGGCGACCACCACGTCGGCCCCGTGAAGATCATGGGGTTCTCGCACCCGAACGGTTCGGCCGCCGGTGGCGAGCGCGCAGCGGAGGAGTACCTGCGCTTCCTGGCGAGCCACCCGGCGACCGCCCGGGCGATCGCGGCCAGCCTCGCCACCCGCTTCGTCTCCGACACGCCGCCGAAGTCCCTTGTGGACCGGCTGGCGAAGAGCTACACGGTCAACCGGGGCCGGATCAAGCCGGTCCTCATGGAGCTGCTGAGCTCGTCGGAGTTCTGGGCGTCCGTGGGGCAGAAGGTGCGCCGGCCCCTGGAGTACGTCGTCGCCACCTACCGGGCGCTCGGGGTGTCGCCGGAGACGCCGGCCGGGTACCAGCCGGGGCCGGACAGCGGCGGGCGCACGCCGTTCGTCGACGGGCTCCGGCAGCTGCAGCAGAAGCTGGAGGAGCTTGGCCAGTACCCGATGGGCTCGCCGACGCCCGGTGGGTATCCCGACGTCTTCGTCGCCTGGACGTCGGCGGGGTCCATTGTGAACTGCTGGAACGAGGCGGGCGACGCCATCGTCGGCCGGCGGTCGATGTTCACGTACGTCAAACCGGAGCAGCTCGCCGGCGCCACGCCCGCCACCGCGGGTCCCTATCTGGAAGCGCTCACGAAGCGGCTCGTCTTCCAGTCGATCAGCATCCGGGAGCGCGTCCTCATCCTCGGCATCGCGGGCCTCACCCCCGACACGCCGGTCGACCCGACACTGAACGGCGCTATCGTCCCCATCGCACGCGCCATCCTCGCCTCGCCCCAACACCACCTGAGGTAGGTCATGAGTACCCGCCATCCCGAGTTCAGCCGCCGTGCCCTGCTGACGGGTGCCGCCGCGACGGTGACGGCGGTCGCCACGAGCCAGGTCGTGGCGGGGCGGTCGGCTTCGGCCGCTACCGCCAACGGCACGCTCGTGCACGTTTTTCTGAGCGGCGGGCTCGACGGGCTGAGCGTGGTCGCCCCGGTGGACGACCCGGTGCTGCGCAAGACCCGCCCCAACCTGCGCCTCACCGACCGCACCGCCCTCGCCCTTGACCGCGAGTTCCAGCTCACCAGCGCGTTCGCGCCGCTGGAGCGGTACCTCAAGGACGGGCACCTGGCGTTCATCCCCGGCGCGTCCGACACCCGCCTGTCGCGCAGCCACTTCCAGGCCGTCGACGCCTGCAACCTGGGCGGCCTGCCGAACGAGACCGGTGGACGGGGCTGGCTCGACCGGCTGGCAGACCACCTCGGCCCGGGCACCGCGTTCCGCAGCGTAGGCATCGGCGGCACGCTGCCGCGCTCGCTGGTCGGTGCGAACGGCGCCCTGTCGCTGCGCAGCGTGGAGGGTCTGAAGCTCAACGGCGATCCCAAGTTCGCCGCCGCGTCGGTCAAGGCGATCGAGGGGCTCTTCGGCGACATCAACCACCCCGTGGAGCAGTCGATGAAGGCGGTGTTCGGCGCGCTCGGCGCGCTGCCGGCGCCGTCCGAGCCAGCGGCGGGCGTGACCTACGAGGGGATCGGCGTCGCGTTCCGGCAGGTGGCCGAGCTGATCAAGGGCGGCTCGAACGTCCGCATCGCGGCGATCAACAGCGGCGGCTGGGACACCCACGAGGACCAGGGCACGGCCGACGGCGGGTACCTGCACGGCCGGCTCAGCGATCTCGCCGACGGCCTGGCCGCGTTCTTCGCCGATCTCGGCGACAAGGCGAGCGGGGTCACCGTGATGGTGTCCAGCGAGTTCGGGCGCCGCGTGGCCGCGAACGGCAGCGGCACCGATCACGGTCACGGCGGCGTGGTCGCGCTGCTGTCGGGCCGCAAGCTCGCCGGCTCGCTGCTCGGCCGGTGGGACGGCCTTGGCCAGCTCGACGGCGGTGACGTGCCGGAGTACAACAACCTGTTCAACGTGTACGGATCGGTGGCGCAGAGCCAGTTTGGACTCACCGACGCCCAGATCCGCAAGGTGTTCCCGAAGCGCCAGTACTCCCCGATGAAGCTGTTCGCCTAAGAAGCTGCTCGGCTAGACGGCGTGGCCCGTGCGCGGGCGGAGCGTGCCCGCGGGGCGTGATCCGGTGGGCCGCGAGCCGCCCGGCCGTGATCCCGATGGGCGGGTACCGGCCCACCGGGACAGCGCGGATACGCCGTTCAGGGTCTCGACCCCGAACGCGCGTCCCACTACGTTGACACCTAACATGCGCACCCCCGCTCGCGCCTGTCCGGCGCTACCAGCCTTAACGACCGCGGAGCCGGCCGGTCGCTGGTACGCGATCAAGCCGTGCCTAGGCGGCGCGTCGCAAGGTCGAGGTCTGGCGGGGCAGTCCCGGTCGGCGCGTCGCCGTGGCGGTGCGCAGCGCGTCGACCAGCATGCCCTGCACCGCGTACGAGTCGGGCAGCAGCCAGCATGTCTCCTGTGGAGACACCGACCAGCGCACCGGGCCCTCCGGGAGCCGGGTCGGTGGCGCCGGGATCCACGATCCGGGCCCGTGCCGCACGACCACGAGGCTGTCGTCGAGCTCGGGACGCAGCGGATCGCCTGGGCGTACCAGAAACATCCAGCGCCCGGTCGGCGTCACCGCGACCGGACCACGCACCTGTCCGCGTCCCGGTCCTACGACGCCCGCGTACAGGCGAGCCGCACCCAGTACACGCAGGCCGAGGTGTGCCGACACCTCGAGCACGTCGAACGCCCTGCCGGTCGGCAGCAGCACCGCGTGCGGCTGCTGCCGCCACCAGGCGGCGATCTGCACGCAGTCGGCGGAAGCGTCCTCCTCCCAGCGTTCCAGGGCGGGGTGGCAGCCCATCGTGGGGCAGCCAGGGCGGGCGCAGTCGAAGCGCTCGCCCGCGAAACAGGCACCCGGCGTCACGTCCCAGCCGTGTTCGGCGTAGCGCATCGCGGCGCGGCGCAGACGGGTGCGGTCGAGGGTCAGTTGCAGGCCCCGCGCCCGCGGTGCGGACGGGTGGACGAATGGCGGTCGCGGACTCCACCGCATGGGTATAAAACCTCCCGCGTCGGGGGCCGGCGTCATATCAGACGGCCGGCGCCGTCACTTGCTACGACACGCGTCGTTGCTCCAGACAGAGAGCCGTTTTGCAACTTGCATCAAAAGTACGAGCCACGGTCAGCGAGCCAGCGCACACACAGTGCGACCAGCACCAACGGGTGACCGCCTCCGTCACCCGGGACCGCAGCGCTCGACCGGTAGGCCACTGCCGGTGAACGCAAGGGGAGGGGCGGACGTGGATGAGCTGCCTATCGGGCGCCGCGTCGCTTACTGGCGCGCCCGCCGGAAGATGTCGCAGCAGGTCTTCGCCGACCGGCTGGGTAAGTCCAAGAGCTGGGTCGACAAGGTGGAGCGTGGGGTACGCCGCCTCGACAAGTTCTCAGTCGTCTACGAGATCGCCGACGTGCTCCAGGTCGACGTCACGCTGTTGCTCGGTAAGGAGCCCGAACGGCGCTCCGACAGCCTCAACTGCATAGACCAGATCGAGGTCGAGGAGATCCGCGCGGCTCTCGAACGGTACGACCAGATCAGCACGTTCTTCTTCGCCCCGCCCGAGGCGCCGCCGCTGACCGAGATGCGCAAGGCGGTCAGCCACGCCTGGCTGACTTACCAGCACGCGAAGTACGGGGTGCTCGCCCGCGCGCTGCCGAAGCTGCTGCGCGACGGCCAGGCCGCCGACATGGCGGGCAGCTGCGGAGAGAACGGCCGCGACGCCGCGCACCTGCTCGGGCAGGTGTACCAGATCGCCTCGTCGACGCTGCGCAAGCTCGGTGAGCACGAGCTGTCCTGGCTGGCGGCCGACCGGTCGATCGCGGTGTCCCAGCGGGCCGGTGACCATCTGCTGGCCGGCATCGCCACCTACCGGGTCGGCGCGGCGCTGCTCGCCCTCGGCCGGTCCCGCCCGGCGCTGGAGGTCAACGTCAACCTCGCCAACCGGCTGGCGCCCTGCGACAGCACCGAGGCGACACCGGAGCGGCTGTCGGTGTACGGGATGCTGCTGCTCAACGGCGCGATGGCCGCCGCGCGCATCGGCGACACGGCCACCGTCCGCGACCTGCTGCACGGCGCCGAAGAGGCGGCTCGCGAGCTGGGCAGCGACCAGAACCACTTCTGGACCTGCTTCGGCCCCACCAACGTGCAGCTGCACCGGGTGGCCGCCGCCGTCGAGCTCGGCGACGGGCGGGTCGCGGTCGAGACGCACGAGCAGCAGATCGACGGCGACGCGTTCGCGGCCCTGCTCCCCGAACGCCGCGCCCACCACTACATCGACGTCGCCCGCGGGTACGCGCAGATCGGCGACGTGGAGAAGGCGAGCGAGATGCTGCTCGAGGGCGACCGGCTGGCCCCGTCGGAGATCCGGTGCCGCCCCATCGCCCGCGAGGTCCTGTCCGACGTCCTGCGCCGCACCCGCGGCACGCCACCGGTACCTGTCGCCGAGCTGGCAGAGCACATGGGGGTTGGAGTATGACCGGGTGAGTCGGGGCGTCCTCTACCTGATCGCGTGCGGATCGCCGGTCGCGCGCGACATCGGCCGGCTGGTCACGCTCGCCCAGCGGGACGGGTGGGACGTGTGCGTGGTCGTCACGCCCGACGGGCGCAAGTTCGTCGACGTGCCCGCGCTCGCCCTTCAGACCGGCCATCCGGTGCGCACGCTCTACAAGAACCCCGGTGATCCCGACGTGCTGCCGCCCGCCACCGCGATCATCGTCGCGCCCGCCACGGTCAACACCATCAACAAGTGGGCCGCCGGCATCGCCGACACGCTCGCGCTCGGCCTCGTGGTCGAGGCGCAGGGGCGCGGGCTGCCGATCGTCGCGATGCCGTTCACCAACTGGGCGATGGGCGCACACCCGGCTTTCCGGGAGGGCATCGAGCGCCTGCGCGGCTGGGGTATCACCGTGCTCTTCGGCGACGACGTGCTGCCGCTGCACCCGCCCGGCACGGGTGAGCAGCATCGGGCGTCGTTTCCTTGGCATCTCGCCCTCGACGCGCTGCACGCCCGGATGGGTTCCGACCACCAGACGAGTCCAAAGGCGTAACCGACGCCGAGGCGTTGCCCGCTGGTAGCCTCGCCGCCGTGGCAACAACTCCACCCAGTGTGGCCGAAGTGGTGGCCGAGCTTGACCGGCGTTATCCGCCGGCGTGGGCGGAGTCGTGGGACCGCGTGGGGCTCGTTCTCGGCGAGCCGGACGCGCACGTCCGTCGCGTGTTGTGCGTCGTCGACTGCGTGCCCGAAACCGTCGAGGAAGCGCTGAATGTGCGCGCCGACCTGATCGTCGCCCACCATCCGCTGCTGCTGCGCGGGGTGTCGTCGGTGGCGCCGACGACGTACAAGGGGCGCATCATCCACCGGCTCATCAAGAACGACGTCGCGCTCTTCGTCGCGCACACCAACGCCGACGTCGCGGACCCAGGCGTGTCCGACGCCCTGGCCGCGCGGCTCGGCCTGCGCGACCTACGACCGCTGCGGCCCGCGGACGACAGCGGCGACGGCCGGGGGATCGGCCGGATCGGTCGCCTGCCGGCGCCCGTGACGCTCGCCGACCTCACCCTCACCGCGGCCAGGGCGCTGCCGTCGACCGCTTGGGGGGTACGCGCGGCGGGGCCACCCGATCGGATCGTCGAAACCGTGGCGGTGTGCGGCGGGGCCGGCGACTCCTTCCTCGCTGACGCAACCGCGGCGGGCGTCGACGCGTACCTGACAGCGGACCTACGCCACCATCCGGTCAGCGAGCACCTCGCGGGCGGCGGCCCGGCGCTCCTGGACGCGGCGCACTGGGCCACCGAACGCCCGTGGCTGGACGACCTGGCCGCATACCTTCGCGCCACCCTTGACGTCGAGACCGTCGTGTCCGACGTCGACACCGACCCGTGGACCGTGCACCAATCCTTGAAGGAGCCCCGCCCGTGAAGGCAGATCCGGAAGCCCAGCGGCGCCTGCTTGACCTCCAGGCGATCGACACGACGCTGGCCCAGCTCGCGCACAAGCGTCGCACCCTGCCCGAGCACGCGGAGCTGGACGAGCTCGCACGGCAGCTTTCCGCGCTGACCGACGAGCGGGCCCGCGCCCAGGTCGCCGTCGACGACATCGACCGCGACATCGCGCGACTGGAGAAGGACATCGACCAGGTGCGCGCCCGCAAAGACAAGGACCAGGCGCGGCTCGACACCGGCCGCGGCCCCGCTCGGGAGTTGGAGGCGCTCCAGCACGAGATGGCCTCGCTCAAGCGCCGGCAGACCGAGCTGGAAGACGCCGAGCTCGAGTTCATGGAGCAGCGGGAGACAGCACAGGCGACCCTCGACGAGATCGAGGCCCGGCAGGCGACGGCGCGCGAGAAGCGTGAGGCGGCCGAGGCGCGCCGCGATCAGGCGCTCGCCGACATCGCCAAGGAAGAGGAGTTCAAGTCGACGTCGCGGCAGCCGCTCGCGTCGGACCTGCCCGCCGACCTCATCGCGCTGTACGACAAGGTACGTGAGGCGTCCGGCGGCCTCGGCGCCGCACTGTTGAAGGCGGGCCGGTGCGGCGGTTGCCGGCTGGAGCTGTCCGGCAGCGAGCGGGCACGTATCAAAGCGGCGCCCGCCGACGAGGTGGTCCGGTGCGACGAGTGCCGCCGCATCATGGTCCGCACCGCGGAGTCCGGTCTATGAGCCCATCCGGGCTACGGGTCGTCGTCGAAGCAGACGGGGGCGCCCGGGGGAATCCCGGGCCCGCCGGCTTCGGTGCGGTCGTCCGCGACGCCGACTCCAGCGACGTACTGGCCGAGCGTTCCGGTGCGCTGGGCGTCACGACCAACAACGTCGCTGAGTACTCCGGCCTCATCGCCGGCCTGGAGGCGGCCGCCGAGTTCGGCGCCGCCGAGGTCGAGGTGCGGATGGACTCCAAGCTCGTCGTCGAGCAGATGTCCGGGCGCTGGCAGATCAAGAACGCCGGGCTGCGTCCGCTCGCCGCGAAGGCGGCGGCGCTCGTGCGCAGGTTCGAGAAGGTCTCGTACACGTGGGTGCCCCGCGAGCGGAACAAGCACGCCGACGCGCTCGCGAACCAGGCGATGGACGCCGCGGCTGACAAGCCTACGGCGGCTCACAAGCCTGAGAAGGTGGAGCGCGCGCCACGCGCCTCCTGGGAGCCGCCCGCGACCGTGCCAACGCGCCTTCTGCTGGTGCGGCACGGCGCGACCGAGCTGACCGCGCAGGGGCGGTACTCCGGCCGGGGCGACGTGTCGCTGTCGGAGGCGGGGCTCGCACAGGCGCGTGCCACCGGAGCCCGCGTGGCGGCCCTGGGCGCGCCGATCGCCGCTGTCGTCACGTCACCACTCACGCGCTGCGTCCGCACGGGCGAGGCGATCAGCGCGGCGCTCGCCGGTAACGTGCCGCTTGCCGTAGAACCCGATCTGGTCGAGTGCGACTTCGGCGAGTGGGAAGGGCGCACCTTCGCCGAGGTCCGTACACAGTGGCCGGACGAGATGGACGCTTGGCTCGCTTCGACGAGCGTGGCGCCACCGGGCGGCGAGTCCTTCAGAGCGGTGGCCACGCGCGTACGCCGTGCGGTGGCGACGATCCTGAAGGCGTATCCGGAGAAGACCGTCGTCGTTGTCTCACACGTGTCGCCACTGAAGCTCATCCTGCGCGACGCGCTCGCCGCCGGCGACGCTCTCCTGCACCGCCTGTACCTCGATCCGGCCGGACTGTCCATCATCGACAACTGGGCCGACGGCGGGGTGGCAGTGCGGAGCGTCAATGAGACAGGGCACCTCTAAGGTTCGGCGGGCACCGGCGTAGAATTGCGGGTGCGACGGACGAGTCGACCGGGCGGTCGCGTCGGCGGGGTTCAGGCCCCGTCGCCGAGGAACGTCCGGACTCCGTAGGGCAGGGTGGTTGCTAACGGCAACCCGGGGTGACCCGCGGGAAAGTGCCACAGAAAACAGACCGCCGAGCTTCGGCTCGGTAAGGGTGAAACGGCGGGGTAAGAGCCCACCAGCGTCACGGGTGACCGGGACGGCTCGGTAAACCCCACCCGGAGCAAGGCCAAGAAGAGCCGCCGTCGTGAGGCGGTGGCTCGCGCAGGCGTTCGAGGGCTGCCCGCCCGATGCCTGCGGGTAGGCCGCTGGAGCCTGCTGGCAACGGCAGGCCTAGATGGATGGCCGCCGGCCGGCGACACCGTCGCTGGCAACAGAATCCGGCGTACAGGTCGACTCGTCCGTCGCCTCGCACTCGCCAACCACAGTGGATCTGACGCCATCGGGTACGCCTTGCGGGTGGTCTGTGACGGAAAATTCTTCTGGACGATCGGTATGCCGTCGCCATCCGTACCTCTGTTCGCTTACCGCTGTAAATCCCTTATCGAATAAGGCCTTTCACCCGACCGAAGGTCTTCTTGTCGCGTCGTACCCTTCTCGACCTGCGCGGTCTATTGTGGAGGCGGTGCCATTTTTTCTGCTGAAAAGGTGGCGCTTGTTCGTTTCGCGGTGCACAGTGATCTCATGAGCAACAGCGGGAGTGGTGGCCGGTACTTCTGGTGCCTGCGCCATCACCGCGTCGAGGACGACTCGAACTCGTGCCCGAGCAAGTACCAATTGGGTCCGTACGCGTCGGCGGAAGAAGCCGAGCGCGGACTGGAACGTGTACGCGAGCGCAATGAGGACTGGGAAGCCGAAGACGCTCGCTGGGCCGGAGAAGAGAACTGATTCGGCGTGAACCGCCGCCGCGCCAGCAGATTCAGCTGGGCGGGTATCGCACATCGCAAGGAGGAGACCGAGATGGCCGTAGCGAAGAAGGCCACTAGCACATCGGCCGCGAAACGCGCGGCTGCCAAGAGCACCACCCCGGCGGTCGAAGCACCGGCTGCCGTACCAGCACCCAGCGAGACCGACGCCGCGCCGAAGAGCACGGTGGCGGCGACGAAGACCACCGCGCGGAAGACCGTCACGAGCAAGGCCGCCGCGAAGAAGGCGCCCGCGAAGCGGGCCACCGCCAGCAAGGCCACCACCACGGCCAAGAAGGCACCCGCCAAGAAGGCAGCCGCCAAGAAGACGGCTCCGGCTTCCCGCACCGCCGCGAAGAAGGCACCCGCCAAGGCGGCCTCTCGGGCAACGGCGGGGTCGACGCGCCCCTCTACAGCGAAGCGCGCGACTGCGGCCAAGGCGACGACGGCGAAGTCCACGACCGCCAAGCGCACGACCGCCGCGAAGTCGACTGCGGCAAAGTCGACCGTGGCGAAGAAGACGGCGGCCAAGAAGACGGCGGCCGCGACCAAGACCACCGCGGCGAAGAAGACGACCGCCAAGGCGACGACGAAGTCGACGCGTCCGGCGGCGGCGAAGAAGACCGCGGCGACGAAGGCGCCCGCCAAGAAGGCGGCGGCGAAGTCGACGGTGGCCAAGAAGGCACCCGCCAAGAAGGCCGCGGTCAAGAAGACGACCGCCGCGAAGAAGACCGCTGCGGCAAAGACGACGGCGAAGAAGGCACCGGCCCGCAAGGCGCCGGCGCGTAAGTCCGCCGCCCGCTGATTGAAAGGGGCGCCAGGCTGATATGAATGGCCCCGTGGCCACTCGACGCATCCTGGCGCCCAGCATCGACTTCGGTGCGCTGCGCCGCGAGTTGGAACTGCCCGAACAGTTTCCCCTCGCGGCGCAGCGGGAAGCCGACGAGTCGGCGGCGGCGACCGCACTGCCGGCTGTCGACCGCACCGACATTCCTTTCGTCACCATCGACCCGCCAACCTCGCGCGACCTCGATCAGGCGATGTGCCTGCGGGAGCGCGCCGGCGGCGGATACCGGGTGCATTACGCGATAGCCGACGTGGCCGCGTACGTGCGGCCGGGCGGCGCGCTCGACACCGAGACCTGGCGCCGCGGGCAGACGGTGTACCTGCCGGACGGCAAGGTGCCGCTGCACCCGTACTCCCTGAGCGAAGACGCCGTGAGCCTGCTGCCCGGCGTCGACCGCGCGGCCGTGGTGTGGACCGTCGACGTCGACGCCGACGGTTCCACTGTGGCCATACAGCTCGAACGAGCCAAGGTGCGCAGCCGCGCCAAGCTCGACTACGCGGGCGTACAGGCTGATGCCGACGCGGGGCGGCTCGCTGAACCCATCGCCGCGCTGCCCGCCCTCGGCGCTCTTCTCTTCGAGCGCGGGCTGGAGCGCGGCGCCATCAGCCTTCCGCTGCCCGAGCAGGACGTCGAGCCCGACGGCGACGGCTGGCGGCTCGTCCTGCGGGCACCGCACGCGGTCGAGGAGTACAACGCGCAGATCTCGTTGCTGACCGGGATGGCGGCCGCGAGCATCATGCTGACCGGTGGCGTGGGCCTGCTGCGCACGATGCCCGCCCCGCGGTCCGAGGCGGTGGGCCGGCTGCGCGCCGCCGCGCCGGCGCTCGGCATCGAATGGCCCGACGGCCAGCCGGCCGGCCGAGTGGTCGCCTCCGTCGACCCCGCTGACGCGCGCGCCGCAGCCTTCCTCGACCACGCCGCCGAGCTTATGCGGGGCGCCGGGTACACGGCCTTCGACGGCAAGGCACCCGACGACCCCGGGCACGGCGCGGTCGCGGCCCCGTACGCACACGTCACCGCCCCGCTGCGGCGCCTGGCCGACCGGTACGCGACCGAGGTGTGCCTCGCGCTGTACGGCGGCGTGGAGGTGCCTGACTGGGCGCGTGCGGCGCTGCCCCGGCTGCCCGAGGTGATGTCCGGCACTGACCGAGCCGCGTCGGCGGCCGAGCGCGGCGCGGTCGACCTCACCGAGGCGGTGCTGCTCGCGGGCCGGGTCGGTGACGAGTTCGACGCCGCGGTCCTCGACGTTGACGACCGGCCGAAGAAGGTGCCCGGGGGCCTGATCGCGCTCGACGAGCCGCCCGTGCGGGCGCGCTGCGAGGGCGACCTGCCGCTGGGCGAGCGGATCCGGGTGCGGCTGGTCACCGCCGACCCGGCGCAGCGCCGGGTCCTCTTCACGCGATCGGGATGAACCTCATATCAACGGGCGGCGCGACGGTGGCAGGATCTGAGCATGGGATTTGACGCGAGCGCCCTACCCGACGTGTCCGGCCGCACCGTCGGCATCATTGGCGGCACCGGCGACCAGGGGCGCGGGCTGGCGTACCGGTTCGCGCGCGCCGGGCACCCCGTGGTCATCGGCAGCCGGTCGGCCGAGCGCGCCGCACAGGCGGCGGCCGAGATCGGAGCCCTGCCCGGTGTGACCGCCGAGCCGAGTGGCGCCGCCAACGACGACGCCGCTCGCCGGTCCGACATCGTCGTGATCGCGGTGCCGTGGGACGGCCACGCGGCCACCGTGGCGGCGCTGCGCGAGCCGCTCGCCGGCAAGCTCGTCGTCGACTGCGTCAACCCGCTGGGCTTCGACAAGCAGGGCCCGTACGCGCTGCCGGTCCCCGAGGGCAGTGCGGTACAGCAGTGCGCGGCGCTGCTGCCCGAGTCGACCGTCTGCGGCGCCTTCCACCACGTGAGCGCGCCGCTGCTGGCCGACCCCGAGGTCGAGCGGATGGACCTCGACGTGCTGATCTGCGGTGAAGACCGGGAGGCGATCGCGACGGTGGCGGCGCTGGCGGGACGGATCCCGGGCATGCGCGGCATCTACGCGGGGCGGCTGCGTAACGCGCACCAGATCGAGGCATTCACGGCCAACCTGATCGCCATCAACAAGCGGTACAAGGCACACGCCGGCATCCGCGTAACCGACCTCTAACCACCGGGGTGCGTAACGAGTGTGAAATGTTCCACTAACACCTGACGGGGTCGGTGTGGCCGGTGGGACGCTTGCTCCAGAACCCGGGGACCGCGAGCGCGGCCTCGAGGCGAGAGGAGACGACGATGTCCGAGCCGGCCCTTTACGGCGGCCCTGCCACTCGACGGGTACGAACGCGCGACCTGATCGCGGCCAAGCAGCGCGGCGAGCGCTGGCCGATGCTGACCTCGTATGACCAGTACACCGCCGCCATCTTCGACCAGGCGGGCATCCCCGTCCTGCTGGTCGGCGACTCCGCGGCCAACAACGTGTTCGGCTACGAGACCACCGTGCCGGTGACGGTCGACGACCTGCTGCCGCTGGTACGCGCTGTGGTCCGCGCCACAAAGCGCACCCTGGTGGTCGGTGACATGCCGTTCGGCTCGTACGAGGAGGGCCCGACCCAGGCGCTGCGCACGGCGGTGCGGTTCATGAAGGAAGGCGGCTGTCACGCCGTCAAGCTCGAAGGCGGCCGGCGGGTCGCCGAGCAGATCGCCGCGATCACCGGCGCGGGCATCCCGGTCATGGGCCACGTCGGATTCACGCCGCAGAGCGAGCACCAGATCGGCGGCTACCGGGTACAGGGGCGTGGCGACGCCGCCGAAGACGTGGTCGCCGACGCGCACGCCGTCACCGAGGCGGGCGCCTTCGCGGTCGTACTGGAGATGGTCACCAGCGAGGTCGCCAAGCGGATCACGCACGACCTGCCCATCCCGACGGTCGGCATCGGCGCCGGGCCCGACACCGACGCGCAGGTGCTGGTCTGGCAAGACATGGCCGGCCTGCGCACGGGCCACGCGCCGCGCTTCGTCAAGCGGTACGCCGATATGGCCGGCGCGCTCACGGAGGCCACCCAGAAGTTCGCCGAGGAAGTTCGCGGCGGCGAGTTCCCCGGCCCCGAGCACGCCTTCCACTAGCGTTCCTTCGCCCTGATCACGAGGGGTGTTCGCGCCAGCGGTTGGTGATGGGTAGGCGCCGGTCGCGGCCGAACGCCTTGATCGAGATTTTGGTGCCGGGCGCGGACTGCCGGCGCTTGTACTCGGCGACGTCGACCATGCGCAGCACCCGGTCGACCAGCGCCGGGTCGTGCCCCTCGGCGACCAGCTGGTCGCGCCCGAGATCGCCGTCGACGTACCCGGCGAGGATCGCGTCGAGCTCGTCGTAGTCGGGCAGCGAGTCGGTGTCGAGCTGGCCGGGGCGCAACTCGGCGCTCGGCGGCTTGGCGATCGAGTTTTCCGGGATCGGCGGCTCGGCGCCGCGCCGCTCGGCTTCCGCGTCTCGCCAGCGGGCGAGCTTCCAGACGAGCGTCTTCGGCACGTCCTTGAGCGGGTTGAAGCCGCCGACCGAGTCACCGTACAAAGTGGAGTAACCGACGGCCAGCTCGCTCTTGTTGCCCGTGGTGAGTACGAGGTGACCCTCCTGGTTGGACAGTGCCATGAGGATGACACCGCGCACGCGCGCCTGGAGGTTCTCGACGGCGAGACCGGAGAGCGACATGTTGGCCAGGAACGCGTCGACCATCGGCTGGATCGGCTCGATCCGGTAGTCGAGGCCGGTGCGCTTGGCGAGGTCGGCCGCGTCGTCCTTCGAGTGCCCCGACGAGTGCTGGCTGGGCATCGACACGCCCACGACCCGGTCCGAGCCGAGCGCGTCGACGGCGATCGCCGCGACGACCGACGAGTCGATGCCGCCGGAGAGGCCGAGAACCACCGAGCGGAAGCCGTTCTTCTCCACGTAGTCGCGCAGGCCGAGCACCAGCGCGTGCCACACCTCTGCCTCGTCGGTGACGCGGTCGGCGATACCACCCTCCACAAGGGAGGACGGTGCCGGCGGCGCGGCGGGAACCTCCACGCGGCGCACTGACATCTCACCGAGGTCGCCGGTGGGCGCGTCCGGCTCCGCGGCGGGCAGGTCGAGGTCGTGGATCATCAGGTGCTCGGCGAACTGCGGCGCGCGGGCGAGCAGCGTGCCGCCGGCGGTCACCACGATCGAGTCGCCGTCGAAGACCAGCTCGTCCTGGCCGCCGACCATGTTGACGTACGCGATCGCCGCCCCCGCCTCCGCGGCCCTGCGCTGAACGAGTGAGAGCCGCACGTCGTCCTTGTTCAGCTCGTACGGCGAGCCGTTGATGTTGACGACCAGGCCGACCCGGGCCCGCCCCGCCACCGCGAACGGGCCACCGGCCTGCCAGATGTCTTCGCAGATGGTGAGCGCGATGTCGACGCCGGCCAGCCGGATGACGGTGAGCGTGTCACCCGGCTCGAAGTACCGGTCTTCGTCGAAGACGCCGTAGTTGGGCAGGTGGTGCTTGTAGTACGTGGTGAGCACCTCGCCGCCGTGCAGCACGGCGAGCGCGTTGCGGGGACCACCGTCGGCGTCGAGGTAGCCGACGACGACCGGCAGCTCGCCCAGCCCGTCGGCGGCCAGGTCGGTGGCGAGGCTCCGCAGGGCGGCCGTGGACGCCGCGACGAACGACTTGCGGAACACGAGGTCCTCGACGGGGTACCCGGTCAGCATCATCTCGGGGAACGCCGCGATCTGGGCGCCGGAGTCGGCGGCGGCGCGGCTCCACTCGCGCACGGTGGCGGCGTTGCCGGCCAGATCGCCGACGGTCGGGTTTACCTGGGCGAGGGCGATGCGCAGAGTCGGCATGACTCCATCTTCCCCGGTGACGCGGGCCACTGTCCCAGCGGCTGGGCCCGGTCGAGCGCCCGGCGCAGGGTGTCGGCCACATCGTCGGGGTCCACCGTGCCGGCGGGACCGAGGTGGCGCAGTACCGACAGCACAGCACCCACGCGACCGACCGCGAGGTACCCCGCGCGCGTGCCGCTCTCGCCGCGAGCGGTGACGCGCACCGCGTACGCCTCGTCGCCGACCCGGCGCAGCGCCATCTCGCGCAGGTGGACGCGGACGGCCGTACCGTCATCGAGCCGCGCGTCGAACTCGGGACAGGCCCCCGACGCGGCGCGGAGTTCGCCGAAGGCGCGCTGCGCGCCGTCGGATCCGAAGAGCGTGAGCGCCTGCCGCAGCAGGGTGCCGTCGCGCCGCCCGGCGAAGTCGCCGACCGCGCGGTCGGTGGCCCGGGCGCGCGTGACGTCCCACGGCCGCTCGAAGAGCGCCCGGCAGCGTTCCCGCCGGTCAGGGCCGGCGGCGGTCCGCGGCGGCGGCGTCTCGCGGTAGCCGTCCGGCAGGTCGGCGGCCGCGAGCAGCGCCTCGCTCAGCTCCGGTTGGGTCGCGGTGAGCGGTCCGAGCCGCGGGGACGGCGTGGGGTCCGCGGTGTGCCCGCCGGTCACCCGCACGTGCACGACACCAGCCAGCACGAGTACCGCCGCCAGCAGCCCGCCCAGCGTCAGGCCGCCGACGATCACGCGGCTGCGTACCATGAATTGTCCCCTCCCGGTCTGTTTGGTATCAACGGCGAGGAACCGGACAGGGTTGCGCCCAGCCCCGAGACATGCGGCGCTCGGCGTTGCCGTAACGTCGGCGTAACGGGGTAGGGGGAGACTCCGTACAGCTCAGCGACCACGTAACGGCGTCACAAGGTCACCGCGTCACAAGGGGTTAGCAGTGGACCGTCAGCAGGAGTTCGTGCTCCGCACGCTCGAAGAGCGCGACATCCGGTTCGTCCGGTTGTGGTTCACCGACGTGCTGGGCACGCTCAAGAGCGTCTCGGTGGCGCCGGCCGAGCTGGAGGCCGCGTTCGAAGAGGGCATCGGGTTCGACGGCTCGGCGATCGAGGGCTTCGCCCGCGTCTTCGAGTCCGACATGATCGCGATGCCCGATCCGACCACCTTCCAGGTGTTCCCGTTCGAGGGCGGCGTCAGCGGCGAGAGCGCCCGGATGTTCTGCGACATCCTGCTGCCCGACGGCAGCCCGTCCTGGGCCGACCCGCGCCACGTGCTGCGCCGTGCGCTGTCCAAGGCGGCCGAGAAGGGCTTCACCTTCTACACCCACCCCGAGATCGAGTTCTTCCTGCTGGAAAACGGCCCCTCTGACGGCTCGTTGCCGACGCCGGTCGACGCGGGCGGCTACTTCGACCACACCACGCACGCGGTCGCGCGCGACTTCCGGCGGCAGGCCGTGCTCGCGCTGGAGCGGATCGGCATCTCGGTCGAGTTCAGCCACCACGAGGTCGCGCCCGGCCAGCAGGAGATCGACCTGCGATACGCGGACGCGCTCACCACGGCCGACAACATCATGACCTTCCGGCACGTGGTCAAGGAGGTCGCGCTCTCGCACAACGTGCGCGCCACGTTCATGCCGAAGCCGTTCACCGACCAGCCGGGCAGCGGCATGCACACGCACCTGTCGCTGTTCGAGGGCGAGCGCAACGCGTTCCACGACGCCAGCGACCCGATGAAGCTGTCGAAGGTCGCCAGAGCGTTCATCGCCGGCCTGCTGGTGCACGCCCGGGAGTACACCGCGGTCACCAACCAGTGGGTCAACTCGTACAAGCGGCTGTTCCCGCAGGCCCTGCCCGACCGGATCACCGAGTCGCCGGCGTACGTCTGCTGGGGGCACCTCAACCGGTCCGCGCTGGTGCGCGTCCCGGCGTACGGCAAGCCAAACTCCGCGCGGGTCGAGGTCCGCTCGCTCGACTCGGCCGCCAACCCGTACCTGGCCTTCGCGGTCATGCTCGGCGCCGGCCTGAAGGGCATCGAGGAGGGCTACGAGCTGCCGCCGGGGGCCGAGGACGACGTGTGGTCGCTGTCCGTCGCCGAGCGCAAGGCGATGGGGTACGAGGCGCTGCCGGAAAACCTCTCGGAGGCGATCGACGTGATGGCCGGCTCCGAGCTGATCGCCGAGGTGCTGGGCGAGCACGTCTTCGACTTCTTCCTGCGCAACAAGCGGGCCGAGTGGGAGCAGTACCGCCGCGAGGTCACCCCTTACGAGCGCCAGCGCTACCTCGGCGCTCTCTGAGCCGGATATGGCGGTGCCGCCCGCCGGCACCCCGGGGGACGGGCGCGGCGAGCGGCACCGGGCTTGTGCTACTTCGGGCCGGGGGCGCCCTTGCCGGCGAAGCCGCCCAGGACGCCCGCCTCGTACGCCTTGAGGATCGCGTCGGCCTGCTCCTGCGTGAGCTTGCCTTCCTTCACCGCGGCGTCGAGCCGGCTCTTCAGCTCGGCCTGCCGGTCGGCCTGGGTCTTCGGTGCGCCCTTCGGCTGGCCCTGAGGCTTCTGCTGCTCGCGTACCTTCTCGACGGCGGCGGCCACCTTGTCCTCCGAGATGCCAAGCTCAGCCGCCAGGGCCTTGGCGAACGCGGCGTCCCGGTCGGCGCGGGCCTGCTTCCGGTCGGTCTGGCTGGTGGACGAGGAGCCCGAGCCATCCTCCGCGAACGCGACAGTGGGTGCGGCGATGCCGACCGCGAGCACGCCCGCCGCGGCCAACCCGGCGAACATCGTCTTCTTGGATATCGGCCTGGACATCGAACCTCCGGATACGCGGTTGGGGGTGGGTACTCGACCGACCATGGAGCGCTGGCCTGTAACGGCACCATGGCGCCCCTGTCAACGGGCTGACAATCAAGCTCCCGGGTGGCCGATTTGCGCTGCGGCGGACGGTTCGTCACCAGCGGGCGCACAGGAAGAGCCCATGGACTCATTCGTACGTGTGTCGTAACGTCGGTTCTATGAACCGCGCCGTCCGGTTGTGCGCCTTAGTGGCCGAGTTGCGCGCGGCGTCCCGGCCACGCTCCGCGTCCTGGCTGGCGCGGAGCTTCGCCATCAGCGCGCGCACGGTCGAGCGCGACGTCCGCTCGCTGCGCCGCTCAGGGCTGCCGATCGTCGCCCGTCGTGACGGATACACCCTCGACCGCTCCCGCGTCCTGCCGCCGCTGCAGCTCGCGCCGAGTGAGGCCGTGGCGGTCGCGGTGGCGCTGCACCGGCTGGGTGGCACCCCGTTTCACGCGGACGCCGCCTCCGCCCTGCGCAAGCTGGGCACGGTGCTGCCCGAGACCGACGACGAGACCGCCCGGGAGTTGGCCGAGCGCCTGCACTTCGCCGTCGGTCACCCGGCACCCGTCGTGCCCCGGGTCATCGCCGACGCGCTGCACGGTCGCACCGTCCTGCGGATCGACTACACCGACCGGTACGGGATGGCCACCACGCGCCACGTGGAGCCGCTGGGCTACGTCGGCAACCGGGAGTACTGGTACCTGGTGGCGTGGTGCCGGCTGCGCGACGGGGTTCGGGCCTTCCGCACCGATCGCATCGAGTCCGTGACGGGCACCGCCGAGCCCGCCCCGCCGCGCCGCCTGTTGCCGAGCGACCTCGATCTCCCCGGAGACCTGGTGCGGCCGCTCGTTCTCGGTTGATGGTTGCTACCTCCTGGCCCGCCGCATCCCGGACCGCATGTCGGCCCGCATGCCCACGGAGGCGATGCCCAGGCCGAGGAGCAGGCACAGGGCGCCGGCGATGACGTTGCTGACGATCGCCGAGTTGTCTGGCGTAGGGCCGTTGACCAGCCATGGCGCGACGATCGTCCAAGCGCCGATCACCGCGGTGACCCAGGTGATGCCGTGCGTCCGGCCGTACACCGAGGCGAAGACGAGCGCGAGCAGCGCGACCGCTACGCCGCTGAAGAGGTTGCTCGCGGTCAGGCTCGGGGAGTCGCCGGTGAAGCCGACGACCCACGGCGACATCGCCAGGTACAGGCCGGTGAGGAGGGTGAGCCCGTCGACCAACTGAGCGGTCGGCGTCTCAGCGACCCGGTCGTACCGTGCGCGTAGGGCGGTAATGTCCGGGTGATCCTCGATTGCGGGGGTTTGCGCTGTCATCGCAACCCCACCTCCCTCACGGAGAGAAAGGGTGGAAGTCTTCCACTCACTCGAAGCATGCTCCGGTTGCGTGGGTAGCCGCTAGAGCAAGATTGTCTACCCGGACACACCGGGCTCGACGATCAGCGTGCCGGCCGCCGCGTCCATCGTGGCCGGGACGCCGACGGGCACCGTGAGCTGGCCGTACCCGTGCCCGATGGGCAGACCGCCGAGCACCGGGACGCCGAGGTCGCCGAGCCGGTCGAGCAGCACCTCGACGACGCTCACCGGCCAGTCGTCGGCGCAGTTCGTGAACTGGCCCACGGCCACACCGGCGATACCCGCGAGCGCGCCGGCGCGGCGCAGGTGGGTCAGCATCCGGTCCACTCTGTACGGTGCTTCGTCGACGTCTTCCAGAAGCACTATCGCACCGGTCAGGTCGGGCATGTCAGGTGTGCCGACGGACGACGCGAGCAGGCTCAGGTTGCCGCCGATGAGCGTGCCGGACGCCGCACCGGGCACGGTGACCGGTGCGGTCTGCTCGCTCTCGATCCGTTTCACCACAACGGGATCGGTGCTCATCAGCGCGGCGCGCAGCGACTCCGCCGACAGCGGTGGCGTGCGCTCCTCGAGCCACGCCACGCCCGGACCGTGCACAGTGGCCAGTCGCGCTCCGCGCCACAGGGCGAGCTGGAGACCGGTGATGTCGGAGAATCCCGCGACCACCTTGGGATCGCGCCGCACCGCCGCCATGTCGATCGCGTCGACGACCCGCTGCGCGCCATACCCGCCGCGGGTGCAGAGCACGCCGCGCACCTCCGGATCGGCGAACGCCGTGTTGAGATCGGCGGCACGCAGCACGTCGGCGCCCGCGAGGTACCCCTGCCGGGCGTACGCGTTCGGCGCGAGCATCGGCCGCAGGCCCCAGCCGGTCAGCAACTCGATCCCGCGAGCCACCCGCTCCGGCCGCGTGGGCCCCGACGGCGATACCAGCATGACCGTGTCGCCGGCCCGCAACGCCCGCGCCTGCACCCCGCTGTCCACGCGCCCGAGACTAGCCGCCCGCCCCCGCCCCCAGGGCGGCATACAGCTTTCACCCTGCTTTGCTCTGCTTCCCTCACGGCTACACCGATCGGGCACGGCGAGCATCCTCCTCCGGGCGTTTCCGTCAAGGAAGTAGAGCAAAGCAGGGTGCGACCTCACCCGGTGGGCGGCGGGGTGGGTGGGTAGGTTGGGCTGCGTGAGTACGGCGCTGGTGGTGGAGAACGATCCGACGGACGACGTCCGGTTGTTGGGGGAGTGGCTGACCGAGGCGGGCCTGCGGCTCGACGTCGTGCGCGCGCACGCGGGCGATCCGCTCCCAGCCGACCTCGACGGGTACGCGGCGATCGTGGTGATGGGTGGGGAGCAGTCGGCGTACGAGCCGCGCCCCGACTGGTTCGACGATGTGGAGGCGTTGCTGCGCAAGGCCGTCCGGTACGGGGTGCCGGCGCTGGGCGTCTGCCTGGGCGCGCAGTTGCTCGCCACCGCGCACGGCGGCACGGTGGAGCGGAGCCCGTCCGGCCCGGAGATCGGCCCGGCGCTGGTGGGCCGGCGGGACGCGGCGGCGGAGGATCCGCTGTTCCGGTACGTGCCGCTGGCGCCCGACGTGCACCAGTGGCACTTCGACGAGATCACCGAGCTGCCGGCCGGCGCGGTGCTGCTGGCCGCCTCGACGCGATACCCGCACCAGGCCTTCCGGCTCGGTGAGAAGGCGTGGGGGCTGCAGTTTCACATCGAGTGCGACACCGCCATGATCGCGAGCTGGGCGGCCGCCTCGCCGCACCTGGAAAACCCGGAAGCGCTGGTCGCCGCGTTTGACGCGATCATGGTGGACGTGGAGGAGGTGTGGCAGCCGTTCGCTGCCCGGTTCGCCGCGCTCGCGCTGGGTGAGCTGCGGGATACTCGCCGTCCGCTGCCCATCCTGGGACAGTAGGCGCGTGAGCAGACCCACGAGGGCACAGGGCCGGCTGGCACGGTACGGCTTCGGGGCGCGCGCCGACGATCTGCTCGGGCCGGATGGGCTCGGGCTGTGGGACGTGGGGGCCCAGGAGCCCGCGGGTGAGACCGCCGCCGACCTGCTGACCGCGCTGTCCCGAGCGGCCGACCCGGACCTGGCGCTGCGCCAGCTGCACCGGCTGGCCGAGGCCGAGCGCCGGACCGCGCAGGTACGCGTATTAGACGCCCTCACGGCCGACGCGGGCCTGCGGCGGCGGCTCATTGCCGTACTGGGTGCCTCGTCCGCGTTCGGCGATCACCTGGTCGCCAATCCGGACCAGTGGGGCGCGCTGGTGACCGAAGAGGACGGTGTCGCGCCGAACGCCGACGGTGTGCTCACAGTGGACGATCCCAGCGTGCCCGCGCTTCGCCGCGCGTACCGGCTGGCGCTTCTGCGGATCGCGGCGGCCGACCTGACCGGCGGGCGCGGCCTGGAACAGACGATGGAGGCGCTGTCGGCCCTGGCCGACGCGACGCTCGCGGCGGCCTACGACATCGCGGCGAAGGAGGTGGCCGCCGCGCCGCGGCTCGCCGTCGTGGCCATGGGTAAGTGCGGCGGCAACGAGCTCAACTATGTGTCCGATGTAGACGTCATCTTCGTGGCGGCCGCCGACGAGGACCTCGCGGCGGGCACCACGATCGCGGCGCGCCTCATCGAGATCTGCGGGCAGGTGGCGTGGCCGGTCGACGCGGCGCTGCGGCCCGAGGGCAGCCGCGGCCCGCTGGTGCGCACGCTCGCCAGCCACCTGGCCTACTACAAGCGCTGGGCGCGCACCTGGGAGTTCCAGGCGCTGTTGAAGGCGCGTTCCGCGGCCGGCGACACCGCGCTCGCGCAGGAGTGGATCGACCAGCTCGCACCGCTGGTGTGGCACGCGGCCGAGCGTCCCGAGGCGGTCGACGACGTACGCGCGATGCGGCGCCGCATCATCGAGAACGTGCCCGCCCGCGAACTGGACCGGGAGATCAAGCGCGGGCCGGGCGGCCTGCGCGACATCGAGTTCGCGGTGCAACTGCTTCAGCTCGTGCACGGCCGGATCGACGAGTCGCTGCGGACGCCGGGCACGCTGCCCGGGCTGCGGGCGCTCGTCGCGGGCGGCTACGTCGGGCGTGCGGACGGCGAGGCGCTGCTGCGCGGGTACCGGTTCCTGCGCAACGTCGAGCACCGGCTCCAGCTTCAGGCGCTGCGGCGTACGCACACGGTGCCGGCGGACCCGGACGCCGTGCGCTGGCTCGCCCGCGCGCTCGGCTACACGGCCACGCCGGATCGCGACGCCGTCGAAGCGTTCCGCGCCGACTGGGTCGCGCACGCGGCGGAGGTACGCCGGCTGCACGCCAAACTGCTCTACCGGCCGCTGCTGGAGGCGGTGGCCCGGGTACCGGCCGAGTCGCTGCGGATGGTGCCCGAGTCGGCGCGGCGGCGGCTGCAGGTGCTCGGGTTCCGCGATCCGGGTACCGCCCTGCGGCACCTGGAGGTGCTCACCGGCGGCGTGTCGCGCACCGCCTCGATCCAGCGCACGCTGCTGCCGGTACTGCTGGAGGAGTTCGCCGACGCGCCCGAGCCCGACCGCGGGCTGCTCAGCTACCGCCAGGTGTCCGACAAGCTCGGCAGCACTCCCTGGTACCTGCGCCTGCTGCGCGACGAGGGCCCGGTGGCGCTGCGGCTGGCGCGCGCGCTCGGGCTGTCCCGGTACGTGACCGACCTGCTCGTGCGCGACCCGGAGGCGCTGCGCCTGCTGGCGGACGACGCCGAGCTGACCCCGCGCCCGGTCGAGGTACTGCGCGAGGGGTTCGCCGCCGCAGCCGGCCGCCACACCGAGCCCGCCCAGGCGATCGCGGCCCTGCGGGCGTTGCGCCGCCGCGAACTCTTCCGCCTCGCCAGCGCCGACGTGCTCAGCCGCGCCGGCACGCTCGCCCCGCCGATACCGCTCGACGTGGTGGACATCGGCACCGCGCTGTCAGCGGTCACCGACGCGACCCTCGCTGCCGCGCTGCGGGTGGCGACCGCGGCACAGCCGCCGATGCCCGGCCTGCGGTTCGCGGTGATCGGTATGGGCCGGCTCGGCGGGTACGAGATGAGCTACCCGTCCGACGCCGACGTGCTGTTCGTGTACGAGCCGCCGCCCGGCGTCCCCGACGACGTGGCGAGCGGCGCGGCGCACGCGATCGCCGAGGAGTTGCGCCGGTTGTTGGGCGCCCCCGCACCCGACCCGCCGCTGGGCGTCGACGCCGACCTGCGACCCGAGGGACGGCAGGGCCCGCTCGTGCGCAGCCTGGCGGCGTACGAGCAGTACTACGCGCGCTGGTCGAAGGTGTGGGAGGCGCAGGCGCTGCTGCGCGCCCGGTTCGTGTGCGGAGACCAGCTGCTGGGCGCCCGGTTCGAGGCGCTCGCCGACCGCGTGCGGTACCCCGATGGCGGGCTGACCCGCGAACAGGTCATCGAGATCCGCCGCATCAAGGCACGAGTGGAGACCGAGCGCCTGCCGCGCGGCGCCGACCCGGCCACCCACGCCAAGCTCGGCCGGGGTGGGCTGGCCGACGTCGAGTGGGCGGTGCAGCTCACCCAGTTGCGGCACGCCCAGCGGGTGCCGCTGCTGCGGCGTACCCGCACGCTCGACGCGCTGGTGGCGGCGCGCGAGGTCGGGCTCGTGGCACCCGCCGACGCGGCGGCGATGGCGGCGGGCTGGACGCTTGCGGCGCGCGTCCGCAACGCGCTCACCCTGGTCCGTGGCCGCCCCACGGACCAACTCCCGAGGCACGGCGCGGACCTGGCCGGCGTGGTGAGGCTCCTGAGCGGCGGTGACCCCGGCGAATTCCTCGACCACTACCTCCGCACCACCAGACGCTCCCGCGCGGCCGTAGAACGCGTCCTTGCCGCGGCCTAAGCGACGACGTAGGTGGAGTCGTCGAACTCGGCAACGACCTTGAGGTGCCCGCCGAGGGCTTCGACGTAGGCGCGCAGTACGGAGACAGAGACGATGTCGAGCTTGCCACGTTCGACATCGGACACACGTGGCCCGGACACGCCCATCGCCTCAGCGACCTCGCGTTGTGTCAGGGAGCGGTTGCGGCGTATCTCGGCGAGGTGGAAGGCGCGGATCTCGTCATCGAGTCGGCGCTGCCCTGCGGCGCGTTCGGCTTCGGTGCGGACGTGGTGACCAGCGGCGCGGCGGGTCTCCTCGCCGCGGCGCTTGGCCTCGTCCCAGCTGACGCTCTTCATTCGTAGTTCCTCGTTTCCAGTTCAGCCAGGTGGACGTCGTAGCGATCGTCGGCCAACGGGATGGCGGTGTCGTACCAGCGACGCCAGTTGCCGGACTTGTCTCCGGCGACCAGCAGGACCGCTCGCCGTACCGGATCGAACGCGAACAGGATGCGCACCTCGCTGAATCCGGTCGAACCTGGACGCAGTTCCTTCATGTTGTGGTGGCGTGATCCCCGGATCCGGTCGACCAGAGGCCGGCCGAGTGCTGGTCCGTCGGACGCTAGCCGGTCGACCGCATCTTCGATGAGGTCGGCACTGGCCGGGTCGTTCTTGGTCAGGTCGACGAACCATTCGACGACCTCATCAACCAGCAGGATCTGCCAGGCATTTACTCAACCATGTTAACGCAGGGGTTAAGTTCGTGCGGTTCTATTTGGGTCACGAAGAGAGGGTGTAGCGGCCGGGTCCGGGGACGTGGACGGCGAGCCAGGGGCCGTCGGGGGCCAGGCGGGCCTTGCCGGTCGCGGTTAGCCAGCGCGAGTGACGCACGCGGATCTCGTAGGAGCCCGCCGCTGGAGCGTCGAAGGTGAGTGATGCGGCGTCCTGCCGCACCAGCGTCGCGGGGGCGGCCACCAAGGGGACCGGGGCGGGGACCTCGTACAGGCGCCAGTGCTCGTTGCTCCAGACCTCGGTGAGGGTGGAACGGACCAGGTCGGCCTCGGCGCGGCCTACCCAGGAGAGTTGGGCGTCCGGTACGGCCACGTAGGTGACCGCGTTGTCGGCCAGCCAGGCGCGGTACGCCGGCTCGGTGAGCGCTACCCCGGTGCCGGACGCGCCGGGCACGGTCTCGAAGAACAGCGGGTTCCGCGCGATGTCGACCTGGCGCATCCAGCCCCGCGCGAGTGGAAAGCCGTCCATGTACGCCGCCTCCCAGTAGTCGCGGGTCGGTGGCACCTCGATCCGGCCGGCGGGACGGCGGGTGCGCAGCTCGGCGAGCAGGGGCGCGAAGTAGTCCCGGTCGCTGGTCGGGTTGCCCGCGTCGCGTAGGTCAGCCCAGACGACCGGGGGCTGCCACCAGTACCCGAGCGTCAGGACCGCGACGAGCCCGGCGGCCGCCCAGCGGCGCCCGAGCCACCGCGGTGCTTGGAATCGCTCGGGCGGGCGGGCGCACGCCGCGAGCACCGGCAGCGCGAACATGGTGACCAGCCGGGTGGCGTTCAGGCCGACGGGCGTGTGCACGAGGGCGGCGGCCAGCACGCCGGCCGCGGAGAGCAGCGCGCCGGCCCGCACGGGGCGGTACCCGACGAGCAACGCCACGGCCAGGCTTGTCACGACGCCGTGGATCGCGTCGGTGCGGCTGATGTTCATCCAGCCGCCCTCGCCGAACACCAGCGACGTGACCGCGAGCGGGACAGCGGCGCCCGCCGCTAGCAGCACGCCGTCGCGGCGCTTGCCCAGCAGGAGGGCCACGCCCGCCAGGCCGGTGAAGAGGCCGGCGACGGGACTCGTGGCGGCGGCGAGCGCGGCGCCGGCAGCCGCGCCGCCGTACCGGAGCCACGCGGGACGGGCGGTCAGCGCCACCAGGGCGCCCAGGGCGAAGGCGACGCCCAGCGCGTACGTGACGCGGCCGGAGACAAGGTTGCCGGCGATGCACACCGTGCCCACCAGGCCGCCGAGCAGCGGGCGGGGCACGCCGGTCCGGAAGAGCAGCGCCGCGAACGCGAGTGCCGACCCCACCAGCGACAGCGCCCCGGTCACCCTTACGCCGATCAGCGCCATCACCGCCGGCGAGACGAGGCTGTACCCGAACTGGTTGACGCCGCCGTACCAGCGCAGGTCGACGGGGCTCAAACCGTGTGCGGCGAGGAAGTCGGCCCTGGCGACCTGCGCGGAGAGGTCGGAGCCCATGGTGGGAAGGGCGAGATAGACGCCCGCGAGCAGGACGGCGAAGAGGCCCACGACGCGCACCCGCACACGGTACTGGCAGCATGGTGACCGTGCGCAGGAACGTCACCATCGTCGCGGCTCTGGCCCTCGCGGTGACCGTGTTCCTCTATTTCACGATGATCCGGCACGGCTTCTTCGACCTGCAGGTCTACTACGGTGCCGTGAACTACTGGGTGCACGACGGCGGCGAGATATACGACTGGATCAAGCTGGACAGCCGGTACGGGTTCACTTATCCGCCGTTCGCGACGCTGGCGATGCTGCCGATGGCGTTCGTGTCATGGCCGCTGGCTATGGTGATCAGCATGACCCTCGCGGTGGTCACCGGCGGGCTGCTGCTGTGGTGGCTCGTCGACCCGATCGCCCGCCGCGAGGGCTGGACCCGCTGGTACGCCTTCGCGATCGCCGTGTGCCTCGCCGCCGCCTTCGAACCGATGCGCGAGACGGTCACGTTCGGGCAGGTCAACACGCTCCTGCTCTTTCTGGTGGCCGCCGACCTGCTGTGGCTGGTGGCGCGTGACAGCCGCTGGGCGGGCGTCGGCGTGGGGCTCGCCACCGCGATCAAGCTGACGCCGGGCATCTTCATCGTGTACCTGCTGGTCACGAAGCGGTGGCGAGCGGCGCTCACCGCGAGCGGCACGGCGGCGGGCGCGACGGTACTGGCCGCCGCGGCGGCGCCGGACTCGTCGCGGGAGTTCTGGACGCAGGCGGTGTGGAACACCGACCGGATCGGCTCGTTGTCGTTCGTGTCGAACCAGTCGCTGCAGGGCGTCGTCGCGCGGCTCGACCCGACGCATCCGAGCCGGGCGCTGTGGCTCGTGCTGGTGCTGCTCACGCTCGCGGTCTGGGTGTGGCGGGTGCGGGGTGCCGACGCGAAGACGGGCCTGGCCCTGACCGGCGTACTGCAGGGCCTGATCAGCCCGGTGACCTGGATACACCACCTGGTGTGGCTGCTGCCGGCGCTGATCCTGCTGTTCGACCGGGCGCTCGCCGCCCGCGATCGCCGGCGCCTTGGCTTCGCATTCTTCGCGTACGGGCTGCTTATAAGCCGCTTTGTCTGGATTTGGGAACGCGGTTCCGGTGGGTTGATCGGCTTTCTGGGGAGCAACGCGTACGTCTGGGTGAGCATCGCCTTACTGTTCGTCGTGCCCGCCCGCGATCCGGTGGAGCCACCGCTCTCCGATTGGTCCTCTGCCAGCGGGCAACGCGAGCGCATTGTGAAGGCATGAGTGACCCGCTGCTCGATACCGACCTACCCGTCGTGCTGCACGAGGTCCACGCCGCCGCGACGCCGTACCTGGAAGCGTTGACCGACCGGCCGGTGCACGACCCGGCCACCGCGTCGCTGCTCGCCGACCTCTCCGGTGACCTGCCGGACAAGGGGGAGGGCTCGGTCGCCGCCGTGCGCCGGCTGCTGCGCATCGGTACCGCCACCGCCACGAACTCGGCCGGTCCCCGCTTCTACCACTTCGTGATCGGCGGTTCGACGCCTGCCGCGCTGGCCGGTGACTGGATCGCGTCGATGCTCGACCAGAACGCGGCCTTCCGGGCGTCGTCCGCGTTCGCCACCGAGGTGGAGACGGTGGCGCTGCACTGGCTGCGCGAGCTCTTCGGGCTGCCCGAGGGGTACGGGGGCGCGCTGGTGGCGAGCGCGACGTTCGCCAACTTCACGAGCCTCGCCGCGGCCACCCACTGGTGGGGCGAGCGGCACGGCGTCGACGTGGCGGCCGACGGCATCGCCGGGTTGCCCCGGTTGCCGGTGCTGTCCGGCGGGTACGTGCACCCGAGCGCCCGCAAGGCACTGCAGATGCTCGGGCACGGCGGGCAGAGCGTCGAGGTGTACGCCCGGGACGCGGTGGGCCGGGTGGACGTGGACGCGATCGAGCGGCGGCTGGCTTCTTACGGTGGGCCCGCGGTGATCATCGGAAACGCGGGTGAGGTGAACGCCGGCGACTTCGATCCGGTCGACGAGCTCGCGGACCTCGCTGAGCGGTACGGCGCCTGGCTCCACGTCGACGGGGCGTTCGGGATCTTCGCGGCACTGTCACCCCGCACGGCGGGACTGGTGCGTGGCATCGAGCGCGCCGACTCCATCGCGTGCGACGCCCACAAGTGGCTCAACGTGCCCTACGAGAGCGGGTTCGCGTTCCTGCGAGACCCGGCGCGGCTGGGCCGGGCGTTCGGGATGCCGGGCGCGGCGTACCTGCCAGGGCCGGACGACCCGGGTGGCGGGTACGCGATGCTCGGGCCTGAGTCGTCGCGGCGGGCACGTTCGCTGCCCATCTGGGCCACGCTCGCCGCGTACGGGCGGGCCGGGTACCAGGCGATGGTGGAGCGCCACGTCGACCTGGCCCAGCGCCTCGCCGGCCTTGTCGACGAGGCGCCCGACCTCGAACGCCTCGCCGACGTGCCGCTGTGCATCGTGTGCTTCCGCGCCCGCCCGCCGGGCGTACCCGACTCGGCCCTCGACGGCCTGAACAAGCGGCTCGGCGAGGCGCTGATCGCGGACGGCCGCGTCTTCGCCGGCACGACGGTGTACGGCGGCCGGGTGGCCCTGCGCCCCGCGATCGTCAACTGGCGCACCACCGAGCGCGACATCGACCAGTTCGTAGCGACGGTGCGCGAGCTCCTCGCGGACCTGACTCCATGATCAGGGCGTCCCTCAAGTCGCTCTAACGACTTCAGGGACGCCCTGATCACAAACGTGGGGGGCGGTGCGCGTAAGCGCACCGCCCCCCACGACCCGGACTTTCGATTACACGTCGTAAGCGGTTACACGTCGTAGTACATGGCGAACTCGTGCGGGGTGGGCCGGAGGCGAACCGGNCCCCCCCCCCCCCCCCCCCCCACGACCCGGACTTTCGATTACACGTCGTAAGCGGTTACACGTCGTAGTACATGGCGAACTCGTGCGGGGTGGGCCGGAGGCGAACCGGGTCGACCTCGTTCTCCCGCTTGTACGAGATCCAGGTCTCGATCAGGTCGGGCGTGAACACGCCGCCCTCGAGCAGGAAGTCGTGGTCGGTCTCCAGCTTGTCGAGCACCTCGGGCAGCGAACCCGGCACCTGCTTGACGTTGCCCCACTCCTCCGGCGGCAGGTCGTACAGGTCCTTGTCGATCGGCTCCGGCGGCTCGATCTTGCTCTTGATGCCGTCGATGCCGGCCATCATCATGGCCGAGAAGGCGAGGTACGGGTTGCTCGACGGGTCAGGCACCCGGAACTCGACGCGCTTGGCCTTGGCGTTGCTGCCCGTCACCGGGATGCGGGTGCAGGCGGAGCGGTTGCGCTGCGAGTAGACCAGGTTGACCGGGGCCTCGAAGCCCGGCACCAGCCGGCGGTACGAGTTGACCGTCGGGTTGGTGAACGCGAGCAGCGACGGCGCGTGGTGCAGCAGACCACCGATGTACCACCGGGCGGTGTCGGACAGGCCGGCGTAGCCGGTCTCGTCGTAGAACAGCGGCTCGCCGTTCAGCCACAGGCTCTGGTGGGTGTGCATGCCGGAGCCGTTGTCACCGAAGAGCGGCTTGGGCATGAACGTCGCGGTCTTGCCCGCGTGCCAGGCGGTGTTCTTCACGATGTACTTGAACAGCTGAAGCTGGTCGCCAGCGTGCAGCAGCGTGGAGAACTTGTAGTTGATCTCGGCCTGGCCGGCGGTGCCGACCTCGTGGTGCGCCCGCTCGACCGTGAAGCCCACCTTCAGCAGGTTGGTCACGACGTCGTCGCGCAGGTCCGCGTAGTGGTCCTGCGGCGGCACCGGGAAGTAACCCGACTTGTAGGCGGTCTTGTAGCCGCGGTTGCCACCCGGCTCGTCGGCGCCCGTGTTCCACGCGCCTTCGATCGAGTCGATGTAGTAGTAGGCGGCGTTGGCGCTGGTGTCGTGCCGGATCGAGTCGAAGATGTAGAACTCCGCCTCGGCACCGAAGTAAGCGGTGTCGGCGATGCCGCTGGACGCCAGGTAGGCCTCGGCCTTCTTGGCGACGTTGCGGGGGTCACGCGAGTAGGCCTCGCGAGTGAACGGGTCGTGGATGAAGAAGTTCAACGCCAGGGTCTTCTGCGCCCGGAACGGGTCGATGAAGGCGCTGGCAACGTCCGGCAGCAGCAACATGTCGGACTCGTGGATCTGCTGGAAGCCGCGGATCGACGAACCGTCAAAGGCGAGACCGTCCGTAAAAATGCTCTCGTCGACCGACTCGACCGGGGTGTTGAAGTGCTGCATGACACCCGGCAGGTCACAGAACCGTACGTCGACGAACTTCACGCCCTCGTCTTTGAGGTACCGAAGGAGTTCCTCGGGATTGGCGAACAACACGTCCTCCTGGCACGTCGCTGAGCTAAATGGCGGCATGGCCGCTGGTGCACCTGGCTGGTCGCGACGGTATGGCTGTGCCGTTGCCCGGGCATGTCTCCATTGTTTCCGCCGTGTTACGTCACGTTGGGAACCCGCACGTCCTCACCAGTGCATCCGAGGGGACCATACACCCGTGCGGGCTCTCCGCGACCGGTCGCTTTCGGTGCGTCCCGAACTGCGGACTACCCTCGCTCTACATGGCCACCGAACCGGTTTCCCCGCCTTCCGCACCGGCTGGCGGATTCGAGCCGCCGAGCCTGGCGAAGCGGTTCGGCGCACTCGTGATCGACTGGGTGCTCTGCCTGCTCGCGTCCCAATTCATCGGCGATCCACTGCGTGACGGATGGCCGCCGGTCGCCGTGCTGATCGCCGAGTACGGGTTTTTCATCGGCCTCTTCGCGCAGACGCCAGGAATGGCGATGACCAAGCTGCGCTGCGTCTCGTTCTCCGACGGCGGGCGGATCGGCGTCGTGCGCGCTCTGGTGCGCGGGGTACTGCTGAGCCTGGTGGTCCCGGCGCTCATCATGGACCCGAACAAGCGCGGGCTGCACGACAAGGCCGCCGGCTCCGTCATGGTGGACGCCGTGCCACCTCAGTCGAGGGCGTAGACCCGCCGCGCGTTGCGGTACCCGATCATCTCGGCGACGCGCTGGGCGTCCGCGGCTGACCAGTCGCCGCTGGCGACCCGCTCGCCGAGCACGGTGCCCAGGGCGCGGCGCCACAGCTCCGCGCCGAGGTAGTGCAGCTCCGCGGGGCCGAAGGCGTCCGACGAGTACAGCATCTTGGCGAACGGGGCCAGCTCCAGCGCCTCGGCCAGCACGGTGGAGGCGGCGGCACCGACGTAGTTCAGCGTCAGGCCCACGTCGAAGAACACATGCGGGTACGCCTGCGCGAGGTACGCCGCGTGGCGGTGGAACGGGTAGCAATGCAGGAGCAGGACGGGCACCCCGTGCCGCTCGACAAGCTCGAGAAACCGGGTCAGCAGGAGCGGATCGGCCCGGTGCAGGCGCAGGTCGGGGTCACCGAAGCCGGTGTGGATCTGCAGGGGCAGGCCGCGGTCGACGCCCGCCCAGATGACGTGCCGCAGCAGTACCGGATCGGCCAGCCGGCCGCCGCCCGCGCCGAGCCAACGGCCGGCCGCCTCGGTGACCTCGGTCGCACTGGGGCGAGCCGGGTCGAAGTCGAGGCCGTACCGGTACGCGACGACGGTCTTGAGGCCCACGGCGGTTCCGGTGCGCTCGGCCAGGCGCTCGGCGTACCGGATGGAAAAGTCCGCGGCCGCGACGTCTGTGAGCTCCTCGGCCACCGACTCCAGGCGGACCACCTCGCCCGCGACGGCGCCGGACGCCTCGGCCATGCCGGCGGGGTCGAGCAGCTCGGCGGCCCGGAAGCCGGTCTCCACGAGAAAGTGCCGTACGCCGCTCGCGGCGAGGAACCTGCGGTTGACCTCGGCGGCACCCAGCTCCTGCCGGCGGGTGAGGTAGGCGCCGGGGTCGGCGTGCGGCCGCAGGTCGAGCACCGGGGCGCACCAGCGCCGGATCGCGAACCCGAGCGGCGAGTCGAAGGTGGTCATCCACGCCGGCACAGGCCGGTCGGACTCGGTGATGGCGTCTTCGAACTCGGCCCGCGTCAGGTCGTCGCGGCGCGCGCCGTGCACGTGGTGATCGACCAGCGGCAGCGCCGCCAGATCCACGGTCAGCGGCCGCGCGTCTGGCGGAAGGCGCCCTTCGAGGGACGCATGTTCTTGGGGATCGCGCCCTTGGGCATCTGCGGACGGGCGGTGAGCGCCTTCATGCGCTTGTCGAGCGCGTTGACGTCCTTACCCGTGAGGTTGCGCGGCAGCCGCATGAGCGTCATCCGCAGCTTGCGGACGGACAGCTCCTCTTCGCCCTGGCCGACGACGTAGTCGTAGAGCGGGGCGTTGCCGATCACCTTGGAGAGCCGCCGCTTCTCCTGGCCGAGCAGGCCGCGCACCCGCTGCGGGTTGCCCTCGGCGAGCAGGATCACGCCGGGGCGACCGATCACGAGGTGCACCATGTCCATCTGGGTGGTGGAGCTCATGGCGGGTGTCACCCGCCAGTCGCCGCGCATGTTCTCCACGATCTGGGCCGCCGCGCCCGGCTGCCCCTCGGCCGCGTTCATCATCGCGGCGTTGGAGCGCAGGTTGAGCACGATGAGCACCGCGAGCAGCGTGAGGAGGATGCCAACCGGCAGCCACAGCCAGCCCCAGGTGATCACGGCGACAACCGTCAGCGCGATGGGGATGAGCACCGCCCCGGCGACCAAGGGCATGAACCACTTGTCGCGTTTGGCGGTGAACGAGAACACCATCCCGATCTGCTTCAGCCGCTGGCCGAACGAGACCTTCTCCTCGGGCTTTGCCATGCCCCGGAGTCTAGTGGCCGCGGTCAGTAAGTACCTTACCGGCGTGGGAGGGTCGGGTAAGGACCCTCTGAGCCGGCGGATATGCGGCATCGCCCTCATGTGGCGGGGGTGCCTTCAGGCGAAGTCTGTAAGACATGAACGCAGCAGATGTCCACACCGTCCTGACCCTTCACCGTTACCGCACCGCCGAGCTGTACGCCGAGGCCGACCGCGAGCGGCTGGCCCGCGAGGTGACCCGGTCACGCTGGCTGCCCCGGATCGCGAGGCGGCAGCGCGCGGCCACCCGCGCACCGGCCATGTCCTGATCCGTGGAAATGCCTGATCCGTGGAAATGAATGTGCGTGAGTGTCGGAGGGGCATGTCATGCTCGATCTCGTGACCGCCCGTGCGACCAGCACCGTCCTTGTCGGCCGAGACGCCGATCTCGCCGCCCTGCGCGAGGCCCTCAAGCGTGCGCGGGGCGACGAGGCGGCAGCCGTGCTTGTCGGTGGCGAAGCGGGGGTCGGCAAGACACGGCTGATCGAGGAGTTCCGGCGGGTGGCCGTGAGCGATGGCGCTCAGGTGCTCACCGGCCAGTGCCTGGAGCTGGGCGAGGAGGGGCTGCCGTTCGCCCCCTTCGCCGCGGCGCTGCGCGACCTGCTGCGCCGCGACGGCCCTGGCGTCTTCAGCGGGCAGGAGAGCGAGTTCGCCCGCCTGCTGCCCGAGCTGGGTCCGGCGGCACCCGAGCGGGTCCCCGACGCCAACCGGGGTTACCTCTTCGACCTGGTCGCTGGCCTGTTCGGGCGGCTGGCCGAGCAGCGCCCGCTGGTCCTGGTCGTCGAAGACCTGCACTGGGCCGACCGGTCCACGCGTGACCTGATCGCTTTCCTCATCCGGTCCGCGCGCACCGCCCGCGTGCTGCTCGTCTGCACCTACCGCTCCGACGAGTTGCACCGTGGGCACCCGCTGCGGCCGTTCCTCGCCGAGCTCGACCGGGCCCGCGGCGTCGAGCGCGTCGACCTCGACCGGCTCGACCGCGACGGCACCTCCGAGATGCTCACATACCTGCTCGGCACCGAGCCCCGGTCCTCGGTCGTCGACACCATCCACCGGCGTGCCCAGGGCAACCCGTTCTTCGTCGAGGAGCTCGCCGCCATCGGCGACGGCACCGGCTGCTCCGACCTGCCCGACACCCTGCGCGACCTGCTCCTCGCCCGGGTCGACCGGCTGTCCGAGCCGGCGCAGCGGGTGCTGCGCATGGCGGCCGCCGGCGGCACCCGCATCAGCCATGAGCTTCTCGCCGCCGTCGCCGACGTGCCCGACACCACCCTCGAAGAGGCGCTGCGGGCGGCGGTCGCCGCGCAGCTCGTGGTCGCTGACCAGGAAGGCGGATACGAGTTCCGGCACGCGCTCGTCCGGGAGGCGGTGCACGAAGACTCCCTGCCGGGCGAGCGGGCTCGGCTGCACGCGCGATACGCGGCGGTCATCGAGGGTCGCCCGCAGCTCGTGGGCGCCGGCCGCGCTCCCGCGGAGATCGCCCACCACTGGTATACGGCACACGACCACCCGCGGGCGCTCACCTCCACGATGGCGGCGGCCGCGGCGGCCCGCCAGCGCTACGCGTACGCGGAGCAGAGCCGCCTGCTCGAACGCGTCCTGGAGCTGTGGGACCAGGTGCCCGACGCCGCCGAGCTGCTCGGCATGGACCACCTCGCGCTGCTCGAACAGACCTCCCGCGCCGCGTCCACAGCGGGCGACTTCATGCGGTCCATGAGCCTCACCCGTGCCGCGCTCGCCGAGGTCGACAGCGACGCGGAGCCGTTGCGCGCCGCGCGCCTGCTGGAGCGCCGCGGCCGGATGATTCGAGTACTGGGCAAGGGCAACGGCGCCGACGAGATGCGCAAGGCGTACGAGCTGGTCAGGCGGGTGCCCGACGACCCCAAGCGCGTGCGGTTGCTCTCCGACATCTCCAGCCAGCTCGGCCGCACCGACCCTGAGATGGGCGCCAGCATCGCCCGCGAGGCGCTGACCGCCGCCGAAACGCTCGGTGACGACGCGGCCTGGATCTCGGCCATGCTGACGTTCGCCCGGGTGTGCAGCCGGCGGATCTCGCTCGAGGTCGGCATGAGCGAGATGCTGCGCGCCGCCGACAGGGCGCGCACGACCGGCGACGCCGACCGTCTGGTGCACGCCCTGGTCAACATCTCCGACGCGCTCTTCGACGTGGGTAACTACACCGAGTCCGCCCGGGTCGCGGAGGAAGGCACCGTCGAGGCCAAGCGGGTCGGCATCAGCCGCTCCAAGGGCGCGTTCCTTCTCTCCAACCACGCCGAGGCGCTGGTCGCGCTCGGAAAGTGGGACCACGCCGACGCGCTCTGCGCCGAGACCGCCCGGGTCGACCCGCCCGGCACGCTCGGGCTGCACTGGCTGGAGATCCGGGCGCGGCTGCGGCTGCGTCGCGGGCACCCCCGTGCCGACGACCTGATCGCGCGCGCACTCGGCTTCCAAACCAAGCCCTACCTCGACCACCAGTTGGGCCTGCCGCTGCACGAGCTGCGCATCGAGGCCGCCCTCGCCGCCGACAACGTCGCCGACGCGGTCGCGGCCGCCCGGGAGGCGGTCGCGCTCGGTGGGCTCGACGAGGTGCCGCGATACGCCTGGCGGATGCTCGTCCTCGCGGCACGGGCCGCGGCGCTGGCCGACGACGAGGAGCTGCGCGCCCGGCTGCGCGCCCTGATCCCCACCATCGAGCCGCGGTACCCGGCTGAGCTGGCCGCCCGCGCCGAGGTGGCGGCCACGTTCGCGTCTGATCCACTACCCGCCTGGCAGGCCGCCGTGGCGGCGCGGCGAGTCGACGGGCAGCCCTACGAGTTGGGGCGGGCCCTGCTGTGGCTGGCCGAGGCGGCAGCGGCCGCCGGGGAGCGGGCGGTCGTGGCCGAGGCGCTCGAAGAGGCGGGGGCCATCGCGGCAGAGCTCGACGCGCGCCTCCTGCAAGACGGCCTCGACACGCTCGCGCGGCGGGTCGGCCTGCGCACGGCCGGCAGGTCCAGCGCGGTCGCGGAGACCGAGCTGCTGACCGAGCGGGAGCGTGAGGTGCTACGGCTGGTCGCCGAGGGGCTGAGCAACCGGCTGATCGCCGAGCGGCTGTACATCTCGCCGAAGACGGCGAGCGTGCACGTGTCGCGCATCATCGCCAAGCTCGACGTGGCCAACCGCGTCGAGGCGGCCGCGGTGGCGCACCGCTTGGGGCTGCTGGACCCGTCTTAGTTTTCGCGGGCGGCTAGTGCCTGTTGGTAGAGGCGGCCCGCGCGATACGACGAGCGCACCAGCGGGCCGCTCATCACACCGGCGAAACCGATCTGCTCGGCCTCCTGGCTCAGCTCGACGAACTCCTCCGGCTTGACCCACCGCTCCACCGGGTGGTGGCGCGGGGTCGGCCGCAGGTACTGCGTGATCGTCACCAGCTCGCACCCGGCGGCGTGCAGGTCGCGCAGCGCCTGCGACACCTCGTGCCGCTCCTCGCCCAGCCCCAGGATCAGGTTGGACTTCGTGACCAGCCCGGCGGAGCGCGCCTGGGTGATCACGTCGAGGGAGCGCTCGTATCGGAACGCCGGCCGGATGCGCTTGAAGATGCGCGGCACGGTCTCGACGTTGTGGGCGAGCACCTCGGGCTGGGCGGCGAACACCTCACCCAGCTGGATCGGGTCGCCGTTGAAGTCGGGGATCAGCAGCTCGACGCCGCATCCCGGCTGCAGCTTGTGGATCTGGCGGACGGTCTCGGCGTACAGCCAGGCGCCGCCGTCGGGCAGGTCGTCGCGCGCGACCCCGGTGACCGTCGCGTAGCGCAGGCCCATCGTCGCCACCGACTCGCCGACCCGCCGCGGCTCGTCGGCGTCGAACTCCGCCGGCTTGCCCGTGTCGATCTGGCAGAAGTCGCACCGCCGGGTGCACTGGTCGCCGCCGATCAGGAAGGTCGCCTCGCGGTCTTCCCAGCACTCGTAGATGTTGGGACAGCCCGCCTCCTGGCACACCGTGTGCAGACCTTCGCGTTGGACGAGGCCGCGCAGCTCGGTGTATTCAGGGCCCATTCTGGCCTTGACCTTGATCCACGGCGGCTTGCGCTCGATTGGCGTTTCCGCGTTGCGCGCCTCGATGCGCAGCAAACGCCGTCCCTCGGGAGCGATGGTCACGATTTTGAGCCTACGCTCACCGTGGTCAAGCTTGAACCGTGGGCGACGAGGCTCACCCCCGTCGTTATTGTGATGCCGCCCACGTGCCTTGGCTGGTAGCGTGGCCGGCCAACGGCGATGACGGAACCAAGTACCGCCCCGACCCCGCCGGCAGAGAGAGCCACCAGCAGCTGTGACGGTGGCCCGGCGCCGGGGCGCGAAGACACTCCAGAGCCTGTTTTGAATGAGGCCCCCTCCTCGGGGGTGAAGGCGCGGTGGCACCGCGAGTTCCCCACTCGCCCGCGCCCCACCGGGGTCGCGTTGCGCGATGACGAGGAGGTGCCCAATGCAACGCATCCTTTCCACGCAACTCCCTGCCCATGTGGGCCAGCCCGTGCGAATAGCCGGCTGGGTGCACCGCAGGCGATTGCTGAAATCCGTGGCGTTCCTGATCGTGCGGGACGCCGGTGGGTTTACCCAGGTCGTGGTCACCGCGCCCGAGGCGCGGGCGCTGGTCGAAAAGCTCACCGAGGAAACCGCCATCGAAGTCACCGGCGAGGTGGTCGCGAACTCCGCCGCACCCGCCGGGGTCGAGGTCGTGGAGCCTCGGGTACGCGCGCTCGGCCCACCCGCCGAAGCGCTGCCGTTCGACCTCTTCCGGCCCGACCTGGCCGCGACCCTGCCGACACAGCTCGACCACGCGCCGCTCTCGTTGCGACACCGCAGCCGCGCCACCGCGCTCCGGGTGGCGGCGGCCGCCACAGCAGGCTTCCGCTCCACACTGGACGCATCGGGCTTCGTGGAGGTGCACACGCCGAAGATCGTGGCCTCGTCTACGGAGAGCGGGGCCAACGTGTTCGCGCTCGACTACTTCGGGCGGCCGGCCTACCTCGCGCAGTCGCCCCAGTTCTACAAGCAGCTGATGGTTGGCGTGTTCGAGCGGGTGTACGAGGTGGGGCCGGTCTTCCGGGCCGAGCCACACGACACCGGCCGGCATCTGGCGCAGTACACGTCGCTGGACGTGGAGCTGGGCTTCATCGACGACCACCGGGACGTGATGGCGGTGGTGCGGTCGGTACTGGCGGGGATGGCGTCAGCCGGCTCTCACCTCGCACCTATCGAGGTGCCGGCTTCGATCCCGTCGGTGCATTTCACAGAGGCTCTGGTGATCGCGGGCGCGCCCGCCGACGAGCCCGACCTCGCACCCGCGCACGAGCGGGCGGTCGGCGAGTGGGCGAGGCGCGAGCACGGTTCGGACTTCGTGTTCGTGACCGGGTACCCGATGGCGAAGCGGCCCTTCTACACCCACCCCGACCCGGCTCGTCCCGGGTACTCGAACGGGTTCGACCTGCTGTTTCGTGGCGTCGAGCTGATCACTGGCGGCCAGCGGCTGCACCAGTACGACGACTATGTGGCAGCCTTGGCCGCGCGCGGCGAGCCCATCGAGCCGTACGCGTCCTATCTGGACGCGTTCCGGTACGGGATGCCGCCGCACGGCGGTTTCGCGATCGGGCTGGAGCGCTGGGTCTCGCGCTTGTTGGGCGTGGCCAACGTCCGCGAAGTGACCGCCTTCCCCCGCGACCGCCACCGCTTAACGCCGTAACCCGTGATCAGGGCGTCCCTCAAGTTGTTAGAGCTACTTGAGGGACGCCCTGATCACTGTTAGAGGAGCGTGGGTAGGTGGCGCTCTACGACCGGGAGGGCGTCGGCGACGCTCACGGAGCGGCCCAGCTCGGCGGTCAATGAGGTGACGCCGGCGTCGCTGATGCCGCACGGCACGATGCGGTCGTATGCCGACAGGTCGCAGTCGCAGTTGAGCGCGAACCCGTGCAGTGTCGTGCCCCGCGCCACGCGGATGCCGATCGCGCCCACCTTGCGCGCCGGGCCACGGTCGTCTTCCGGGACCCAGACGCCGCTGCGGCCCTCGACCCGGCCGGCGGCCAGCCCGAACTCGGCGCACACGTCGATCAGCAGCTGCTCGACCCTGCGCACGTAGGCCACCACGTCGACAGGCTCGGCCAGCTTGATGATCGGGTACCCGACGATCTGGCCGGGGCCGTGCCAGGTGATTTTGCCGCCGCGGTCGACGTCGACGACCGGGGTGCCGTCGATCGGGCGGTCCCACGGCTCGGTGCGCTTGCCGGCGGTGTACACGTCGGGGTGTTCGAGGAGCAGGACGGTGTCGGGCTCGTCGCCGCCCGCCACCAGCTCGTGGACGCGGCGCTGCTCGTCCCAGGCCGCGAGGTAGTCGATCAGTCCGAGGCGCCGCGTGTGCAGGCGCGGAATCGTGCTGGTCACGTACGCCAGCGTAACCCCGCGCCCGCCCGCTCCGACTCCGTGGCGGTCGTCACGCCGCCGCTCACATGATCCGGATAGCCCGCAGCCTCTGCACCCGGTCTTCGTAGATCTGGCGGCTTTCGTCGTCGCCCTGTGTCGTGGCCTCGGACAGGGCGCGCTGGGCCCGCTCGACCTCGAAGTCGCGGTGGGCGGCGAGGAAGTCGCGCACCTTGCCGATGTAGTCGTCTGTCTGCTTGATCACGACGCCAACCTCTCGTCGAGCCGACCGATCTCGTATTGGGACCTGCCAACCTCGTCGTGCCGGAAGGCTAGCCCTTCTTCGTACTGGCGGATGAGCTCAAGGTCTTTTTCCAGCTTGTCATGGAGCACGATACGTCGTAGCTGGTCAATCTCCTGCGGCTGCACAGCCACCTCCAACGCGACCTACTGACGGTCGTCGCGGGGCCATGCGACGGTGATGTGGGTTAGCGTACGCGGGTTTTCGGTGGGGGGTGGGCCCCTATCAGCGGGCGACGCGCCAGAGCCACACGTCGTCGACGCGCTCCGGCGGGCCGAGCAACTCGGTGGTGGCGCGCAGCAGGGCCTCGGGGTGCGCGGGCCACTTCGCACCGTGTACCCGGTCGGCCAGCACGACGATCTCGGCGTCCCAGTACCGCAGGTCCTCGCGGGCGGCGGCCCGGTCGGCGTCGGTGATCGGCGGTACCACGCCGGTGCGGGCGACCTCGAAGAGCAGGTCTGCCGACGGGCGAGGCACGGGACCGATGCGACCCTTGCCGTCGGGGCCGCCCGGGCCGAGGAAGAAGCCGGCCGGGATGGCGAACTCGCCCTGCCCGTGCGTGAGCGCGTACGACTGCCAGCGCTGCCCGTCGGGCAGGAGGTCCGAGGTCGGCGGGACCGGAGCGATCACGCCACCCTCGCTGACGTACTCACGCCACTCGCCCGACGTGATGAACCGCGGCACCGGCTCGTACTCGATCGTCGTCAGCGGGATCGGCACGAGGGGGAGCAGCGCGACCGCGAAGGCCGCGGGCCAGAGGCGGGACGGCCGGGGCATGGCGTCGACGGCGTACGCGAGCAGGACGCCGATGACCGGTGCGACGACCAGAGCCAGGCGGGCCGGCAGCGCCGCGTTGAAGACCGGCAGGCTCCCGACCAGCTTGTACGGCAGCGGGATGTCAGTGATCTCGCCGAACACCTTGAGCTGCGGTCCGAGCGACAGCACCGCGAACACTCCGGCGGTGACCGCCAGCGCCCGCAGGGTGACCCGCCTCGCGGGCGCGGTGCGCCACAGTACGACGAAGCACATCACGGCGAGCACGAGCAGCGGTACGCCGAAGAACGAGTTCTCCTCGGTGGGGTTGGGTGCGAGCGTGGTGCGAAGCCCTGCGATGCCCGCGAGCGACCGGTCCGGAAACGCGCCGAACGCGGCGAGGTCCTCGGCGTGGACGCGGGGGTCGAAACCGGTGCCGTGAAAGCGTTGCGGTCCGAAGAAGTGCAGCCACAAGGGGTACGACAGCAGCGCGAACGCCACCGCGGCGGTGACCGCCAGGCCACGGGTGAACGTGGGCAGCGCCGCACGCGCCTCGTCGCGCCGGCTGAGCGCCCAGGTGCCCAGGAACACGCCGCAGGCCAGGGCGGTGAAGAACAGGCCCTCGGCGGCGATCGAGAACGCGGCCGCGACCAGCGCACCGAGGATCAGCCCGTTGCGGAGCCAGCGGCCGGGCTCGCGAAGTGCGAAAACGCGCCACACGATGAGCGGTACCAGCCAGCCGGCGGTCCAGTTCAGGTGGGCGTTGGCGTGCGAGACCATGCCCGGCGCGAACCCGCAGAACACGCCGCCGACGGCCGCACCGAGCGTGCCGATCCCGAACCGGCGGGACAGCAACAGGTACCAGCCGAAGCCGGTGGCGGCCAGGTTGAGCGTCAGGATCACCAGGAACGACCACTGCGGGCCGGCGAGCAGGGTCAGCGGGGTGAAGAGCACGGCGTACACCGTGATCGAGGTGTTGACCGCGAGGTTCACGCCGTCGGGGACGTTGAGCAGGTGGGTGAAGAGCGGGTTCTCGGCGTGCGTGATGGCGTGCGCCCCGTACGACAGCAGCCATTCGAAGAACGCCTGGTCGCTGGAGTTGACCTTGATCGCCCGATCGTTGGGGTCCATCCACAGGCCGCCCGTGACCAGCACGGCGAGGCCCAGGCACAGGGCGGCGACGATCAGGTCGGGGCGCCGCCGCGCTGGCGCCGGCTCGGCCTCCGGGGCCACGGTCTCCGTCAGCGTCACGGGGCGCACCCTACCAATCCGCCGGCGACACGCCCGGAAGTGCTTGCGCCACTATTGGAAATGACTTCCAATGGCGAGTAGCAAACTAAAATCGCACTAGGAGCCCAGTACCGTGAAAATCGCCCTTGTCGGAAAAGGTGGAAGCGGCAAGACCACGCTGGCCGCCCTCTTCGCGCGGCACCTGGCCGGCACCGCGCCGCTGCTCGCCATCGACGCGGACATCAACCAGCACCTCGCCGCCGCGCTCGGCGCGTCGGACGAGGAGGCCGTGATGCTGCCGGCGCTGGGTGACCACCTCGCCGACATCAAGGAGTACCTGCGCGGCAGCAACCCGCGGATCTCGTCGGCCGCCGCGATGGTCAAGACCACGCCACCCGGCCGCGGCTCCCGGCTGCTCTCGGTCGCCGGCGCCAACCCGATCTACGACGCGCTGGTGCGCGAGGTCGGCGGCATCCGGCTGGCCGTGACCGGCCCGTTCGCCACCGAAGACCTCGGCGTCGCGTGCTACCACTCCAAGGTCGGTGCGGTCGAGTTGCTGCTCAACCACATGGTCGACGGGCCGGGGGAGTACGCCGTCGTGGACATGACGGCGGGCGCCGACTCGTTCGCGTCCGGGCTCTTCACCCGCTTCGACGCGACGTTCCTCGTGTGCGAGCCGACCCTGCGCAGCGTCGGCGTCTACCGGCAGTACGTCGGTTACGCGCGCGACTACGGCGTGCGGGTCCACGTGGTGGGCAACAAGGTGGACGACGAGTCCGATGTGGAGTTCCTGCGCGAGCACGCCGGCGACGACCTGCTGACCTGGGTGGGGCGCTCGGCGTACGTGAAGGCGGCCGAGCGCGGCCGGCCGCAGCCGATCTCAGCCCTTGAGCCAACTAACCGTGACGCTCTGGACACGATGCGTATCGCCGTCGATGCTTGTGCGAAGGACTGGGCCACATACACCCGGCAGGCTGTGGAGTTCCACGTGCGCAACGCCACCGCCTGGGCCAACGACAAGGTGGGCGAAGACCTCGCCGGCCAGGTCGATCCTGAGTTCGTGCTTGGGCCACACGTGATGGCCCCATGAGAGGAGAAAGCATGTCCCTCGACGTACCCGCCGCCCTGCTCGAACGCGCCGAAAGTGGCCGGGTCGACGACGCCGAGTTCGTAGCCGTGGTGCGCGACTCGCTGCCGTACGCCTGGGCCGTCGTATCGGAGGTGGCCGCGCGGTCCGCGGAGACTCCCGGCGAGTTCGCCGACCACGCGGTGCCGCCGCCGAGCGAGGCCGAGCGCGGCCAACTGCTGCGCGCGCTGGCGAGCGACTCGATCCGGGGCGCGCTGGAGCGCCACTTCGGCGTGAAGCTCGCGTTCCAGAACTGCCACCGGGTGGCCGCGTTCAAGCTGTCGGCGGTCGGCGGCGAGACGTACCAGGAATTTATTTCGCCGGTCGCTCAGATTCGCAACCAGTCACCCGAACTGCGTGACTGCTGACCTCTTCCTGCTCTCGGCACACGGTGCCGCGGCGACCGTGGAGTACGCGGTCGCCGCGGAGACCGCCGGCTTCGGCGGCGTGTGGCTCGCCGAGCATCACTTCATCGAGTACGGGCGGTGTCCGTCAGCGACCGCGCTGGCCGGCGTGGTGCTCGGGCGCACCCACCGGCTGGAGGTCGGCACGGCCGCGTGCGTGCTCTCCAACCGGCATCCCGTGGCGCTCGGCGAGGAGGCGGCGCTGCTCGACACGGTCTCCGGTGGGCGGTTCCGGCTCGGCGTCGGGCGCGGCGGCCCGTGGGTCGACCTGGAGGTCTTCGGCACCGGGCTGCGGCGCTTCGAGCGCGGGTTTCCCGAGTCGCTGGATGTGCTGCTGGAGTGGCTCTCGGGTACGCCATCCGTCTCCGCCGACGGCGAGTTCTTCGCTTTTCGCGACGTGGCTGTCGTGCCGCGACCACCACGGCGCCTGCCCGTCTGGGTCGCGGCCACCTCGACGTCCACTGTGGATGTCGCGGCGGCGCGCGGGCTGCCGCTGCTACTGGGCGTGCACGATGAGCCCGGGCCGCTGCTCGACCGGTACGGGCCGTCGGGGGCGGAGCACGCGGTCGCGCGCCTGGTCGCGCTGGGAGACAGCCGTGCGCAGGCCGAGCGCCGCCTGCGGCGCACGCTTCCGCGGTGGCTTGCCACGACCGCCGGGTACGTCCGCATCGACGGCACCTCACCGCCACGGCGGGACTTGGACGCGTACATCGACCATCTGCTCCGGATCAGCCCGATCGGCCCGCCGTCCGAGGTGGCCGCGGCGCTCGCCGACGCGGGCGCGAGCAGGTTGCTGCTGATGGTGGAGGGGTTCGGCGATCGCCGGGCCACGCTGGAGCAGATCGACGCGCTCGCCGCCGAGGTGCTACCGCTTCTCTAGCGCCTTTCGCAGGGCGTCCTTCAGCTCCGGGTACTGGTAGGTGAAGCCCTTGTCCAGAAGCACCTTCGGGACGGCGCGGACGCTCGACAGTGCCTCGCTGCTCAGCTCGCCCAGCAGGATGCGGAGCGCGAATCCCGGTACCGGCATGATGGTCGGGCGGTGCAGCGCGGCGCCGAACGCCTTGGTGAACTCGGCATTGCGCACCGGCCCGGGAGCGGCCGCGTTGACCGGGCCGGCGATGTCGTCGCGCGCGATGACGAACTCCACCACCGACAACCAGTCGTCCATCGCGATCCACGGCATCCAATGCCGGCCGCCGGCGAGCTTGCCTCCGATGCCGAGCCCGAACGGAAGCATCTGCGGTTTCAGGTATCCGCCGCTGCGGTGCAACGGATAGCCGACGCGCAGCCGCACCACTCGTACCCCGGCGTCCTCCGCGGGGCTCGTGGCGCCCTCCCATGCCCGGCACAGGTCAGCGAGGAAGCTCTCGCCCGGGGGATCGCTCTCGTCGACGACGCGGTCGCCCGTGTCGCCGTACCAGTTGATGCCGCCCGCGTTGACGAGGACCGGGATGCCCGCGCCCGCGGCCGCCTGCGCGAGCGTGCGGGTCGAGTTGACCCGGCTGTCGCGCAGCTCGCGCTTGTAGCTCTCGTTCCAGCGCTTGGCGTCGACCGCCGCCCCAGCGAGGTTGACGGCCGCGTCGATGTTTTGGAGAGCCGTCGCGTCGAGCTGTCCTTTGCTCGGATCCCACTGGACCTCGTCCGGCGCGTTCGCTGGCCTCCGCACGAGCCGGACGACATCGTGTCCGCTCGTGCGGAGCCTCCGCGTGAGGTGCGTCCCGAGGAACCCGGACGCACCGCTGACGACAACGCGCACGGTGTTACAGGCCCAGGTCGGCCTCGAAGTGACCGGCCTCCAGGCGTTCCTTGACCGCCGAGAGGAACCGGGCGGCGTCGGCACCGTCGATGATCCGGTGGTCGTACGAGAGCGCCAGGTACGCCATCGAGCGCGGCGTGATGACCTCGCCCAGGTCGGGATCGTCGACGACGACCGCCCGCTTGATCACGGCGCCCGTGCCGAGGATCGCCGACTGCGGCTTCGGCACGATCGGCGTGTCGAACAGCGCGCCCCGGCTGCCCGTGTTGGTCAGCGTGAACGTCGCGCCCGAGATCTCGTCCGGGCTGATCTTGTTGGTGCGGGTGCGCTCGGCCAGGTCGGCGATCCGCCTGGCCAGCCCGGCGATGTTGAGGTCACCGGCGTCGCGGATCACCGGGACGAGCAGGCCGCGCTCGGTGTCGACCGCGATGCCCAGGTGCTCGCCGTCTGGGTACGTCATCGTGCCCGCGTCCAGGTCGAGCGAGGCGTTGACGATCGGGTACCGGCGCAGCGCCTCGACCGCCGCGACCGCGAAGAACGGCAGGAACGACAGCTTGACGCCGTGCTGCGCCTGGAACTGCGCCTTGGCCTGCTGGCGCAGCCGGGCGATCTTCGTGACGTCGACCTCGACGACGGTGGTGAGCTGCGCGGAGGTCTGGAGCGACTCGAACATGCGCTTGGCGATCGACACGCGCATGCGGGTCAGCTTTTCGGTGCGGCCGCGCAGCGGGCTCGGCGCGACGGGTGCGGCCGGGGCCGCCTTCGCCGCCGCCGGCGCGGGAGCCTGCTGCTTGGCGGCCTGCTCCTGCTTGGCCTTGTCAGCGGCCTCCAGGACGTCTTGCTTGCGGATGCGCCCGCCGACGCCGGTGCCGTTGACCGCGGACAGGTCGACGTTGTGCTCGCTCGCGAGGCGCCGGACCAGCGGCGTCACGTACCCGACGTCGCCGCCGCCGTTCGTGCTCTGCTCCGCCTTCGCGGGCGCCGCTGCCGGTGCCGCGGCGGGCGCGGCCTGCTGTGCGGGGGCCTGCTGTGCCGGGGCCGGCTGCTGTGCGGGCTGCGCCGGGGCCTGCTGCTCCTCGACGGCCTTCGGCGCGGGTTCTTCGGCAGGGGGCGGGGCGGGTGCCTCACCCTGGGAAGGTGCCTGACCCTGAGAAGGTGCCGCACCAGCGGAGCCGATGACGGCCAGCTCGGCACCCACCGGAGCGGTCTCGTCTTCCGCCACCTTGATCTCGAGGAGCGTGCCGGCGGCCGGGGAGGGGATCTCGGTGTCGACCTTGTCGGTGGACACCTCCAGCAGCGGCTCGTCCGCCTCGACGGTGTCGCCGACCGCCTTGAGCCAGCGGGTCACCGTGCCCTCGGTGACGCTCTCGCCCAGCGCCGGCAGCGTGATGACCGTGGTGCCGCCCGAAGAGCCCTGCTGGGCGGGCGGCTCGTCCTGGTCCGTCGGCTGTGCGGCCGGCGGCGCCGCTTCAGCCTGCGCGGGCGCCGGCTCCTCGCCCGTGTCGGATGACACCTGGCCCGGCGCGGACGCCGAAGAGGGGACCTCGCCCCCCGCGGCGTCGGGCCCCTGCGGCGAAGCCGCGGCTTGCTCGGCGCTGCCGCCGGATTCCTCATCGCCGGAGATCACAGCCAGCTCGGCGCCGACCTCCGCCGTCTCGTCTTCGCCGACAACGATCCGGGTCAGCACGCCGGCCGCCGGCGACGGGATCTCCGTGTCGACCTTGTCGGTGGACACCTCCAGCAGCGGCTCGTCGACCTCGACTCGGTCACCCTCCTGCTTCAGCCAGCGGGTGACGGTGCCCTCGGTGACGCTCTCGCCCAGCCGAGGCATGGGGACCGATACCGGCATCTCGAAAGACTCCTTCGTGGGTGTGTGTCAGGCGTGCGCGTGCAGGGGTTTGCCCGCGAGCGCCAGGTGTGCCTCGCCGAGCGCCTCGTTCTGTGTCGGGTGAGCGTGCACGAGCTGGGCGACCTCGGCTGGGTAAGCCTCCCAGTTGTAGATCAGCTGTGCTTCGCCGATCAGCTCGCCAACGCGGGCGCCCACCATGTGAACGCCGACGACCGGCCCGTCAGCCACCCGGACCAGCTTGATGAAGCCCTGGGTGCGCAGGATCTGGCTCTTGCCGTTGCCGCCGAGGTTGTAGTTGTACGCCTGGACCTTGTCGGCCCCGTACTGCTCCTTGGCCTTCGCCTCGGTGAGCCCCATCGAAGCGACCTCGGGGTCGGAGTAGGTGACCCTCGGGATGCCGGCCTCGTCGATGACCGCGGGCTGCTGGCCGGCGATCTCCTCGGCCACGAAGATGCCCTGCTGGAAACCGCGGTGCGCGAGCTGGAGGCCGGGGACAATGTCGCCGACCGCGTAGACGTGGGGAACGCTGGTGCGCAGGCGCTCGTCGGTGATGACGAAGCCGCGCTCCATCTTGACGCCCTGCTCCTCGTATCCGAGGTTGGCGGTCGTCGGGCCGCGCCCGACGGCGACCAGCAGCAGGTCGGCCTCGATCGTCTCGCCGCCCGCGATCGTCACCCGTACGCCGGAGTCGGTGTGCTCCACCTTCTCGAACGGCTTGCCGGTCTTGAAGCCGATGCCGCGCTTGCGGAACGCCCGCTCGACGGCCTTCGAAACCTCTTCGTCTTCGGCGGCGACGAGACGGGGGAGCGCCTCGACGATCGTGACCTCGGCACCGAGCGAGCGCCACGCGCTGGCGAACTCGACACCGATCACGCCGCCGCCCAGCACGATCGCCGAGGAGGGAACGCGGTCGAGGTTGAGCGCGTGCTCGCTACTGATCACGCGCTGGCCGTCGAGCTCCAGGCCGGGCAGCGTCCGCGAGTACGACCCGGTGGCGAGCACCAGATTGCGACCGGTGTACCGCTGGCCGTCGACCTCGACCGTGGTCGGGCCGACGAGCTTGCCGGCACCCTCGACATACGTGATCTTCGCGCTCTTCACGAGGCCCTGCAGGCCCTTGTAGAGCTTGGCGACCACGCCGTCCTTGTACGAGTTGACGGCCGACATGTCGACGCCGATCAGCTCGGCCTTGATGCCGAAGTGCCCGGCGTCGCGGGTCTGGTCGGCGACCTCACCGGCGTGCAGCAGAGCCTTGGTGGGAATGCACCCGCGGTGCAGGCACGTACCCCCAAGCTTGTCCTTTTCGATAAGCGCGACCGAAAGGTCTAGTTGTGCGGCGCGCAAGGCCGTCGCATACCCCCCACTGCCGCCACCGAGAATGACGACGTCGAAGGTGCTTGGCTCGCTCATTTCGTCTCCCAGCCAGATCCAGTCAGGCGCGACTACCTCGGCCATCTTGTCACTTGTGGAGCCTGCCCGCGTAACGAGGTGCCCAATGACACGTCAGTCGGACGTACGCTTGCCACACCCGTCGATGACGGTGTGCGAAAGGAGACGGTTGGTGGGCTGGTTTCGGCGGCGTAAGCAGTCTGCGGGTGCGCCGGGTCGCACGGGAAATCGTGCCGATCTTGAGCATCTTGAGCAGTTTGTCCGGTCGCGCCGGGGTGTCGAGGCGTTCATCGAGCCGCGTACGACGGTCACCGAGACGACCGTCCTGCTGATCGCCCACGACGGCGAGTGGACGCGGCGGCGGATCGACAGCCCCGAGGGAGCCCGCCGGTTCGCCCACCGGCTGGCGATGCCGATCTACGACGTGGCCTTGGTCGGATACCCCCAACGCATGCGCGACTTCAACGAACGCCGCAAACGCGCCGCCGGCTGACCTTAATGATCAGGGCGTCCCTCAAGTCGTCATAGCGACTTGAGGGACGCCCTGATCACGCGAGGGAACGCTTAGCCGTTTGATTCGATGTCGTCGATGAGGGCCAGCAGGGTACGGATCGGGACGCCGGTGCCGCCCTTGCTCCAGTACCCGGTCGGCTCGCCGGAGTGGTAGCTCGGCCCCGCGATGTCGAGGTGCGCCCACGCCACGTCGTCCGCGACGAACTCGCGCAGGAACACGCCGCCCTGCAGCATGTGGCCGGCCCGGTCCATGCCGGCGTTGATCTGCGAGATGTCGGCGACGTCCGAGTCCATGCCTTTGCGTACGTCGTCCGGCAGCGGCATCGGCCACATCGCCTCGCCGACCCGCTCGCCCGCGGCCTTCACGCGCTCGCACATCTCGCGGGTGCCCATCACGCCGGCCACGCGCTTGCCGAGCGCCACCACCTGCCCACCGGTGAGCGTGGACGTCTCCAGCAGGTAGTCGCACCCGTCTTCGCACGCGCGGGCGATCGCGTCACCGAGGATCATGCGACCCTCGGCGTCGGTGTTGAGCACCTCTACGCGCTTGCCGTCGCGCATCGTCACGACGTCGCCGGGCCGGTACGCGCTGCCGGACGCCATGTTCTCCGCCATCGGCACGTACGCGGTGACCGCCACGTCGGGCTTGAGCTCGGCGATGGCGAGCATCGTGGCGGCGACCGCCGCGGCTCCCGCCATGTCGGACTTCATCTCCCACATGCCCTGCGCCGGCTTGATCGAGACGCCACCGGTGTCGAACGTGATGCCCTTGCCCACGAGGGCCACCCGGGTGCGCGGCGCCGAAGGCGTGTACGCCAGGCGCACGAGCCGCGGGGGAGCCTCCGAGCCGAGCCCGACGGCGAGGATGCCGCCGTACCCGCCGTCGCGCAGGGCGTCTTCGTCGAGCACCTCCACCTGCAGGCCGGCCTCGCGTCCCGCACTGGCCACCGCGTCGGCGAACTGCGGGGGCCGGAGCTCGTTCGGCGCGGTGTTGACCCAGTCGCGGGCCAGCGTCACGGCGCGGGCCACCACGCCGGCGCGGGTGATCTCCGCCTCGGCGGTGGCGTCGGCGGCGTCGGGAACGTGTACCGACACGGCACCGACGGGTGCCCGCCGCCCGGGCTGAGGCTTCGTCTTGTACCCAGTGAACCGGTAGGCGCCGAGCAGCGCGCCCTCGGAGACCGCCCGCAGCGCGGCCGGCGCGTCCTCGTCGTCGGGCAGCGGCAGGCTGAGCGCGACCGTGCCGGCGCCGGCGAGCGCGCGGACCGCGGCGCCGGCCGCCCGTCGCAGCGTCTCGGGCGGCGGGGCGGCGCCGGTGGGCTCCGGGCCGAGGCCGACAGCGACGACCACCGGCGCGGTGATCGTGCCGAGCGTCGCCAGCTTGGTCACCTCGCTTGGCGCGCCGGTGGCTCCGAGGAGCGCGAGCGTGCCGGTGAGCTGTCCGTCGAACGCTGCAACGATGCTCTCGGCGCCGGTGGCGAGCAGCAGCGTGCCGCCGTCCGCACCCGCCTCGTCGCCGTTGATGCTGTGCACACCGATGACGATGGCGTCCACGGCGAGTTCCGCTGGGTCCGAGTCGACCAAGCTGAGGGTGGGTAGTGGAGAAGTCACTAGCGGCTCCGGCTCGAGTGCGGGTGGCTCGTTGTCCCGCCGATGCTAACCACCTGGTGAACCCCCGGTAAGTTGCCACCCATGACGATGGAGTTGCGCCGGTCCCCGTTGCACGATCGGCATGCCGCGCTGGGAGCCAAGTTCGCCCCGTTCGGCGGCTGGGAAATGCCGCTCGAATACGCCGGTGGGGGCGTCCTGCGCGAGCACTCCGCGGTCCGCGAGGCGGTCGGCGTCTTCGACGTCTCGCACCTGGGCAAGGCGCGCGTAACCGGCCCCGGCGCGGCGGACTTCGTCAACTCCTGCCTCACCAACGACCTCGGCCGGATCGGGCCGGGCAAGGCGCAGTACACGCTGTGCTGCGACGACGCGACCGGTGGCGTGATCGACGACGTGATCGCGTACCTGCACGGCGACGACCACGTCTTCCTCATCCCGAACGCCGCCAACACCGCCGAGGTCGTCCGCCGCCTGCGCGCGGCGGCGCCGCCGTCGGTCGAGGTCGTGAACGAGCACGAGGACTACGCCGTGCTCGCGGTGCAGGGGCCGCGTTCGGCGGAACTGGTAGGGAGCCTCGGTCTGCCGACCGAGCACGACTACATGGGCTTCGCGACCGCCGGCGACCTCACGGTCTGCCGGACCGGATACACCGGGGAGCACGGGTACGAGCTGGTGGTGCCGGCCGGCAGGGCGGTCGCCGTGTGGGACGAGCTGTTCGCGGCCGGTGAGCCGCTCGGCCTGCGGGCGTGCGGGCTCGGCGCCCGCGACACGTTGCGCACCGAGATGGGGTACGCCCTGCACGGGCAGGACCTGTCTGTCGAGATCACGCCGGTGCAGGCCCGGCTGGGCTGGGCCGTCGGCTGGAACAAGCCCGCGTTCTGGGGCCGCGACGCGCTGGTCGCCGAGAAGGCCGAGGGCCCGCGCCGCACGCTGCGCGGCCTGGAGGCGCTCGACCGCGGGATCGCGCGGCCGCACATGACCGTGTACGCGGGCGAGCAGGCGGTCGGCGAGGTGACCAGCGGGACGTTCTCGCCGACGAAGAAGGTGGCGGTGGCGCTCGCGCTCGTCGACACCGCCGCCGGCCTGGAAGACGGTGCAACGGTCGAGGTCGATGTCCGCGGCCGCCGCGCGGCGATGCGCCTGGTCAAGCCCCCGTTCGTAAAACCGCAGGTCAAATAAGCTTCGAGCTACCGCGACGCCCGTCGCGCGCGAGACCGTTGCTCCCGCGGCCTCACCGTCCGCCGATCAAGGACGAACGCACGCGGTTGGATCTCGTTTCCGCGCGCGCCCGCCCCCAGCCCCGCCCGTGACGGCGTCGCCACGCCCGGTCCGCCGGCCTCCCGCCGATCAAGGGCGAATGCACGTGGTTGGATCTCTTTCCGCGTGTATTCGCCCTTGATCCATGCGATTGCCCTTGATCGGCGCGCAGGGCGCAGCGACACGCCGCCGCCCCGCTGCCACCCCCTCAAACCCGACGGCCAGCCCCGGCCACGACGGCGCGCCGCCTCACACCCGGGAACCTCTTTCGTCGATCAAGGCCATGTGCGTGGATCAAGGGCAAATGCACGCGGAAAGAGATCCAACCACGGGCCTTTGCCCTTGATCGGCCGCGCGGCGCGTGCCGCGCTGCGGCGTGCGGAGGGCGCCGCGCTGCGGCGCGGGGCGCAGGGCGCGCGGCGGCGGCGCACTGGGGCGTGTGGCGGCGGCGGCGCACTGCGGCGTGTGGCGGGCGGCGCACCGTGGCGCAGGGCGGGTGGTGTGCGGCCCGCGCGTTGCGGCGTGACTGGGCGCGGAGGGCGAGGCTGCGGGAGCGACGGCCTGAACCACGGCGGGCGTCGCGGCAGCCCGAAACTCGATCTTGATTTTGAACGGTCTAGCGGACGGGCTCGGCGAAGAGGGTGGCGCACACGCGTGCGTAGTACTCGTTGGCCGGGCCGGGGTAGTGCAGCGGCGGCGACACCGTCAGAAACGAGTCGGCTTCCGGGTCGGTCGCCGGGTCGAGACTGAGTAGCAGGTCAGCCGCTCGGTCGCTGCCCCGCTCGGGCGGCGCGCCGTACGCCGCCGCGATGTCGTGGCCCGTCACCGTGACCGTCGACGGCATCGGCAGGAACGCCGGCTCGCCGGGCGCGTCCAGCGCGTCGCTCCAGATCCGCAGCAGCCGCCGGGCCACGCCGGTCAGCGTGGCGCCCCAGCCCCGCGCCAGGTGTGACGGCACGTCGATCGTCTGGAGCTCCAGGTGCCCGAAGCGGCCGAGCCCCTTCGTGGTGAACCACATGCTGCTGTCGTCGTCTTCGTTCGGCGAGTACGGGATCAGGATCCAGTCGGTGAGCCTGACCCGCCCGTCGGCGTCGGGCAGCGAGCGCAGGGCCGCGTCGGGGGTCAGCACCTGGGTCTGGAAGCCGTCGATCAGGTCGGCGCCGTGCAGGCGCGCGATCGCGGCGGCCATCGCGCGGGAACTCCACTCGTGCGCGGGCGGCCAGCCGGGCCGGAAGCCGGCGGCGACCGTGACCACGTGCGTGGCGCCGGCCATGCGACTCACCTGCCGCTCGGTGGCGCCGAAAGCGGCCAGCAGGTCGAGTGGGAGCGGCGGCAGGTCGTCGACGTCGTGCGTCTCGACGGTCATGAGCGGTCCGGCGTACATCTGCTGAGCCAGGTCGCGGGCCGGGCCGGTGAGGATCTGGTCGAGCAGCTCGACCGCCTGGTCGCCGATGGTCACCGGGTCGTCGGGCGGCGTGGCGAGGGGCACCAGGTAGGTGGCCGACACCGCCTCGGGCACGGGCAGGATCAGCGCGTCGTCGGAGTCGAGCACGGCTGCGACGTTACTCCGGCAGAGGCCCACGCTGCCGCCCCGCGACCCCGCCTCTCCGTGATCAGGGCGTCCCTGAAGTCGCCCTAACGACTTCAGGGACGCCCTGATCACCGGAGCGCCAGTGCGATGTACGCCACGGTTGCCGCCAGCTCGATCGCGGCGCCCAGTACGTCGCCGGTGACGCCGCCGAATCGGCGTACACAGTGGCGCAGGAGAAGCACCGCGACGGCGAGCGCGGCGAGCACGGCGACCGGCCCCTGCCACGGGCGACCCGGCACCGCCGGGATCGCGACGACCGCGACGGCGGCCGTGGCGACCGCCAGGGTCACCGGCCCCACGGTGCCGGCGACGAGCGCACCGAGCCCGTCGGGGCGGGCCGGCGGGACACCGCGCCGGCAGGCCCACGTGGCGGCCAGGCGGGCGGTGGCGGTGGCCGCGACGGTGGTCGCGAAGACGGCGGCCCAGCCCTCATGAGCGAGCCCGGCCAGCGCGGCGGCCTGGATGAGCAGCACGAGCACCAGCGCCGCGACGCCGAACGGGCCGACATCCGGCTTTTTCATGATCTCCAAGGCCGCCTCGCCGCGACGGTACGACCCGAGGCCGTCGGCCGTGTCCGCGAGCCCGTCGAGGTGCAGTCCGCGGGTCAGGAGCGCACCCGTGGCGAGTGTCACACCACCGGCGACGAGCGGCGGCGCGCCGGCGGCGGCCAAGCCGAAGAGCACGGCCGCGAGCGCGACTCCGAGCGCCGCGCCCACGGCCGGCGCGAGCGCCATCGCCACACCGGCGGCCGGCCGGTCGACCCGGCCGGCCCGCAGCGGGACGACCGTGAACGTGGTCAGCGCGAGCCGGACACCGTCACGCACTGTCGCTGGCGAGCGTCGGATGCGCCGGCAGTCCCGCGCCCAGCGTCAGAGCCGCGCGCAGCAGCGGCAGCGCGGCCAGCGCGGTCGCGCCCTCGCCGAGGTCGAGCCGCAGGTTCAGCAGCGGTTCCAGGCCGAGCACGTCGGCGGCGAGCTTCACGGCCGGGTGGCCGCCGTGGTCGGGCAGCAGGCACCAGTGCCGCGCCTGGCCGGCGAGGTCGCGGCTCACGAGGCCGGCGGCCACACCCACCGGGCCGTCGATCAGCACCGGCGTGCGGCGGGCGGTCGCGCCGAGCAGCACGCCGGTCGCGACCGCGATGTCGCCGCCACCCAACTCGGCGAGCACCTCCTTGGCGCCGCGGGAGCTGTGCCGGGTGCGGTGCACGGCGTCGCGCACGGCGGCGCAGCGCAGCATCCAGGCCGTGTCGTTGACGCGGCCGCCGGGCGCGATCACGCGGCCGAGTACAGCCGCGGGTTCGGCACCGGCGGTGGCCGCCAGGACGGCCGCGGCGGCGGCCTCGGTGCCCGCGCCGCAGGCCGCGAGCACGATGATGTCGACGCCGCTGTCGGCGGCCTGCTCGGCCAGGCGCCAGCCCTGCCGGAGGGCGGACTCCACGGCGTCGGCGGCGAGCGCGGGGCCGAGCTCCATCGGCGCGGCGGTGGGCGCCTCGACCACCTGGAGGCTCGCGCCGGCCTCGGCGGCGAGGCGCGCGAGCGCGCCTTCACCGGCACGAGCAAGATCGGCCCGGCGTGCCGACTCACCAGGCGTGGTGCCGGCCGCCGCGCCGCCGTCGTGGTCTCCCTGCAGCAGCAGTACGCGGACAGACCTCCACGGCACCGGAGAACCCGTGCCCTGGGTGGCAGCCGCGAAGGTGACCACCCGTTCCAGGGCACCGAGCCCGGCGCCGGCCACATCGAGCGTGGCGAGCCGGGTGCTGGCCGAGGGACCGGCGTGCTCGTCGGGCATCGGCAGGTCCATGCCGGGCTGGATGACGAGGCCGGTCGCCACCATGGGCAGCGCCATCGTGGGAGCCGTGAGCGCGTCGCCGGTCGCCGGCTCGACGCCGTTGGCGGGGGTTTCTACGACCTTCGGGGTTGGCTCTACGACCGTCGGGGGCTCTGCGACGGTCGGGGTGAGCACCTCGGGCAGCGGCTCTTCGCGCGGCTTCGCGACCGTGTTCTTGAGCCACGTCGGCTGGCCGGCGACGACCAGTACCACGGCGTCGCACGCGGCGGCGACGGCCTGGTTGGCGATGCCGATGGTGTCCGCGAACGCCCGCCCGAGATCGGTGGTCGGCACCAGCGAGAGCCCGACCTCGGGGCTGACCACGACCACCTGGGCGCGGCAGTCGCCGAGCGCACCGGCGAGGTCGACGATCGCGGTCGTGGCCTCACCGGTCAGCAGGGCGCTGACCCAGCCGCCGAGGTCGTCGACCAGCAGCGTCTCGTCCGGGCCCGCGGCGGAGACCAGCTCGGTGAGCCGGGTCGGGTCGGCGCCGACCTCCTCGGTCGTCCACGCTTCGGGCCGGCGATGGCGGTGTGCCGAGATCCGTTCGGCCCACTCGGGATCGTCCTCGCCCAGCGTGCTAGTCGCGACATATCGAACATTTGCCTCGTCGGCGACCAGCGACTCGGCGAACTCCGACTTGCCGGACCGGATCCCACCGAGCACCAGGATGGTGCGCCACCCCTCAACGGACATGCCCCGTACCTTAAGCCGCTGGCCCCACTACGCTTGCGGGGGTTGCACGCCTGGTGTGGTGGGAGGGGCAAGTATGCCGTGGAGCTGGCGGTACGAGGGCACGGACGGTCGGGCGGTATCTGGTCCTGCCGAGCAATTCGGTAGCCAGGCCGACGCCGAGTCCTGGATCGGCCAGACCTGGCGTGAGCTGGCGTCGGCCGGCGTGACGTCGGTGAGTTTGGTGGAGGACGATCGGGTGGAGTACCGGATGAGCCTGCTGCCGGGGGCCGAATGAGCACTGAGCACGGCCGAAATCTGGTCATCGGGATACCGAAGGACGCGTTCCGGCCGAGCGGGGTCTTCCTGTGCCTGGTCGCGCTGTTCGTCACCAGCGGGTGGATGGCGTGGGCCGAGTTCGGCAACGTCCGGTTCGACGTCTTCCTCTTCGTGGTCTCGGGGTGGCTCGTGTCACTCTGCCTGCACGAGTACGCGCACGCGATCATCGCGTTCCGGGCTGGCGACGTGGGCGTGGCGCACCGGGGCTACCTGCGGCTCAACCCGCTCAAGTACAGCCACCCGCTGCTGTCGATCGTGCTGCCGATCGTGGTGGTCCTGCTGGGCGGCATCGGCCTGCCCGGCGGCGCCGTGTGGGTCGACCGGCACCAGATCCCGGGACGTTGGAAGCACAGCCTGGTCAGCCTCGCCGGCCCGGCGACCAATGTGATCTTCACCGTGCTGCTGGTCATCCCGTTCGCGGTGGGCGTCGACGTCGCCGCGCACGAGGAGTTCTGGGCGGGCGTGGCGTTGCTGGCGTTCCTCCAGCTCACCGCCAGCCTGCTCAACCTCATGCCGGTGCCCGGCCTCGACGGCGGCAACGTGATCCAGCCGTGGCTGCCGCCGCAGTGGAAGCGCGGCTACGACCTGATGGCGCCGTACGGGTTCATCCTGCTCTTCGCCCTGCTGTGGCAGCCGCGGATCAACGGCTGGTTCTTCGGCGCCGTCGAGTGGCTGGGCGACCTGCTCGGCCTGCCGTTCTGGCTGTACGACATCGGCCTGGACCTGATCCGCTTCTGGAGCTAGTGCTTTCTTCGTGATCAGGGCGTCCCTCAAGTCGCCATAGCGACTTCAGGGACGCCCTGATCACGCAGTGGGGGTGCTACGGGCGCCTGGAGGGGCTCTCGGTCTTGCCCGGGTCGCGCTCGACGACCGGGTCGAGGATCTCGTCGATCGCCTTCAGCACGCCCTGGTCGAGCTTGACGCCCGCGGCCTTGACGTTGTCGCGCACCTGCTCCGGCCGGGTCGCGCCGACGATCGCCGACGACACGTTCGGGTTCTGCAGGACCCAGGCGACCGCGAGCTGGGCCATGGTGAGCCCCGTCTGCTCGGCGACCGGCTTGAGACGCTGCACGGCAGACAGCACGTCGTCGCGCATGAAGCGGGCGATGAAGCCGGCGCCGGACTTCTCGTCGGTCGCGCGGGAGCCGGCGGGCGGCGCCTGCCCCGGCACGTACTTGCCGGTGAGTACGCCCTGCGCGATCGGCGACCACACGATCTGGCCGAGCCCCAGCTCCTCGCTCGCCGGCACGACCTCGGCCTCGATGACCCGCCAGAGCATCGAGTACTGCGGCTGGTTGGAGATGAGCCGGATCTTCAGCTCCTTGGCGAGCGCGTGCGCCTCACGGATCTGCGGGGCGGTCCACTCCGATACGCCGATGTAGTGCGCCTTGCCGGAGTGCACGACGTCGGCGAACGCCTCCATCGTCTCGTCCAGGGGCGTGCTGACGTCGAACCGGTGCGCCTGGTACAGGTCGACGTAGTCGGTCTGCAGCCGCTGGAGCGACCCGTTGATCGATTCCATGATGTGCTTGCGGGACAGGCTGCGGTCGTTCGGGCCGGGGCCGGTGGGCCAGTAGACCTTCGTGAAGATCTCCAGCCCCTCCCGGCGCTCACCCTTGAGGGCGCGGCCGAGCACGGACTCGGCGCGGGTCCCCGCGTACACGTCGGCCGTGTCGAAGGTGGTGATGCCTTCGTCGAGGGCGGCGCGGACACAGGCGACCGCGGCGTCCTCTTCGACCTGCGAGCCGTGGGTGATCCAGTTGCCGTACGAGATCTCGCTGACCATGAGGCCGGACCGGCCAAGGTGTCGGAACTCCATGGTTCCGACCCTATGGCATCGCTAGAGAACCGGTTTCGTGTCAGCGAGGAGCCGGTCTATCTCGTCCATCACATCCGCGCGGCTCGGGTGCACGACGTCGATGAGCGCCTCACCCCGGCGGTCGATGGCGCCCCACTGGCCGGTGCCGTTGCCGATGAGGAACGCCACCGGGTGGATCACCACGGCCGGGTGTACCGGCGGCACGATCATGCGGCCGGCGCGGTCGACCACGCCCTTGCGCCCGCCGCCGTCCACGATGGCCAGGCCCTCGTCGGTGAAGCCGTCGACGTACCGGCCGTCGGTGAGCGCGGTCGCGAACCCGGAGAACCGGGTCGGCAGCACCACCCGCCCGCTCTTGTCGACAGCGCCCCAGCCGCCCTTGCGTACCGCCGCGATGCCCCGCCGGAACGGCCGCACGTCGTCGAAGCCAGCCGGAATGATGATGCGACCGCCCTTGTCGATGGCGATCCAGCCGCTGGTGCCGTCGCGCGACACCCAGGCAAGCCCGTCCGAGTACGAGCCGACGCCCAGGTAACCGGCCGACGGTGTGATCAACAACTCACCCGAGTCGTTGATGAGCTCCCAGGTCTGCTGCTCGGGCCGGCGTACCCAGGCCACCCCGTCGCGGAACGGCTGCACGTCCGCGTACTCCGGCGGCACCACGAACACCTCGTCCTTGTCGTCGGCCGTCGCGAAGCCCCACTTCTGCTTGCGGTCGCTGAACTTGGGCGTCGGGGGCCGGCGGATCTGCAGGATCTCGTCGGTGTTGCGCGGGTACGGGCCCCAGCCGTTCTGGGCCACCTTGTTGAAGACGGCGTCCAGCGCCAGCTCGGTACGCGCGATGAGGTCCGGGTCTTCGACCTTGCGCAGCTCGAGCGCGCGCTCGAAGTGGTTGCAGGCCTCCATGTACCGGCCCTGGTCGTAGCAGGACCGGCCGGCGTGCTCGTGCATCGTGGCGCGCAGCCGGTCGGGCAACTCGGACGAGTTGGCCTCGGCGAAGAGTCGGTCGGCCTCGGCGAAGTCGCCGCGCCACTGCAACACGTGCGCGAGCCGGGCCTGCGCGATGGCGATCCGCCGCAGCTCGCCGGTCGCCTCGGCGTGGGTGAGCGCCATCTTGGCGTCGCTGAGCGCCTTGCCGAGGTCGCCGAGGATGCGCGACACCACGGCCCGGAGGCTGAGCAGGCGGGCGCGTGCCCGGTTGTCGGTGGCCGCCTCCACCTTCTCGGTCAGGCGGTCGCGGATCTCACGCAGATCGTCGGGGTTCTCCACCAGCTCGCGCAGCGTCTCGTGGTGGAAGCGCCACTCGTACGCCGACAGGAGCTGCTCCGGGTCCGGCGCCGCGGGTTCGGCGGGGGCGGTGGCCGCGGGCGGCTTGGTCGGCTCGTCGGAGTCCGGACGCACCAGCGGCGCGAGCATGGTCGGCGCGCGCAGTGCCGTGGCCGCGCCCGCGGCCGGGCCGGCCGGTGCGGGCAGTACGGTGTCGGGGCTCGCGGCGACCCGTGGCTCGCCGTCCGGTGGCGCCGACACCGGCGCGGGCGATTCGTCGGTGAGCAGCGGCTCTTCGATCTGCGACAGCCCTTCTGCGAGCGACGACCTCTCGTCCGCGTCCCCGTCTCCGGACCCGCCCGCCGCACCGTCCAGGGGCCGGGTAGGGCCGTCATCCCCCGGCCCCCGGCTCGCCGCCCGGCCGATGTCGCCGTCGGCCGGCTCGCCGCCATCGGCACCGCGCTCCACCGACCGGCCAGCGGATGGCATGCCGGCGTCGCGGTCGGCCGGTCCGCCAGCGGTTGCCGTGTCGGTTTGCTGGTCTGTGTCGCGGTCGGCTCCGCCGGCGTTCGGCCTTCCGCCGGTCGCCCGGTCTGTGTCGCGGTCGGCTGGTCCGCTGGCGCGCGTCCTGGCGGTGGTTGAGGTGTCGCGGTCGGCTGGTCCGCCGGCGCGCGTCCTGGCGGTGGTTGCGGTGTCGTGGTCGTCCGGTCCGCCGGCGTTCGGCCTGGCGGCGGTTGCGGTGTCGCTGGTTTGCCGGTCGTCCGGTCCGCCGGCGCGTGCCCCGGACACGGGCGCTTCGGCGGTCCCGCCGGCCGGGACGCCCGAAACGGGTGGCGCGGGGGAGACCGGCGCGGCGCTGAACCATCCGTCGGCGCGCGACGGACCGCGATCCGGCGCCGCCGAACCCAGCTCCGGGCCGGCATCCAGGTCGGCGCCGCGCAGGCGCGCGCCCAGACTGAGCTCGGGCGGACGGCCCGCCTCGGCGGCGGCACCGTCGCGCTCCGGCCGGTCGCCGCCGTCCGGCGCGTCGACGCCTGGCTCGGTGGGACGGCCGCCAGGGCCCGGCGGTACACCCGATGCCGGGCGGCCGCTCGCGTCACGTTCCGCGGCGGGACGGACCCGGTCCGGCGGCTCCCAGCGCAGCGGGCTCGGCGGCTCCAGCGGCGCCTCAGCCGCCCGCGCGGCTTGGGCGGCGCGGGCCGACTCCGCTACGCGGCCCGCATCGGCTCGGGTCGACTCGGCTCGGGTCGACTCGGTCATGCGTGCGGCTTCTGCGGCGCGGGCGGCTTCGGATACGCGTGCGGCTTCCGCCGCGCGGGCCGCTTCGGACGTGCGCGCGGCTTCGGAGACGCGCGCGGCCTCTGCGGCGCGGGCCGCGTCGGCCTGTCGGGCGGTATCGGCCGGGCGTGCCCGCCGGTCGTCCCAACCCGGCCGCTCGCCGGCCGGCGCACGATCTGGCCCGCGCGCCGCCTGGTCGCCCCGGCTCGGCGGCTCACCGATCCCCGCCCGGTCGCTCCTGCCCATGGCAGGCGCCTGCTGGTCGTCCCGGATCTGCCGCTCGCTCGTCCCGACGCGGTCGTCCCTGCCGGTCGCGCGTGCTGCCTGGTCGTCCCAGCCGGGCCGCTCGGCGGTCGCGCGGTCGTCCCTGCTCGGTCTGGGGGGCGCGTCCCAGCCCGGCCCGCTCGGCCTCCACTCGCCCGCGTCGGGCCGCTCGGCACGCGCTGCCTGGCTGCCCCGGGCGGCCTGGTCGGGTGCGGGCCGGTCGTCCCACCCTGGCCTACCGCCGCCGGCGCTCTGCCGGTCGTCCCAGCCCGGTCGCTCGCGTCCGGCCGCGCGGTCGTCCCACGCCGGCCGGTCGTCCCGTCCCGGCCGCGCCGCTGGGCGGCGGTCATCCCAGTTCGGCCGTTCGGGTCCGCCGGCTCGATCGTCCCAGCCCGGCCGTTCGGGTCCGCCGGCTCGATCGTCCCAGCCCGGCCGTTCAGGGCCGCCAGGCCGGTCGGTCCAGCCCGGCCGCTCGGTCCCACCAACTCGGTCGTCCCAGTTCGGCCGTCCGCGGCCGTCGGGGCGGTCATCCCACGATGGGCGTTCGCGCGCGGCGGGCCGGTCGTCCCAGTCCGGCCGGCCGTCCCGTACCGGGCGGCCGCCCTGCCCTTGCCGGTCGTCCCGGCCTTGGCGGTCCCAGCCCTGGCGCTCGTCCCGGCCTTGGCGGCCGGCCTGCCCTTGCCGGTCGTCCCAGCCCGGCCGTACGTCGCGGCCCTGGGGGTCGTCCCAACCCTGCCGTTCGTCCCAACCCTGCCGTTCGTCCCAGCCCTGGCGGTCGTCCCAGCTCGGACGGCCCTGCGAGGCCGCCGGGCGAGCGTCGGCCGGCCGGCCGTCGCCACCGCGTCCGTCGGCCGGCCGGCCGTCGCCACCGCGTCCGTCGGCCGGCCGGCCGTCGCCACCGCGTCCGTCGGCCGGCCGGCCGTCGCCACCGCGTCCATCGGTCGGCCGGCCGTCGCCAGCGCGGCCGTCGGATGGGCGTGCGTCGCGGGGGCCTCCGTCGACGGGCCCGCGAGGGCGACGAGGGTCGGGGGAGGGCGCGCTGCGCGGACCGGGGCGGCGCCCCGGGGAGGCGGGGCGCGGCGGGCCGTCGCTGGAGTCGGGTGGCGGCGGCAGACCGGGTGGGATAGGCCGCGTCGGGCCGTCCATCAGGTCCGCGCCGCCACGTCCGTCGTCGGGACGCCCCGCGTCGGCGCGGGCGGCAGCGGGCTGAGCGGAGTCGGGCCGGGCCGGGCCGGGGCGGCGGCCGGGAGCGGGCGGCGGCGACCATCGGATCCCACCGCCGCCGGTCGGCGGGGCAATGGGGGTGCCGCGCCCGTCGGTCGAGACGACCTTCGGCGCGGGCTGCTGGGCTGGGCGGGCGCTCGCCGGGTACACGCCGGCTCGGCCAGCGGCACCGGAACCGCGCGCGTTGGCGGGCTTGCCCTGCTGTGCGCCGGTGTCGCCGGGGTACTTCTGACCAGGGAAGATCGGCTCCCACTCGTCGGTGGGCTCGTCGACCCACGACGGTTCGCCGCGTCCGCGCCGGTAGTCGATGTAGTCCTCGCTCACGCCGCGGCCCCGGGCACCTCGATGGCGTCGCGCGGCACTGAGCTAGTGGTCGCTTCGCTCACCGCCGATGTCACCTCATCGAAAATGTGTCGCTGGGCAGCCCCGTGTGCCGGGTAGAGTCACCCGGCTCGGGTGCAGCGTGGTCGCGGAAAGGAGGGTATCGGCGTGGGCTCGGTGAACGCCACTACGCCACCGTCCGCACATCGAAACATCGTCCCTGCCTTCCGGACATTTGCCGCCATAACCGGATCAGGCTTTCGTCGCTACTCTACCTATCGCCAGGCGACGGTAGCCGGCGCCTTCACCAACACCGTATTCGGTTTCCTACGCACCTACGTACTGCTGGCCGTGGCGGCCGGCACCGCGACCGGTCTCGCCGGCGGGTACAGCCAGAAGCAGCTTGTCACCTTTGTGTGGACCGGACAGGGACTGCTCGCCGTCGTGGCGTTGTGGGGCTCGACCGAACTCGCCGACCGGATACGCACCGGTGACGTCGCCAGCGATCTGCTGCGACCGGTGCACCCCATAACCATGTACCTCGCCGCTGACGTCGGGCGGGCCGGGCACGCGGTACTCACCAGGTTCGTGCCGCCCGTGCTCACCGGCCTGCTGTTCTTCGACGTGTACCTGCCACGACAGTGGTTCACCGCACCGCTCTTCGTCCTCTCGACGGGGCTGGCCGTCCTGCTCTGTTTCGCCTGCCGGTTCCTCGTCAACTCGGTCGCGTACTGGCTCACCGACATCCGCGGCCCGATGATCGCGTGGATGATCGGCTCCGGCGTGCTGGGCGGGTTGTTCTTCCCACTGCGTTTCCTGCCCGAACCGTTGATGGTCGCCCTGTGGGTCGCCACGCCATTTCCCGGCATGCTGCAGACGCCGCTCGACGTCCTGGTCGAACGTGACGCGCCCGCACTGCGGGGTGGCCTTGTCGCGCTCCAGGTGATGTGGGCCGGACTGCTCCTGACGGCGTGCGTGATGGTGCAGCGCCGCGCCGAGCGCCGGCTGGTGATCCAGGGTGGCTGACCGGCCGCGCCCGTACCTGGCCCTGCTGCGTGGCCAGGTCAGCGCCCAAGCCTCGTACCGGGTCTCGTTCGCCATCGACGTCGGCACCAACGTGATCGCCACGGTGCTCGACGTGCTCACCGTGCTGGTGCTGTTTCGGGTCACCAAGGCGCTGGGCGGGTTTACGCTTCGCGAGGCGATGGTGATGGTCGGGCTGACGGCGCTCGCGTTCGCCGCCGCCGACCTGACGGTCGGCAACATCGAGCGGGTCAAGCTGTACGTGAACACGGGCCGGCTGGACGCGGTACTCGTGCGGCCGCTCGGCGTGCTGCCGCAGCTCGTGCTGATGGACATTCCCATCCGCAAGGCCGCGCGGTCGGTTTTCGGCGCGACTGTACTGGGTGTGGCGCTGGCGTCAGTCGACATCGACTGGACGGTGGCGCGGGTCGCGCTCCTGGTGTACGCGGTCCTCGGCGGCGTGCTGTTCTTCGCGTCCATCTTCGTGGCGACCGCCTCGGTGGCGTTCTGGTGGATCGAGTCGGGGGAGTTCGGTAACGCCTTCACCTATGGCGGCCGGGAGTTCACCACGTACCCGATCAATATCTACAGTGGATGGTTTCGGCGCGTGTTCGCGTACGGGCTGGGCTTCGGTTTTGTCGCCTACTACCCGGCGCTGGCACTGCTCGGCAGGACCGACCCGCTGGGCCTGCCGGGCTGGGTGGGATATGCCGCGCCGGGCGTCTCGGTCATCGTCGCGGCGGCGGCCGCCGCGGTGTGGCGGGTGGGCGTCCGGCACTACCGGAGTACGGGGTCATGAGTGTGATCGAGGCGCGCGGGCTGCGCAAGGAGTTCACGGTACGGGTCAAGCGTTCGCGGCTGCGCCGTGAGAAACGCGTGGTGCGCGCGGTCGACGGGGTGGACCTGACTGTGGAGCGCGGCGAGATGCTGGGCTACATCGGTCCGAACGGTGCCGGCAAGTCCACGACGCTGAAGATGATGACCGGCGTCCTGATGCCGTCCGGTGGCGAGGTGCGGGTGTGCGGGTACACGCCGGTGCCGCAGCGGACGAAGCTGGCGCGCCGGATCGGCGTGGTCTTCGGCCAGCGGTCGCAGTTGTGGTGGGACCTGCCGTTGCGCGACTCGTTCGACCTGTTGCGGCACATCTTCCGCGTCCCGGCGGATGACCATGCGAGCCGGCTGCGCCGCTGCCGCTCCCTCCTCGACCTCGACGAGTTCCTCGAGATCCCGGTGCGGCAACTCTCCCTCGGCCAGCGGATGCGCGGCGAGCTGACCGCCGCGCTGCTGCACGGGCCGGAGGTGCTCTTCCTCGACGAGCCGACCATCGGGCTCGACGTGGTGAGCAAGCAGGCGGTCCGGTCGTTCCTGACCGAGGTGGGCGAGCGCGGCGACACCACCCTCGTACTGACCACGCACGACCTCGCCGACATCGAGCGGCTGTGCAAGCGGCTCGTGGTGATCGACCACGGTCGCGTCGTGCACGACGGCACGATCGACGCGCTGCACGCGCGGTACGGGTCGCGGCGGCGGGTGGTGGTCGACCTCGACGAGCCGGTGGCGTCGTTCGGTGACGCGACAGTGGAGGCCGACGGGCGCCGGCTGGTCTTCGAGGTGGACGGTTCCGCGGCGGCTGTGGTCGCGCGCCTCGGCGGGCTGCCCGGCCTGCGCGACATCGCCATCCTCGAGCCCGACATCGAAGACGTCGTGGCGCGCCTCTACAAGACGGCTACCGAGGATGCTCCATGACGAGGACGGCGAGGGTGCCCGGTTCGAGCGCGCCGTACACGTGGGGCTGGTCGCCGGCGAAGGCGATGTAGTCGCCGGGTTCGAGATCGACCGGGTCGTCGGCCGGGCCGGTACGCAGCCGTCCCCTGGCCACGACCAGGTGCTCGACGCTGCCCGGGATGTGAGCCTCGGCGTGCCGTTCGGCGCCCGGCTCCATCTCCATGAGGTAGAGGTCACGGCGGGCGTGCAGGGAGCCGGCCGACAGCAGGATGCCGGCGAAGTCGGCCTGCTCCGACGGGATCCGGGCGCCCTCGCCGGCCCGCACCACGCGTACCGCCGGCGTGGGAGGCTCGACGAGGCGGCTGAACGGTACGCCCAGCGCCACCGCCAGCGACCAGAGCGTCTCCACGCTGGGGTTGCCGGTGCCGCTCTCCAGCTGCGAGAGCGTCGACTTGGCCACGCCCGCGCGCCGGGCCAACTCTGTCAGGGAGACGCCGGCCCGCTCGCGTTCCCGGCGCAGGGCGGCGGCGATGTGCGCGATCGGGGGTGCTGTTCGCTGCATACTGCCTTCCGTTCGATTTGACGAACACTCGTGTGGTGTTCATTATTGTGGACTATGCGTACGGCAGAGCGAACGCTGACCCGCGATATCGGCGCGCTGGGCGTGGCCGTGGTCGCCGTCGGCGCGTCGTTCGGCGCGATCGCGGTCGCCTCGGGGCTCCCCGCGTGGGCGGTCGTCGCGATGTCCGTGCTCGTCTTCGCGGGCGGATCCCAGTTCATGGCCGTCGGCCTGATAACGGTCGGAAACCCGTTCGCGGCCGTCTTCGCCGGACTCTTGCTCAACGCCCGCCACCTGCCGTTCGGCCTGGCGATCGCTGACGCGATCGGCCAGGGCTGGTGGCGCCGGCTGGTCGGCAGCCACCTGCTGGTGGACGAGTCGGTCGCCTTCGCCATGGCACTGCCCGCCGGCCCCGTTCGCCAGCGCGCGTACTGGTCGACCGGCGTCACCCTCTTCGTCGCCTGGCAGACCGGCACGGTACTCGGCATCCTGCTCGGCGGCTCAGTAGGCGACACCGACGCGCTCGGCCTCGACGCCGCCTTCCCCGCGGGCATGATCGCGCTCCTGCTGCCCTCACTACGCGACCGCGACACCCGGCACGTCGCGCTCAGCGGCGCCCTGGTCGCCGTACTGGCCACCCCGTTCCTACCGGCAGGCCTGCCCGTACTGCTCGCCCTCAGCGGCCTCCTCCTGGCCTGGCGGCGCCTCCCCGTGGCGGGGCGGCGCTGATGCTGATAGCGGTGATCGTGGCGCTGGCGGTGGGCACGTACGCCTTCCGCCTGGCTGGCGTGGTCCTCCGCGACCGCCTCGACCTACCCGAGCCGCTGCGCCGGCTGCTGCCCATGGCGGCGGCAGCACTCCTGGCAGCTTTGGCAGGCACTGCGGCTCTAACCGACAGCGGCGCCTTCGCCGGCATCGCCCGACCGGTGGGTGTCGCGGTAGGCGCCGTCCTAGCCTGGCTAAAGGCGCCCTTCATCGCGGTAGTGGTAGCAGCGGCAGCAACAGCCGCCCTCCTCCGCCTAGCCGGCATCCCCTAACACCACCCACCAGCGCCCAGGTCCCCGCGCCTCAACGCCGATCGCTCGCTCACCGCGCGGACCGGGCGCTCACCGCGCGGACCGGGCGCTCACCGCGCGGACCGGGCGCTCACCGCGCGGACCGGGCGCTCACCGCGCGGACCGGGCGCGCGCTCACCGCGCCGATCAAGGGCAAATGCACGTGGTTCGATCGCCAAACCGCGTGCATTCGGCCATGATCGATGCGAATGCCCTTGATCGACGACGGTTGGCGTCGGCATCGCCGGCCGGCAGCCCCAGCCCGCGCGTATCGGCCCTCGCTTGGCGGCTCGCGCTTGGCCACCTGCGCTTGGCGGTCGCCGGCCCGCCGTCAGCGCGTGGCCGGAACCCTGCCGTCCGCACAAAATCCCCGAACATGTCCCCTCACACGCGGCCGGAGGGGGCAATTTCCCCGATATTGCTGTATCGGGTCTGGGCGCGTCCGGGCCATCCCGGCCCACTACGCAGCCCGCACCCGCAGCGGCGCACCGAAATGGGGATCGCGAGCGGTTCTGGCCTGTGTTGGCGCTAGACCGCGGTGCCGATCGTCACCTTTGGCTTCGGCATGCGCATGCGGCGGAACGTGATGGAGCGCATGATCGCGTACAGGTACAGCGAGCCCATCCGCTGCGTCGTCTTCGGGAAGCGTGCCCGAATGAGCTTGCCCACCTTGCGCGAGATGAGGATCGAGTCGACCACGACGCCGAGCGCCAGTGCGCCCCACAGCAGGTTGGAGATCAGTCGCACGGGGTCGGGCATCGCCGCGGACGAGCCGATCAGTACGACCAGCGCGCCGCCGAAGAACCACGTACCCACCGTGCGTCGCGAGTCGACGATGTCGCGGACCAGCGAGCGCTCAGGCCCTCGATCGCGGGCCAGCAGGTACTTCTCGTCGCCCGCCCGCATACCGGCCATCGCCTCGGCCCGCTCGGCACGTTGCCGCTCCCGGGACCGCTTGTACGCCTCGCGCCGGTTGGCGGGCGCCGCTTCGACCGCGCGCCGGCGATTGGTGGCGCGCTTGGGCGTGGTGACGCCGAGATCCTTCTTACTCGGCGTGTACCCCCTCGGGCGCGCGGCTTCATCGACCTCGTCGGGGGTCTCCTCGACCTCGTCGACGACGTCAGCGGACTTGCGGCGAAACAGCGACGGCACGTTGCAAAGGGTAGCGGGTGCCAGCACGGCTCGCCGCGCCCGCCCGCGCGAGCGCCACCCCCGCCAAGGCGGACGGTCCGCACGGCCCCGCGTGCGACGGGCTCAGCCCAGCCATCGATCAAGGAAAATCGCAACGATCAAGGGCGAATGCACGCGGTTTTGAGATCGAACCACGTGCGTTCGCCCTTGATCGGCGGGCAGAGCGCGCTGGCGCGCGGGCAGTGCCGCGGGGGCGCGCGGGCGGCCCGCAGGCGCGCGGGCAGAGCGTGCTGGCGCGCGGGCAGGGCGCGGCCGCGCGGGCAGGGCGCGCTGGCGCGCGGGCAGGGCGCGAGGGCGCGCTGGCGCGCGAGGTGGGGGTTAGCCGCGTTCGGCGTGGGCGCCTAGGGCGGCCAGCTTGGCTTCGAAGTCTTCGTAGCCGCGGTTGATCAAGTCGACGCCGTACACCCGGGAGGTGCCCTCGGCGGCCAGTGCGGCGATCAAGTGGCTGAAGCCGGCGCGCAGGTCGGGGATCACGAGGTCGGCCGCGTGCAGCTTGCTGGGGCCGGCGATCACCGCGGAGTGCTTGAAGTTGCGGCGGCCGAACCGGCACGGGGTGCCGCCGAGGCAGTCGCGATAGACCTGGATCGTCGCGCCCATCGTGTTGAGCGCGTCGGTGTAGCCGAGGCGCTGCTCGTACACGGTCTCGTGCACGATCGACAGGCCCCGCGCCTGGGTGAGCGCCACGACGAGCGGCTGCTGCCAGTCGGTCATGAAGCCGGGGTGCACGTCGGTTTCGATCGCCACGGCCCGCAGCTCGCCACCCGGGTGCCAGAACCGGATTTTGCCCTCCTGGCCGGCACGCGGGCGGGCATCGGTGACCTCGTACGCGCCGCCGACCGAGCGGAAGACGTTCAGGAACGTCATCATGTCGACCTGCTCGGCGCCCAGCACCTCGATGTCGCCACCGGTGGCCAGCGCGGCGGCTGCCCAGCTGGCGGCCTCGATGCGGTCGGGGATGGGCCGGTGGGTGTAGCCGCCGAGGCGGGGCACGCCCTGGATCTCGATGACCCGGTCGGTGTGCACCTTGATGATCGCGCCCATCTTCTGCAGGACGCAGATCAGGTCGATGATCTCGGGCTCGACCGCGGCGTTGCGCAGCTCGGTGACGCCGTCGGCCATGACCGCGGTCAGCAGTACCTGCTCGGTGGCGCCGACGCTCGGGTACGGCAGCTCCAGCTTGGTGCCGTGCAGGCCGTTGGGCGCGGTCAGGTGCATGCCGTCGGGCGCCTTGTCGACCATCGCGCCGAACTCGCGCAGCGCCTGGATGTGAAAGTCGATCGGCCGCGGCCCGATGTGGCAGCCGCCCAGGTCGGGGATGAAGGCGTGGCCCAGCCGGTGGAGCAGCGGGCCGCACAGGAGGATCGGGATGCGGCTGGAGCCGGCGTGCACGTTGATCTCGTCGGTGCTGGCGCTCTCGACGTTGGCGGGGTCGAAGACCAGCTCACCGTCTTCGACGCCGTCGGTCACCTTGACGCCGTGCAGCTCCAGGAGCCCGCGGACCACCTCGACGTCGCGGATGCGGGGCACGTCGAACAGCCGGCTCGGCTCGTCGCCGAGCAACGCTGCCACCATCGCCTTGGAGACGAGGTTCTTCGCGCCGCGTACCCGGATCTGTCCGTGCAGTGGCGTGCCACCGTGCACGGTCAGGACGTCGTTCGTCAACGTAAACCTCCTGCGATTGGCTCAGGACCCGGGCAGCATAGCGCTCAGTGACTTTAGTACGGAGTCGCGCGGCGCGCAGGATGGCGCGAAACCGGGAAACACGGAATCTTCCGTGTTTCCCTGATGACCGAGCGTTACGGAAGGGCGAGCATCTGGTCGAGTGCGACGCGGGCGTGACGCGCCGTGTCGGCATCGACGGTGATCTGGTTCACGAGTCGCCCGGCGGCCAGCTCTTCCAGGGCCCAGACGAGGTGGGGCAGGTCGATCCGGTTCATGGTGGAGCAGTAGCAGACGTTCCGGTCGAGGAACATGATCTGCTTGTCCGGATGGGCGTGCGCCAGCCGGCGTACCAGATTGAGCTCCGTGCCGATGGCCCACGCCGACCCGGCGGGCGCCGCGTCGAGGGTCTTGATGATGTATTCGGTCGAGCCGACGTAGTCGGCCGACGTGACCACGTCGTAGCGGCATTCCGGGTGGACGAGCACGTTGACACCAGGCACCCGTAGCCGCACCTCGTCGACGCAGCTCTTGGTGAACCGCCCGTGCACCGAGCAGTGCCCCCGCCAGAGGATCATCTTGGCCTCGCGCAGCTGCTTCTCGGTGAGGCCGCCGCCCGGCTTGTGCGGGTCGTACAGCACGCAGTCGTCGGCGTCGATCCCCATCTCCAGGATGGCGGTGTTGCGCCCGAGGTGCTGGTCGGGCAGGAAGAGCACCCGCTGCCCGCGCTCGAACGCCCAGGTCAGCGCCCGCTTGGCGTTGGACGATGTGCAGACCACGCCGTGGTTGCGGCCGACGAAGCCCTTGATGTCGGCCGAGGAGTTCATGTAGGTGACCGGGACGGTCGAGCTGGCGACGCCCGCGTCTTCGAGCAGCTCCCAGGCGGCCTCCACCTGCGGCAGCGCGGCCATGTCGGCCATCGAGCAGCCGGCGCCGAGGTCGGGAAGGACGACCTTCTGCGCGTCGGAGGTGAGGATGTCGGCGCTCTCGGCCATGAAGTGCACGCCGCAGAAGACGATGTACTCCGCTTCTGGGCGGGCGGCCGCCTCGCGGGCCAGCTTGAACGAGTCGCCCGTCACATCGGCGAACTGGATGACCTCGTCGCGCTGGTAGTGGTGCCCGAGGATGAAGAGCCGGTCGCCGAGGGCGGCCTTGGCGCGGGTGGCCCGCTCGACCAGGTCGGGGTCGCTGGGGGAGGGCAGCTCGCCGGGGCACTCGACGCCGCGTTCGGCAGAAGGGTCGCTGCCCCGTCCGAGCAGCAGGAGTGCGGCACCGGTGCCTGACGGCTCAACCCAGGTCGAAGTCACGCCATCCATGATGCGCCCCATCGCCAACTCCGGGACTGTGGCATGTCACACTCCGGAAACATGCGAGTGCTGATCTGCCCTGACAAGTACGCCGGTACCCTCGCGGCGCCCGCGGTGGCCGAGGCCATCGCGGCGGGTTGGCGCTCCGCGGCGGCCAAAGACGAGACCGTCGAGCGTCCGCTCTCCGACGGCGGTCCAGGTTTTCTGGATGTACTGGCGTCGCTGGGTACCTCGATTCCGGTACCGACGGTGGATCCGCTGGGCCGCCCTGTCGCCGGCTCGGTGCTGCTGGACGGCGACACGGCGTACGTGGAGAGCGCGCAGGCGTGTGGCCTGCATCTCCTCTCGAAAAGTGAGCGCGACCCGCTGGGCGCCACGTCGTACGGGCTAGGGGTGCTGCTGGCGCACGCCGTCGAGGCGGGCGCGCGGCGGATCGTGATCGGGCTGGGCGGGTCGGCGACCAACGACGGTGGCGCGGGCATGTACGCCGCGCTCAGCGCCGCGCCGCTGGACGAGACCGGATACGCGCTGCCGTACGGCGGTGCCGCGTTGACCGCCGTTGCCGGGTTGGAGGGTGACCCGCGCTTGCGTGGCGCCGCCCTGGTCGCGGCGACCGACGTCGACAACCCGCTGACCGGGCTGCACGGCGCATCCAATGTGTACGGTCCGCAGAAGGGCGCGTCCCGCGAAGACGTACTGCTGCTCGACGGCGCGCTGACCCGGTGGGCGTCGGTGCTGGAGAAGGAGCTATCGACGTGCCCGCCCAACCTGGCGGGTCTGCCGGGGGCGGGTGCGGCTGGCGGGCTGGGCGCGGCGATCCTCGCGCTCGGCGGCCGCTGCGAGTCGGGCATCACGATGGTGACGAACCTCATCGGGCTCGACGCCGCCCTGGACGAGGCCGATCTGGTGATCACGGGGGAGGGCTCGTTCGACCACCAGTCGCTGCGCGGCAAGGTGGTTGCCGGGGTGGCCGCCGGCGCCCGCGATCGTGGCTTGCCGTGCCTGGTACTGGCCGGCCAGGTGAGCGCGGGCCGCCGCGAAGCCGCCGCGGCGGGCGTCACCGACGCGTACGCCCTGGTGGACCGGGTCGGCCTCGACAAGGCGATGGCCGAGCCCGCGGAGGCCCTGCGAGACCTGGCCGCCCACCTGGCGACGCAGTGGTCGCCAGTGGGAGGGTCGCGGTAACAACCTGCACACGCATTTAATGCATGCGCATCTGCTAGGATGGGCGGCGTGTCGGACGACCTGCGGTTGGTGATCGAGTGGCGAGCGCTCGCGCAGCGCTACCACGACACCTCCTGCGCGCTGGAGCGCGAGCTTCAGGACCGGCACGGGATCGGCATGAGCGAGTTCGAGGTCATCGATCGCCTAGCCGGCGCTGACCAGGCAAAACTCCGCATGCAGGAGCTGGCCGAGCTGGTGCACCTCAGCCAGAGCGCCCTGTCGCGGGCGGTCGCTCGGCTGGAGCGTGACGGCCTCGTCTGCCGGGCGCTCTGCGAGGCAGACCGTCGCGGCGTCTTTGTCACTCTCACGGATGAAGGGCGGCGCCGGCAGGAAGAGGCGCGCCCCACACAGCGGGCCGTGCTCTCCGAGAGTCTGGTTGGGAATCGGCCGGTCGAGGGCTAGCGTTGGCATTGATACCCAAAGTAAGAGGAGATATCCCGTGACGACTTCAGCGCAGTCCGAGTCGACCGAGGCCAAGGCCGCTACGACCGTCGTCCTCACCGACGTCGCGGCGCAGAAGGTCAAGGCCCTTATCGAGCAGGAAGGCCGCGACGACCTGCGGCTGCGTGTGGCGGTGCAGCCCGGCGGCTGTTCCGGCCTGCGCTACCAGCTGTTCTTCGACGAGCGCTCGCTCGACGGCGACGTGGTGACCGACTTCGACGGTGTCGGCGTCGTCGTCGACCGCATGAGCGCTCCGTACCTGTCCGGCGCGACGATCGACTTCGCGGACCGGATCGACGCGCAGGGCTTCACCATCGACAACCCCAACGCGCAGGGTTCGTGCGCGTGCGGCGACTCGTTCCACTAATTCGGAACAGTCTGACGGAAAAGCGGGACCGCCTGTACGGGCGGTCCCGCTTTGTCTAGGCTGGCCGCGCACTTGTCCTATACCCGATCCCGAGGGCCGACATGAAGATCGCCGTAACTGGCTCGATCGCTACCGACCATTTGATGCACTTCCCCGGCCGGTTCGCCGAGCAGTTGCTCGCCGACCAGCTCGACAAGGTCTCGCTGTCCTTCCTGGTCGACGACCTCGTCGTACGCCGCGGTGGCATCGCGGCCAACATCGCCTTCGGGATGGGTCAGCTCGGCCTGCACCCGGTGCTGCTCGGCGCGGTGGGCGCCGACTTCGCCGACTACCGGTCCTGGCTGGAGCGGCACGGCGTCGACTGCGACTCGGTGTACGTCAGCGAGGTCGCGCACACGGCGCGCTTCGTCTGCACCACCGACCTCGACATGTGCCAGATCGCGTCGTTCTACGCGGGGGCCATGAGCGAGGCTCGCAACATCGAGCTGGAGCCGGTCGCCGAGCGCGTCGGGGGCCTTGACCTGGTACTGGTCAGCGCCAACGACCCCGACGCCATGATCCGCCACTCCGAAGAGTGCCGCAGCCGCGGATACGCGTTCGCGGCCGACCCGTCGCAGCAGCTCGCCCGCATGGACGGCGGCGACGTGACGAAGCTCATCGAGGGCGCGGAGTACCTGCTCACCAACGAGTACGAGAAGTCGCTGCTGTCGAGCAAGTCCGGGCTCAGCGAGGCCGAGGTGCTCGACCGGGTCAAGGTGCGGATCACCACGCTGGGCAAGGACGGCGTCGAGATCACGGGCAAGGGCCTCGACCGCATCCACGTACCGGTGGCGCGCGACGTGCAGCTCGTCGACCCGACCGGTGTCGGCGACGGGTTCCGCAGCGGCTTCTTCGCCGGCTTGTCGTGGGGGCTGAGCCTGGAGCGGTCCGCCCAGGTCGGCTCGGTGCTGGCGGCGCTCGTGCTGGAGACGGTGGGCCCGCAGGAGTACGAGGTGCGCGGTGACGCGTTCCTCAAGCGCGTCGCCGACTCGTACGGCGACCAGGCGGCGGAGGAAGTCCGCCCTCACATCAGCGCCTAACAGTTCCCTTTCGTGATCAGGGCGTCCCTCAAGTCGTTAGAGCGACTTCAGGGACGCCCTGATCACGGTTAGTGGGTGCGGCGGACGTCGTAGGCGGGGGCGCCGTCCGTCGTGATCCTGCCCACGTACTCGTGGCCCCGCATCCGGCACCACGCGGGTATGTCGTTGGCGGCCGCCGGATCGTCGGCCAGCACCCGCACCACCTCGCCGACGGGCACGCCGGGCAGCCGCTTGGCCAGCGCGATCACCGGCAACGGACACCGCTGCCCGAGACAGTCGATCACGGTCATAGGTCGGTCACTCCGGCCTCGGCGCGGAGAGTAGCCACCACGTCCGGCAGTTCCGACAGGAAGCGGTCCACGTCGGCCTCGGTGGTCTCGCGGTGCAGCGAGACCCGCACGTTGCCGTGCGACAGCACACCCATCGCCTCCAGTACGTGACTCGGGCGCAGGGTCGACGACGTGCACGACGACCCCGACGACACCGCGAACCCGCGCCGGTCGAGCGCGTGCAGCAGCGCCTCGCCGTCCACGTACAGGCAGGAGAACGTCACCAGGTGCGGCAGCCGGTCGTCCGGGTCGCCGACCACCTCGACGTCCGGCACGGTCGCGGCGACCACCCGCCGGATCCGGTCGACCAGCGGCGCCAGCCGTGCCGCCTCCGCGGCCTGCTCGCCGCTCACCGCCCGCAGCGCGGCCGCGGCCGCGACGATGGCCGGAAGATCACGGCCGGTGTCCTCGTGCCCCGGCGGCCAGCGCACGCCCTTCCGGACGACGAGCAGCCCCACGCCCGCCGGACCACCCCATTTCCGGGCACTCGCCGTCAGCAGCGACCACCCATCGGGTACTGGGACGCGTCCCACCGACTGCGCGGCGTCGACATAGAGGGGTACGCCCGCGGCGGCACACGCCTGCGCCGCCTCGGCGACCGGCTGCACGGTGCCCACCTCGTGGCTGGCGCTGATCAGGGCGGCCAGCGCCACACCGGGGCTCTTGACCGCCTCCCGCCAGGCGTCGAGGTCGAGCCTGCCCTGGCGGTCCACGGGCACCTCGACACCCGCGCTTCCGGCCGCGTAGAGGACCGCCGAGTGCTCGATCGCGGAGTGCACGAGGCGGTCACCGGCGCGTCGCCGCCCTGACAGGCCACCCCGGACGGCCGACTGTGCCGCCTCCGTCCCGCCACTAGTGAAGGTCAACTCGTCTGGGCGTACTCGAAGAATCTCGGCGGTCGTGGCTCGCGCCGCGTCGAGAAGCTGGCGTGCGCGGCGGGCCTGCGAATAGAGCTTGCCGGGATCAGCCCAGCCGTCGTCGAGCGCGGCGAGCAGCGCCTGGCGCGCGACCGGGTGTAGCGGCGCGGCCGCGGCCGCGTCGAAGTAGGTCACGAGCCGACGCTACCCACCCCACGGCAGGTCCGGCCCGCATGGTCGAGTAATCTCGCGACGGTCGGTGACGCTAGGGAGGCTGAACCAGGTGGTCGCTAGGGGTACGCGGGCTCGACTTGCGAGGCTCGCCGGGCTCGGGGCCGGCGCCGCGGCGCTGATGACCTTGCTGGGCGGCTGCGACGTCGGCAGCGCCTTCAAGGGTTTTGGCTGGCCGGAGAATGGCCTCACGCCGCAGTCGAACAGGATGTACGACCTGTGGATCGGGTCGGTGATCGCCGCCCTCGTGGTCGGCGTCTTCGTCTGGGGTCTGATCTTCTGGTGCATCGTGCGGTACCGCAAGCGCGGCGACGAGCTGCCGGTGCAGACCCGCTACAACATGCCGATGGAGTTCCTCTACACGATCGCTCCGATCCTGGTCGTGTCGGTGCTCTTCTACTACACGGCGATCGTCCAGACCGATGTGGACCGCACCTCGAAGAACCCGGACGTGATCGTCGAGGTCGTCGGTTTCAAGTGGAACTGGCAGTTCAACTACCGCGACGGCATCGGCACCGACGCCAACACGATCACCTCCACGCTGGGCTCCAGCGACGTGATCCCCGTGTTGGTGCTGCCCACCGGCAAGCGGGTCCTCTTCGAGGAGACCAGCAAGGACGTCATCCACTCGTTCTGGGTGCCAGAGTTGCTGTTCAAGCGCGACGTGTTCCCGGGGAGCATCCGCAACCAGTTCGAGGTGTCGAGCATCGACCAGGAGGGCGCGTACGTCGGCCGGTGCGCCGAGCTGTGCGGCACCTACCACTCGATGATGAACTTCGAGCTGCGCGTGGTCTCGCCGGAGAAGTTCGACCAGTTCATCGAGGCGAAGCAGGACGGCGCGACGACCCAGGAGGCGCTCACCCAGATCGGTGAGGAGCCGTTGGCGACCACGACGAAGCCGTTCCCGACCAAGCGGAACGTCTCGAACTTCAATCCCGGGTCCGGAGAGTGACATGAAGACTGAGTATCGGATCTTCGGCGTTGTCACGGCCTTCCTGTACGTCGCCTGCGTCGTGTACGCATGGTGGACCTGGGGCGACCTCGGGCACGTCGAGTGGATCGGCACGGTCGCGCTGCTGCTCTCCGCGATCCTGACCTCGATGTGCGGCGGCTTCTTCTGGTTCGTGTCACGCCGGATCGACCCCCGCCCCGAAGACCGCCCCGACGCTGAGGTGGCCGACGGTGCCGGCGAGATCGGCTTCTTCAGCCCGGGCAGCTACTGGCCGTTCGGCCTGGCTGCCGCGGCGACGGTGGCTGGGCTCGGGCTGGTGTTCTGGATGTGGTGGCTGTTGGCGGCCGGGTTGATCGCGGTGACCGCCGCGACCTGCGGGCTGCTGTTCGAGTACTACACCGGCACTCGCCGCACGGCAGAGCACTGACCGCCTAGTCGCGCTGTCCGCGGCGCCGCCTTCTGTCCGCGGCGCCGCGCTTTCCTCGTCGCGCCGTCGCGCCGTCGCGCCGTCGCGCCGTCGCGCCGTCGCGCCGTCGCGCCGTCGCGCCGTCGCGGCGGGGCGTCTTCGCGGCGCGGCGCCGCCGCGGCGCGCTCTTCTCGTCGATCAAGGGCGAATGCACGTGGTTGGATCTCTTTTCCGCGTGCGTTTGCCCTTGATCGTTGCGTTTCTCCTTGATCGGCGGGTCGATGGCCCGCTTCGCGGGCCGTTCGTGGGCCCTTGCGGGCGGCGTGGACTCTTGCGGGCCGTGCGGTGCTGCGCGCGGGCTCTCGCGGGCCTTTCCTCGCCGTGCGCCGCGGGCCTTTAGCCCGTCGTGGTCTTCGCACCGCTTGGCAGGGCCGTGGCCGAGGGCGGCGGCTGTGCGCGCCGGCCGATAGAGTGGGCGACGTGATCACTGCGATCGTACTGATCGACTGCGCCACCGATTCCATTCCCGAGGTGGCCGAGGCGCTGGCCGCACTCCCCGGTGTCAGCGAGGTCTACTCGGTCGCCGGCCACGTCGACCTCATCGCCATCGTGCGCGTACGCGAGTATGAGCAGATCGCCGAGGTCATCGCCGGTGGCATCTCCAAGACGCCGGGCGTGCTCGATACCGACACACACATCGCGTTCCGGGCATACTCGCAGCACGACCTCGAGGAGGCGTTCGCCATCGGGCTCCCCGATGCCGACTGACTACCTCCAGGAGCATCTGGATCGAGGCACCGACCGGATCGGCCTACAGGTGTACCCGTCCCCGTCGAACGACGGGCCCGTCGCGATCATCTGGCCCGCCATGGGCGTCAAGGCGCGCTACTACCGCCCGTTCGCTCAAGTGCTTGGCGAGCAGGGCATCAGCGTCGTCGTGGCTGACCTACGCGGCACCGGCGCCAGCACGCCACCGCCCAGCCGAGCCTCCCGGTACCGGTACGCGGAGATGATCGACGACGTCGGCGCGGTACTGGAGACTCTCAAGCCCCGGCTCGACGGACGCAAGCGGCTGCTCATCGGCCACTCACTGGGCGGCCAGATGGCGCTCCTGCACCTGGCCCTGAATGATCCATCCACCGTGGACGGTCTCGCGCTGATCGCGGTCGGCCTGCCGTACTGGCGGTCGTACCCCGGCGTGCGCGGCTACGCGGTACTGCCGTACACGCAGGCCATCGGTGCCGTCTCCGCGGTGGCAGGGGTGTGGCCGGGGTGGACCTTCGGCGGCCGGCAGGCGCGAGGCGTGATCCGAGACTGGGCGTACACGGCGCGCACCGGATTGTTCCCCGCGATCGACGGGGTCGACACGGAGGCCGCCGTCCGCGACGTGCAGACGCCGGTGCTGGCGGTTAGCGTCGACCACGACCAGTACACGCCACCCGAGACGGTCGACCACCTCTGCGCCAAGCTCGCGACGGCACCGGTGCGCCGCGCGCACTACACGACCGCCGAGGCAGGCGGTCGGCTGGACCACTTCGCCTGGGTACGCGCGTCTGCCCCACTGGCGTCCCGCATAGCCACCTTCGCCGAGACCCTCTAACGCTTTGCGGCCCGCCGGAGGGGCTTCGGCGGCGTTCCGCATCCCCACACCGGACCCTGATGTAGATCGCTCAGAGAGCTTTCGCGGTGCGGGTCCGTCCGTCCACATAGGCGGCCGGCTGCGCGATGCTGGACCGGCGAACTGGTTGTGTAGTCGCGGAGGGTGAGGCCGCGGGAGCAACGGGCAAGGAGCGCGACGGGCATCGCGGTAGCTCAAGGCCCGATCCTGAACTGAGACGAAAGAGGTTTCCGGTTGTGAGGCGGCGCGCCGTCGTGGCCGGGGTTTGACGGGCTGGCGGCGGCGTGTCGCCGCGCCTGCGCGCGCCGATCAAGGGCATTCGCATGGATCAAGGGCGAATGCACGCGGAAATGAGATCCAACCACGTGCATTCGCCCTTGATCGGCGGGAGGCCGGCGGAAGCGGCGTGGCGACACGCCGTGCTGGGCTGGCCTGGGGGCGGACGCTCGCGGAGAAGAGATCGAACCGCGTGCATTCGCCCTTGATCGGCGAAGGGAGGGGGCGCGGGCCGGCGGTCTGCGCGAGCATGTGGGAAAGAGATCGAACCGCGTGCGTTCGCCCTTGATCGGCGGAGAGAGGGCGCGGGCGGGCGGCGGGCGTGAGCACGCAGGGTGAGGTGGAGCGAGGACGGCTAGGGGGTGGCTGTCTCTACCCAGCGGTCGAGGACCTTGGCGGCGGCGCCCGTGTCGATGGAGTCGGCGGCGCGAGACAGGCCTGCCCGCATCGACTCTGTCAGGTCACCGCTGGGCCCCGCGTGGGCGGTCAGGGCGGCTGCGGCGTTGACCAGGACCGCGTCGCGGACCGGGCCGGGCTCTCCGGCGAGCAGGCGGCGGGTCACGTCGGCGTTGAAGGCCGCGTCGCCGCCGCGAAGGTCGCCGGGCTGGGAGCGGGCGATGCCGAGGTCGGCGGCGTCGAGCAACATCGGGGTGACGGTGCCCTCGTGTACCGCCCAGACGCGGGTGGGTGCCGCCGTGCTGAACTCGTCGAGGCCGTCTTCGCCGCGCATGACCAGCACCGAGTCGCCACGGTCGGCGAAGACCTGGGCCATCACGGGCGCCATGCGGCTGTCGAAGCAGCCGATCGCGCCGGCGCGCGGCTGGGCGGGGTTGGTCAGTGGGCCGAGGAAGTTGAACACGGTGGGCACGCCCAGCTCGCGCCGCGGCACGGCGGTGTGGCGCATGCCAGGGTGGAACCGGGCCGCGAAGCAGAACCCGATGCCCACCTCAGTGAGGCAGCGGGACACCTCGTCGGGGCCGAGGTCGAGGGGGATACCCAGGAATTCCAGCAGGTCGGCGGCGCCGCAGGAGGACGAGGCGGCCCGATTGCCGTGCTTGACGACGCGGACGCCCGCCCCGGCCACCACGAGCGCGGTCATCGTGGAGATGTTGACGGTGTGGGCCCGGTCGCCACCGGTACCAACGACGTCGACCGCGTCCGCGCGTACCTCATCGGGAAGGTGGATGCGCGCGGCGGTGGCAAGCATCGTCTGCACCAGGCCCGCAAGCTCAGCCGGGGTTTCGCCCTTCGCGCGCAGCGCGGTGGCGAAACCAGCGATCTGCGCCGGCGTGGCCGACCCGGTCATGATCTCGCCCATGGCCCAGGCCGTGTCGGCGGTGGAGAGCTCCTCGTCGCGCAGCAGCGCCGAGATGAGGTTGGGCCAGGTCCGTTCGCCCATGGGTGGGCCTCCAGATCAGCTTCAGATCAGGCCGGAGTGTGTGACCGCAGCAGCTCTGCCACGGTCTGCCCGGTCGTCACCGGGTCGAGGGGGTGCAGCAGGGTGGCGTCGACCTGGGCATACGCGGCGAGCCAGCGGTCGGCCGCTCGGGCGATCACCACGCAGGTGGGCGGCGCGTCGGCGCGATCGTCTTTGATCTGCCGTGCGATGCCGATGCCGCCGCCCGGGGTGGCCTCACCGTCGAGCAGCATCAGGTCGATCTCATAGTCGTCGACCAGTCGCACGCACGCCGCGTAGTCGCTGGCCTCGACGAACTCGACCGAGAGGTCGGCCGCGGGCCGCGGGCCGACGGCGAGCCGCATCCGCTCGCGCACCTGCGGGTCGTCGCTGTAGAGCAGGACGGTGTACACACGGTCGGACATTGCGCTCCCAAATTCTCGCTGCGGGCTGATGGTACCCGCCATCACTCGGCGCTAGCTGCCCCGCCCGCCTGTAGCGCTTCCTGGCGGTCGAGCTCGCGGTCGATGCGTTTGGCCTCGCGTTCGGACTGCTTGAACCACTGCATGAGCAGGACGCCGATCATGATGATCGACACGAACTCGCCGCCCGCCCACAGGATGCCGCCGGCGATTTTCTGGTCGCTCCACGGGTCGGCCCAGTGGAGGTTGAGCGACGGGTACCAGTCGCCGCCGATCAGGGTGGTGCTCTGCATGATGGTCAACCCGAGGACCGTGTGGAACGGCACCGACAGCACCATGAGCAGCGCGCGCCCCGGGTAGGGCCAGCGGCCCGGCAGCGGGTCGAGCCCGACCAGCGGCCAGAAGAACAGGCAGCCGGTCAGGATGAAGTGCGCGTGTACCACCTCGTGGACCAGCTCGTTCGACACGGTGAGCCGGTAGAGGCCGCTGAAGTAGAGCACGAACGGGTTGGCGACGAAGATCGCGTACGCGACGAGCGGGAACGAGAAGATCTTCGCTGCCCGGCTGTGCAGCAGGGCGAGCAGCTTGCGGCGGGGCGCGCCGCGCAGCGCGCGCAGCGCGAGCGTCACCGGGGCGCCGAGCGCCAGGAAGATCGGGGCCACCATCGACAGCACCATGTGCTGGACCATGTGCACGGAGAGCAACGTCGTGTCGTACGCGTGCAGGCCGCTGACGGTGACGGCGGCGATGCCGCCGAGGCCGGGGCCGAGGAACAGCAGGGTCCGCGCGACCGGCCAGCGATCGCCGCGGGCGTGGAGGCGGTGCACTCCGTACAGGTACAGGCCGGCGACCACCACCAGCAGGACGGCGATCCAGCCGTCCAGACGGGTCTCCGTGACGAGCGCCGACACGGTGAAGGGGGGCACGTTTCGAGGCTATGCCACCCACGACACACCGTCGTAGCCGACCCCGACGATCGCCCGCGCTGCTCGGGGGCAATAATGACCGCGTGACTGCGGCCTCAGCCATTGACAAGAGCCGGATCCACTCGCTGACGCGGCCCAACATGGTCAGCGTCGGCACGATCGTGTGGCTCTCCAGCGAGCTCATGTTCTTCGCGGCGCTGTTCGCGATGTACTTCTCGATCCGCGCGGCGGACTACAGCATGTGGGAGGAGCACACTCCCCATCTGAACCTGCCGTACGCGACGACGTTCACGCTGATCCTGGTCGCCTCGTCGGTGACCTGCCAGTTTGGCGTGTTCGCCGCGGAGAAGGGCGATGTGCACGGGCTGCGACGGTGGTTCACGATCACCTTCGTGATGGGCCTGATCTTCGTGCTCGGCCAGGTCAACGAGTACCGCGAGCTGGTGCACCACGGGATCAAGATCAACGCGGACGGCTACGGGTCGATGTTCTACCTGACGACCGGCTTCCACGGCCTGCACGTGACCGGTGGTCTGGTGGCGTTCATCATCTTCATGATCCGCACCACCATGGGTCGGTTCACGCCGGCGCAGGCCACCTCCGCGATCGTCGTGTCGTACTACTGGCACTTCGTCGACGTGGTCTGGATCGCGCTGTTCTCGATGATCTATCTCCTCCAGTGACCATGTCACATTTCACTCGCAGACTCCGTCTTATAGGCATGAAGGACACTGGCCATGACTTCTGACTCCCCCGGCTGGCTCGGACGGCTGCGCCGTGGGCGCTCCGGACCACGTAGCCGCGTACGCCGGCGTGTGGGTTCCGTGGTCCGCCTCACGCTGGCGCTGACACTGGCCGGCGGCGTCTACATCGTGTTCGCGCCTGGTCTCGCGGGCGCGAAGGACACGCCGCAGCTGTCCACCGCCGCCGAAGAGGGCAAGGCGCTCTTCAACCAGAGCTGCATCACGTGCCACGGCCCCAACGCCCAGGGCGTCGAGGGTCGCGGGCCGAGCCTGATCGGCGTCGGCGCGGCGTCGGTCGAGTTCCAGGTCGGCACCGGCCGCATGCCGATGGCCCGGCAGGAGGCGCAGGCGGAGCGCAAGCCCCCGGTCTTCACCGACGAGCAGACGAGGCAGCTCGCGCAGTACATCCAGGAGCTGGGCGGCGGGCCGCAGGTGCCGTCCGGTGACCTGCGGGCGCCCGAGAGCGACGAGGAGGCCATCGCGCGCGGCGGCAACCTCTTCCGGATCAACTGCTCGTCGTGCCACGCGTTCGGCGGTGGCGGCGGCGCGCTGTCCTCCGGCAAGTACGCGCCGGGGCTCGGCGAGGCGACCGACCAGCAGATCTACGCGGCCATGCTCACCGGCCCGCAGAACATGCCGGTGTTCGGCGACAACCAGCTCACCCCGGAGCAGAAGAAGGAGATCATCTCCTACATCCAGGAGGCGCTGAAGCAGGACCGCGACCCGGGTGGCTGGGGTCTTGGCCGGTTCGGCCCGGTGACCGAGGGTCTCGCCATCTTCCTTGTTGGCATCGTCGCCCTGGTATTCGCTAGCCTGTGGATTGCGGGGAAGTCATGAGCACTGAGACAGAGCCTCGGGTCGAGCAGGAGCCGCTCGACGTTTTCGATCCGCGCCTGACGCGGTTCGACATCATGCGCGAAGGTGCCCGCCGCGAGGGCATCGAGATCGTCCACTACGAGGCGCAGTACCCGCCGGGCAGCCGCGCCGAGCGCCGGATGACCCGGATCGTCGCGTCGTTCTTCCTGCTCACCGGCCTGGCGGCCACGGCCTTCCTCGTGATCTACACGTGGGGGCCGTGGGAGTACGAGCTGGGCTCGAACGTCAGCAAGCTCTACACCCCGCTCCTGGGCCTGACGCTGGGCATCGCGCTGCTGGGCATCGGCTTCGGCATCCTCACCTGGGGCAAGAAGCTGCTGCCCCGTGAGGTCGCGATCCAGGACCGGCACGACGGGCCGTCCACCACCGAAGACCGCAAGATCACCGGCGAAACGATGGTCTACATCGCCGAGGAGCTGGGGCTCAAGCGCCGTAAGGCGCTCGGCTTCGCCGCGCTGGCCGGCCTCGCGCCGGTCGGCCTGGTCGCGGCCGCGCCGCTCATCGGTGGCCTGATCAAGGACCCGGTCGAAGACCGGATCCTCTTCAAGACCGGCTGGGACCCCGCGGGCAATGGCGGCAAGCCGGTACGCGTCACCCGCGAAGACGGCACGCCAATCCGGCCCGAAGACGTCAGCGTCGGCGGTCAGATGACGGTCTTTCCGGGTATCCCGGGAGGCGCGACCAACGAGCACGCCGACTCGCCCACCCTGCTGATCCACTTGCGCCCGGACGACGCGAAGAAGACGCTGGACACGCTGAAGCCTGTCAACCAGGGTTCGATGTGGGAGAACTTCGTCGCGTACTCGAAGATCTGCACCCACGCCGGCTGCCCGGCCAGCCTGTACGAGCAGCAGACCAACCGGCTCCTCTGCCCGTGCCACCAGTCGCAGTTCCTGATCACCGATAACGCCCGGCCGATCTTCGGTCCCGCCACCCGGAGCCTTCCGATGCTGCCGATCGAGGTTGACGAAGAGGGCTTCTTCGTGGCGACGTCCGACTACAAGGTCGCCGTCGGGCCAGCATTCTGGGAGCGGCCATGAAGCGCCGGAAGATTGACGTACGCGCCATACCCGCCAAGAGCGCGGGGGCGCTGGACGACCGGTTCCAGGCGGCCACGCCGCTGCGCAGCCTCCTGAACAAGGTCTTCCCCGACCACTGGTCGTTCCTGCTGGGCGAGATCGCACTCTTCTCGTTCATCGTGCTGCTGCTCACGGGTACGTTCCTGACGTTCTTCTACGAGCCGTCGCTGCAGACGGTCACCTACGACGGCAGCTACACGCCGCTGCGCGGCACCCACATGTCGGCGGCGTACGCGTCGAGTCTGGACCTCTCGTTCGACGTCCGCGGCGGCCTGATCATGCGGCAGATGCACCACTGGGCGGCGCTGACCTTCATGGCGGCGATCGTGGTGCACATGTTCCGGATCTTCTTCACCGGCGCGTTCCGCAAGCCGCGTGAGACGAACTGGATCATCGGCTCGCTGCTCTTCTGGATCGGCTTCCTGGCCGGCTTCACCGGATACTCGCTCCCGGACGACGCGCTGTCCGGCACCGGCCTCCGCATCGCCTCGGCGATCATGCTGTCGATCCCGGTCATCGGCTCGTGGGTCACCACGTCGATCTTCGACGGTGAGTTCCCGGGGCACGTCATCATGGGCCGCTTCTACATCGCCCACGTGCTGCTGATCCCTGGCATCCTGCTGGCGCTGATCGCCGTCCACGTCGGGCTGGTGTTCAAGCAGAAGCACACCCAGTGGCCGGGTCCGGGCCGCACCGAGCACAACGTGGTCGGCGAGCGGATGTTCCCCCGGTACGCCATCAAGCAGGGTGGCTTCTTCATGATCGTCTTCGGCGTGATCGCGCTGATGGGCGGTCTCTTCCAGATCAACCCGATCTGGCTGTTCGGCCCGTACGAGGCGTTCACGGTCTCGGCGGCCAGCCAGCCCGACTGGTACGTCATGTTCCTCGACGGCTCGACCCGTCTCTTCCCCGCGTGGGAGATACGGTTCGACCTGTTCGGCTGGGGCGACGGATACACGATCCCGCCGATCTTCTGGCCGACGGTGGTCCTGCCCGGTGTGCTGACGATGCTGCCGCTGGCATATCCGTTCATCGAGGCGCGGCTGACCAAGGACAAGAAGGCGCACAACCTGCTCCAGCGCCCGCGCGACGTGCCCGCCCGCACCGCCCTCGGTGCCATGGCGATCATGTTCTGGCTGGTGCTGACGCTCTCCGGCGGCAACGACGTCATCGCGGACAAGTTCCACATCAGCCTGAACGCGATGACCTGGGCCGGCCGGATCGGCCTGCTGATCCTGCCACCGATCGCGTACTACGTGACGTACCGGATCTGCCTCGGCCTCCAGCAGCACGACCGTGAGGTACTGGCACACGGCGTGGAAACCGGCATCATCAAGCGGCTGCCCGACGGGCGCTTCATCGAGGTGCACCAGCCGCTGGCGCCGGTCGACGAGCACGGACACGGCGAGCTGGACTACGCCGGCTGGGTGGTACCGAAGAAGATGAACCGGCTGGGCGCGCTCGGCCCGGCGATCAAGGGATTCTTCTACCCGATCGAGAAGCCGGCCGAGGCGCCGGTGTCTCCGGGGCACCCGCCGGTGTCTCCCATCGAGCCTGCTCGGCGCGAGGAGATTTCGAAGTAGTTCGTCCCGTTTTTCCGGGGAGCCCGGTGGCCTGTTCGGCCACCGGGCTCTCGTACGTATGGGCGACACGCCGGGGGTGGTTCACGATTTCGTCAGAGGGGCATGGGAGCGTGAAACTACAACGAGGTAATTCACCTTCGTTTTCGAGCGGAAGAGGAGACGCCCGTGCGAGAGCTGTACTGCGCGACCTGCCGCGCCGAGACGATCTTCGAGGCGCCGCCCTGCGAAGACGCCCACGACGACTGCCCTGAGCTGCTCTGCACCGACTGCGGCGGCGCCATCGTGTTCGCGCCTGTCACGGTGGTACGGGCCTGGCTGAGCCCTCGCAACGGCCACATCGCCCCCCACCAACGCCGCGCCGCCTAACGCGCGCGCACCCCGCCCGTGCCGGACGGCAGCGCCACCACCCGACACGCGTACGCGTCCCGGCGCGGTGGCCCTTTGCCCGTCGATCAAGGGCAAACGCACGTGGTTGGATCTCTTTTCCGCGTGCGTTCGCCCTTGATCGATGCGAATCACGTTGATCGACGGCCTTGCGTTCGCCCCCGTCCAGACCGCGCCGTACGGTCCAGGCGCACCGTCGCCGCGGGCCTTGCCGTCCGCGGAGCGAGATCTTGAGCTCGCCCCCGGCAGCAACAAGTGCTCAAGATCTGCGCTTCCGTCGAGCTGTGAACGTTTGTGGTAGCCAGGACGACCACAAGTGCACACAGCACCGTGCCGGACGACAACCGCGACATCTTCTCTCGAGCGCCGCCGACGCCGGGAGCAACGCGGAACGGCGGCCTTCTTCACGCCTGGCACTCAACGACGTCGATCAAGGGCATTCGCATCGATCAAGGGCGAACGCACGCCGAAAAGAGATCCAACCACGTGTATTCGCCCTTGATCGGCGCAAGGGGGCGTGCTGGGCGGCGCAAAGGGAGCGGCGCGAGGGGTCCCGTGCCGGGCGGTGCGTAAGGGTCGTGCTGGGCGGCGCGGAGTAGGGCGGCCGGGGGACGGGGCTAGGCGGGGACGGTCACGCCCGCAGGGGCGCGGATGGCGTCGACTAGGTGTTCGTCGGGAGCTACGTACGCCCCCGGCCAGATCACCGCCCGCGTAACGCGGCCCTCGACCACCGCGCCCTCGCCGACCACGGCCCGCTCACACATCCCCGTCACCGTCGCGCCATTCGCGAAAAGGTTTCGGAAGCCGGCCGCATCCAGGTTCGCGGCCAGATAATCGCGCGGCGTGCCAGTATCCAGAAATGTGCCCTCATACGGCACCACGGTCAGCTCGCCAGCCGCCTCTGCGGGCCGCCACACCGCTCTGACCAGCTCGCCGGGCTCCGGGCGAAGATGGCGCACGTACCGCCACGGCAGCAGCGAGAACCCGGCGAACTGGTGACCGCTGAACCCGTACTCCTCAGAAGGCGCCCAGCGGCCCAGCAGGCGTACGCTCTCGCCGTCCCAGCCGGACAGGAGCGGCCCGATGTCGCCGGTCAGGTACGCGTCCGCGTTGCCGACCAGTACGCCGCGACCGTCGATCCACTCTCGTAGCTTGCCGATGCCGCCGGCGGTGCCGAGCGGGTCGCCGAGCTCGACTGATACGTGCACCCCGTTGCCGACATGCTCGACGATCTGCTCGCCGAGGTAGCAGGCGTTGACCGCCACGGATGACGGGCCGGTGAGACCGACGGCGGCCACATGCGCGAGTGCCCGGTCGAGCAGTGGCACGTTGCCGACGGGGCAGAGCGCCTTTGGCCGGTACCCGGTGAGCGGACGGAGGCGAGTGCCCTGACCTGCGGCCAGCACCACCGCGCAGAGCGCGGTCATGTTTCCGGAGAGGTCCACGGCCCGGGCGTACCTGCCAGCGGCCCGATGCCATAAAACGCGAGCAGCCGAGCCGTTGCCGTCGTCAGCCGCGGCAGGTCGTCGATCGGATGCCACGCCGCTTCCAGTACCTCGGCACCGTCCACAATGAGCTCGGTCGTCGATGCCGGCACCGACGCTTCGAAGACCATGTCGACCCAGCCCTTGGCGTGCACCACAGCGTTCGGCACCGCTGGCGACAGTGACGATGGTGGCAGCGAAACCCCGGATTCCTCGGCAAGCTCGCGCGCGGCTCCCACCACCGGCGGCTCGGCGCGTTGTAGTAGGCCAGCGGGGAGTCCCCAGCCGCGGCCGGGTGGCTGGCGCAGCAGCAGGAGCCGGCCTGGCGCGGCGGCTTCGGAGTCGCGTACGAGGGTCACCGCGCCCACGATGTACTTCGGGACGAAGGTCCGGACGATCCGCCGGCGTACCCGGTGCGGCAGGCGATAGAACACTCCGTACACGACGGCGCGCAGGCGAGAACGGCGGAGGGTCACCAGCACAGGCTAGAGGTTCAGTCTCGGCGGTCGACGAGGGCGATGAGCTGTTCAACCACCTCATCGGGGGAGATCGTGCGGTCGACGATCGCCACCAGCATGGTTTCGAGGTCGGGGTATCCGAGGTCGTCGGCCAGTGTGCGCAGTGGAATCTCGCTGGCCAGGCCGCGATCGTGCTTGCGGAGCGTGAGGCCGATCGTGGCGCGGCCGAGGCGAACCTTGTCGGCGATGCTGATGCCCGGCTCCTGGTGGTCGGCGAACCACCGGTTGATCTGCATCTGGGCGTGCGGCGACTTGACGAAGGTGAGCCACTCGCGCTGCGGCTCCTGCCCATCCTCGGTGAAGATCTCGACCACGTCGCCATCGTCGAGTTCGGAGGCGAGGGGAGCGAGCCGGCCGTTGATCTTCGCGGCGAGGCAGTGGTCGCCCGTCTCGGTGCTCAGCTCGTAGGCCAGGTCGACCGGGGTGGAACCGGAGGGCAGCAGCACCTGGAGGCCCTCGGCGAACACCTGGATCTGCGACTCGGCGAGGTCACATCGCAGCGACGCGAGGAACTGGGCCGAGTCGGATGTCTCCTGCTCCCAGTCGAGCACCCGGCGCAGCCAGGCCAGCTCGTCGGCGCGGACCCGCTCGGTGCGATCCTCGGCGCGGCGGTAACGGAAGCTGGCCGCGATGCCGTACTCAGCTGACCGGTGCATCGACTCGGTGCGGATCAACACTTCGACGGTGCGGTCGTCGGGGCCGATCACGGTGGTGTGCAGGGAGCGGTAGAGGTTGTTTTTCGGTGAGGCGATGAAGTCTTTGAAGCGGCCCGCCACCGGCCGCCACAGGCCGTGGATCGCGCCGAGGGCGGCGTAACAGTCGGTCTCCGGGCCGTCGACCACGACCGCGATGCGGGGCAGGTCGAACGGCTCGCGGTGCCCGCCGGCCACCGTGTCTTTCCAGATCGAGTACACGTGGCGGGGGCGCGGCGCCACCGCGGCGGTGACCTTGCTGCGCTTGAGAGCGGTGCGGGCGCAGGCGACGACGTCGTTGAGATAGGAGGCCCACTGTGGGCGGTTGCGCACATGGCGCTGAATCCGCTCGTACTCCTCGGTGTGCAGGTGATAAAGCACGATGTCGTCGAGCTCGCGCTTGAGCGCTTGGATGCCGAGGCGGTCGCAGAGCGGCACCAGCACCTCCTGGGTGGCCCGCGCGATGCGGGCCCGGGAGGCGGCGGAGCGGGCGTCGAGGGTGCGCATGTTGTGCACGCGGTCGGCCATCTTGATGATCAGTACCCGCACGTCTTTGCCGGCCGCGATGATCATCTTGCGGATGGTCTCGGCCTCGGCGGCCTTGCCGTAATACGCCTTGTCGAACTTGGTCACGCCGTCGACCAGGTGTGCCACCTCGGGGCCGAAGTCGCCGTCGAGCGCCTGCAGCGTGTAGGCGGTGTCTTCGACCGTGTCGTGCAGCAACGCGGCGACCAGCGTGGTGGTGTCCATGCCCAACTCGGCGCAGATCTGCGCGACCGCGAGTGGGTGAGTGATGTAGGGCTCGCCGCTCTTGCGGAACTGTCCCCTGTGCATGTTTTCCGCGATGGCGTAGCCACGGCGCAGAACCGACACATCCGCGTACGGATGGATGACGCGGTGGGTGCGGGTGAGCGTCGTGACGGGATCGTCGTCGGACGTCTGCCAGGACAGCAGGGAGCGGAGCCGAGCGGTGAACGGCATGTCGCCCACGTCGGTTGAGAACGCGCGTCCAAGTGCGGCGCCGTGGCCGGCGTCGACGTCCACTCGGACACCTCCCTCACCGAAGGCCCCGAAATCGGGCGTTGGCTGTCAGGAATGCACTTGCCTAACAGCCTATGTGAGCAACCGTAGTACGAATGGTTACTTACTCATGAGCTTTCGGTCGAGTCTTTACCGGAAGAAGCCCTTTCCGCCAGTGTGAGCAGGTTCCGGTACCGAGCTGCCCCTCGGACGGGTGACCCCCAACCGGTCGACGTTTCCACCAGTCGGGTGTCAGGCCGTTCGAGCCAGGCGAGGACCCGCTCGGTCTCCTCCGCGGAGGCGGCCGGAAGCGGCCCGGGTGCCGGCTGAACCGTCTCGGCCGTTGCCTTGAGTGTCTCAAGCACCGGCCGGGGATGCATCTTGGGAGCCGACACGCCGGCCGCCGCGAGCCGCCCGTGGCGCACGACGGCCAGCTCCCAGCCGCCGTCCGGAGCGCGCCGGGCGGCCGCCAGCTCGGCGATCCGGGTCAGCCCGACGAGCCGCTGGAGCCGCACGGTCGAACGCAGAACCGCGGCCAGCCGGGCACGCACGACCGCCGCCTCCTCGTATCGCTGGGCGTCGGAAAGCGTCTCGATGCGCGCCATCAGGGCGTCGACCAGCGGCGCCGGGTCGCCCGTCGTGGCTCGCGCGAAGGGGGAGGCCGCGCGTTCCGAGTACTCCTCGGTGGAAATTTTGTGCTCGCAGGGCGCGGCGCATCTGCCCAGCTCAGCCAGTGCGCAGGCGGGCGTGATCGTGCGGGCGGAGAGCTTGAGCGTGCAGGGCCGCAGCGGCAGCGCGTCGTGCACCCCCGCCGCGGCGAGGTCGGCCGCCCGGCGCGAGGTGAAAGGCCCGAGATAGGCGCCGTCGAGCTCACCCAGCGTGCGGACCAGTGACAGTCTCGGGTACGCCTCCGCGGTGAGCTTGAGCCACATGGCGCGCTCGGGGTACTTGGAGCGCCGGTTGTACGGCGGCGCGTGCGCGGCGATGAGGCGCAGCTCGCGCACCTCGGCCTCCAGCGCGTGGGCGCACTCGACCGCCTCGACGCGCTCGGCGGCCCCCAGCATCTCCGACATCCGCGCCCGCTTCTCGGCGGCGGTGAAGTAGCTGCGCACCCGGGTGGCGATGTCGCCCGACGTGCCGACGTAGAGCGGCCGGTCGTCGGCGGCCCGGAAGATGTAGACCCCGGGCGCGTGCGGCAGGCCCTCGGCGAGGTGCCGCTTGCGCCGCTGCGTAGGGGTGACCGCCTTGGCGAACTCGATCGCGTCGCCCAGGGTGTGCACCTTGTAGCTGCCGAGGCGCCCGATGAGCGCGTGCAGCACGTCGACGGTGGCCTCGGCGTCGGCCAGCGCCCGGTGGCTGGGCTGGCGGGGCGTCCGGAAGTACGCCGCCAGCGTGCCGAGCTTGTTGTTGGGCACCTCGTCGCGAACCAGGGCACGCCGGGCGAGCGCCACCGTGTCGAGCACCTTTGGCTGCGGCCACCGATACCCATGCTTGGCACACGCCGCCTTCAGGAACCCGACGTCATATGCCGCGTTGTGCGCCACCAGCACGGCGCCGCGGATGAACTCCAGGAAGCTCGGCAGCACCTCCTCGATCGGTGGCGCCGGGGCGATCATCGCCTGCGTGATGCCGGTCAGCACGGTGATGAACGGCGGTATCGGGGTACCCGGGTTGACCAGCGTGGCGAGAACGCCCAGCTCATCGCCGCCGCGAACCTTGACCGCTCCGATCTCGGTGATCCCGCCGCCGTCGGGCGCGGCGCCCGTGGTCTCAAGATCGACCACGACGAACGTGGTCTCCCGCAGCGAGAGCGCGCCAGGATCATCGAGCAGCGTGTCGAAAGTGCCCTGGACGTACTCCACATCTGCCACGCGCGGCACACTAGGCGTCAGGTATGACATCGTCACCATCGGGAAAAGATCGTCATCGGACCTGGGCAGCGACGCCTCATGTGGTGGGAGACTTGACAGATGTCCGACCCGGTTCCGCACGACGACCACCGCATCGGTGACGATGCGGCGGCGTCCCACGTGCCGGAGCCGGTGCTTCCCGAGCCCGTCCGGCAGCGCGTCGTCGCCCTGACCGCTGCCGCCCTGCCCAGCGTGCCCGCCGACGAGCTGCCCGTGCCGCTGCGCCGGGTAGCGAAGTTCGCGCCCAACCGGCGCGCCCGCCTCGGCGGCCAGGCCATCGCGGCCCAGCTCGCGGCCGACCCGCTCTTCCGGCAGCGCGTCACCGGCCGGATCCTCGACGAGGCCGGTGAGCTGGGCGTCGCTGTCCTCGAAGGCGTGTGCCCCGCCGCGGCGGACCCCGTCGAGGTGGCCGCCCTGGCCTACCTTGCCCGCCCGCAAAACTGGCGTGACCTGGTCGAAGCCGCCGGCGAGGTGGTCCGCGCCGAGGCCGACAGCGCCGTGGTCACCGAGCTCATCCGCGAGGCCGAGCAGCGCGCCACCCGCGCCGAGCACGACCGAGCCGTCGCCAAGGTCGAGGCCGACAAGCTCCGCGACGAGCTGGCCCGCGTCCGCGAAGAGCTCGGCCAGCTCCGCGAAGAGGCCCGCACGCTCTCCCGGTCGCTGCGCGAAACCCAGGGCCGCGAGCGCAAAGCCAGCGAGATGCTGGCCACCGAGCGTGGCCGGGCCACGCGCGCAGCCGCCGACCACGACGCGGAGCTTCGTCGGGTACGCGCGAAGCTTGCCGAAGCCGAGGCTGCCGCGGGCACCGTCCGGGCGACCGCCAAGGAAGCGCGCGCGGTCGACGACGCCCGGCTGTGGCTACTGCTGGAGACGATCGGTCGCGCCGCTGTCGGACTGCGCCGCGAGCTGGCCCTCGACCCCGCCGAGCGCAACCCGGCCGACTTCGTTGCCGACACGTACGCCGACCGGCCCGAGTCCGTGTCAAGCTCTCGCGGCCTGGACGCCGACGACCCGGCTCGCCTCGACCAGCTCCTCGCGTTGCCGCGCGCCCATCTCGTGGTCGACGGATACAACGTGACCAAGCGAGGCTTCGGTGAAATGTCGCTGGAGCAGCAGCGCAAACGCCTGATCACGGGACTGGGCGGCATCGCAGCGCAGACCGGCGACGAGGTGACGGTAGTGTTCGACGGGGCCGAACGCGTCCACGGCCTGCCACCAGCGCCACGCGGCGTGAGAGTACTTTTCTCCCGCAAGGGCGAGACGGCCGACGAGCTGATCCGCCGCCTGGTCCGAGCCGAGCCAACCGGCCGCCCCGTGGTGGTCGTCTCCTCCGACCGCGAAGTCGCCGACGGCGTCCGCCGCCACGGCGCGTACCCCCTAGGCGCCGACGCCCTACTCCGCCGCCTAAGCCGCTCCTAGCCCCACTCCCGCACCGCCCGCGCACACCGCCAGCGCGCCGCCCGCGCACCCGCTGCGCGGAGCGCCCCCGGCTCGTCGATCAAGGTCGAATGCACGGCTCTCCTGTCTGATGTGTGGGTCAGGTGGGAGAGTTGCGGCCGGGTAGTGGGGTTTGGTAGCCGCCGAGGTGTAGGCGGGTGA
>NZ_BSDI01000076.1 GCF_027923225.1 Phytohabitans aurantiacus
GATCCGTTCCCGCTCCAACGCGGACAATCTCTCTGCCACAACCCACTCCTACCTGCAGAAACGTGGGTGTTGCAGCCAGATCTTGAAACCGCCACAGCGACGGTCCAGCGCCAAGATCTGGCGTGGTGTCTGTGCGGCCCGGGTGGGCTGTGTGCATCTGTTGCTGCTCCAGCAGCAACAGATGCACACAGCCCGAGAGATCCGCTGCGCTGATCGGGACAATCTGGTCGGCGGGCGGCGGCTAGCGGTGCAGGCTCCTCGGTGGCGTGTGGCGTGTGGCGTGTGGCGTGTGGCGTGTGGCGTGTGGCGGTGTGGCGGGTGGTCGGCGGTCGGGTGCCCGGGCGGGTTGCGGGACGGGTCGGCAGCACTGCATTGATGTATGCAAGGATGTCGTTGTGTTGAGGGGATTGGCGCTGGGCGCTGTCGCGGTGATGGTCATGTCGGGGGCGGTGCCGGCGAGCGCCGGTGCCAGCGGTGCGGGCCGGGGCGAGTGCGCTCGCCAGGCGACCGCGCTGTTCTGCGAAGACTTCGAGCGGCTGCCCATCGGCGGCGCGGCGAGCCTGAAGTGGGGCATCGACACCAAGCATGGGGCGTTGACCGTGGAGCGGCGCGGTGCCGGCAAGGTGCTGCGCGTGCGCACCCAGGAGAACGGGCGCGCCTTCCTCAAGGTCGACGACTTCGCCGCGCCGGGCAACAGCTTCTTTGGGCGGGTACGGGTGCGGGTCGCCGCGTTTCCGAGCGCGCCGGACTGGGCGCACTACACGCTGATCGAGGCTACCGGGCAGGGTGCGGAGATCGTTCGGCCGCTCGGTGGGCAGTACGTGCCCACTGTGGACAAAGCGCTGTGGGGCGTGGGTGCTGACGGGGGACCCACCGGCGACTGGACCAACTGGCGCGAGTCCGCCCCGTCGGTCGCCGGCCGGTGGCAGTGCGTCGAGTGGGAGGCAGACGCCAGCGACAACCGGATTTCGGTGTGGATCGACGGTGTGCCCCAGCCCGACCTCACCGTCACGACCACGGAGCACGGTGGCAACCCGGTCGACTTCGTCTTCCCGCGCTTCGACACGGTAAAGATCGGCTGGCAGCTGTATCAGGGTGACCCGACGCCGAGTGCGTACGACGTCTGGTACGACGACATCACCCTGGCCACGGCGCGCGTCGGCTGCTGACGCCGCAAGCCCGCGGCCCGGCGCAGATGTCGTTGATCGCCACTCGCGGCCGTGTGTCTGAGGGTCGAGAACGCGCCGTCGTCACATTGCGCGGCTCGCGCGCGGCCCGGCCGAGCGAGCTGAGCTGGCGCGGCCGAAGGCGGCGTCCGTCTGCCCGTCGGCCGGTGTGAGACCAGGCTGCCGCGGACGGGCTTTGTCGTTCAAGGACGCAGCGCCGTTGAGTTGCGGGCGCGGCCAGGTGGCAAGGTCGCCGTTTGCGCGGCGAGCTGTGAACGTCGTCGCGGCGCGCGACGCTGGCTGTGGGGGTCGGTGGTGGCGCAGCGTCCGAGACCCGGCGCCGCCGATCAAGGGCATTCGCATGGATCAAGGGCGGATGCACGCGGAATTGAGATCGAACCGCGTGTATTTGCCCTTGATCGGCGTGCACGGCGTGGCGACACGCCGTGCCGGGCTGGCCTGGGGGGCGGACGTGCGCGGAGAAGAGATCCAACCACGTGCATTCGCCCTTGATCGGCGGCAGGGGAGCGGGGCGTGGCGACACGCCGTCATGGGCGGGCGGTGGCGTCGGGGGAGGGGACGGGCGGGCTGGGTTGCCCCCTCTTTCGCCCACCTGTGGGTGGCCCGGAGGGCCAGGGCTTCTTGGTCGACGGGCGGGACGGGCCGGGCGGGCCAGGTGGGTGACGCGGACCGGGCCGGCGAGGCGGGCCGGGACGTGCGGGCGGGCAGCGGGCGCGGCGGGTGAGCCGGGCGCGGCGGGGTGGGCAGCGGGTGAGGCGGGCGCGGCGGGCCGGGCGGCGGGTGAGGCGGGCGCGGCGGGACTGTTAGGGGTTGAGGATGTCGCGCATGCGGCCGATTTCGGCTTGTTGTTCGGCGGCTATGCCCGTCGCTAGCTCGCCCAAACGTTCGTCGGCGCCTACCTTCAGCAGGTCGGTGCACATTGATACCGCGCCCTGGTGGTGGGACACGAGCATGTCGACGAAGACCTTGTCGAACATGTCGCCGTTCAGTGTTGCCAAGCCTCGCATCGCCTCCGGCGGCTGCATGCCGCGCATGCCGGCGTGGTCGTGGCCGGCCTCGTCGGGCTTTTCGGGCAGGCCGCGGGCGGACAGCCAGGCGCGGAACGCGTCGATCTCGGGGCCCTGTGCGGCCGTGATGCGCGAGGCTACCGCCTTGATCTGCGGGTTCTTCGCGCGCTCCGGCGCCATCGCGGCGATCTCCAGGGCCTGCTGGTGGTGCGGGATCATCATCCGCACGAACCATACGTCGAGGGAGTTGTACGTGCTGCCGTCCGGCGCCTTCAGCCTGTCGGACGGTACGACCGAGGCGGATTCGCCGGGGCGGCCGGGGACGATGACCGGTACCGGAGATGAGGTGGGGGACGGCGAGGCGGAAGCGTCGGGCGAAGCGTCGGATCCGCGGAGTCCAAACGCGACCGCGGCGGTGACGATCGTGATCGCGACGACGCCCGCGATCATGTACCCCCGCCTATTCATCGACACCCGACGAGCGTAACCGCTGCTCATATCCGTCAAAGTGACGCAGGTCACATCGATGGTTACGATGCGTCGGTAAGGTGTCGACACGCTCCTTTGCCTTTCGAACGGGGAATCGCCAATGAGCATCACGACCTCACAAGGGTTGCGGCGACTGAGGATATTCGCGGTTGCCGCGACCGCTCTCACCCTCGTGGGCGCCGCGCTTTCCGCACCAACCAGCGCCCACGCACCGGCTGCCGACGAGATCCCGGGCGTCGACGAGATCGTCAGCAGCCCCAACATCCGGCAGGTGGCCAACCTGCCGAAGGAGGGGCCCCTCGCGACGGGGGTCAACTCCGACATCGCGTTCCAGGGCAAGTACGCCTATGCCGGCAACTACAACGGCATCGCGATCTACGACATCAGCAAGCCGCGCAAGCCGCAGCTTGTTTCGCAGGTGCTCTGCCCGGGCGGTCAGAACGACATCTCCGTCCACGGTGACCTGCTGTTCCTGTCGACCGACTCCTCTCGCAACAACGACTCCTGCAGCAGCGTGGGCCAGTCGGCCACGATCAAGGAGTCGTGGGAGGGCATCAAGATCTTCGACATCAGCGACAAGGCCCACCCGGTCTACGTCAAGTCTGTCGAGACGAAGTGTGGTTCGCACACCCACACCCTGGTGCCAGGCAAGGACCGCAAGTCCGTGTACGTGTACGTCTCGTCGTACTTCCCGGACGACACCTTCCCGGACTGCCAGAAGCCGCACGACCTGATCTCGATCATCAAGGTGCCGGTCAAGGCGCCGACCGAGGCCGCGGTCGTGGGCACGCCGAACCTCTTCCCGGACGGCGGCAACGGCACCGACAACTACAGCTTCGAGACCACCGGCTGCCACGACATCACCGCGTACCCGGCGCTCAACCTGGCCGCGGGCGCCTGCATGGGTGACGGCCTGCTGTTCGACATCAGCAAGCCCGAAGCGCCGCGCGTGCTCGACCGCATCCGCGACACGGTGAACTTCGCGTTCTGGCACTCGGCGACGTTCAACAACGCCGGCAACAAGGTCGTCTTCACGGACGAGCTGGGCGGCGGCGTCGGCGCGGAGTGCAACGACACGGTGGGTCCCGACAAGGGCGCCGACGCGATCTACAACATCCAGGGTCGGGGCGACAACCGGCACCTGGTCTTCAAGAGCTACTACAAGATTCCGCGGACGAACGCGGACACCGAGAACTGCGTGGCGCACAACGGCTCGCTGATCCCGGTGCCCGGCCGCGACATCATGGTCCAGGCCTGGTACCAGGGTGGCATCTCGGTGTGGGACTTCACCAACTCGGCGAAGCCCAAGGAGATCGCCTTCTGGGAGCGGGGCCCGGTCAACGCCGACACGCCGACGTTCGGTGGTGCCTGGTCCGCGTACTACTACAACGGGTTCATCTTCTCGAACGACCAGAAGGGGCTCGACGTCCTGGAGGTCAACGACTCCCGGCTGTGGGGCGCGGAGCAGGTCAGGCTCGGCCAGCTGAACGCTCAGACGCAGACGGCGTACTGACAAAAAGACACCCCGATCCAAGCCCGGCCTCCGCGCGGAGGCCGGGCTTGGTCGTTTGCGGAGATATTCGTACTCGTGATTGAATGATCTCCGCGTGGCGGCTGCGAGTGGCCCTTTCTACCGCGACGGCGCACCGGGCTCGGGCGTGAGAGGCAACGCCCCCGGATCGGCGCCGTCCCTGCTTTTGATGCCCCGTAGCTGTACGAAAGGGAACCCCAAGTGAGAGCGAAACGCAGGTTGGCGGTGTTCGCCGCGGCCGCCGTACTGGGCAGTGGCCTGCCGCTTCTGGTGAACTCCTCCCCGGCGCAGGCGCACGGTGCCTTCGTGTCGCCGGCCACCCGCACCTACCAGTGCTACCGCGACGGGCTGGCGGGTGGAGGCGGCGATATCAACCCCACCAACCCCGCCTGCGTCGCGGCGGTCGCACAGGGCGGCAAGCAGCCGCTGTGGGACTTCTACGCGGTACTGATCAGCCAGGCGGCCGGCCGTCACCGGGAGCTCATCCCGGACGGGCAGCTCTGCGGCGCCGGCTCCACGAAGTACGCGGCGTACAACATGGCCCGCACCGACTGGCCCGTCACCCAGCTGCAGGCCAACTCCACGATGGAGTTCCGGTACAACGCGTGGGCGCCGCACCCGGGCACCTGGACGCAGTACATCACCAAGGACGGGTTCGACCCGACCCAGCCGCTGAAGTGGTCCGACCTGGAAGACGCGCCGTTCGACACGGTCACCAACCCGCCGACCAAGAGCGGCACGTCGGGTTCGGAGTACTACTGGAACGCCCGCCTGCCCAACAAGTCGGGCCGCCACATCATCTACTCGATCTGGCAGCGCTCCGACAGCCCGGAGGCGTTCTACAACTGCGTCGACGTGCAGTTCGGTGGGGGCACCCCGCCCACGACCCCGCCGACCACCCCTCCCACGACACCTCCCACCACCCCGCCGACCACCGGACCGACCACGCCCGCTCCCAGCGGGGCGTGCACCGGCACGGTGAAGACGGTCAGCTCGTGGTCGGGCGGCTTCCAGGCCGAGGTCACCGTCCGTAACAACGGCACCTCGGCGGTGAGCCCGTGGACGGCGAGCTGGACGATGCCCGCCGGCGCGACGATCAACAGCGGCTGGAACGCGACCGTGACCCAGAGCGGCACGACGGTCACCGCCGCCGCACCGAGTTGGGGCCAGTCGCTCGCGGCCGGAGGCTCGGTCACGATCGGGTTCGTGAGCAGCGGCGCACCGGGGCCGACAGCGATCAAGCTGAACGGTGCCGCGTGTAGTTGATCTCCTTTCATGATCAGGGCGTCCCTCAAGTCGTTAGGACTACTTGAGGGACGCCCTGATCACTGGGGGTTTGCGCAGGTGCTAGCGTCGGCGACCGTGGCAGAGAGCGTCTACGTGGGCAACGCGAGCGTCGACGGGGCCTTGGACGCGGGTTGGCTCCTCGGGTACTTCAAGCCGGACGGCGACATCCGGCACAGCACCGACCTTGAGATCAAGTGGGGTGTCCACCCGCCAGGCGACCAGCGGGCGCAATGGGCGACCGGTGAGACGCGCACCGCCCTGCTGGTGCTGATCAGCGGCCGGTTCCGCGTCGACCTGCCCGACCGCGAGGTGATGCTGTCCAAGCAGGGCGACTACATCATCTGGGGGCCGGGCGTCGACCACTCCTAGTACGCCGAGGAGGCGTCCATCGTCCTGACGGTGCGGTGGCCCTCCGTCCCCGGCTATGCGGTGCCGCGCAGCACGCAGGTGTAGGAGCCGTAACACGGGTGCGGGAACTCCGCCTCCACCACGTCGAACCCGGCCGCGTCCAGCATCGGCTCCAGCAGCCAGCGGAACGTGCTGTGCTCGGTGCGGATGTGCTCGGCGTAGTCGTCGGCGGTGTACCCGGCCTCAGGATCGCTGGCAGCGCCCGCGAACCAGCGCTCGAAGATCTCCTCGGCCTCGGACGGCTGGAAGTCGTAGATCAGGTCGCGCAACCGCAGGACGCCGCCGGGCCGCAGGATCTTCGCGATCCGGTCCAGGGCCACGGCCTTCCAGAAGTCTGGCAGCTGATGGAGCGCGTGCCGGGTCACCACCGCGTCGGCGGGCGCGCCCACGTGGCGGTAGCTGAGGAAGCCGCCCCGTACCAGCACCAGATTGGTGAGGCCGTCAGCCGCGCGCGCCATGTGGTCGAGCATCGCCTGTGACACGTCGACGGCGATGACGCGCCGGAACTCGCGGGCAGCCGCCATCGCCAGCCGTCCCGTGCCCGCACCCAGGTCGACCACGGTCGCTTCGGCGGGCACCCCGGCAGCGCGCAGCGCCGCCAGCTCGACCGACGCGTCCGGCATGCCCTGCTTGCGGTCGTATCCGGCCACGAACTCCGGATCGAGATGCTCCGGCCCCGCGTGCGCCAGCTCATCCAACATCCATTGATTCCCCATGGCAGCGACCCTGGTCGAATCGCAGGTCGGACGCAACCGACTTACCCGGCGTACCCGTCAAGGTTGCGAGGGCTTCAGGAGGAACGACATGGACAACAGGGCGCAGGACGTGCGCGTGGCGCTGGAGAGCGCCAACGTGCCTTCGCCCCGCGTCGATCTGGTACGGGCGGTGGAGGCGGGCACGCGCGTGCGGCGCCGGCGCTGGTACGCGGCGGCCGGCGGGGTGACCGCCCTGGCCATGGTCGGCACGTTCGCGCTGGCACAGGCTCTCGGCGCGCCGCCCGCGCAGGGGCCGGACGGCATCGACACGCTCGCCGGTGACCCGGTCAAGCCGTACACGAACTGCACCGTGCGGACCCTGCCGATGCCGGACGCCCAGGAGTTCGCCGGGTACGTGGCCGCGGACCCCACCGGCAGGTACGCGGTCGGTGGCGTGGCCGAGCGGGATGGCAGCACCCGCGCGGTGCTGTGGACCGACGGGAAACCGCAGGTCCTGGACGTGCGGGCGAAGACGGTAGAGGCGCGCGACGTCAACGCGGCGGGCGTGGTGGTGGGCTCGGCGACGGCGGAGAACGGCCGCGAGTTCGCGTGGATCTACCGCGACGGCGCGGTGCGAGAGCTGAGGGTCACCGGGCTGCCGGGGTCCGCGACGGCGCGGGCGGTCAACGAGCGGGGCGACGTGCTCGGCGGCGTCTGGACCTCCAAGAGGTCCATGACGGTGGTCTGGACGGGGGAGGACCTGGGCTCGGTCGTTCAGGTCCGTACGACCGGCGACCCCGGCCCGCGCGACATCGCCGAAGACGGCACGCTTGTCGGTGGTACCCAGTCGGAGGCGTCCGCGAAGCCGGGCCGGCCGATGGTCTGGACGCCCGACGGCACGCCCAAGCAGCTCGACGTGCCCGCCGGGTTCACGGGGGGCCATGCGACGGCGGTCCGTGGCGGCTGGGCGATCGGCTGGCTGAGCAAGGCGGCGACCGAGCAGTACGCGACGGACGCGCCCTTGACGATCAAGCCGCAAACGAACCCGACGAGGGTCGCGATGGACGTGAGCACCTCCATCCCGGCCCGCTGGGAGTTGTCCACCGGTGCGGTCACCACCTGGCCGGAGCGCGCCGGGCCGGCGGAGGCGGTCAACGCGGCGGGTTGGGCCGTGCTGACGTCGCCGCCGGGTGGCGGGCCGGCCGCCGTGGTCCGCGACGGGCAGGTGTACGAGGTGGCCGGGTCGGCGAACGGCTTCCCGATGACGATCAGCGACGACGGCCGCCACCTGTACGGCATGCCGACCGGCTCCGACCGCGCCGGCATGGATCTGCTGCTCTGGACCTGCTGACCAACCCATGATCAGGGCGTCCCTCAAGGCGCTCTAACGACTTGAGGGACGCCCTGATCACGGGAGAGGGCTAGCGGGTGCCGCGGTGGAGGGAGCGGGGGCGCGGGCCGCTGGCGCGGTGGCGGGCGCCGGCCGCCTCGGCGAGGATGTCGGCGAGGTCGTCGAAGCCATCCCGGACCAGCCCCACGGTCACCCGCACGTGATCACCGAGCGGCCGCACCTGAAACGGGCCGCCGGGCGCCACGCCGACACCGTGCGCCGCGAGCGTCAGCAGCGCGACCTGCTCGTCCCGGACCGGTACCCACATGTTGATGCCATCGGCGGCGCCCGCCACGACACCCCGTTCGGCTAGTGCCATCGAGAGCTGGGCGCGCCGGTGGGCGTACTCCCGCCTCGCGGTCTCGACCGTCCGCGTGGTCGCGGCGTCCGTGAGCAGATCGACCAGCACCGCTTGTAGCACCCGGCTGGACCAGCCGGGGCCGAGCAGGCGGCGGTCGGCGACCGCCGCGATCAGCGCGCCCGGCCCGCCGACGGCGGCGAGCCGCAGGTCGGGGCCGTGGCTCTTGGAGAAGCTGCGCACGTGGAGGACCTGGTCGGGCAGGTGCGCGCCGAGCGAGACCGCCGGCGCCGTCGCGATGTCGCCGACGTGGTCGTCCTCGACGACGATCACCGCGGGGTGCCCGGCGAGGACGGCCGCGAGGTCCGCGGCGCGCCCGGGCGTCATCGACACGCCCGTCGGGTTGTGCGCTCGCGGTTGCAGCAGCACCGCTACGGGAGCGCACGCGAGCGCCGCCCTGAGGGCATCGGGCGCAATGCCCTCGCTGTCCATCGTCACGGGTACCGGGATTGCACCGACCTGTTCCAGGAGGTCGAGCAGCGGGGGGAAGGTCGGGTTCTCCACGGCGACGTGCGCGCCGAGCCGCACCGTGGCGGTGATGATCCGGTCCAGCGCGTCGAGGGCGCCGTCGACGACCGTGAGCTGCTGCGGCGGGAACGGCCACCGCTCGCGCAGCACCGCCTCCAGCCGGGGCAGGACCGGCTCCTCCAGGTACGACGTGGTGAGGCGGGTGTCGCCCATCCGCCGCAGCGCGGGCGCGAGGTCGGGGAGCAGGTCGTGATCGGGTACGCCGGTCGAGAAGTCGTGCGGCAGCGTGGACGGACCGGCGGTGAGCTGGGCATATCGGAGTCGCTGGCGGGGCCTGCCGGGTATCGTCACGAATGTGCCGGAACGTCCTCTGGTCTGTATCGCGCCCGCGCTCGCCAGTGACCGCCACGCCTCGCTGACCGTCGTGGGGCTGATGCCGAGCGCCTGCGCGACCGAGCGCACAGTGGGGAGGCGGGCGCCCGGCGGCAGCTCACCGGCGTGCACGAGGCGGCTCACCGCGGCGGCGATGCCACGGGCACTACGGTCGTTGACCGCACCGGCGATGAGCTGGAGCATGTAACTTCTCCGCAATGAGCTGTTACGAAACGGCCATTGTCCGCCTGGACTTGTGTCACTAAAGTCCTACGCCATCAGCTGCGAAAAGCCAACAGGGTAAGCCGGGAGATGATCATGGCAGACCTTATCCGAGCCGCTCTCGTGCAGACGAACTGGACCGGCGACAAGGAATCGATGATCAAGGCGCACGAGGAGTACGCCCGGCAGGCGGCCGCGCAGGGCGCCAAGGTCATCTGCTTCCAGGAGCTCTTCTACGGGCCGTACTTCTGCCAGGTGCAGGACAAGGAGTACTACTCCTACGCCGAGTCGATTCCCGGCCCGACGACCGAGCGCTTCCAGGCGCTGGCCGCCGAGCTGGGCATGGTGATGGTCCTGCCGATGTACGAGCAGGAGCAGCCCGGGGTCCTCTACAACACCGCCGCCGTCGTCGACGCCGACGGCAAGTACCTGGGCAAGTACCGCAAGACCCACATCCCGCAGGTCAAGGGCTTCTGGGAGAAGTTCTACTTCCGTCCCGGCAACCTCGGGTACCCCACGTTCGACACCGCCGTCGGCCGGATCGGCGTGTACATCTGCTACGACCGGCACTTCCCCGAGGGCTGGCGGGCGCTCGGCCTCGGCGGGGCGACGATCGTGTTCAACCCGTCCGCGACGCACCGGGGGCTGTCCGCGTACCTGTGGCAGCTGGAGCAGCCGGCGAGCGCGGTGGCCAACGAGTACTTCATCGGGGCGATCAACCGGGTCGGCATCGAGGAGCTCGGCGACAACGACTTCTACGGCACGTCGTACTTCGTCGACCCCGAGGGCAAGTTCGTCGGCGAGACCGGCGACCCGCACCAGCCCGAGCTGATCGTCCGCGACCTCGACCTGGGCCTGCTCGCCGAGGTGCGCGACCGGTGGGCGTTCTACCGCGACCGCCGGCCGGACGCCTACGACGGCCTCGTCCAGCCCTGAGAGGGGACCCTTATGAGTCTGCTGATCACCGGGGGCACCGTGATCGGCCCCACCGGTGCCATCGCGGCCGACGTACTGGTCGACGGCGAGACGATCGCGGCGATCTTCGCGCCGGGGCAGGGGCCAGGCGTCGAGACCCTCGACGCCACCGGCAAGTACGTCATCCCCGGTGGGATCGACGCGCACACGCACATGGAGCTGCCGTTCGGCGGCACGTCGGCCAGCGACACGTTCGACACCGGCACGCGGGCGGCCGCGTACGGCGGCACCACGACGATCATCGACTTCGCGGTGCAGCGCACCGGCGAGGTGGTGCAGGACGGGCTCGCCGCCTGGCACGCCAAGGCCGACGGCAACTGCCACATCGACTACGCGTTCCACATGATCCTCGGCGGCGTCGACGACGACTCGCTCAAGGCCATGGACCAGCTCGTCGCGGACGAGGGGGTCACGAGCTTCAAGCTCTTCATGGCGTATCCGGGCGTGTTCTACTCCGACGACGGCCAGATCCTGCGCGCCATGCAGAAGGCCCGCGACAACGGCTCGATGATCATGATGCACGCCGAGAACGGCATCGCGATCGACGTGCTCGTGCAGCAGGCTCTCGCGCGCGGTGAGACCGACCCGATCTACCACGGCATCACCCGGCCGGAGGCCCTGGAGGCGGAGGCCACGCACCGGGCCATCGCGCTCGCCGAGGTGGCTCGCGATTGTCCACTGTACATAGTCCATCTGTCGGCGAGCCGAGCGCTCGAACACGTGGCCGCCGCCCGCGACGCCGGGCGCAACGTCTTCGCCGAGACCTGCCCGCAGTACCTGTACCTGACGCTCGAAGACCAGCTCGGCGCGCCCGGGTTCGAGGGCGCCAAGTGGGTCTGCTCGACGCCCTTGCGCAGCAAGCACGAAAGCCACCAGCGCGACCTGTGGCGCGGCCTGCGCAGCAACGACCTCGCCATCGTGTCCACAGACCACTGTCCATTCTGCTTCAAGGACCAGAAGGAACGCGGCGTCGGAGACTTCTCGAAGATTCCGAACGGTATCGGGGGCGTCGAGCACCGGGTCGACCTCGTGTACCAGGGCGTGGTCGACGGCAAGCTGTCGGTGGAGCGCTGGGTGGAGACCATCTCGACCACACCGGCCCGGATGTTCGGCCTGTACCCGAAGAAGGGTGTCATCGCGCCCGGTTCGGACGCCGACATCGTGCTCTACGACCCGAACGGGCGCACCCGGATCAGTGTCGAGACGCACCACATGAACATGGACCACTCCGCGTACGAGGGGTACGAGATCGCCGGCAGGGTCGACACCGTGCTCTCCCGGGGTGAGGTAATCGTGTCCGACGGCACGTACCACGGCGCCAAGGGGCGCGGCCGGTACCTGCGCCGCGGCCTGTCTTCGTATTTGGTGTGATGCTCATGCTCTCTGTGAAGCACTGGATCGGTGGCTCTCTTGTGGACGGCGCCGGCGACCGCAGGCTGCCCGTCTACGACCCGGCGACGGGCGAGACACAGGCCGAGGTGGTCGCGGCCACGGCCGACGAGGTACGCGCGGCGGTGCGGGCGGCGCTCGACGCGCAGCCCGGTTGGCGAGCCGCGTCGCTGTCCCGCCGCGCCGAGGTGATGTTCCGGTTCCGCGACCTCGTCGACGCCAACCGCAAGGAGATCGCGTCGCTGCTCTCCTCCGAGCACGGCAAGACCGTGGCCGACGCGGGTGGCGAGGTGGCCCGGGGCCTGGAAAACGTCGAGTTCGCGGCCGGCGCGCCGCACCTGCTCAAGGGCGGATACAGCGAGCAGGCCGCCACCGGCGTCGACGTGTACTCGATCCGGCAACCGCTGGGGGTGGTCGCCGGCATCACACCGTTCAACTTCCCGGCCATGGTGCCGATGTGGATGTTCTGCAACGCGCTGGTGGCGGGCAACACGTTCGTGCTCAAGCCCAGCGAGAAGGACCCGTCGGTGTCGTTGCTCCTGGCCGACCTGCTGCGCCGGGCCGGCCTGCCCGACGGAGCCTTCAACGTGGTGCAGGGCGACAAGGTGGCCGTCGACGCGCTCATCGCCGACCCGGACGTGCGCGCACTGTCCTTTGTGGGCTCCACGCCGGTGGCGCGTGCCATCTATGAGGCCGGCACCCGGGCGGGCAAGCGGGTGCAGGCGCTCGGTGGCGCGAAGAACCACATGGTCGTGCTGCCGGACGCCGACGTGGACGCGGCCGCCGACGCGGCGGTCTCGGCCGGCTTCGGATCGGCGGGGGAGCGGTGCATGGCCGTGTCCGTCGTGGTCGCGGTCGGATCGGCGGGCGACGCACTGGTACCGGCCATCGCGTCCCGCCTTGGGAAGATCCGGGTCGGCCCGGCGAGCGATCCGGATTCCGAGATGGGACCGCTCATCACTCGGGAACACCGCGATCGGGTGGCCTCTTACCTTGAGCTGGGAGAGGTCGTCGTCGATGGGCGGGCGGCGGTCGACGGTCCCGGTTTCTTCCTCGGCCCGTCCCTTGTGGACAATGTGGATACGGCGTCGCCGCTCTACACCGACGAGATCTTCGGGCCGGTGCTGTCGGTCGTGCGGGTCGACACGTACGACGAGGCGCTGAAGCTGGTCAACGACAACCCGTACGGCAACGGCACGGCCATCTTCACGCGCGACGGTGGCGCGGCGAGGCGTTTCCAGTACGACGCGGTGTGCGGGATGGTCGGCGTCAACGTGCCGATCCCGGTGCCGGTGGCGTACTACAGCTTCGGCGGCTGGAAGGCTTCGCTCTTCGGCGACCTGCACATGTACGGGCCGGAAGGGCTCCAGTTCTACACGCGCACCAAGGTGGTCACGTCGCGGTGGCCAGATCCAGCCACATCCGAGGTGGACCTCGGCTTTCCGAAGGTGAGGTGACGACCACAATGGACATTGGCGTCGTCTTCCAGTGCGACCCGCCCGCCTCGGCGGTGGTCGACCTGGCGAAGAAGGCCGAGGCGGCCGGGTTCAGTCACGTGTGGACGTTCGACTCGCACCTGCTGTGGCAGGAGCCGTTCGTCATCTACTCGCAGATCCTTGCCCAAACGGAAAGGGTCGTCGTCGGGCCGATGGTGACGAACCCCGGCACCCGCGACTGGACCGTCACCGCGTCACTGTTCGCCACGCTCAACGAGATGTACGGCAACCGCACGGTCTGCGGCATCGGCCGGGGCGACTCGGCGCTGCGCACGCTCGGATACCCGCCCACCACCGTCAAGGAGCTGGGCGAGTGCGTCAACGTCATCCGCGACCTCGCCAACGGGCGCACCGCCTCCTACCGGGGGACCGAGGTGCACTTCCCGTGGGTGAAGGACGGCTCGCTCGAGGTGTGGGTGGCCGCGTACGGGCCGAAGGCGCTCGCGCTGACCGGGGAGGTGGGTGACGGGTACATCCTGCAGCTCGCCGACCCTGACATCGCGGCGTGGATGATCTCGTCGGTGCGGGCGGCGGCTGAGAAGGCCGGGCGTGACCCGGCCGCCATCAAGTTCTGCGTGGCGGCGCCCGCGTACGTCGGCGACGACCTCGACCACCAGCGCGAGCAGACGCGGTGGTTCGGCGGCATGGTGGGCAACCACGTGGCCGACATCGTCGGGCGGTATGGAGCATCTGGCGCGGTGCCGCAGGCGCTCACCGACTACATCAAGGGCCGGCAGGGGTACGACTACTCGGAGCACGGCCGGGCCGGCAACACGCACACCGACTTCGTACCGGACGAGATCGTCGACCGGTTCTGCGTCCTGGGCCCGATCTCGGCGCACCTGTCGAAGCTGCGCGCCCTGAAGGAGCTGGGCGTCGACCAGTTCGCCCTGTACCTCCAGCACGACGACAAGGAGCACACGCTCGCGGCGTACGGCGAGCACATCATCCCCGAGTTCGCCGCGACCCCAGTGTCCACATGACACGCCGGTTACGGGTCGTGCTCGGTGCGCTCGCCGCACTGCTGCTCGGCGCGTTGCTGTGGGAGGGGTACAAGGCGGTCGGCAGCGACAACGGCGCGAGCCTCTTCGGAGTACGCGTGCTGCCGCGCGCCGACGACAGCGCGATGCCACACGTGCTCGACATCCTGAAGCGCTTCGGCCAGCCGGAGCTCGCGGGTGGTGACCCGATCTGGCTGGTTGTGCTCGACGCGTGCCTGTTCACGCTGCGCAGCGTGGCGGTGGGCTTCGGGGTCGGAGCGCTGATCGGATTGCTCCTCGCCATCGTGATGCAGCGCTTCAGGGTGGTCGAGCGCGGCCTGCTGCCGTACGTGATCCTGTCCCAGACGGTGCCGCTGATCGCGCTCGCCCCGGTGATCGCCGGCTGGGGCGGCAAGCTGTCGCTCGGCTCGTACCCGTGGCAGCCCTGGATGTCGGTCGCCACGATCGCGGCGTACCTGGCGTTCTTCCCGGTCGCCGTCGGCATGCTCCGCGGATTGCACTCGCCGGCCGCGATCGCCGAGGAGCTGATGCACTCGTACGCCGCCGGCTGGTGGCGCACGCTGGTCAAGCTGCGGCTGCCGGCCAGTACCCCGTATCTCTTCCCGGCGTTGCGGCTCGCGGGTGCGGCGGCCGTCGTCGGTGCGGTCGTCGGTGAGATCTCCACGGGCACGCGCGGCGGCATCGGCCGCCTGGTCATCGAGTACTCCCGAGAGGCGACCGGCGACCCCGCGAAGGTGTACACGGCGATGATCGGCGCGGCGCTGCTCGGCCTCGCGGTGGCCGCACTGGTCGGCGCGGCTGAGTTCCTGCTCAACAGACGACGGAGGGTACTGGTATGACGGCGGTGGCCCTGTCGGGGGTCGGCAAGGTCTTCAACGCTGGCCGGGCCGACCAGGTGGTGGCGCTGACCGGTGTCGACCTGACCGTCGATAGTGGACAGTTCGTGTCCCTGATCGGCCCCTCAGGATGCGGGAAGTCGACGCTGCTGCGGCTCGTGGCCGACCTGATCCAGCCCACGAGCGGCACGCTCACCGTGGCGGGCAAGCCGGCTCGCAAGGCGCGGCTCGACCAGGAGTACGGCATCGCGTTCCAGCAGGCCGGGCTCTTCGAGTGGCGCACCGTGCTGCGCAACGTCGAGTTGCCCCTGGAGTTGCGCGGCACCGGCCGGCGGGAGCGGAAGCGGCGCGCCGAGGAGATGCTCGAGCTTGTCGGGCTCGCCGACTTCACGGGGCACTACCCGGCGCAACTGTCCGGCGGCATGCAGCAGCGCGTGGCAATCGCTCGGGCGCTCGCGGTACATCCTCTGCTGCTTTTGATGGACGAACCGTTCGGTGCGCTCGACGAAATGACCCGAGAGCGCCTTCAGGACGAGCTGCTGCGCATCTGCGCGCAGACCGGCACCAGCACGATCTTCGTGACGCACTCGATCCCGGAGGCGGTGTACCTGTCCGACCGCGTCGTGGTGATGTCGCCGCGCCCCGGCCGGATCACCGACGTCATCGAGATCGACCTGGGGCCGCGCTCCGAGGCGACCCGGCAGTCCGCGGGCTTCTTCGCCGGCATCACCAAGGTCCGGCGCGCCCTCCGCGGTACCCCCGCGCCCACGTCGTCGTCCCCGTCCGCGTCGTCGTCAGCGTCGGCGGAGGTGACGGCCTCGTGACCGCGGCCGTCGACAAGATCGCCGCGGCCGATCCGACCGCGCCCGTCGTGGTGGGCCGCCAGCGGCGCTCGCGCGGCTTCCTGCGCGGCCTGCTGCCGCCGCTGATCGTGGGGATCGGCGGCCTGGCGCTGTGGGAGCTGATCGTCAAGGCCGGGCGGATCGCGCCGTTCATCCTGCCCGCGCCGTCGGCGATCTGGGAGCAATTCTGGCTCAGCCGCTCGGTGATCTGGCAGACCGGTCTCGCCACCGGTGCCAACGCATTCGTCGGGCTGATCGCGGGCGCTGTCGTGGGCATCCTCGGTGCAATGGCGGCGAGCCGCTTCCGGCTGCTCGGTGAGGTGTCGATCCCCGTCGCGGCCGCCCTCAACGCGCTGCCGATCATCGCGCTCGCCCCGATCCTCAACAACATGTTCGACTCGACCAGCAGCATCCCCCGCCGCGTGGTCGTCTCGATCGTGGTGTTCTTCCCGGTCTTCATCAACACGCTGCGCGGGCTCCGCGAGGTCAACCCGACCCACCGCGAGCTCATGGACAGCTACGCCGCCGGCGGCTGGACGTTCACCCGTCTGGTACGGCTGCCCGGCGCGCTTCCCTTCGTCTTCACCGGTCTACGCCAGGCGTCCTCCCTGGCGGTGATCGCGGCGGTGGTCGCGGAGTACTTCGGCGGTCTGCAGGACGGCCTCGGCTCCCGCATCACCTCGGCGGCGTCCAACACCGCGTACCCCCGCGCGTGGGCCTTCGTGGTCGGCGCGTGCGTTCTCGGCTTGGTCTTCTACGCCGTCTCGCTCGGATTGGAGCGGCTCGCCACACCGTGGCGGCGTTCCAGATAACTAACCAATGGAGGATGCGATGAGAAGACGGTTGATAGGTGGGGCGTTGGCTGGCGCCCTCATGCTGGCGGGCTGCGGAACGGCCGACGACGACTCCTCGTCCGGCTCCTCCTCCGGGGGGACGACCGCGGTGAAGCTCCAGCTTCAATGGTTCGTACAGGCCCAGTTCGCCGGGTACATCGCGGCGGTCGACAAGGGCTTCTACAAGGAGCAGGGCCTCGACGTACAGATCCTGGAGGGCGGCGTCGACATCGTCCCCCAGACCGTCCTCGCCCAAGGGCAGGCCGACTTCGCGGTCTCCTGGGTGCCCAAGGCGCTCGCCTCCCGCGAGCAGGGCGCCGAGATCACCGAGATCGCGCAAATCTTCCAGCGCTCCGGCACGTACCAGGTCTCGTTCAAGGACAGCAACATCTCGTCGCCCGCCGCCCTGAAGGGCAAGAAGGTCGGAAACTGGGGCTTCGGCAACGAGTTCGAGCTGTTCGCCGGCATGACCAAGGCCGGACTCGACCCGGGCAAGGACGTCACGCTGGTGCAGCAGCAGTTCGACATGCAGGCCTTGCTGCGCAAGGACATCGACGCCGCGCAGGCGATGAGCTACAACGAGTACGCCCAACTGCTGGAGGCCAAGAACCCGGCGACCGGCCAGCTCTACCAGCCGTCCGACTTCACCGTGCTCGACTGGAACACGGTGGGCACGGCGATGCTCCAGGACGCGATCTGGGCCAACAGTTCCAAGCTGGAGTCCGACACCGCTTACCAGGAGACGGCGGTCAAGTTCCTGACCGGCTCGCTGAAGGGGTGGGCGTACTGCCGCGACAACGCCGCGGAGTGTCGTGACATGGTGGTGAAGAAGGGCTCGAAACTGGGCGCCAGCCACCAGCTGTGGCAGATGAACGAGGTCAACAAACTGGTGTGGCCGTCGCCTTCCGGCGTGGGCCTGCTCGACGAGGCGGCGTGGAAGGCGACGGTGGATTTGGCGCTGACCACGAAGAACCAGGACGGCCAGACGGTCATCACCAAGCAGCCGGCGGGCACGGCGTATACGAACGAGTACGTCCAGAAGGCCGTCGACGCCCTGAAGTCCAGCGGCACCGACGTGACCGGCTCCTCCTTCAAACCCGAGACCGTAACCCTAAAAGAGGGCGGCGCCTAACCCCGCGCCCCCTTTCCGGCCACCGGCCGCCGGCGGCGCGGGACCTCGCTGTGATCAGGGCGTCCCTTAAGTCGTTAGGGCGACTTGAGGGACGCCCTGATCATGGGGGTGGGATATACCTACTAGACCGATGGGGTTTATGGGGTACGCTTGCGGGTATGACGAACGATCTGCTCGCTACCGCGCGACGCTGGGCGGCCGAGCCGGCCCGATGGCCCGTACTGCCGCGGTTCGACCCGGTCGACCGGTGGTATGCGCGCATCGCTGAAGCCGACGACCATGAGGTGTGGCTGCTCACCTGGCTGCCCGGCCAGGAGACGGACCTGCACGATCATGGTGGTTCGGCTGGGGCGTTCGTCGTTGTGGAGGGCGTGCTCACCGAGCAGACGGTCGGCCGGGGCCGGCTGGTCGAGACGCGGCTTCCGGCCGGGCGGTGGCGGCGGTTCGGGCCGCGTCATGTGCACGGTGTCGCCAATCGAGGCAACACGCCGGCGGTCAGCGTGCACGTCTATGGGCCCGCGTTGCGGAGCATGACGCGCTACCGGTTCGACGATGGCCGCCTCTACACACGAGAGATCGAGAAGGCGGGAGTGTCGTGGTGACGGTCGACGAGATGCTCGCAGAGGCGCGAGCCAAACTGTGTCGGTTGGAGCCGGAGGCCGCACACCTCGCATATCGCTCCGGCGCCGTCCTGGTCGACATCCGGCCGGCGGCCCAGCGCGCCGCCAGCGGCGAGATCCCCGGCGCGCTGATAGTGGAGCGCAACGTGCTGGAGTGGCGCTTCGATCCCCGCAGCGCGGCCCGGCTCCCGATCGCCAACCGGTATGACCTGCCGGTGGTGGTCTTCTGTCAGGAGGGGTATACCTCGTCCCTCGCGGCGGCGTCCCTGCAGGAACTCGGGCTGTTTCTGGCCACCGACCTGGTGGGCGGCTTCGTCGCCTGGCGGGCGGCCGGGCTGCCCGCGTTCGGGCCGGCGGACATCTACGCGTATCTCAACTCCGTTCACCCCTAGGAGAGAGTCATGTCCGCCCTCACCGTTACGTTCACAGTGCCACTGGCCGAAGAGCGGCTCAGCCCGCAGGCGTTCCGCCTTCTGGAGGTGGTTCGCGAGCTCGCCCGCCAAGGAGAAGCCGGGGTCAGCGTCGGCGAGCCGCTGCGCATCGTGCCGGGCTCCCGTGCGGTGCTGCGCGGGTCGCAGCAGTTGGAGTTGACGCGGCTGGAGTTCGACCTGTTGCACTTCCTGGCTGAGAACCCGCGCCGGGTCTTCACCCGCCGCCAGTTGCTCGGCGCGGTGTGGGGGTACGAGCACGCGGTCGCCCGGACCGTCGACGTGCACGTGCGCCGCCTACGGGCCAAGCTCGGCGAGGACACGCCGGTGGTGACCACCGTGTACGGGGTGGGGTACCGGCTGGCGGACGACGCGCGCATCACCATCGAGCAGGACGCCTAGCTCGGGTGATCGCGCTGGCGCGGTCGCGATGATCAATTCAAAGGGATATTGGGCTACCGCGATGCCCGTCGTGCTCCGGGCCGTTGCTCCCGCGGCCTCACCCTCCGCGGCCACACGACCCGCCCGCACGTAGCACCGAAATCCCTGATTTTGCTGCCTCCGAGCACGCTTGAGGCACCAAAATCAGGGATTTTGTCCGGCGGCGCCGGCCGCAAATGGCGCGAGCGGCGGCGGCGTGCCGGAAGGCGCGGCGTCTCTCGCTTTCCCGGCCCAGAACGGCCCCGCCAGGGGCCGCGGTTGCTGAGACGAAAGAGGTGCCCGGGGTGTGAGGCGGCGCGCCGTCGTGGCCGGGGCCGCCGGGCTTGAGGGGTTGGCGGCGGCATGTCGCCGAGCCCAGCGCGCCGATCAAGGGCAATCGCATGGATCAAGGGCGAATACACGCGGAAAAGAGATCCAACCACGTGCGTTCGCCCTTGATCGACGGGCCTGGCGTGGGCGCGGCGCGTGCCGGCGGGGAGAGCGCTGGTTAGCGTTTGACGTCTACCACCAGGCGGGTTGGGTTGGTCAAAAGCATGACGCGGAAGCCCTTCCTCGCCTCGGTGTCGATGAAGCCGGACACCGTGCCGTTTTCGTGCACGTTGAAGGTCACATTGGACGGTCGCTGGCCGCTCACCGTGCCCACCCGCGTCGTCATGCCGGTGAAGCCGACGAAGATGCGCGTCGGGGTGGCCCGCACGTACGCCACGTCGATCAGCGGGAACTTCGCCGTGCCCATGTCGAACACGTACCGGTCGTAGCCGGGGTGCCACCCGAACCGGACCCCGTTGATCCGTACCACGTCCGCGTCGCCGCCGCCCTGCCACCTTTCGGAGCGGAACGGCTGGGTCGGCTGGTGCGCCACGTCCACGGCGATCCGTGGCGGGTTGCTCAGCCGCAGTACCCGGAAGCCGAGCGCGTCGGAGAGGCCCAGGCCGGCGATGACCCTGCCCTCGAAGGCGCCGCCGAGCTTGATCTGCCGCAGCGTCGGGTAACGCGGCGTAGCGACGTAGTGGTGCAGTTTGGGGGCGTTTGCACCGTCGAACACGATCCGCAGGTCGGCCGGGCCTTCGAGCGGGATCTGCGTACCGGTGGCGATGCCGACCAGCGGCGCGAACTCGACCCGGTAGCCCGGCGTGCCGGCGCCCTTGAAGTCGAAGACGACCCGGTCGTATCTGTCGTGCCGCGCGTGGCGCACGCCGACGAGGGTGCCCTGGTTGTTCGTGGTGGCCTTGCCGACGAGCGGCTTCGTGTTGGTGGGTGCCGGCAGGTCGGCACCGCCCGCGGCCGCGCTGGCCGCCGTCGCGAAGCCCGCCGTGAGCAGTCCGGCGAGCGCCAGCGCGCCGGCCCGGTATCGAGTGATCAACATTGGTGCCATCCCTTCCTGGTGGTGGGATGACGACGCCGGAGAGTGACGATTGGTTTACCCGAGCAGTGTCGTGATGACGACAAGCGTCCCCGCCGCGGCCAGGGTGGTGAGCACGACGGCGTCGCGGGCCAGGCCGGGCGCCTGGCCGTAGCGGGTCGCGAAGACGAACACGTTCTGCGCCGTCGGCAGGGCCGACGTGACGACCGCGGCGAGCAGCGTCGGCCCCTCCAGGCCGAGGACGAAGCGCCCGATGAGGTACGCGAGCGCGGGCTGCCCGATCACCTTCAGGACGACCGCGGTGTACCGGTGCCACGCGTCCGGCCCGGGTGCGAGCGGGCGGCTGCCCCGCAGTGACATGCCGAGGGCGAGCAGCGCCAGCGGTACGGCGGCCTGCCCGATCAGTTCGAACGGGCGCAGCGCCTCCTCGGGAGGATCCCACCCGGAGGCGGCCACCGCGAGGCCGGCCGCCGAGGCGAGCATGATCGGGCTGCGCAGCGGCAGGGCCGCCCACTGCCGCGCCGACGGTTTGCGCCCGGCCGCGATGGCGTCGAGCACGGCGAGCCCGAGCGGCGCGTACAGCAGCGTCTGGAACAGCAGCACGGGTGCGATGAACGACACATCGCCGAGCACGTACGCGGCGACCGGGATGCCGAGGTTGCCCGCGTTGACGTACGAGGAGGCGAGCGCCCCCACAGCGGTCTCGCCCGCGCCGTTCTCGGCGGAGCGGGCGAACCGGGTCAGCCCCACGTAGGCGACCGCCACGATGACCGTACTCAGCACAAACGCGGCCAGCGCGCCCGTGAAGACCTCGCCCAGTGACGACGTGGCGAGCGTGGTGAACAGCAGCGCGGGCGTCGCGATGAAGAAGACCAGCCGCGCGAGCACCGTCGTGCCGCCGGGGCCGAGCAGCCCGTACCGGCCGATGAGGTAGCCGACCAGCGTGACGGCCCAGATGGCGGCGAATCCGGTCAGCACACCACGCACCGGGTAAGCATGCCCGTCCCGGCGTGCGGCATCATCAAGATATGGATCACGCCACGTTCCTCTTCGACGGTGACTGCGCGTTCTGCACCAAGTGCGCGGAATTCGTGGCGCGATGGGTGCCGACGAACGCGAACGTGCTGCCGTGGCAGTTCGCCGACCTGGACGCGCTGGGCATCACGCCCGACGAGTGCGAGCAGGCCGTGCAGTGGGTCGCCGCGGACCGCAGGTCGGCCGGCCCGGACGCGATCGCCGACCTGCTCGGGGCGAGCAACCTGTTCTGGCGTCCGGCGGGCGCGCTGCTGCGGATGCGCCCGGTGCGCGCCCTGGCCTGGCCGGCGTACCGCTGGGTGGCGCGCAACCGTCACAAGATGCCCGGCGGCACCGCCGCGTGCGCGGTGCCTGACCGCTCGTGATCAGGGCGTCCCTCAAGTTGCTATGACGACTTGAGGGACGCCCTGATCACGGGTCGGTCGGTGCGGGGGTGCGCGCGAAGCGGCGGCGCGCCCACACGATGGGGCGGACGCGTTCGAGTGGGAGGAACGCGGTCATCGCCACCAGGTGCGGGGCGAACGAGATCGTGATCGTCGCGTACGTCACCACGTGGAAGCCGTAGAAGAACGCGATCCCCCGGTACCGCCAGCGCTCCCGCACCACGAAGATCAGCGGGCTGAGCAGCTCGAACATGACGATGCCGAGCTGCGCCAGGATCAGCAGGTACGGCACCTGCGCGATGAGGTCGGCGAGGTCGGTGCCGCGCCGGATGATCGCCCGGGCGAGCACCGAGCTGGTGACCCAGTCGATCCCGCCGAAGCGCAGCTTGGCGAAGGCGGCCAGGAAGTACGTGCACACCACCGCGATCTGGGTGACCCGCAGCGCCCAGCCGCCCGCCTCGGTGAGCGTGGCGTCGCCGTGCCGTGCCCGCCCGGCGGTGGCCAGTGCGGCGAGCGCCACGAGGAAGCCGAACCGGTCGTGGTCCACCTTTCCGTAGCTCATCGCGATGATCATCCACTCGAAGTACAGCGCGAAGACGGTCCAGCCGAGCAGTCGCGGCGCGCGGCCGGTGGCGGCGGCGAGACCGGTGACGAGCAGCGCCCAGAAGATCCCGTGTACCAGCAGGGGAGTGGGGGTGGGCAGCGGCAGCAGCCGCCCGACGAGCAGCGGCTGGTACAGCTCACCGGGCACCGACGCGTGCGAGCGCACCCACGGCGTGAACACCAGCAGGTCGAGGACGACGAAGAGGTACACGATGGTCCGGAAGGCCGCGACGCGGCCGCGCGGCACCGGCGCGAACAGCCAGCGGGTCACGGGTTCCATCGCGCCACCGTCTCGTCGGTGTGGGTACCCGTTGGCCTGCTGTCCTTCACGCCCTCGCGCCGGATCACGATCCGCACCTCGACGAGCGCCGGCGCGCCCGGGTTGTGGCTGGCGTAGGCGTCGGCGACCTGGCGCAGGCGCGACGGGTCGGCCTGGTACGCGGCCATCTGGCCCTCGATCTCGGCGCGCCGGATGCCGGTGTTCCGCTCGGTGAGCGGCACGATCGTGCCGTTGCCCTCCACACCCTCGACGCGGGTGTCGGGCGCCGGCTCGTTGGAACCGGGCGCGGTGGAGTACATCCGGAACGGTCCGAAGGGGAAGTCGTCGTCGACGCCCCAGATGGTGCCCGCCAGCAGCAGCACGCCCGCGACCAGGGTGGCCAGCAGGCGGCCGGTGCGGCCGGCGGCGGTCAGCGTGTCCATCGGACGGTGACCATACATGACCTTCGCCAGCGATCATGGACCCGCGCTACGGAAGCGTTTTACCAGCAATATTACGTACGGAGAGAGAGCAATCGATTCCTGTGAGTTTGTCCATTGTCACATTTCTGCAACGTCCGTGCCTATTGACCGCGACCGGTGGCTGCCGGGACCATCGTGACATGCGGTGTGTTGGGGGTATCCGTGTGCCCGTCGCGAGCGTCGATTTCGGCGGACCTCCGGGGCAGGTGGCGTTGCGGCCCAAATACATTTGATCGGTGGAATGTTGCTGAGAATTACAACGGCTTCACCGTGGGCAATGTCGTTTCCTGGGGAGCCGGCCGGCGTACCGAATACGCCGCCGGATTCCGATCGTTAAAGAGGAGGACCCATGTCGGTCGTCGCCGCCTCGTCGCGAGTCGGTTGGCACGCTTCGCAGCCCACCGGTCCCGGGCGGCCACCGGCCGCACCCCGCCGCCCGGCGGGCGGCGCGTCGCCGACGCTGACGGTCACGTTCTCGATCCCGCTGTCGAGCGACGACGGACTGACCCCACAGGCGTTCCGGCTGCTCGAGGTCGCCCGTGAGCTGGTCGAACGCGGCGAGGGCACGGTCAGCCTCGCCCCCGGGCCGGCGCCGCTTCCAGCCACGGCGGTGACCGAGCCGGCGGTCGAACCCGCGCCCGTGACGTCCCTGCCCAGCGTGCGCGCGGCGCTGCCCGAAGACGGCACCGGCCTGCGCGTGCTCGCCTCGTCGCGCACCGTCCTGCTCGATGGCGAGCCGCTGCGGTTGACCCGGCTGGAGTTCGACCTGTTGCTCTTCCTCGCCGAAAACCCGCGCCGGGTGTTCAGCCGCGTGCAGTTGCTGACCGGGGTGTGGGGATACGAGCACGCGGGCGCGCGCACGGTCGACGTGCACATCCGGCGCCTGCGCTCCAAGATCGGCACCCATGTGCCGCTGGTGACGACCGTGTACGGGGTCGGATACCGGCTGGCCGACGACGCGAAGATCACCATCGACCCCGACGCGTGAGAAACTCCGACGCGTGAGGGTACGGCCGATCACGCCGGCCGGACTCGTCGAGGAGCTCGCGGACCGGCTCGCCGCCGACCGCCCGGGCCGCTGGCTGCGGGTCGCGATCGACGGCGCACCGGCCACCACACCGGGTGATCTCGCCGGCGCGCTGGTCGACCCGCTGCGAGCCCGCGGGCGGGCCGCGCTGCACGTGCCGGCGGGCGGCTTCCTGCGGCCGGCGTCGCTGCGCTACGAGTTCGGGCGCACCAACCCCGACTCGTACTACGAGGGGTGGCTCGACGAGCCGGGGGTGCGCCGCGAGGTGCTCGACCCGGTCGCTCCTGGCGGCGCGGGCCTGGTGCTGCCGAGCCTGTGGGATCCGGTGACCGACCGGGCCACCCGGGCGCGGTACGAGCCGGTGCCGCGGGGCGCGGTGGTGCTGGTCAGCGGTGCGTTGTTACTCGGTGCCGGGCTGCCTTTCGACGTGGCCGTCCACCTGTCGATGTCGCCCGCGGCCCTGGCGCGCCGCACACCTCCGGACGACCACTGGACCCTGCCCGCCTTCGCCCGGTACGCCGACGAGGTCGGACCCGCCGGCTTCGCCGACATCGTCGTCAAGATGGACGACCCCCGCCATCCCGCCCTCATCGCCTCGTGATCAGGGCGTCCCTCAAGTCGCCCTAACGACTTGAGGGACGCCCTGATCACGGAGTGAGGAGCGCAGCGTGAGGAGCGCGGGGTGAGTGGGTATGAAGGGGGTATGGGGGAGATTAAGGTCGGCACCGCCTCGTGGACGGACAAGACGCTGCTGGAGTCCGGGTGGTATCCGGCGAGCGCCGACAGCGCCGAGAAGCGCCTGGGCTACTACGCCGGCAAGTTTCCGCTGGTCGAGGTCGACGCCACCTACTACTCTCCGCCCGCCGAGCAGACCGCCGCCCTGTGGGCGCAGCGCACGCCGCCCGGCTTCACCTTCAACATCAAGGCGTTCAGCCTGCTGACCGGCCACCCGACCAAGGTCTCCGCGATCTACAAGGACCTGCGCCCGGAGACCGAGAAGAAGAACGTGTACCCCGACGACCTGCCGCCGCAGGCGTACGAGGACGTGTGGACCCGGTTCCTGTCGGCGCTGGACCCGCTCGTCGAGGCCGGCAAGTTGGGCGCGGTGCTCTTCCAGTTCCCGCCGTGGTTCACAATTCGCAAGAGCAACAAGCAGTACCTGCTGGAGGTGGAGCGGCGCTGCCGGCCGCTGCGGGCCGTATTCGAGTTCCGGCATGCGTCGTGGTTCGAGGGTGACAATCGCGAGGAAACGCTGGACTTCCTTCGCAAACACCGGTTGCCCTACGTATGTGTCGACATGCCCCAAGGTCACCGCTCGTCGATTCCGCCGGTCCTGGAAGCGAGCGCGGAACTGTCCGTGGTGCGTTTCCACGGCCACAGCGACAAGTGGACCAGCAAAAACATTTACGAGAAGTTTGGATATCTCTACTCGACCCGGGAACTGAAGCAGTGGGCTCCGAAGCTGCGGAAACTGGCCGACCAGGCGGGTGAGACGCACGTGTTGATGAACAACTGCTACAGCGACTACGCCCAGCGGAACGCGGGCGACCTGCTCGACCTTCTCGACGAGTCATGATCCTCGTCGGCACGTCCGGCTGGCAGTACAAGGACTGGCGGGGACGCTTCTATCCCGAGAAGCTGCCGCAGCGGCTCTGGCTGGAACACTACGCGTCGTGTTTCGCCACGGTGGAGGTCAACAACGCTTTCTACCGCCTGCCGGAACGTTCCACCTTCGAGCAGTGGCGCGCGCGGACTCCCGACGACTTCTGCGTCGCCGTGAAGATGAGCCGGTACCTCACCCACATCAAGCGGCTGCGGGATCCCGAGGAGCCGGTCGAGCGGTTCCTGTCGCGCGCCACCGCTCTCGGTGACCGCCTCGGGCCAGTACTCGTGCAACTGCCGCCGACGCTGCGCGCCGATCCGGCGGCGCTGGACCGGGTGCTGGCGCTGTTTCCGCCCGAGGTGAAGGTGGCCGTCGAGCCACGGCACGACACGTGGTGGACCGATGAGACGCGCGCGGTACTGGAGAAGCGAAACGCGGCCCTGAGCTGGGCGGACCGCAAGGGCCGGCCGGTGACGCCGCTGTGGCGCACGGCCGACTGGGGCTATCTGCGGCTGCACGAGGGGCGCGCCACGCCCTGGCCGCGGTACGGGCGGGCGGCGCTGCGGTCCTGGCTGGACCGCATCGACCAGAGCGTGAACACGTACGTCTACTTCAACAACGACCCCGGCGGCGCCGCGACCGTGAACGCCGCCGAACTGGCCGCGGCCGCCCGGCGCCGCGGCCAGGACGTCACGCGGGCGCCCGGACCGTGACCTCGGTGGTCAGGCGGCGCTCGTGGTCGACCTCGCGCTCCGGACCCACCAGGAGCAGGGGCACCGTGTACCGGTGGTCCGCGCTCGACGCCGAGAGCCGTAGCTCCAGCGCGCCCGGCTCGACCACCCGCCGCCCCGAGCGTCCCGTGAAGGCGGACAGGTCGGCCGATACCCGGAACTCGACCTCACGGCTCTCGCCGGGCGCGAGCGGCACGCGGGCGTACCCGATCAGCCGCACCACCGGGCGCGCGACCTGCGCGACGGGGTCGTGGAGGTAGAGCTGCACCACGTCCGCGCCCGCGCGGTCGCCGGTGTTGCGCACGGTGAGGGCGACCGTGACCTCGCCGTCGGTGGGTATCTCGATCGGGTCCACCGCGCTCGGACCGTCCCACTCGAACGTGGTGTACGACAGGCCGTGCCCGAACGGGTAAAGCGGCTTGGGGTCCACTGTGGTCATCGCGGAACCCTGGCCCAGCGCGGTGTTGAGGTATGTGGCGGGCTGGGCGCCGGGCCGGTGCGGGACGCTCACGGGCAGGCGCCCGGACGGGCACACCCGACCCGAGAGCACCCCGGCGACCGCCCCGGCACCCTCCTCCCCAGGAAAGAACCCTTGCACCACCGCCGCCAGCCCGCGGAACCGCCCGAGGGCGTACGGCCGGCCGGTCAGCAGCACCGCGACGACCGGCTTGCCGGTGGCGAGCAGCGCGTCGAGCAGTTGCGCCTGCACGCCGGGCAGTGCCAGGTCTTCGGCGTCGCAGCCTTCGCCAGACGTGCCCCGGCCGAAAAGCCCGGCCCGGTCGCCGAGCACCGCGACGCACACGTCGGCGCCGGCCGCCGCCGCGACCGCCTCGGCGATGCCCGACGTGTCGTCGCCGTCGACCGAGCAGCCGGGCACGTGCCGCAGCGTCGCGTCCGGCAGCTCGGCGGCGAGGGCGTCGAGCGGCGTCGGTATCTCGATGCCGAGCGGCATCTCCGGGTGCTGCGGTGCGACGTGGCCGGGGAACGTGTAGCAGCCGACCAGGCCCTCGATCGTGCCGGCTAGCGGGCCGACCAGCGCGATCCGGGCGTCGGGCCGCAGCGGCAGGGCGCCGTCGTTGGCGAGCAGTACGACCGACTCCTCGGCGAGCTGCCGGGCGATGGCGCGGCTCCGCGGCGGATCGAGATCGACCGTGCCGGCCGGGTCACCGTCTACATCGGCCAGTGCGGGTGGGACCGGCTGCCAGTCCGGGTCGAGCAGCCCCAGCTCGCACTTCTGCCGCAGTACCCGGCATGCCGCCCTGTCGACGTCGCTCTCGGGCACCTCGCCCGCGCGCACGGCGGCGATCAGGCCGGCGCCGTAGTCGCGCGCAGCCGGCAGCTCGACGTCCATGCCGGCGGCGAGCGCGAGCGCCGCGGCGCCGGTGCTGGTCTCGGTGATCCCGTGGTACATCTGCAGGAACGAGATCGCGAAGTAGTCGGAGACGACCGTGCCCGTGAACCCCCACGCGTCCCGCAGCAGCGCGGTCAGCAGCGCCGGGTCGGCCGATGCGGGCACGCCGTCGATCTCCGTGTACGCCGGCATGACCGACCGGGCGCCGCCCTCGCGCACCGCCATCTCGAACGGTGGCAGCAGCACGTCGGCCAGCTCGCGCGGGCCCATCTCCACGGGCCCGTGGTTGCGGGCGGCGCGTGACGCGGAGTACCCGACGAAGTGCTTGAGGGTCGCGACCACGCCGGCCGACTCCAGGCCGCGCACGTAGCCGGTGCCGACGGTCGCGACCAGGTACGGGTCTTCGCCGATGCTCTCCTCGGTGCGGCCCCAGCGCGCGTCGCGGACGACGTCGAGCACCGGGGCGAGCCCCTGGTGCACGCCGAGGGAGCGCATGTCGGCGCCGACCTGGGCGGCCATCCGCTCGACGAGCTCGGGGTGGAAGGTGGCGCCCCAGGCGAGCGGCGTGGGGTACACCGTCGCGCCCCACGTCATCAGGCCGGTCAGGCACTCCTCGTGCGCGACGGCCGGTATCCCGTGCCGTCCGGCGGCCATGATCTCGGTCTGCATCGTGGCCAGCGCCCGCGCGCCGAGGGCCGGGTCGACGGGCGCGGTGCCGAACGGTCGGGTCACCTGCCCGATCCCGTCGCGGATCAGCTCCTGCCAGTCCGGGGCGGCCTTGACCATCTCGTGCTGCTGGGGAGCCAGGTCGTCGGGGGTCGCGTGCGCGCCGATCCACACGCCGACGAGCTGTGCGACTTTCTCTTCCAGGGTGAGCCGGCCCAGGAGGTCGGCGACGCGCTTCTCGGCCGGGAGGGAAGGGTCTTGCCACGGCTCCCGGACCACGACGGTTACGGTCGGTTCACTCGACTCGGTCACCGGTGTCGGTCTCCTGTCGGTCATTCATTCCCGGTAGGTTTCCGGAACATTCCGTGCCCATCGGGGTGGCTGTGTTGCCTTACGGTAACGCTTGGCCTGGCGCGGCGATAGGTCTTGACCGCCAGTTCGTGCGGTCGTAGCGTGCGCCACATCACCCTTGAATTATCGGGTCGAGGCCGAAAAGTTCCGGGCATCCAGCCTCATCGAAGGGACTGCACATGGCAACCCCCACAAACTACTCACGACGATCGATACTGGGGCTGGCCGGCCTTGGTGCCGGTGCCGTCCTCCTCAACGCCTGTTCCGGCGATGACGACGGTGGCGGCTCGGGCGGCTCGGCGACCGTCGAGTGGTGGCACATCGCGAACACTGAGCCGATGCTCCCGGTCTGGGACGCGATGGCGAAGGCATATCAGTCGGCCCACTCGGGCGTGACCATCAAGATCACTCCGTTGGAGAATGAGGCATACAAGGCCCGCCTGACCACGGTGACGCAGGCGGGCACCCCGCCGGACATCTTCCACACCTGGGGTGGCGGCGTCCTGAAGCAGCAGGTCGAGGCCGGCCTCGTCAAGGACATCACCAGCGACACGGCCGACGTGCGCGGCACCATGATCGACGTCGCCATGGGTCCGTACGAGTTCGACGGCAAGGCATACGCGCTGCCGGTCGACCAGGGCATGATCGGCTTCTGGTACAACAAGGCGCTCTTCGCCCAGGCGGGCGTCACCGCGGCCCCGGCGACCTGGGGCGAGCTGCTCGACGCGGTGCGCAAGCTCAAGGCGGCCAACATCACGCCGATCGCGCTCGCCGGCAAGGACAAGTGGCCGGGCCACTACTACTGGGCTTACCTGTCCATGCGCATCGGGGGCCTGGACCTGCTCAAGCAGGCAGGCGAGGACGGCAACTTCAACAAGCCCGAGTTCGTCACCGCCGGCCAGCGGCTCAAGGAGCTGGTCGACCTGGCGCCGTTCCAAAAGGGGTTCCTCGCCACCGAGTACGGCAGCCCCGACGGCCAGGCCGCGATCATCGGCAACGGCAAGGCGGCCATCGAGCTGATGGGGCAGTGGGCGCCGAGCGTGCAGGCGGAGGCGTCCGGCAAGCCCAAGGGCCTCGGCGACAACCTCGGCTTCTTCCCGTTCCCCGCGGTCGACGGCGGCAAGGGCACGGCGACCGACGCGTTCGGCGGCGGTGGCGGCTTCGCCATCGGCAAGGACGCGCCGAAGGAAGCGGTCGACTTCCTCAAGAACCTGCTGAGCATCGACAACCAGCGCAAGGCCGCGGCCACCGGCGCGATCATCCCGGTCGTCAAGGGAGCCGAAGACGCGCTCACCGACCCGAACGCGAAGACGGTGGCGCAGACCCTGGCATCCTCGTCGGGCTTCCAGCTGTACCTCGACCAGGCGTACGCGCCCGAGGTCGGCCAGGAGGTCAACGAGACCGTCGCCCAGCTCATGGCCGGGAAGATGAGCCCGGAGAAGGTAACGCAGGCCATCACCGATGTCGCACAGCGCTGACCAGATCACGGCGCCGCGGCCGTCCCAGCCGGCCGCGGCGCCCGCNAGGTCGGCCAGGAGGTCAACGAGACCGTCGCCCAGCTCATGGCCGGGAAGATGAGCCCGGAGAAGGTAACGCAGGCCATCACCGATGTCGCACAGCGCTGACCAGATCACGGCGCCGCGGCCGTCCCAGACGGCCGCGGCGCCCGCGCCTGTCAAGAGTCAAAAACGGCAGGGCCGCCGTTGGTTGACCATCACGCTTTTCCTGCTGCCCGCGCTGGTGCTTTTCGGGGTACTGGTGCTGCTGCCGATGCTGCTGGCGATGTACACCAGTTTCTTCGACTGGAACGGGCTGGGCGGCCGCCCCACCGACTTCATCGGTCTGGAGAACTTCCAGCGCCTGCTCACCGACGACATCTTCCTCGGTGACCTGAAGCGCGGCGGCCTGCTGATCGTGCTGTCGCTGCTGATCCAGCTGCCGCTCTCGCTCGGCATCGCCATGCTGCTCAACCAGAAACTGCGCGGTCGTGGCTTCTACCGGCTGCTGTTCTTCGTGCCGTACGTGCTCTCCGAGGTCATCACCGGCGTCCTGTTCACGATGGTGTTCTCGCCCAACCGGGGCCTCGCCGAGCACATCTTCGGGTGGTTCGGCTTCGACGACGTCGGGTCCACCTGGCTGTCCGACCCCAACACCGTCATGTACTCGCTGTTCTTCGTGATGACCTGGAAGTACTTCGGGTTCCACATGATCCTGTACCTGGCCGGGCGGCAGAGCATCCCCAACGAGCTGATCGAGGCGGCGCAGGTCGACGGCGCGGGGAGCTGGCAGGCTTTCCGGCACGTCACGCTGCCGCTGCTCGGGCCGACGATCCGCATCAGCATCTTCCTGGCCGTCATCGGCACCATCCAGCTCTTCGACCTGGTGTGGGTGCTCACCGGCGGCGGGCCACTGCACGCGTCCGAGACGCTCGCGGTGACGATGTTCAACGACGGCTTCCGGCGGTCCGACATCGGGTACGCGAGCGCGACCAGCATCGTCATGCTGCTCATCAGCCTGGTCTTCGCGCTCGGCTACCAGCGGTTCATCATGCGCCGCGACATCGAAGGAGCGATCACCGTCATGCAGGACAAGAAGTGAGTGAGGGAGTTGGCGCGGCGGCGCCTGGACTGAGCGACGCGTCGACGAAGTCGCGCGCGGCGCGAGGGAAGGCGTCGCCCAAAGGCGCCGCACGACCGAGCAAACCAGGAAACACAGCCCGGGTCCGTTCTTTGGTGTTGCACGCCCTGGTGCTGGTCATCGCGGCGATCATCATCGTGCCGATAGCGTTCGGGGTGCTCGGCGGCTTCAAGGACAACGGGCAGCTCTCCAACAACCCGTTCGGCCTGCCGTCTCCCTGGGTCACCTCGAACTACACCGACATCCTGGTGGCCGAGGAGTTCTGGCGGCCGCTGTTCAACAGCACGCTGATCGCGGTGGCGACGACGGTCGTGGTGGTGGGAGTGTCGGCGGCGGCGGCGTACATCTTCGCGCGGTTCGCCTTCCGGGGCCGCGAGTTCATCTTCACGCTCTTCGCGGTCGGGCTGATGTTTCCCTTCGCGGTGGCGATCCTGCCGCTGTTCATCCTGCTGCGCACGCTCGGCCTGCTCAACAACCCGCTCGGCGTGATCCTGCCGCAGGCCGCGTTCGGGCTCCCGGTGACGATCATCATCCTGCGCTCGTTCTTCCGGACCATCCCGGCAGAGGTCGAGGAGGCCGCCACCCTCGACGGGTGCACGCCGTTCGGCTTCTTCTGGCGCGTGCTGCTGCCAATGGCCCGGCCGGCACTCGCGACCGTGTCGGTACTGGCCATCGTGGCGAGCTGGAACAACTTCATGCTCCCGCTGGTGGTCTTCAACGATCCGAGCTGGTGGACGGTGCCCATCGGCGTGCGCCAGTTCCAGGGCCAGTACTCGGACGACACGGCGAAGGTGCTGGCGTACGTGGTGCTGGCGATGGTGCCGGCGCTGGGCTTCTACGCGATAGCCGAACGCCAACTGATCGGCGGCCTAGCAACCGGCGCCACCAAGGGCTAACCCCTTCTTCGTGATCAGGGCGTCCCTCAAGTCGTTAGGGCGACTTGAGGGACGCCCTGATCACTGCAGGCCGCGCGGCGCGGCCTGCAAGAATGGGCCACGTGACGGTCCGCGGCCTCGTCGCGCCCCTGGTGCGCGGCAGCACGTACCGGCGGGGGGTTCACCTGCTGCTCGGCGGCGTGATCCTGCTGCCGTACGCGCTGCTCGTGCTCGCGTTCGCCCGGATGCTCGCCGATCCCGGCACCCCGATGGCCGCGACCCTCTTGCTCGCCGCCGCCGCGGTGCTGATCGCCGTCGTACCAGCGTTCCTCAGCGGCACCCGAAGCCTGGAGATCGCCGCCGCCCGCGCGCTGCTCGGCGTCGACCTGCCCGATCCGCCGCCCGGCGCCGCCACCCGCGAGACCCGCGTCCGCGGCGCCCTCTGGTACGCCGTGCACCTGCTCGCCGGCGGCGCGGTCGGCGCGGCCCTGATCGTGGCGCTGCCGATGGCGCTGGTCTTCCTCGTGCAGCGCCTCGGCGTTGCCCCGGAGGCGACCGCCGGCCTGCGAATCGGCCCGTTCGACGAGCACGATACGTGGGCCCTCACCGGCCTGGGACTGGCTTTGCTGATCGGCCTCGCGTACTCGATCGCCGGCCTCGGCGCCCTGGCCGCGCTGATGGCTCCGGTGCTGCTCGGCCCGTCGGCGCAGGAGCGCATCGCCGCCCTCGAAGCCCGCGCCGACCGCCTCGCCGAACGCAATCGCCTCGCCCGCGAGCTTCACGACTCGGTCGGGCACGCACTCACCGTCACCACGCTGCAGGCGGCGGCCGCCCGCGAACTGCTCGACACCGACCCGGAGTTCGCCCGCAAGGCGCTCGCCGCGATCGAGGAGACGGGGCGCGGCGCGATGGTCGAACTCGACCACATGCTCGGCGTACTCCGTGAAAACGACCTCCCCCCTAACGTGATCAGGGCGTCCCTCAAGTCGTTACAGCGACTTGAGGGACGCCCTGATCATGAAGAGCGGGCGCGGGCGCCGCAGCCGACGCTCGCCGACCTCGACCGCCTGGTCGGCGACGCGCGCGCCGCCGGCCTGGACGTGGCGGTCGAGACCGCCGGCCGGCTCGGCGACGTGCCGGCCCCGATCTCCCGGGAGGGGTACCGGATCGTGCAGGAAGGGCTGACGAACGCGGCACGGCACGCGGGCCGGGTACCGGTCACGTTGCGGGTCGCGGTGACCGCCGAGCGCCTCGACATCGACCTGACCAACGCGCTCGACGACGCGGCCGGCGAACCGGGTGGAGGGCGCGGGCTCGCGGGAATGCGGGAACGTGTGACGCTGCTGCGCGGCGAGCTGACGGCTGGCCGGTACCAGGACACCTGGCGGGTGGCGGCGCGGCTGCCACTCGAATCGGTGGTGCGGCCGTGACCACGAGCGTGCTGCTCGTCGACGACGACGAGCTGATCCGGATCGGCCTGCGGGCGATCGTCGACGCCCAGCCCGACCTGCGTGTGGTGGGTGAGGCCACCGACGGCGCTGAGGTGCCGCCGCTCGTGGCGAAGCTCCGCCCCGACGTGGTGCTGATGGACGTCCGGATGCCCCGGATCGACGGCATCCAGGCCACCCGCCACCTGCTCGCGACCTCTCCCGAGCCACCCCGCGTACTGGTGGTGACGACGTTCGAGAACGACGACCACGTGTACGACGCGCTGCGTGCCGGTGCGAGCGGGTTCCTGCTCAAGCGCGCCCGCCCGCAGGAGGTCGTCGAGGCGATCCGCGTGGTGGCGCGCGGCGAGTCGCTCCTCTTCCCGGTGGCGATCCGGCAACTCGCGGCGGCGTACGGCGGTTCGGGTGCGGCTGGCGACGGCGTTGCCGCTGACCGGCTCCGCCGGGCCAAGCTGACCGAGCGCGAGGGCGACGTGCTGCGCCTGATGGCGGCGGGTCTGTCCAACGCGGAGATCGCGGAGGATCTGGTGATCGGCGTCGAGACGGTGAAGACCCACGTCGGCAACGTGCTCGCGAAGCTCGGTGCTCGCGACCGCACCCAGGCCGTGATCGTCGCGTACGACTCGGGTTTCGTCGCCCCGACCGGCTGACCTTGTCTTGCAGGGCGGGTCCCTCCGGCCTTTTCGTGCGGGGCAGGTCCCTCCGGCCTTCTCGTGCGGGGCGGGTCCCTCCGGCCTTCTCGTGCGGGGCGGGTCCCTCCGGCGGGGGAGGCGGGTCACTCCGCGCCGGGAGGTGAGAGCCTCCGGCTCTCGGGATCGTGGTGGAGACACGATCTACGGGAGGACATGCGATGACTGGGGTGGCGCTCGCCGGGCGGCGAGCGGATTGGGCTGGGCGTGCGGCGGCGGCGTGGGCCGCGCTGTACGGCACGGTCGCTCTAGTGTGGACGGTCACGGGGAGCGGATACCCGTTCGGACCCGGTGACGGCGAGCGCGAGACGAGCATGCTGCGGGGAATGCCCGCGTCGGTAGGGGCGCCACTGTTCGCGGCGGTGCTGCTCGCGACGGCGGTCACGGCGCTCGCGACGACCGGGCGCCCAGCCGTACGCGGTGCCGCGCGCACCGGGATCCTCGCCTTCGGGTGGACGGTGGTGGCCGCGCTTCTGGTCGTGGTACCGGATGTGCGGCTGCTGACCCGTGCGGGGTACGCGCCGATGGTGATTCTGGGTGCGCCTTTCGGGTGGCCGCCGGTCGACTACTCCGAAATCATCACGTGGCCGGTCGCGAACATGGCGGTGTGTGTCCTCGGTGGACTGTTGCTCGCACGGGCGTTGCTGGTGTGGCAGTTCCGTGGCGCCGGGCTGTGTGAAAGGTGCGGGCGTGGCAAGTTGGCTCCACAGTGGACGACGCCGGAGGGTGCGGCTCGGTGGGGACGCTGGGCGGCGTACCTCGCCGCGGGGGTGCCCGCGCTGTACGCGGTGAGCCGGTTCGGCTGGGCGGCGGCGGTACTGTTCGGACTGTCGGACGCGCACCGGGAGGAGTTCGGCGGGGACGCCGTGGTGTGGGCGGGCGCGGGGCTGGGCGCGTTCGCGCTGGCGGGCGCGGTGCTGACGCTGGGACTCGTGCAGCGCTGGGGCGAGGTGTATCCACGTTGGATGATCGGGTTCGCCGGTCGGCCGGTACCCGTGAAGCTGGCTGTGGTGCCGGCGACGATCGTCGCGGTCTTCGTCACCTCGGCGAGCCTCGGGCTTGCCAGCGCGGGCGCGTTCGCGAAGCTGGCCGGCGACAGTGCGCTGCTGGTCGCGCCGATGGCGCTGTGGCCGGCGTGGGGTCCGGCACTCGCGGCCGCGACGCTGGCCTACTACCTGCGCCGACGCCCGGAATGTCCCGCCTGCGCCCCGGCCGCAACGGCCCCCGCCACCCCCGCTCCCACAGCCCACTAACACCGGCCCGCCCTCGCGCGGCCCGCCCTCGCGCGGCCCGCCCTCGCGCGGCCCGCCCTCGCGCGGCCCGCCCTCCCGGCGGCCGGCGCTCCCCGCCGGCAGGCGCTATCTCCGCCGATCAAGGGCGAACGCACGTGGTTTCGCGATCAAATCACGTGCGTTCGCCCTTGATCGGCGGGGATGGCCTTGATCGGTGGGCGCTGCTAGACGGACGGTTGGAAACCGCGCGCCGCCACATCCCTGCGCAGCGCGCGCCTCTGTGCGCTGGGCGGCGGGCGGTGTATCGGACTGTGTGCATCTGTTGTAGCTATAGCTACAACAGATGCACACAGTCCAGGTGGCCCGCGGTGCGTAACCGGCAATCCGGTCAAGCGTCGGCGCCTAGCGGTGCCCGCCGGGCACGCGCGGGTGATCTGCCTTGCCGCGGCGCCGGACCGCCTCACGGATGTCGCCGATCAAGGACATCTCCATGGATCAAGGGCGAATACACGCGGAAAGAGATCCAACCACGTGCGTTCGCCCTTGATCGACGGAAATGGCGCCTGGCGGCGGCCGCGCGTGCCGGCGGGGCGCGGAGCGTTAGGGGGTGTCGGGGGTTGGGTCGTAGCTGAGCCAGTCGAAGCGGATCGTGCCCGCCGCCGCGTACATGCCGATCACGCGGCCCGTGAAGCCGCCCGCGACCTCCGTCGACAGGTAGCGGCCGTCGAGTTCGTCGAGGACCACGAAGCGGCCGTCGCTGGACTCGAAGCCGAGTCGTACCACGTCTGGCTCCTGGCGCGGGTGGTCGGGGCTGGGGCCGGACGCCTGGGTTTCGATCCGCAGCACCACCGGACCGGTGGGCTCTGGCCGTGCCGTTCGCCATTGGACGACCGGGCCGATGCGGACGCGGACGCAGACCTCGCCGTCGCCGGCCTCGATCTCGTAGTGGTGCTGCTCGTCGAGGCGTACCGCGAGCCCGCCGCGCCCCGCTGACGCGTCGATCAGGGCGCGGACGCGGCAGGACAGGTGCTCCTGGCGGCGGCCGATGAACGATACGGCCGGGTCGTCGAGGGAGCCGCCGCGGCCGTGCAGGGTGAGCCAGCCGGGGCGGTCCTTGAGCGACCAGGTGGCGCCGGGCCTCGAGCGTACGGAGATCCAGCGCGGGTGCAGGTCGGCGCCGTCGAAGTCGTCGCGGGCGGGCGGCTCCGGGAACGGGTGCTGCGGCAGCAGGTCGGCCTGCATCTCGGGGGCGACGTCGTCAATGACGGGCCAGCCGTCGACCCACGCGACCGGCGCGAGGAACGTCTCCCGGCCGAGCGTGTGCCAGCCGGGTGTGCCGCCCCGCGGGCGGGTGCCCAGGAACACCATCCACCACGAGCCGTCGTGCGCCTGTACGAGGTCGCCGTGGCCGGTGTTCTGGATCGGCTGGTCGGTGCTGCGGTGGGTGAGGATCGGGTTGCCGGGGCACGGCTCGAACGGCCCGTTCGGCGACGGTCCACGCGCGACCGAGATGCCGTGGCCGCGTTCGGTGCCGCCTTCGGCGATGAGCAGGTACCAGAGGTCGCCGATTTTGTAGAGGTGCGGCGCCTCCGGCCATTGCGCACCCGGCGTGCCCGCCCAGATCCGGCGTGGTCGTGACAGCGACTCGCCGGTGGCCGGGTCGATCCGCACCTGCTCGATGCCGGCGTACGTGCACCAGCAGTTGCCCTCGTCGTCCCACGTCAGGTCGGGGTCGATGCCGTGGATGCCGGGCAGCGTGCGCGGCTCGGACCACGGCCCGGCCGGGTCGGTGCTGGTGACGAGCAGCGTGCCGCCGTGCGGGACGTTCGACGTGATCAGCCAGAACCGGCCGTCGTGGTGCCGCAGGGTCGGCGCGTACACGCCACCGGACGACGGCGCGTTGTCGAGCGGGAGCTGGCTGGGGCGGTCGAGGGCGTTGCCGATCAGCTCCCAGTGGACGAGGTCGCGGCTGTGGAAGATCGGTACGCCGGGGAAGTACTCGAAGCTGGAGCAGGCGAGATAGTAGTGCTCCCCGACCCGGCAGATGCTCGGGTCGGGGTGCATCCCGGCGATGACGGGGTTGGCGTACCTGCCGATCATCGCCCTCCGAGCGTAAAGGTCGTCTTCACTGCATCATATGCAAGCTTGGGTATGAAGTTCTCATCCAGGAGGTTCGCTGCCCCCTGGCCGTTGAAGACTCCCGGTACCCAGGAGTACTTGTCGGTGAACCCCCAGACGGTGAACGATACGCATCGCTGGGCGAGCAGGCACGCCTGGAGCAGCGCGCTGTACGCGTACGCCTGTGCCTGGAGCTTCGTCGCGTCGGGCGGCATCGGCATCCGCACGTCGACCTCGGTGAAGGCCGTGTCGAGGCCGAGCTTCTCGAAGCGCCGCACGTTGTCGAGCACGTTGTTCGGGAACGGGTACTGGACACCGAGGTGGCCCTGGATCCCGAAGCCGTGCACCGGCACCCGGTCGGCCTTGAGCTGCTTGACGAGGTCGTAGTACGCGGTGCTCTTGGCGTTGATGCCCTCGACGTTGTAGTCGTTGAGGTACAGCTTTGCCTTGGGGTCGGCCTGGTGGGCCCAGCGGAACATGTCCGCGATGTACCCGGGCCCGAGCAGCCGCAGGAAGATCGTGTCGCGCAACTGGGCATTGTCGTCGATGATTTCGTTGACGACGTCCCACGCGACGATCCGGCCGCGGAAGTGCCCGGCGACCTCGAAGACGTGACGCTTGAGGATCTGGCGCAGCTCGGCCGCGTCGATCTCCCCGGAGGTGACGCCGGCGGTGAGCCAGCCCGGGAGCTGGTTGTGCCACAGCAGGGTGTGCCCGCGCACCTGCTGGCCGTTGGCGCGGGCGGAGTCGACGAGCTGGTCGGCGGCGGCGAAGTTGAGCACGCCGCGCTCCTTCTCGATCTCGCCCCACTTCATGACGTTTTCGGCCACGACCGAGTTGAACTCGCGGTTGATGGCGTCGCGGTAGGTGGTGTCGGCGTTGAACGCGGCCATGTCGACCGCGGTGCCGATGCGGACGCCGGTGTGCTTGGCGGCGTCGCGGAGGCCCGTGTCGGCCGCCGCGACGGCACTGGTGGGGTTGAGGGTGAGGAGAAGGGCCGCGGCGATGGCGGTGCCGGCGACCGCGCGAGTCACCTTCATAGAATTCCCTTCGGATACGTTCTCATCGAAGACATGCTTCCGGAACAGTTCCGTAACTTGATGGGAACGCTATGGCTCCAAAAGCGGGTCCGTCAACCCCGTCGATGGGGCAAAGATGGGTGTCTCGTGGGGCGCGTTCGATCCGAAAGCCTTTCGGTCGGTACGCTGACATCCTTGACGAAGGAGCTGACGTGACGGTCGACGAAGGTCGCAGAATCACGATCACGGCCATCGCCCGCGAGGCCGGCGTGTCGGTGCCGACCGTGTCCCGCGTGCTCAACGGCCGATCGGACGTGGCGCCGCAGACCCGGGAGCGGGTCGAGGAGCTGCTGCGACGGCATGGGTACCGGCGGCGCGCCGCCCGCCCGAGGGTCAGCGCGAGCCTGATCGACCTGGTCTTCAACGATCTGGACAGCCCGTGGGCGGTCGAGATCATCCGCGGTGTCGAAGATGTGGCGCACGCCGCCGGCGTCGGCACCGTGGTCTCCGCGATCCACCGGCGCACCGCCTCGACGCGGCAGTGGCTGCAAAACCTGCGCACCCGCGCCACCGACGGCGTCGTGCTGGTCGCCAGCGACCTCGCTCCGCCGGTGCACGCCGAGCTGCGCCGGCTCAACGTGCCGATGGTGCTCGTCGACCCGGCCGGCGTGCCGACCCTCGACATCCCGACGATCGGCGCCACCAACTGGACCGGCGGCCTGCGCGCCACCGAGCACCTGATCTCGTTGGGGCACCGCCGGATCGGGTTCATCGCCGGCAGCCCGTCGATGCTGTGCAGCCGGGCCCGGCTCGACGGCTACCGCGCCGCGCTGGAGGCGGCGGGCATCCCGCTCTTCGACGAGCTGATCCAGCCGGGCGACTTCTACCACGAGTCGGGCCTGGAGGGCGCCCGGGCGCTGCTGGCACTGGAGGAGCGGCCCACGGCCATCTTCGCCTCCAGCGACCAGATGGCGTTCGGGGCGTACGAGGCGGTGCGGCAGGTGGGCCTGCGGGTCCCCGACGACGTCAGCGTGGTCGGTTTCGACGACCTGCCCGAGGCGCGCTGGTCGTCGCCGCCGCTCACGACCGTGCGGCAGCCGCTGACCGAGATGGGGCTGCTCGCCGCGCGCACCGTCCTGCGGCTGGCGCAGGGCGAGCCGGTCGAGACGCCGCGGGTCGAGCTGGCGACCGACCTGGTCATCCGCGACAGCACCGCACCACTCGTGGATCGGTAGTTCCGACAAATTTCCGGAACGCATTGACGGTCAGCTCCGAGACATCGATACTTGGGAACGCTTCCATCGACGATGTTGAGGATCTCCGTCGATCGACCGCACCCTGGACCGGCGCGGCGTGAAGGACTGCCCAGCCCTCACGCCGCGCCCCATTTGCGTGGTTTGCCGAGGGCGCCTTCGGGTACTGGATTGCCGCACGTTCCACACCTGGAGGGGCGATCATGAGACTCGACGATGACGACATCCGCACCAGCGGCACGGGCCTGGGCGAGGAAGGGCCGGCGGACGGCGGCGGGGATCCCGCGAGCCAGGACGGCGGCGCGGACGGTGGCGCTGGCACGGCGGAAGGGCCCGCGGACGGCGGTGCCGACCCGGCGGGCGTCGACGGCGGCGCGGACGGCGGCGCCGGCTCGGGCGCGTCCGGTTCGGGCGAAGGGCCCGCCGACGGCGGAGCGAACCCCGCCGCGACTGACGGTGGCGCCGACGGCGGCGCTTCCGACAACTGATGATCGGGTACCGGTGACCGGTACGAGCGGGCCGGACGGTGGGACCCGTCCGGCCCTCACCCGCTGCGTGGCCATGCCACCGACCAGGTTCGCGGCTGTCCACTGGGGACGGACACCCTTGCTGTCGCGCGCGTCTTCGCTCGGCGGGCAGGGCTTCCACGACCTGCTCAGCCCCGACGACGTCGACGAGTTGCTGAGCCGGCGCGGCCTGCGCACCCCGTTCCTGCGGGTGGCCAAGGACGGCCAGGTCGTGCCGGCTGGCCGGTACACGGGTGGTGGCGGCGCGGGCGCGGAGATCGGTGACCAGGTGCTCGACGAGCGGGTCCTGAGCCTGTACGCCGACGGTGCCACCCTGGTGCTGCAGGGCCTGCACCGGATCTGGCCGCCCCTGCTGGACTTCGCCAACGAGCTGGGTACCCAACTCGGGCAGCCCCTTCAGGTCAACGCGTACCTGACACCCGCTGGCAACCAGGGCTTCGCCACCCACTACGACACGCACGACGTCTTCGTGCTGCAGGTCGACGGGCGCAAGCACTGGCGGGTACACGAGCCGGTGGTCCGCGATCCGCTCGAACGCCAGCCGTGGGGCGGGCACGCCGACGAGGTGGCCGCCGTGGCCGACGGCCCGCCCGCCATCGACGCCGTACTGTCACCCGGCGACGCGCTCTACCTGCCGCGCGGCTGGCTGCACAGCGCCTCGGCGGAGGGCGTCCGCTCGCTGCACCTGACGGTCGGCGTGCGCGCGCTGACCCGGTACTCCATTGTGGAGGCCCTCCTCGCGCTGGCGGCCGGCGAGCCGGCGCTGCGCGGTGGCCTGCCCTTCGGACTCGACGTGGCCGACGCCGACCAGATCGCGCCCGAGCTGACCGAGACCGTGAAGGCGCTGCGCGACTGGCTCGACACCGCGTCTCCGGCGGCGGTCGCCGACCTGCTCCGCGCCCGCGCCTGGCCCGCGGCCCGACCCGCCCCGATCCGGCCGCTGCGCCAGGCGGCGGCGATCGACGCCCTCGACCTCGACACCCGCGTCGCACCCCGTCCGGGACTGCGCTGGCAGCTCATGCCGGAGGGGGCCGATCGGGTTTCGCTGCGGGTCTTCGACCGCACGCTGAGCCTGCCCGGCCAGTGCGCGATCGCGGTGCGCGCCCTGCTGTCCGGCGGCGTGTCCCGCGTAGGCGACCTCCCCGGCCTAGACACCGAAGACCGCCTGGTTCTAGCCCGCCGCCTGTTACGCGAATCCATTTTGATCCCCGCCTGAACCGTGATCAGGGCGTCCCTCAAGTCGTTAGGGCAGCTTGAGGGACGCCCTGATCACTTACTAGATCAGGAGGAGCGCGGTCAGGGTGATCAGGCCGGTGGCCACCACCACCGCGATCGTGGTCGGGTCGAGGGTCACGTGGCGGTGGTCGGCGACCACCTTCGCGGGCCACAGGCCGGCCAGCGGGCCGATGATGGTGACGACCAGGGCGAGCACGGGCAGGCCCACGGCCAGGTCGCCGCCGTACTCGCGGCCGGCCCAGCGCGCCGCCTCCCGCAACCCGAACGCGACCGCCGCGCCGAGCGCGCTCCACAGCATGAGCAGCGGGTACGCCTTGGCGGCCATCTTGCCCGGGCGCCACGCCTTGTCGAGCAGGTCACGGGTGCCCTCGAGGACCTGGTCGGGGTTGTAGGACTCGCCCTTCGCCAGGGTCACCGCCTCCGGGACGCCACCGTGACGACTGGCGGCGGTGCCCAGGCGGCGTACCGTGCGGCTCCACAGCTCCTCGGCCTCGTGGTCGATCCGGTCGACGAGGGCGCGGGCCGCGGCCAGCTCGGTCTCGGCGGCGGCCAGGGCGGCTTCGGCCTCGCCCTCGGCGCGTGCCGCGGCGGCCACCTGCCGCTCGTACCAGTCGTCGGCCTCGGCCCGGCGCGCGTCGACGCTCGCGTACCGGCTGGCGAGGCGCGCCATCGCTTCTTCGTACGCCATTTAGGACAGTCCGTACGGGATGATGACCTCCGGGGTGCGGTGCCTGGCCCGGTCGAAGTAGAGAGCTCGCCACGGTCGCGGGTACCAGACCGGCCCGCCCTGCCCGGGGTAGAAGCCGGTGAGGTCGCTGCCCTGCACGTCGAGAGCCACCCACGCGCCGATGGAGTCGGTGCGCGAGCCGGGGCCGCCGAGGGTGTCGCGGAGGCGGCCCACGCCACGCCACCAGCCGAGTACGTGGGTGCGCCGCTCGGGACCGGTGTTGAGCAGCCGGCGCAGGTGGTCGTGCCCCGAGCCGCCGGGTGCCTTCACCGCGAGCCGGGTCGCGGCGGCGTCAGCGGCGAAGAGGACCACGTAGTGGGGGAGCGCCGGGTCGGGTTGCCAGGTGGAGAGCGCCTCGGCCAGCTCCTCCTCGTCGTACCAGCCGGTGTCGGCGGGCAACACATCGCGCAGCCATCGGGCGGTGGTGGCGGCGTCGGCGTCGAGGCAGGCGACCGAGAAGCGCGCGGTGCCGGGGGCGTGCTGCTGCGCCAGCGACCAGGCGGCGGCGCCGAGTACCGCGCACGCCTCCTCGACCTGGGTGCCGATGACGGCGAGGTTGCGGCCCGGGCTGCGGGGCAGCGGCAGCCGCGCGGCGTGCGCCTGTACGTCGATCGCCTCACCGAGCACCGCGACGGGCGCCGGGCCGTCGATGACCAAGGAGGACAACCGTGGGACCGCGTCGCCGTCGAAGAGCCGCGGGGGGCCGAGCGACACCGGGCGTTCGCGCCACAGCCGGTGCTGCAGATCGCCCCAGACCCGCCGGTCACCGGCCGCCGGTATCCGGACGATCTGGTTGGCGTCGAGGGCGCCCGAGTCGGCGTTGACGACCGCGTGGTGGCGGGGCAGGTTCTCGGCCGCCGGGTTGGTCTCGGCGAGGATGCGCCGCGCCTTGGGCAGCGCGATCCGCAGCGTGAACTGGGCGACCAGCGCCGGCCGCCCCCACAGCGCCTCGATACCGGACACGTCCTGCGAGGCGAGGATCAGGTGGATGCCCTGCGACCGCCCGCGCCTCGCGAGGTCTTCGAGCAGGTTGGCCGCCTCCTGGGCGAGCGCGTCGCGACCGGAGAGCAGCACCTGGAACTCGTCGATCACCGCGACGATCCGTGGCCAGCGTCCCTCAGGGTCCTCGGCCCGCAGCTCGGCGAGCTTTGTCACCTCGTACCGCTTGGCGGCGTCGGCCCGGCGCCGCAGCTCGCGTCCGAGGAAGCGCAGCAGGGCGAGGCCGAACTCCCGGTCGGTGTTGACGTTGACGCCGACCAGCCGGACGTGCGGCAGCCAGCTCGGATCGCGCTGCCCCGGCGCGAACCGCGCGAACGACACGCCCTCCTTGAAGTCGAGCAGGTAGAACTCCAGCTCGTCGGGGTCGTACCGGGCGGCGAGCGCGCCCATCCAGGCGTAGATCAGGTTGGTCTTGCCGGTGCCGGACGGGCCGGCGATCAGCGCGTGCGGCGGGTAGTCGGAGAGCGTGACGCCGACCGTGCGCCCCTCGGGACTGTCGCCGACGGGCGCGGTCAGGCCGGCGGCCGAGTTCTCCGTCCAGATCTCGGTGGGCAGCAGGTCGGGGAAGGACGAGGGGGTGGGACCGGTGGCGTACCGCTCGGCGAGCCGCCGGCACGTGGCGGTCACCAGCTCGGCGGGCGGCGGCCGGTCGAGGTGCACCGGCAGGGAACCCCATTCCGACACCGACCCGTCCGAGGAGATGGTCAGAACACCTGGGAGCGGGATGCCGTGGACGATCAGGTGGACGCCGCACGCCGCGCCGGCCCGCACGATCCGGTCGAGCTGCGCCCGTTCGTGCCGCGACAGCTCGTCGCCGCCGAGGAGACCGCCGTGTGCCCCACCGAGCAGCACCGCCACCCGCCATGGCTCCGGCCGCTTGCCGCTGGCAGCCGCCATCTCGCGCAGCGACGCGTAGTCGCCGGCGAGCACGTTCTCGTTGATCCGCCGGATGTGTTCGACCAGCTCGTCGAGGAGCGCGGTCAGCCCGCCCGGCCCGACGAAGGTCAGCAGCCCCGCCGGTGCCAGCGGCGCGAATCCGGCCAGCCCGCCGCCCAGCCGCTCCGGGTCGTACCCGGTCAGCCGCACCTGCCCGGGCCGCGTGCGGCCGAGCGCGCGCAGCAGCACGGTACTGACGATGCCGTCCGGGTGATCGCCGGTGAGCGCGATGTGCCCGTGGTCGAGGAGCGGCACGAGCGCCGGCACCGGCGGCGCGCCCGCGATCCGCACCTCGCCGACGCGCAGCGGCCCGGCCGGCTCGCCGCCGGCCGCCGGCGCCCAGTGCCAGCCCTCCCACGCTTCGCCGGCCGCGCCGGGCGCGGCCAGCGCGCCGTCGACGGCGGCCCGCTGTGCCAGCTCGGCGAGGCCGGTGGCGTGCCGCTCGCCGAGCTCGGCGACCCGCCGGTCGCGTTCGGCGGCGGCCCGCGCCGGCCGCTGCCGGGCGATCTCGCGGGTGCGGGCCAGCCGCGCCCGCGCGGCCTCCACTTCGGACGTCGCGCGGTCGAGCCGCACCCTCGCGGCCGCCCGGGCGCGCGCGAGCCGCGCGCGGACCTCGACGACGACGGCGGTCCGCCGGTCAGGCATTGTTTTCCGGCTGCTGAACCGGCTCAGGCGCGTGCGGATCGAGCGAGTCGGGCTCGCGGTGCAGCAGCTGCAGCAGTACGCCGGTGAGCACGCCACTGGCAACGGCGGAGTCGGCCGGATGCGGCTCGGCCTCGCCCTGGGCGCGCTCCGCGAGTGGCACCCGGCACACCCGCGCGAGCAGCGTGTCGAGCACCGGGGGAGGCAACCCGGGGAGCAGGTCGCGCACCCGCGGTCCGGCCTCGCGGGTGAGGACCGGCAGGTCGTCGGGGCCGGGTAGGTGCCGCAGCAGGTCACTGGCCAGCCGGTGCAGCACCGGCGGGGCGAGCGCCGACATGCCGAGCCCGATCGGCGGTGCCACCCCGGCGAGCTCGCGGCGCAGCCGGTCGCGGTCGCTCGCGCGTACCCCGGCGGCCACCCGGCGCATCAGGTCGGCGCCCTCGGTGGCGGCGTTTTCGGTCGGCTCCGCCCGCGCGGCGTCTGCCGAGTTACCGGTCAGCTCGGAGACCCGCTGCCCCCACCACTGGCCGAGCGGCGGTGGCGGTGCCGAGCTCGGCGGTGCCACCCGGTCACCCTCGGCGGCCAGGCCGGCACGCCAGGCACCGTCGGGGGCAGCCGAGCCCTCGTGTGTCAGGCCGAGCGCGGTCAGGTACGCCAGGAGCGAGTCCTGCGCCACCCGTACCGCCTGCGCGGCCTGCTCGGCGTGTTCGAGCGCCCCGGCGAGCTGCGGCACGCCCATGGGGTTGCCGGACGTCTGGCGTACCCACATCAACAACTCACCGGCGAGCCGCAACCGCTCGACGGCGGCCGTGACGAGACCGAGTGGAAGGTCGTCGGAGGTTGCCCGGACCCGGGCCCCCAGTTCCTGGATCAGCGACATGGCCCCGGCCGTTTCTACAGCGCCGCGACGTACGCCTGGGCTTGCTCCACCGCGGCCTGCGTCGCGGCGAGGCAGTCGTCGAGTTCCATGATCGCTTGTTGCAGCGAGGCGTGCGCGCTGCTCACCGCGTCGTGGCCGCTGCCGTCCAGGGCCGCTGCCAGGCTCTGCTGTGCTTCGGCGATCTTCTCGTTCGCCGTGTGCACCGCCGCCTGGCCCTCGCTCACCTGCTGGATCGCGGCATCGATGGCCGACTTGACCTCGGCGACGCTCGCCACGGGGGGACCTCCTGGGGGTGGGAAGCCGCCATTCCATCATAGGCGCGGCGGGCGTTTCTCACCCCGGTGTCTGTATTGATCGTGGCCCTTTCACGCTCGCACCGAGCGATGTCACCCGTTCGCGCAGCCCACGGTCGGCGGTGACCACGACGACCTGCCGGCCTTGTCCTTCTTCGCGGACCAGGTCGACGATGGCGTCGTCGCCCGACCCCTTGGCGGAGACCACCCGCACGCCGTCCGTGGACTCGACACCGCGGGCCGCGCCTTCGACGACGAGGACGACCTCGCGGGCGTCGAGCGCCTCCAACGACGCTGCCAGCGAGTCCCGCAGCCGCCGTGCCGCACCGGCCCGGTCGCGCCACCAGCCGTCGGGCCGCGACCCGACCACATTCGCCCCGTCGACGATGAGCAGGTCAATCATGCGCTAGCAGGGTCATGAGGTGACGGCGGACTCTTCGTCGGGCAGGTCCGACAGGACGGGCAGCGCGGGGTCGATGGGCGCCGACGAGCCGAAGGCGGGGTGGCTGCGCAGCCATTCCTGGTACAGCGGGGCGCGCGCGACGATGTCTCCGTGCGCGGCCACCGCGTGCCCGAGCACGTCGTCGGCGAACTTGGCCGCGAGCGTGTCCGGGTGCCAGCCCAGCAGCAGCCGCCAGCGCAGCGGCACGCCTACCAGTGGCCGCGTGACCAGCCCCGGCAACGGCCGGAACGTCGCCTGGCACAGCGCGACGGCCTCACCCGACTCGACCATGTCGATGCAGCCCCGGATGTCCGTCTCGTACAGCTTGCGCGGCGTGAACCCCGACCGCGCGCACGCCGCGGCGAAGCAGTCCGCGAAGCATCCGTCGCCGGGCGCGCCGACCCACTGCGCCTCCGCGAGGTCGCCCAGCGGCACCTCGCTGACCTCGGCGAGCGGGTGCTGCGCGGGCAGCATCACGAACACCGCGTCGACCGCCACGACCCGCCAGGCCAGCCCGTGCGCGGCCGACGGCGCCGCGTCGCCGCAGACCCCGACGAGCACGTAGTCGAGGCGGCCGCTGAGCACCATCTGGGCCAGCTCGTCGGCGTACCAGGAGGCGTAGGTGCTGATCTGCGCCTGCGGCTCGGCGTTGGCCAGCCGGTGCACCAGGCCGCCGACGATCGGGCTGTTGGCGCCGCCGACCCGGTACCGGCTCATGGTGTCGCCGGTACCGGCGAGGCGCGCGGCCTCGTCCTGTAAGCCCTTCATCGCGGGCAGCAACACCCTGGCCCTGGCCAGCACCAGCTCGCCGAGCGCCGTGGGGCGGGCTCCGCGCCGGTCGCGCTCGAAGAGGGGCCCGCCGAGCGTGCGCTCGATCCGCTGGAGCTGCGCGGTCAGCGCTGGTTGCGCTAACCCGAGTTGCGAGGCCGCCTTGGTCACGCTGCCGGTTTCGGCGATCGCGACGACGACCTTGAGGTGGCGTAGCTCCAGGTTCATAGCGTGACGGTAGGACCAACGTGGGATCACCGGAAGTCCTTCGGGCTGTGAAAGGTCCCCCAAAGGCCAGGTAGGTTGTAACCGATCGGTTAACGGCTTGATCAAAAGAGCCGATCCTCACGCCGGGCATCAAGGTCATTTGGGCGCGTCCGGCGACCCGTGAATGCGTCCCGTAGCCGGTCAAGCACCCCGAGTGCCGGATCCGCGATCTTGTTCCACGGCGGCGTGGCGGGCGCTTTCGGGTGCGGGCGGGTCGGCGCGGCCTCTTCGGCGATCTCCACGCGATTTCCGAGCCGGATCAACTCGTCGGTCGGTGTGGTCGCCGCGAGCGCGGCCAGCATCCCCTCCACTGACGCGGCGTGCTCCCGAAGCCCGCGGGTGACCTCCGGGCCGGGGCGCCGCAGGGCGCGACGCAAGGTCCGCGCGGCCGCGATCTCGCGATCGACGGCGTCGGGTCCGCGTGTTTTCCGGATCACCGGGTACAGGTACTGCTCCTCGGCGGACAGGTGGCGGGACACGGTGGCCGCCAGTACGTCGGCGATCTCGCGGCGCCGGTGGGGCGTGATCGCGGGATCGCCGAGCCGTTCGCACAGTTCGGCGATCGTCGCGTGCTCTTCCGTGAGCACCTCGACCACGCTCCGCCCACCCGGACGCCAGGTCACCCCGGCGGGTGTCGGTGGTAGCCACATTTCGCCTGGATACCCCCTTTGCGGATGTGGAAAACGTGGAAACGGTTGTGCACAGTGTGACGACACAATTACCGTCTGAATACCCCAGCAACTCCGGCTCCCCTCGCAACGGAGGTGTACCCATGCCACTCCCGCGTCGCCTGCCTGCCGTTCTGGCCGCCACCCTCGCGGCCGTGCTGATCGCGCCGCAGGCGGCTTCAGCCGCGGCACCCGTCCCCTCGTCGATGGCGAGCCTGGGCGACTCGATCACCCGCGCGTTCAACTCGTGCGGGTTCTACGTCGACTGCCCGTCGCGCTCGTTCAGCACCGGCACCACCGCCTCGGTCAACAGCCACTACCAGCGCATTCTGGCCGTCAACCCGGCCATCGCGGGGCGCAACCACAACGACGCCCGCTCCGGGGCGACCGCCGCCGACATGGCCGGACAGGCCGCCACCGCCGTCGGGCAGGGCGTCGACTACGTCACGATCCTGATCGGCGCCAACGACGCGTGCGCGAGCAGCGAGGCCGCCATGACGCCGGTGTCGACGTTTCGCACCCGGATCGACGCGGCCCTGGGCACCCTCAAGTCGGGCCTGCCGCAGGCTCGCGTCCTCGTCATCAGCATCCCCGACATCAAGCGCCTGTGGGAGGTCGGCAAGGGCAACGTCCTCGCCCGTGGCGCGTGGCGGCTGCTCAGCATCTGCCAGTCCATGCTGGCCAACCCGACCTCCACGACCGCCGAGGACAACGCGCGGCGGGATCGGGTACGCCAGCGTGTGATCGACTACAACACCCAGCTGGCCGCCGCCTGCGCGGCTTATGGGCCGAACTGCGACTTCGACGGCAACGCGGTGTTCGGGTACCCGTTCACGCTCAGTCAGGTCTCCGGCTGGGACTACTTCCACCCCAACGCCAGCGGGCAGGCGGTGCTGGCCTCGGTTTCCTACCAGGCCGGGTTCGGCTGGTAAGAAGAATGCATGAGAACCGCCGTCGACGAGGTCGTCGACATCTGCCGTGACCTGCTGCGCATCGACACCACCAACACCGGCGACCTGGCCACCAGCGCCGGTGAGCGGCTGGCCGCGGAGTACGTCGCCGCCCAGCTGAGCGAGGTGGGCGTCGACGCGGAACTGCACGAGTCCGCGCCCGGCCGGGCCAACCTGGTCGCCCGGATCCCCGGCAGCGACCCCACCCGGCCGGCGCTGCTCGTGCACGGCCACCTCGACGTCGTACCGGCCGAGGCCAGCGAGTGGTCGGTGCACCCCTTCTCCGGCGAGCTGCGCGACGGGTTCCTGTGGGGCCGCGGCGCGATCGACATGAAGGACTTCGACGCCATGGTGCTCGCCGTGGTGCGGGAGTGGCAGCGCACCGGCGTCCGCCCGCCGCGCGACATCGTGCTGGCGTTCACGGCCGACGAGGAGGCCGGCGGCGAGTACGGCGCGCACTTCCTCGTCGACAACCACCGCGACCTGCTCGACGGCTGCACCGAGGCGATCGGCGAGGTCGGCGGCTTCTCGTACACGGTGAGCAGCGACCTGCGCCTGTACCTCGTGGAGACCGCCGAGAAGGGCATCAACTGGCTGCGCCTGCACGCCAAGGGGCGGCCCGGCCACGGCTCGATGGTGCACGACGACAACGCGGTGACCGCGCTCGCCGAGGCGGTCGCCCGGGTCGGGCGGCACCGCTTCCCGATCGTGGTCACCCCGACGGTCCGCGCCTTCCTCGAGGAGATCGGCGACGTACTGGGCATCGAGATCGACCCGGACGACCCCGAGCTCGCGATCAGCAAGCTCGGGCCGATCGCCAACCTCATCGGCGCGACCATCCGCAACACCGCCAACCCGACCCGCCTCGCCGCCGGGTACAAGGACAACGTCATCCCCAGCCGCGCCTCGGCGACCATCGACTGCCGCACCCTGCCCGGCCAGGCCGAGCTCTTCCTGGAGCAGCTCCGCGAGGTGATCGGCCCCGACCTGGAGATCGAGCACGTGACCCGGCAGCCCGCCCTGGAGACCACCTTCGACGGCGCGCTGGTCGACGCGATGGCCGACGCCCTACGGGCCGAAGACCCGGGCGCCCGCCCCGTGCCGTACATGCTTTCGGGTGGCACCGACGCCAAGGCGTTCAACCGGTTGGGTATCCGCTGCTTCGGTTTCGCCCCGTTGCGGCTGCCCGCCGACCTGAACTTCTCCGCGTTGTTCCACGGCATTGACGAGCGCGTCCCAGTTGAGGGGCTACAGTTCGGCGTGCGAGTGCTCGACCGCTTTCTCCGAAACGCCTAAGAAGGGACCTTCGATAACCATGACCGAGCCAACTGGCGCGCGCTCCGCACGCGCGGGTCATGCGCCCCTTGTGCCTCCCTGTAGCCGACCCTGCGCTCGGTCGCTACGCTCCCTCGACTCCGGGCCGACTGCGGGAGGCGGCGCATGACCGACCAGCACGCGGATCTCGACGCCGCCCTGGAACGGGTGATAGAAGCGGCGCGTAGCCACCTCGTGGCGGTCAAGGCCGCCGAGGGCCGCATCGACGACGACGACGTCTGGCAGGCGTACGTCAACCTCAACAACGCCTCGTTCGAGTACGACGAGCTGCTGCTCGACGCGTTCGGCGAGGTCACGCCGTGGGACGTGGAGTCGATCGACCCCGACGAGGCCGACGAGCGGTTCGGTGTGGGGCTGGGTGGCGTCGACGGCGAGGAGCCCCTCGATCCGCACCCGCAGGTCATCTCGGTACGCCAGCGCCGCGACTACCGCGTGCCGAGCGTGGCCGCGCTGGTCCGAGTCGCCGAGGCGGCCCGCCGGTCGGGTCTGCCCGACGACGAGGAAGAGGAGTCCGAGCCGGTCACCGGTGTCGGCGACGCGGTGCTCGAGCTGCTGCAGGCGGGCGACGGCTCGCTGGGTGCGCTCGACATCCCGGAGCTGGAGCCGCTCGACGGGGTCGTGATGGTCAGCGAGGTCGACGAGGCGCTCGATCTGGAGGCGTTCGAGGAGACCGACGCCACCGGGCCGTTCCAGCCGGGCAGCGAAGACCGGCTCGTCGGCCGGCTCGACGAGCACCCGTACCTCGCGCTCGACCCCTCAGAGGACGACGAGGAAGAAGAGCTGGAGGCTCGTTCCTAATACGAGAGGCCCGGTTGCGGCTGATTGTTTACCCGACGGCGCAGCATCACCTGCCGCGTCCCGTCGCGAAACAGCCGCACCCGGGCCAACTCCCAACCGGAGAACTCCGCTTGGATCGCCAGTTGCGCCGTCGCGGTCAGCCGGTCGACATTCGGTGGTAACCGCAGCGGCGCGTACTCGTAGTCCATGTGCCCTATAGTGCCCACCCTCGTAGGGCTGCGCTAGCCTTCCCGCTCGGGATAACCCACCGGAATAGCGGACACATCGTCCAGAGCCTGGGTGATCTCCGCCGGAAGGGTCATCTCCTCAACCTGGAGCGCGCCCAGGAGCTGACCCACCGTGCGCGCGCCGAGGATCGGGGCGACCACACCCGGCCGGTCGCGGATCCACGCGAGGGCCACCTCCAGCGGCGACACGCCCAGCCCGGACGCCGCCGTCGCGACCGCCTCGACGATGCTGGAACAGCGCGGCTCCAGGTACGGCGCCACGAACGGGCCGAAGTGCGGCGAGGCGGCACGCGAGTCGGCGGGGCGGCCGTGGCGGTACTTGCCGGTCAGCACCCCGCGACCGAGCGGCGACCACGGCAGCACGCCCAACCCCAGCGCGGTGCAGCCGGGCAGTACCTCGCGCTCGATCCCACGCTCCAGCAGCGAGTACTCGACCTGCGTCGCCACGATCGGCGCCCGGCCCGGAAACGCGGCCTGCCAGGTGGCCGCCTGGGCGGTCTGCCAGGCGGAGAAGTTCGACACCCCGACGTACCGGACCCGGCCGCTGACCACCGCGTGGTCGAGCGCGGTCAGCGTCTCCTCAAGGGGGGTGTCAGGGTCGTACCCGTGCACCTGCCACAGGTCGACGTGGTCGGTGCCGAGCCGGCGCAGTGACGCGTCGAGGCTGCGCAGCAGGTGACCGCGGGACCCGTCGCGGCGGCGGCCGAAGCCTGGGCGCAGGCCCGCCTTGGTGGCGATCAGCACCTCTTCGCGGGGCACGAGCGTGCCCAGCAGCGAGCCGATCACGGCCTCGGCCTCGCCGTCGGCGTACACGTCGGCGGTGTCGACGAGGCTGCCGCCGGCGTCGAGAAAGCTCTTGAGCTGCGCGGCCGCGTCGTCGGGGTCGGTGTCCCGGCCCCAGGTCATGGTGCCGAGCGCGAGCCTGGACACCGCCAGCCCGCTGCGCCCGAGCGGTCGCTGCTGCATGGGTGAACCTTATTCAACGCCGTGTCACTGTCCAGTGGGCCATATGGATTGCGTACCCTGGTGCGACCCCGTGGGAGGTCTAGGGGAGGTTGGGGGAGGACATGCGGCTTGGACTGAGCCTCGGCTACCAGACGGCGTGGAGCACACCCGCCGACCACCTGGCGCTCGCCCAGGAGGCCGACCGGTTGGGCTACTCGGTGGTCTGGGCGGCGGAGGCGTACGGCTCCGATTCACCGAGCATGCTGGCCTGGATCGCCGGGCAGACCGAGCGGATCGACGTGGGCAGCGCGGTCATGCAGATCCCGGCGCGTACGCCCGCCGCCACCGCGATGACGGCGGCGACGATCGACGCGCTCTCCGGCGGCCGGTTCCGGCTCGGGCTGGGTGTCTCCGGGCCGCAAGTGTCGGAAGGTTGGCACGGCGTGCGCTTCGCCAAGCCCCTGGCGCGCACCCGGGAGTACGTCGACATCCTCAAGCTGGCCATCGGCCGCAAGCCGGTCGAGTACTCGGGCGCGCACTACACGCTGCCGCTGCCCGACGGTCCGGGCAAGGCGCTGCGACTGGGTTTCCACCCACCGCGCGAGCACATCCCGATCTACCTCGCGGCCGTCGGCCCGAAGAACCTGGAACTGGCCGGCGAGATCGCCGACGGCTGGCTGGCCATCTTCTTCGCACCGGACAGCGCCGCCGAGCAGCTCGCCTCGATCTCCGCCGGCCGCGCTCGCGCTGGGCTCCCACTGGACGGCTTCGACGTGGTCCCGTCGGTCCCGGTCGTCGTCGGTGACGACCCGACCTCCTGCGCCGAGCTGGTCCGCTGGTACGCCGCCCTCTACATCGGCGGCATGGGCAGCCGCGAGCAGAACTTCTACAACCAGCTCGCCACCCGCATGGGCTACGGCGACGCCGCGCGCGAGGTGCAGGACCTCTACCTGGCCAAGCGGCAGCGCGACGCCGCCGCGGCGGTGCCGATGGAGTTCATCGACCGCACCTCACTGCTCGGACCAAAGGAGCGCATCGCGGACAGGCTTCGGGAGTACGCCGAGGCCGGCGTCACCACCCTGTCGGTGACCCTCTTCGTGGCGGACCGCGACACCGGCGTCCAGACTCTGCGAACCGTGGCCGAGGCGCTGGACCTCGCCGGAGTGGGGGAGTGAGCTGGCTCGAGGCCATCGTTCTGGGCATCGTCCAGGGCCTCACGGAGTTCCTTCCGGTCAGCTCGTCGGCGCACATGCGCATCACGTCGGCGATCTTCTTCGGTGAAGACGCGGGCGCGTCGTTCACGGCGGTCACCCAGCTCGGCACCGAGGCCGCCGTACTGGTCTACTTCGCCAAGGACATCTTCAGAATCACCAAGACCTGGATCGTGGGAATCTGGGACCGGTCGGTACGCTCTTCGCTCGACTACCGGATGGCCTGGTACGTCATCATCGGCTCGATCCCGATCGGCCTGTTCGGCTTCCTGTTCAAGGATCAGATCCGGTCGGCGGCCCGCAACCTGTGGCTAGTCTCGATCATGCTGGCGGGTTTCGCGCTGGTGCTGGCCGTCGCCGAGTACTGGGGCCGGCAGACCCGGACGATCGAGCGCTTCACGCTGAAGGACGGCGTCGTCATGGGCTTCGCGCAGGCGATGGCGCTGATCCCCGGCGTATCCCGTTCGGGCGGCACCCTGACGGCCGGCCTGTTTCTGGGCTTGACCCGCGAGGCGGCGACCCGGTACTCCTTCCTGCTCGCCATCCCGGCTGTCGTGATGTCCGGCCTGTTCAGCATCCCCGACGTGTTCGACAAAAGCGGCGATGGGCTGACGCCGTCGGTCGCGCAGATGGTGGTGGCGACGGTGATCGCTTTCGGACTCGGGTACGCGTCCATCGCCTGGCTACTCCGCTACGTCGCCCACCACACCCTGTACGCCTTCGTCCTCTACCGCGTAGCCCTAGGCAGCCTGGTGATGTGCCTGTTGATCGCCGGCACAATCACCGCCACCTGACAGCCCCGCGCCCCGCTCCCTGTCCGCGCCCCGCCTTCCGGTCCGCGCGCTGCGCTCCATGCGGCGCTCGCGCCGCCCTTTGCCCGCCGATCAAGGGCGAATGCACGTGGTTGGATCTCTTTCCGCGTGTATTCGCCCTTGATCGATGCGAATGCCCTTGATCGCGGCCGTCGGCCGCGCCCCTCGCGGCGCCCGCACCGACCCCCACCCAGCCCCCGATCGCACGGCGCGCTGGTGCCCATCGCTCCGGCACGTAAATACAGCATCTTCAGGGTTTTCGTGCTGTCCGGGCGAGGTTGAGGCCGCGTTTTCCCTGTTCTTGTGGCATCCGTCGATCTTGACGGCCGTCCGACGCGGGCGGGTGGGTACCCAGCGCTCGCAGCCGGCCGGCGTCGCCGATCAACAGGACTACGTCGTTGGGTGGGCGCGCGGCATGTCAAGGTCGTCGTCCGCGACGGGCTGTGAACGTTTATGGCTGCTCCAGCAGCCATAAACGTTCACAGCCCGGGAGGTCAGCTGCGCGGATCGGGACAACCTGGTCGGTGGGCGGCGCCGAGCGCCGCCGCGCTCGGGTCGGACCGGTGCCTGAGCCCTTAGATCGACGACGTCGATCAAGGACATTCGCATGGATCAAGGGCGAACGCACGCGGAAAAGAGATCCAACCGCGTGCATTCGGCTCTCCTGTCTGATGTGTGGGTCAGGTGGGAGAGTTGCGGCCGGGTAGTGGGGTTTGGTAGCCGCCGAGGTGTAGGCGGGT
>NZ_BSDI01000077.1 GCF_027923225.1 Phytohabitans aurantiacus
TCGAACCGTCAGACAGTCCGAAACCTAGGCCAGGCAACGGCGTGCCCCAATCACCAACCCGACCCCAACCCACACATCGGGGCGAAGAGCCGTGTTTTTGCCCTTGATCGGCGCAGGAAAGGGCGCGGGCGGCGCGGGGCGGCGCGGCGCGGCGGAGAAAGGGGCGCGGAGCGCCCCTTAGGGGAGGGGGCGGCCGCGCCAGGTCAGGCGGGCGCGGTGTCTCAGGTAACGGGAGCGGAGTGCCAGCCACGCGAGTGCTAGCACTGACAGCGGGTGGGCTAGGGCGTCTGGCCACGGGCGGGCGCCGGTCGCTCGGGCGGTGATGATGCGGCCGGCTACGCCTAGGGCGTAGGCGGACAGCCCTGCCACGGGTGCCATCGGTGCCAGGGCCGGCGGTAAGGCGTACAGGATGAGCAAAAGGAGCACGACAGCGGGCGAAATCGTCCAGAGCGACTTCGTGTAGCCCGCTTCGAGCTCGCGCCACGAGTTATACATGCGGCAGGTCGCGACGCGCGAGCCGTCGGCGAGCGCGATGCGGCCGCCGGAGCGCTTGACGGCGCGCGCCAGCGCGACGTCCTCCACGACCTGGTCGCGCACCGCCGCGTGGCCGCCCGCCCGCGCGTAGGCCGCGCGGTCCACGATCAGGAACTGGCCGCCGGCGGCGGCGAGCGACGGGCGCGGCGAGCGTTCCATCGCGCGCAGCGGTAGGAACGTCAGCCACGACCACTGCAACAACGGCTGCACGAGCCGCTCGCCCACCGTCCTGGCCAGCATCATCGGGTACACGGACAGCAGGCCGAACCCACCCGCGCGCAGCTGCGACACGGCACCCGCCACGGCGTCCGGTGCGAGGACGACGTCGGCGTCGACGAAGGCGAGCGCGGTGGCGTCCGGTGCGAGGTCGGCCAGTCGCTGGCAGGCGTGCGGCTTGCCGAGCCAGCCGGGCGGTGGCGGCGCGCCGGTGACGACGGTCGCGCCGAGCGCCTCGGCGACGCTCGCGGTGCCGTCGCTCGAGCCGTCGTCGAGCACGATGAGGCGCAGGTCAGGTACGCCGCGCTGGGCGAGGAGGGCGCGCAGGCACGGCTCGATCCGCTCGGCCTCGTCACGCGCGGGGAGCAGCACGGCGACCTTCTCGGCCACGGTCGCGCCCCGGGGCGGTCGCCGCAGCAGGAGCGCGTTCACGGCGGTGTGCACGGTCAACGCGGCGACGATAAAGGCGATCACCGTCGCCACAGGGACACCGCCAGCGGGATCGCCAGCACGCCCATGCCGGCGGCGCCCCACCCCGCCGACGCGGGCAGGCCGAGGAAGGCGGCGTGCGCGAGCACGCTCGACGCGTACGTCCAGAGGTAGAGGGTGTGACTCGGTCCATCGCGTGCTTTCGAAGGCGCCACCGCCTGAAGAGCGATCATCATCAGTAGCGCGACCGCGAGCCAGCCGAGGTAGTTGCCGATCGGCACGTCCGGTACGCCGGGCAGGGCCGGATGCGGATCCGACCAGGTCCAGTAGCCCTCGGCGACCATCTGCGGGTCGAGAAAGAGGTCCCACGCGGCGAGCCCGACCGCGCCCAACGCGACCCGCGACACCGTCCGCCGGGCCACCCGGAGCGCCGCGAGCCACGCCGGCCACGCCATCCACGTCCAGGCGAGTGGGATCACCAGTGGCACGCCCGCGAGCTTCGGGCCGAGGGCGCCCGAGTAGGCGTACGCGCCGAAGGGGAAGCCGGTGGCTACGCCCAGCGCCTCGACCGCGTACCCGCCACCGGCGGTCACCGCGACCAACCAGGCCGCGGTGCGGGGGCCGCGCGTCGCCCAGGCGTGCGCGACCGAGAAGGCGAAACCCAGTACGACCACCGCGACCGTGAGCCGGGCGCGGGCGTCACCGCTGGTCAGCGGGTACCCGATCTGGGCCAGGACCAGCGCGGCCAGTAACCCTTTCAGCCAGCTAACGGCAGCGTCCTGCCCAGCACCGCGAACGCCCGCTCGTCGCCGGGAAAGCGGAAGTCGCGCAGCACGTCGACGAACTCGAAGCGCCGGTACAGCCGCCAGGCTCGGGAGGTGCGCTCGTCGGCCTCGGGGGTGGACAGCAGGGCGGTGCGGCCGGCCGCCATCGACAGCAGCGTGCGCAACTGCCGGGCGCCCACGCCGTGACCCTGCGCGGGCGGCCGGACGTGCAACTCGACCACCTCGAAGCAGTCGGTCAGCCACGCCTTGCGATTCTCGTCGTCGAGCGCGCCGCGCACCTGGTCGTGCCACCACTGCCCGCCCGCCGACGTGTACCCGTAGCCGAAGCCGACCAGATGGCCGTCGCGGGTCAGCGTGGCGACCGCCCGGAACCCGGGTCGCCGGACGTGGGTGGCGATGTATCCGCGCCGCGCCTCCAGCAGCTCGGCCCGATACCCCATCGCCTCGCCGTACACGGCCACCACGTCGTCCAGCCGCCTGGCAAGGTCGTCCGGCTTCCACGGCACCAACCTCATGCGCGCCCGTGCCCTCCCTCTGACCAGCCCAACACACTACGGTCGCCCATCACGTCGAGCACCGCGAACCGGGCGAACAGGTCTTCCGCGTACCACCCTTCGGTGGAGGTGCGGGTGATCGCCGCCCGGTGCTCCGGGTGACGGTACGCGAACCGGGCGAGGTCTGCCTCGTTGCGCCACACGCTCACTGTGCCCTGCCAACCGATGGGTGCCTCGCCCACCCCGAAGTGAGCGAGCAGACCGGGCGCGTTCTCGACGGCGGCGGCGACCGGCGGTACGGCCCGCCAGAACGTGACAGCCCTACGAGCCTTGAGCCGCGCGCGGGTGAGGGCGAGCACCGGTCCCGCTCCGCCCGCGCCCGGTTCGCCGAACGGCTCGCGGCCGGACCAGCGCCCCGTGGCCTTCAGCAGGCGCAGGTCGAGCCGCGCCGCGTCTGTGGAGATGCGCGCCCAGGCGCGGGCGGCCGGCGTCGCGTCGAAGGCCGCCGCCGCGCCGGGGTTGTCCCAGACCACCAGCGCCGCGTACCGGGTGAGGTCGGCGTCGCGCACCCGAAACCCGTCGCCGGTGCCGAGCAGTTTGGCGAAGCGCACCCCGGGCGTGGCGCGCAACCGCCGCGGATCGCGCGCCATCCTGGCGAACGCCAGCGGGGCCGCCCGACGCGGCACCCGCCAAACCTGCAGCGTGACCGGAAGCATGATGGGTTTCACGTTACGGGTACAGCCCGAAGAACCGCCCCGGTCGGTAGCGCGGGGGATCGATCTACGTGAAGGGATATTGAGCTACCGCGACGTCCGCCGCGCGTTGGACCGCTGCTCCCGCGGCCTCACCGTCCGCGGCTACACGACCCGCCCGGACATGGCAGCGAAATCCCTGATGTTGTGGCCTCCGGGCGCGTTTGAGGCGACAAAATCAGGGATTTTGTCGGGATCTCGAGCGTGACTGGGCGCGGAGGGCGAGGCTGCGGGAGCGACGGTCTGCGGCACGACGGGCATCGCGGTAGCTCAAATCCTGGGTTGCCCTTGGAATAGATCCAATAGGGCTCACGCCACCTCGGCGGGGGTGGCGGCGGTGATGCGGAGCAGCTCGGTGTAGGTGGTGGGGAAGACGGCGCGCGGCACCCCGCCGGCGGCCCAGATCTCCGGGTACCCGGCCAGCGCGGTGTCGACAAGCGTGCGCACCGGCTTGGGGTGCCCGAGCGGCGCCACGCCACCGATCGCCTGGCCGGTGTGCGCGCGTACGAACTCCGGGGTGGCCCGCTTCAGCGCCGCCAGCCCGAGATCGGCCGCGACCTTGGCGGTGTCGACCCGGTGGGCGCCGGAGGTGAGGACCAGCAGCGGCTCGCCGCCCGCGTCGAAGATCAGCGAGTTGGCGATCTGGCCCACCTCGACGCCGAGCGCCGCGGCGGCCGCCGCCGCGGTGTGTACCGCGTCGGGCAGCATCCGCACCTGGCATGGCTGCCCGGCCGCGTCGGTGGCGTCGGCGCTCTCCAGCGCGTCCTGGACGGCCTGGATGTTGGGGTGAGTTGACATGGTGACCATCTTGCGCCGCGTGGGGGGTGTTCGGCGTTGCGTTTTTGTCGTAGGGGAGGTGTACTGTTCTTAGTGGTTCGAACGACTGTTCGAATCACTCGGGAGGGGTGGCTCGCACCACCGCTTCCGAGGGCGGTTTGCGGAAACCGCACGCGGGTCCGGACATTCGCGGGTCCTGGACTCACAGGCAGGGCCGTTGCTCGCTGCCCCCCGACCCCCGGGCAGCGGGCGACGGACCAGCCGGCTCGGCCGGTCGGGTGTGAGGCGGGGAAGCGTTCACGCCCGGCCGGTGAGCGGTACGAGTACGCCGTCGAGTGAAGATCGCGAGGAGACAGTCCCATGCCGACCAGTACGGCTCAGACACCTACCGTTCCGGCCCACGTGCTCCCGCATCGCACACCGGCCGAGCTGCTCGTTCTCGCCCGACGGGGCCTCGATGAGGCGTCACAGACACGCCCCGACGGCCTGCGCTACGCGGCCGCGCATCTCGCCGCCCTGCGCGCCGCCGCCGCGGTGCTAGCCGCCCGGGCTCAGCCCACGCCCAGCCGCCGTAACAAGGTGACCAGCGTCTGGACCTTGCTGATCATGGTGGCTCCCGAGCTGCGCGAGTGGGCGACCTACTTCGCCGCCGGAGCGAGCAAGCGCGCCGCCGCCCAGGCGGGCATCCCGCGCGTGGTGACCGCCCGCGAGGCCGACGACCTGCTCCGCGCCGCCGAGCAGTTCGTCGCGGTGATCGAGGTCGCGCTCGGCGTCTCACACCAACCCACCCTCGGCATGACAGCGGCCTGACGGCCCGGGGCCTCAGGGGCCCCGGGCCGTCAGGCCGCCAGAAACACAGCTGATCCGTCGAAGGATGTACCGCGGTTTCGTCATCCGAGCCGACGGATGGGCGGATTCCCGCACCTAGCGTCATGGTGTGAGTTCCACACTGCTGCTTTCGCTGGTCGGCCTGGCCCTGCTCGACAGCACGAGCATCGGCACGCTCTTCATCCCGATCTGGCTGATGCTGGCGCCCGGGCGGGTCCGGGCCGGTCGCATCCTTCTCTACCTGGGCACCATCGCGGTGTTCTACTTCGCGGTGGGCGTACTGATCCTGCTCGGCGCCGACTCGATCGCCGGCTGGGCCGACGGCGCGCTCGACAGCCCGGTCGCCCTGTGGATCCAGCTGGGCATCGGTGTGAGCCTCTTCGCGGTGAGCTTCCGGTTCGACTCCAAGCGGCGCAAGCCGGGTACTGGCGTGTCCCGATGGCGCGAGCGGGTCACGGCGGGCACCGGATCGGCGGGGTGGCTGGCCGGCCTCGCGCTGCTGGCGGCGCTCGCGGAGGTGGCGACCATGCTGCCGTACCTGGGCGCGATCGGCATGATGACCACCTCCGATCTCGGTCTGGCCACGGTACTGGGGCTGCTGGCCGCGTACTGCGTGGTCATGGTTCTGCCGGCCGCCGTCCTGCTGCTGGGGCGGCTCGCCGCCCGGTCGCTGGTCGAGCCCCTGCTGCAGCGGCTCAACAAGTGGATCACCGACAAGGCAGGCAACGCCACGGGGTGGATCCTGGGCATCGCCGGGTTCCTGGTGGCCCGCGATGCTCTGGCTCGACTGTTCACGTGAGTGCCCCAACTGTTCACATGAGTCGAACACATGTTCTATGATCGACAGGGTGCGTACGCTGCTGGTCTGGTGCCCCGACTGGCCCGTGCTCGCCGTCGAGATCGTCGAAGGCATCCCGGCGACCGACCCGGTGGCCGTCCTCCACGCCAACCGGGTGATCGCCTGCTCCGAGGCCGCCCGCGCCGCTGGCGTGCGCCGTGGGCTGCGCAAACGTGAGGCGCAGAGCCGCTGCCCCCGACTGACCGTGGTGGAGCACGACCCCGACCGCGACGCGCGGGCGTTCGAGCCGGTGGTCGCCGCGGTCGAGCAGGTGGTGGCCGGCGTCGAGGTGGTACGCCCCGGTGCGTGCGCGCTGGCCGCTCGCGGGCCGGCCCGGTACTTCGGCGGTGAGGAGCGGGCCGCCGAGCAGATCGTCGAGCAGGTCGCGCAGGCCGCTGGGGTGGAGTGCCAGGTCGGCATCGCCGATGGGGTGTTCGCGGCCGGGCTGGCCGCGCGCGACGGGCGGCTCGTGCCGGTGGGTGAGACCGCGCGGTTCCTCGCGGGCCTGCCCGTCGAGGCGCTCGGCCGGCCGGACCTGGCAGGGCTGCTGCGCCGGCTCGGTGTGGGTACCCTCGGCGCTTTTGCCGCCCTGCCCGCCGGCGACGTGCTGGCGCGGTTCGGGTTCGACGGCGCGCTGGCCCACCACCAGGCCGCTGGGCGCGACCACCGCCCGCTGGCAGTCCGCCGGCCGCCACCCGACCTCGACGTCACCGAGACGTTCGACGAGCCGCTCGACCGGGTCGACACGGCCGCTTTCGTCGCCCGGGCGCTGGGTGAGCGGCTGCACGCCACCCTCGCGCGGTACGGCCTGGCGTGCACCCGGCTCGCGATCGAGGCGGTGACCGCGCGCGGCGAGGAGCTGCACCGGGTGTGGCGGCACGACGGGCTGCTCACCTCGGCGACCATCGCCGACCGGGTGCGCTGGCAGCTGAGCGGCTGGCTGACCGGGCGCGACCGGCCCAGCGCGGGCATCCTCCGGCTGCGGCTGATCCCCGACGGGGTGCTCGCCCACGCCGGATTGCAGCCGGGGCTCTGGGGCGAGACGGGCGAGGAGCGCGAGCGGGCGCACCGGGCGATGAGCCGGGTGCAGGGCATCCTCGGGCCGGAGGCGGTGGTCACCCCGGTGTCCGGTGGCGGGCGTGGCGCCGCGGACCAGGTGCGCATGGTGCCCTGGGGCGACGAGCGGGTGCCCGCCCGGCCCGCGGAGCCGCCGTGGCCGGGCCGGATCCCGCCGCCGCAGCCGGCGACCGTGCCCGCTGGTCCGCCGCAGGTCGCCGTGCATGACGGCGCGGGTGAGGCGGTGATGGTGAGCGCCCGGCTGGCGGTCAGCGCGCCGCCGGCGCGGGTCGCGGTGGGCGCTCGCGGCGGGGCGGAGGTCACCGGTTGGGCCGGTCCGTGGCCGATCGACGAGCGCTGGTGGGCCTCCGCCGAGGCCGTCCGCCGCGCCCGTCTCCACGTCGCACTCTCCGACGGCGGCGCGCTGCTGCTCTCTCTAGCGGCCGGCGCCTGGACGCTGGAGGCCATCTATGACTGAGCAGATTCCCGTGATCAGGGCGTCCCTCAAGTCGCTAGAACGACTTGAGGGACGCCCTGATCACGAAGGGTGGGGGTGACGCTCGGTGGGGTGGCACAATCCGCCAGTACCGTGGAAAGAGCTGGAACGGACGCTCTCAGGGCGACCACCCGTGGTCGACCCGCTGGCGCTCGACGGCGATGGCGGCGACTCCGCGGCCTGGAGCCGCAAGCGCCCGGCCTACGAGGCGCCGGCCCTGGTCCGCGCGAGCGGCACCGTGCCCTACGCGGAGCTGCACTGCCACACCAACTTCAGCTTCCTCGACGGCGCCAGCCACCCCGAGGAACTGGCCGAAGAGGCGGCCCGCCACGGGCTCAGCGCGCTCGCGGTGACCGACCACGACGGCTTCTACGGCGTGGTGCGGTTCGCCGAGGCGGCCCGCGGGCTGGAGCTGCCCACCGTCTTCGGCTCCGAACTCTCGCTCGAACTGCCCGGCCCGCAGAACGGCGAGCCCGACCCGGCCGGGCGGCACCTGCTCGTGCTGGCGCGCGGCCCCGAGGGGTACGCGGCGATCGCCCGCACCGCCAGCCGCGCGCACCTGCGGGGCGGCGAGAAGGGACGCCCGGTCTACGGCTCGCTGGAGGAGGTGGGCGAGGCCCTGGGCAAGCAGGTGCTGGTGCTCACCGGCTGCCGCAAGGGGCACGTGCCGGCGGCGTTGCGGGTCGGGGGTCCGGCCGCCGCGGCGCGCGAGCTTGACCGGCTGGTCGAGGCGTTCGGGCGTGACAACGTCGCGGTCGAGCTGACCGACCACGGCGACCCCTGCGACGGCGACCGCAACGAGGCGCTCGCCGCGCTCGCCGTCGCGGCGCGACTGCCCACGGTCGCCACGAACAACGTCCACTACGCCACCCCGGGGCGGCGCAGGCTGGCGACGGCTCTGGCGGCGGTACGCGCACGGCGCAGCCTCGACGAGATCGACGGCTGGCTGCCCGGGGCGGCCACCGCCCACCTGCGCGGCGGCGACGAGATGGCGGCCCGGTTCGCCGGCTATCCGGGCGCGGTCGAGCGGGCCGCCGAGTTCGGCGCCGAGCTGGCGTTCGACCTGCAGCTCGTCGCGCCCAAGCTGCCCGACTACCGGGTGCCGCCGGGGCACGACGAGATGAGCTGGTTGCGGCACCTGACGATGGAGGGGGCGCTGGCCCGGTACGGCCCGCCGGCCGCCAACCCGGACGCGTACCGGCAGATCGAGCACGAGCTCGACCTGATCGCGCGGCTGAACTTCCCGGGCTACTTCCTGATCGTGTACGACATCGTGACGTTCTGCCACAAAGAGGGGATCTTCTGCCAGGGGCGGGGATCGGCCGCCAACTCGGCGGTCTGCTACGCGCTGCGCATCACCAACGTCGACGCGGTGCAGCACGGGCTGCTCTTCGAGCGATTCCTCGCCCCCGAGCGCGACGGGCCGCCCGACATCGACGTCGACATCGAGTCCGACCGGCGGGAAGAGGTCATCCAGCACGTCTACAAGCAGTACGGCCGGGAGCACACCGCGCAGGTCGCCAACGTGATCTCGTACCGGCCGCGGTCGGCGGTGCGCGACATCGCCAAGGCGTTCGGCTTCTCGCCCGGCCAGCAGGACGCGTGGAGCAAGCAGATCGACCGCTGGGGCTCGGTCGCGGCGGTGGACGTCGACGATGTTCCTCCTTTTGTCGTGGAGTACGCCAACGAGTTGCAGACCTTTCCGCGGCACCTGGGCATCCACTCGGGCGGCATGGTGATCTGCGACCGGCCGGTGATCGACGTGTGCCCGGTCGAGCACGCGCGGATGCCGGGGCGCACGGTCCTGCAGTGGGACAAGGACGACTGCGCGATGGCGGGGCTGGTCAAGTTCGACCTGCTGGGGCTGGGGATGCTCTCCGCGCTGCGGTACGCCTGCGAGATGATCGACTTTGACCTCGACCTGAGCACGATGGCGCTCGACGATCCCGAGATCTACGACATGCTCTGCCGGGCCGATTCGGTGGGCGTGTTTCAGGTGGAGAGCCGCGCGCAGATGGCCACGTTGCCCCGGCTCAAGCCCCGCGAGTTCTACGACCTGGTCGTCGAGGTGGCGCTGATCCGGCCCGGCCCGATCCAGGGCGGTTCGGTGCATCCGTACATCCGGCGCAAGAACGGGCAGGAGGAATGGGAGTTTCCGCATCCGCTCATGAGCAACGCGTTGTCCAAGACCCTTGGCGTGCCGCTCTTCCAGGAGCAGCTCATGCAGCTCGCCATCGACGTGGCCGGTTTCGACGCGTCCGAGGCCGACCAGTTGCGCCGGGCCATGGGCTCGAAACGCTCCAACGAGCGGATGGCCGCGATGCGCGATCGGCTGTACGCCGGCATGGCTGAGCGCGGCATCACCGGCGAACTGGCCGACGACATCTACCTGAAGCTTTCGTCGTTCGCCAGCTTCGGCTTTCCGGAGAGCCACGCGATCAGCTTCGCCTACCTGGTGTACGCCAGCTCGTGGCTCAAGCGGTACCACCCCGGCCCGTTCCTTGCCGCCCTGCTCAACGCCCAGCCGATGGGCTTCTACTCGCCACAGACCCTGGTCGACGACGCCCGCCGCCACGGTGTCGAGGTACGCCGTCCCGACATCAACGCCAGCGCCGCCAAGGCCATCCTGGAGTCCACACCGGACACCCGGTGGCGCGGCGCACCCGGCGAGCCACCCCACCAGTGGGGCCTCGGCGGCCCCGCCGTCCGACTTGGACTGTCCACAGTGCGCACGCTCGGCGACGGCGTGGCGGTGCGGATCGAGCAGGAGCGGGCCGAGGGCGGGGAGTACCGCGACATGGTCGACCTGGCCCGCCGCGTCGGCCTCACCACCGCGCATCTCGAAGCGCTGGCCACCGCCGACGCGTTCGCGTGCTTCGGCCTCGACCGGCGCGAGGCGCTGTGGGCAGCCGGAGCCGCCGCTCAGGAACGCCGCGACCGCCTACCCGGCACCACCACCGGCGCCAACCCGCCCCCGCTGCCCGGCATGGACGCCGTCGACCGGCTCGTCGCCGACGTGTGGGCCACCGGCCTGTCGCCGGAGAGCCACCCGGTGCGCTTCGTCCGTTCACGCCTCGACGAGGCGGGTGCGGTACCGATCGCGCGGCTCGGGCTGATCGAAAACGGCCGGCAGGTGCGGGTCGGTGGCATCGTGACGCACCGGCAGCGACCGGCGACGGCGGGCGGCATCACGTTCATGAACCTGGAAGACGAGACGGGAATGCTCAACGTGACGTGTACGCCGGGGCTGTGGCTGCGCTACCGGAAGGTGGCCCGCACCAGCAACGCTCTGCTGGTGCGGGGCCGCCTGGAAAAGCACGAGGGCGTCATCAACCTGCGGGCCGACCGCCTGGACCCGGTACCCGCTCCAGTAGTTCCCCGCTCCCGCGACTTCCGTTAGCCCCCGTGAGGGGGGCCTCGTCGGGGACGTGGGCCAGCTTGCTGGGCCACCACATGTGCCGGCCGATGTCGAGGTTGAGAGACGTCACCAGCACCGCACGCACGATGATCGTGTCGAGCAGTACGCCGAACGCCACCGCGAACCCGATCTCCGCGAACGCCGTCAGCGGCAGCGTGAACAGCACCAGGAACGTGCCGGCCAGTACCAGACCGGCCGATGTGATCACGCCTCCGGTGGCGGAGAGCCCGACGAGCGCGGCCCGCCGCGTCCCGTGCCGGCTGGCCTCCTCGCGGACCCGGGTCATCAGGAAGATGTTGTAGTCGATGCCGAGCGCGACGAGGAACACGAAGACGAACAGCGGGAACGAGCTGTCGGCCCCGCCGAAGTCGAAGATGTACTTGAACGCGAGCGCGCTCACCCCCATCGCCGCCGCGAACGACAGCACCACGGTCGCTATCAGCACCAGCGGAGCGATGACGGCCCGCAGCAGCATCGCCAGGATCACGAATACCACGGCCAGCACGATCGGGATGATCAGGTTGCGGTCGTCGCGGGCCGCCCGCTGGAGGTCCAGGTTGATCGCGGTGGTGCCGCCGACCTGGGCGTTCGCATCCGGTATCGGGTGAACAGCGTCCCGAACCCGGTCGATGGTCTCGTACGCCTCCTCGCTGTCGAACGGCGTCGAGAGCGTGGCCTCCATGAATCCGTCGCCACCCCGGACCACCGGGTCGGTGACCGACGTGATGCCGGATGTGCCAGCGACGGCCGCGCGTACCTGTGCCACCTCGGACGCGTTCGCCACGACGACGACGGGGCTGCCGGCGCCGCCGCCGAAGTGCGCGGCCACGACATCCTCGCCGACGACGGAGTCGGGCGTGCCGCGGAACGACTCCTTGTTGGTCAGGCCGGTGGCGTCGAGCTGGACCACGCCGATCGACATGATCGCCAACACGATCGCGGTGACGACCCAGGTGCCACGAGGGCGGCGGGCGATGCGGTCGCCGACCTTGGCCCACAAGCCGGTGACGGTGGGTTCGGGGGTGCCGTACCTCGGGCGCGTCGGCCAGAAGATCCATCGCCCGACGGTGACGAGCAGCGCCGGCAGCAGGGTGAGCATGGCGGCGAGCCCGACGACGATGCCGATGGCGGCGACCGGTCCGAGGCCGCGCGTGGAGTTCGTCTGGGCGAAGAGCAGGCAGAGCATGCCGATCGCGACGGTGGCCGCGCTCGCGATGATCGCCGGACCAGCGCGGTGCAGCGCGAACGCCATCGCCTCGTGCCGGTCGTCGTGGCGGCGTAACTCTTCCCGATATCGGGCGACAAGCAGCAGCGCGTAGTCGGTGCCGGCGCCGAAGACAAGCACGGTGAGGATGCCGGCGCTCTGGGCGTTGACGGTGAGGTCGGCGTGCTTGGCGAGCAGGTAGATGACGGCCTGTGAGGTGGTCAGCGCGACGGCCGCCGAGATCACCGGCAGCAGCCACAGGATGGGACTGCGGTACGTGAACAGCAGGATCACGATGACCACGCCGGCGGCCGCGTACAGCAGCGTGGTGTCAAGGCCCTCGAACGCCTCCGAGGAGTCGGCGGCCTGCCCGGCTGGACCGGTGATGTGCACGTTCATCCCGTTCGCGCCGTCATTTGCCGTGGCGCGCATCTGGTCGACGATCGTGCCGGCCTTCTCCCAGCCCTCGGCGCCGAGGTTGAGCGGCACCACGAGCTGGACGGCCTGCCCGTCCTGCGACGGGATGGGGCCGGTGACCTGCCCGTCCAGTTCGGGGATCCGGCCGAATTCCTGCGCGTCCGCCGCGATCGCGGTCTGGTCCGCCGCGGTGAGGCCCGAGGTGCGCTCGTAGACGATCACCGCCGGGATGGTGTCGGGCGAGGTGAACGCGGTCTGCCGGTCGAGCACCTCGGTCGACTCCGCGCTGCCCGGCAGCCACGTTTTGGCTTCGTTGCTCTGAACGTCGGTGAGCTTTCCGGCGAGCGGCCCGGCTACGGCGACGACCACGAGCCAGAAGGCGATCACGAGGTATTTGGTCCAGCGGCCTGTGATGAGGCCAGCGACAGATCGTGTCATGGCAAACCCCCCGACGCGAGATACTACAGCACGTCGTAGATCAACAGGCGCGTTTTCGCGTGCTCTAGGCTGCGTTGGGTGGAGCTAACTCACCCTCGGCTCAGCGGTCCGCGCACCGCCGTGGTCTGGGCGGCGCTGCGGCGCGAGCTCGATCGGCACAGCGGCTCCGCCGCCGACGAAGGCACAGCCCAGGAACCGCTGTCGATCCTGGACGCGGGCGGGGGCACGGGCGGGTTCGCGGTGCCGCTCGCCGAGGCCGGTCACCGGGTCACGGTGGTCGACGCGAGCCCGGACGCGCTCGCCGCACTCACGCGCCGCGCGGCCGAGGCGGGGGTCGCTGATCGGGTACGCGCGCTGCAGGGTGACGCGGACGCGCTCGCCGGATTCGTCGAGCCCGCCAGCGTCGACCTGGTGCTGTGCCATTCGGTACTCGATGTGGTCGACGATCCCGCGGGCGTGGTCGCCGCGGTGGCCGCCGCGCTGCGCCCCGGTGGCGCCGCCAGCATCCTGGTCGCGGGCAAGGCCGCCGCGGTGCTGCACCGCGCGATCACCGGCCAGCTCGCCGCCGCGGCGGAACTGCTCGCCCACCCCGAGGGCCGGGTCGCGGAGCGCGACACCGTCCGGCGCCGATACGACGCCGACAGCGCCGCCGCCCTGTTGCGCGCCGCCGGGCTCGACGTGGTCGAGATTCACGGGGTACGCGTCATCGCGGATCTCCTGCCGGCTGCCGTCGCTGACGCCCACGCGCACGCCGTTGTCGAGCTCGAACTGGCGGCGGCCGCCCATCCGCCCTACCGGGACATCGCGGCCCAGCTGCACCTGTTCGCGCGGCGTCCATGAACGCGCTGGACATCGTCCGGCCGGCGTACGGGCGGGCCAGTCTCGCCGAAGTCCTGCCCAGCGTGCTGTCCGTGCTGGGTGTGCCGGGCACCGCCGACCCGCTCGGGCTGGGCGAACGGCTCGACGGGGTTCGCCGGGTCGCCGTCCTGCTGATCGACGGCCTTGGCGCGTACCAGATCCCGCTGGCGACGCCCCACGCGCCCGCGCTGGCCGACCTGGCTCGCGATGGTCGCGAGCTGACCTGTGGTTTTCCCTCGACGACCCCGGCGGGCCTGGCCAGTCTCGGCGCGGGCACGCCACCCGGCGCCCACGGCCTGCTGGCCTTCACGCTGAACGTGCCCGGCACCGACCGGGTGCTCAACCACGGTCAGTGGCGCGACGACCCCGACCCGGCCGTGTGGCAGCCGGTCCCGACGCTGCTGGAGGTCGCCCGCCGCGCGGGCGTCGCGGTGACGGCGGTGAGCCGGCCGGAGTACGCGGGCAGCGGGCTGTCCGTCGCGGCCTGGCGCGGCGGCGACTACCGCGGCGCGGCGGGTGCCGACGAGCTGGCGACCGGGATGCTCGACGCCCTGCGTGACGGAGACGGTCCCGCGCTGGTGGCCGGGTACTATCCGGCGGTCGACACGGCCGGGCACATCTTCGGGCTCGACTCGCCGCAGTGGCGCGCGGCCGTGACCGAGATCGACGGCGTGCTGGCGCGGCTGGTCGACGGCCTGCCCAGCGACGCCGCGCTGCTGGTCACCGCCGACCACGGGCAGCTCGACGTGCCGGCCGAAGGTCGCTTCGACATCGACACCGACCCGCGGCTGTCCGCCGGGGTGCGCGTGGTCGCGGGCGAGCCGCGCGTGCGGTACCTGCACACGCGTCCCGGCGCGCGCGACGACGTGCTCGCCGCGTGGCGCGCGGTGCTCGGGGATGCCGCGTGGGTGGTGTCGCGCGAGGAGGCGGTGGCGGCGGGCTGGTTCGGGCCGGTGCCGGAGGCGCACCTGGCACGGGTGGGTGACGTGGTCGCCGCCTGCCACGACCGCGCCGTCGTGCTGGCCACGGCGCACGAGCCGGACACGGTGGCGAAGATGATCGCTTTTCACGGCTCGTACACGGCTGTGGAGATGACGGTGCCACTTCTTGTCGTACGGGGCGTATAGCTTCTGTTCTGTGGGTAGGTCACAGGCCGTTCCGCGGGGCAGTGGCGGGTTCGGAGCGGACGGCGACGACACCGGCTGCCCGATCTTGCACGTCGACATGGACGCGTTCTTCGCCTCCGTAGAGGTCCGGCGCGACCCGTCGCTGCGCGGCCGCCCGGTCGTCGTCGGCGGCATCGGCCCACGCGGGGTGGTCAGCTCCGCCAGCTACGAGGCCAGGCGATACGGCGTCCGCAGCGCCATGCCCACCGCCCGCGCCCGAGCCCTGTGCCCCCACGCCGTCTACATCCAGCCCGACGGGGCCGCCTACGCGGCGGCCTCCCGCACGGTCATGGGCATCTTCCGCGACATGACCCCGCTCGTCGAGCCGCTCTCCCTCGACGAGGCGTTCCTCGACGTGGCCGGCGCGCGCCGCCTGCTGGGCCGTCCCGCCGAGATCGCGGCGCTGATCCGGCAGCGGGTCAGCGACGAGCTCGGCCTCACGTGCTCCGTCGGGGTGGCGTCCACCAAGTTCGTGGCGAAGCTCGGCTCCACCCGCGCCAAGCCCGACGGCATGCTGGTCATCCCGGCCGGCAAGGTCCTCGACTTCCTCCACCCGCTGCCGGTCGCCGCGCTGTGGGGCGTGGGGGAGAAGGCAGCCGAGTCCCTGGGCCGGCTCGGCCTGCGCACCGTCGGCGACGTGGCGCGCGCCCCGGTCCGCATGCTCCGCGCGTCGCTCGGCGAGGCCGCCTCCGCCCACCTGCACGAGCTGTCGTGGGGGCGCGACCCTCGCGGCGTCTCCCCGGAGCAGGTCGACAAGTCGATCGGGGCAGAGGTGACGTTCGACACAGACGTGTCGGAAGAGGTCGTCATCCGGCGCGCGCTGCTCGCTTTGTCCGACAAGGTGGGTGTCCGGCTCCGCCGGTCAGATCAGGTCGGCCGCACGGTCTCGATCAAGGTCCGGCTGGCCGACTTCCGCACGGTCAACCGGTCACGCACGCTCCCCGTGGCCACCGACGTGGCCCGCGAGGTCTTCGAGACCGCGTGGGCCCTGTTCACCGCGCTCCAGCCAGGCGACCGCATCCGCCTCGTGGGAGTACGCGTCGAGGGCCTGACCTCGGCGAGCGGCACACCCCGGCAGGCCACCCTCGGCGAGCCCGAGCACGGCTGGCGCGACGCCGAGGCGGCCTCCGACGCCGCGGCGGCCCGATTCGGTCGGGGCGCGATCCGTCCGGCGAGCCTCCTGAAGCCGGCTTCGGGAGAGTCGGGAGGCCTTTCTTCACGTGGTTGACCTGCGGCTGGCCGAAAATCACCAAGAGCCGTGGGTCGTCCCGCTTTCCGACCCGCGTAGGCCCTCGTAGACTTGCGGTTAAGCAGCCGCTTGGCTGCCACGGTCTGTCGGTCCGACCGGGCCGACCAGTGTGACCGGGGAGGAGTGCCGTGCCGCTCTCGGAGCACGAGCAGCGGCTGTTCGAGCAGATCGAGCGGTCGCTTGCCGAGGACCCGAAATTCGCCTCGGCTGTGCGCGCCAGCGACCCGCGTTTCCACGCGCGGCGTCGACTGCTCGTCGCTGCCGGCGTCATCGTCGCCGGCCTTGGGTTGGTTGTCTACGGCACGGTGAGCCAGATAACGCTGCTGGGCGTGGCGGGATTCGTCGTCATGCTGGGCGCCGCCGCGTTTGCGATGCAGTCGCACCGCAAGGGGCAGCAGCCCGACCTGCGCGCCGTCGGGGGCACCGCCAGCCGGCGCACCCGCGGTCGGCGGATGTCTTTCATCGACCGACTCGAAGAAAGGTGGCGGCAGCGGCCCGAAGGCCACCGCTGACCTCCTGCTGAGACACCCGCCAGCGACGAAACGCGCTGCGTGGGTAAAACGCGCCCTCATCCAGGCCCCTCCCGCGCACGCTTCGTGCGCGCCGCACCGCGCCCCCCGCGCGCTTTGTGCGGCCGCGCTTCGTGCGCGCCACGCCGCGCCGTCCGTGCGCCGCGCTGTCCGTGCGCTTCGTGCGCGCCGAGCCGTCCGCGTGCGGCCCTTCTCCGCCGATCAAGGGCGAACGCACGTGGTTGGATCTCTCTTTCGCGTGCGTTTGCCCTTGATCGATGCGAATGTCCTTGATCGCGGTCCGCGCGCGGCGCTGCCTCGCACTGCCGACGTGGTTTGCCGCGACGGGCGCCGCGCAGTGTGCGGTCGTCGATCAAGGTGATCTGCGTGGATCAAGGGCGAATGCACGCGGAAAAGCGATCCAACCACGTGCGTTCGCCCTTGATCGGCGGAGAAGGTGCCGCGGGGACGCGGCGCAGCGCTACCGGCCGCCGGCCGACGGCCGCCCGGCGTCCGCGCGCGTCCGCGGACGCGGCGTTCGCGCGCGGCGACGCCGCGTCCGGCGCCGCGTCCGGGCGCGGGGCGGTGGGTTGTGTTGGTTGGGCGGGGACTGGGTGGGTTGGGCTAGCGGCGGTTGGGGAGGAGGCGGCGGGGGCTCCAGCGGGCGAAGACGTCTCTGATGCGGCCGGCCGTCGATACCGTGCGGATCGAGGCCTCGACGATCGCGAGTCGCCACCGTAGGAGTACGGACGGGGGGAGGATGGCCGCCGCCAGTCGGGTGCGGCGGCCGGCCTGAGAGGCGATGGCTCGGCGTACCGTGCGCAGGCTGTCGCTCAGTCGCCCGCCCTGCAACGGCTGGCGGGCGTACCGGGCGCGCTCCTCGGCCTGGCCCAGGAGGCGGGCGCTGTCGGTGGCGGGGCCGCCCACCAGGCCGTTCTTCACGAGACGGTCGGCGGTGGCTCGGGGCGTCTCGGTCGGGTCGATCGGCACGCGGTAGTCGACCATCGTGTCGAGCAACTCGGCCCACGCGGCGTGGGCGTCTTCGCGGGCGCGTCCGGCGCTGGCCACGTCGACCTCGACGGTCACACCGCCGCTCGCCGACGCTACCGCCGGACCGGCCGGAGTGGACGCTGCCCGGAAGCGGCTGCGGCGTAGGAAGCGACGGCGCATGGCCGGTAGCGCCAGCAGGAGCAGGATGACGATGGCGGACGCGATCGTGTACCAGGGCCAGGTCGACTGGGTCGGTGTGGTATCGCCGAGACCGGCACCGAGGTCGGCTTCGTCGTTGCCCTCGTCCTGCGGGGTGTTCGGGTTGGCTGTCGGGTCGGCGCCGGGACCGGTGGTGGCGCCCGGGGTGGCCTCGGGCTCCTCGGTGGCGTCGGGGTCGGGCGCCCACGCCGAGCGGGTGGCGCCGAGCACGCTGGCCCTCGGGGTGGCGTCGAACGGCACCCAGCCGAAGTCCTGTCCGAAGTAGACCTCGGTCCAGGCGTGCAGGTTCTTGTTGGTCAGCGTCCAGGTCTTCGAGTCGGAGCTGTCGCCGGACTGGCTGCCGCGGGTGAAGCCGAACGCCACCCGGGCCGGGTATCCGGCGGAGCGGACCATCCACGCCATGGCGGAGGCGTACTGCTGGCAGAAACCGGACTTGTTCGTCAGGAAGTCGACGATCGCGCTGCCGCTGGTGCCGGCCTCGGTGACGAGGTTGTACCTGAAGCCGTTCGCCTCCGAGAAGTACTGGTGGATCGCGAGCACCTTGTCGTACTGGGTGGACTTGCCCCGGGTCACCTGGGCGACGAGTTCGTCGACCTGTTGGACCGGAGGCGTGTCGATGAACTGGTTGGGGCCGGCGTTGTCCTCGATTTCGGCCCTGCGCAACGCGGCTGGGCTGAAGTCGGCCCGGACGAAGTTGAAGCCGTACTTCTTGTTCTTGGAGCGGGCCGCGGTCGACCAGAGCGTCTGCCGGCCCGGGTCGTAGTTCCACCGGCCCTCGACGTCGTCGACTTTGATCGGTGTCGAGTACACGGGCAGCATCGGCATGTCGAAGTCTTCGGTGACCTCGATGCGCGCCTGGTACTCCCGGTATCTCACGTCGTCGGGTTGGTTCCGGCGCGGGTCGGCCAGCCCTTCGTTTACCGATGTGCCGCGCGAGGACAGGCTCTTGAAGCCGTCGTTGGTGATCTGCTCGGCCACGCCGAAGCGTAGGTAGAACGGGTTGGGGTCGTTTGTGGTGACCTTGAGAAGGTCGGTGACCGCGGTCTGGTTGAGGTCGCCGCTGAGCTTCGCGAAGAGGTCGACCCGGCCGCCGCGCCCGTTGCCGCCAGGGCCGTTGCCGCCCTGGCCGACGTTGGTGAGCAGGCCGCTGGTCATGCCCGGGACCGCGAGCGGCACGAGGACCGCGAGGGCTACGCCGACGACGGCGAGGCGGCGGCCGGCGGCGGCGAGGGGCGACGGCTCCCACACGTCGACGTCGCGGCCGTCACCGGTGAAGCGGCGGCCGAAGCGGCGTACCCGGTCGACGTTGTCGGCGGCGAGCAGCCAGAGGAAACCGATCGCGCCGACGATGAACGGCAGCGGCGGCACGCTGGTGGTGTAGACCGCGACCGGTACCGAGTAGATGGCCAGCATCGGCAGGCCCGCGAGGGCCGGCCGCCGCATGCTGACGGTGAGCAGGTCGACGAGGATCGCCACCGAGCCGACCCCGAGCACGGTGATGAACTGGAGTCCGGGCCGGTCGGGCACCGGCACCCCGTACGACCGCATGTCATCGAGCGCGAACCCGGTCATCGCGCTGAAGTGGCTGAACGTGTCGGGGGTGGGGATGAGGAAGAGCAGTTCGTCGCCGCTGGGGAACATGATGGTCAGGGTCAGCAGCAGCGTCGCCGCCATGCCGAGCAGTTGCGCCCACAGGGGTGCCCGCAGCGAGCGGGCCAGGGTGGCGGCGCCGGCTATCAGCGCCACCGCGACGGCGCACTGGATCAGCCAGGTCCATCGTTCGTAGATCGCCGATAGTGGCGCGGCGGCGAGCAGGGTGGCCGCCGCGGCCACGAACCCCAGATGGCGATTCCGCATCGAGTTACCTCATCCCTCCGGCTACCGTGTCGGCGAGCGTCGCACGCACCGCGAACCCTTGCGAGCCGCGGGCGGCCTGCGGCCACAGACCGGGCAGCTTGTTGCCGTGTGCGACCCCGACGACCCGCCAGCCGGTGCGCATGAGCCCGAGCGCCGACGCGCCGTGCGCGCGGGTGGCCTCGGCGCGCGACTCCGGCGGCAGGGTCAGCCAGGTCGAACTGTCGATCAGGAATCCCACACAGGTGGTGTTGCTGCCGCGCAGGCCGGCGAGCATCTCGGCCTCCGCGCTGGTCAGGGCGCCCAGCAGGGCGATCACGAGGCCGCCGTCGGAACGCCGCCGGACCGCTTCGACCAGCTGCGCGACGTCGCCGCGCTTGTTCAGCTTGACGTCGGCCAGGTGGTCGAGGATCAGGCCCTCGCCGCCGTCGGTCGCGTCGGCGTCGATACCCGAGTCGGTGACCAGCCGGATCTTGTACCCGGCCTCCCGCAGGTGGACGGCGATGCTGGCCGCCGCGGACACCGCCCACTCGAAGCTCGCCGTCGGCCCTTCGCCGCGGTGGGCGAAGGCGCGGGTGTCGAGCACGACCGTGGCGCGGCTCTCCCAGGGCTGCTCCTCGCGGCGCACCATCAGCTCGCCGAGGCGCGCGGTGGACTTCCAGTGCACCCGCCGCAGGTCGTCGCCGCGCCGGTACTCGCGGGTGGCCGCGTCGTCTTCACCGTGTACCGCGACCGAGCGGGCCCGGCTGTCGCCGGCGCCGGTGTACTCGCCGGCGAGGCGGACGTTGGGCAGCGGCACGACCTGCGGGATCACGGTGAGCCGGTCGATGCTGGGGAACGAGCGGGTCAACTCGCACAGCCCGAACGGGTCGGTCAGCCGCACGACCAGCGGGCCGACCTCGTACCGCCCGCGCACGTCGGCGCGGACGGTGTAGGCGACCGAGCTGGCCTGGCGGGCGCCGAGCCGTTCCAGCACCACCCGTGGCCGGCTGCCGAGCGCGTACGGGAGCCGGTCTTCGAGCAGCAGGGTGCCGGTGGGCAGCCGGGACATGTTCTGCAGGCGGAGCACCACGCGGGCGCTCGCGCCGACCGGTGCCCTGTGCGGCTGGAGCGACCGGCTACACGCCAGCCGGTACCGGCTGCGGCCCACGTAGACGGCCGCGAGCATCGGCAGGATCGCGAGCAGCACGGCGACCCGCAGCAGGTCCTTCTCACCGAGGATCAGCGCGGACAGCGCCGCCGCCGCCGCGGCGGCGAGAAAAGACCGGCCGCGCGTCGTCAGGCCGCGCAGTGCTTCGCGCACCGTCAGTTCCTCCGCTGGTCGTACTGTGCGCGCCCGTCGCCGGTGCTGGGCCGGTTGTCGTACGGCGACCGCTGGCGCTCGTGCGGCAGCGGCAGCCGGTGGACGAGGTCGGCGATGATCGCGTCGGTGGTGCGCCGGGCGAGCTGCGCGTCGGCGGTGGGGATGACGCGGTGGGCGAGCACCGACACGGCCAGGTTCTGCAGGTCGTCGGGGAGCACGTAGTCGCGGCCGTCGAGAGCGGCGACCGCCCGCGCGGTGCGCAGCATCTGGAGCGTCGACCGCGGTGACGCGCCGAGCCGGAGCTCGGGTGACTCGCGGGTGGCGGTGACCAGGTTGACCGCGTACTGCTTGACGGGGTCGGCGACGTGCACCGCACGGACCGTGGCGATCAGCCGCCGCACCGTGTTGGCGTCGGAGACCGGCTTGAGGGCGAAGAGCGGGTCGCGGGCGCCGTGCACGTCGAGCATCGCCAGTTCGGCGTTGCTGTCCGGGTACCCCATGGCGATCCGGGCGGTGAACCGGTCGCGCTGCGCTTCGGGGAGGGGGTACGTGCCCTCCATCTCGATGGGGTTCTGCGTCGCGATGACCATGAACGGCGTCTGCAACTCGTACGTGACGCCGTCGACGGTGACCTGGTGCTCTTCCATGCTCTCCAGCAGGGCCGACTGGGTCTTCGGCGACGCGCGGTTGATCTCGTCGCCGACCACCAGGTTGGCGAAGACCGCGCCCGGCTTGAACTCGAAGTCGTGGGTTTCCTGGTTGTACACGCTGACGCCGGTCACGTCGCTGGGCAGCAGGTCGGGGGTGAACTGGATCCGCCGCACCGAACAGTCGATCGACCGGGCGAGTGCCTTGGCGAGCTTGGTCTTGCCGACGCCGGGAACGTCTTCGATCAGTAGGTGGCCTTCGGCGAGCAGCACCGCGAGCGCGAGTCGGACCGAGGCGGTCTTGCCCTCGATCACCTGCTCGATGTTGGCGACGATCGCGTCGCTCGCGGCGCGGAACTCGGCGCTTGACAGTGCGCCGCCAAGCTCGTCCCAGGATTGCTGTGTCACGGGCCTCCTCCTCGTGGTGCCACGGCTTCCCTAATAGATACGTAAGGCAGGCCGTAAGGTTCGCGGGAGTGCAGGCCGGGTTGTGTGACGGACCACCCGCATGCCCACAGGTTAGTCCGCAGGGTGAAATTCGCCGAGTCGCTCTCGGTATACCCCGTGTAGACTGCCGGACATGGCCAGGGCCTTCCTGCTCCTTAGAAAGCCGCACTGACGAGCATCGACAGTGCGGCTGCCCCTCCTGCGTGAGGGGCTTTTTTGTGTCCAGGCGAGAATGGCCCCGGAGGTCGAAAGATGAGCGAAACAGCCGACGCCCCGCCGCACCGGTACACCGCTGCGCTGGCGAACGAGATAGAGATCCGCTGGCAGGACTACTGGGAACGTAACGGGACGTTTGACGCGCCCAACCCGTCGGGCGAGCTGGCCGACCCCAGCCACCCGCGCACGGGCTCGCCCAAGCTGTACGTGCACGACATGTTCCCGTACCCGTCGGGCGCGGGTCTGCACGTCGGGCACCCGCTGGGCTACATCGGCACCGACTCCTACACCCGGTACAAGCGGATGGCCGGATACAACGTGCTGCACCCGATGGGCTTCGACGCCTTCGGGCTGCCGGCGGAGCAGTACGCCGTGCAGACCGGCACGCATCCGCGGGTGACCACCGAGGCCAACGTCGAGCGGTACCGCGCGCAGCTGCGCCGGCTGGGCCTGGCGTACGACAACCGTCGCAGCCTGGCGACCACCGACGTCGAGTACTACCGGTGGACTCAGTGGATCTTCCTGCAGATCTTCAACTCCTGGTACGACACGGAGCTGAAGCGGGCCCGTCCGATCGCCGACCTGATCGTGGCGTTCGAGCGCGGTGACCGGCAGACGCCCGACGGCCGCGAGTGGGCCTCCCTGTCCACCGTCGAGCAGCGCCAGATCGTCGACGACCACCGCCTGGCGTACATGTCGGAGGCCCCGGTCAACTGGTGTCCGGGCCTGGGCACCGTACTGGCCAACGAAGAGGTCACGCCCGACGGGCGCAGCGAGCGCGGCAACTTCCCGGTCTTCAAGCGCAGCCTGAAGCAGTGGATGATGCGGATCACCGCGTACGCCGACCGCCTGGTCGACGATCTGGACACGCTGGAGTGGCCGGAGCCGGTCAAGCTGATGCAGCGCAACTGGATCGGCCGCTCGACGGGCGCGCACATCGAGTTCGCCACCGCGGCCGGCCCGATCAAGGTCTTCACCACGCGGCCCGACACCGTGTTCGGCGCGACGTACATGGTGCTGGCGCCCGAGCACGAGCTGGTCGACCGCGCGGTCCCAGCCGAGTGGCCCGCCGGCGCCAAGCAAGCCTGGACTGGTGGTCACGCGACGCCCGCAGAAGCCGTCGCCGCGTACCGCGCGTCCATCGCGGGCGAGACGGAAGCGGAACGCACCGCGGAATCCCGCAAGAAGACTGGCGTCTTTATCGGCGCATACGCCACCAACCCGGTCAATGGCGAGCAGATCCCGGTGTTCATCGCCGACTATGTGCTGGCCGGATACGGCACCGGCGCGATCATGGCGGTGCCCGGGCAAGACGAGCGCGACTGGGAGTTCGCCGAGGTCTTCGACCTGCCGATCATCCGCACCGTGCAGCCGTCCGAAGGTTTTGACGGAAAGGCGTTCACGGGCGAAGGCCCGGCGATCAATTCTGGCTTCTTGAATGGCCTGGGCATCGCGGACGCCAAGGCGAAGATCATCGAATGGCTGGAAACGAACGGGCACGGCACCGGCGCGGTGACCTACCGGCTGCGCGACTGGCTGTTCAGCCGCCAGCGGTACTGGGGCGAGCCGTTCCCGATCGTCTACGACGAGACCGGCCTGCCGGTCGCGCTGCCCGAGTCGATGCTGCCCGTCGAGCTGCCCGACGTCGACGACTTCTCGCCGCGCACCTTCGACCCCGACGACGCCGACAGCGAGCCGGAGACGCCGCTGTCGCGCGCCAAGGAGTGGGTCGAGGTCGAGCTGGACCTGGGCGACGGCCCGAAGCGGTACACCCGCGAGACCAACACCATGCCGCAGTGGGCCGGCTCGTGCTGGTACGAGCTGCGCTACCTGGACCCGCACAACAACAAGGCGCTGGTCGACCCGGAAAACGAGCGGTACTGGATGGGCCCGACCTCCGAGGTCGACTGCGGCGGCGTCGACCTGTACGTCGGCGGTGTCGAGCACGCCGTGCTGCACCTGCTGTACGCCCGCTTCTGGCACAAGGTGCTGTACGACCTGGGTCAGATCTCGTCGTTCGAGCCGTTCCGCAAGCTGTTCAACCAGGGCTACATCCAGGCATACGCGTTCCGTGACGCGCGCGGTGTGATCGTGCCGGCCGAAGAGGTCGAGGAGCGCGACGGCAAGTACTTCTTTGAGGGCCAGGAGGTCTTCCGGGAGTACGGCAAGATGGGCAAGTCGCTGAAGAACGTCGTCACGCCCGACGAGATGTGCGAGCGCTACGGCGCCGACACCTTCCGGGTGTACGAGATGGCGATGGGCCCGCTGGACGTCTCCCGGCCCTGGGAGACCCGCGCCGTCGTGGGCTCGCAGCGGTTCCTGCAGCGGGCGTGGCGCCTGGTCGTCGACGAGGAGACCGGCGCGTCCCGGGTCGTCGACGAGCCGGCGAGCGAGGGCGTGCGGCGCCTGCTGCACCGCACGATCGAGGGCGTCCGCGCCGACATGGACGAGCTGCGGTTCAACACCGCGATCGCCAAGCTGATCGAGCTGACGAACGCGGCCACGCCGCTGCCGGCGACGCCCCGAGAGGTGGCCGAGCCGCTGGTACTGATGCTGTCGCCGTTCGCGCCGCACGTCGCCGAGGAGCTGTGGGGCAAGCTGGGGCACGAGGGCACGTTGACGTACGCGGACTTCCCCGTCGCCGACCCGGCGCTGCTGGTCGACGACTCCGTCACGTACCCGGTGCAGGTGAACGGCAAGGTTCGCGGCCGGGTCGAGGTCGCGGCCGACGCGCCCGAGCCGCAGGTCCGCGAGGCCGCGCTGGCCGCGGTGGCCGACCACCTGGCGGGCCGCGACCCCCGCAAGGTCATCGTGATCCCCGGCCGAATGGTCAGCGTCGTCATCTAACCACGACCGTGATCAGGGCGTCCCTGAAGTCGTTCTAACGACTTGAGGGACGCCCTGATCACGAAGAGGGGGTGCTTTGATCACGGAGAAGGGCGCTTCGCGTCGCGCGCGAAGCAGTCGCGCACGGTTTGCTCGGAAGGGCGGCCGATGAAGTCCATTGGGGTTTTTGCCGTTGGCTTCCGCGCGGGGTCGGCGTCTAGGTTGATCATCCAGAAGTAGATGCCGGCCAGGTTCCGCTCGTGCATCACGTTGCACGCGGTCTCGAACCAGCGCTCCTGGATCTCCGGCTTGATCGCGCCCTTCTGATGCGGCGACCACGGCTCCTTGTACGCCCCGCCGCGCGCGCCGATCGCCACCTCGGCGAGCACCAGGTCGGGCAGCGCACCCTTGCCGCGGTTCTTCGTCAGCCACGCGTTCCAGCCGGTCTTGAGCTGCGAGACGCTGGCGCTGTCGCCGAGCTTGATCGACGGGTACGCGTCGACCGAGCGCGTGATGCCCTCCGCCGGACCGGCCTTGCGCAGCCGGTCGTGGTTGGCGCTGTAGTCAAGCTCGCCGCTGTAGACCCCGCGCAGCCCCTCGGAGACGACATCCCAGCCGTCGGTGTAGGACTCCAGCGAGTTCAGCTCGGTGCCCACCACGAAGGTCGCCACCTTGGCCTCGGCGGCCACCTTCCCGTACGAGACGAGCAGGTCCCGGTACGAGGCGAACCACTTCTGCTTGCTGGCCGGGCGGATCGAGCCGCGCCACATGTTCGGGTCGTCCTTGACGAGGTTGCGCTCGTTGAGCATCGGCCGGACAGCCGTGCGCAGCGCCCGCTTGTTCGCCTCGTCGAGCACGATCGACAGCCGTCGGGGCGACGGGGTGATGTCGTGGTCGCTGAGCACCCCGCTGGCCGTCGCCGACTCCATGACGAACGAGAACGAGATCGAGACGGAGTTCGCGCCCATCGACACGACGTGATCGAGGATCTTCTGCGCCTTGGCGCGCACGATCTGGTCGGTGTCGTTCGGGTTGTTCTCCCAGTAGACGGCCACGCCGTGCTGGAACATGCCCTCGGCCCACGGCTGGCTGACCTTGACGACGGGATCTTCGACGGGCGCCGCGGAAGAGGAAGGCTGCGCCGTCGAGATGCGAGATTGAGGGTCGTCGGTCTGCGCGGAGCAGCCCGCCGCGAGGACCGCCAGCGCCAGGATCGCGAGTCTCCTCATACCGGCTTCGCGATCACTACGAACGCCTGCTGGCCGCCGCGCAGGTACCGGTACAGGCCGCGGACCGCGCCGATGCCCTCCATGAGCGCGAACACCGGGATCAGCAGGATCACCGCGACCCCCTCCCACCACTTGTACCTGGCCCGCCGCGAGACGCTCACGTTGATCCGCAGGCCCTCGGAGTACAGCCAGATCGCGTACGCCATGTTGAGCGCCCAGATCGGCAGCACCGCGAGCGTGATCGGCACCGTGTCGTACGAGCCGAGCAACGCGCCGAGCAGCATCACGAATCCGAGGTGCTGCAACGGACTCGTCACCCACGTGACGATCGAATATCCAATGTAGAGCCTGTCGCGCAGCGGGATCTGGTCGTTGAGGGCCAGCCCGACGAGGCCCCACGCCCACCGCTCGCGCTGCCGGAAGAAGTCGCGCACGGTGGCCGGCGAGGCGCCGTAGCAGCGGCCCGCGAACCAGGCGCTGCGGCCCGGGTACCGCCGGCTGAAGATGAGCGCGAACTGGGCGTCTTCGACGATCGCGTCCGGACCGAAGTCCCAGCCGATCTCGGCCTCGACCGACGCCCGCACCAGCAGCAACTCGCCGTGTACGCCCGCGAGCGGGGTGCCGCCGCCGGTGAAGGCCGAGTACACCGTGACGTCGGCGATGGGCCGCAGCGCGTCGGCGAGCCAGGAGAGGCCGCTGCGGGCGTGTTCCCGCGGGTACGTGAGGATGCCCTGCGCGAGGTGCTTCGCCTCGTCGCCGAGGTTTCGCTGCTGCTCGATCAGGCGCGCCACCGCGATCGCCGTGTCGAGGCCGACGCCGGTGTCGTCGTCCATGTGCAGGACCCAGACGTCGTCACGGTCTTCGTGCTGTGCCATCCGCAGCTCGTGCGCGTAGTGGTTGGCGCGCGCCTTGAACCGGGTGCCGTTCTGCGTCTTGTAGACCTTCGGCACGGTGACGACCCGGATGTACCGGCTCATCGCGGCCAGGTCCCGGATCTTGTCAGCCGCCTCGCAGCCCTCCTCGACGACCACGTCGACGCGCAGCTTCGAGAAGCACTCCGGCAGGTACGTGATGTAGGAGCGCACGACGCGGTCGAGCGCCGGGTACGTGTCGTGCCGACCGATGGTCGGCACGACCACGACGAGGCGGTCGTTGCACTTGATGATCTGGTTGTCGGCCGCCGTCAGCCGGTCGCGGCGCAGCCGCCGCCGGGTGATGACCGCGCCGGCCAGGCCGATCACGGTGCCGATCACCGGGTACGTCCAGATGATGGTGACCACCGGGCCGAGGGGACCGGTCGACTTGACGCTGAGCAGCCACGTGAAGCCGAGCACCACCGTGAACGCCAGCGCGAGCGGCCACAACCGGGGCAGCCAGCTCGCGTGCCGCTGCGCCATCGTGGTGCCGCCCGACGTGAGGGGCATCCGCACGGCGGGCAGCACGTGCGTCTCGGTGGGCGGCGGAAGCGAAATGACCTGGGTGCGGTCGGGCTCGTCGCGGATCGGGGCATCCACGTGCGTGGTCACTCGGTGGCCTTCCGGATCAGCAGCGCGACCGTGTAACCGGTGGTCCGCCAGGTCTCCTGGACGTCGTAACCCTCACCCAGCACCTGCGACTTGCTGCCGTCCAGCCCGTCGAGCGGGTCGCCGTACTCGCCGAGGCGCAGCACCCAGATGCGCTGGGTCTCGCCGAGCCGGGCGGCCACGTCCTGATGCTCGCTCGCCACCATCCAGCCGTCTGTCCGCATTGGACGGTCGACGAGCAGGTCGGTGGGGCGCATGTCGGCGGGGATGTAGTGGGCGACGATGTCGCGGTTCAGCACACCGGGTCCGCGATCCTGCAACCCGTACACGATGCCGTCACCAGGCCGGTAGGTCGTCTTGAGCAACGTGACGACGGCGGCCGTGTCCTGGTACCGGAAAGCCGGTTTGCGGACCGAGACCTGACCGGGGAGCGAGAGCACCGCGAGCGTCGCCACGGCCGCGGCGGCGGCCACGACGCCGCGCTTGGCCAGCAGCAGGCCCGCGAGCAGCGCCCAGCCGACGACGGTGAACAGCACGTACCGCTGCTGCCACAGGTGGCTCACCGTGCCGACGGTGAAAAGCGCGGCGGCGGGCGTGACGGCGACGCAGGCGGCGACCACCGCGCCGCGCTCGCGGGAGAGGGCGGCCGCGCCGAGCACCAGCAGCGCGCCGCCGACGACGGCGCTGCCGAACATCTCGTTCGCGTACGCCTCGAGCTGGTGCAGGTCGGCGAGCGGGATCCAGCCGATCTGGTTGCCCTGCTGGCGGCGTCCAATGAGGACAAGAGGGATAAGGGGGACCAACCCGCCCACCGCGGTCGGAATCCAGCGCCAGAGCAGCTTGCGCTTGTGTACGAGTACTGCCAAGCCGTGACCGGCCAGCAGGCTGAGCGCGACGAGGTGCAGGGCACCCAACACCGTCAGCGACAGCGCGTATGCGAGCCCGACACCGAGCGTGTACCCCTCCAGCATCCGGATCAGCAGCAGAGTGGCCACCGCGGCGGCGAGCGTCGCGGCGGCGTACGGCCGAGCCTCCTGCCCGAAACGGGCGGTGATGGGCAGTACCGCGAAGACAAGCCCCGCGATCAGGCCGGCGCGCGGCGCGCCGAGCCGCCGCCCGATCAGGCCGATCACGGCGGCCGTGGCGACCATCGCGAACGTCGACGGCAGGCGCAGCGCGAGGTCGGAGTCGCCGAAAACGGTGGTCCAGAGCCGGATGAAGACGTAGTACGGCCCGATGGACGCGTCGGTGCCGTCGAGTTGCTTCCACAACTCGGGCCACGACACCGTCGTGATGCCCCACGTCGCCAACTCGTCGGCCCACAGGGCGGGGCCGGTGATGCCGATCAGGCACGAGATCAAAGTCACTACGGCGGGCGCCGCCCAGCAGACCTGGCGCAGCCACACCTCGATGCGCCGTGGAGCATCGGAAACTGGCTCCACGCGAGCCGCTTCCATGACGATCGTGGCGTCGTCATCCACCCCGCGCGCCCGGCGAGGCAAGGGGATGTGTACTTCCCCGTTTGGCCCCACGACGGGAAGTGCAGAGCGGCTCATGATTGCCGGAGTTTAGGGCACGGACGCAGTTACCCAAAGCCGACGATTGGCTTCCTGTGATGGACTGTATCGGTTCCGTGCTGACGCGGCTATGCTGCCGGACGGCTATGACGTCAGAACTGGGGAGATCTCGTTGCCACCCGCCCCCATGTGGAGCCCTGAGCTCCGCCGTGGACTCGCTCGCCTGCTCACCTTCGCCCTGCTGTGCGCGCTCGGCCTCGTGGTCGGTGCGCCCGCTCAGGCGGCCACGAATCTGGTGCGAAACGCGAGCATGGAGACATCCGCGAAGGGTTTTCCGCAGTGCTGGAAACGGACTGGGCAGGGCAAGCAGAACTTTTCGTACGCCGTAACACCGACCGCCCGCACGGGTAAGGCGGCGTTGAAAATCACCATTGGCGCCTTCACGTCGGGCAGCCGCGGTGCGGTAATGGATTGCGCACCCACGGTTACCGAGGGGCGGCAGTACGACCTCTCCGTCTGGTACACGTCGACCAGCGCCGCCACCGCGATGACGCTGTACCGCCACGACGCCAAGGCCGGCTGGCAGTACTGGACCGACCTCGCCACGCTCCCGGCGACCAAGCAGTTCAAGCAGAAGACGGTGCGTACGCCGCCCGTGCCCGCCGGCACTGACCAGATCACGTTCGGCGTCAACCTGTACGGCGCCGGCACCCTCGTCACCGACGACTACAAGATGGTCGACGCCACGATCGTCGCGCCCAAGCAGGCCTGCAAGCGTTGCGCCGCGGGCCAGTGGCGGGTCATGCCGTACCAGTCGTCGGTGCGCGCCATCCACGCCGCCGTCCTGCGCAACGGCAAGGTGCTGCTCGTCGCCGGCTCCGGCAACGACCCCAACGCGTTCAAGGCCGGCACGTTCAAGACCGCCGTGTACGACCCGGCCAACGGCAGTTTCACCGACGTGCCCACCCCGGTCGACCTCTTCTGCGCCGGGCACGTCGCGCTCGCCGACGGCAAGATCCTGGTGATGGGCGGCACCAAGGACTACGCCGCCGCCGACGGCTCCGTCGGCTACAAGGGCCTCGCCGACTCGTACCTGTTCGACCCGGCCACCAACAAGTACACGCGCACCAACGACATGTCCGCCGGCCACTGGTACCCGTCGGCGACCGTGCTCGGCAACGGCGACGTCATCTCGCTCGGTGGCCTGGGCGCCGACTCCACCGGCACCACCGTCACCGAGTACTTCGACGCGTCCGAGGGGCGCTGGCTGGCGCAGAACGAGGCCGTGCAGACCTGGGAGTGGTGGGGCCTGTACCCGGCCATGGTGCTGATGCAGGACGGCCGGCTCTTCTACACCGGCAGCCACACGTTCGGCAGCGGGCTGCCCGGTGCCGGCGCGCGCCTCTACGACTACCCCAACGGCAAGTGGACCGACGTGCCGGGCCTGCAGAACAAGGACTATCGCGACCAGTCGATGAGCGTCCTGCTGCCGCCCGCGCAGGCACAGAAGGTGTTCACCGTCGGTGGCGGCAACGGCGACGTCGGCGCCACCGCCGGCCGGCTCACCGACGTCATCGACCTCAAGGCGGCCAACCCCCGGTACACGGCCGGGCCGCTGCTCCCGCTCGGCAAGCTCGCCAACGGCCAGACCCAGGCCGCCAACACCGGCAAGATGTACGTCTCGCTGGTGCTCCTGCCCGACGGCACGGTCTTCGAGACCGGTGGTGGCCTGCACAACCGCGCCGACCCGGTGTTCGAGGCGTCCATCTACAACCCGGCCACCAACAAGTTCGCCCCGGTGGCCGCCGACCCGGTGCCCCGCACGTACCACTCGTCGGCTTTCCTGCTGCCCGACGGCCGGGTCATGGCGGTCGGTGACAACCCCGGCAACGGCTCGTTCGACACGCGCATCTCGATCTACACGCCGCCGTACCTGCTGAGCGGCACCCGGCCCGCGATCACGTCGCTCGCGTCGAACCAGTGGGGGTACGGCACCACGCAGCGCATCACCGTCGACCGGGCCGTGGCTCGGGCATCGCTGATCCGCCCGGCCGCCGTGACCCACTCCTCCGACCCGAACCAGCGCTTCGTCGAGCTGCCGATGACGGTGAACGGCAACACGATCGACCTGAACATGACCAACAACCCGAACATCGCGCCGCCCGGCTGGTACATGCTCTTCGTCCACGGCGCCAACGGCGTCCCGTCGGTCGCCAAGTGGGTCAAGGTCGGATGAGCTCCCGCTTCGCGGCGCGGCTCAGCTCGCTCCGCACCCGCCTGGCGGTGTTTGGGCAGGCCCCGAGTGGGCTCGCTGGCCGGTTGGCGGCGGTCGGGCGGAGCGCTGGCGGGCTTGCGGGCCGCGCGTGGGGCGGGTGGCGCGCGGCGAGCTGGCCGATCCGCACGGCGATCGCGGGCGGGGTGGTGCTGCTCGCCCTGGGCGTCGGTCTGGCCGGCACGTGGGCGGTCGGCTCTGACGCCGACTCCCGCTGGTCGGCCGGCTCCCCGGGCAACGACTACGGCCCCGGCCCGGGCAGCGGCGACGACCGTCCCAAACCGGGCCGCGCCGACGACCCCGGTCAGGGCGCGCAGGCCGGATCCGCGGTGACGCCGCCGGCGTTCGTGCAGGACTTCGCCCAGCAACCCGGTACCAACCCCAACGGCCCCGCCGCGTCACCCACCGCGGGCGTCCAGATCGCCGAGGGCACCGACGGGTGCGACCACGCGTACGGCGGCCGCGATGTCTGCGTACCGTGGGAGTTTCCGGCCGGCGTGACCGACAAGTGCGGATGGCTGAGGGAACGCGGCTTCAAGCCTCTGAAGATCGAGGGCGGCCGAGACCGTCACGCCCTGGACCGCAACGCCGACGGCACAGCCTGCGGCGCGGGCGACTAACCCCCGCCGACCGCTTGGCCGGCCTGGCCGCTCACCTGTTCACAGCCCTGATCACGTGGCGGGGGTGGCGGCGGGGGTGCGTTTGGAGGCTCGGCGCCAGCGCGTGATGATCACTGTCGTGGCGATCAGGCCCAGGCTGGCTGGGGCGATCGCGAACCAGTTGATTTCGCCGGGCGAGGCCACGGCGGCGCCGACGGCCGCGTACCCGAATGCTGATGGCACGGACGCGAGCACGCTGCCGATCAAGTATGGGCGCAGGCGGGCGCCGGTCGTCCCGTACCCATAGCTGATCAAGCCGAAGCCACCGACCGGCAGCAGGCGTACGGTCACGACGCCGAACACGCTCTGGCGTCCGAACCAGCCGTCGAGCTTGGCCAGCCGGCCGCGGACCCGTTCGGCGACGAAGTCGCGGCCGAGCAGCCGGCCGACGGCGAAGCCGAGGGCGGCGGCGAGCAGTGCGGCGCCAAGCGCGTAGCTCGCGCCGCCGACCGTGCCGAACAGCGCACCCCACGCCACCGAGACGAGCGTGCGGGGGATGAGCACGATCATCATGATCGCGCCGAGCAGGACCGCGGCGGGTGGGGCGAGGAGGCCGAGGCGGTCGACGATGCGGGGCGCGGCGGCGAGGTCGGGCTGCGGCAGGAAAAGTACCGCGATGCCGCAGGCGCAGAGCAGCAGGACGAGCACGGCGAAGCGAGCGACCTTGGGGTCCCGCAGGCCGTTGCGGAGGCGCGCGATCATGACACCGCCGTGGCGGCCGTGCGCTCGGCGCGGAGCCGGTCGGACCAGGTGTCGTCGAGGGGAGCCAGCACGTCCATCCCGGTGGCCCAGCGCAGCAGCAGGTCGGCGAGGGCGGGGTTGCGGGCGAGGGCGGGGCCGTGGGAGTACGTGCCGAGGAGCTTGCCGCGCCAGGCGCCCTCGGTGCTGCCGTCGTTGCCGATGCCGGTGGTGACCCGGGCGAGCGGCGCGACGCTCGGGCCGAGGTGGGTGCGGCCGCCGTGGTTTTCGAACCCGGTCAGCGGGGGCAGGCCGAGCCGGGGGTCGATGGTGCCGCCCAACTCGCCGACGGCCCGGCTGGGGCCCCGGTCGGAGTTCAGGTCGAGCAGGTTGAGGCCGCCGCACTTGGCGCCCTTGGCGAAGAACGAGCCGCCGAGCAGCTGGTACCCGGCGCACACCGCGAACACCACCGAACCCTGAGCGACCGCTCGGTGCAGGCCACCATCGGCGAGCAGCCGCTGCGCCGCGAGCGCCTGGGGGCCGTCTTCGCCGCCGCCGAGCAGGTAGATGTCGGCGGTGCTGGGCAACCGCTGGTCGGACCGGACCTCGATGGTCTGCACGGGAAACCCGCGCAGCGCGGCCCGGCGGGCGAGGATCAGCATGTTGCCGCGGTCGCCGTACGTGGACAGCAGGTCCGGGTAGATCCAGACGATGCTGATGGCGCTGTCAGTTGACACGGTCCAACTCCGCTCGGATGTCCTGGAACGCCGTGTAGTTGGCGATGACTTCCAGCCGGCCGGGCGGTACCGAAGTGACCGCCTCGTCGAAGGACAGTACGTGACGGAACGGCACATCGTTCACTTCCAGCCGTACCGCCAGGTCGTACGCCCGATCGCCGGTGATCAACACCTGCCGGCCCCGCAACGGCGAGAAGTCGACGTCGAAGAGCCACGAGGTGTCGAGGCCGTCGGGGTCGCGTGCGTTGATGGACAGCAGTGTCGGCGCGTGATCCACCATGTCGAAAGCCTCCAGCCAGCTCGCCGGGTTCTTGGCGAGCAACAGCCGGATGTTTCGCCCGTCGCGCATCACCTGCGCGTAGCGGCCCGCCACAGAGGTCACAGTGGACAGTCGACCGACCGCGTCGGTTGGGCGTACCCCAAATTGAGCTGCCACCGCCAGTGCGGTGGCCGCGTTGCCGACGTTGACTTTTCCAGGAATTTGAAGGTTTACCTTGTGCCACGCGCCGCGCGGGTCGATGACACCATCGTCTTCCACCGTCCACTGTGGCATGGGCCGGCGCAGCGGGCAGTTGACACACCACCATTGGTCGGCCTGGCGCTCGATCGGCGCACCACACTGTGGACAGACCCACGAGTCGTCGTGCCACCGTTGCCCGGCACTGAACCACGTCACGCGCGGCGAGGCGACGGCCGCGTAAACCACCATCGGGTCGTCGGCGTTGGCGACCACGAGAATGTCGGGGTGGTTTGCCAGCGCGGTGCGCCAGAGGTCGGCCATCATGGCGACCTCTTTCGCCCGGTCGAGCTGATCGCGCGAAAGGTTCAGAAGAGCGACCACGCGGGGCGTCGTCGCCGCGATCACTTGCGCCAGATAATGCTCATCCACTTCGAGTACCGCGTACGGCGTGTGCCCGGCCTTGGCCAGCGCCGAGGTGTGCCCGGTGGGCATGTTGGCACCAAAGGAGTTGGTGGCCACGTTGCCCAGTACGCCGACCGCCGCGGCCGTCAGCCGGGTCGTGGTGGTCTTGCCGTTGGTGCCTGACACCAAGGCGATCGCCCGGCCGTTGGCCAGGTGGGCGAGCAGGTCAGGGTCGATCTTGAGGCCGATCCAGCCGCCGATCACCGAGCCGTCGCCGCGCCCGGCCGCGCGCGAGAGTGCCGCCGCCGTACGCGACACCGAGCTGGCGACCTTGGCCCGCAGCGGCATCTTGGCCGTGTTCCCGTCCGTCACGCGAGCGAGGGTACCGGAGCAGGTTTGATCTCTGGGCACGGCAAACTTGTGTGGCCTTATTCACCGTTCACGGTCGACGGTGAGTCATGCTCACGTTGACGCTGTGTAGCGACATTTCGGACAGCGCCCTCCCTGGCCGGGCATTCGATGGCGTGCCAAACTCGCTACGCAAGATCGCGATTACTCTGCGTCGATCTCGTCATCGGCTACAAACGTTGAGCCGGCCCTCATCGTGGCCAGGCCGCACCGCGGGACAACGCCGAGCCCTGCCCATCCCGAGCGGTGCAACCCACATCCGACAACTCAACGGCGGATCGGGCAGGGACGGGGGAACCAGGTTAGTGATCTGTTCCCGGATCTTGGGGTGAAGCCGCGCTAGGAGCGCGGCCGGGCAGCCTCTGCGCCCGAACCCGACAGCTAACCCCGCAGGCGTGCCGGAGGGATCTCATTCCGTGCACGAACACAGTTCGAGCCGGCGGCGGCCTGTCCGCGCCGGCAAGCTAGCGCTTGCTCTGGGGATCTGCCTCTGTGCCGGCCAGTTCATGGCCGGTACCGCGATGGCCGCTCCAGCGTCCGCGGCCGCGCCTGTGACCACTGCCGTCGCCGAGGCGGCCTCGCCGACACACGTGGCGATCAAGCTGACGGCGAGTACGACCAAGTTGGCGTGGGGTTCGGCGGTCACGCTGACCGCGCGCGTCAACGACCCGGCCACCGGTGCCGCCGTGACAGGCGGAAACGTGCAGTTCCAGGCGTGGCGCAACGGCGGCTGGAAGACGTGGCAGACCAAGGCCGTCAGCAACGGCACGGCAAGCTACCGTGCGACCCCGTACGTCACCGGCAGCTTCCGGTTGAAGTACACGGGCCTGTCGGGCAAGTACATCTCGACGGCCACCCCTTCCACCCGGGTCAACGTGGTGGCGAGCCGCGCGAAGGTACTGGCCGAGGCGCGCAAGCACGTCGGCAAGTCGTACCGGTACGGCGCGAGCGGGCCGGGATCATTCGACTGCTCGGGCTTCACCATGTACGTGTACCGCAACTCCGCTGGCATCAAGCTGCCGCACAAGGCCAACTCGCAGCAGAAGTACGGCAAGGCGGTGGCCAAGTCGTCGGCCCAGCCCGGTGACCTGATCGTCATCCGGAGCGGCTCGTACGGGTACCACGTCGGCGTCTACGCGGGCGGCGGCTACTTCTACGACTCGCCGAAGCCCGGCGCGAAGGTCGGCAAGCACAAGATCTGGACGTCGAGCTACGTGGTTCGGCGCCTGGTCGGCTAGTTCTTTACACCCATCCCCCCGCGCCCGCGATCAAGGGCTGAGGCGTACCCCCCGGCGCCTCGCCCTTGATCGCGGGCCATTTTGCTCCCTGCTCGCGGGCCCGCGCCGCTGCATTGCGTGCTGCTCGCGCGTCGTGCGCGGTGATCGCGCGCTGCTCGCGCGCCGTGCGCGGTGCTCGCGCGCTCTTGCCGCCGGCGCGCGTCCCGGCTGCCGGGGCGCGCGCTCTTGTCGCCACGCGCGCCGCCCTTGCTGCCGATCAAGGGCGAATGCACGTGATTGGATCTCTTTCCGCGTGTATTCGTCCTGAGATGCAAGAGGTCCCCGGGGTGTGAGGCGGCGCGCCGTAGTGGCCAGGGCCAGCCGCCGGGGTTTGTGGGGTTGGCGGCGGCGTGTCGCCGCGCCCCTGCGCGCTGATCAAGGCCATTCGCATGGATCAAGGGCGAATGCACGCGGAAATGCGATCGAACCGCGTGCATTCGCCCTTGATCGGCGCGCCGGGCGTGGCGACACGCCGTGCCGCGCTGGCCTAGGGGCGAACGCACGCGAAAAAGAGATCCAACCACGTGCGTTTGGCTCTTCGCCCCGATGTGTGGGTTGGGGTCGGGTTGGTGATTGGGGCACGCCGTTGCCTGGCCTAGGTTTCGGACTGTCTGACGGTTCGA
>NZ_BSDI01000078.1 GCF_027923225.1 Phytohabitans aurantiacus
CGCCCCGCGCGCCCCGCGCCGTGCGCGCCCCGCGCCCGGCGCGCCGCGCACGCCGCGCGCCGCGCACGCCGCGCACGCCGCGCACGCCGCGCGCGGTCGCGGCGGCGCCCCGCGGCCGCCGATCAAGGGCATGTGCATCGATCAAGGGCAAACGCACGCGGAAATGCGCTCAAACCACGTGCGTTTGCCCTTGATCGGCGGGAGGGGGAGGGGAGGCGGGAGCGGAAGGGGGAGGGGGGAGGAGGTGGGACAGGGTGTGGCGGGCGTAGGCCGCCGCTGGGGTGCGGCGGAGGCGGAAGCCGTGGTGGGCGGCCAGCATGACGCCGGTCAGGTCGAAGACCAGTTGCTCCGGGTCGGTGCCCGCGGGCAGTTCGCCTGCCGCGATCGCCTGACGGGCCTGGATGCGCAGGTCGCGGTGCCACAGCTCGGCGAGGCCGGCGATCGCGTCGCGTACCGGGCCGTCGCGGTCGTCGAACTCGGTCGCGGCCGCGATGAAGAAGCAGCCGCCGGGGAAGACGCCGCGTTCGAGGTAGGAGAGCCACGCGGTGCACAGGGCGCGCAGCCGTGGCAGTCCGGGTGCGGTGCCGGCCGCGCGGTCGGCTACCTCGCGTGTGAATACGGCGGCCGCCGCGTCGACGACCTCCAACTGGAGGCTCTCCTTGGTGCCGAAGTGGCCGAGCAGGCCGGACTTGCTCATGCCCAGGTCGGCGGCCAGCCGGCCGATTGTCAGGCCCGAGAGGCCTTCGACGGAGGCGACGGCCGCGCCGTGCGCCAGGATGGCGGCGTGGGTGCCGGCGGTCGCCTCGACGGATCTGCGGGGACTCACAGCGGTCGACGATAGCATCCGAACGTTCGGTCGCTATAGTTCGCTCATGCTCGCACTGATCACCCGGCAGCTCGTGGCGCCGATGGCCCGGCTCGTCTACCGCCCGGTCGTCGAGGGCCGCCATCACGTACCCAGGCGTGGTCCGGTGATCCTGGCCAGCAACCACCTGTCGTTCATCGACAGCATGGTGATCCCGCTGGTCGCGCCGCGGCCGGTGACGTTCCTGGCCAAGGCCGAGTACTTCGACCGGCGCCGCACCCGCTGGTTCTTCTCCGCGTTCAACGCGGTGCCGGTGCGGCGCGGCAACCACCGGGTCGCGCAGGCGTCGCTCGACGCGGCGTTGGAGGTACTCGAGGGTGGCGGGGCGTTCGGCGTCTATCCCGAGGGCACGCGCTCGCGCGACGGGCGGCTCTACCGCGGTCGCACGGGCGTCGGCTGGCTGGCGCTCACCTCGCGGGTGCCGGTCGTGCCGGTCGGGCTCACCGGCACCGAGGAGATCCAGCCGGTGGGCGCGAAGCTGCCCCGGGTGCGGCGGGTCACCGTACGGTTCGGCGCGCCGATCACTTTCGGGCCCGAGTACGGGGAGGCGGGGCAGGCGCGGGCGCGGCGGCGGGTCACCGACGAGATCATGGACCGGATCGCGGAACTGTCCGGACAGGAGCGGGCCACCGTCTACAACGAGCGCGGCATCGATACGATCCCCGGGTGACCCGGCTCCTCGCGATCAGCGATCTGCACGTCGCGTACCAGGAAAATCGCGACTTCGTCAGCGGCCTGCGCCCCACGGAACCGGACGACTGGCTGCTCGTCGCCGGCGACGTCGGCGAGATGGCCGCCGATGTCGAGTGGGCCCTCGGGCTGCTGCGCGAGCGATACGCCGAGGTGGTGTGGGCGCCGGGCAACCACGAGCTGTGGACGCCGCGCGACGACCCGGTGCGGCTGCGGGGCGAGGAGCGCTATCAACATCTCGTCGACGTGTGCCGCCGGCTCGGCGTGCACACACCCGAAGACCCATACCCCGTCTGGGATGGCCCCGGTGGGCCGGTCACGGTCGTGCCACTGTTCACTTTGTACGACTACTCGTGGCGCCCCGACGGCACGTCCACAAAGGACGAGGCGCTCGCGCTGGCCTACGAGCGCGGTGTCGTGTGCACCGACGAGATCCTGCTGCACCCCGACCCGTACCCGAGCCGCGACGCCTGGTGCGAGGCGCGGATCGCGGCGACCGAGCGACGCCTGTCCACATTGGAGCCCGAGGTGCCGGTGGTGTTCGTCGGCCACTATCCGCTGGTGCGCGAGCCGACCAGGGTGCTGTACCACCCCGAGTTCGCGCAGTGGTGCGGCACCGACCGCACGGCCGACTGGCACCGGCGGCATCGCACCGCCGCCGCCGTCTACGGTCACCTGCACATCCCGCGCAGCACCCGGTACGACGGGGTGCGCTTCGAGGAGGTCTCGGTGGGATACCCGCGCGAGTGGCGCAAGCGGGGGAGCGTGCCGCCCCAGCCGCGCCAGATCCTGCCGGAGTCATAGGTGATCGAGGAGATCCTGCCGCCGGTGGTGGTGGCCGAGGAGGCGTTCGCCGATCCGCCGGGCGTGCCGCTGTTTCCCGAGGAGGCGGCCGCCGTCGCCAAGGCGGTCGCCAAGCGGCGCGACGAGTTCACGACGGCGCGGTACTGCGCCCGTGCCGCGCTGCGCCGGCTCGGTGTCGCGCCGGTGCCGATCCTGCCCGGCGAGCGGGGCGCGCCCCGGTGGCCGGCCGGCATCGTGGGGAGCATGACGCACTGCCTCGGATATCGGGCCGCCGCGCTGGCGCGCCGCCGAGACGTGGTGACGATCGGGATCGACGCCGAGCCGAACGAGGCGCTGCCGGACGGCGTACTCGATGCCATCTCGCTGGAAGCGGAGCGTGAGCTGCTCGCGCGCCTTGCCCTCGACGCGCCTCGGGTGCACTGGGACCGGTTGCTGTTCAGTGCCAAGGAGTCGGTCTACAAGGCGTGGTATCCGCTGACCGGGCGGTGGCTCGACTTCTCCGAGGCGGATGTGGCGATCGACCCGGCGGCGGCGGGGTTCACGGCGCGGCTGCTCGTGCCCGGGCCGGTGGTGGCGGGCGTGGAGTATCGGGAGTTCGCCGGCCGCTATCTGGTGCGCGGCGGTCTCGTGGTGACCGCGATCGCGGTGCTGACCTAACCTTCGAGGTCGGCCGGGCGCATGCGGAAGACCTGGAGCCGTAGGCCGTAGTACTTCTCGGTCTCGCCGACCCAGTCCATGCCGATGTGGCGCGCGACCGCGCCGGCGCGGTCGTTGGCGGGTCGGGTGACGGCGAACACCTCGTCGAGGCCCTCGTCGAACGCCCACCGCGCGAGCCGCTGGCCCGCCTCCACCGCGTATCCCTTGCCCCAGACGTCGCGGTGCAGATGCCAGCCCATCTCCAGGTCGTCGCCGCCGGGTGGCAGCGGCAGCAGCACCGCGCCACCGATCACGCGGCCGTCGTCGCGGCGTTCGATCGCCCAGCGGCCGGCCGGCGGCACGAGGCGCTCGTCTTCGCCGATCCAGTGCTGGAGCACGAGTCGCATCGCGCCGAGGTCGGCGACCGTGTCCATGGCGGGGCTCAGCCACCTGGCGATGCTCGCGTCGCCGTAGACGCCGAGCGCCGTCTCGGCGTCGTCGAGGTGCCACGGCCGGAGGGTGAGCCGCTCCGTCGTCAGTTCTTTCGCCACCAGGCCACTGTATGCCGGCAAGGTGACCACCACGTCCCTCTCGCGTCACGCGATGTAGTGGCCGGCGTCACTCGGGTGGTGGCGATGGGGGCTCCGCTGGCCGGAGCCACTGCCACACGAGGAACACCAGGCCCAGGGCGAGCATGCCCAGCCCCGCCCACAGGTTGATCCGTACGCCCTCGGCCTTGTCGATCTCGGCCCGCGAGTCGAACAGGCCCGCGGCGCCGACGATGAGGCCGTACGCCACGAACAGCCCGCCGATGACGCGGCGCACGTCGAACAGGCGCGCGGCGGCTGAGCGGCGTTCTTCGTCCGACATGTGTGCCCCCTAGAAGACCGGGATGTAGAACAGGACCGCGAGGATCACCGCGATGGCGCCGAGCAGGGTCGGGTTGCGGTACCAGGCGACGCGCTCGGCGAGCAGTTCGCCGCTCGGGGTCACCCCGTACACGAGCCCGCGCAGGTCGTCGTCTGGCTTGGGGCTCGTCAACGGGGTCAGGGCCGCCGCCACGATCAGCACCAGGACGAACGCGATACCCGCGCCCCAGAAGCTCTCCTCGAGGTCGGAGTTGAAGTTCAGCACGCCGGCCTTGTAGAGCAGGTAGGTGGCGAGCGCGCCGAGGGTGCCGGTGAGCAGCGACCAGAAACCCGCCCACGCGGTCATCCGCTTCCAGAACATGCCCACGATGAACGTGGCGAACAGCGGCGCGTTGAACATCGAGAAGAGCGCCTGGATGTAGTTCATGATGTTGCTGAAGCCGGCCGCGGGCGGACAAGGCCCGCTGCACCTCGGCGAAGTTCGTCGTCCAGTACCCGAACGAGAGCACGAAGCCCAGCCCGAACGCGATGCCGATCCAGTTGGCGCCCAACGGGTTGCCGGTGCCAGCGGTGTCGGCCCAGGAGTGCAGCCCGGCCTCGCCGAGCTGGCTGCCGCGCACCGCGTCGGCGAGCCCGCCGAATCCGCCCACCTTCACCAGTCCCAGGACGGTGATGGGCACCAGGCCGGCAAGGATCACGAAGAACTGGAGTACCTCGTTGTAGATGGCCGACGACAGGCCGCCGACGATGATGTAGGCGAGCACGACGAACGCACCAACCACAATGGACGTCCACAGTGGCCAGCCGAGCAGCGCCTGCGTCACGAGCGCCAGCGCGTACAGGTTGACGCCCGCGATCAGCACCTGCGCCACGGCGAAGCTGAGGGCGTCCAGCAGGTGCGTCGGCCGGTTGAAGCGCAACCGCAGGTACTCCGGCACGCTGCGCACCTTCGAACCGAAGTAGAACGGCATCATGACGATGCCGAGGAACACCATCGCCGGCACCGCGCCGATCCAGTAATAGTGGACGGTCATCGCGCCGTACTCCGCGCCGTTGGCCGCCATGCCGATGATCTCCAGGGCGCCCAGGTTGGCCGATACGAACGCCAGGCCGGTCACCCACGCCGGCAGCGACCGGCCGGAGAGAAAGAAGTCGACGCTGGTGCGCACCGAGCGGCGGGCCGCGAAGCCGACCCCGAGCACCGTTACGAAGTACATCATGAGCAGGACGTAGGCGAGCGCGTCCAGTCGCAGCCGTAGGCCATCCTCCACGATGGCCTACGTACCCCGTGGCGCGCTTTACACACCCGCTCGCAGGGCCGCTTCCACCGCCGCCGCGTAGCCGGTCTGGCCGGCACGGTTGGGGTGGTAGGACTCGCTCAGCGGGTTCGAGGTGCCGTTGAGCCACTCGACGTCGTCACAGACCGCGTGGCCGGTGAAGTGGGCGCGGGCGTCGACGAACCCGAATCCGTGTGCCGCCGCCCGGTCGCGGGTCGTCACCGCGAGCAGGTCGGCGGCCGCGTTCAGCTCCTTCTGCTCGCCGGGGGAGATGCGCGCGATCAGGTTGCACTCCTCGCCGTTGAACAGCCGCGGGTACCCGACGACGACCACCCGCGCTGCCGGTGCCAGCGCGCGGATGCGGGCGTACAGCTGGTCGAGGCGGCCGGGCAGGACGGTACGGATCTGGTTCTCGGCGCTGTCGATCTGGGCCCAGCAGGTGTACGGCCACGGCAGCGCGCACCGGCTGATCGCCGAGGACCAGCCGATGTCGTTGCCACCGGCCGAGACCGTCACGTAGGCGGTGGCCGCGTTGAGGCTCGCCAGCTGTCCATTGAGGACGCCCGAGACGGTGGCGCCGGAGCACGCGGCGAACGTGAGCGTCGCGCCGAGGCGGGCGGCGTCGAGCACGGGGTACGCGTACTGCGAGCGCTGGCAGGAGCCGCTGTCGGAGTAGTAGGAACGGGTGCCGGTACCGGAGGAGTAGGAGTCGCCGAGGGCCGTGTACGCGGGTGCCGCGGCGTGGGCCGGTTGGGCGATCCCGAGTACGGCCATCAGTGCGGCGGTGATCAGGAGGGCAGGGCGGCGTAGGGGCATGGTGGCCTCCCCAAATCGGAGATCGTGGATCTCAGGGTGACAGCATCATTCGACCTTGGGAAGGCTGCTGAAGGAAGTTTTCAGCCGGACTGTGGCACGATGACGTCCGGACATCGATAGCCATGGAGGTGTCGTGCGTGCCATCCGTGCCATCCGTGCCATCGCGACGGTGACGGCCACCGCGATCGTCGCTGTCGGCGCCGCGGTGCCGGCGTCGGCGGGCCACCGACCCACCGCGCCCGGCCGCCTCGTCAGCGCCGAGCCGCTCCCCGACGAGCTGCGGCTGCCCGGTGCCGGCACCGCCTGGCGGCTGCGATACACGTCCACGTCGTGGAGCGGCCGCGCCACCGTGGTGAGCGGCACCCTCTCGCTGCCGCCCGGCCGGCCGCCCCGCCACGGGTGGCCGGTGGTCAGCCTCGCGCCGGGCTTCGGCGGCACCCCGGACGCCTGCGCGCCATCCCGGGCCGGCGTGCCACCGTTCGCGCTGCCGTTCGGCCAGGCGCTGCTCGCCGCCGGGTACGCCGTCGCGGTCACCGACTACGAGGGCATCGGCACGCCGGGGGAGAGCTCGGTCGTGCACGGTCCCGCCGAGGCGTACTCGGCAATCGACATTGTGCGGGCCGCGCGCCGCCTCGCGGCCGTGAGCCGCGTGTGGGCCGCGGTCGGTTACTCCCTCGGCGGGCACGCGGCGCTGTGGGCGGGGCACCTGGCGCGGCGGTACGCGCCAGAATTGCGGCACACCGGCACCGTGGCGATCGCGGCGACGACACAGTGGACAGCGCAGTTCGCCGCGCCACCGTTCCGCGACCCGGCGGCGCCGTTCAGCCCGATCGTGCCCTACATGGGGCGCACGCTCGCCCTGACGCACCCGGGGGAGTTCCGAGCCGCGGACTGGTTCACGCCGGCGGGGCTCGATCTGGTCGAGCTCGCCGGGCGGGCGTGCGTCGAGGAGATGGCCGGCACGATCGCGGGCGTCACCAACGGCGCCGCGCTGCGCGACCCGGCGGCCGCGGCGGACGCCTTCGCGGCGCTGCTCGCGCCGCACGAGGTCCCCATTGGACGGTACCGGGAGCCGGTGCGGCTCGCGCACGGCACCGCCGACACCCTGCCCGCGGCGCTCAGCGAGATCACGGCCGGCCAGCTCGCCGCGGCGGGCACGGACGTCGAGTACACGCCGGTGCCGGGCGCCGACCACTTCACGGTGCTCGCCGCGGTGGCGCGCGCCACGGTCGACTGGCTCGCCGAGATGTTCACCGGCGTGCCAGGGTAGAGGCATGACGATGCCGCCGCGCAGCCACGCTGACCTGCTCGAACGCCCCACCTTCGCCAACCTGGCCACCGTGCGCCCGGACGGCGCGCCGCAGGTCAACGTGATGTGGTTCGCGTGGGACGGCGAGCGCATCCGGATGACCCACAAGCGCACGCGCCAGAAGTTCCGCAACATCGGGCGGGAGCCGCGCGTCGCACTGTCCATTCCGGACCCCGACGACCAGTACCGTTTTCTGGAGGTGCGCGGCATCGTGGAGAGCATCGAGGACGACGACGAGAAGGCATCGTTCTACCAGTCGCTGCAGGAGCGGTATGGCCGGGTGTACCCGATTCATGACGCTCCCGACCGCGTGATCGTCACGATCCGGCCGGAGTCTTTTGTCGCTGTGGTGGATGGCACGGTTCAGAAATAAACGTCTGTCACTATACTGATCGTCGCGTACCCGTTACGCGGTGCATCGGTCGGTGGCAGTCAAAGGGGAGTGCCGTGGCGACGTTCAGGCTGAAGGAGATCGCGGCAGACGAGCTCATCGTCGAGGCGACCCGCGTGGTGACCGACGGGGCCAACATCTACTTCGAAGACTACGTCGACGGCGTCTGGCGCATCTCCCTGTCGGTGCCGGCCGAAAACGTCGAGCGCCTGCGCCGCTCCACAGGCGAGCGCCAATGGATCGCCATCCGCCCCCAACCGGTCACGGAATAACCCCCCGCGCGCCCCGCGCGGCCTCCGCGCGCGCCCCTTTCCGCCGATCAAGGGCGAATGCACGTGGTTGGATCTCTTTTCCGCGTGTATTTGCTCTTGATCGATGAGAATGCCCTTGATCGACGCGGCTGAGGTGAGCGATCCGGCCTTGCCGGACGCCGCGTTGTTCAAGCGCGGCGCGCTCGTCCGATTTTGAGCTGCCGCGGCGTCCGTCGCGGTCCAAACCGTTGCTCCCGCGGCCTCACCCTCCGCGTCCCCACGACCTAGCCCGTTCCCAGCCCTTGGTGATCGGCGGCCGAGGCCAACGCGCGGGCAAAGCCCGGGCCGGAACGTGAATCGCGCAGGGTGAGGCCGCGGGAGCAACGGTATGGACCGCGATGAACGCCGCGGTAGCTCAAAGCGTCGCAAGCCAGCGCGCCGATCAAGGAGATCCGCATGGATCAAGGGCAAAAACACGCGGAAAAGAGATCAAACCGCGTGCATTCGCCCTTGATCGGCGGGGAGAGCGGGGCGGGGCGCGGGCGCGGGGAGGGTTAGGCGAGGGTGAAGCGTTCGGCGTGGATTTGGCGGGTGGGGACGCCTAGGGCTTTTAGGCTGCGGAGCACGGCCTCGGTCATCGGGAGCGGGCCGCAGACGTAGATGTCGCGCTCCGTGATGTCGGGCACCGCGGCGGCCAGGTTTTCGGGTGCGAACGGCATGTTGGGCGGCGAGCCGGCGCCGGTGCGGCCGGTGAGCAGGTGGACGCGGGCGCCGCGCTCGCGGGCCAGGGACTCCAGCTCGGGCAGCAGCACCGCCTCGGCCTCGCTGTGCACGCGGTAGAGCACCACGGACGGCTCAGTCGACTCTTCCAGCAGGGCGCGGATCGGGGTGATGCCCACGCCGCCGGCGATGAGCAGCAGCCCGGGGCGGGTCTGGTGAAGGGTGGTGAAGGCGCCGTACGGGCCCTCGGCGAAGACGCGGCTGCCGACCGGCACGCCGCGCAGCCCGGCGCTGGTCTTGCCGACGGCCTTGGCGGTCAGCCGCAGCGAGCGGCCGTTCGGTGCGGCCGACAGCGAGAACGGGTTGGCCTGCCACCAGTTGTTGTGCCCGGGAAACCGCCAGATCATGAACTGCCCGGCGCGGGCCGGCAGCTTGTCGAGGTGCCGGCCGGTGACGTGCACGGAGACGACGTTGTCGGCCTCGGGCACCACAGCGGCCACCCGGAACCCGTGATAGACGTTGCGCCACACCGGCACCACGATCCGACCGACGACCAGGGCGGTCAGGACCAGGACCCAGACGGTCCACCAGTACACCTCGGCGGCGGTCGACTGGGTGAACGTGGTGCCTTCGAGGGCCTGGTGGGCGAGGCCGATGCCGACGGCGACGTACAGCAGCAGGTGCAGGGCGTGCCACACCTCGTACCCGAGGAGGCGGCGGATCTGCCGCATCGACAGGGCGGCCACCACGACGATGATGCTGGCGGCGATCATGCCGAGCATCGAGGCGGTCACCCCGGCCAGGCTCCAGAACGTGTCCCACGGCCCTTCCGAGCCGAGCGCGGTGTATCCGGAGACGACGATCGTGGCGTGCGTCAACACGGTCCACAGCAGCGTGAAGCCGATCCAGCGGTGCCAGCGGGTGAGCCGGTCCATGCCGAGGCGGCGGTCGAGCCACGGCACCCGGGCGACGAGGGTCAGCTGCAGCATCATGATCAGGGCGGTGTGCAGGCCGAAGAACTTGCCCACCGTCAAGATCGAGTTCTTGCCCTTGCCGTACTTGATGAAGAGGATCTCGATGACCAGTACGTGCGCTAACCAGGCCCCGAGCAGCACATACGTGGCCAGCCTTCCCGGGGCCACCGCCGTGCGGGTCAGGGGCCGAGCCGTCGCCGTCATCAAGATCTCCCGCCGTCGTCCGGGTGTATCCCGGCATTATCGGTGAGAGGAGCACGTCGCGAGGCCAGATACGCCGCTACGAGCGCGTCGCGCAGCCGGGGAGCGTGGGGGGCGAGCGGGCCGCGCGCCGGCCAGATGAGCCGCTGGCGCACCCACATCGGGTCGCCGGCCAGCGGCCGCACCACCACACCGGCGCGTGCCGGGGTCAGCGCGTGGGCCAGCGCCACCCCGTGGCCCTGCCCGATCAGCGGGAAGACCAGCTCACCGCTCATCCGCTGCACCCGCCGCGGGGTGAACCCGGCCCGCCGGCAGGCGGCCCGGAACTGCGCCCGCATGCGCACGTCCTTGCCCTCCCCGGCCAGCCACTGCTCGTCGGCGAGGGCGTGCAGCGGCACCTTGTCGTGCCCGGCGAGCGGGTGGCTCTCGGGCAGTAGGACGAAGATCGGCTCCAGCGTGAGCTCCGCCTCGCCCAACTCCGGCGGCAGCGCCAACTCGAACCCGGGATAGTCCACCCCCAGCCCGAACTCCAGCCGCCCGCCGGCCAGCAGGTCGATCAGCTCCTCCGCGGTGTCGGCCACGTGCAGGGCGACGTCGGCCCGCGGAAACAGGGTGCGGGCGGCGGTCATCATCAGCGCCGTCAGCGGGCCGGGGATCGAGCCGAGCCGCACCGCGTCGAGGGCGGTGTCGGCGGGCCCGCGCTGGCGCACGTCGCGCAGCAGGTCGCCGTACAGGGTGAGGATGCCGGTGGCGTGGGACAGGACGATGCCGCCGAGCGTGGTGAGGCGCGCGCCGCTGCCGTCGCGCTCGAACAGCGGGGCGCCGAGCGCGCGTTCGATCCGCTGGAGCTGCGCGGTCAGGGCCGGCTGGGTGTACCCGAGCGCGGCCGCCGCCCGGCTGATGCTGCCCGCCTCGGCGATCGCGGCGACCACGCGCAGGTGCCGGATCTCCAGGTCCATAACGCGATGCTATGGGGTGCTGGGATTACCCGGAAGATCATCGAACTCGCGACAGTGTGCGAATGCGCCGGATAGCGATAGTGCTCTGTATGGCCGTGGCCTCTAGTGGGGTAGCCCCAGCCGCCGCCGCGTCACCAGCGTGGCGGGTGAACACCGAGGCGCCGGGCGGGCACTGGGTCACCCTCGTGACCGGCGACCGCGTGTACCTCGACGGCGACCGCGTCGCGATCGAGGCGGCGGCCGGGCGCGAGCGGGTCGGCTTCAGCCAGTACAGCCGGGAGGGCCACCAGTACGTGGTGCCGAACGACGCGCTGCGGCTGGTCTCGTCGGGCCGGGTCGACAGCCGGCTGTTCGACGTGACCGGGCTCGTGGCGGCCGGCTACGACGACAGCCAGGTCGCCGAGGTGCCCACCATCCTCAGTGGAGTCAGCCCGCGATCGGGCCGGGTCACCCGGTCACTGTCCAGTGTGGGCGGTTCGGCCGTGAAGGTGGAGAAGCGGCGGGCGGCCAGCTTCTGGGCCGACGTGACCGCGAACAAGGCCGGCAAGGTGTGGCTCGACGGCCGGCGCACGGTCAGCCTCGACCGGAGCGCGGCGCAGATCGGCGCGCCGGACGCGTGGGCGGCCGGATACGACGGCAGCGGCGTCACCGTCGCGGTCCTCGACACCGGCGCCGACGCCACCCACCCCGACCTGGCCGGGCGGATCGCCGAGCAGCGCGACTTCACCGGCACCGACCTGCGCGACACCGTCGGTCACGGCACGCACGTGGCAGCCACCATCGCGGGCACCAGCACGCGGTACCGGGGCATCGCGCCTGGCGCCACCCTGCTGATCGGCAAGGTGTGCCCGACCAGGCAGTGCAGCGAGTCGGCCATCCTCGCGGGCATGGAGTGGGCGGCGCCGCGCGCCGACATCGTCAACATGAGCCTCGGCGGCCCCGACACCGGCGACGCCGACCCGCTCAAGGTCGCCCTGAACGCGCTGACCGCCAGCACAGGAACGCTCTTCGTCGTCGCGGCCGGCAACAACGGCGCCGAGGGCGGCGTCTCCTCGCCCGCCACCGCCGACGCCGCCCTCGCGGTGGGCGCGGTCGACCGCCAGGAGAACCTGGCCTCCTTCTCCAACCGCGGGCCGCGTGCCGACGGCGGGATCAAGCCCGACATCACGGCACCGGGCGTCGACATCGTCGCCGCCCTGTCCAAGGACAGCGGGTATCCGGCCTCCTCGCCCGGGTACACGCAACTGAGCGGCACGTCGATGGCGACGCCCCACGTGGCCGGCGCCGCCGCGCTGCTCGCGCAGCAGCACCCGGCCTGGCGGGCCGGCGAGCTGAAGGCGCAGCTCATGGCGTCGGCACGGTCGAACCCCGCGCTGACCCCCAACCAGCAGGGCGCCGGCCGCGTCGACCTGACGCGCGCCGTGCGCCAGGCCGTGCTGGCCGCGCCGGTCAGCCTCGCGCTCGGCACCCAGGCGTTTCCGGCCGGCGACGACACGCCGGTCGTGCGGACCGTGACCTATCGCAACGAGGGCGCCGCGCCGCTGACGCTGGCGCTCACCACGCCCGCGACCGGCCCAGACGGTGGTCCGGCGCCCGCCGGCATGTTCGCGGTCAGTCCGGCACTTTTGACGGTACCGGCGGGCGGCACCGCCTCGGCGACGCTCACCGCCGACACGCGCGTGACGAGCCCGACGGGCGCGTTCCACGGCGCGGTCGTGGCCAGCTCCGCGGATGGCACGATCTCTGCTCGGGTACCGCTGACGATCGCCAAGGAACACGAGTCCCGCCGGCTCACCGTCACCGTCCTGGACCGCACCGGCGCACCCGCGACCGACTACTCACTCAACATCGTGGGCGTGGACTTCCCGGTCATCAAGGTGCCGTACAGCGCGACCGGCACCACGACCACGTCGCTGCGCGTCGGGCGGTACGACCTCCAGGCCACCGTCGTCACGCCAGAACCGGGCGGTGGCAGCTCGACGCTACTGGTGCGGCCCGCGTTCACGGTCGGCTCGGGCGGTGACGCGCAGGTCGTGCTCGACGCCCGGCAGGGCACGCCCGCGTCGGTGACCGTGCGGCGCGAAGGGGCCGCCAGCCGCCTGGCCGACCTCGGGTACCACCGTGTCCTCCCGTCGGGGTACAGCCTGCCCTACCGGGTCATCGGCAACACGTTCGACAAGCTGTACGCGGCCAGCCTCGGTGACCCGCTGCCGGCCGACGCGGGCACGCTCACGGCTGAGGTGCGCGCGTTCTGGGCACGGTCCAATGCGGACGGTACGTTTACGGACTCGCCGTACGAGTACGACCTGGTGTGGTACAAGCGGGGCGCGCTGTTCCGGAACTTCCGGCACGTGGTGCGCGACAGCGAGCTGGCGAAGGTGACGCACCGGTTCTACTCGGTGACGCCCGACGCGCGCAGCGCCATCATGCACAACTGGGGCTTCCCGGCCGAGGGCGGTTCGGCGCTGTCGGGCCCGATCCCGTTCACGATCCCGGGTGAGCGCGTCAGTTACCACTCGGCCGGAGGGGTGAACTGGGACAGCCGGCTCGACCAGCGCGGCCCGGGGTACGGCACCCAGTTCTGGACGGCGCCGGTCACGTGGAAGGCCGGCAAGCAGTACACAGTGGAGTGGCAGAAGGGCCCGGCCTCGCCCATCTTCAACAGCGACCTGGTCTTCTTCACCCGCAAGGGCAACATGATGTCGTTCAATGTGCCGCCGTTCGGTGACCAGGCTGGCCACACCGGATACTCCACACTGGACACCGGGAAGATGTCGTTCTATCGTGACGGCACGCTGCTGGCCGACATCCCCACGTACTTCTACGACGCCGGCGGTGCCGTGCCCGCCACGGAAAGCACGTACCGGCTGGAGTACGCGGTGACCCGGGGCGCCGACGGCTCCTTCGACAACGCGACGGCGATCAGTGGCGCCTGGACGTTCCGCTCCGCCGAGACGCCCGCCGACAAGGCGACCTCGCTGCCGCTCGCGTCGGTGGCGTTCCGGCCGGCGCTGGACCTGGAAAACAGCGCACCCGGCGGCCGGCCGTACGCGGTTCCGCTTACCATCGAACGCCAGCCGGGCGCGGCGCCGTCCGCCCTGCGCAAGGCAACGGTCGACGTCTCGTACGACGAGGGCGCCACCTGGCATCGCGTCCCGCTCCTGCCGACGGGGCGCGCGAGCTGGCTGGCCCTGCTCAGCCACCCGAAGCAGGGGTCGGTGTCGCTGCGCGCGAGCGCCGAGTACGCCGACGCCGCTACCGTCACGTACACCGTGACCCGCGCCTACAACCTCCGCTAACCCCGCGCCCCACCGCGCCCTCTCCCCTCCGCGCCCTCTCCCCGCGCTGCGCTGCGCTCCGCGCCCGTCCCCTCCGCCGGCACCTCCGCCCACCGTGACGGCGTGTCGCCACGCCTGGCCCGCCGATCAAGGGCGAACGCACGTGGTTGGATCTCTTTTCCGCGCGCGTCCGTCCCCAGGCCGGCCCGGCACGGCGTGTCGCCACGCCCGGCCCGCCGATCAAGGGCGAACGCACGTGCTTTGATCTTAAAACCACGTGCGTTCGCCCTTGATCGTGCGGATTTCCCTTGATCGGCGGCCCGTGCGGTCCGCGTGTCGTGGCGGGTGTGGTCCGGCCGCGACCTGTGCGGTCCGCGTGGTGCGACGGGTGTGGTCCGGCCGCAGCCTGTGCGGTCCGCGTGTCGTGGCGGGTGTGGTCCGGCCGCGGCCTGTGCGGTCCGCGTGGTGCGACGCGCGCGGTCCGGCTGCAGCCTGTGCGGTCCGCGTGGTGCGACGGGTGTGGTCCGGCCGCAGCCTGTGCGGTCGGCGTGGTGCGACGGGTGTGGTCCGGCCGCGGCCTGTGCGGTCGGCGTGTTGCGGCGGGTGTGGTCCGGCCGCGGCCTGTGGGGTCCGCCTGTGGCGCGCCGGCGTGTCGGTGGCCTGGCGTGGCGCCCGGGTGCTCGACCGGTACGGGCGTTGGCGCGGCGAGGAACGGCCGTTGCGCGAGATCGTGGTGAGTAGCTGTCCCTGTAGGGGCAGCAGATCGCCACGATCTACAGCCGGTGGCGGTGCCCGGCCGGCGCGCTGGTTGTGTGGCCGCGGAGGGTGAGGCCGCGGGAGCAACGGGCATGGCGCACGGCGGACGTCGCGGTAGCTCGGAGCCTGGTTCTGAACTTGACCCCGACGCCCGGGCTCCAAGATTTCCGCCGACAGCGACCGCTGCCCGCGTCGGGTGCTCGGTCTGTCGCCAGGACACGTCATCTGGTGTTCACCTTGGGTTCAGGGTGGTGTCGCGGGTTGGCGAGTGGTGGGCGCTTGCATCCCCTCGTGACGATCTCCGCGATACGCATCAAGGCTGTAGCGTCTGTGGCCGCGCTGGTGTCGGTGCTGCCGGCGACCGCGGCGGCGGGTAAGCCGTCTGAGGCGCCCACGCTGCTGGGCAGGGCGCTGCTGCCGGCGACGGACTATCAGCCGGGGCCGGTCTCCGGCACGCTGCTCGCCCCGACGACGGTCAACGGCGTGACGCCACCCTTTCCGGGCCAGCCGATTCCCGGGTTTTCCGCCGTCATCCCGGCCCGCGCCGGTGACCGGTCGGGCAAGCGGCTGCTCGCCATGCCCGACAACGGGTTCGGCGCCAAGAATAATTCTGCCGACTTCCTGTTGCGCGCCTACTGGATCCGCCCCGACTACCGCACCGGCGACGTAAACGTGGACGGGTTCCTGAGCTTCCGCGACCCGGACCGCAAGGTGCCGTTCCCCATTGTCAACGAGAACACCGCGGAGCGCCTGCTCACCGGGGCCGACTTCGACATCGAGTCGCTGGCCCGGGACGCGCGCGGTGACCTGTGGATCGGCGACGAGTTCGGACCGTACCTGGTCCGGACCGACCGGACGGGCAAGGTGAAGCAGGCGCCGATCCCGCTGCCTGACGGTGGCAAGTCGCCGCAGTCGCCGGATCTGGCACCGGGCGAGACGCCGACGGTACCGGCCAGCCGGGGCTTCGAGGCGATGGCAGTGAGCAGGGACGGCTGGAGGCTGTACCCGATCCTGGAGGGTGCGCGGACCGACGATCCCGACCAGCGCCGCCGGATCGTGTACCAGTTCGACGTGCGGAAGAACCGGTACACGGGGCGCACGTGGTCGTTCCGGGTCGACGATCCGTCCTTTGTGGTCGGTGACGCGGCGGTACTCGACGGCAAGCGGCTCATCCTCATCGAGCGTGACAACGCGATGGGGCCGGCGTCGGCGGTCAAGAAGCTCGTCGTCACCGAGTTGGGCAAGGCCGACGCGCTGACCCGCCGTACCGTCGTCGACCTGCTCGACATCGCCGACCCGCGCGGGGTGTCCACACCGGCTCGGCCGGGAGAGTACGGCGTGGGGCCGGTGTTCAAGTTTCCGCTCCAGTCGGTGGAGTCGGTGCTGCCGCTCTACGGCGACAAGGTACTCGTCGCCAACGACAACAACTTCCCGGGCAACGACGGCCGGATTCCGGGCCGGGCCGACGATACCGAGCTGATCGTGATCGACGTGCCAGGTTTGCGGTAGCGCGACCACGCTACGATCCCTGCTCACACCGACCACAACGGGGGAGAGCTGTGGGCAGGGATCGCCGTGCTGTGCTGCGCCAGGCGCTGACGTTCGCGGGTGGCGTCGCCACCACCATGTCGGCACATCGGATCGCCAAGGAGGTCGGGCCCGATCGCCTTCCGCTGAGCGGAGGGTACGCGCCCGGCGGGGTCGCCAGCAGCGGCGACACGGGTATGCGGGGCGAGACCGTCGCCCGGCGCGGGGAGACGGTGGTGCGGTGGCGGGTGCGCACCGAGAAACCGTTGGTGGCGTTGACGTTCGACGACGGGCCCGGTCCGGAGTGGACACCCATGGTGCTGAACGCGCTCGACCGGCACCGGGCCAAGGCGACGTTCTTCGTCGTGGGCGAGCGGCTGACCCGGCACGAAGGGTTGGTGCGCAACAGGATCGCGCGGCACGAACTGGCCAACCACACCTGGTCGCACCAGGACCTGGCGCGGCTCGACGAGGCCCAGGTACGCGACCAGCTCCTGCGGACCCACTTCGCGATCAAGCGAGTGACGGGTGAGTCGCCGACGGTGATGCGACCGCCGTGGGCGCACCTGGGTGGCAGCACGCTCGTGGTGGCCGAGGAGTTCGGGTACGACGTGGTCATGTGGTCGCATCAGATGCACGAGAAGCGCTTCAAGGCCAACCCGCCGGCGCAGGCGCGCGACATCGTCGACAACGTCGGGCCGGGCTCGATCGTGCTGGCGCACGACGTCGGCAAGCGTGAACGGCTGGTGGCGTTGAGTCAGCTCGACGCGATCATCGTCGGGCTGCGGATGCGCGGGCTGGAGCTGGTGACCGTCTCGGAGCTGATCGCGGCGGCGTCCCCCACGGGCCAGTCACATTGACTAGGATGGATCACCTTGGGGAGGTGGTTCCATTGCGCAGGTGTGCGCTTGTCGCCGTACCGCTGCTGCTGACGCTGCTCGGAGCTGGAGGGTCGGCGGTCGCTGGTGCGGCGCGGACGCCGGATGCCACAGTGGACGCTGGTGCGTCCGGTGGGTGGGTGACCACGTGGGGTGGCAGCGCGATGGCGCCGTCGGCGCTGGTCTCGTCGGTGCAGGAGCTCGACGACCAGACCGTGCGCAACATCGTCTACACCTCCGCGGGCGGCGGTGAGCTGCGCATCCGGGTGAGCAACGCGTTCGGCGACCGGCCCGTGCGGATCGGCGCGGCCACCGTGGCGCGCCAGCTGCGCGAGGCGGAGGTCGACGCGACGACGCTGCGCGCGCTGACGTTCGGCGGGCGGCCGGGCGTGCGGCTGCCGGCCGGTGGCCAGGCGCTCAGCGACCCCGTCCGCATGCCGGTGCCGGCGCTCGCCAACCTCGCCGTGAGCCTGTATGTGCCGGAGGCGACCGGCCCCGCGACCTACCACCAGGACCCGCAGCAGGACAACTGGCTGGCGGCCGGCGACCACGCGGCCGACGCCGGCGCGGCCGCGTTCGGCACCAAGGTGGGCACCTGGTTCTTCGTCGACGCGGTGCAGGTGCGCGGCCGCGCGCCCGGCACGATCGTGGCGGTCGGCGACTCGATCACCGACGGCACCTCCGGCCAGTGGAACGCGAACACCCGCTGGCCGAACTACCTGGCCAGGCGGCTGGTCGAGCGATACGGCCAGGCGGCGCCGGCCGTGGTCGACGAGGGCATCAGCGGCAACCGGATCCTCAACGACTCGACGTGTTTCGGTGTCAACCTGCTCGAGCGGCTCGAGCGCGACGTGTTCAGCCAGGCGGGCGTGCGCACCGTCGTGTTGCTGGAGGGCATCAACGACCTGGGCTTCAGCCAGACCGACAACAGCGGCTGCACCGCGCCGAACACCGAGGTCAGCGTCGCGCAGCTCGTCGCCGCGTACCGGCAGATCGCCGCACGGGCGCACGCGCGCGGCCTGAAGATCTACGCCGGCACGCTGATGCCCGCGCAGGGCTTCTCATACTGGAACGACGCCGCGGAGCGCAAGCGGCGCGAGGTAAACGCGTGGATCCGCGGGTCGGGCGCCTTCGACGGCGTCGCCGATTTCGCGACGATCATGGCGTACCCGGGCCGTCCCGAGCTGCTGGATCCCAAGTACGACAGCGGCGATCACCTGCACCCCAACGACGCCGGATATGAGGCGATGGGCCGGGAGGTGGCCCGAATCCTGACCGGAGAGTGACCGGATGGTGACTTGACACCGGTCGGGGTGCGGGCGAGCCTCGATCCATTGAATTCGATGCGTTGACGTCAGGAGACATAATGCCTCGCACGGCGTTCCGCCGCGGCCTGACCGCCATCGGCGCGGCCGCGATCTTAGTCCTCTCAGCCGGCACCACCAGCGCGTCCGCGCACGGGCGCGACACGGGCCGCCTCTACGTCCCGCCGCCGAATCCCGCGGCGGTCACCCACATCGCCGACCTCGCCAAGTCTGGCAAGATCCGCGACGCCCTGCTGCTGGCCAAGATGGTCAGCAACCCGCAGGCGGTGTGGTTCACGGGCGGCACGCCCGCCGAGGTCAAGGCCAAGGCCCGCCAGACGGTCGCCGCCGCGGCCAAGCAGCACGCGGTACCGGTCCTGGTCGCCTACAACATCCCGTTCCGCGACTGCTCGCTGTACTCCGCGGGCGGCGCGCTGAACACGGCCGACTATCTGGCGTGGGTCGACGCGTTCGCCGCCGGCATCGGCAAGAGCAAGGCGATCGTGCTGCTGGAGCCCGACGGGCTGGGCATCATCCCGTTCTACACCGACCTCGGCGGCACCCAGGAGTGGTGCCAGCCGAAGGACGCGGCCGGCAACCCGCAGCCCGGCGCGTCACCCGCCGAGCGGTTCACCGCCATGAACGGCGCCGTCGACCGGCTCAAGCGGCAGCCCGGCGTCAGCCTGTACCTGGACGGCACCCACAGCGGCTGGCTGGGCGCCGGCGACGCGGCTGACCGGCTGGTCAAGGGCGGCGTGCAGCGGGCCGACGGGTTCTTCCTCAACGTGTCGAACTACCAGCCCGACCCGCAGCAGCAGAAGTACGGCACGTGGATCTCGGGCTGCATCGCGTTCGCCAACAACCCCGAAGAGGGCGGCTGGCGGCTCGGAAACTACAGCTGGTGCGCCAGCCAGTACTACCCGGCCAGCCCCAACGACTTCAGCACGTGGGGCCTGACCGACAAGTGGTACGCCGACAACCTCGGCACCGCCGTGCCTACCACCCGGTTCGTCGTCGACACCAGCCGCAACGGCCACGGGCCCAACGACATGTCGGCGTACGCGGCCGCGCCGTACAACCAGCCGGCCGGTGTGGTGAGCACGCTGCGCAACGGCAGCTGGTGCAACCCGCCCGGCCGTGGCGTCGGCCTGCGCCCCACCACGAAGACCGGTGTGCCACTGCTCGACGCGTACGTGTGGGCGAAGATCCCCGGCGAGTCCGACGGCACCTGCGACATCCGGGGCGGCGCCCGCGCCTGGGACTACACCGCCTACAACCCGTGGAACGTGCCCGCCGAGCGGCAGGACACCTTCGACCCGCTGTGGGGCCAGGTGGATCCGGCTGCCGGTGCCTGGTTCAGGGACCAGGCGCTCGAACTGGCCAAGCTGGCCAACCCGCCGCTGAAGCGGTAAGCCCCGGTCCGTGCGGGGCGCCGGCTCCTTCTGGGCCGGCGCCCCGTTGCCGCGTCCGGCTACTCTGCGCCTGTACGACCTCATCGGAGGTGCGGCATGGTGGATCAGGCTTCCGGGGATGTCCGCGTACGGCTCTGGGTGGCCGGGGTGTCCGGAGTCCTCGCCGCCATCCTGCTGTTCTACTTCGCACACCGCGTTTACGTCGAGACGGCCTCGTACGCGGCGTACCGCGCCGGCACGCTGGCATCGGAGCCGGCGGAGGTCATGGATGCCGAGTACTACAGCGGCACTGGCGGATACGCCGGCGGAAACGCGCAGGAGGTCACCTTTCGCCTGCACAGCGGCGGTGAGCGCAGCTCCCTGGTGCGGGTCCGGGACAGGTACCTCGACGTCGAGAAGGGGAACACCGTCCGGCTGGGCATGTGGCACGGGCACCTCGTCACCGTGGAAGGCGCGTACGTGCGCACACCGTGGACACCGGGCGCCTCGCTGGTGTTCGTTCTGCTGCCGCCGGCGTTCGTGCTCGCGGTGCTGCAGTGCTACCGGCTGCTGAGGTCGCGGCGCGAGCGACCGGAACTCCTGCCCAATGACAACTCCAGCGTCTCCTACATTTCGGCTGCCGGCCTGCTCGCGTTCGGCACGGGCCTGGTCATGCTGCTCATCCAGGACGTTCCCTGGTCGGCGGTGCCGGCGTTCGTCGTGAGCGCCCTGGGACCGTTGACGTGGTTCACGGTCCGCGAGATCCGGTTGCGCCGTTCGTCGTGAGCGCGGTTACGGTCCGCGGGAACTGCGGGTGGGGCCGCGGTGAGGGCGTCGTCCACGGAGGACGTTCAGGGCTGCGCGCACCTGACGGTGGCCGGTACGATCTGATCGACATTGGACGATCACGCGGGGGGCTCGCATGTCCGATCAGCCGGCGCAGCGCGTGTTCACCCCGCCGACCCAGCCGGGCCCCGACGCGGTCGCTGACTCCGCGCCGCCGAATCCCGGGCGGATCATCGAGCTGAGCGCCGGATACATGGTGGCGAAGGCGCTGTTCGCGGCTGTCGAGTTTGGACTGTTCGCCGCCGCGGGCGAGAACGGTGCGACACCGGCGGAGCTGGCGGAGCGTTGCGGGATTCCCGAGCGGAGCGCTCGCGCCCTCGGTGACCTGCTGGCCGACGCGGGCCTGATGGTGCGCGACAGTGGCGGGTTCCGCAACGCGGCCGACACCGAGCTTTTCCTGTCCGGGCGCGGGCCGGCCGACCTGCGGCCGCTGCTGCGGTACTGGGATCAGGTCAGCTATCCGGCGTGGGAGCGCGCGACCGAGGCGTTCCGCACTCGGCGGGGTGTGCGCGGTGACCTGACCGAGGAGCAGACCGCGGTGTACGAGGCGGCCGTCGCCTCGATCACCGCTGAGACGGCCGCTGACCTGGCCCGCGAGTACGACTTCAGCGGCCACCGGCGGGTCCTCGACGTGGGTGGCGGGGTGGGCACGTTCGTGGCGCCACTGCTGTCCCGGTACCCCCATCTGAGCGCGACGGTGCTCGACCTGCCCGAGGTGGCCGTGGAGGTCGCGGCCCGCGCGGCGGCCGGGCCGCTCGCTGGCCGTCTCGACGCGGTCGGCGCCGACTTCTTCGCCGACCCGCTGCCCCGCGACCATGACGCGATCCTCGTGGCGAACGTGGTGCACCTGTTTCCGCCGGACCGCATCGCCGAGCTGTTCGGCAGGCTGCGCGAGGTGGCCGACGCGGACGCGCGCCTGCTGCTCGTCGACTGGTGGCGCACCGATATCGCGCCGCATCCGTCGGCGCGGTTCGGCGCTGGTGAGTTCCTCGTGATCAGTGGCGGAGACCTGTACCAGGTCGACGAGGTCGCGGGGTGGCTCGCTGAGACGGGCTGGCGGTTCGAGCGGTTGCAGCCGCTGCCGCCGCCGGCTGGCGTGATCGTGGCGTCGCCGGCTTAAGGCCGCGATCGGGCCGCCTTGGCGCGCGCCGATCAAGAAGCCGTGGCCCTCTGGGCCGCCATAGGTCGGTGAAAGAGGGGCAAACCAGCCCGCGCCCGTCCTTCCCCTGACGCTGCCGCCGGGTTTGAGGGGTTGGCGGCGGCGTTTTCGCCGCGCCCTGCGCGCCGATCAAGGGCAATCGCATGGATCAAGGGCGAATGCACGCGGAAAAGAGATCCAACCGCGTGCGTTCGCCCTTGATCGGCGGGAGGCGTGCGGGGCGTGGCGACACGCCGTCACCGGCGCCCGGCGGCGGGGGAGAGGACGGGCGCGGGCTGGGTTGCCCCTCCGTCAGCCACCTGTGGCGGCCCGGCGCGCGAAGGCGTCTTGATCGACGACCCTTCGCGGGACTAGGGCGAGCCCACAACCAGGACCGACATCCGAGCTACCGCGACGCCCGCCGCGCGCAAGACCGCAGCTCCCGCGGCCTCACCCACCGCGCACCCACAACCCACGCGGGCGAAGCAACAAAATCCCTGATACTGCGGCCTCCGGCTGCCGCCGAGACGACAAAAACAGGGTTCCTGCCGCCTCAGCCAGGGCCGGACGGCGAGGCGGCGACAAGCGCGGAGCGCGACCAACGCGGACAGAGCCCGCCGCAAGATCGCGCTGCGGGGTACGACGCTGATCGTGGAACGCCCCGCGTGCTCCCGAGGAACGGGGGGCCCGCGCTCGGCGAGTATTCTCTTGGGCGGCAAACGCGTGTTCGCGGAGAAGGGAGATTCGGTGAGCAGGGAAACGCTGGAGTTTCAGGCGGAGACGCGGCAACTCCTTCACTTGATGGTCCATTCGATCTACTCGAACAAGGACATCTTTCTCCGCGAGCTGATCTCCAATGCCTCCGACGCGCTCGACAAGGTCCGGCTCGAGTCACTGATCAATAAGGAGCTGCAGGTCGACACCTCCGACCTGCACATCGCGATCGATGTCGACAAGGACAAGCGCACGCTGACCATTCGCGACAACGGCATCGGCATGAGCCACGACGAGGTGGTCTCGCTGATCGGCACGATCGCCAAGTCGGGCACCGCCGAACTGTTGCGCAAGCTGCGCGAAACGACCGACGCGGGCGCCTCTCAGGAGCTGATCGGGCAGTTCGGGGTCGGTTTCTACTCGACCTTCATGGTCGCCGACCGGGTGACGCTGGTGACCCGCAAGGCCGGCGAGAGCCAGGGCACGTTCTGGGAGTCGACCGGCGAAGGCACATACGAGATCGAGACGCTCGACGAGGCGCCGCAGGGCACGGCGGTCACGCTTCACCTCAAGCCGGAAGACCGCGACGACCAGCTGTTCGACTACACCGGGGAATGGAAGATCCGCGAGGTCGTCAAGCGGTACTCCGACTTCATCGCGTGGCCGATCCGGATGGCCGGCGAGGAGCAGCCGCTCAATTCGATGAAGGCGCTGTGGGCGCGGCCGCGCAGCGAGGTCAGCGACGACGAGTACCACGAGTTCTACAAGCACGTCAGCCACGACTGGACCGACCCGCTCGAAACGATCCACATGAAGGGCGAGGGGACGTTCGAGTACGAGGCGCTGCTCTTCGTGCCGGCCCGCGCGCCTTTCGACCTCTTCTCCCGTGACGGAAAGCGCGGCGTCCAGCTGTACGTCAAGCGGGTGTTCATCATGGACGATTGCGAGGCGCTGATCCCGCAGTACCTCCGCTTCGTCAAGGGCGTCGTCGACGCGCACGACCTGTCGCTCAACATCTCCCGCGAGATCCTGCAGCAGGACCGCCACATCCAGATCGTCCGCCGCCGGCTGATCAAGAAGGTCCTGACCACGCTGAAGGACCTGAAAGCCGCCGATGGCGAGAAGTACACCACGTTCTGGAGCGAGTTCGGCCGCGTACTCAAGGAGGGTCTGCTCGAAGACCCCGACAACCGCGAGCAGCTGCTCGACCTGATCATGCTGTCCTCGACCGCGGCCGAGTCGACGTCGCTGCGCGAGTACGTCGAGCGGATGAAGGACGGCCAGAAAGACATCTACTACATGACCGGCACGTCGCGCGCGATGGTCGAGAAGTCGCCCCACCTGGAGGCGTTCCTCGCCAAGGGATACGAGGTGCTCATCCTGACCGACCCCGTCGACGAGGTGTGGGTCGAGCAGGTGAACGAGTTCGACGGCAAGCCGCTCCAGTCGGTGGCCAAGGGCAAGGTCGACCTCGACGGGGCCGAGCCTCCCGCGGAGCAGGCAGCCGGCTTCGAGGCGCTGCTGACGTGGCTGGGCGAGAAGCTGGCCGACGACGTCAAAGAGGTGCGGCTCTCGACCCGGCTGACCACCTCGGCCACCTGCATCGTCGGCGACGAGCACGACATCACCCCGACGCTGGAGAAGATGTACCGGGCGATGGGGCAGGAGCTGCCGCACACCAAGCGGATCCTCGAGCTCAACCCGGAGCACGCGCTCGTCACCGGGCTGCGCGCCGCGCACGAGGCCAACGCCGACGACCCGGCGCTGGCCGAGGCCGCCGAGCTGCTCTACGGCATGGCGCTGCTCGCCGAGGGCGGCGAGCTCGCCGACCCGCCCCGCTTCACGCGCCTGCTCGCCGACCGCCTGGCCCGCTCGCTCTAGAAATTTCGAGCTACCGCGACGCCCGTCGTGCGCCAGACCGTTGCTCCCGCGGCCTCACCGTCCGCGTCCCCACCAGCGTGATCAGGGCGTCCCTGAAGTCGTTAGGGCGACGTGAGGGACGCCCTGATCACGGCAGTGTGTGGGCCGGCGGCTTCGCGGCGCGGGTGGCGTAGTAGCCGGGCAGCCAGCCGGCGGTGGCGTCGGCGTGGTGCGGGGCCTCGTCGAACCCGGTGATCACGAAGCCGGCGGCGAGCTGCCCGCCGATCTGCTCGGCCATCGTGTGGCTGTACTCCAGCGGCGCGTTCGCTCCCCACAGCCGCTCGCGCTCCTCGGCCGGGACGTGCGTCAGGTCGCTGTACGGCAGGCGGTGGCGGACGACCAGCTCGCCGCGCGTGTCCATGGCCTCGTGGTCGAACAGGTACACGTCGGGGTTGAGGAAGCCGCACAGCAGCGCGCCGCCCGGCCGCAGCACCCGGAAGCACTCGCGCCACACGGGTGCGAGCTCGGGCACGAACAGGTTCGAGACCGGGTTGAGCACAACGTCGAATGTGGAGTCACCAAAGGCTGACAGGTCACGCATGTCGCCCAGTACCGTGCGCAGCTCCAGCCCCTCGCGCTCCGCGACCATCTGGTCCTGGGCGAGCTGACGGGGCGAGTTGTCGAAGACCGTGACCCGCGCGCCGGCCGCGGCGAGCGTCGGGCCTTGCTGCCCACCACCCGAGGCCAGGCACAAAATGTCTACATCGGACAGGTCGGCGGGGAACCACGCCCGGTCGACCGGCTGGTACCCGATGAGCACGACCGACCAGTCACCGGCGCGCGCCCGCGCGACGGTCTCGGGAGTGACCGGACGCGACCACTCGTTGCCACTCTCGACCTGAAGGTCCCACGCCGCGCGATTGTGCGCTACCGGATCAACGCTCACGGGCATACGGTAGCGCCCCGGCGGCCGCCGGGGCGCCTACCTTTTCAGCTTCTGGTCCAGGCCTGGTTGCTGTCGCCGTTGCAGGTCGCGACATTGACCGCGGAGCCGTTTCCGGTGCCCGCCGCGTTCAGGCACAGGGCCGGGTTCGCGACGCTGGTGATGGACTGGTTGGCGTTGACGGTCCACTGCTGCGACGTGGCGCCCGTGCAGTCGGTGATGACGACCGGGTCGCCGGCCGCGCCGGAGCCGCCCACGGTCATGCACTTGGTGCCGTAGATGCGCAGCTCGTTGCCCTGGACGTTCCAGGACTGGTTGCCGCCGCCGTTGCAGTCCCACAGGTCGAGCTGGGTGCCGTTGGTGGTGCTGAAGCCGGGCACGTCGACGCAGCGGCCCGATCCGACACCGCGCAACGGCTCGCCGGGCGGCGCGGGCGGCAGGTCGTTGACGGGCTCGGTCTCGCCGAAGCCCCAGCCCCAGCGCAGCCGGGCGACGCCGGTGGGGCTGTTGTCGACCAGCGTGCCGTCGGGGTTGAGCGACTCGATCGAGTACGAGTCGCCGAACCGCAGACCCGGCCAGTACACGATGCCCATCTTCAGGGCCCGCGCGGTGTTGGTGGTGGCGGCGAAGTAGGCGGTGGAGACGTTGCCGTCAGTGGCGCCGTAGTTCAGGCCGATCGTCATCGGGGAACCGGCCTCGTCGATGATGGTGCGGCTGGCATAGTCGCCGATGCGAGGCTTCAGGTTGGCGAGCCACGCCTCCTGCGTGGTGTCGCTGGCCCAGAACCCGTAGAAATGCAGTGACAGCAGCGTGCCGCGCAGCTCCTTCGCGGCGCCGACGCCGGTGACGTTGTCGTTGTAGCCGGTGCCGCTGATGACGACGCGCTTGCGCGGCACCTCGTTGTGGCGAGACAGCCACTTCGACGTGACCGAAACCCACTCGTCGAGGCTGTAGCCGAACGGCTCGTTCATCGGTTCAAAGTAGACACGCGGGTTGTCGCGGTACTGCCGCACCACGGTGTCCCACATCTTGTTCCACGCGGCGGGGTCGTCGACGAACCCGTCCTTGGCGCTGCTGGCCTCCCAGTAGCTGACAATGACCTTGAAGCCGCTGTCGGTAGCCGCGTCGATCGTCCCCCGGTAGGACCGCCACCAGGCGGTGCCCACGCTCGACGGGTTGATGGGCAGCCGCAGCGTGTTGGCGCCGAGGTTCTGCCGGAAGCCCTTCACCATCTTCTGGCTGGTGCGGTAGACCGTGCGATAGTCGTCGGTCTTCGACAGCCCGCTCGGGACCACCTCGTCCGCGGCGTAGTTGTCGCGCGGATCAGCCCAGTTGACGCCTCGGAACTCGCTGGTGTTTCCCGCGCCGCCACCCTCGACGGCGGCGTCCGCCTGCGCAGCGGTGCCGAGCAGCAGCAGGGCTACGGCGCCGACGCCGAGGGCCTTGAGCTTTCTCGGTCTTGTCCGGTTTTTTATCATTGGCGCCTCCGTGGGGTGAGGTCGACAGCAGGTGGACAGTGATGGGTCAGCGTAAGGTTGCAGTACCCCTTCGTCAATGCCCTACACAAAGCCAGGAGCAGCCCACCGACGCCGCGTCGCGACCTGCGCCTTGCGCACCGCCCTCCCAGGGTATTCGCGGCCGATTGCGTGTCCGTGTGCTCTGGGCCGAGGTCTGTAAGCCAGTGTTGATGCCACGTTTCGGTCATTAGCCACAACCCGAGCAGAAGGCTTGGCCAGGGTTAGAGGCGCCACTGGGTCGGGGTGGGTGGGGTGTAGGTGCAGGTGGCGCCCGTCGAGATGGTTTCGCGTAGGTGGGTTGCCAGCGCGGGGTGGAGCTGGTCGAGGCGCCGGAGGGTGTCGCGGATGCGGGCGGTCACGGTCTTTCGCGCGCGTTCGGCCTCGTCGCCGAGGCGGCGCCCGCGCCCGCCCAGGCCGGCCGCGGCGCGCAGCTCGTCGATGAGCGACTGCCGCTCGCGGTCCAGGTCGGCGGCGCGGGCGTCGTCGCCGCGTGCGGTGGCGCGGTCGATCTCGTCGTCGAGCTGGCCCAGGCGCCGCTTGTACTGGGCCTTCGCCTCGTCGTCGAGGATGTCGTCGCCGCCCATCCGGCCGACGGCGACGGTCACCGCGCCGCCTTCGGGGCTGAGCAGGAGCACGGCCGGGATGTCGGTGCCGGGGTGGCCGAGCAGGTGGCGCAGGTCGTGCAGGCCTTTCGCGTCGGGCATGTGGGCGTGCGCGCCCGCGTATCGAAGAGACCACACCGCGCCGTCGCGGCGGAACTCGTTGGGCGCGGGAGCGGGTGTCTCGGTGCGCAACCGCCGGACCCGGTCGACCACGTGCCGCATACCCAGGTCGGCGGCCTCGCTCTCGACGTCGTCGATCAGCGTCGCGGCGGCTTTGGCGTCACCGGGAGCGTCGCGGTCGAGCAGGACGCGAGCGAGCTGCGCGCGGGACTCGACGGACCAGGGGCGGGACTGGAGCCGGTCGGCGGACTCGGCGGCGGCGGTGAGGCCGGCGACCGCCTCGTCGTGGCGGCCGGAGGCGGCGTCGAGCAACCCTAGCCACAGGTCGGCGGGGCCACTCACGTCGCACCCGTACAGCGAGACGAGCCACTCACCGCGGTACGGCGTGAGAGCGGCGTGGGCCCGCTCGCGCAGTGCGCGGTCGTCGCTGGCCGCCGCGGTGTGGGCCTGGAAGCGCAGCCACAGCGGCTCGAAGTCGCGCGGACGCTCCTTGCCGCTGGCGACCGCCGCGGTCAGGTGCGCGAGGGCGGTGGTCGTGTCGCCGGAGTGCGCGGCCACGACGCCGGCGAGCAGGTCGGCGTGCGGGTGCCCGGACTCGACGAGCCCGGCGTGCAGCGCGGCCAGCTCGTCGAAGCGGCCCTGGAGCAGCCACGTCGCCCAGCGCAGGTGCCCCGCGACGTACTGGAAGTGCGGGTGGCTGTGGTCGGCGAACGACTGCACGGCCTTGTCGAGGGCTGCCTCGGCGTCGGCGAAGCGGCCCGTCATCGTGGCGATGATGCTGGTGTCGACGGCGGACGCGAAGGCGGAGCGGGGCCGGCCCTCGCGGGCGGTCAGGGTCAGAAACGCCCGGTACTGGTCGAGGTAGGCCGGGTCGCCCTGCTCCAGCAGCGCCACCCAGCGGAACGAGGCCGCGAAGTACTCCATGCCGCGGTCGCCGAGGCGGCGGGCGACCGCCATCAGCTCCTCGGTGAGCGTGACCCGCTCGCGAGCGGTGCCAGGCCCCCAGACGGAGTCGTGCAGCGCCCACAGCGCGAGGCCGAGCGTGTCGTCGTCGCCGCTGTCACGGGCCGCCTTGGTGAGCCGGCGCGCGAGATCGGGAACCAGGCGCGCCGCGGGCTCGGTGGCGTCTTCGCCGACCAGCACGCGGTGCACCTCGCGGAGCAGGTCGACGGCGAGCCGCGGCTCCGCGCTGGCGGAGTCGATCCGGTGCACCGTGAGCGCGACCCTGGCCAGCAGGTGCGGATCGCCGATCTGGCGGGCCAGGCCGGCGGCATCCTCGATGACGGGCCAGAAGCTCGTGATGTCGTTGTGGTGCAGGTCGGAGGCCAGGTGCAGGGCGATCACCACCCGCTGGCGCGGGTCGGCGTGGGTGGCCCGCTCGTATGCCCGGCGGTGGTGGACGATCGCTTCGTCGGTGGCCATCCGGCTGCCGGCGTCGCGCGCGGCGGCGAGCAGCAGGTCGACCACCTGGTCGTCGGGCAGCTCGTCGCCGGCCAGGTAGGCGTGGCGGGCCAGGTCGGCGGGGACCAGCTCGGCGGCCAGGGCGGGCGCGCGGTCGACGGCCCGCACCACGGCGGCGTGCCGGGCCCGTGCCGCGGCCTCGTCGAGCTCGCCGTACAGCGTCTCGCGCACCAGGTCGTGCGCGAACGCGAACCGGCCGCCGCCCAGCGCCACCACCAGCCGCGCCGCGACGGCCTGGTCGAGCAGCCGGTCGGTGTATGCCACCGGGGCGGCGGCGCTGGCGGCCAGCACCTGCCGATGGAACTCGCGCCCTAGCACCGCCGCGGTGGCGAGCGCCTCGGCGACCGGCGGCGGCAGCAGCGACAGCCGGCGGCGCAGCGCGTCACGGACGCCGGGGGCGATCGCGGTGACGGTGCCGCCGCTGTGCCACAGCCGGGCGGTCTGCTCGACGAAGAACGGGTTGCCTCCGGTGCGCCGGTGCACCTCGGTGACCAGGGACTCCTCGGGCTGGCGGCCGACTGTCTGCGCCATCAGCGCACCCACCTCGTCGCGCGTCAGGCCGGTGAGTGACACGGTGGTGGCCCGCGCGACGAGCGGCATCAGCAGCGGCCGCACCGGGTGCTCGGCGGACTCGACCTCGGCGTCGCGGTAGGTGCCGATCAGCAGCAGCCGCTCGAACCAGGTGTGCTGCGCGGCGAACTCCAGCAGCCGCAGCGACGCGGTGTCGGCCCAGTGCAGGTCGTCGAGGACCACCACGACCGGCCGGTGCTGGGACACCGCCACGAGTGCGCTGGTCACGGCGTCGAACAGCAGGAAGCCCTCGGGTGCTGGACCGGCCGGCGCGTCGCCGAGCAGGACCGCGAGGCCATCGCCGGCCACCTCGTCGGCGGCCGCCCACTCCTCGGGCGTGGCGCCCCGGCGCAGCCCGCGCACCACCTGCGTCCACGGCCAGTAACCCGGTGCGCTGCCCGAATCCCAGCAGGCGCCGCTGAGCACGAGCGCGCCGGACCCGCGGGCCTGCTCGACCGCCCGCGTGACAAGTGTGGTCTTGCCGATGCCGGCCTCTCCCGTGACCAGCACCAGACCGCCGTGGCTGCCAGCCGCCCGGCTGATCTCGGCGCCGAGCACCGCGGCGGGATGGTCGCGTCCGATCAGCACACCCCAGACCGTAGCGTCACCCTCCGACACCGCCCCGCACCCGCCAGATGGCGGGTACTTTCCGCCGCGTGGCGCTCGATCGAGCCGCGGTGCGAGCACACGATGGTGGGCATGACCGTACCGGTTGGACCTCCGCCCCCATTCGACCCCGAGCTGGCCGCCGCCCTCGCCACGATCGGTGAGCTGCCGTCCAGCCTGACCCTCGACATGATCCCGGCACTGCGCGAGAACGGCATCATGCCGACGCCCACCGACGACGAGCTGCGCCGCGGCGGCGAGTACGAGATCGAGGAGCGCGCCGTGCCAGGCCCGTCCGGCGATCCGGACATCTCACTGCTGATCTGCCGGCCGACCGGGGCGACCGGGCCGGTGCCCGCCCTGTACGCCATCCACGGCGGCGGCATGATCCTCGGCGACAACCGCAGCGGCCTGCTGGGCGCGCTCGAGATCGCGGCCGAGTTCGGCGCGGCGGTGGTGTCCGTGGAGTACCGGCTGGCACCGGAGCACCCGCACCCGGCTCCGGTCGAGGACTGCTACGCGGGTCTGGTGTGGACCGCCAAGAACGCCGCCGAGCTGGGCATCGACCCGGACCGGATCATCGTGGCCGGTGGCAGCGCCGGCGGCGGGCTCGCGGCGGGCGTGGCGTTGCTCGCCCGCGACCGCGGCGGTCCCGCCCTGCTCGGGCAGCTGCTGCTGTGCCCGATGCTCGACGACCGCAACGAGAGCCAGTCCGGGTACCAGATGGTCGGCCTCGGGCTGTGGGACCGTAGCGCCAACGAGACGGGCTGGACGGCGCTGCTCGGCGACGCGCGCGGCGGGCCGGACGTGTCCCCGTACGCGGCTCCGGCGCGGTCCACCGACCTGTCCGGGCTGCCGCCGGCGTTCATCGACGTCGGGTCGGCCGAGACGTTCCGGGACGAAGACGTCGACTACGCCACTCGCATCTGGCAGGCCGGCGGCGTGGCCGAGCTGCACGTGTGGCCAGGCGGTTTCCACGGCTTCGACGCGTTGGCACCGCAGGCCGCCATCTCCCGGGACGCTGGCGACGCCCGCCTCCGCTGGCTCCGCCGCCTCCTGCGGTGATCAGGGCGTCCCTCAAGTCGTTAGGGCGACTTGAGGGACGCCCTGATCACCGGGAGCGGTGGGAGGATGGGAGGGTGAAGGAGCTGGCCGGCAGGCTCGCCGCGCTCGATCCCGACGCGGGCGCCGCGCTGCGGGTCATCACGTACTTCGACAGCCTGGTCGAAGCGCACGCCGGGCTGGAGGCGATCGTGCGCGGGGCGGCGGTGCTCGCCGGCTGCCCGGCCCGGCTGGTCGACCCCGAACGCCGGGTGCGCGTGCGGGTCACGCCCGACGGCCAGCGCGACGACGCGGTCGAGCCGCCAGACGGTGCCTGGCTCAGCACTCCGGTGATACCGCATGGGGCGCTGTGGTTGGAGCGTGCCGGGCCCGCGGGGCCGGTCGACGCGATGGTCCTGGAGCGGGCCGCGGCGGCGGCGCGCGACGCCCTGGACCGCACCCGCGGCCGGGCGCCGGCGCCCCGCGACCCGGCGCTGGTCGAGCTGCTCTGCGACCCCGCCGCACCCGAGCCGGCGCGGCTCGCCGCCGCGCACAAGCTGGGCCTGCCCGCCGGCGGCCCGGTGCACGCGCTCGCCGTCGAGGGCGGACTCGCGAGCGTCCAACTCGCGGTCACACCGGTGGCGGGCGGCCGGCGTACCGGAGTCGGCCCCGCCGGCGCGGTGGCCGACCTGCCCCGGTCCTGGGCGGCGGCCAGGACCGCGCTGAGGTTCACGGCCGAGGGCACGGCACAGGACCCGGGGCCACGCGTCGTGTACGCGGACGAGCTGGGCGGTCTCGCGGCGCTCGCCACCGCCGTCGGGCCGGGCACGCCGCCGGTACCCGATGTGCTGGCCCTGGAGCGTGCGGCGTCGGCGGCGCCCTGGATGCTCGCGACGCTGCACGCCGTGGCGACCACGCCGAGCCTGCGCACGGCGGCCGGCACCCTCACGCTGCACCACTCGACGCTGCAGGACCGGCTCGCGCACGCCGAGCGCCTGCTGGGCTGGGGCCTGCGGGACGCGCCCGGCAAGCTCCGCCTGCAGCTCGCCCTCGCGCTCCGGAGGTTGCACCGCAACCCCGCTTGATCATCTGCCGTTGATGTATGCGCATTTGTGTGCGGTCCCCGTGCTTGACTGAGCGTGAGCGCTTCACCTCGGGGGGACGATGAGCGGGCGCGAGGTACGTTTCCTGGTTTTGGGGCCCTGGGAGATCCACCAGGGCGATCGTCCGGTGCTGGTGCCGGCGGGGCAGATGCGCGTGCTGCTGGCGTCCCTGCTGGTGTCGGTGGGCCGGTCCGTGGCGGCGGACACGCTCGCCGAGCGACTGTGGCCCGAGCACATGCCGGTGCACTCGCGCGCGACCGTGCACACCTACGTGGCCCGGCTGCGCCGGCTGCTCGGCCAGGGCGTCATCGAGACCACGCCGGGCGGATACCGGCTCGCGGTGCCGCCGGACCGGATCGACCTGTGGCAGTTCCGCGAGCTGATGGCCGACCCGGGCACCTTGCGGTCGGCGCTCGCGTTGTGGCGCGGGCAGCCGTTCACCGGGGTCGAGTCGAGCTGGCTGGACCGCGAGGTGGTGCCCCGGCTGCGCGAGGAGTGGTTCGCCGCCACGGAGCGGCGGATCGACCTCGACCTGGAGACCGGCAACCCCGGCGCCCTGGTGCCCGAGCTGCGCGACCTGACCCGCCAGTACCCGACCCGCGAGTCGCTGTGGCTGCGGCTGATCGACGCGCTGCACCGCTCCGGCCGGCGCGCCGAGGCCCTGGAGGCGTACCGGCGGGTGCGCACCATCCTCATCGACGAGCTCGGCATCGAGCCCGGTGAGGCGCTGCAGCGCACCCACCAGCGGGTACTGCTCGACGGCGCGGCCACGGCGCTGGTGACCGCCACCCGGCAGCTCCCGCACGACGTGGCGCACTTCAGCGGTCGCGCCGAGCTGGCTCACCTCGACGCGCTGCGCCCGGTGCTGGACGGTGAGAACCGGCGGCTCACCCACGTGGTGGCGATCGACGGCGCACCCGGCATCGGCAAGACCACGCTCGCCGTGCACTGGGCGCACAAGATGGCGTCCGCGTACCCGGACGTGCAGCTCTACCTCAACCTGCGCGGCCACGGTCCGGGCGAGCCCGTGTCGGCGTCGTCGGCGGTCGAGACGCTGCTGCGCGGGCTGGGCGTCCGCAACGACGTGATCCCGCCCAACGTCGAGGAGCGGGCGGCGCTCCTGCGCGGCACCCTCGCCGGCCGCCGGGTCCTGCTGCTGCTCGACAACGCCCGCGACGAGGACCAGGTACGGTCGCTGCTGCCCGGCGGCGACAGCCTGGTGATCGTCACCAGCCGCAACCGGCTCGGTGGACTGTCCATCAGGGACGGTGCGCACCGGGTCACGCTCGGCCCGCTGCAGCCGCGCGAGGCGCTGTCGCTGCTGGCCGCCGCGTTCGGTCCGGATCGGGTGGCCGCCGAGCGCGACGCCGCCACCCGCCTCGTCGAACTGTGCGACGGGCTGCCGCTCGCCCTGGCGATCGTCGCCGAGCGCGCGCAGGGCGTCGGCGGGCTCACCGAGGTGGTACAGGCGCTGGTCGACGAGCGGGTCCGCTTCGACGTGTTCGGTGACGTGTCGGCGGACCTCACCGGAGGCGGTGACCCGCACGCCGACCTGTGGGCCGCGCTGTCCTGGTCGTACCGGGCGCTCGGCGACGCGGCGGCGGCCATGTTCCGCAAGCTCGGGCTGCACCCGGCCGGTGACATCGGGCTGGACGCGGCGGCGGCGCTGGCCGGCGTGCCGGTGCGGCTGGCCCGGCAGGCTTTGGCGCAGCTCGTCGCCGCCCACCTGGTACGCGAGCCGCGGCCGCAGCGGTACGAACTGCACGACCTGATCCACTGGTACGCGACCGAGCAGGCCGCGCGGCACGACACCCCTGCGGAGCGGCGGGCGGCGGTCGGCCGGGTCATGGACTGGTACCTGCACACCGCCGTGCACGCCGACGTCCACCTGCTGCCGCACCGCCGTCGCGACTTCGTGGCGCCGTACGAGCCGGAGGTGACGCCGCCGCGCTTCGCGGACGCGGGGGCGGCGATGGCGTGGTTCGAGCGGGAGTACGACACGCTGCGGGCGGTGGTGTCGTGGGCCGCCACGAACGGCTGGGGCGGGCACGCGTGGCGGATCGTGACCGCGTTCTCCACGTTCTTCGACCGGCGGATCGCGTGGCGGGACGCCATCGAACTGCACGAGGTGGCGGTACGAGCAGCCAAGGCGGCCGGTGAACTGGCCGGCGAGGGGTACGTGCGCAACGCGCTCGGCTCCATGCACTACCTCAAGGGCGACCCGGACGCGGCGATCAAGAACGTGCGGCGGGCGCTCGACTGCTTCCGGGACGCCGGCCACGGGCGCGGCGAGACAATGGCGCTGGGCAACCTCGGGCTCATGTACGCCGACCGGGGCGACCACCTGGCCGCCCGGCGGTACGCGGAGCTGGCACTGGAACGCTGCGAGGTCATCGGCTACGACCGCGGCCGGGCGCTCAACCTCGACAACCTCGGGGTGGCGCTGTCGGCCGGCGGCGAGCACGACCGGGCCATCGCGTGCCACCACCGGGCGGAGGAGATCAACCGCGAGGTCGGCGACGCCAACAGCGAGGCCATGAACCAGCATCACCTCGGCAAGGCGTACACCGCGCTGCGCCGGCACCGGGACGCGCTGCGGGCCTTCCGGCGGGCCGCCTCGACGTACCGCAGGCAGGACAACCGGCGGCTGGAGGCCCTGGTCTTCGCCGACGCCGGGCGCACGCTGCACCGGGCCGGGCACGCGGCCCTGGCCCGGGGCGTGTGGGCGGCGGCCCTGGCGACGCTGAAGGAGTTCAACGACCCGCACGTGCTGCGGGTGCAGGAGGAGATCGCGGCGACAGGTCTGTGAAAGGCGCCTCGTGGTTTCCTGAAGGGATGTTGGTGTTTCGGGGTGTCACGCTGGTCCTGGCCACGCTGACGGTCGGCATCATGGCGGGGATCTTCCAGGTGTACGCGTACTCGATCATGCCCGGTCTGGGACGCACCGACGACCGCACCTTCGTCGGCGCCTTCCAGCAGGTCGACAAGGCGATCCTCAACCCGCTGTTCCTGCTGACGTTCATGGGCGCGTTCGTGTTCACTGCACTAGCCATGGCGCTCAGCTTCGGCAAGGACGGGCGGTCGGCGCTGCCGTGGCTCATCGTCGCGACGCTGCTCTACCTGCTGGTGTTGATCGTCACGTTCGCGGTCAACGTGCCGATGAACGACGCGCTGCGAGCGGCCGGCGCACCGGACACGATCAGCGACCTGGCCGCCGTTCGCGAGCGGTTCGACGAGGCCAAGTGGGTGCGCTGGAACCTGGTGCGGGCGATCGCGTGCACCGGCGCGTTCGGCGCTCTGATCTGGTCCCTCGTCCAGCACGGCCGATCGACGGGCTAGGCTGCGCCCCTGTGACTCACGTGCTCGCCCGGTTGGCTGGATACGGAATGGTCCTGCTGCCGCATTGGCCGTACGCCTTCACCCGCGACCCGGACGGCAGCGTGCGCGCGACCCGATGGACCTCGGAAGGCGCCCTCGAAGCGGTGATCCAGCCCGGCTTCTACGACGCCGGTGGCGTGGTCGACGTCGCGGTCGGCCCCGAGCACCCCCACTGGGTGGTGGAGACGTCGCTGTTTCAGGTGCGATGGCCGCTCGGGTTCAGCGTCGCCTCGTCCCACGACCCCGAGGACCACACGCCGTTCTACCTGCGCGGGCCCGGCGAGGCGACAATCTATCCGCAGGGCCCGGTGCCCATGCAGACCGTCGCCGACCCGTACGCGCTGGTCGGCCCCGAGCAGGTCGTCGTCGACCGCCGTGCGCGCGACGGCGGCTCGGTCGTCGAACTGGCCTACGAGCACGACGGCACGCCCTGGTGGCAGGGGCACTGGGTAGTGCCATTCGGCACCGAGCGCTGCCTGGTCCTGACCGCCCAGTCCCAGCGCAGCCACGACGCCCAAACCCGCGCGGCAGCAGAAGAAGTAGCGACCAGCATCCGCACCTAAATCCCCGCGCCGCGCGCCCGCGCCGCGCGCTGCGCGCCCGCGCTCTCTGCCCGCCGATCAAGGGCAAATGCACGTGGTTTGATCGCTTTTCCGCGTGCGTTCGCCCTTGATCGATGCGAATGCCCTTGATCGGCGCCGTTGCGTTCGGCGATCAAGCAGCCACAGCTCGCCAGAATCAGGGCTTTCGAGCTACCGCGACGCTCGTCGCGGTCCAAACCGTCGCTCCCGCGGCCTCGCCCTGTGTGTCCCCACGACCAACCCCGAGGTGTCGACCGTGGATCGCGGACGGTGAGGCCGCGGGAGCAACGCGCATGGACCACGACGGACGCCGCGGTAGCCCAATGCTCGATCTTGATGGGGCCGTGGCCCGCTATCTGGTGGCGCAGGTCGCCGTGGGTGAGGTGGGAGCGCCGGTCGCGCTTCCGGTCAGGCCGAAGGTCGCGGTGGCGCCGGCACCGAGAGCGCCGTTCCAGCTGGCGTTCGTGACGGTGACGGTACCGCTGGCGACCGTGAAGCTGCCGTTCCAGAGCTGGGTGACGGACTGGCCGGCGGGCAGCGCCCAGGTCACCTGCCACCCGGCGATCGGGGCGGTGCCGGTGTTACGCACGGTCACCTGTGCCTGGTACCCACCCTGCCACTGCCCGGTGATGGCGTAAGTGGCCGCGCACCCGGCGCTCGGCGGCGGTGTCGTTGCCGGTGGTGTGGTGGCGGGCGGCGTGGTCGCGGGCGGTGTCGTCGGGTTCCCACCGCCCGACGTCGTGTAGCTGACGCTGGTGTACGCCGCGCCGCACTGGCTGCCGCAGGCCGCCGGGAGGGTGAACGAGTACACCCGGCCGCCGTTGATGAGCTGGTCGGACACGTCGCGCACCCGGATCTGGAACTGCGTGCCGCCCGACGCGGTGCCGCCGATGATGTACGACTGGCCCATGTCGCTGTTCATCTGCGCGGCCCGCCACACACCGTCGGCGAGGTACTCGACGCCGTGGATGCCGTTGGCCAGGTGCGATACCGAGATGGCCGGCCACCACCGCTGCGCGCCCTGCAGGAAGCCGATCCGGATGTCGCCGGAGTAGCTGGGGGCTGGCACGAACTTCCAGCTCATCCGGCGGTTGTTGAAGTTGTTGGGCAGCAGGCTGCCGACCGGCGCCCCGTTACGCGTGAACCGGCTGAGCGACGGCTTCGACAGGTCCAGGTGGTACGGGTCGTCGCGGCACCACGCGTTGGCGTCGCCGCAGCTGTCGGCCACCACCATGGTGAGCGTCGCGCCGTTGTACGCGTCGGCCACCCAGGAGCCGTTACGGCAGAACGCCTGGCCGGGCGCCCCGTCGTTGACGCCGGTGCAGAAGTCGCCCACCGACACCTCGACGTACCGGCCACAGTTGAGCCCGTTGTTCCAGATGCCCATCTTGTCGGCCTGGGCGGGCGAGATCGGGCGGGGATAGAACGCGTAGTCACCGGGTGTGTCGTACACGTTGAGTGCGACGAAGTCCTGGCTGTCCAGCTCCGACTGGGGTAGCCCGCATCCGCCGTACGGCGAGCCGAGCCCGTCGAAGTAGGTCGTGTTGCCGGTGACCGGGGTGACCGGCTCGGGCACCGTCGCATGTGCCGCGACGAGGGGTAGCGCCGCCGCCACGGCCGCCAGTGCGGCGGCGCCGGCGAGCCACACCCGCAGGCGGGCGCGGGAGGACGAACTGTGCATCAAGGTCCTTTCCAGGGCGTGCGGAAGTGGTGCGTCATCTAAGGCCCTGGATTTCCCGCTACCGCACATCCTACGATGCCGGGCGGCTTCCGGTCGTGCTGACCGATTGGCGACAGCCCGCGGCAGCCGAGGCCCGGTACCGTACCCCCGTTGACCTGCGCCGTTCCCATTTCGGCGGGTGGCTGGCCGGTGCTTTCTCGGCCGGCGGGCAAGGGGCACGAGGGCGGGAGGCCGGTGTGCGGGTACGTGGGGTGCGGTCGGCGGTGGCTATGGTGGCCACGGCCGTGCTGCTCGCGACCGGCTGCGGCGCGGGCGACGACAAGCCCGACCAGTGGGTATCGCCCGACCCGACCCGCACGAGCGTGCCACCGGGTCGCGAGGGCGTCGCCGGCATCCCGCCGCAGCCCGATCAGGCCACGGCCCGCAAGTACGCGGACGCGCTGGACAAAATCGACCGCGACGTCGTGAACGGTGATGTGGAGCAGGCGGTCGACCGCGGCCGAGCCCTCTGCGTGACGGTGCAGCGCGCTCCCGAAGACGAGGACGCGCTGGTCAAGGAGACGGTGGCGACGTTCACGTCCCAGCGGCACCCGAAGGGCTTCGGCACCGCGAAGTCGAAGCGCATCCTGACGGCGGTCCGCAAGTACCTCTGCCCGGACTACTGACCCGCACTCCGGACGGGCGGGCGTATTACTCTCGACGCGGGCGTCTGGAGGCGCCAGTTCGCGAGGTGGCGATGAGCGAGGTCGAGTTCCGCGTGCTCGGCCCGGTCGGCGTGTGGACGGGCGGCCGGCGGCTCGGTCCGGCGACCGCGCAACAGCGCACCGTACTGGCGTTGTTGCTGCTCAACCTGGACAGTGTCGTGCCGGTCGAGAAGATTTCGACGGCGCTGTGGTCGGGTTCGCCACCCGCGTCGGCGCGCAACGCGATACAGGGGTACGTCGCGCGGTTGCGGCGGGTACTGGCCGGTGCCGGTGGAGTCGCCGAGGTCGTCACCTCCGGCCCTGGGTACCAGCTGTCGGTCGACCGGTCCGTGGTCGACCTGTACCGGTTCCGTGACCTGGTGGCGAAGGCGCGTGGTGGCGACGCGGCCAGCGGCGAGTGGCTGCGGGAGGCGCTCGGGCTGTGGCGCGGCCCGGCGTTCGCCGACGTCGCGGGGGAGTGGCTGCCCAGCGCGGTGGCCCCCGCCCTCGACGAGGAGCGCCTGGCGGCGGTAGAGCAGCACCTCGCCATCGACGTCGACCTCGGCCGGCACGCCGACGCCATCGCGCGGCTGTCGGGGGTGGTGGCCGAGCACCCGTTCCGCGAGCGGTCGGTCGTACTGTTGATGACCGCCCTGCACCACAGTGGACGCGGCGCGGAGGCCCTCGCCCTGTACCGCGACACCCGCCGGAGGCTGGTGGCCGAGGTCGGCATCGAGCCGGGCGAGGCGCTGACCCGCCTGCACCAGCGCCTGCTCGAAGCGAGCGCCGGCCGGCCCGCGAGGTCTGAGAAAGCGCCCGCGCGTTCCGAAAAAGCGGAACGGACAGAGGCCGCCAACAAAGTGCCCGCCGACAAGGCGTGGATCGTGCCGCACCAGTTGCCGGCCGACGTGGCCGGGTTCGTCGGTCGCGCCGACTCGCTGTCTTTCCTGGATGGTCTGCTGCCCGCCGAACCCGCCTCGGGCGGGCCGGTCATCGCTGTCGTCGGCGGGCCACCCGGCGCCGGCAAGACCACGCTCGCCGTGCGGTGGGCGCACCGGGTCAGCGACCGCTTCCCCGATGGGCAGCTCTTCGTCGACATGCGCGGCTTCCACACCGGCCCGCGCATGACGGCCACCGAGGCGCTACCGCTGCTGCTCGTGGCGCTGGGCGTCGCCGCCGACCGCATCCCGATGGGCGTCGACGCGCAGGCCGCCCTGTACCGCTCGGTGCTCGCCGGTCGCCGCGTGCTGCTCGTACTCGACAACGTCGCCGACCCCGACCAGGTGCGGCCGCTGGTGCCCGGCGGGCCCGGCTGCCTGGTACTGGTCACCAGCCGCGACCGGTTGAGCGGCCTCGTGGCGGTCGACGGCGCGCAGCGCGTCACGCTCGACGTACTGTCCACATCGGACGCCATGGACGTGCTGGCCCGGGCGGCCGGGCGGCGCAAGCTGGGCGGTGACTGCGCGGCCGTCGCCGAGCTGGCCGAGCTGTGCGGCCGGCTGCCGCTGGCGCTGCGGATCGCCGGGGCGCGGCTGGCGGACCAGGCACACCTGGGCGTGCGCTGGCACGTCGACGAGCTCGCCGCCCGTGGCCGGATGGCGCGGCTGCGGGTCGAGGGCGACGACAGCGCCACGATCCGGAGCGCCTTCGACCTGTCGTACCAGGCGCTGCCCGCCGCCGCGGCCCGGATGTTCCGGCTGCTCGGCCTGGCGCCGGCGCCGGGCGGCCTGACCAGCTCCGCGCTGGGTGCGCTGGCCGGCGTGCCGCCGGCCGACGTCGAGCCGCTCGCCGACGCGCTCGCCCAGCTACACCTGGTCAAGGTCTCCGAAGACGGCAGGCTGGTCAGCCACGACCTGCTGCAGGAGTACGCCGCGCAGCTCGCCGCCGAGCACGACCCGCCCGGCGAGCGGGAGGCCGCGGCGACCCGGCTGCTCCACTTCTACCTGCACTCCGCCGACCGGGCCGCGGTCGCGCTCAACGGCGTGTCCCGGCTGCGCGTACCCCGCGATCCGGCGCCAGACGGGCTGCCGCTGGCCGAGTTCGCCGACCTGGTGGCCGCGCGCGACTGGGTGGCCACCGAGTGGCCGAACCTGGTCAGCGCGCTCGGCATCGCCGCCTCCACCGGTCGTGACCGGCTGGCGTGGCAGCTGGCCTGCGCGATGCACTCGGTCATGCGGCTGCGGGCGCCGCTGGCACAGTGGCTGTCGGTGGCGGAGACCGGGCTGGCCGCCGCGCGCCGGGCCGGCGACCCGCTGGGCGAGGCGACGATGCGGCTCAGCCTCGGCTTCCTGCACTGGCGCACGGCCGAGTTCGAAAAGGCGGCCACCGAGTACGGTGCCGCGGCCACCCTGGCGCACCGGGCCGGCTGGCGCCGGGGGCGGTCGGCGGCGCTGTGCAGCACCGCGATCGCGTACGCGGGGCTGGGGCGGACCCGGCCGGCGATCCGGCGGTTCGAGCAGGCGCTCGCCATCGACCGGGAGATCGGCGACGAGACGGGTGAGTCGGCCACGCTGACCAACCTCGCCGCCGCGTACGAGGAGGTCGGCGACCTGAGCCACGCCGCGCGGCTGGGCGAGCTCGCGCTGCCGCTGCTGCGCCGCACCGGCCAGCACCAGGGCGCGGCGGTCGCGAGCGACAACCTGGCGACGGTACATCGGGAGCAGGGGCGCCTTGCCGAGGCGCGCGCCACCGCGGAGAAGTCGGTGGCGATCTGCCGCACCATCGGCGCCCAGCACGAAGAGGCGTCCGCGCTGATCACGCTGGGCCTCGTGCACCGCGACGCCGGCCGGTACGGCGAGGCGGCCTGCGCCCTGACCTCGGCACTCGACATCGCGCAGCGGCTGTCGGACAGCCGGCTGGAGATGTTCGCGCAGACGGGCCTCGCCGCCGTCGAACTGCGCCAGGGCATCGCCGACGGTGCCGCCAAGCGGCTCGGCGTCGCCATCGACATCGCCCGGCGCACCGGCCACCGCCGGGGTGAGACCGAGGCGCTGATCGCCCAGTCCACGGTCGACGTGGCGCGCGGCGCCCACGACGACGGGCACCGGCACGCCACGGAGGCCCTGCACCTGGCGCGCACGTCCGGGTTCGCGCTGGCGGCGGCGCACGCCGAGGCCCGGCTGGCCGCCGCGGCCCTCGGCCTCGGCGACGCCGCCGGGGCGGTCGAGCACTGCCGCCGGGCGCTCGCCACGCAGCGGCGTGCCGGGCAGCGGCTCGCTCAGGGGCGTACCCTCGTGACCATGGGTCACGCCTGGCACCTGTTGGGCAACACCCAGATGGCACGGCACCGGTGGCAGCAGGCGCACGCGCTGTTCACCGAGGTCGGTGCGGCCGAGCGAGACGAGACGGCGGCGCTGATCACCTCGGTCTGCCAATGATGATCATCGTTTCAGTGCGTTTTCAGTGCCCGATCAGCGCTCAGCGGTAGCGTCCTCCGCGCAGGAGCTCGACCGGACACGGCGGTCACCCCACCGCAGCGGTCCGCACCGGAGCTCCCGCGAGAAGCGGCGCCCGCCGGTGACACCGGTCGGGGTCCGCTTGCGGCCGGTCAGTCCCCCTGACCGGGCGTGCGGCCTTTCGGGCGCCTTTTGTGGCTCGGAGTCCGGCGGTGGCCATGCCGTCCGCCAATCGGCCTACCCGTACCGGGCCGAGGCAGCGGACGGACAGAGAAGCCCCCCAACGGCGTGACCGCCGGACTCCGGGTCGCGGCCTACCCGACGTAGGCGTCGACGTACTTTCTCAGCGCCGCCTCGATCTGCGAACCGAACGGCACGCTCACCTGCTTCTTGTCGTCGGTCTCGGTGCCGAGGATGGCACTGCGGCAGTAGGTGTCTTCGCCGTCGAGGCGCACCTGCCCCAGTACTCGGGCGGTGCGCGCCTCGCGGATCTCGAAGGTGTACCGGCCCAGCACCATGTCCTGCGAGACGTCTGGGGTGTTGATGCCGAGGTACTCGCACTTCTTGAGCACCCGGCCCGTGGTGCTGTTTCCGCAGGCCACTAACTGGATCTTCGTGACGTCTTCGGTGTACCAGGCGTCGGGTCCCCTGGCGTCTCCGGCCCCGTTCACGTAGATCGGGTGCGGGCCGGGGCCCTGGTAGGGCGGCGCACCCGGGAAGCCTCGGCCCAGGCAGGCGGCCGAGTACCCGTAGACGGTCTCGGGCACGCCAGGGGGCAGCGTGGGCGTCGGCGACACGGTGCTCTCGGGTGTCGCTGCTTGGGTGCCGACCGGCCGGGTGCTCTCCTCGTCGCCCGACGTGCCGACCACTGCCCAGGCGGCGCCCGGGAGCAGGGCGAGCGCCACGAGGCCCGCGAGCGAGGCCAGGGCTCGGCGGCGGCGCCGGCGGATCAGCTCGGCGTGTGTCTCGACCGCGTCCGGCATGATCACGGTCGCGGCCGGCCGGAGCCCGGCGATCACCCGGACGGCGACCGGGGCATCGGGCACGGCACCGCTGAACCAGGCGCGGGGCGCGCCGAACTCGCCGATGACGAGCCGGTCGCCGCCCACCAAGCGGACCGACCTGACCCGTTCCCAGGGCAGCGGCTCGCCCTCGGCGGCCTGTGTGATCGCGCCGGCGGTGACGGCCAGCGGCCCGAACACCAGCCGTTCGCCGTGGCCCGCCGCCGCGAGCTGGTGCGCCACGACGAGCGGCATGACCCGCTGGTCGATGGTCTCGAGCAGATCGGTGTGCGGTTCGAGGCCGTGCAGGGTGACCCGGGTGGGCTCGGCGGCACCGTCGAGACGCACCACGATGGCGCTGTCCTCCACGCGACCCAGCGCCCACTCCCACAGCACGACCCGCACCGGCTCGGCCTTGGTCGCATCGATGAAACCCCGCTCGTACGCCACGAGCCAGCGGCGGCCGTGCCGTGGCGGGGCGAGCAGCGCGTACGCGACCCCCGAGGCGATCGCCAACGGTGGCAGCAGGACGGTCGCAAACGGTACAGGCAAAAGGATCAGCGCGAACGGCAGGCCGATCGCGGCGCCCAGCCACCCTGCTTTGATCGGATTTGCGCGGCGGGTGCGCGCCGCACCCAGCCGCGCGCCGAGATCGTGCCTGGCCGCTTCCGCGGCGACTGTCTCAGGTGGACGGAGCAACACGGAAACCTCCCCGACCCATAGTACGAGCCGTCACGGTCCATCTCGGACCGTGACGGCTCGGGTGGGAGTCGGGGTCAGCCGCTCACCTTGCCGGTGCCGGCTCCGGCGCTGACGATCGCCTTGACGTTGCAGGCGGTGTCGAGCGTGTACGCGTACGGGATCGCGGCGACGCTGCCGCCGGTCTGGCCGCTGCCGCTGTTGACGAGGCAGTTGTTGCGGGCCACCAAGCGGCCGTTGGGGGAGTCACCTTCGGCGAGGTGGTACGGGTCTTCGACGTTTTCGAAGTAGTTGCCTTCGACCAGCACGCCCGAGTTCATGGTGGCGGCGACGCCGTAGTCGTCGTTGTTGAGGTAGTAGTTGTTGTAGACGTGCACCGGATCGCCGTACCGGACGCGCGGGTTGCGCTGGTCGGTGGCGTTGAACCAGTTGTGGTGGTAGCTCACCTTCAGGCGTCCGGAGTCCTGCGCGGAGTCCTCGTCGTCGCGGCCGAGCAGCATGTTCTTGTCCGAGTCGTGGCTGTGGTTCCACGACACGGTCACGTAGCTGGAGCCCCGCTTGATGTCGAGCGCCCCGTCGTTCTGGCCGGACAGGTCGTTGTGGTCGATCCAGACGTGGTGCGAGAACATCTGCACGTTGATGTTGTCGTCGGCCGAGCCGGTGATCCGCAGGTTGCGCAGGATCACGTTGTGCACGGCGTTGGCCGGCGGCGAGGTGATGCCGTCGTCGATCGGCAGCCCGACGTTGAGCCCGTACCCGCTGAAGCCGGAGCCGCTCCCGACGCCGATGACGGTCTTGTCCGAGCCGACGTCGGTCATCTTCGACAGGCTGATCATGCCGCTGACCCGGATGACGAACGGCTCCGGCCGAGTGGCGTAGCTGTTGAACGCGGCCTCGGTGCTGACCGTGACGGTCTGCCCGCCGGTGCCGCCGGTGGTGCCGTTCTGGCTCCAGGCGTTGACGCCGGCCCACCCGTCGGCCTGGTTCGGTCCGGGGTTGCCCGGCGGGCTCGTCGGCGGCGTGGACGGTGGCGTACTGGTTGTCGGCCCCGGTCCCGGCGTGTCCGACACGGCCACGTCGTCGAACGAGGCCGACCCGTAGAACGTGGCGACGCCGATGCCGCCGCTGGCGAACTGGGTGTCGGTGGCGGTGAGCGGGGCGCCCCCGTTGACGTTGCCGCTGATCGCGGTGCCGGCGACCGTCAACGACAGCGTGTACCAGGTGCCGGTGGAGACCGTGACACTCGTCGAGGCGAGGGTGGTGGAGGAGCCATTGACCAGCTTCTTGAGCTCGACGGTGTTGTTGGAGCGGAGGGCGAGGTAGTAGTAGCTGGTGTTCGACTGTGCGCGGGCGAGCACGGCGACGAACCGGTTGGAGCCGTTGAAGGCGATCGGCTTGGCGCGTGCGGTGACGGTGTAGTTGGTCCAGGACGCCGAGCCGGCGCGGGCGCGGGCGTCGGAGCTCGTGCCGCCCTGACGCAGCACGTTGGACCCGTCGGCGACCACCGACCAGGTGCCGCCGGAGGAGGTCCAGCCGGAGGAGTTGCCGTCCTGGAAGTCGTCGGAGAAGAGGGTCGCGGCGGACGCGCTGTTGACGCCCACGGCGATCAGCCCGACCGAGAGGGCGAGGGTGGCGCAGATTGCGGTGAGTGGCTTGATACGCATCGGTTGACAGGTCCCTTCGTGTGGGCAGGGCCTGTGTCGAAGTCATGGCAGACTGACCGCGAGCACGGGGTCGCGGGTGGGTGTGGGTCGCAGGGAAAGCGCTTTCCTCTGCTCATTGTTACCCGTTGTTGGCGGGCTGTCAATCGATGGCTGTCATGCTTTGTGGGGCTTTTGGAGCCACGATCGGGGGAATGCCGCCCTCGGCCGCTGGCACGCGCATAGGCTGCTCGGGAAGCGAACCTCAGGGATCAAGGAGGATCGGATGACCTCGCGACTGAACCCTTACCTCAACTTCCCCGGCAACGCCCGCGCCGCGATGGAGTTCTACCGCGACGTCCTCGGCGGCGACCTCAAAATCAACACCTTCGGCGAGTACGGCGGCGACGAGGCGATCAAGGACAACGTCATGCACGCCCAGTTGGAGACCTCGCGAGGCTTCACGCTGATGGCTTCCGACCTGCCACCCGGCATGGAACACCAGCCCGGCACCAACATCTCGATCAGCCTGAGCGGCCAAGACGGCGACGAGCTGCGCGGGTACTGGGAGAAGCTCGCCGCGGACGGCACGGTGACGATGCCGCTGGAGAAGCAGATGTGGGGCGACGAGTTCGGCATGTGCGTCGACAAGTTCGGCATAGCCTGGATGGTCGACATCGTCCCGCAGTCCTAACACCCTCCGCCTCCGGCAGGCCGCTGCACACGTTCCGCGCGCTTGGCGTCGCGCTGCGCCCGGTCCGCGCGCCCGGCGTCGCGCTGCGCACGCGCGCGCCCGGCGTCGCGCTGCGCCCGGTCCGCGCGCCCGGCGTTGCGCCGCGCCCGTCCCGCGCGCCGGGCGTCGCGCGCGCTCGGCGCGTCGCGCCCCCTCTCTTGCGCCGATCAAGGCCGAATGCACGTGGTTGGATCTCTTTTCTGCGCGCGTCCGCCCCCAGGCCAGCCGGGCACGGCGTGTCGCCACGCCGCTTCCGCCGATCAAGGCCGAATACACGTGGTTGGATCTCTTTCCGCGTGCATTCGCCCTTGATCCATGCAGATCTCCTTGATCGACGCCGGTGAGCTGGGCGCAGCGTCGGCTTGAGGTCCATCGCCGCGGTCGGTCGGGCGTCGCTTGCGCCGACCGACGCCCGGTTTGCCCGCTTCCGCGCCGCCGCCGTCCGGGCTGTGAACGTTTAGGGCTGCTCTGGCAGCCCTAAACGTTCACAGCACCTCGGTAGGACGGTGGTCGATCTTGATCGAAGTAGCGAAACCCGGTGACACGCCGGTCTTGCGGTGGGTTTGGGACTTTGACCAAGAAAGCGGCGGATCCCGCCCGCGACGAGCGAGGCCGGACGAGCGCGCCGTGTCCGATTCGCCGCGCCGCGCCGCGCCCCCCGCCCCGCGGGGAGCTCGCGCCTAGCGCGCAGCTCGCGCGCAGCGCGCAGCTCGCGCGCAGCGCGCAGACCGCGCCCAGCGCGGGGAGGCCGGGGAGCGCAGCGAGCGTCTTCGGCGTGCCGCTCCGCCTGCGGGGCACACGATGGGTGACGATCATCGGGTGGTACTGACCGAGGACTTCGACACGTCCACGCTGACCTCCCGGCAGCGGGGCATCCTGACCGTCATCCGGGACTGGATCGTCAGGTACGGCTACCCGCCATCCACTCGCGAGATCGGTGACGCGGTCGGGTTGGCGTCGACGTCTTCGGTCAGCAGGCACCTCAACGCGCTCGAGGATCTCGGCTTCCTGCGCCGTGGGCGTACGGTCACGCGGCCCGTCGATGTTCGCATGTTTCTGGAGGCGGGTGACGGCGAACGGGAGCGGACCGACCCGTCGACGGTGGGCGTACCGCTGGTGGGCTCGATCGCCGCCGGCGTGCCCATTCTCGCCGAGGAGACGACCGAGGAGACGCTCAACCTGCCGCGTGACCTGGTCGGCAAGGGCAACCTGTTCTGCCTGCGCGTACAGGGCGACTCGATGATCGACGCGGCCATCTGCGACCGTGACATCGTCGTCGTGCGCCAGCAGCACGAGGCGTACAACGGCGACATCGTGGCCGCGATGATCGACGACGAGGCGACCGTCAAGGTGTACCGCCGCCGCAACGGGCACGTGCTCCTCGAACCCCGCAACCCCGCCTACGACGTCATCGACGGCGACCGCGCCGTGATCCTCGGCCGGGTCGTCTCGGTGCTGCGCCGCATCTAGAGATTTTGAGCTACCGCGACGGCCGTCGTGGGCGAGACCGTAGCTCCCGCAGCCTCACCCGCCGCGGCTACACAACCACGGCGCCGCGACGAACGGCGGTAGGCTTCCGCGATCCGGGCGGGTGGGTTGTGTGGCCGCGAAGGGTGAGGCCGCGGGAGCAACGGGCATCGACCGCGGCGGCCGTCGCGGTAGCTCGGATTCTGGTTCTGGGTGGGGTCTAGGGGCGCTCGACGCGGGTGGGGTTGCCGCGGACGAGCTGGTCGTGGACGCGCCAGCGGGCGGTGGTGAGGGCGCGTGCCGCCAGGTCGTCGCCGTGTTCGATGCGCTCGCGCAGCAGTCGCACGGCGATCCGCCGGTTGAGCGTGAACTGCCGTTCGGTGTCGACCACGACCACCATCCCCGTCGGCCGGTGCGTCGCGCGGACGGCGGTGCTGGCCTTGTTGCGGTGCTGGCCGCCGGGGCCGCCGGTGCGGCAGGCGACGATCTCGACGTCTGCCTCCGCGAACGCCGTCCGCGACGCGTCGACCCGGCACGGCTCGGAGATGACGTACCAGTTCTTGCGGCCGGCGCTCGCACGGTACGGGCTGGGCGCCTGCCAGCACAGCGTGCCCGTCCAGGAGCCGGCGAACTCGGCGGCGCCGGCGCCGGAAATCCGGACCAGGGCCGACCGGTAGGTGCCCGGCTGGTCGCCGGCGACGGCCTCGACGCGGTGGGTCGCCAGGCCGCGCCGGGTGGCGTCGCCTTCCAGGCGCCGCAGCAGGTGAGCGAGGGCCCACGCGCATTCTCGCGGCCCGCGCCCCGCCGACATCAGCAGGTGTACCGTCATCGCCGCCCCCGCTTGGGATGGTCGGCCGTCTTGTACGTGACCAGCGGCACCGTCGTCGCGATCGGGGTGGCGAGACCGTGGTCGGTGAGGTCGGCGATCACCTGCTCGATGCGCTTGTACGCCGTCGGCGCCTCCTCGAACAGCAACTGCCGGTCGCCGCACACCACCAGCGACCCGACCGGCGTGCGGCGCAACTCCCCGACGGTGTGCTTGGCCCGGCCGCGGCGCAGGGCGTCGGAGCGTGACATCTTGCGGCCCGCGCCGTGCGCCACCGACAGGTTGGCCTCCGGCCCGGCGTGGGCGGCCACCAGGTACGAGCGGGTGCCCCGGGTGCCGGCGATCAGCACGTCGCGGCCGTCACCGGGGGCGGCGCCCTTGCGGTGCAGGTAGACGCCGTCGCGGACCTCGACGAGGTTGTGGCACACGTCGACGATCGGCTCGGTGGGCTCGGCGCCGAGGGCGTGCGCGACCCGGGCGGCCATGAGGCGCCGGTTGAGCGATCCCCAGCGTACGGCGGCGTCGTGGGCCGCCAGGTAGCCGGCCGGATCGGGAGTGGGGCCCGCGCCGTGCGCCTCGGTGTGCGCCCGCAGGATCCGTTCGCCGAGCCCTCGCGATCCACTGTGGACGATGAGGACGAGGTCGCCGGCGTCCAGCGCGAGCCGGCTGGCGTGACCCGGTTCGAAGACGGTGTCGACCCGGGCCAGCTCGACGAAGTGGTTGCCGCGGCCGACAGTACCCAGGCCCTCGCTGAACCCGGCGGGAACCTCGCCGTCGGCCACGGCCCAAGCCGGGTCGGACGCTTCGATCGGGTGGTCGAGGTCCGGGAATCGGGCGGCGAGCTTCTCGGGTACGGCCCGCTTGAGCCTGATCGGGTACACGGCGATGCCGCAGCCGATGTCGGAGCCGACGAGGAACGGGTACAGGACGGTGGAGGTCATCGCGGCGCCAATGGGCGCACCCTTGCCGGGGTGCAGGTCGGGCATGCCGGCGACGTGGAGCATGCCGTCGAAGGCGGCCACCTGGTGGCACTGCGCGACGGCGTCGGACTCGATCCAGCTGGACGGTGAAGCGAAGACGGTGACGGTGGCCATCGAACTTTCCCTGGAGAATGGGCGTGGAATGGGCGGGCTTCCGTCAGTACGTCATGGTCATCACGATCCCGGACCCGCCCCGGACGCGGCAACCGGTTTTCCCGCGTGACAGAGTCGTGGTGTGTTCAGCGATCGCGTGCTCGTACTGGACGGCGGGCTCTCCAACCAGCTCACCGCCCAGGGCCACGACCTGTCCGACGAGCTGTGGTCGGCCCGTCTGCTGCGCGACGACCCGGAGGCGATCGTCGAGGCGCACCTCGCGTACTTCCTGGCGGGCGCGAGCGTGGCGATCACGTCCAGCTACCAGGCGACGTTCGAGGGGTTCGCGAAGCACGGCATCGACCGCGACGAGACCGCCCGGCTGCTGCGCCGCAGTGTCGCGCTCGGCCGCGAGGCGGTCGAACGAGCGCGGGCGCGCGGGATCGACCGGCCGCTGTGGGTGGCGGCGTCGGTCGGACCGTACGGCGCGATGCTGGCCGATGGCTCGGAGTACCGCGGGCGGTACGGGCTGGGCGTGGACGCGTTGGAGGCGTTTCACCGGCCCCGGATGGAGGTGCTCGCCGAGGCGGGGCCCGATCTGCTGGCGGTCGAGACGATCCCCGACGTCGACGAGGCCCGGGCGCTGGTGCGGATCATCGGAGACCTGGGTGTGCCGGCGTGGCTGACGTACAGCGTCGGCAGCGATCGGACGCGGGCCGGACAGCCGCTGGACGAGGCGTTCGCGCTGGCGGCGGACGTGCCGGCGATCGTCGGCGTGGGGGTGAACTGCTGCCTGCCCGAGGATGTCGAAGCCGCCGTCGGGGCGGCTTCGCGTGCGGCGGGCAAGCCCGTCGTGGTGTACCCGAACAGCGGCGAGTCCTGGGACGCTTCGGCCCGGGCGTGGCGGGGGCGGTCCACGTTCGACCCCGAGCGCGTGTCGGCGTGGCGCGCGGCGGGCGCCCGGCTGATCGGCGGCTGCTGCCGCGTAGGCCCCGACCAGATCACCCAACTCGCGGCGGCACTGGAGGACGCGGACCGCGACGCCTAGTGCCGCCGCTCGCCCGGCACGGCGTGTCGCCCCGCCTGCGCGTGCGCGCAGCCACGCCCTGCGCGTGCGCGCAGCCACGCCCTGCGCGTGCGCGCAGCCACGCCCTGCGCGTGCGCGTCGATCAAGGGCAAACGCACGTGGTTGGATCTGGCGGTTTCAGGGGGTCAGTGCAACGAGGTGCTGGTTGAGCTTCTGGGCTGGAGTATGCCAGTTCAGGGTTTGTCGTGGCCGTCGGTTG
>NZ_BSDI01000079.1 GCF_027923225.1 Phytohabitans aurantiacus
AAACCTAGGCCAGGCAACGGCGTGCCCCAATCACCAACCCGACCCCAACCCACACATCGGGGCGAAGAGCCGTGCATTCGCCCTTGATCGGCGGCGAAGGCCGGGGCGTGCGGGCCGGCGGGCGGCGAAGGCCGGGGCGTGCGGGCCGGCGGGCGGAGAAGGGCAGGCCGTGCGGGCCGGCGAGCGGGCGGAGAAGGGCGGGCTGCCGCGCGGCGGGGACGGCCGGGGCGGTGCAGGCCGCCGCGCGGCGCGGCCCTGCCGCCCCGGCGTGGGGGGTGCTGCGCGGCGGGGGTTAGGCGCCGCTTGTGACGCGGTAAGCGTCGAAGACGCCGTCGACCTTGCGGACGGCGGCCAGCAGGTGGCCCAGGTGCTTCGGGTCGGCCATTTCGAAGGAGAAGCGGCTCACCGCCACCCGGTCGCGCGTCGTGGTCACGGTCGCGGACAGGATGTTGACCCGCTCGTCGCTCAATACCCGGGTCACGTCGGCCAGCAGCTTGTGCCGGTCGAGCGCCTCTACCTGGATCGCCACCAGGAACGTGGACGCCGACGTCGGCTTCCAGGTCACCTCGACGATCCGGTCGGGCTGGGCTTGCAGGTCTTCGGCGTTGGCGCAGTCGTCGCGGTGCACGCTGATGCCGCCAGAGCGGGTCACGAAGCCGAACACCGCGTCGCCCGGTACCGGGGTGCAGCAGCGGGCCAATTTGATCCACACGTCGGTGACGCCGTGGACCACGACACCCGGGTCGTGGGCGGTCTGCCGGGCTCGGGGTGGCTTGGTCGCGACCGCGGTCTCGGCGATGTCTTCGACCGCGCCCTCTTCGCCCCCGTACCCCGCCACGAGCCGCTGCACGACCGACTGCGCGGAGACCTGGTTCTCCCCCACGGCGGCGTACAGCGATGCCACGTCGGCCAGGTGCAGGTCGCGGGCGATCGTCATGAGCGCGTCGCTGGTGAGCATCCGCTGTAGCGGGAGCCCCTGGCGGCGCATCGCCTTGACGATGGATTCCTTGCCGGCCTCGATGGCCTCTTCGCGGCGCTCCTTGTTGAAGTACTGCCGGATCTTGGTGCGCGCCCGCGGGCTCTTGACGAACCCGAGCCAGTCCTGTGACGGCCCAGCCGTGTCGGACTTCGACGTGAAGATCTCGATCACGTCGCCGTTGGACAGCGTCGACTCCAGCGGCACCAGCTTGCCGTTGACCCGCGCGCCGATGCACTTGTGTCCGACCTCGGTGTGCACCGCGTACGCGAAGTCGACCGGTGTCGAGCCCGTGGGCAGGGGGATGACGTCGCCCTTGGGCGTGAAGACGTACACCTCCTGGCTGGACAGGTCGAACCGCAGCGCGTCGAGGAACTCGCTGGGGTCGCTGGCCTCTCGCTGCCAGTCGAGCAGCTGCCGCAGCCACGTCATCTCGTCGATGTGGGCCGGCGGGCCGACGATGGTCGCGCCCTTCTGCTCCTTGTACTTCCAGTGCGCGGCGATGCCGAACTCGGCCGTGCGGTGCATGCCGATCGTGCGGATCTGCATCTCCACCGGCTTGCCGGTCGGCCCGATCACGGTCGTGTGCAACGACTGGTACATGTTGAACTTCGGCATCGCGATGTAATCCTTGAACCGGCCCGGCACCGGCTGCCAGTTCGCGTGGATCACACCAAGAGCCGCGTAGCAGTCTCGCACCGTGTCGACCAGGATCCGCACGCCGATCAGGTCGTAGATGTCGTTGAAGTCCCGCCCCCGCACGATCATCTTCTGATAGATCGAGTACAGGTGCTTGGGCCGACCCGTCACCTCAGCCTTGATCTTCGCGGCCTTGAGGTCGAGCTGCACCTTCTGCGTAACCTGCCGCAGCAGGGTGTCGCGCTGCGGCTGGTGCTCACCGATCAGCCTGTTGATCTCTTCGAACCGCTTGGGGAACAGCGTGCCGAACGCGAGATCCTCCAGCTCCCACTTGATCGTGTTCATACCGAGCCGGTGGGCCAGCGGAGCCAGGATCTCCAGCGTCTCCTTGGCCTTCTGCTCCTGCTTGGGGCGGGGCAGGAAGGTCAGGGTGCGCATGTTGTGCAGGCGGTCGGCGAGCTTGATGACCAGTACCCGAGGGTCCTTGGCCATGGCGACGACCATCTTGCGGATGGTCTCGGCCTTGGCCGCGTCGCCGAGCTTGACCTTGTCGAGCTTGGTGACGCCGTCGACCAGCAGCGCGACCTCGGGACCGAAGTCGGTGCGCATCTCGTCGAGGGTGTACTGGGTGTCTTCGATCGTGTCGTGCAGCAGCGCCGCCACCAGCGTGGTGGTGTCCATGCCCAGGTTGGCCAGGATGGTGGCCACCGCGAGCGGGTGCGTGATGTACGGGTCGCCGGACTTCCGGTACTGCCCGGAATGCCACTTGGCGGCCACGTCGAAGGCAGTCTGAAGCTGCCGCGCGTCGGCCTTGGGATGGCACGCGCGGTGCGTGGCGATCAGTGGCTCGAGCACCTCGCTGACCTGTGGCGTCTGCCAGGGCGCGTTGAAGCGGGCCAGCCGCGCCCGGACGCGGCGCCCGGTGGGGGCGCCGGCCAGGCCGAAGCCCGAACCGTTGTCGTCGTCCGTCGGGTGCGACTGCTCGACAGGCTGCGCGGGTTCGACTGGGTGCACCGAGCTCTCATCCCCTACAGGATGGGCGACGTCGTGGGACACCGGCCTCCTCACACCTCGCCGGGAACTGAACCGACCGTATCCGGCCGGCCCTACCCTCCGCTACCCAACGACCGGGCCGCTCAGAAAAGTCCCACAGACCCTAAACGGTCAACAGGGCATGTACGTCGCGCGGCGCCAGCCGCTCGCGGCCCGGCAGGAACGAAAGCTCCAAGACCACTGTGAAGCCGGTCACAACACCGCCCGCCCGCTCGACCAGGTCGAGCGAGGTGGCGGCGGTGCCGCCGGTGGCCAGTACGTCGTCGACCACCAGTACCCGCTGCCCCGGCCGGAACGCGTCCCGGTGGATCTCCAGGGCCGCCTCGCCGTACTCCAACTCGTACGAGGCGGTGTACGTCTCCCGGGGGAGCTTGCCGGCCTTGCGCACAGGCACGGCGCCCACGCCAGCGGCGTACGCGATGCCCGCCGCGAGCAGGAAGCCGCGCGCCTCGATGCCCGCGACCGCGTCGAAGCCCTCGCGCCCGTAGTGGTCGACGATGCCGTCGACCATCTCACGGAAGGCCATGCCGTCAGCGAACAGCGGCGTCAGGTCCTTGAAGAGGATGCCCGGCTTGGGAAAGTCGGGCACATCCACCACGTGACTGGCGACGAGCTTCGCCAGGTCGGTCACCGGCGCTTACCCCGGCCGGGCCGGTTGCCGCCGCCCGGTCGGCCGCCGCGACCGCTGGATGGCCGCTTGCCGGTGGCCGGCCGGGAGCCGACCTTGGGCGTGGCACCGGCCATGGCCGCGAGCTCGTCGTCGGAGCCCGGCTCGGCCGCCGCCGTCTTGGCGACCTGCTTGGGCGAGCGGGCGCCCTTGACGGGCACCTCGCCCCGGGCGATGGCCGCCCGGCGCGCGAGCACCCGCTGCGTGTGGCCCTGGTACTTCGGCTCGTACGCCTTGAAGGTCGCCAGCACCGGCGTCGCGAAGAAGATCGACGAGTACACCGCGATTCCCATACCGACGAAGAGCACGAGGCCCAGGTCGCGCAGCGTGCCGGCACCGAGCAGGAACGCGCCGATGAACAGCAGGCCACCGACCGGGAGCAGGGCCACGAGGCCGGTGTTGATCGAACGCATCAGCGTCTGGTTGACCGCCAGGTTGGCGGCTTCCGGGTACGTCTGCGTGCTGCTCGCCGTGATGCCGCGCGTATTTTCCTGCACCTTGTCGAACACGACCACGACGTCGTAGAGCGCGAAGCCCAGGATCGTCAGGAAGCCGATGATGGTCGACGGGCTGATCTCGAAGCCGACCAGCGAGTAGATGCCGGCCGTGATGACCAGGTCGAGCAGCAGCGAGATGACCGCCGAGACGGCCATCCGCCATTCGAAGCGGACCACCAGGTACAGCGTGACGGCCGCGAGGAAGACCAGCAGGCCGAGCAGCGCGCGCTCGGTTACCTGGCTGCCCCACGCGCCGCTGACCCGGCTGTTGCTGATGTCGCCCTCGGAGATGCCCAACTCTTGGGCGATGTCGGCCTTGGCCTGCAAGGCCTGCGAGGACGTCAGCTCCGAGGTGCGAATCAGGTAGGTGCCGTCGCCGCCGCCCACCTGCTGGGTGGAGGCCACCCGCAGCGGCTCGTCGGCGTTGTCGATCTTCCCCAGCGCGGTGGTGACCGCGTTTTCCGCGTCGCTCATCGAGCCGACCGACACCGGCACCTGGAACTCGACGCCGCCGGAGAAGTCGATGCCCAGCGTGAACCCGCGGAACGCGAAGCTCAGCACCGCGATCAGCACCGCCGTGGCGGCGACCGTGAACCAGACCTTGCGCCGGCCGATGACGTTGATGCCGGCTTCGCCCTTGTAGAGGCGGGTAGCGATACCACTCATCGGGTCACGCCTCCTTCACGCGGGGCTTGCTAGGGGTGTCGTCCGATTTTTCCAGTACCCGGCCGAGGCCGCTGACCCTCGGCGAGAGGAACGCCTTGGTGCGCGCGAACATCGTCATGATCGGGTGCCGGAAGAGGAAGACCACCACGAGGTCGAGGATCGTGGCGAGGCCGAGCGCGAACGCGAAGCCCTTCACCGGTCCGACGGAGACCAGGTACAGGATGACCGCCGCCATGATGGTGACCGCGTTCGCCGAGATGATCGTGCGGCGCGCACGGGCCCAAGCGCGCGGCACCGCGCTGCGCGGGCTGCGACCCTCGCGTATCTCGTCTTTCAGACGTTCGAAGTAGATGACGAACGAGTCCGCGGCCACACCGAGCGACACGATGAAGCCCGCGATGCCGGCGAGGTTGAGCGTGAAGCCGATCTGCCGGCCGAGCACGATCAACGCGCCGAAGACCAGCAGGCCGGACAGGACCAGGCTCAGGAAGATGACCGTGCCCAGCAGGCGGTAGTAGAAGAACGAGTAGATGATGACCAGGAGCATGCCGATGCCCGCGGCCAGCAGGCCGGCCTTCAGGTACTCGGTGCCGAGCGTCGCGGTGACGTTCTGCACCTCGCTCTGGTCGAAGGTCAGCGGCAGCGCGCCGTAGCGCAGCTTGCTGGCCAGCTCGTTCGCGGACTTGGAGTTGAAGTCGCCGGTGATCTGCGAGTTGCCGGTGAGCACGCCCTGGATCTCCGGAGACGAGATCACCTCGTTGTCGAGCACCACGGCGACGCGGCAGCGGCTCTGGTCGCCGAGCGCGGTCTGCTCGCAGGCGCCGCCGGTGTTCTCGTACGCCTCGCGGGTCAGGTCGGTCCACTTTTTCTGGCCGGAGCCGGTGAAGTCGAGCGAGACGACCCACTCGCCGTTCTGCGTGTCGAGCACGCCGTCGGCGTCGCTGACGTCGGTGCCCTCCACCTTGGCGACGTCGAGCAGGTACTTCTGCGCGCCCTCGCAGGAGACCGCCTGCTGCTTCACGTCGGCGATCGAGCCCGGCTCCCGGTCGGCGAGCTGCGCGCAGGTGATCGTCGGCACGTTGAACTGGATGTTCGGCGGCAGCACCGCCACCTCGTCGCCTTTCAGCGTCGCGAACTTCGCGTAGGTGGTGGCCGCCGTCGGGTCGGTGCTCGCGTCCGGCGGAGCCTGCAGGCCGTTCGCCGCCGCCCACAGCTGCGGCCCGATCTTCGCCTGGACGGCCGCGAGCCGCTCCTCGCGGGTCATCTGGCTGGTGTCTGGCTCAGGGGTGGCCGACGTCGACGGCGTCGGAGTGACGGCACCGGAGGCGCTCGGGGTCGGCGTGGCGGCCATGCCACCCTGCCCGCCCGGACTGGCCGAAGCCGACGGCGTGCCCGCCGGCTTAGCCGCTGGAGACGCCGACGCGCTCGCACCCGGTGACGGCGTCGCGCTGCCCGACGGGGTCGGCGTCGCCGCGGGCGCGATGGCGCCGCTGTCGGTGGTCACCTTCAGGACCTTGCGGAACCGCAGCTCGGCCTGCTGGCCCAGCTCGGCCAGCGCGTCGCTGCTCTCGCCGGCCAGCGATACCACGATGTGGTTGTTGCCCTCGGTGACCACCTCGGCCTCGGACACGCCGTATCCGTTGGCCCGCGACTCGATGATCCGCCGCGCCTCTTCCAACGACTCCGCGCTCGGGTCCTTGCCGGTCAAGGTCTTGGCCGTATAGGTGACCCGGCTGCCGCCGATCAGGTCGAGGCCGAGCCGCGGATGCAGGCGGTCGGCGAAGCTGCCACTGGCGCCGGCGAAGAACACCAGCAGGTAGAGGACGACGAAGATGAGGCCGAGCACGGCGAGTTGCCGGCCGGGACGCATCTGTCCCTGAGGTGGTGCCACGGCTGTCGGGTCTCCTGTGCGGTATGGCCGCCGGTGGGCGCGGCGGAGTTCTGGTGGGTGGGCGCGCGGGGCGCGTCAGTCCTTTTTGGCGTCGGCCTCGTCGATCACGGGCTCGGCCTCGACCTCGTCGTCTTCGGTGCGCTGCTCGGGCTTGCTCACGACGCGCGAGATCGCGGGACGCGCGTAGCGGGTGTGCACACCGGGTGCCACTTCGAGGATCACGGTCTCGTCGTCGGACTCGACGACCGTGCCGTACAGGCCGCCGATCGTGACGACCTCCGCACCCGGACCGAGGGTGCGCTGCATCTGCTCAGCCTCGCGGCGGCGGCGCTGCTGCGGGCGGATCATCATGAAGTACATGACGCCGAAGAGCAAAACGATCATAAGTATCGGCATGAAGCTGCCGGCACCGCCGGAGTTTGCTGCCAAAAACACTGTGTCGAACCTTCCAGTTGATCCTCCGCAGGGCGCGGGGGCGCCGGAGCGGAGGCGGAGTCTCACGTCCTGTACGGACCGCGGCGAAGTCTAATCCCTATGCCTGAGAACTCCTATACAGGCCCGCCTATGGCTCGGCGGTAAAGAGATCAGGTGGCGCAGCGGTACCGCTGGCGAACGTACCATTTGGTGGCGTTCGTCCGAGATGATGCCATGCCGCGTCGGTCGCGACCCGCCCCCTGGGCGTACGCGCGAGCAGGCCCGCACGCACCAGGAATGGCTCACAGACCTCTTCGACGGTGTCCGGCTGCTCCCCCACCGCCACCGCGAGCGTCGACAGGCCCACCGGTCCGCCCCGGAACGAGTCGACCAGCGCCACCAGTACCGCCCGGTCGAGCCGGTCGAGGCCCAGGTCATCCACGTCGTACACGGCCAGGGCCGCACGGGCGGTCTCCTGGTTGACCACACCGTCGGCGCGTACCTCGGCGAAGTCCCGCACGCGGCGCAGCAGCCGATTGGCGATACGGGGCGTACCGCGCGAGCGCCCGGCGATCTCGACCGCACCCTCCTCGGTGATCGGTACCCCGAGGATGCGCGCCGAGCGGTGCAGCAGCTTCTCCAGGTCGTCGGGTGAGTAGAAGTCGAGGTGAGCCACGAAGCCGAAGCGGTCGCGCATCGGCCCGGTGAGCAGGCCGGACCGGGTGGTCGCGCCGACCAGCGTGAACGGTTCGACGTCGAGCGGGATCGCGGTCGCGCCCGGTCCCTTGCCCACGATGACGTCGACCCGGAAGTCCTCCATCGCGCTGTAGAGCAGCTCCTCGGCCGGCTTGGCGATGCGGTGGATCTCGTCGATGAACAGCACGTCGCCTTCGCTGAGGCTGGTCACGATCGCGGCCAGGTCGCCCGAGCGCTCGATCGCCGGGCCGCTGGTCACCCTGATGCCGGTGCCCAGCTCGGCAGCCACGATGTTGGCGAGCGTGGTCTTGCCGAGGCCGGGTGGCCCTGACAGGAGGATGTGGTCGGGTGGGCTGCCGCGTCCCTTCGCGCCACGCAACAGCAGGTCCAGCTGATCGCGTACCCGATGCTGGGCGATGAAGTCGGCCAGGCGCTTCGGGCGGACGCTGACCTCGGCGTCATGCTCCGCCTCGGTCGCGTACGCGGACACCAGCCCTTCGGATTCGGTCATCGGGTCTTACCCAGCAGGCGGATGGCCTGCCTGAGCAGTACCGGCACCGGCGGCACCGCGCCGTCGACGGTCTCCGCGACCACGGCCACCGCCTGCTCGGCCTGCGACGCGGTCCAGCCGAGCCCGACCAGACCCTGCCGCACCTGCTCCTGCCAGGCACCGCCGACCGCGCCCGCGTTGCCGTCGGCGCCCACCGAGACCGGGCCGATCCGGTCGCGCAGCTCCAGTACGAGCCGTTCGGCGCCCTTCTTGCCGATGCCCGGCACGCGGGTCAGCGTGGCGGTGTCCGCCCCCGCGATCGCGCGCCGCACGGTGTCGGGCGAGTGCACCGCCAGTACCGCTTGAGCAAGCCGCGGACCGACGCCGCTCGCGGTCTGTAGCAGCTCGAACAGCTGCTTCTCCTCGTCGTCGGCGAAGCCGTAGAGGGTCAGCGAGTCTTCGCGCACCACGAGGCTGGTCGCGAGCCGCGCCTGCTCGCCCAGCCGCAGGCCGGCGAGCGTGCCCGGCGCGCACTGCACGGCGAGCCCGACGCCGCCGACCTCGATGACCGCGCCGTCCGGCGACACCGCCGCGACCGTCCCGCGCACGCTCGCGATCATTTTCGTCCTCCCCGCTGTCGGGCAGCCGCCGCCTGCGCCGCCGCCGCGAGCTTAGACCGGGTGCCACCGCGCCATACATGGCAGATGGCCAGGGCGAGCGCGTCGGCGGCGTCGGCGGGTTTCGGTGGCGCGTCGAGCCGCAGCAGCCGGGTCACCATCGACGTGATCTGCGCCTTGTCGGCCTGACCCGAGCCGGTGATGGCGGCCTTGACCTCGCTCGGCGTGTACGTGGTCACCGGCAGCCCGGCACGCGCGCCCGCCAGGACCGCGACCGCGCTGGCCTGGGCGGTGCCCATGACGGTGCGGACGTTGTGCTGGCTGAACACCCGCTCGACGGCGACGCTCTCCGGCTGGTGCTCGGCGACCAGCTCGGCGAGCCTGCGGTCGAGGTGCAGCAGGCGCTGGGCGAGGTCTTCGGACGGGTCGCTCTGGACCACGTAGTAGGCCACGAGCGCGCAGGGCCGTCCCGGCACTCCCTCGACCACGCCGACCCCGCACCGGGTCAACCCTGGATCGACCCCGAGCACCCGCATTCGTACACGCTACCTAGGGGAACCACTGGCGACGCAGACCGACACACGTTCGATTCAGCGCGCAGCCTAGAAGAATCGCGCAGCCTAGGAGAATTCAGCGCGCCGCTATCCCGGCGAGCACCGCGTCGACCGTGCGCTCGGCGAGGTTCTCCTCGCTTAGCTGCGGGTTCCACTTGAGCACGCGCTGGAGCGTGGTCGGCCCCATGAGCATCGCCATCGTCAGCTCCAGGTCGATGTCGGGGCGCAGGTCACCGGTGCGGATGCCGCGGCGCAGCACCTCGCGCATGAGCTCCCGCCGCGGCGCCACGATCTCCTGGTACATGTCGTACTGCTGCGGATTGCGGTGCATCTCCGGCACCAGGCACGGCATGATCTTGTCGGCCCGCGGGTCGCGCAGGCGCGCGGCGGCGCTGACCAGCGTCACCAGGTCGTCGCGCACCGAGGCACCCGCCGGCATCGGCGGGTGCCCCTTGAGCTTGCGGATCGCCTCGACCATCAGCGCGTCCTTGCCGGACCATCGGCGGTAGATGGTCGCCTTGCCGACGCCCGCGCGCGCGGCGATCGCCTCGATCGACAGGGACTCGACGCTGGCCCCCTCCGCCAGCAGGTCGAGCACCGCCTCGACGATCGCCTCATCTGCGCGGGCGCTCCGCGGTCGACCAGGCGACCGCGGAGCGCTAGCTACGGAACTCATCCCGAAACCTTACGAGGCCGGCGCGAGTTCGGGCTGCTCCGCCAGGTTTGGCGAAGGCTCGAACTGGTGCCCGTCCGCCTTGCCGGGCATCCAGCGCAGCACCATCAGTACGCCGAGCGCCGCCACCGTCGCGCCGATCGCCGCCGTCCAGTGCATCGCCGTGACGAACGCGTTGTTCGCCGCGTCGATCACCGCGCCACCCGCCGGTCCCAGGCTCTGTGCCGCGCCGTACGCGCCGGAGATCGACTCTTCGACCGCGTCGCGAGCCGGCTCGGGCAGGCTGCTGGCGGCCGAGGTGACCTCACCCCGGTAGACGCCGGCCAGTACCGAACCGAGCACCGCCACGCCGAGCGCGCCGGCGACCTGGCGAACCGTGTTGCTGACCGCCGAGCCGACACCGGCCTTCTCCCGCGGCAGCGACGACATGATGGACTCCATCGCCGGCGGCATGATGTTGGCCATCCCGATGCCCTGGACGAAGAACAGCACCAGGATCACCCAGATCGGTGTGCTCACGCCGAGGAAGACGAAGCCGCCCATGCCGACCGCGGTCATCGCCAGCCCCACCCCGGAGACCGTCTTGGCACCGTACTTCTTCACCATCGCCGCGCTGCGGGGCGCGAACACGAGCTGCGCGACCGCGAACGGCAGCAGCATCAGGCCGGTCTCCAGCGGGCTGTAGCCGCGGACGAGCTGCAGGTAGAACGCGCTGAAGAAGAACACGCCGAGGGCCGCGAAGAAGACCAAGCCGATGAGCGCCACCGGAGCCGCGAACCGCGGCACCTTGAACAGCCGCACGTCCAGCGACGGGAACTCGATGCGCCGCTCGTAAGCGACGAACGCCGCCAGTACCGCCAGGCCACCCAGGATGGCCGCCCACACGACCGGCCGCCCGAAGCCGTGCTCGCCGCCGTCGATGATGCCGTACGACAGGCCGACCAGGCCGACCACCGAAAGCGCGACGCCGACGATGTCGATCTTTCCGGGGCGCGGGTCGCGCGACTCGGGAACCAGCACCGCCACCAGCACCAGGCCGCCCACCACGACCGGCACGTTGATCAGGAAGACAGAGCCCCACCAGAAGTGCTCGAGCAGGATGCCGCCCAGGATCGGGCCGATCGCGATCGCCAGGCCGACCGAGCCGGACCAGATGGCGATCGCCCGCCCGCGTTCGCGCGGGTCGAAGACGTTCGAAATGATCGACAGCGTCACCGGCATGATCGCCGCGCCGCCGAGGCCCATGAGGGCCCGTGCCCAGATGAGCTGCGCCGGGTCCTGCGCGTACGCGGACAGCGCCGACGCGATGCCGAAGATCGCCAGGCCGATGGCCAGGAAGCGCTTGCGACCGTACCGGTCGCCGAGCACCCCGGCGGTGAAGAGCAAGCCGGCGAAGACCAGCGTGTACGAGTTGATCGACCACTCCAGCTCACCCTGGCTGGCGCCCAGGCCGTGCTCCGGGTCGGCGAGCGTCTTCAGCGCGACGTTGAGCACGGTGTTGTCGAGCACCACCACGAGCAGGCTGATCACGAGGACGCCAAGGATGATCCAGCGCCTCGGGTGGCCGGTGTTTGTTTGGGGTTGCAAGGCCCTGTCTCCCCCCGATACGGAACGGTCTCGTTTCACAAGCCAAGCTACGCCCGACCAAAGCGAAACGGAACCGTCTCGTATTAGAAAGTGGGGGCCGTCACACCAGGGCATTCACCGCCATGTCGACGTCCTGCTCCGTCGAGTACAGGTGAAAAGAGGCCCGGACGCGACCGGCCCTGACGGCGGCGCGGACGCCGGCTGCCGCGAGCCTCTCCTGCGCGCCCGGAACGTCGACCGTCACGATCGCGCTCTCGCCCGGCGGGCGGCCGAGCGCGGTGAGGAACCGGTTCGCCAGCGCGACGTTGTGCGCGTTGATCGCGGGTACGCCGATGCGCTCCACGAGATCGAGCGCCGGCGCGAGCCCGACCCACGAGAACCAGGCCGGCGAGATGTCGAAGCGCCGCGCGTCCGGCGCGAGCCGCAACGGCGGCCCGTAGTAGGCGGCGTGCACGTCGTCCCCCGCGTACCAACCGGCCGCCGAGGGAACGAGCCGCTCCCGCAGCTCCGGCGAAAGGTACGCGAATGCGGCGCCACGCGGTCCCATCAGCCACTTGTAGGCCGCGACCACCACCGCGTCCGCCCGGCTCGCGTCGAACGGCAGCCAGCCACACGCCTGCGTCGCGTCGACCACGACCAGCGCACCGTGCGCGCGGGCCGCCGCTACGACCTCGTCGTACGCCGCCACCGCGCCGTCCGACGACTGCACGAGACTGAACGCGACCAGGTCAGTGCCGGCGTCGACCGCACCGGCCAGCTTGTCGGCCGGCACGGCGCGCACGTTCACGCGCGGCTGGGCCAGCCACGGGAAGAGGTTCGACGTGAACTCCATGTCGGGCACCAGCACCCTCGCCCCGTCGGGCAGGGCCGCCGCGACGGGCGCGAGCAGCTGGGAGACTGCCGCGCCGACAGCAACGTCGGCAGTGGGCACGGCCACGAGCCGGGCGAAAGCGCCGCGGGCCAACTCGGTCGCTTTACCCCATGGCTCCCATGAGGTACGCCCAGCGCGCCAGGCGCCGAGCGCATCCTGCACCGCGTCCCACGCGGGTCGGGGCGGCAGGCCATAGCTGGCTGTGTTGAGCCATCCCGGCTCCGGATCCCACAGTCCCTTGGCATCAGCAAGATCCATAGGACGACCCTATCTTGTTACGAACCTGTTGCATTCACGTACTTCGACTCCTATGGTGGGCGTACCGCAGCGGTTTTTCACCCATAAATGTCGAAATGTTGGTCGAAGCGCTTCGACTCGGTTTCGACACCTAAGGAGTCAGCCATGCGTCGCACCTCTTTCCTCGCACTCCTGGTCGCCCTCATCGTCGGCTTCGCCTCGGCACCGGCTCAAGCGGCGACATGGAGCTCGTCAGACCGCTGGGGCACCTGGAACAACGGCGGCTACATCCTCTACAACAACATCTGGGGCAGCGGCTACGGTCCGCAGACAATCTGGGCAAACTCGTACAGCAACTGGGGCGTCTGGGCCAACCACCCCAACACCGGCGGCATCAAGTCCTACCCCAACGCCACCAGAGAGGTGAACCGCCGGCTCAGCTCGCTCGGCACCGCGCGAAGCAGCTTCAACGTGACCGTGCCCAGCGGTGGCGCCTACACCAGCGCCTACGACATCTGGGCCGACGGCCACACGTACGAAATCATGCTGTGGATGAACAAGTACGGTCCGGTGGGACCGTTGGGTTCGTTCCAGGCCAACGTGTCGGTGGGCGGCCACACCTGGGCCGTGTACCGCGGCTCGAACGGCTCCAACCAGGTCTTCTCGTTCATCCGCTCGTCCAACACCAACTCTGGGACGGTCGACATCCGCGCGGTGATGAACTGGATCCGCGGACGGGGCTGGTTCGGCGACGTCACGTTGAGCACGGTGCAGTTCGGCTACGAGATCACCTCATCTTCTGGCGGCATGAACTTCAACACCAACTCCTTCTCCGTGACCTACTCCTAAGCGTGATCAGGGCGTCCCTCAAGTCGTTAGAGCAACTTGAGGGACGCCCTGATCACGAAAAGCGGCGTGCGCTGGGGACCGCTGGGGAGACTGGAGCGGGCTCGTCTTCGTCTAGCAGGGTCTGCTCGTTGAACGGGTCGTGGCCGGCCAGTACCTCGCGCGCCCGCTCCTTGTCGAACTCGCCCGTCCAGGTGCCGACCAGTACCGTCGCCACCGCGTTGCCGGCGAAGTTGGTCAGGGCCCGCGCCTCGGACATGAACCGGTCGATGCCCACGATCAGACCGACGCCGTCGACCAGGTCGGGGCGGTGGCTCTGCAGGCCGCCAGCCAGGGTCGCCAGGCCGGCGCCGGTGATGCCCGCCGCACCCTTCGACGCGATGATCATGAAGAGGAGCAGCGAGATCTGCTCGCCGATCGAGAGCGGGTTGCCCATCGCCTCGGCCACGAAGAGCGAGGCCATTGTCAGGTAGATCGCGGTGCCGTCGAGGTTGAAGGAGTACCCGGTCGGCACCGTGATGCCGACGACCGGCTTGCTCACGCCGAAGTGTTCCATTTTCGCGATCAGCCGCGGCAGCGCCGACTCCGACGACGACGTGGAGACGATCAGCAGGAACTCCCTGGCCAGGTACTTGAACAGCGAGAAGATGCTGATCCCGGCGACCGCCCGCAGCAGTAGTCCGAGTACCACGAACACGAAGATGAAGCACGTGGCGTAGAAGCCGAGCATGATCTGGGCGAGGCTCTTGAGCGCGTCCACGCCGGTCGCCCCCACGACCGCCGCCATCGCGCCGAACGCGCCGATCGGCGCCAGCCACATGATCATCGACAGCACCTTGAAAACGAGCCGCTGGATGACGGTGACGGCGCGCAGTACCGGCTCGCCGCGGCTGCCCATGGCCTGTACAGCGAAACCCACCACCAGCGCGACCAGGAGTGTCTGAAGGACCTCGCCCTCCGTCAAGGCCGACAGCAGTGAGGTCGGGATGATTCCCAGCAGGAAGTCCGCGGTGCCCTCGTTGGACGCGCCGCTGGCCGCCTTCTGGCCGGCCTCAGCCACCGACGAGCCCAGGTCGAGGCCGGCGCCCGGGTGGATCAGGTTGCCGACGACCAGGCCGATGGCCAGCGCGATGGTCGACATGGTCAGGAAGTACCCGAGAGCGAGGCCGCCGACCTTGCCGACCTTGGCGGCCTGCCGCACCGAGCCGACGCCCAGCACGATCGTGCAGAAGATGACCGGGCTGATCATCATCTTGATCAGGTTGACGAAGCCGGTGCCGATCGGCCGGAGTTCCTTCGCGAAATCCGGGACGACCAGGCCGACAAGGATGCCCGCCGCTACAGCGACGACCACGGCGATGTACAGATAGTGCGTACGGTCCCGCCTGACCCGCGGGAGGGGGCTCTGGGTCTCCATGCCGCAGACTGTGGTCCAGGTCTCACCGGAGAGCACTCTTGCGTTCATTCTGTTCATCACGGGGACCCGGATCGGAAACAGGTACATGACACGTCGTTGGAGCATCGCGGGGCAACTGTTCGCCCTCCAGGTGCTGGTCGTGACGCTGCTGGTGGCCGGCGGCACGATCGCTGCCGTGCTGCTCGCGCGCTCCGACGCACGGGACGCCGCCACCGAGGAGGTCGTCTCGGTCGCCGAGACGGTGGCTCACTCTCCGAACGTCGCCGCCGCCCTCCGCACCCGCAACCCGACGGCGCTGCTCCAGCCGTACGCGGAGTCGACCCGCCTGGCGACCGGTACCGACTTCGTCGTCGTGATGGCGCCCGACCGCACCCGCTACACCCACCCCGAGCCGGATCGGATCGGCGAGAAGTTCGTCGGCACGGTCGAGCCGGCCCTGGCCGGCCGCACGGTCACCGAGACGTACGTCGGCACGCTGGGCGAGTCGGTGCGCGCGGTCGTGCCGATCCGCGACACCGACAACGAGATCGTCGGCCTGGTCTCGGTGGGGATCACCACCAAGGAGATCAACCGCAAGCTGCTGCGCCAGGCGCCGGCGGTCGCGATCGCCACGGCCGCCGCGCTGGCCCTCGCCGCCGCCGGGGCGTGGCTGCTCAGCCGGCGGCTGCGCCGCCAGACCCACGGCCTCGGACCCGCGGAGATGACCAGGATGTACGAGTACTACGACGCGGTCCTGCATTCGGTACGCGAAGGACTCGTGGTCGTCGACCGTGATCGGCGGGTGGCGCTGGTCAACGACGAGGGCCGCCGCCTGCTCGGGCTGCCCGGCGACGGCGTGACCGACCGCCCGGTCGGCGAGCTCGACCTACCGCCCGCGGTCGCCGAGCTGCTCGGCTCCGGCCGCCCCGCCGACGACGAACCGGTGCTGGCCGGCGACCGGGTGCTGGTGGCGAACCAGCAGGTCACCCGCTTCGACGGCCGTCCCCTCGGCACCGTGCTCACCCTGCGCGACCATACCGAGCTGCGGTCGCTGACCGGCGAGTTGGACTCGGTACGCGGGCTGACCGAGGCGCTCCGCTCCCAGGCGCACGAGGCCGCGAACCGCCTGCACACCGTGCTCACCCTCGTCGAGCTGGGCCGCACCGACGAGGCCGTCCGGCTGGCCACCGAGGAGCTGGCGCTCGCCCAGGAGCTGACCGACCAGGTCGTGGGCGCGGTCACCGAGCCGGCCCTGGCCGCGCTGCTGCTCGGCAAGTCCGCGCAGGCCAGCGAGCGCGGCGTCGACCTGATCGTGGACCGCGAGTCGCGCCTGGACCCCGGGCCGCTGCCGGTACGCGACCTGCTCACCGTCGTCGGCAACCTGGTCGACAACGCCCTGGAGGCGGTCGCGGGCACCGACCCGCCGCGCCGGGTCACCGTGTACGCGCGGTCGGCCGTCGACGAGGTGGTCGTGCGGGTCACCGACACCGGTCCCGGACTCGACCCCGACCAGGTGGCCGACGCGTTCCGCCGCGGCTGGTCCACCAAGCGCGCCGGCCGCGGGCTCGGGCTCGCGCTGGTCGGGCAGGTGGTCGAGCGGTACGGCGGCAGCTACACGGTCACCGCCGCACCCGAGGGCGGCGCGGTCTTCACCGTCCGATTGCCGGTGCGCTCATGAGTATCCGGGTACTCGTCGTGGAGGACGAGCCGCTGATCGCCGAGGCGCACAAGGCGTACGTGGAAAGGCTGCCCGGCTTCACAGTGGCGGGCGTCGTGCACACCGCACAGGACGCGATGGCCGCTCTGCGCGGTGCGCCGGTCGACCTGGTACTGCTCGACCTGAACCTGCCCGACCGGCACGGCCTCGACGTGTGCCGGGCGTTGCGCGCGGCTGGCAGCGGCACCGACGTACTGGCCGTGACCTCGGCGCGCGACCTGGCGATGGTGCGGGCGGCGGTGGCGCTGGGCGTGACCCACTATCTGCTGAAGCCGTTCACGTTCGCGGCGTTCCGCGACAAGCTCGAGCGCTACGCCCAGTACCGCGAACAGGTGCTCGCCGCGGGCGAGGTGGCCGCCCAGCACGAGGTCGACCGGGTCTTCGCGACCCTGCGCGGCACCGCACCCGGCGGGCTGCCCAAGGGTGTGGACGAGGCGTCCCTCGACCGCGTCCTGGCCGTACTGCGCGACTCCCCCGGCCTGTCAGCGACCGAGGTGGCCGCCCGCACAGGCACATCGCGCGTGACCGCCCGCCGGTACCTGGAGCACCTCGTGGAGCTCGGCCGGGTGGTGCGAGAGCCCCGGTACGGCGGCCCGGGCCGCCCCGAGCTCGAATACCGCCCCCGATGATCAAAGCGTCATTCAAGTCGTCAGGGCGACTTGAATGACGCTTTGATCACGGAGCAGTGGGCTACGCCGCGGCCTCCACCAGGTCGCGCGACGGGTCGGGCGGCACCGGGAGGTGGCGTTCGGGCTGGCCCTCCACGTGCAGCTCCGGCAGGACGCGCCCTAGCCAGCGCGGCATCCACCACGTGGCCCGGCCGAGCAGGTGCATGACCGACGGCACCAGCAGCATCCGCACCACGGTCGCGTCGACCAGGATCGCGGCCGCCATACCGACGCCGATCACCTTGAGCACGACGTCGGGGCTGGGCACGAACGCCGCGAAGACCGCGATCATGATGGCTGCCGCCGCCGTGACCACGCTTCCGGTACCGGCCAGGCCCTCGGTGATCGCGCGGCCGTTGTCACGGGTGCGGTTCCACGCCTCACGCATGCGGCTGACCAGGAACACCTCGTAGTCCATGGACAGTCCGAAGAGGACGGCGAACATCAGTACCGGAACGAACGCGGGCAGCGGCGTCTCGGTGTCGATGCCGATCAGCTGCCCAGCCCAGCCGCCCTGGAGCACGTACGCGACGACGCCGTAGGCGGCCGCCACCGAGAACAGGTTCATCACAGCGGCCTTGATCGCCACCGCGATGCTGCGGAACGAGGCGAGCAGCAGCACCATCGACAGCAGCACCACGCCGCCGATGAGCAGCGGCAGCCGCCCGGCGATGTTCTCCGTGCTGTCGATCGACGTGGCCGTCACGCCGCCCACCCGCACGGCCGTACCCGAGTCGCGGGTCGCCGCCGGGATCGTCTCGTCGCGCAGGCGATGTACCAGATCCTCGGTCTTCTCATCCTGCGGCCCGGTGGCCGGCACGACCGTGAGCACCGCGGTGTCGCCCGCGGGGTTGAGCTGGGGTGGCGTCACCGCGGCGACACCGGGCGTCGCCGCGACGGCCGCGCGCAGGCCGTCGAGCGCGGTCGCGTCGCCCGGCCGCGCCAGGTCAGCGACCAGCACGAGCGGCCCATTGGCGCCCGGACCGAAGCCGTCAGCTTGCATGTCGTACGCCTGCCGCGTGGACGTCTCCTCGCGGTTGTTGCCCGCGTCCGGGAACCCGAACCGCACGCCGAGGAACGGCGACGCGAGCACGAGCAGGATCGCCGTGCCGGCCAGCGCGGTGAGCACCCGGTGGCGGTGCACGAGACGGCTCCAGGCGAGCCAGCCGCGGCTCGGCTCGATGTGGCCACCGACGGCGATCTCGGTGCGGGTGCGCCTGCGAAGTGGGAGGCGCAGCCGGTCGACGTGCCGGCCCAGGTACCCCAGCAACGCGGGGAACAGGGTGACGCTGGCCGCCATGACGACGAGTACGCCGATGATCGTTACCACCGCGGCGCCACGCATGAACGACAGGCCCATCGCGAACAGGCCGAGCATGCTGACGACGACCGTGCTGCCGGCGACCATGACCGCGCGGCCGGCGGTGTCGAGCGTCGCGACGGTGGCCGCCTCCGCGTCGAGCCCGGTGGCGCGCCACTCCCGGAACCGGGTGACCATGAGCAGCACGTAGTCGATGCCGATACCGATGCCCATCATGGTCGCGAGCGAGGTGGACCAGTCGGGCGCGTCGACGAATCGCAGTACCAGGCCGGTGAGCGCGCTGCTCACCGCGAGGCCGGCGACGGCGGTGAGGATCGGCAGGCCGGCGGCGACCACCGAGCCGAACATCAGCAGCAGGATCACCGCCGCCGCGAGCAGGCCGAGACCCTCGGAGCCGATGTCGCCCCGCTCGGCGAGCTGGACCGCCTGCCCGCCGAGGGCGACGTCGAGTCCGGCCCGGTCGGCGTCGGCGATCTCCAGCAGGCGCTCGCTGTCGGCGACCGGCATGTCGTTGGGGTTGGTCACGTCGAGGCGCAGGTGCGCGACGAGCGTGCGGCCGTCCGGCGAGACGCCGCCCGGCGCGGCGAACGGATCGTCGACGCTCGCCACGTGCGGCACGGTGGCCAGCTCGTCGAGCAGCGCCCGCACGTCACCACGCGCGGCTTCCACACCGCCGTCGGCGCGGACCACGACGTCGACGATCTCGCCCGACTGGGCGGGGAACTTCTCCTGGAGCAGCTCCTGGGCGGCCTTGGAGTCCGATCCGGGTGCGGAGTAGTCGGCGGCGAAGTCGCCCCCGAACGCCGCCGAGAGGCCGAAGGCGAGCATGAGGGCGGCCAGCCACAGCAGTACGGTGCGGCCGCGGTTGCGGTACGCGAGCCGGGCGAGCCGGCCCAGCGGTCCTGCATCGTTCATCGTCGTTCCCCACGTGAAGAAGCATCAGAAGCGTTACGTCTCATAACGAACACGATGGCCCGTCACTTGTCAAGGGCCTTCACGTCTGTAACGATGCTTAACGGAGTGCTTACATTTGGAGGAACCATGAGCCCGACCACGCGGCCGGCTCCCCGCCGCGAACGGGCGCGAGCAGCCACGATCGGCGAGATCAAGCAGACCGCCCTCGGCCTCATGCGCGAAGGCGGGCCGGCGGCGGTGCGGTTCGCCGACATCGCCCGTGTGATGGACATGACACCGCCCGCGCTGTACCGGTACTTCGCCGATCGCGACGAACTGATCAGCGCCCTCATCACAGACGCGTACGAGGCGCTCGGCTCTGCGGTCGCGCACGCGCGGGCCCAGGTGCCAGACGGTGACATCGCGGGCGGATTCGTCGCCGCCGCACAGGCGTACCGGCAGTGGGCCCACAGCGAGCCGCAGCAGTTCGCGCTGATCCTCGGCCTGCCGCTGCCCGACTACGCCGCACCGGCCGACGGCAGCACCAGCGAGGCGGCGGGGCGCGCGATGGCCCAACTGTCGTCGCTTTTCGTCGAGGCCCTCCACGCCGGACGACTCGACCCGCCGCGCATCCGCGACGTCCACCCCGCGGTGGAGCAGTGCGCGCGCACCAAGGAGGCGCACACCAAGGTCAGCGTGGGGCCACAGCACTTCCAGGCCATGCTGCACGCGTGGGCGTCACTGCACGGGTTCACGTCGCTGGAAGCCAACGGCCACTTCGACTGGATGACCCCCGAAGCCCGCGACGCCCTCTTCCTCGGCCAGCTCCGCCTAGCCGCCGAAGCAGCCGGCCTCCCCACCCCTCCAGCCCCATAGGGCACCGCGTCCGCGCGCGTCCGCCCCAGGCCAGGCCTCGCACGGCGTGTCGCCACGCCCAGCGCGCCGATCAAGGGCGAATGCACGCGGAAATGAGATCCAACCGCGTGCATTTGCCCTTGATCGGCGGCGAAGTGGGCTGGGAGGTGGGGACGAGACGGGGCCCAAGGGACGGGCTAGCCGACGGCGGCCATTACCTCGTCGGAGATGTCGAAGTTGGCGAAGACGTTCTGGACGTCGTCGCAGTCTTCGAGCACGTCGATCAGCTTGAAGATCTTGCGGGCGCCTTCTTCGTCGAGGGGCACGCTCACCGAGGGCACGAAGCCGGACTCGGCCGACTCGTACTCGATACCCGCGTCTTGCAGAGCGGTGCGCACCACGACCAGTTCGGACGGGTCGGTGATGACCTCGAAGGACTCGCCCAGGTCGTTGACCTCTTCGGCACCGGCGTCGAGCACCGCCAGCAGCACGTCATCCTCGGAGAGCCCGTCGGCCCTCGGCACGAGGATGGTGCCCTTGCGCGAGAACATGTACGCCACCGAGCCGGCGTCGGCCAGCGAGCCGCCGTTGCGGGTGAGGGCGGTGCGCACCTCGGTCGCGGCGCGGTTGCGGTTGTCGGTGAGGCACTCGATGAGGATGGCGACGCCGTTCGGCCCGTACCCCTCGTACATGACGGTCTGGTAGTCGGCGCCACCGGCTTCGAGGCCGGAGCCGCGCTTGACGGCGCGGTCGATGTTGTCGTTGGGCACCGAGCTCTTCTTGGCCTTCTGGATGGCGTCGAAGAGGGTCGGGTTGCCGGCGGGGTCGCCGCCGCCGGTGCGGGCGGCCACCTCGACGTTTTTGATCAGACGGGCGAAGAGCTTGCCGCGCTTGGCGTCGATGACCGCCTTCTTGTGCTTGGTCGTCGCCCACTTGGAGTGGCCAGACATCCACGCCCCCTTAACCGTCGACTGCCGCGCGCGCCATCTCCACGAAGTATCGGTGGACGCGGAGGTCGCCGGTCAACTCCGGGTGGAAAGCGGTGGCGAGCAGATTGCCCTGCCGAACCGCGACAATCCTACCGGCGGCCGCACCGTCCGTGACGCGGCCCAGCGCCTCGACGTCCGGACCGACGCTTTCGACCCAGGGAGCGCGGATGAAAACGGCGTGGAACGGCTCGTCGAAGGGCGTCAGGACGACCGCGCCCTCGAAGGAGTCGACCTGCCGCCCGAAGGCGTTCCGCCGTACGGTCACGTCGATGCCGCCGAAGGACTGCTGGTCGGGGCGGCCGTCGAGTACCCGGTCGGCGAGCATGATCATCCCGGCGCACGAGCCGTACACGGGCATGCCGCCGGCGATTCGCTTGCGGATCGGGTCGAGCATGCCGAACTCGATGGCGAGCTTGCTCATCGTCGTCGACTCGCCGCCGGGGATGACCAGCGCGTCGACCGCGTCGAGCTCGGCCGGCCGGCGGACAGCACTGACAGCAGCACCGAACGACGCCAGGGCACGCGCGTGCTCGCGCACGTCGCCCTGAAGCGCCAGAACGCCTACCTTCACCAGCCGCGCTCCGCCAGGCGGTGCGGCACCGGGATGTCGTCGACGTTGATGCCGACCATGGCCTCGCCGAGGCCGCGGGACACCTTGGCGAGTACGTCGGGGTCGTCGTAGAACGTGGTGGCCTTGACGATCGCGGCCGCCCGCTGCTCCGGGTTGCCGGACTTGAAGATGCCCGAGCCCACGAACACGCCCTCGGCGCCGAGCTGCATCATCATCGCCGCGTCGGCCGGGGTGGCGATGCCGCCCGCGGTGAAGAGCACGACGGGCAGCTTGCCGGCCTTCGCCACCTCGCGGACCAGCTCGTACGGGGCCTGAAGCTCCTTGGCCGCCACGTACAGCTCGTCGTCGGGCAGGGACGTCAGGCGCTTGATCTGCGCCCGGATCTGCCGCATGTGAGTGGTCGCGTTCGAAACGTCACCGGTGCCCGCTTCGCCCTTCGAGCGGATCATGGCCGCGCCCTCGGTGATCCGGCGCAGCGCCTCGCCCAGGTTGGTCGCCCCGCACACGAACGGCACGGTGAACGCCCACTTGTCGATGTGGTTGGCGTAGTCGGCCGGTGTCAGCACCTCGGACTCGTCGACGTAGTCGACGCCCAGCGCCTGCAGCACCTGGGCCTCCACGAAGTGGCCGATCCGCGCCTTGGCCATGACCGGGATGGAGACCGCGCTGATGATCCCGTCGATCATGTCGGGGTCGCTCATCCGGGACACGCCGCCCTGGGCGCGGATGTCGGCCGGTACCCGCTCCAGGGCCATCACCGCGACCGCGCCGGCGTCTTCGGCGATCTTCGCCTGCTCCGGTGTGACCACGTCCATGATCACGCCGCCCTTGAGCATCTCGGCCATGCCGCGCTTGACGCGGGCGGTGCCGGTGAGGGATGTACCCGTGACGGTTTCAGCGGACTGTGAAATCTCGGCCATGATTCGGATGCTAGCCCCGTGACGAGGGGCTGCCGACAGCCAATCGCACCCTAGGTGGCCTGCTCGGCGGCCAGGGGCGGTGCGGCGCGAGCAGGTGCGGGCACCGCCAACAGGATCGGATCATCGATGTCGAAGTAACCCGGTTCCGGGTACCTCCTGGACATGCGCAACAGGCGCACCAGCCGGCGGCGCCGCGCGGACAGCGCGTCACGTACCAGATCGGTGTGCACTTGGCGGGCGACGGCCAGGCGCCGGTTCGCGGCGAGCACCTCGTCGTCCGGCTCGGTCGCGCGCAGCTGGCGCGTGAGGTCGTTCTCGGCGGCCTCGCGCTCCTCCGGACCCGCGTCGAGCGCGATCCGCGCGGCGGCGTAAAGCTCGACGGCGCCGCGCGCCTCCGCCACGACGGCGGCCGCCGCGGCGCGCCTCAGCAGGTGCGCGTCAAGGGCCCGCGCCGCAGCCGCCGCGCGCATGTGCAGCCTCTCGACCCGGCTTGCCGTCCAGATGAGGTACGCGGACAGCAGCACCGCCACGGCGATGGCGCCCGCAACCCACCACATGCTCGGCATAGTAGAGGTCCTTATCCGGGGTCAGCGTCGATGACCCTGCCGTCCGTGGCCTCGATCGCGGTCGCGTACACCTCCAGCACGTGCCCGGCGACCACCGCCCAGTCGAACGCGGTGACCACCTCGCGTGCGTGCTCTGCCAGGGCGGCCCGCTGCGCGGGAGTGTCCAGGAGCTGGCCGACGCACCGCTCCAGGGCCTCCGCATCGCCGACCGGCACCAGCGCACCGGCCCGGCCACCGTCGAGCACCCGGCGGAACGCGTCGAGGTCGCTGGCCACGATCGGCGTACCCGCCGCCATCGCCTCGGTCAGGATCATGCCGAACGACTCGCCGCCGGTGTTCGGCGCCACGTACACGTCGACGCTGCGCAGCATGCGTGCCTTGTCCGCCTCGGTGACCTTGCCCAGGTAGACGACCCGGCTGTGCAGGTCGGCCGGCACGTCTTCGAGCAGTTCCTCCCGCTCGCCCGGCCCGGCGACCAGCAGCCGCAGCCCCGGCCGCTCCCGGGCCAGCGACACGTACGCGCTGCGCAGGTACTCGAAGCCCTTGCGCGGCTCGGTGAACCGGCCGAGGAACCCGATCGCCCCACCCTCCCCCGGCCAACCCGGCAACGGCTCAGCCTGCGCGTACTTGGCCACCGCGACCCCGTTCGGGATCTCCACCGCGCCGCCGGCCATGTGCTCGACCTGCACCTTGCGGGCCAGGGCGCTGACCGCGATGCGGGCGGTGATGCGTTCCAGTACGAGTTGGAGGAGGCCCTGAGCCGCTGCCATGGCGCGAGACCGGGTCATCGCGGTGTGGAACGTCGCCACCACCGGGCCGCGCGCGGACAGTACCGCCAGCATCGACAGGCTCAGCACGAACGGCTCGTGCACGTGCAGCACGTCGAAGTCGCCCCGGTTGAGCCAGCGCCGCACCCGCGCCGTCGACACCGGCCCGAAGCTGATCCGGGCCACCGAGCCGTTGTACGGGAACGGGACCGACCGGCCGGCCGGCACCACGTACGGGGGCAGGGGCGCGTCGTCGTCGGCCGGCGCCAGCACGCTGACCTCGTGACCGAGGGCGATCAGGGCCTCGGCGAGGTCGATGACGTGGTTCTGCACGCCACCGGGGACGTCCAGCGAGTACGGGCACACGATGCCGACGCGCACGGGCCCCTCCTCCTCAGGCCGCTCGGCCTGGCGCGGTCGCCGGTGTGTCGAGCCAGACCCGCTGGAGCATGTGCCAATCTTCCGGGTGCTCGGCGATGCCCGCCGCCAGGCTGTCGGCTATCTGTTGGGTGAACGCCTTCACGCGCTGGTCGAGCGGTCCCTCTGTCGGCGGTGCCAGTGGACCCCGGAGCACCCCGCGCGGCCCTTCCGGCTCGTACCACATGTCCACCGTGTAGAGGGGCGCGTCGTGCTTGAGGGCCAGCAGCGCTGGGCCGGCCGGCATCCGGGTACGCCCACCGAAGAAGGTCACCTCGACGCCTCGGACCGACAGGTCGCGGTCGGCGAGCAGCGGCACGACGTAGCCCTGGCCGGGACGCCCTTGGCTGAGGCGCTCGCCGAGCACGTCGATCGGGGCGCGGTCGCCGCCGGTGGCGGGCACGATCTCCATGCCCAGCCCACGCCGGAACGCCAGGAACCGCTCGTACACGCCTTCGGGCTTGAGCCGCTCGGCCACCGTGATGATCGGCCAGCCCTGCGCGGCGACCCAGGCACCGGCCGCGTCCCAGTTGCCGCCGTGCGGCAGCGCGACGACCGAGCCCCGGCCAGCGGCCACGTTTTCGGCGAGCATGTGATCACCGCCCAGGGCGAACCCGCGCCGGTGCTGCTCGCGGGTGCGGGACGGCAACCGGAACGCCTCCATCCAGTACCGGGCGTAGGAGCGCACCGCGCGGCGTACCAGCGCGTCGAACTCCTCCTCGGGCATGTCCGGCCCGACTACCTGGCGCAGGTTGCGCGCCAGGCGGGTCGTGCCCGGACCGCCCCGGCGTGCGGCGAGGTCGGCACCGGCGCGAAACGCGGCCGCGGCGACCGGCTCCGGAAGCGCGCGCACCAGCCGCCACCCGGCGGCGTACCCGACCTCGGTCAGGTTCATGCGACCGGTACTTGGGCTTGTTTGTAGACGTGTGCCACGCGCTGGCCGATCGTGACCACCGACAGCACCGCCAGGATCCAGAGCGCCGCCGGCAGCGCCCACTCCAGCCCGATGCCGGCGAGCAGGCCGCCGACACCGACGCTGAGCAGCCGCTCCGGCCGTTCGGCGATGCCCACGTTGCAGGTCATGCCGAGCCCTTCGGCGCGCGCCTTCACGTAGGAGACGACCTGACCGGACGCCAGGCAGAGCAGCGCGGCGACCATGCCCCAGCGATCGTCCTGGGTGGCCAGCCAGTACGCGACCGAGCCGAAGATGCCCGCGTCGGCGACCCGGTCCATCGACGAGTCGAGGAAGGCGCCGAACTTCGTCGAGCCGCCCTTCATGCGGGCCATCGTGCCGTCGAGAAAGTCGGTGAGCGCGAACACGACGACGATCGCGAGTGCGATGATCAGGTGGCCGCGGGCTCCAAAGCCCACGGCGCCGACGAGTACGCCGACGGTGCCGGCGACGGTGACGGCGTTCGGAGAGATGCCCAACCGGAGGAGGGCGCGGGCAATAGGCTCGACGACGCTGCTGAGCGCGGTGCGAGCGGACACGCGGAAGATCTTCGCCATGGCGGCTCTCACGATAGCGGTCGGCTCATCACTTCCCGCGTCAGGCTTGTGTACTGGGTGTCGCGGGTGTGGGATCGAAAGGTGAACGTGAGGTAGCTCACGTACCGTCCCAGGGAGGTTAGCCGGATGGCGCAGAAGAGTCAGGAGAAGGGAGTCACCGGCCCCGCGCCGGTGGTGGAAACCCCCGGCAGGGTACGCAACGTGGTGCTGGTCGGGCACTCGGGTGCTGGCAAGACCACCCTGGTCGAGGCGCTGCTCGCCGCGACCGGCACGGTCTCCCGAGCGGGCTCGGTGACCGAAGGCACCACGGTCAGCGACCACGACCCCGCCGCGGTCAAGCAACAGCGCTCGGTGAGCCTGGCCTGCGCTCCCGTCGTCCACAACGACATCAAGGTCAACCTGCTCGACAGTCCCGGATACGCCGACTTCGTCGGTGAACTGCGCGCCGGCCTCCGCGCCGCGGACGCCGCGCTGTTCGTGGTCTCCGCCGTCGACGGCATGGACGCGGCCACGGCCGCGCTCTGGGAGGAGTGCGCCGCCGTCGGCATGCCGCGCGCCGTCGCGGTCACGCGCCTGGACCACCAGCGCGCCGACTTCGACGAGACGGTCGCGCTGTGCCAGCGGGTGTTCGGAGACAATGTGCTTCCGCTGTACCTGCCGATGCTCGGCGACGACGGCGAGTCCACGGTCGGCCTGATGGGGCTGATCACCAGGCGGGTCTTCGACTACACGAACGGGTACCCGCCCGACGTGCGCGAACCGGACCCCGAGCACCTGCCCGCGATCGACGAGGCCCGCAACGAGCTCATCGAGGGCATCATCGCGGAGAGCGAAGACGAGACCCTCATGGACCGCTACCTGGGCGGCGAGGAGATCGAGACCCAGATTCTCATCGACGACCTGGAGAAGGCGGTCGCCCGCGGCCACTTCTACCCCGTCGTACCTGTCTGCGCGGAGACCCAGGTCGGCCTCGACGCCCTGCTGGAGTTGCTCACCGCGGCGTTCCCCACCCCGCTCGAACACGACCTGCCCGCCGTCACCGGCGTCGACGGCTCCCCCCAGCCGCCGCTCACCTGCGACGCCGACGGCCCGCTCGTCGCCGAGGTCGTCAAGACCACCATCGACCGCCACGTCGGCCGGGTTTCACTCGTCCGGGTGTTCTCCGGCACGCTGCGCCCGGAAGCAGTCGTGCACGTGTCCGGGCACGGCATGGAAGAGCGCGGCCACCCCGACCACGACAACGACGAGCGCATCGCGCACATCTACTCGCCGCTGGGAGCCAGCCTGCGCGAGGTGCCGTACTGCGTCGCCGGCGACATCTGCGCGATCACCAAGTCGGGCAGCGCGGAGACCGGCGACACGATCTCCGCCAAGGACAACCCGCTGCTCGTCGAGCCCTGGGTGATGCCCGAGCCGCTGCTGCCGGTCGCGATCGTCGCCAAAACCCGCGCCGACGAAGACGCGCTGGCCAAAAACCTGGGCCGCCTCGTCGCGGGCGACCCGACCATGCGGCTGGAGCGCAACCCCGAGACCCACCAGCTCGTCCTGTGGTGCATGGGCGAGGCGCACGCCGACGTGGTGCTCGACCGGCTCCGCGCGGGCGGTGTCGAATTGGAGACCGAGCCGGTGCGGGTGGCGCTGCGCGAGACGTTCGCCGCACAATCGGCCGGGCACGGGCGGCACGTGAAGCAGTCCGGCGGCCACGGCCAGTACGCCGTCTGCGACATCCGGGTCGAGCCGCTGCCCCGCGGCGCCGGCTTCGAGTTCGTCGACAAAATCGTCGGTGGCGTGGTGCCGCACAACTACATCCCGTCGGTGGAGAAGGGCGTGCGCGCCCAGATGGAACGCGGGCTCGTCGCCGGGTACCCGCTGGTCGACCTGCGGGTGACGCTCTACGACGGCAAGGCGCACAGCGTCGACTCGTCCGACGCCGCGTTCCAGACGGCGGGGGCGCTAGCGTTGCGCGAGGCGGCCGAAAAGGGCCAGATCCAGCTCCTCGAACCGGTCGACGAGATCACCATCCGGGTACCAGACTCGTTCGTCGGTTCCGTGATGAGCGACCTGTCCGGGCGCCGCGGCCGCGTACTCGGCACCGAGCCCGACCCGGCGGGCGGCGAGCGCACCCTCGTCCGCGCCGAGGTCCCGGCGACGGAGCTGGTGCGGTACGCGGTCGAGCTGAGGTCGATGACGAGCGGCGCCGGCACGTTCAGCCGCACCTTCGCAAGACACGACCCGATGCCCTCCCACCTGGCCGAAGCCATCCGCAAAGAACACGCCTCCTAACAGCTCCGCGGCTCGCGCGCGGCGTTGGGGCCGCGCGCGCCGCTCGCGGGCCCTCTCCGCGCCTGCCCGCACGCCGCGCGCGGCGCGCTCTCCCCGTCGATCAAGGGCGAATGCACGGCTCTCCTGTCTGATGTGTGGGTCAGGTGGGAGAGTTGCGGCCGGGTAGTGGGGT
>NZ_BSDI01000080.1 GCF_027923225.1 Phytohabitans aurantiacus
GCATCCGCAGCGAACGCCAACAACGCTGGGGCCGACCCCGCACCAAGGCGGCCTGACGACCAGACCCGGTGAACGTTCATGGTCACCGCACTAGAGCGACTTGAGGGACGCCCTGATCACTACGGGACGTCGACTACCTCGCGGCCCAGCGGCCAGAACGCCGCCGGCACGAGCTTGAAGTTGGCGATGCCGAACGGGATGCCGATGATCGTCAGGCACAGGCCGATGCCGGCGACGATGTGGGTGAGCGCCAGCCACCAGCCGGCCAGCACCACCCAGAGCACGTTGGCGAGGCCCGAGCCGACGCCGGCGCCCGGCTTCGGCACGAGGGTCCGGCCGAACGGCCACAGTGAGTAGTAGGCCAGCCGCAGTGACGCCACCCCGAACGGGATCGTGATCACCAGTACGAAGCAGATCAGTGCCGCGATGCCGTATCCGATGGCCAGCACGATTCCGCCGCCGAAGATGAGCCAGAGCAGGTTGAGGATGATCCGGATCATGCTTCCAGCATGACGTGTCGGATCAAGTGGAGGCGTACAGCGCGTCGATTTCGTCGCGGGTGGGCAGCGACACGGACGCGCCAAGGCGGCGAGCGCAGACGGCACCGGCCGCGCATGCCCAGCGCACCGCGTCGACCAGGTCGCGCTCCTCGCCCCACGCCACCGCCAGCGCACCAGTGAACGCGTCACCCGCCGCCGTCGAGTCGACCGTGTCGACCTTGAAGGCCGGGACCCGGGTGCCCTCGCCGTCCCGGGAGACGTACCAGGCGCCCTCGTCGCCGAGGGTCACGACCGCGCGCGGCACGACCGAGAGCAGCGCCGCCGGGTCGTCGAGACTGCCGCCGAGGATGGCCTGCGCCTCGCCCTCGTTGACGACGAGCAGGTCGACGGCCGCCAGCAGCTCGTCGGGCAGGTCGCGCGCCGGGGCGGCGTTGAGCAGTACCCGGACTCCCGCCGCACGGGCGGCGACGGCCGCCTGCGTGACCGTCTCGACGGGGATTTCGAGCTGGCACACGAGCACGTCGGCGCCTTGGATGGTGGCGAGCTCGGCGTCGGTCAGCGCGGCGAACGCGCCGTTGGCTCCCGGGGTCACGACGATGGTGTTCTCACCTTCGGCGTTGACCACGACGAGGGCCACGCCGGACGAGCCGTAGACGACTCGGGCGTGCGCGCTGTCGACTCCGGACGCGGCCAGCCGTGCCTTGAGGGTCACGCCGAACGCGTCGGAACCGATCGCGCCGAGGAACGAACAGGACGCACCGGCGCGCGACGCGGCGATCGCCTGGTTGGCTCCCTTGCCACCGGGCACCATCGTGAAGTCGTTACCGAGCACGGTCTCGCCCGGCCGGGGCAGCACCGGAGAGGTCGCGACCAGGTCCATGTTGGCGCTGCCGACCACAACGACGCGGGGCTGACGCATCAACAGAGTCTAGATCAGGAGAACGCGATGAATCGTTCTCCCGACCGCTCCAGCTTCAGCGGTAGGCCGAACGTCTTCGACAGGTTGTCGCTGGTCAGTACCGTGCCGATCAACCCCTGCGCGACCACGCCGCCCTCGCGCAGCAACAGCGCGTGGGTGAAGCCTGGCGGTATCTCCTCGACGTGGTGGGTGACCAGCACGATCGCCGGGGCGTCCGGGTCGTAGGCCAGCTCGGCCAGGCGGTTCACCAGGTCTTCGCGGGCACCCAGGTCGAGGCCGGCGGCCGGCTCGTCGAGCATCAGCAGCTCGGGGTCGGTCATGAGGGCGCGGGCGATCTGCACGCGCTTGCGCTCCCCCTCCGACAGCGTCCCGTACGCACGGTCGGCCAACCCGGCCACGCCGAACTGGTCGAGCAGCGCGCGGGCCCGCACCTCGTCGATCGACTCGTACCGCTCGCGCCAGCGCCCGACGACGCCCCAGGAGGCGGTCACCACGACGTTGTGCACGATCTCGTCGCCGGGGATCCGCTCGGCGAGCGCGGCGCTGGACAGGCCGATCCGGGTGCGCAGCTCGTTGACGTCGGTGCGCCCGAGCCGCTCGCCCAGGACGCGCGCGGTGCCCGTGCTGGGGTAGAGCCGGGCACCCGCGATGTTGAGCAGCGTGGTCTTGCCGGCACCGTTCGGGCCGAGCACGACCCACCGTTCGTCCAACTCGACCTGCCAGGTGAGGTCGCGCAAAAGATGCGCGCCGGAGCGAGTTACACCGACTCCGTCGAGGTCAATCACCAGATCGTCGTTCGCCGCGGGCACTGGACCATCCAACCACGGCCGACCGGCCTACCCCCCACAGATGTGATGCTCACCGTAAGGTTCCTCGCCATGAGTGCCGTCATCGAGATTGATGGGCTGCGCAAGACGTTCCGCACGCTGCGCGGCGGAGCCCGCGTCGCGCTGGACGGCTTCGACATGACCGTCGAGGCCGGACAGGTGCACGGTTTCCTCGGCCCCAACGGTTCGGGCAAGACCACGACGCTGCGCGCGCTGCTCGGCCTGGTCCATGCCGACGCTGGCCGGATGGCGGTACTGGGTCGCCAGGCGCCCGCCGAGCTGCCCGCGGTCGCCGGCCGGGTCGGCGCGATCGTCGAGAGCCCGCAGTTCTTCGGCAACTTCACCGGTCGCCGCACGCTCCGGCTGCTCGCCACGGCCGGCGGTGTGCCGCACGAGCGGGTGGAAGAGGTGCTCGACCAGGTCGGGCTCCGTGATCGCGGCGACGAGCGGGTCAAGGGGTACTCGCTGGGCATGAAGCAGCGGCTGGCGGTCGCCTCGGCCCTGCTGAAGCAACCGGAGCTGTTGATCCTCGACGAGCCGGCCAACGGCCTGGACCCGGCCGGCATCCGAGAGATGCGCGACCTGATGCGCGACCTGGCCGCCGCCAACGTGACGGTGCTGGTGTCGAGCCACATCCTGGCCGAGATCCAGCTCATCTGCGACCACGTGACGATCATTTCGCGCGGCCGGCGGGTGCTGAGCGGTCCGGTGTCCGAGGTCCTGTCGGGCTTCGACAAGGGTGAATATCGGGTACGCGTCGCCGAGCACGAACGGGCCGCGGAGGTGATCCGCGGTGCCGGGCTGCCGGTGACCGTCCACGATGACCACTTCGTGGTGGGCGACCTCGCCGACCCGGCGTGGGTCAGCGAGACGCTGGGCGGCCAGGGCATGTGGATACGTGAGCTGACCCCGCTCACACCCGACCTGGAGAGCGTCTTCCTCCAGCTCACCGGCACCGAGCCGGAGCCCGGGACGCACAAGCAGGTCGACGACGCGGTGCGCCCCGGCGCCGAGCACGATCTGTCGGTGACGGTGGTCGAGGGAGAAGCGAAATGAACCTGGTACGCGCCGAGCTGAGCCGGCTGCTGGCCCGCCGGTTCACGCAGTTGATGCTGATACTGCTCGTCGGCTCCTTCGTGGTCACGATCGCGACCATGGTGGGAAGTTCGCACCGGCCGACCGCCGCCGAGTGGGAGCGGGCCGAGATCCAGGTCGTACAGGAAGAGTCGCGCCAGGAGCAGATGCGTGAGCTCTGCGAGTCCGGCCAGGGCACCACGGACTTCTGCCAGACCCTGAGCGAGCGGAAGCCCCGCCTCGAGGACTACCTGTTCGGCGTCTTCGTCTTCGAACGCGAGATCGGTAACCTCGTCTACTTCATGGTGGCCTTCGTCGCGCTCTTCGGCTTTCTGGTGGCGGCCTCGTTCGTCGGCGCGGAACTAAACTCGGGCGGCATGACGAACCTGCTGCTGTGGCGGCCGCAGCGGTTGACCGTACTGGGCACCAAGCTCGGCACGCTGCTCGCCTCGGTGCTGGCGGTGGCCGTGGTCGCCACGGTCGGATACATCGCGTCGTTCTGGGTGATCGCCCAGGTCAACGGCCTGCCGGGCGACGTCGACGCGGAGTTCTGGGGCGACCTGGCGATGCTCGTCGTCCGCGGCTTGCTCCTCGTACTGGGCGCGGCGGCACTCGGCTTCTGCCTGGCGACGCTGGGCCGGCACACCGCCGCCGCGATGGGTGTCGTGGCGGGGTACGCGATCGTCTGGGAGGTCGGCGCGCGCATCGTGATGGAGGTGGTGGAGGCCGGCCGCACCGAGACCTACATGCTCTCCACCTACCTGGGCGCGTGGATGGGCGGCCGCGTCACGTTCTACGACGGGCCCTGTATCGGGTCCTTCGAGGACTGCTCCTACTCGCTGACGTGGGCACACGGCCTGATCGTGCTGACCGCGCTGGTGGCCGTGGTGGCGGTGGCCGCCTTCGCGAACTTCCGCAGACGCGACCTGGCATAAGCCCTACACCGTCGACCCGAACACCTCGTCGCGCGCCGCGTGGAGGCCGGTGAGCAGGGCGCCCTTGAGCACCGGCTCCTCGGCCACCTCGCTCACCACGACCCGCGGCGCCACCAGCGTGATCGCGGCGACCTCGTGCTGTACCCGCTCCGCCAGCGCGCTGCCGCCCGCCTGGCCGACCTCGCCGGAGAGCACGACGAGCGGCGGGTCGAGTACCACGCACGTGCTGGCGACGCCCAGTGCCAGACGGCGGGCCACCTCGTCGAGCATCGGGCCGCCCTTGGTGCCGGCGGCGATGGCGGTGCGCACAGCCTCGGCCGCGCTACCGCCCCGGAAGCCGTGCTCGCGCGCCACCGCACGCACCGCGTCGGCGGCGGCCACCTGCTGGAAGGCACCCTTGGACCGCCGGTACGCGTCACGCGGGATGGGCGCGCCCGGCACCGGCAGGTATCCGATCTCGCCAGCGGCGCCGGTGCTGCCCTGGTGCAGCCGGCCGCCCAGCATGATCGCGAGGCCCACGCCGCCGCCGATCCAGATGAGCACGAAGTCGTCGACGCCCTTGGCCGCACCGTCGTGCGCCTCGGCGACGGCGGCGAGGTTGACGTCGTTGCCGAAGACGACGGGCGTGTGCAGGTCTTCGCGCAGCGCGGCGAGCAGGCCGCGGTGCCACCGGGGCAGGTTCCACGCGAACGTGATGTCGCCGGTGCCCGGGTCGACGAGGCCGGGCGTGCCGAGCACGACCCGCTTGACGGTGCCCAGGTCTGCTTTGGCGCTGCGGGCCGCTTGCACGACCGCGTTGTGCACCACACCCACCGGGTCGTCGTTGTCCTTAGTGGACTGCTCGACCCGGCCGACGACCGTGCCGGTGATGTCGGCACAGGCGGCCACGACCCGGTCGGCGTCGACCACCACGCCGACGACGTGGGCGCTGCTCGGCGTCACGGCGTACAACTGGGCGTTGGGACCGCGACCGCCCGCCTGCTCGCCCACGCGTGTCACGAGCCCGCGCTCTTCCAGCCGTTCGACGAGTTGTGAGGCGGTGACCTTGCTGAGGCCGGTCAGCTCACCGAGCTGTGCCCGGGTAAGGGGGCCGCGGGTAAGCAACAGCTCCAGCGCGGAGCGGTCGTTGAGCGCACGGAGCAGTCGCGGGGTGCCGGGCAGGCGCGGGGAGGCCATGTACCGTCCTCTAGTACTAAATAAACCTTACCGAAGTGTAATCGTGGAGCACTTGAAGGGGAGCACGCAACGTGTCGACCGATCCAGGGCTACGCCGGCTCGCGCTACGCACACTGCTGGCCGCCTTTCCCGGCACGACCGCGCCGCCATGGGCCCTCGACCTTGTCGGGGAAGGGTTGGCGGGATACACGCTCTTCGGATTCAACATCAACAAGGCTACGCAAGTTGCGGCGCTCGCGGGTGCCCTGCGGGGCGTGCGATCCGACGTACTGGTCGCGATCGACGAGGAGGGTGGCGACGTCACCCGGCTCGCACACGCGACCGGCAGCCCGTATCCCGGTAACGCCGCACTGGGCGTAGTGGACGATACGGACCTGACCCGGCGGATCTATCGGGCGATCGGCGACGACTTGGCCGGTACCGGCATCAACCTGAACCTCGCACCCACCGTCGACGTCAACACGGCCGACGACAACCCGATCATCGGTACCCGGTCCTTCGGCTCCGTACCCGAACGGGTTGCCGCACACGCCGCCGCGGCCGTCGCGGGGCTCCAGGAGTCCGGCGTCGCCGCGTGCGCCAAGCATTTCCCCGGCCACGGCGCGACCGTCGCCGACTCGCACCTCGAACTGCCCACCGTGGACGCACCGCTCGACCTCCTGCGCGCCCGGGACCTGCCGCCGTTCCGGGCGGTCGTCGAGGCGGGGACGCGAGCGGTCATGAGCGCGCACATCCGGGTACCGGAGCTGACCGGCACCGCTCCGGCGACGTTCAGCCGGGCGGCGCTTGTCGACCTGCTCCGCGGCGAGTTGGGCTTTACGGGCACGGTGGTCACCGACGCGCTGGAGATGAAAGGCGCCGCGCTGGCGGCCGGCGGCACCGCGCGGGCCGCGGTACCCGCGCTGTTGGCCGGTGCCGACCTGCTCTGCATCGGCGCGAAGGTCGACGCGGCGCTGGTCGAGGAGGTCGCCGCGGAGATCGCGGCGGCCGTCGCGGACGGCCGCCTGCCGGCGGCGCGGGTCGAGGAAGCCGCGGAGCGGGTGGCCGCGCTCGCCGCGTGGGCCGCACGGCCCGCGCCGGGTTTCTCGCCGCCGGATCTCGGGTACGCCGCCGCGCGTCGAGCGGTACGCGTGGAGGGCGCGCTCGACGGGGCCGGTGTTCCCCTGGTCGTACAGCTCGTGTCGTCGTCCACCATCGCCGAGGGCCGGGTGCCCTGGGGGCTCGCTCCCCACCTCGATGGGCAGGAGCACCTTCGCGTGGTGGCCGCTGAGACCGACATCGCCGAGGTGCTGGCCCGGGCCGGCGACCGTCCGATCGTCGTCGTGGGGCGGCATGCCCACCGAGCGCCGGCGGCCCGCGCGCTGATCGAGGCGCTGGCCGCCAAACACCCCGTCGCCGTGGTCGAGATGGGCTGGCCGTCGAGCTGGCGACCGGCGGGCGCGCGGGCGTTCGTCACCACTTTTGGCGCGAGCCACGCCAACGGCCGGGCCGCCGCGGAAGCGCTGGGACTGACCGGAAATCACGGAGAGTAATCGGTCCGTACTCGGCCGAACGGTCCATTTCGCCCCTTCTCCTCTTGAAACGCGATTTAGCGCCACGTAGCGTTACTACTCAGTAAGCCACGGCCTGGGGAAACCAGCGGGCCGCGGGCCCGGCATCCCCCCGACCGGGCCCGCGGTTCTGCGCTCGGCGTCCTGTTGTTGGATTGGCGCTGCGTCACCTCTCATATCGGACGCCTTGGCGACAAAGGCGTTGACAGCGCACCGGGTCCTTTGAGATCCCAAAGGGTATGACGCACCCAGCGCCCACCTTCGCGGTTCCGCGCCCCAAGAAAGCCACCGGCTGGCGGGAACTCGTGGTGGCCCGCGCCAGCTATCTCCGCGCACAACTGCTCGCCGTCGAGGACGTCGAAGACTGGAGCCGGGTCGCGCCGGCGGTCGAAGGGCATCTCAAGGCCGCCATCGACGCGGCGACCCTGCGCGGCCACTGGTGGACGCGCTTCCGCGACTGGTGGAACGGCGCGCTCGTCGACGCCGCCTGGATCAACCTGCACAACGCGGAGCTGCTGCTCGTCTCCGTGCAGCCGCCGGAAGACCTCAAAACCGGGCGGCACGCCGTCGTGGGGCTGGTCGAGCGGACCCTCGCCGCCGACGACCGCCGCCGGACCGAGGCGAACCGCCGGCTCATCGACGAGTGGGGCGACACCAGCCGGGTCAGCGCCGCTGACCGATCCGCGTATCGCACGGCGCTCCAGTGGGCGTTCATCGCCTCCGACGAGCAGTACACGCGGGTGCGCAGCCTGCGCAACCTCATCCTGGCGACCACGGTGATGCTCTTCCTCCTGGCCGCCGGACTCGCCGCGCTCGGCGTCTGGCAGCCCTCCACCATCAACCTGTGCTTCGACGGAGCCCGGTGCCCGACCGGCCGCGACGGTCAGCCGAGCGGCGGCGACATCGCGCTCGTCGAGTTCCTCGGGTTGGTGGGCGGAGCGCTCAGTGCGATGGTGTCGATCCGCGGGATGCGCGGCACGTCCACGCCGTACGGGGTACCCGTCGCACTCGCGCTGCTGAAACTGCCGGCGGGCGCCCTGGTCTCGCTGACCGCGCTGCTGCTGCTCGCCGGGAGGTTCCTACCTGGACTGTCCGCCTTGGACAGCACACAGCAGATCGTCGGATACGCCATCGTGCTCGGGTACGCCCAGCAGCTCGTCACGCGCATGGTCGACCGGCAGGCGCACAGCGTGCTCAACCGGATACCCAGCTCTGAGTCCGGCCGCCTCGACCCGGAGGCGGTGGCGCCACCGCCTCCCCCGCCGTCCACGCCCCTGCCTTCCCAACCGCCCCGCGAAACGACCCGCCCGCTCATCAAGCGCCAAGGCACGAAGGCAGTCGAAAACTAGGCGCCGTAGACGGACCAGCCGCGGTCGGGGAAACCGGCCGCCTCGGCAACCCGGGCCGAGGCGGTGTTGTCGGGCGCGTGCAGGTAGGTCGGCACCGCACCCTCGTCGAGGATGCGGCGAGCCGCCTGTGCGACCAGCCGCCGACCCAGGCCCTGCCCCCGGGCCTCCTCCTCGGTGCCGACCGCGATCTCGTTGCCGTACTGGTCGTGCCGCTTGATGCCGACGCCCGCCAGGTACCCGCCCGACTGCGAGCGGGCGACGAGAACCTCCCCGCCGAACGGGCGCAGCCACTCCGGCACCACCGGATCGTCGACCGGCAGCCACTCCCCTGCGTCGGGCAGGTCTTCCGGGCCCAGGCTGTACCGGAACACGCCCCGGTACACGCGGCGGTCGGCGTCCAGCCCCACCGCCTCCGGCAGCTTCGCCAGGAGGTCGTCGATGGGCAGGTCGGCCAGTGCCCGGACGGCAGCCGCGCGGGGCGGCGGCACGGACAGCACCGCGCCGGCGGGCGTGCCGACACCGACCAGCGGGTGCACGGCGCCGTCCCAACCCGGCAACGTGCGCCGCTCGGAGCCGACCACGGTGACCTCCCGGCCGGGCGGCCACTGGCCGAGCCACGTCACCAGGTGGTGGTAAAGGCGCTTGTCCAACATCGATCAGAACCCTACCCGCCGGTTGGATTCCGCGTTACGCGTAGGGCTGATCACGCTTCATGCCGCTGCCGATGTCCTGACGAGCGTGCGGATCTGGCGCAGCAGCACGGAGAGCGCCGCCAGGTCGGCCCGAGAGTCACCGAACTCCCCGATCGCGTTCCGGGTCCGGTTGATGGTGGCGGCGTTGGCGCGCTCCCACACCCGCACCCGCTCATCGGGCTGCAGGTCGGACGGTGTCGATGTCAGCACCTCGGCGGTGAGCGCGGCCAGCGCGGCGTACAGGTCGTAGCGCAGCGCCATCCGGGCCAGCGTCTGCCACCGGTCTTCGCGGGGCAGCAACGAGATCTTCGACAGCAGCTCGTCGACACGGAACTCTTCGGACAGTACGAAGTAGACCGACGCGACCTCGGAGACGTCGCGACCGATCGTGTTCGCCGTCTCGACGACATCGAGCAGCCCAAAGCCGTACACCATGCGGGTCGTGTGGACGGCGAGCGCCTCCGGCAGCCCTCGTGACACGAGGCCCTTGGCGTGTGAACGCAGGGTCTCCTGCTCGGCGCCGCGGAAGAGCACCACCAGGCGGGGCAGCAGCTCCGCCACCCCCGGCCGCAGACGCCGGATCTCGCCCGGCACGTCGAGCGGCGAACGGCGCGACGTGACCAGCCACCGCACCGCCCGGTCGAGCAGGCGCCGGCTCTCCAGGTGGACGATCGTCTGCACCGCCGTCGGCACCTTGTTGTCGAGCGCCTCCGCGGCAGCCCAGATCTCGCGCAGGCCGAAGATCTCGCGCACGACCACGTAGGCGCGCAGCACGTCGGCGGGCGACGCACCGGTCTCCTCCATCGCCCGGAAGACGAACGACGTGCCGCCGCGGTTGACCACCTCGTTGACGAGCTGGGTCGCCACGATCTCGCGGCGCAGGCGGTGGCCGGTCATACGGTCGGCGTACCGGTCGCGCAACGGGGTCGGGAAGTAGTCGACCAGTACCTCGGTCGTCCACTCTTCGTCCGGTAGCGCGTCGGCGAGGATCTCGCGCTCCAGCATGATCTTCACGTACGCCAGCAGTACCGCGAATTCCGGTGTGGTGAGCCCGCTGTCGCGCGCGTCCAGCTCCTCGTCGGTGGGCATCGCTTCGAGCCCGCGGTCGAGCGCGCCGGAGCGCTCCAGCTCGGCCAGCATCCTGCGGTGCACCGGCAGCAGCGACGCCGCCTGCGAACGCGCGTTGGCGAGCGCCTGCGCCTGCTGATAGTTGTCGCGCAGGACCAGCTCGCCGACCTCGTCGGTCATCTCGACCAGCAACGCGTCGCGCTCGGGCGTGGTCAGCTCGCCGTCCGCTACCGCCCCACCGAGCAGGATCTTGATGTTGACCTCGTGGTCGGAGCAGTCGACACCGGCCGAGTTGTCGATGAAGTCGGTGTAGATGTGACCGCCCTTGGCCGCGAACTCGATCCGCCCGCGCTGGGTCAGGCCCAGGTTGCCGCCCTCGCCCACCACCTTGCACCGCAGTTGCCCGCCGGTCACGCGGATGGCGTCATTGGCTTTGTCGCCAACGTCCGCATTGGACTCGTCGCTCGCCCGGACGTACGTGCCGATGCCGCCGTTCCACAGTAGATCGACCGGCGCCAGCAGGATGGCACGCATCAGGTCGGCCGGCGACATCGCGGTGACATCGCCGTCGAGGTCCAGCGCCGCACGCATCTGCGGCGTTATCGCGATGGATTTGGCGGTACGCGGAAACACGCCACCGCCCTCGGAGATGAGCGAGGCGTCATAGTCGGCCCACGACGAGCGCGGCAGTTCGAAAACGCGCCGCCGTTCCACATAGGACGTGGCCGCGTCGGGCGTCGGGTCCACGAAGATGTGCCGGTGGTCGAATGCGGCCACCAGCCGGATGTGCTGCGACAGCAGCATGCCGTTGCCGAACACGTCACCGGACATGTCGCCGACACCGACGACCGTGAAGTCCTGGGACTGCGTGTCGAGGTCGAGGTCGCGGAAGTGACGCTTGACCGACTCCCAGGCGCCGCGGGCGGTGATGCCCATCTTCTTGTGGTCGTATCCCGCCGAGCCACCGGAGGCGAACGCGTCGCCCATCCAGAAGCCGCGCGCCACCGAGATCTCGTTGGCGTAGTCGGAGAACGTGGCGGTGCCCTTGTCGGCGGCCACTACGAGGTACGTGTCGTCGCCGTCGTGCCGCACCACGTCACGCGGCGGCACGACCTTGCCACCCACGATGTTGTCGGTGACGTCGAGCAGCGCCCCGATGAACCGGCGGTAGCACGTGACCGCCTCTTCCCGGTCGCCCGGCTTCTCCTTCAGGACGAAGCCACCCTTGGCGCCCACGGGCACGATCACCGCGTTCTTGACCATCTGCGCCTTGACCAGGCCCAGCACCTCGGTGCGGAAGTCTTCCCGCCGGTCGGACCAGCGCAGGCCGCCGCGTGCCACCGCTCCGAAACGCAGGTGTACGCCCTCGAAGCGCGGCGAGTACACGAAGATCTCGTACTTCGGACGGGGCGCCGGCAGGTCCGGAATCGCCTGCGGGTCGAGCTTGAACGCGATGTACGACTTCGGGCGCCCGTCGCTGCCGCGCTGGAAGAAGCTGGTGCGCAGGGTCGCCTGGATGAGGGTCAGGTACGCCCGCAGGATGCGGTCCTGGTCGAGGCTGGCCACGTCGTCGAGGCGCTGCCGGATCTCGTCGATCAGCTCCTGGCTGCGCTTTTCCCGGTCAGCCGGCGGCTGGCCGGGTGAGAAGCGCGTCTCGAAGAGCCGCACCAGCAGGCCGGCGATCGCCGGGTACGCGATGAAGGTCGACTCCATGTAGTCCTGCGAGTAGACCGTGCCGGCCTGGCGCAGGTACTTGGCGTAGGCCCGGAGCACGACCACCTGCCGCCAGGTCAGCCCGGCGCGCAGCACCAACTCGTTGAACCGGTCGACCTCGGCCTCGCGCCGCCACGCCGCCGCGAACGCGTTCTCCACGTGCGGGCGTACCTCGGCGAGCGCCCGGTGCGCCTCGGGCAGCCGCAGCCCGAAGTCGTACAGGTAGATCGTGCCGTCGGGGCGGTGCATTTCGTACGGCCGCTCGTCGGTCGCCTCCACGCCGAGCGAGTGCAGCACGGGCAGTACCGCCGAGAGCATCATCGGCTCGCCGTACCGGTAAATCTTGAACCGGACGTCGGCGTCGTCCTGCCGCTTGTGGAACAGGTGCATCTCAAGCTGGCCGCGCTCGTCGAGCAGCTCCAGCTTCGCGAGGTCCTTCACCGCCTCGTGCGGCGCGTGCTCGTCCTTGTACCCCTCGGGATACGCATCCGCGTACCGGAAGTACAGCGTCTTCGCCTGCTCGTCGCCGAGCTTGCGCTCCAGCACGAGGCGGAAGTCGTCTTCCCACAGCCGGGTCGCGTCGGCGAGCTCCTCCGCGAGCGCGTCGGCGTCGACGGGGCCCGGCGGGCTGGCCGGGTCGGTGCGCACGATGAAGTGCACCCGTGCCAGCGTCGACTCGGTCACCCGGGTGGTGTAGTCGACGCCCACGCCGTTCAGCTCGCGCAGCAGGATCTCCTGCATGCGCAGCCTGTTCTGCGTGGTGAACCTGTCACGGGGCAGGTAGATGAGGCAGGAGATGAACCGGCCGTACCCGTCGCGCCGCAGGAAGAGGCGGAGCTGGCGGCGGCCCGCCATGCGCAGCACGCCGATCACCGCGTGGTACAGGTCGTCGGTCTTGATCTGAAAGAGCTCGTCGCGCGGGTACGTCTCCAGGATCTGGAGCAGGTCCTTGCCGGAGTGGCTGCGCTGCGACAGGCCCGAGCGGTCGAGCACCTCGGCGACCTTGCGCCGGACCACCGGCAGCTCGCGCACGCTCGTCCGGTACGCCGCGCCGGAGAACAGCCCCAGGAAGCGCCGCTCGCCGATCACGTCGCCGGCCGCGTCGAACATCTTGATGCCGATGTAGTCCAGGTACGACGACCGGTGCACGGTGGCGCGGGAGTTCGCCTTCGTGATGATCAGCAGGCGCTTCTCCAGCACCTTCTCGTATGCCTCCGGCGTCATCGACGACAGCACGCGGGGCGCGGTCTGGTCCTGCCGGAGGATGCCGAGGCCGGTGCCCATCACCGCCTGGAGCACCTTTTCACCCTCGGTGCCACCGTCGATCAGCCGGTACTCGCGGTATCCCAGGAAGGTGAAGTGGTCGTCGGCGAGCCAGCGCAGCAGGTCGACGGAGTCGGTGATGTCCTTGTCCGGCACCGGCGGGCGGTCGGGCGTGTTGCGCGCCGCGGCGAGCTCGTCGGCGATGCCGAGCGCCCGGCGGCGCATCTTCGGCCAGTCTTCGACCGCCTCGCGCACGTCGGTGAGCACCCGCTGCAGCTCGCGGCGCAACTGCTCGCGCGCGACCGGGTCGCGCACCGGGTCGATCTCGATGTGCATCCAGCTCTCGACCAGGTCACCGGCGATCGCGTCGTCGGCCTCGACCTCGGCGGCCACCTCGGCGAGCTTGCCGAGCGGCTCGCGGCGCACCACGATCAGCGGGTGCACGAGCAGGTGCACGTCGAGGTGGTGGGCGGTGAGCAGGGCGGTCACGGAGTCGACCAGGAACGGCATGTCGTCCGTGACGGTCTCGATGACCGTGTGGTGATCGTCTGGGCGAGGCTCGCTGATCCGCAGTTTCAGCTCGCCGGTGACCCGCTGCTCGGCCAGCTCGCGGTGGCTGCGCGCGGCGGCCAGCATCTCGTCGGCCGTGTAGCCGACCAGCTCCTCATCGGGCGCGAACCGCCAGAACCGGTCGACGAGAGCGGCCGACTCCTGGTCGTCACCCGCCAGTGCGACGGCTTGCTCGATCAGGCGCTCGGTACTTGGTACCGGCTCCTCGATCTCAGCGTCCTCGACCTCGTCGGGTGGCAGCGCGTCTTCGAGAAGACTCGACGCCTTGACCGGACGCCCGACCATGGGTGCACACTCCCCCCTCGCCCACACCGTTGTGGGCCGGTTCTTGTCTCAGCCTAGTCTGAGTACCCGGGCTCACCCCCGCTAGGCATGAGCGGGGCAGAGAACATCACAGGGCTCGTAATACTGTCGAGACCATGCGTGTCACGGGGATTGCGTGCGTAGTGCTAGCGGCGGGCACACTGGCCGCCTGCTCAGGTGGGGACGGACCCGACAAGACGGTCGACGCGTTCCTGACCGGTTGGCAGAGCGGCCAGCTCAGCAAGGTCGGCTTCGTCGACCCGACCGGCCAGAAGGTGCCCGCCACCACCGTCGCCGAGCAGATCAAATCGCTCAGCGGCGAGCTGGGCGAGACCCCGCCGGCGCTCAAGCGGGAAGGTGACCCCAAGGTCACCGAAGACATCGCCACCAGCACCGTCACCGTCGACTGGACCCTCCCCGGCGGCACACACTGGACATACCCGACGACCCTCCGGCTGCGGCAGGGTAAGGACGACGCCTGGCAGGTGATCTGGGAGCCCAAGATCGTCCAGGAGAAGCTCAGCGCTGGAGACGCGCTCGCGACCCGCCGGCTCGCCGCCGATCGCGGCGAGATCGTCGACGCCGGCGGCCAGCCGATCGTCCAGAAGAAGCCCGTGGTGGTCGTCGGCGTCGAGCCGCAGCGCGTCACGCAGATCGACGCGCTGGTCAAGGACATGGACCGGCTTTTCAAGTCGGTGAAGACCGAGGTCGACCTGGCGGACCTGCCCGGCATCGTGGCCAAGGCACAGCCGAACGCCTTCGTCGACGTCGTGTCGCTGCGCCAGGAGGTGTTCGCGCAGATCGAGCAGTCGCTGCGTGACCTGCCGGGCACCGTGTTCCGGGAGGAGCAGCGGTATCTCGCGCCCAGCCGCGAGTTCGCACGCGCGCTCCTTGGCACCGTCGACCCGGTGCTCAAGGAAGACATGGACAAAAATCCCGGCAAGTTCGTCATCGGTGACCTCATCGGTCACGGCGGGCTCCAGGGCCGGTACGACGAGAAGCTGCGCGGCACCACCGGGCAAGCCGTGGTCGTCACCCGCAAGAACCCTCAGTCCGAGGGCCCGGCGGAGACCGTCGCCGAGGTGTTCCGCAGCGAGCCGAAGCCCGGCGCACCACTCAAGGTCACCCTGGACCGCAAGGTGCAGAACGCCGCCGACGCCGCGCTGAAGGGCAACCCGCGCAACACCGCCATCGTGGCCCTGAAGATCAGCGACGGCTCGATCCTCGCGGTCGCCAACGGTCCCGGCGCCAGCGGAAACAACCTCGCGTTCAACGCCTCCGTGCCGCCCGGCTCGACGTTCAAGATGGTGTCCGCCCTCGGCCTGCTCGACGCCGGCGCGGTCAGCCTTAACGGCACCGTCGACTGCCCCAAGACCCTCAACGTGCCCGGCCGCCCACCGATCAAGAACGCCCACGACATGGTCCTGGGCAAGGTGCCGTTCCGGGTCGACTTCGCCAAGTCGTGCAACACGGCGTTCGCGTCGCTGGCTCCGAAGCTCGGCGACGACGGGCTCGGCAACGCCGGCCGGTCGCTCGGCCTCGAAGGAAAATGGGACCTGGGCATCGACGCCTTCACCGGCAAGGTCTCCGCGGGCGGCTCCGAGGGCGAACGCGCGGCGGCCGCCTTCGGGCAGGGCACCACCGTGGTCAGCCCGCTCGCCATGGCCTCGGCAACCGCGGCCGTCGCCCGCGGCCAGTGGCAACAGCCCAAGCTGCTCCTCGACCCGGCCCCCGCGTCGACCGCGCCCGCCGGCCCGCAGCTCAAGGCGTCCTCCGTCACCCCGCTGCGCCAGATGATGCGCGAGGTGGTCACGGCGGGTCACGGGGCCGCGCTCAAGGACGTCCCCGGGGGCCCGGTGCACGGCAAGACCGGCACCGCCGAGTACGACAACAACCCCGCGCACACGCACGCGTGGTTCGTGGGGTGGCAGGGCGACATCGCGTTCGCCGTCTTCGTCGAAAACGGCGGCGACAGCACCGCCACCTCCGTCCCCCTGACCGAAAAGTTCCTCCGCGCCCTCTAAGCGATTTCGGCTACTGGTTCGGGGGTGGTTACGTGGGCCAGGCCCGCGACCAGGGTCGCCGCGATGTCGGCGGCGTATTCGCCGTCGGGGTCGTAGTCGGGGTCGAAGACGGTGATCTCGACGCCCAGGCACTCGGGTGTCGAGACCAGGCCGCCCAGGAGCAGCTCGAGCTCCGGAAACGCGATCCCGCCCGGATCGGGCGCGTCGACGGCGGGCATCACGGACGGGTCGAGCACGTCGACGTCGATGTGCACCCAGTACCCGACGCAGTCGGTGAGCTGCTCGCGGGCCCACTGGGCGGTGCGCGCGGCGCCCTCGGCGCGCAGGGCCGGTACGGGCCGGGTCACGATGCCGGCCGCCTGCAGGTCGAGGCGGTACTCGTCTTGCGCCCGGATGCCCAGCACGATCACGTCGACGTCGCGAAAGTACGGCCGGCGGCCCTCGATGGCGGCGAGGTCGGCTTGACCGCGGCCGGTGGCGAGGGCCAGATCTTCGCCGGCGGCCGCCCCGACGTATGACGCGTTTCCGGGGTGCCGGAAGTCGGAGTGACCGTCGACGAAAACGAGCCCGATGCGGCCGCCGAGGCGCTCGCCGAGCCGGTTCATCGCCAGCGCCGAGCCGAGCAGGATCGAGCAGTCGCCACCGAGGATCAGCGGGAACTCGCCGGCCTCGATGATGGCACCGATGCGGCCGGCGAGCTGCGCCGAGTAGTTCGCGATCTCACGTGCGTGGCACACGCCGTCGCCGGGCCGCCAGTCGCCCGGGTCGTACCGGGGCGGGGTGAGGCAGCCGGCGTCGCGTGCGTCGAGTCGCTGGATGAGGTCGTGGTCGCGGAGTGCGCCTGGCGCCTTGGCGCAGCCCGGCACCGACGTCTCGGTCGGCGGGCGCAGACCGAGGTTCGACGGTGCGTCGAGGACAGCGATTCGGCGCATGGGCGGCGCCTAGAACAGTGCGCTCGCGAGCGCCCGCCGGGCGCTCGCCACCGCTGGGTCGTCGGGACCGGCCACGGCGAAGAGCGACAGCAGGTGCTTGCGGATCTCCTCGCGCTCGTCGCCAGCGGTGCGCTTCACGAGGCTGACCAGCCGGGCGTACGCGCGGTCGGCCTGGCCGCTGAGCACCTCGACGTCGGCGGCGAGCAGCTGTGCCTGTACGTCGTCGGGGTTGGCCTGGGCCGTGGCCAGTACCTCGACCGGGTTGATGCCTTCGATCCGGCGGGCGAGCCCGACCTGGGCGAGACCGGCCTCGGCTGACTGGTCGGCCGGCGACTCGGCGAGGATTTTCTTGTACGCCTGCTCGGCCCGGTCGAGGTCACCGGCCATCAGGGCGTCGTCGGCCTCGGTGAGGCGTGGGTCTTCCGGTGCGTCGGGTGCCTGCACGCCGGCGGCCTTGAGGACGGCGTCGATGGCCTGGCGGATGTGCGCCTCGGGCAGCACGCCGGCGAACAGCTCGGCCGGCTGCCCGCCGATGACCGCGAAGACGTGCGGGATGCTCTGGATGCGGAACGCCTGCGCGAGCCGCGGGTTGGCGTCTACGTCGATCTTGGCGAGGATCCAGGAGCCACCGCCCTCGGCGGCGAGCCGCTCCAGGATCGGCGAGAGCTGCTTGCATGGCTGGCACCAGTCGGCCCAGAAGTCGATGACGACCGGCGTGGTGAGCGACCGCTCCAGGACCTCGGACTGGAATGTGGCCTCGGTGACGTCGATCACAGCTGCGCCGCCGGGGCCCGTCGGGGCCGCCGCGGACGGCGATGTGGGCGGGGCCGGAGTGGATGGGGCCGGCGCGGGGGTGCGCAACGCGCTCAGGTCGACCGCGCCGCGGGTAAAGATCGACGGTGTGGTACGTGGGTCGCTCATGGTTCCCTAGTCTCGCACGCGGGACGTAACGACGGACCGCCGTAGCGCGACGGCCACCGCGATGGCGGCCACGACGAACCCCACCGCCGCGAGCGCACCGGGCACACCGACGGCGAGCGGCGCCGGCCACCGAGGCAGCGGCAACTGGATCGAGTCGTCGACGAACACCGGCAGGTAGTCGCCGGACAGCCACCACGCCACGGCGGCGGCCAGCGCACCCGTGACGAGCGCGGTCACGACGACGGGTAGGTAACTCCAGAGGGCCGCCCTGCCTACGGTGCCGATCGGCATGCCCTGGCGATGCAGGGCGAGCATGTCTTCGGCACGCCGGCGCCGGTCGACAGCCGCCATCAGGGCCAGGCCGCCCACCGCCAGCAGCACCGCGAACGCCGCCGCCAGCAGGTGGAACCAGATCGCGAGAGCCGGGGAGCGCCGGTCGAGCGAGGCGCGGGCGTCGTCGGCCGTGGTGTCGCTGGCCACGACGAGGCCCTGCGCGGCGAGCCGGTCGACCACGTCGGCGGGCGCGCCAGCGGTCAACCACACCTGCGGCTGCTCCAGGCGGGTGCCTCCCAGCGCCGCCCGTTCGGCGTACTCCAGGTCGGCCAGTACGCCGTGGCCGCCCACCTTGGGCAGGATCGCCGCCTCGCGAACCACCTTCACCTCAGCCCGCTCGGCGTCGAGGCCGGCGAGCTCGCCGGAGTTAGGCAGGTCGCCGGCCGCCAGCACCGGCAACGGGTACGGCAGGTCGGTGGGGAACGCCCAACTGTAGAGCTGGGGTGTGCTGCTGGTGGCGAGGACGAGGCCATCCGGCTCGACGCGGACGGTGTCGTCGTCGGCGCCCTGCCACTGGCCGGCGCCGGTGAGGTCGGCGGTGGACAGGATCGGCTGCCCCGACGCGCCGTCGCGCAGCTCGCGGACCAGGATCTCGGGGCGCTCGGAGCCGGACCGCGCGAACACCGACAGCTCCAGCGCGAGCAGCCTGCAGCCCTCGGCGCAGGCTCCCGCCGAGGCGGTGTACGTGCGCGCGCCCGGCGTCATCATCCCGAATCCGGCTCGGATCGGCGCCCCGCCGGACAATGGCCGCAGCACCGCGTTGAGCCCCACCCCGCTGTTGGCCCCGGTGTACTCGACGTCGACCGCGAGGCTCCCGGCACGCACGATGTGGGGCTCCGGGGTGTCGGGCCGCAACAGCGCGGCTGCCTCGCCGGCCGCCGGCCCGAACTCGGGCCGCCACACCGCGACCTGTGCCAGCCGCGTGGTGTCGGCCACGACCAGGGACGGTTCGCCGTCGTCGAGCGTGATCACGCCGGCTGCCATCGCGTACCGGCCATCCGGGTCGACCTCGCGCACGGCGTGCAGCAGGACGCCCGCCTCGACCGGCAGGACGGTCAGCACCCGCTGCGCCCCGGTCTGCACGACGGCCCGTTCGGCGCGCGCCCGGCCCGCCACGTCGACCGCCACCGCGGCGTACCCGAGCAGCGCCACCGCCACCGTCAGCAGCACGAAGAGCCGGTGACTGCCGGGGCGCCGGGCCAGTTGGAGGGCGCCGAGAGCCGGGCCGAGCCGGCCGCGCCGCAGCGCACGGGCACCGAGCCGGCCCGCGAGCGGCATCAGCAAACGGGCCGCCACCAGCGCGATCGCGACCGCCACCAGCGACGGCACGAGCAGCGACAGCCCCACCAGCTCGCCCTCGAAACCGCGCAGTTGGAAGACCGCCACGGCGGCGAGCACGACGACCGTCGCCTCCACCGCCATCGACCGCCACGCGCCTTGGCGAGCCGGCACCCGGCGCAGCAGGTCGGCCACCGGGCTCGCGAGCTGCGGGCGCTGGGCGAGCACGGCGGCGGCTAACGCGCCGGCCAGGGCCACACCGGCATAGGGCAGGGCAACGGTGTCGAGCTCCGCCCCGATGCCGAACCGCGCCTCGGTCACCACCCACACGGCCGCCGTGCCGGCCAGGTAACCGATCGGGGCGCCGAGCAGGATCGCGAGCACGCTCTCGCCGGAGGTCAGCCACCACCGCACCGGCCGGCTCGACCCGCGCAGCGCCACAAGACCCAGCTCGTGCCGGCGCCCCGTCGCCCCGTACGCCACCGCCAGGAAGATGACGAACCAGCAGAGCGCCACGAGCGGCACCGCCGCGACCGGTACCACGCGGCGGGCGAGCGTCTGCGCCTGGTCGATCCGGTCGAGCAGCCCTTCGAGATCGCTGTTGACGCTGGCGAACATCGAACCGTCGCCGACCAGGTCTTCGTCCAGGTCGCCAAGGTCGGCGCGGAGCGCGTCGAGCCGGTCGACGCTGAGCGTGCCCGGCTGCGGGATCGCCTCGACGGTGCGGTAGTCGGTGCGGTGGTCGACGCGATCGGCGGTCTGCCGGCCGACGAAGATGGGCTCGCGGGTCGCGTCGGGCGCGCCGAGAGCGAAGAACGCGGACCGTCCCCAGTAGAGCTCGTCGACGTCGACGGGTTGATAGACGCCCGCCACGGTCAGCTGGGACGGCTCGCCGTCCGGAACGTACCGCTTGGCCTGCTCGTCGTACCGCGCCGCCTGGACCGTGATCGCGGAGCCCGGCGTCAGGCCGAGCCGGCGCGCGGTGTGCTCGCCGAGCACCGTCTCGCCCGCCGACACGATGCACCGGCCGGCCACCATCCGCAGGTGCGGGCAGACCTCGCCGCGAAACACCAGCCAAGAGATCTCGCCCAGCGCCGGCTCCAACCCCAGTACCGCGTACTGGGTGGAGTAGACCTGGTCGAACCCGTCGATGTCGACAAGTCGCGGGCCGATCGAGTCGAACCGTTCGACGTCGAGCCCACTCTCCTCGCCCACGAACGTCGACATCGCCAGCGTCTGCTCCCGCCGGTCGGAGTCGGCCACCTCGGTCTGCACCACTGCCCGGTCGACGGCCCGCAAATAGACCGGCCCGGCCACCGCGGCTCCCGTGGCGAACACGCTCAGCAGCAGTACGGCCAGCGCCTGCGCCCGCCGCGCGGCCACCATCGACACCAGCAGCGCGATCATGAGCGCACCGCCCGCACGAGGTGAGCGGCCGCCACGGCTCCGGTCGCGCCGAGGACCACCAGGGCGGCCAGCCCGGCGGCGATCAGCGGCACGGGCGCCGGGCCGGTGTGCACCGGAAGCACGCCCCAGTTGTCGACGAACACCGGCACCGCCGCCTCCACCAGCACACCCGCGAGCGCGGTCGCCGCCACGCCCACCACCACGCAGGCGCCCACCAGCGCCGCGTATCCGCCATAGCCGATCAGCCGCACCGACCGCAGGTCCATGCCCTGCCTGCGGAGGGCGGCCAGCTCGGCGGCGCGGTCGGGGCGCTCGACGGCCGCGGCGACCGTCAGCACACCGGCCGCGAGCAGCAGCCCGATGATCCCGGCGAGCACCTGGAAGCGCGTCGCCAGCGGCGGCCCCTGCTCGTCGTACCGCCCGCGGGCGGCCGCGATGGAGTCTTCGGCGAGCACGGTCAGGCCCTGGTCGCGCAGCCCGTCGAGCACGCTCGCCGGTGTGCCGGGCGCCAGCCACACCTGCGTCTCGTCGTTGAGCCCAGCCTCGGGCGAGACCCGGTCGGCGTACTCCAGGTCGACCAGGTAGGCGCGCCCCGGCGCCTGCGGCACCGCGACGAGCCCTTGATGGCCGGTGAACAGCACCGGCAGCGGCAGGCTGCCGAAGAGGGCGAGCCGCGGGTCACCCGGCTGGCCGTCGGCCACCGCGACGCCGACGTGCGCGACCGGCAGCGGCACCGGCGCGTCGACCAGATAGGCGATGCCCGAGTGCTGCACGCGCAGGTCGGCCGCGCGCGGCGGCGTGGTCAACAGCAACCCGCCCGCGTCGCCCACGATCGTGGGGCCGACAACCTCGGCCCGGACGCCCGCGCGCCACCGCGTCGGGTCGGCCAGCTCGGCCACGGGCCCGGCCGCGCCGGCCAGGCTGTGCAGCCGCACGGCACGGTCGGGGGGCGGCGCACCCTGCGCGTTGGGAGCGGTGACTTCGAGACCCACCAGCCGGCAGCCGCTCTCACCGCCGCAGGCGTCCAGCTCCATCTGGTACCGCTGGCGTCCGTCACGCAGCGGCCCGAACTCCACCGACACCGGCTCACCCGTGCCGGTGACGAGATGGGCGCGCACCAGCAACGGCTTGCCCACACCCACCGGCTCGGCTTCGAGGGTGAGCGGGCCGTCGCTGAGGCGCACCGGCGCGGGTGCCTCGGGTCTCAGCCATTGGGCCACAGAGGACGGTGTGTCCGCGTATCCCTTATGCCAGCTGGCCACCCGCGCGAGCCGTGGGCTGTCGACGGCGAGCACCCACCGACCACCTTCGCCCGCTCTGTTGCGCACGACGGCCATGGCGTGCGTGCCCTGCGGGTCGGCGGCGCGCACGGCGTTGAGCAGGTGCGCGCGGCTGCGCGCCTTGACGGTGAGCACCCGGTCGGCGCCGACCTCGTGCGTGGCGCGGGCGTCACGCGCGGCGTCGCCCGAATACCACCCGCCGGCCGCGCTCGCGAGCAGCGCGACAGCGACCGTGAGCAGCGCGAACACCCTGTGCGTGCCCGGTCTGCGGGCGAGGTGGGTCGCGGCGAGGGCGAGCGGCACGCGGCCGGCGCGCAGCGCCTTGCGGGCAGCACGCGCGGCGAGCGGGCCGACCGCGCGGGCCGCCAGCAGCGCGACCGCGAGCGCGACCAGGGCGGGCGCCACCAGCACCAGCCCGGAGGCGTCGCCGGGCTCGGCGTCGATCGCGTACGCCTGGTAGACACCCGCTGCCGCGACGACCGCGATGATCAGGTCGACCACCCCGGCGCGCCAGCCTCGACGGCGCGGCGGCACGTGGCGGAGCAGATCGATCACGCCGGAGCCGATGCCCCGCCAGTCGGCGGCGATGGCGGCGGCGAGCGCCCCCAGCCCGGCGGCGCCCACGGCGGCGAGCGACATCAGACCGGCGAGCCGGACCCGGTCGGGGTCGCCCAGCTCGCCGCCGAGCAGCCGGGCGAGGCCGAGACCGGCCGCCGCGCCGACCACCGCCCCCGCGACCATCGGCAGGACGCTCTGCTGCGCGGTCAGCGACCAGACGCGCCACCGGTTGCTGCCGCGCAGCTTGAGCAGGCCGATGTCGGGGCGACGCTGCTCGGCGGTGTGCCGCACGGCGAAGAACAGCGCGAACCAACACAGCACGAGCAGCTGGGCGGCCGCGACGCCGACCCCGAGGTTGACCAGGCGCTGCTCGCGCGCAACCCGCGTGGTGAGCGCGTTGGCCTGGGTCTCGACCCGCCAGTTGGAGCCGGAGGCCGCTTTCTTCCGGGCGATCTCGTCGGCCAGGTCGTAGCCGCCGATGCCGAGGTATGCCTCGGGCGGGAGCACCTGGTGGTAGTCGGCGAACAGCTCGCCCGCGCCGGTGGCGTTGACCGTGTCGATGACGGCGAAGAGCGGATCGCCGCTCAGGGACGAGGTGACCGAGCCGGAGCCGCGCCCGAGCACGTTGCCCGCCCAGTACGGCCCGAGCGGGTCGAGCATCTGATAGGTGCCCGCGATGCGCAGCCGCATGACGGGGAGCCCCGGCACCACGAAGTCGATCTCGTCACCGATGCCCGCGCCAAGCGCGCCGGCCCCCTGCTCGCTGAGCAGCACCTCGCCGGGCCGGGACGGGCAGGCGCCGGCGATCGCGACGTGGTCGCACACCTTGTCGCGGTAGGCAAGGGCGACCGCGGACTCGGCGCCGCCGCGGACCGCGCGGCCCGGCACGCGCACCGAGACGGTGCTGTCCGAACCGGGAATCGGGAACACCGCGCCGGCCTGGCTCTCGATCTGATCGACCACGCCCGGCGCGGGAGCGACCCGGCCGGCCACCAGCACGACCCGCTGGCTCGCCGGTGCGACCGCGACGTCGGCGAGGGCGACCGACCGGGCGGCGGCCACGACATACCACGGGGCGGCGGTCGCGGCGATCAAGGCGAGCGCGGTCAGCACGAACAACGTGGCCGCCTGCGCCCGACGCGCCCGGATCGCGCCCAGGACCACCCCCAACATGCAGGTCACCCTAACAACGTCTGGTGGCGGTCGATGCCCCGATCCATTGATAGCCTTGACTAGATTGAAACGATTCTATACCTTGCCCACATGGCCAATCCCACGCATAAACCCCGACGCCGGTGGCGCACCGGCCTCGTGGTCGTGACCGCGACAGCACTGGTGGGCACTGGCGTCGCGGTCGGCACCCAGCAGGCGTCCGCCGCCGCGTGCGGCGAAGGCTCGTTCAACGCTTCGGCCGTGTTGAGCGGCAGCACGTGGACCTCGCGCAACGGCAACACCACGGTCTACACGGGCACAGACATGCGAGCCGCCGTCCAGGCCGCGCTCAACAGCCTCACCGCCGGCCGCACCTCGAAGCAGTCGGTGGTCGTGCGGGGCTCCGGCTCGATCAGCGCCGGCGCCCGGATCTCCGTGCCCAGCTACACGATCCTCGACGTCTGCGGCAACATCACCGCCACCGGCTCCGGCTCGGGCGACAACGCGCCGATCTACTCGCGCGGCACCCGCGACATCGAGATCCGCTGGCTGAACGTGCGCGGAGCACCGCTGTACGGGATCTTCATGCGCAACGTCAACAACCTCGTGCTCGGCCAGATCAACATGCAGGTGAGCGGCGGGCTCGGCGTCCGCATCGACAACCACGGCGGCGACCGCGCGGTGAAGGTCCGCAACATCCGGATCGACAACGTGTACATATCCGGCGCCACCAACCAGGGCGTCGAGACGTACGGCGTGGACGGCCTCACGGTGGGCACCGTGACCACGCGCAACGTCGGATACTCGGGCCTGCTCCTCAACGACACCATCAACGCGACCGTCGGCACCGTCGACGCGGAGAACACCGGTACTGGCACGGGCTACGCCGCGTTCCGCATGGCCAACCGCAACGGCCGCATCGGCAGCAGCTACCCGACCAACATCCGCGTCGGCACCGTACGGGCACGCGGCGGCGGCCGGGGCATCTTCTGCGTCTCGGAGAGCGGCGGCGCGATCATCGACCGGGTCGACATCGCGAACACCGGCAACAACTCGGTACTGATCGAGAACTGCTACAACGTGACGCTCGCAGGCGCCTCGGGCACGGTGAGCGGTGGCGGCGAGATGCGGATCGCGGCCCGCACCGAATTCCCGCCGTCGTCGAACATCCGCTTCCAGAACCTGACGGTGAGCAACACGAACATCCGCTGGAGCCCATGCACAGGCACCGGCAACGCGGTATCGAACGTAACCCGCACCAACTCAACCCTGTACTGGTGCTGAGGCGCCGCTTCCACGCGGCCCCCGTTTTGTGGCGTCGATCAAGGGCGAATGCACGCGGTTGGATCTCTTTTCCGCGTGTGTTCGCCCTTGATCCATGCGAATGCCCTTGATCGGCGGGGCTCGGTGGCGGGACGCTGGTGGTGGCGATCTGGCCGCCGGATCGGCGGGCGATCCAGGGCTCGGGTCCGGGGGATCTGGTGCAAACCGGGACTTTGAGCTACCGCGATGCCCGTCGTGCCACAGACCGTTGCTCCCGCAGCCTCGCCCTCCGCGTCCAGTCACGCTCAAGATCCCGACAAAATCGCTGATTTTGTCGCCTCAAACGCGGTCCGAGGCCGCAATTTCAGGGATTTCGCTGCAACGTCTGGGGCGCGGGGTTGTGTGGCTGCGGAGGGTGAGGCCGCGGGAGCTACGGGCATGGAGCGCGGCGGACGTCGCGGTAGCCCGGCTCTTGGGATAGCGCGTCCAAGCGCGGGCCGTCTCAGGCGGTCTGGATCGTGCGCCGCAAGGCGCGATCAAGTCGTGCGCCGCAAGGCGCGATCAAATCGTGCGCCGCAAGGCGCGATCAAATCGTGCGCCGCAAGGCGCGATCAAATCGTGCGCCGCAAGGCGCGATCAAGGAGATGTGCGTCGATCAAGGGCGAATGCACGCGGTTTTGAGATCGAACCACGTGCATTCGCCCTTGATCGACGGGGAGAGCGTGCCTGCGGGGCGGGCGCCGCAGGCACGCCATGCGGGCGCGGCGCGCTGCGGGGCGGGGGATATCGCGCCTAACCACCCCGCGCCCGCGCGTCGCGCCGTAGGCGCGCTTTCCCCGCCGATCAAGGGCAATTGCGTGGATCAAGGGCGAATGCACGCGGAAAAGAGATCCAACTGCGTGCATTCGCCCTTGATCGGCGTCCCGGGCGTGGCGACACGCCGTGCCGGCTGGCCTGGGGGCGGACGCGCGGGGAGAAGAGATCCAACTGCGTGCATTCGGCCTTGATCGGCGTCCCGGGCGTGGCGACACGCCGTGCCGGGCTGGCCTGGGGGCCGACGCGCGCGGAAATAGAGATCGAACCGCGTGCGTTCGGCCTTGATCGGGGGGAGGCGAGCGGGGTGTGGCGACACGCTGTCACGGGCGGGCGGTGCCGTCGGGGGAAGGAGGACGGCGCCGGGGCGGCGCGGCGGGTTATCGGATGTACGAGCAGGGGGCGCGGACCTGCCAGGGTGGGGTCTCGTCGCGCGGGGTGATCGGGATCGCGGGCGCCGTGTCCGAGGACGCGCACGCGGTGCGGGCTCGGTCGAGTTCGTCGCTCCACGTCGGGCCGTCGGCGCGTGAGTTGTCGACCCGGAAGTTGACGACCATGACGAGCGCCAGTAGGCCCGTCAGCGCGTACAGCGGGGCCTTCCCGCGCCCCGAAGCCTGATCCGGCTGGAGGAGCGCCACCAGCGCCGTCACCACCAGCAGACCGGGCGCGACAGCGTAGCGCGGGGTGGCGGTGCCGGACAGGAGCACGGGCAGCATGTACAGGCCGGCGCTGTGCAACGCGGCCCCGATCGCCAGTGGCCAGGCTGGCTGTACCGCTGCGGCGGCGGGCACGAGGCCCGGACGGCGGGTGCGCAGCCAGGCGAGCAGCACGATGGCGCCCACGATGAGCCAGGCAACCGCGGCGAGCAGCACCCAACGTGCGGTGATCTCGTCGCCGAGCCAGCGTTCGCCGACCAGTGGTGCGGGTACCGCGCGTAGCAGGTAGCCCGTCACGGCGCGTACCGGGTCGGGGGTGAGCTCGCGTTCGCTCGATCCGGTGAGCAGGCCCGCGAACTGCACCACCAGACCGGTGGCGAGCGCCAAGCCCAGAAGCACACCGTGCCGGTTGCCGGATGGGCGCCGCATCGCGCGCCACAGGGCCAGCGGGATGAAGACGACGACAAGGATGTCGCTGGCCGCGACCAGGAACACGACCGCCGTGGCGATCACGCGTCCGGCTCGGCCGGTGGGTGTCCAGATGAGCATCCAGAAGAGCGCGTACAGGCCGTACCAGTGGAGGTTGGCGATCGAGTTCAGCACGTCGCCCTGCGCCACCGGGACGGCCACGATGGGCGCGGACACCAGCAGCCTCGACCAGCGGGACGGCAGGTGCTCGCCGCTCGCGACGTACACCAGCAGCGCGAGCAGCGCCACGACGGCAGCCGCCTCGATGGCCAGCACTTCGGATGCCGCGCCAGCGGGGAACGCCGTCGCGATCATGGCCAGCAGCCTGGGCACGAGGTGGTAGTAGCCGGCATACGACGCCGTGAGCGCCGAGAGCGGCCCTTCCCGGACGGCCTCGCCCAGGAAGATGCCGCCGTCTTCTGCCCAGATCGTGTCGAGCGCGCCGGCACCGGGCTGGCGGAGCAGGCCGGCCGTGGTGCCGATGACCACGGCCAGCACTCCCAAGGCGACGCCGCGCCATGCCCCAGCCCTCAAGAGGGCGGGAGAGACGGTCAGAGCCGCCCGTCCTTGACCGCTTGGGTCACCCATGGGATCACCTCGTCGAGCATGGTGTCGAGGCTCGTGGTGGCCTCATAACCCAACACCTCACGCGCCTTCGTCACATCCGGCACACGCTTCTGCACGTCATACTCGAACGGATCATCAGACA
>NZ_BSDI01000081.1 GCF_027923225.1 Phytohabitans aurantiacus
TTCAACGGATCCCCACTCACATACTCCAACATCCCCAACTTGTAATCCGGCGTCGAACAATGCGAAGCCGAGTACACGATGAACGTGCGCCCATTACGCTGCAACACCTCACCGCCCTCAGCAACCGCACCACCCACCGTCTCCCACGACAACGTCGGCGTCGTCAACGTCCGCCGCGTCCCCGACGCCGTCCACGGATTCGACAACGGCCGGATGAACATCGGCTGCGACCCGTTGTAGAACGTCCCCAACAAATACAGGTTCCCGTTCAACTGCAAGATCCCCGGATCCAACTCCCACGTGTTATCCGCCGTCGGATCCAACATGTCAGCCTTGAAACTGTACGGACCCATCGGATCCAACCCCGCCGACTCCAACACATGAATCCGCTGCGTACCCAGATCGAACGGCTCACGCCCCGCCGTGTAGTAGAAATACCACCGCCGACCAGACGGACCATCCAACAAATGGAACTCCGGCGCCCACATCGTGCCCGCACCATTCGGACGCGTCAACGTAAACAACAACGTATCCGCAGCCGACGCCAACCCACCCAACGTCCGCGACTTCCGCATCGTGATCGTGTTGTTCCACGTCGTCGTCGCAAGATAGTAGAACCCGTCGTAATACTGCAACCACGGATCCGGGCCACGCACCTTCAGCGGATTCGTAAACGTGCGCGTGCCCGTGCCGTTCGTGTAGCCGGGCAGGCGCCACACGCGCGCCGTCGCCGTCGAGCACGGTAGCTGTACGAGCCGGTTGTCGCTGGCGTACCCGATGCATTTGCTGGAGTGCACGGCGACCACGTTGAACGTGTTGGTCTGCCCGCTGATGGTCACGGCCTGGAGCCGGAACCGCTGGTTGTTGTTGCTGTGGCAGGCGTACTGGATGACCGTCGCATTGTCCGCTGTGGACGCTCCGAAGATGTCGACGCAGCTGCCGCTGGTCAGCGTATGGATGTTGTAGGTGTTGGCCACACCGGCGACCGGTGTGAACGTGAACGTTTGGCGCGTGCCGGCGCCGCAGGCGGCCTGTGTGAGCACGAGGGCGCTGGTGGACGCGCCGCCCGGCACCTCGGCGCAGAGGTTGGCGGACTGGTTGATCGCGGTGGTGCTGAAGGTGACCTCGGCGGCCGCCGGGGTGGCGGCCACCAGTACCGGTAGGAGGGCTGCCACCACGACGGGTGGCATGGCGAGGGCGAGGCGCCGCAGGCGCGTGGGGGTACCGCGGGGCATTCGACACACTCCCAGGTTGGGGTTGATGGCGGTGAATGCCCGGCGAAGGACGCCATCTATCACCAGCAATGACGTCATCAGCACTGTACCGCCACACGAGATGGCCGTACAGCACGGTGGGAGCGCTACCATATCCGTCGAGGGATCAACAACGGGCGATACGACGAAGCTGAGTACCGGAAAGTTCTCGAAACGCTCTCAGCGCGGGAACGCGCTCTTGACCGCCTGTTCATGGGGCCGTAGCGTGCGCCACACTACCCCGAATTATCGGGATCAGCGCCGAAACTTTTGGTCGCGAAAGGCCGGATACATGAGACACCGCAGGATTCTCGTTGCCGCCGCCGGCTTGCTCGGCCTCGCGGCGTCCGCGGTCGCCGTCGCCCCGATGGCCGCCGCCGCGGCACCGGAGGTGGTCCTCTCCTCCACGTTCGAAGACGGGACCGCGCAGGGCTGGTTCGCCCGCGGGTCCGCGGCGATCGCCGCCACCACCGCCGACGCGCACGGCGGCGCCCAGAGCCTCGCCACCACCAACCGCACGGCCACGTGGCAGGGCCCCGGACGCGACGTACGCGGCGTCCTGCTGGCAGACGCGACCTACGTCGTCGAGGCGTACGCGCGGATGGCGCCCGGCGCGGCGGCGGCCTCCGTGCAGATGACCGTGCAGCGCACGCCCGCCGGCGGTTCCACGGCGTTCGAGCGGGTGACCGGCGCGACGGTATCGGCCGACGGCTGGGTCCTGCTACGCGGCGAGTACCGGTACAGCGGCGAGGTGTCGGAGCTCCAGCTCTACCTGGAGAGCGCGGACGCCACCGCGTCCTTCCTGATCGACGACGTCACCGTGACGATGATCGAGGGCCCGCCCGGCGGACCGCCGGATGAGGCCGGCGTGACCAGTGACTTCGAGGCGGGTACGACGCAGGGTTGGGCAGCGCGCATCGGCTCCGAGACGGTCGCCGTGACCGACGCCGACGCGCACGGCGGCACCCGCAGCCTGCTGACGAGCGGCCGCACCCAGACCTGGACCGGGCCGGCATACAACATGCTGGGCCGGATGGGCCTGGGTAAGAAGTACGCGTTCTCGGTGTGGGTGAAGCTGGCCCCCGGCCAGTCCCCCACCAACCTGCGACTCAGCCTCGAACGGCGCACCGGTGGCACGCCGACGTACCAGCAGCTCGCCGGCGCCGATGGCGTAACGGCCGACGGCTGGCGGCAGATCTCCGTCAACTACACGCTGGCCCACGAGGTCGAGTTCCTCACCCTGTATCTGGAAAGCACCAGCGGCGCCGCCTCGTTCTACCTCGACGACTTCGAGATGAAGTATCTGGCGCCGAAGCCAATTCAGACAGACATCCCGTCTCTGAAGGATGTCTACGCCGACGATTTCCTCCTCGGCACCGCGTTCTCGCCCAATGACCGCTTCAGCGAAAAGGGCAAGCTGATCGCGAAACACTTCAACTCGCTCACGCCCGGCAACACGATGAAGTGGGACGCGACCGAGCCTCAGGAAGGCCAGTTCAACTTCGCCGACGCCGACATCGTGGTGGCCACCGCGGAGGCCAACGGCGCGACGGTACGCGGACACACGCTCATCTGGCACCAGCAGACGCCCGCGTGGGTGTTCGAGCGCCCCGACGGCACCCCGCTGACCGACAGCGCGGAAGACAAGGCGCTGCTGCTTTCCCGGATCGACAGTCACATCCGGGCGGTCGCCGGCCGGTACACCGGGAAGATCAGCGCGTGGGACGTGGCCAACGAGGTCATCGACGAGGGCCAGGCGGACGGGCTGCGCCGCAGCCGGTGGTTCGAGATCGCCGGCCTTGACTACCTGCGCACCGCGTTCCGGGTGGCCCGCGAGGTGGCGCCGGACGCGAAGCTCTACATCAACGACTACAACACCGAGTACCCGCGCAAGCGCGTCGCGCTCTTCAACGTGGTCAAGCAACTGCGTGCCGAGGGCGTGCCGATCGACGGCGTCGGCCACCAGCTGCACATGAACATTGAGCGGCAGCGGATCGCCGAGATCGAGAAGACCTTCCAGCAGTTCGCCACGCTGGGCGTGGAGCAGCAGGTCACCGAGTTGGACATCAGCATCTACACCAACTTCGTCGAGTCGTACACGTCGGTTTCGGAGGAGACGCTCGCGTTGCAGGGGCTGCGCTACCGCGACCTGTTCGACCTGTTCCGGCGGTACCGTGGCACGCTCAACTCGGTCACCATCTGGGGCACCAGCGACGACGGCACGTGGTTGGACACCTTCCCCTTCCCGCGCAACGACTGGCCGCTGGCGTTCGACGACGACCTGCAGGCGAAGCCCGCGTACTGGGGGATGGTCGACCCGTCCCGCATACCCGCCGTGACCCGCAAGGTAAGCGTGGCGGCCGCGAAGCCCACAGTGGACGGCAAGCGTGACCTGTCGTGGGATCTGCTGGCGGGTACGGCGGTCGACGTGAACTCCGCGAGCGGGTTGGGCGCCACGTTCCAGCTCGCCTGGGACTCGTGCACGCTCTACGTGCTCGCCGAGGTCGCTGACTCGACGGTCAACAAGAAAGACACGGTCGACGTCTACGTAAACGGTGTCCGGCACCGGATCCAGCGCGGTGGCGCGAACACCAAGGCGATCGCTGGCGGATACCGCGTGGAAGCCGGGATTCCGTTGAAGTCCACTGTGGCTGTTGGCGCCAAGATTCCGGTCGGCATTGTGATAGGCGACGCCGCCACGGGAGCGCAGGCGCAGTGGCTGCCCGGCGAGGCGACCCTGCTGCCCGCCGTGTCCACCGTGGACGTCCGGCAGGGCACGCCAACGGTCGACGGCGTGGCGGAGGCGGCCTGGTCCCGCGCCCGCCAGATCACCACGAACGTGCGGGTGTCGGGCACGGGCGGCGCGACCGCCACGGCCAAGCTGCTGTGGGACGACCGGCACCTGTACGTCTTCGCCACCGTCACCGACCCGGTGCTCGACGAGTCCAGCCCCAACACCTGGGAGCAGGACTCCATCGAGATCTTCGTGGATCCCGACAACTCGAAGAACACCGGATACAACGACGACGACGGCCAGTACCGGATCAGCTTCACCAACAAGCAGACGCTGACCAGCAACTTCGGCGGGTACGCGATCGCCGGCAACCTGAGCAGCGCCACGCGGACGGTGCCCGGCGGGTACGTCGTCGAGGCGGCCATCGAGCTCGACACCGTGACCCTGAGCAAGGGCAGCCTGGTCGGCTTCGACCTTCAGGTCAACGACGCCACGGGCGGCACGCGCACCGCCGCCGCCACCTGGCACGACCCCACTGGTCGCTCCTACGTGGACACGTCCCGCTGGGGCGTCGCCCAGCTGGTTCGCTGAAAGGACTTCCCATGAGAGCCCGTGCAGCACTCACCATCGGCGCGGTGGCGTCCCTCGCGCTCGGTGCCGCGATCGCGGTACCGAACATTGCCAGCGCCTCGGCGACGCTCGGACAGCACGCCGCGGCGCGCGGCAAGTACTTCGGCTCGGCGACGGACAACCCGGAGCTGACCGACGCGCCGTACGTGTCGATCCTGAGCAGCGAGTTCAACCAGATCACGCCCGGCAACACGATGAAGTGGCAGTTCACCGAGCCGCAGCAGGGCCAGTTCAGCTACGGCCAAGCCGACACCGTCGTGAGCCTCGCGCGGTCGAACAACCAGTCGGTGCGGGGACACACCCTGGTCTGGCACAGCCAGTATCCGGGTTGGGTCGACAGCGTTCCGGCGAGCCAACTGCTCGGTGTCATGCGAAACCACGTCACCAATGTCGCCGGCCATTTCCAGGGTCAGGTCATCCACTGGGACGTGGTCAACGAGGCGTTCGAGGAGAACGGGACACGGCGGCAGTCGGTGTTCCAGCGAAACATCGGCGACAGTTACATCGCTGAGGCGTTCCGCGCCGCGCGGGCAGCCGACCCGACGGCCAAGCTGTACTACAACGACTACAACATCGAGGGCATCGGCGCGAAGAGCGACGCCGTGTACGCCATGGTGCAGCAGTTCAAGGCGCAGGGCGTACCGATCGACGGTGTCGGCATGCAGGCACACCTGATCCTCGGGCAGGTGCCCAGCTCGATGCAGCAGAACATCCAGCGCTTCGCCGCACTCGGCGTCGACGTGGCCATCACGGAGCTGGACATCAGGATGAACCTGCCCCGCGACACCACAAAGGACACTCAGCAGGCAAACGACTACCGGGCGGTGGTCAACGCCTGCCTCGCGGTGACCCGTTGCGTCGGCATCACGGTCTGGGACTACACCGACAAGTACTCGTGGATTCCCTCGGTCTTTCCGGGCCAGGGTGCGGCGCTGCCGTATGACGAGAACCTCAACAAGAAGCCCGCGTACACAGCGATACACGACGCGCTGGCCGGCACCACGACGCCGACCACACCGCCTCCTACCGGAAACGGTGGGTGCACTGCCACGTACCGGATCGTCAGCCAGTGGACCGGCGGGTTCCAGGCGGACGTGACGGTACGCAACACCGGCACGTCCGCCATGAGCGCCTGGGCGGTGCGCTGGGCGTTCGGCGCCGGCCAGACCGTCACCAACGTGTGGAACGGCGTGGTGTCGAGCAGCGGCGCGAACGTCACGGTCCGGAACGCCGCCTACAACGGCACGATCCCGGCGAACGGCACGACGTCGTTCGGCTTCCTGGGCTCCTGGACCGGCTCGAACCCCGTGCCGGCAAGCATCACCTGCGCGTAACCGCCAAGATCAGGGCGTCCCCAGGTCGTTAGAGCAACTTGAGGGACGCCCTGATCACGGTAAGGGTGTGGTGCTGCCGCGGAGTACCAGCGTGGTTGGTAGTTCCACGCGCGGCGGCACCGGAGCGGCACCGCCTGCCAGCGTCAACAGCATGCCGGCGGCGGCCACACCCATGTCGGTCAGCGGCTGCCGCACGGTGGTCAGGGCCGGCCCCATCCAGCCAGCCACCGGCACGTCGTCGAAGCCGACCACGCTGAGGTCTTCGGGTATCCGCACCCGTGCCGCCCGCGCCGCCTGGTAGACCCCCATCGCCTGCAGGTCGTTGCCGGCGAAGATGGCCGTCGGCGGCTCCGGCAGGGCCAGCAGCTCGGCGCCGATCCGCTGTCCCTCGTCGACGTGCAGGTTGCCGTATCGGACCAGGTGCGGGTCGATCGCCACACCGGCCGCCGCCATCGCGTCCCGGAACCCGGCCTCGCGTTCCTGGCAGCACCAGATCCGCGCCGGACCGTTGATCATCGCGATGCGGCGATGCCCGAGTGCGAGCAGGTGGTCGGTCGCGGTCGCGCCGCCCTGCCTGTTCGCGGCGGCGACCGCGGGCGTCGCCGCGGCCGGCCGCTCGGTCGGGTCGATGACCACGACCGCGATGTTGCGGGCGCCGAGCTGCCGCCGCTGCGCGGCGCTGAGCTGGCAGAACACCGAAATCACGCCGGCTGGACGGCGGGCCAGCACGTGCTGGACCCAGTCGTCCCGGGGGCTGTGCCGGCCGCGTAACTCCGACAGTACGACCGACATCTCGTGGTCGGTCGCGACCTGTTCGACCCCGCGGATCGTCGGGATCGCCCAGGGCCCGATCAGTTCGTGAAAGACCAGCTCGATCAGGCTCGCGTGATAGTCGCGCTCCTGCCGCCGGTATCCGCCGGCGCGGATGACCGCCTCGATGCGCGCGCGGGTTTCCGCCGATACATCGGCCTCGCCGTTGAGCACGCGCGACACCGTAGGGACCGAGACGCCCGCCGCCTTCGCGACCGCCGCGATCGTCAACGGTCGGGCGCTGCCCTCGTCCGACCCATCCATGACGGCAGTCTATGGAATCATCGCGCAAGCTCGGTCGCCCCGGAGCGCCGGCCCTTTTTCTCGGAAGATCACGCGGCGGTGCTCGCGTAGGGTGGGCTCGTGATCGAGATTACGAGCGACGCGGAGCTGCGCGAACTTGTCGGCGAAGTGATGCCGAGGGCTGCCAACAAGGAGCGCCCGAGCCTGCACGAGCACGACCGTGAGTGGTTGGCGCTGTCACCGTTCTGCTTGATCGCGACCGCGGGCGCCGACGGCAGCTGCGACGTCTCGCCCAAGGGCGACCCGCCCGGATTCACGCTCGTACTCGACGACACCACCATCGCGATCCCCGACCGGCCGGGCAACCGCCGGGTCGACGGGTTTCGCAACGTGCTCGCCAACCCGCACGTCGGCCTGATCTACCTGGTGCCGGGCCGTGGTGACACGCTGCGCATCAACGGGCGCGCCCGGCTGATCCGCGACGCGGACTTCTTCGACCAGATGACCGTCAAGGGGCACCGGCCGCGGCTCGCCCTTGTCGTCGACATCGACGAGATCTTCTTCCACTGCTCGAAGGCGTTTCTGCGGTCTGAGCTCTGGAAGCCAGAGACCTGGAAGCCGGAGGCGCTGCCCTCCCAGGCCAAGCTCTCCCACACCATGCAGCCTGCGGGCACCTCGATCGAGGAGTTGGAGCGGTACTACGGCCCAGAGTACCTGAAGAAGCTCTACGCCGGCTGACCCTCGACCCGGCGCCTCACCTTGGCCTTGACCGAGTCGGGCAGGGCGTCGGCGGCCACCAGCCGCGGCAGCAGACCCGGCTCGGTGGTCAGCGCCCGGAACGTGATCCCGATGGTCACGTCGTGATCGGGCCGGCTCACCACCGTGATCGGGTCACCGGCCTGGATCTCCCCCGGCGTGATCACCCGCAGGTACGCGCCGGGCACGGCGCGCGCGGTGAACCGCTTGATCCACCCCTGGTCGGCCATCCAGCGCGCGAACGTGCCGCACGGTATGCGCGGGTCGGCAACCTCCAGGACAACCTCCTCGCCGATCCGCCACCGCTCCCCGATCAGCGCGCCCGTCACGTCGACACCACGCGTGGTGAGGTTTTCGCCGAAGACGCCGCCGCGCAGCTCGCGCCCCAGCTCAGCCGCCCAGCGGTCGAGGTCCTCGCGGGCGTACGCGTACACGGCCTGATCGTCGCCGCCGTGGTGAACGGTGTCATAGATCGCGTCGCCAGCGAGGCCGCTCGGCCCCTTCCTGACACCCGGAACGCTGACCCGCACCTTGCCCACCACCGGGTGCTTGTCGATGCCGGTGACGCCGACGCCCTTGGCGGGGTTGGGACGCGGGACCGCGAGGTTGACGGAGAGCACTTCAGCCACCCGCCGAGCCTATGTGCACCCGGCGGGCGCGCGCGAACGCGTATTCACCCGTATGCTTGTGGTGGAGCCGGCGTCTTCCCCCGTGGACGCCGGCTTCCTTATGCCTGCTGAGGCTCTCAGCTCAAGGCCGGTTCGGCCTTTTTCATCGCGTGCTCCATGAGTGTGATGAGAACCTCACGCCCCGATGTGGGCAGGCGGGCGTCGCACAGCATGAGCGGCACGTCGGGGTCGAGGTTGAGCGCCAGTTTGACGTCGTCGGCCGAGTACCGCGGCGCGTCGTCGAAGCAGTTGACAGCCACGATGAACGGCGTGCCCCGGCGCTCGAAGTAGTCGATCGACGGGAAACTCGCGGCCAGGCGCCGGGTGTCGGCGAGTACCACGGCGCCCACGGCGCCCATCGACAGCTCGTCCCACACGAACCAGAAGCGGTCCTGCCCGGGCGTGCCGAACAGGTACAGCACGACCTCGTCGTTGATCGTGATGCGGCCGAAGTCCATGGCGACCGTGGTGGTGGTCTTCGCCTCGACGCCCGACACATCGTCGACACCGACGCTGGCCTCGGTGATGATCTCCTCGGTGCGCATCGGGCGGATCTCGCTGACGGCGCCGACCAGCGTCGTCTTGCCCACGCCGAAGCCACCCGCGATCAACACCTTGATCGCCATCGGCAACGCCGCGCCGCTCGACACGTCAGAGGGACCGGAGCCCATTGATCACCGCCTTGAAGATGCGCTCGGGGGGCATGTGCGAGGCTGGCTGCGGCTCGCGCGCCAGGATGTAGCCCTTGTCGAGCAGGTCGCCTAGAAGTACACGGACAATGCCCAGGGGCAGGTTGAGATGGGCGGCGACCTCGGCCACCGAGAGCGGGCGCTGGCAGAGCCTCATGATCGTGACGTGCTCCGGCTGAAGGCCCGCCGCCACGGACGGGATCGACCGGGTCGCCACCACGAGCGAGATCAGGTCGAACTCGCCGCGTGCCGGCTGCGTCCGCCCGCGGGTCATCGCGTACGGACGCACCACCGGCCCGGCATCTTCGTCATGCCAGACGTCTTCGTTTCGGTCTTCAGCGGAAGCCATGCGGGATCACCTGCCGTCGGTCTGTATGACGCTCGATCGCGTTGGCGTGGTCAGGTACTGGCCCACCCGGGTAACGAGCATGGCCATCTCGTAGGCCACGAGGCCCACGTCGGCGTCCTCGGAGCCGATCACCGCGAGGTTGGCGCGCTGCCCGGCAGCGGTCACGAAGAGGAACATCGTGTCCATCTCGATGATGGTCTGGCGCACGTTGCCGCCGCGAAACTGCCGCCCGGCACCTCTCGCCAGGCTCTGGAACCCGGAAGCCACCGCGGCCAGGTGGTCCGCGTCCTCTCTGCTGAGCCCCCGTGACGCCGCGATCAGCAAGCCGTCGGCCGACAGGACGACCGCCTGCTTGACCTCTGCGACCCGATCGACCAGATCGTCCAGCAACCACGCCAGGTCGCTGGCGGAACTTGTGGTCTGCGCCACTTATTGTCCTCTTTCTACCGTTCAGGAGTTTCCGGCCCGGCGGAGGTCGGTGGCTCCGCCGGCGACGCGCCAGCGGTCTCGTCCTCCGAGGGCGCCACACTCAACCGCCGGGCAGCTTCGCGCCCACGCCTGGTGGCGGCCTGGTAGGACGCCATCATGTCGCGGGTCTCGTCAGGACTGCGGCCGAGCCCTTCGGACGAGTCCTGCGCCGCCTGCGGTTCCTCGCGCAGCGGCGCGGCGAGGCTTGCCTGACGCACCCGCCACGGCAGCCCGGACGGCGTCAGCTTGGGCGCCTCTTCCACGGGCGGCGCGGGCGGCTGGGTGGACTGCGGAGCGGCAGGCTGCGCGGGCTGGGACGGCACCGGCAGCGGCCCGCGCGGCGGCGCCTCTATCTGGTCGGCTGGAGGCGGGGCGGCTCGCAACGGCTGGTACGTCCGGGGACGCCGGTCGAGCTCGGGCCGCTTCTCGACCACGGGCAGCGACTGCGTCTCGGCCTCGTCGCGCTTGCCCGCACCCACCGGTATCGGCGCCGGCGGCGACGACGGCACCGGCTCGGCGATCATGGGGGGCGCGCCGGCCTCCTGCTCGCTGACCACGAGCGTGCTCGGGATCAGGACGATCGCGGTCGTGCCGCCGTACGGGGACCGGCGCAACTTGACGTCGATGTTGTGCCGCTCGGCGAGCCGGCCGACCACGAAGAGACCGAGGCGTGCCGTGCTCGACAGGTTGAAGTCGGGCGGATTGCGTACGAGTTCGTTGGCCGATACCAACTCCTCGTCCTTCATGCCGAGCCCGCGGTCTTCGATCTCCACCACGAACCCGTTCGCGACCTTCTGCCCGCCGACGTTGACCATCGTGTACGGCGGGGAGAACGAGGCCGCGTTCTCGATCAGCTCGGCGAGCAGGTGGATGACGTCGCTGACCGCCCGGCCGGCGAGCGACGCGGAGTCGATCGGCAGTACCGAAACGCGGGTGTAGTCCTCGACCTCGGCGACCGCGCCGCGCACCACGTCGACGAACGGCACCGGGTTGCGCCACCGGCGGCCCGGCACCGAACCGGAGAGCACGATCAGGTTTTCCGCGTTGCGCCGCATGCGGGTGGCCAGGTGGTCCACCTTGAACAGTTCGGCCAGTTCCTGCGGGTCGTTTTCGCGCCGCTCGATCTCGTCGAGCACGGTGAGCTGCCGGTGTACGAGGGCCTGGTTGCGGCGCGCGAGGCCGAGGAACAGGTCGCGGACGCCGTTACGCAGCTCCGCCTGCTCGACGGCGACCCGGATCGCGGTCTCCTGCACCGCGTTGATCGCCTGGCCGACCTGCCCGATCTCGTCGCTGCCGAAGGTGAGCGGCGGCGCCTCGGCCGCGACGTCGACCTTTTCGCCCTGCCGCAGCCGTTCGACGACGCCGGGCAGTCGCTTGTTGGCGAGGTCGGAAGCCGCCGTCCTGAGGCGCTCGAGCTGCGCGAGGATCGCACGGGCCGTGGTGATCGACATGACGATCGACGCGATGAGGGCGAGCAGACCGAGACCACCGGCGAGTACCAGCCGGACGACCACGCCGATGGCGACCGGTGTCGCCCGTCCGACCACGTCGTCACCGCCGGCCAGGATGATGCCCTGATACTGCTCCAACGCCTGCTTGAGGGCGGCATCCCACTCGGCTGCCGTGACCGGTAGCGACTTGCCGGATCCGCCGTCACGGATCAGGCGATCCTCGAAACTCCGCAGGGTGCCGAACGCCGGACCGTCCACCATTTCGGTGTATCGGGCTTGGTCTGCCTCTGACAGGTCGACGGCGGCCCGCTCGGAGACGAATCGCTGTGCGCCCACCAGCTGCGTGAACCGGTCGTGTTCGGTGACGGTGAACTTGCCTGCCACCAGCGCGCCAGCGACCAGGGCGTCCTGCTGCGAGAGCAGCTCGCGGGCGCGGACCATCTGGATGAGGTTACGAACGTCCCTGGCGAGATCCTTGTCGTCCAGCGTCGCCATCGCGTCGTACATCTGGTCGAGTGATGCGATGGCATCCGTGAACGTGCTGGCGGCCGTGCTTCGATCCGCGCTGCCACGGTCGACGGCTTGCCGAGCCGGCTCTAGCCGGTCGAGCTGAGCGAATGCCTCATCGATGCGCCGCTCCAGCTCCGAACTCGCCGTCGCCTTGACCGCGGTGCCGCTCGCTAGTTTCTTGAACTCGGCTCGCGCCGCGTCCGTGCGACCACGCTGGGCGGCCAGCTCGTCTCGCTGTCGCTGGTTGGGCTTCGCGAGGTAGACAAGGGACAGCCGGCGTTCCTGCTGGAGCTCGAGCAGGAGCGGCTCACTTGGCTGAGAAATGCCACTGTCGAGTGTGCTCACCGAGAGCAGGTTCAACCCCTCGCGCAGCGTCACGTACGCGGCGAACACCCACAGCGCAAACAGCGACAGCAGTAGTGCAACGATCTTGGTCCGCACGTTTGAGCTGCGGAATCTCATCGCATCGGTCCCAACGAGGGTGAAGGGCGGGCTTTCGACAACCCCGCGCACATTAGCAACGTGCGCTAGCGCCTCTCAAGCCTTCGTCGTTGTCCACATCGGACATTTTTCGCACAGCATCCCCGCCCAGACGGTGTTGCGCCTGGTAAAGCGCCGCGAGCACGGCCGACCGGACGATAAGTACCGGTAAATAGAGATCCTTGTCGTGCCACTGTGGCGGATCGGCCAACCGGCTGCTGGGGCGCCCGCGAATGGACCGACGCAGATACGAATAGGCGCGGCTTACCGCATGATCGACAACGTCGGTGAAACGGGTAAGCAATATTCGCATGGCATACGCGGTCTCCTCTGCCGTACCGTTCCGCCACCCCCATGATCCATCGGAGCGCTGGGTGGCCAGCACCCATTCGACGGCCCGGTCGACCGCTGCGACAGCGGTCCTTCCCATGCCGAAACGGTCCAGCGCAAGCGCGCAGGAGGCGGTCGCGTAGTACGGCGACGCGTGCCACCGGTCGAGCCAGCGGCCGTCGGACAACTGCCGCTCGCACAGCCAGTGGGTCACCTTGCCCATCACGGGCACGTAGCGCTGGCCGGCTTCCCCGCCACTCATCGCGACGTGCTGGCCGAACGCCTCCAGGACGTGCGCGTTGACCGTGGCCGATTCCCCGTCTTCGCCCTGCCACGTGCAGAAATGGCTGTCCGTCTCGTACGCCCACAGGCTGTGCGGCTCGTACCGCACACCCAGCAGTCCCAGCGTGTAGAGCGCCATCGACGTGGTGTCCGCATCGGACGGCAGCCCGGGGCCGGCCGGTGTGCCACCGGGGCGTACGGCCGCATGCAAGCTGAGCAGCAGCGCGTCGGGCACGGTCATCGGCACGCCCACCTGCGCGAGCCACCCCAACGCCCACGCCCGCTCGAAGACGGTGATGGGGGCGGCGCAGGGCACCGGACCCCGTTGCTGTCGGGCGACCCCTTCCAGGTACCGGCGGGCGGGGTCGTACGGGTTGGGCGGCTCCACAGTGCCCAGCCAGGCGGCGGTGGCGGCCGGCGAGGCGCCTATGGTGCCGAAAGGCAGCGGGCTGATCCCCGGCGCCTCGGCCGCCAGGTCGGCGACCACCTCCAGCGCGTGCAGCAGCTTCGTGGGCACCTGCGCCCCGCTGCGCAGCATCGCCCGCACGCCGTCGAGCCGCCGATGATCCATTCCGGACGGAAGCGCGAGCCGGCGGCCCGCCCACTGGTCGAGCCCTTCGATCGGCTCGACCGCCAGCCGCTCAAGGTCACTGTTTACAGCGGTGGTCAGCGCCGGGACGATCAGGTCGACCGCAGGCATGTCCGGAGTGGACAGCGCACCCCTGCCCCATGCGCGGTCGGCCAGCATGACGAGCCCTCGGTCGGCGGCTTTGAGCAGCCGGTCCGCCGGCACCACCCGCTCGGCCCCGGCGTCGTACCGGCGCAGCGTCGCCAGCAACGCTTCGACGGCGCTCAGGGTCGGCGCCAGCGCGTACCCGTCGGGCCCGCCCCAGCCACCGTCCGAGCGTTGCGCCGCGGTCAGGTACCGCATGCGCGCCGCGTGCCCGACCAGCCAGGGCGCGTGGGTAACGACCCGGCCGGTCTCGTACACCGACGGCGACACCCGGCCACGCGGCTCCACCATGAGGTCGATGACGAGTTCGCGGGCGGCTGCCTCGACGTCGACACCGTCCTCGGTCATGCGCCGCCTCCCGCAGCCGCCACAAAACGGAGGGAGCGCAGCGACCGGAGAGACTGGCGGCTACAGGGAGGCTTCGGGGCGCATGACCCGCGCGAGCGGAGGCGAGCGCCAGCTAGCTCGGTCACAAGCTGCCCCAGTAATCGGTTACGCCGTAGAACCCCATGCAGAACTCCATCTGCCGCTCCAGATAGCCGGCGACCCGCGGCTGGCCACCGCGCAGGGGCTGGATGAGATCGCGTGCCGCGCCGGCGAGAGCGGTCACCCGCTCGCCGACCTCCGTCCGGTCGACGCCGAGCATCAGCGCGTTGAGATCGCCCCAGCTCACATCCCGCTCATACGTAGCCAGGTCGTTCAAAAGCCGGATCACTCGCTGAACCGCCCAGCTCGCCAGGCGCGTCGCGGCGACCTCATCGGGTGCCGGCACCGGGCTCGTGGCCAGCCACTGCGCCGCGAACACGAACGAGAACCCCAGGTTGTCCGCGTTGCCGAGGTACTCGTCGAACGTCGGGGCGGCAGCCAAACCGGCCTTCCACTCGCATTCGCGGACCATCGCGGCGAGCATCCGGCGCAGTTCGTCACGCCACACCTCACCCAGAACGCCGTGCGCCTCGGCCGCCGCCAGTTCGTCGCGGATGTCCGCCAGGAAGGCGGTGAGCTCGTCGCCCTCCGGTGGCGCCTCTCCGCCAGCGACCGCCAGGCACCGGTCGGCGATTTCGCGCGCCTCGCCGGGTGTGGTCGCGACGTAGTCGACGAGCCAGTCGAGACCGAAGCACCACAGAGTCACCCGGTTGGCCGTCCGCTGCTGGTCGGCGGAGAGCCAAGGGCCACTGAAGGCGGTGGCGAGGGCCAGGGTGCTGTAGAGCGCCGGATCGAACGCCTTCGCCGAGTACAGGCTGGGGTAGGCGGCCGCCCAGGCCCGCATCTGGCGTTGTGTCTGGCCCGCGATCGCACAGATCCGCCCGCTCTCCATGGGCGCCAGCAAGTCACGGAGGTCATTGTCGGACGGCACGCCCGGCCCCTATGCGGCCATGCGACGTTCGGCGGGCGACAGTGTCATCAGCACCGGCGCGCCGGTGCGGAGCGAGGCGGCGGCCTGCGGCCGCGGCTGCCCGCTGGTCACGTGCGGCCGGAACCGGCTCAGGATGCTTGCAACGATCAACGGCGCTTCCGCGGCGAAGACATGCCTTCCTATGCACTGGTGTGGTCCGCCGCCAAAGGGGAAGTACGCATACCGGTGACGATGCACCGCACTCTCTGGAGCGAACCGCTCCGGGTCGAACTCCAGCGGCCGCTCCCAGAACGCGGGCATGCGGTGGGTGAGGAATGGGCTGATGAGAACCGTGCTGCCGGCCTTGATCCGCACACCACCGATGGCGTCTGTCGCCACGGCGGTACGCGGGAACAGCCAACCCGCCGGATAGAGACGCAACAGTTCGTCGAGGACCATGCGGGTGTATCGCAGGCGCGGCACGTGTTCGCGCCGCACCCGGCCGTCGCCGACCACCGCCGCCACCTCGCCGTACAGCCTGGCCGCCATCTCCGGATGCGCATCGAGCAACGGCCATAGCCACGTGAGCACCACGGACGTGGTCTCGGTCGCCGCGCCGAACATCGCGACGACATCGTCGCGCACCTGCTGCTCGGTCAGCGGCTCGCCGCTGTCGCCGCGTGCTTGCCACAGCGTCGAGATGATGTCGTCGCCGCTTCCCGGAGCGCTGCGCACTTCGCGGACAATCGGGAAGATGATCTCGTCGATGGTGCGCACGGCCCGCCGGAAGGTCCGGTCGCCCGGCATCGGAACGTAGTTGGGCACGAACGGCACCAGCAGCCGGAACGTGATCGAAGTCGCGATGGCGTCGAGCGCCGGGACGAGGCGGTCGGCCTGCTCGGGCGAGATCCGGTCTTCGAAGAAGAGCTTGATCATCGTCAGGTACACGATGCGGCTCATCTCCACACCCGCGTCCACCGGCTGGCCGGGGACCACTCGCTGCTCGAGTTCCGCGACCGCCGAGGCGAGCACGTCGGCCATCCGGTCGACAAGCGAGTCGACATGTTTCGCGGAGAAGAGCGGCTGCAAGTTACGGCGACTCGCCTGCCAGATAGGCCCGTCGGAAAGGATGCCGTCACCGAGCAGGCGACGGATGGGCCGCCAGAACATGCCCTGTCCGTCGCGCACGTAGTTTGCGGTGTTGTCGCGGAGCACATGCTGGACGTGGTCCGGGTGAGTCAACAAGTGTGGGCGGAACCAGCCTAAGTCCACTCGGACGACTTCACCCGCAGCCTCGATACCGAACTGCTCGAACGCCCGGAGGGGGTCTTTGACGAGGCGGGCGACGCTGCGATGAAGCGGTATCCGACGAGGTCGGCGCGAGAGAGACATGACAGTATGCCCCCTTGTTCACTCTGTGAACATCAACTGTCACCCACCGCGATCAATTCGCGCTGCACCCCCAAGCTGATTGATCGGCAGGTCCAACAACAGACAATTTGCACATTGAGAGATGCGAACCCGTCAGCGACGCGGCCTCGCGTTACGCAGGCGAATTCCGCTGAAACCGAGCGTGCTGATGATCACGCACTCCCAGAACGGCCACAGATTGTCAAGAACACGCAACTGACCGTCAACCCTAGCCACTTGTCGAAAAGTGGCCCATACTCGAAAGCAGGAGGTGGTCGTGAGCGTCGCAGCCGAGGAACGTCGTATCAAGAAGGCGCTTGAACGCGTCGAAGCGCTCGAGGAGGTCGCCGGCACCTTCGACGAGAGTGACGGCCGGAAGGCCACGCTTCACAGAATCATCTGGGCCCTGCTCACCGATATCGGCCCTGTCAGGCCGAGCATCGCCGCTCACCTGCTGCAGCTCAGTGAACCCACGGTGCGCACCTGGACCAGGGAAGGCGTACTCATCACCGCTGAGCAAGCAGCCAAGCCGTCGCTCCTGGATCCTCACCGTGTACACGAGGTGATGCACCTGATCCATCGACTGCGCGCTGCTGGCCGCGAACGCAACCTGCTCGAAGCAGTCTGGCACCGACTGTCCGACCGGTCCGTTCTAGAGCGGGAGGACCTCCAGGAAAGCCTGGAACAGATGCGCAATGGCGAGGGTCGGCCCCTTACCTCAGGGGAGTTGGAACGCCGCGCACTGCCCTAACCTGACCGGGTGCCTACTGAGGTAGTGACCACGCCGCGCGCAGAGCAGCAGATCGACCAGTTGCGCACCGCGCAGATGAAGCAGCTCGCCGCCTTCGTCAAAGAGCTTGAATCACGAGGGTGCGCGGCGCTCGGCTACCGGCTGACCGGAGATGACCCGCTGGCGCACCTGTGCGTGAAGCACCTGGGTGGCTCGCTACGAGCGGTTGTTGCGTTCGAGCGCAGCGATCGAGCATGGCTACTGCTGGTCGGCCCTCATGACGATGGCGATCCCGGCATCGACGTCTATACCGAGCTGTACCGGATGGTGGGGTTCCAACCGCCGGATTCCGTCAAGCGCACCAAGCCACCGTGTTGCGGTGACGGCGGCGAGGCCCCGAAGATGGGGAAGGTGGCCGAGGAACTGGCCGACAGTGCGACGCAGCTGAGGAGACGTCGCCGCTGAATGACCGCAGCGTCAGCGACGTGGCCTCGCGTTACGCAGGCGAATTCCACTGAAACCGAGCGTGCTGATGATCACGCACTCCCAGAACGGCCACAGATTGTCAAGAACCCGGCCACGCCTTAGAACAGCCCTCGGACCCAGTTCCAGGCGTCCATGACCCACTCGGTCTGGCGCAGGTAGGCGATGCCCACGCCGGCCAGGAACAGGCCGGTGAGCAGGTGGGCGCCGCGGGCGCTGCGGCGCACCCGGCCCAGCTGCCGCTCCAGCACCAGGCGGCCGACCGTGCGGGTCAGCGCGAAGAGGCCGACCGCGACGCACAGCGTCAGCACGAACGTGATCACCGGTCCGAACAGGTCACCACGCGACGAGATGGCCCAGATGCCCCAGCAGACGAAGGCCCAGAGACCGCCGAGCACGCTCCATTCGCCGCCGCGCTTGAGCTGCCGCGCGTCGAAGCCCTGCCGCGTGTAAGGCTCCGGCTCGGGCCAGCCGGTGCCGGTGGGCTCGTGCGGGGCGACAGGCTCGCTCTTTCGGGGCGTGACCTGCGCGACACCCCGCTGGTACGGGTGTGGCTGCGGGCGCATCTCCACGGTTTGCGGCGGCATGTCGACCGTGCGCTCGGCCCACGGCTGCGTCTGGTCCGTCACTTCTGGCTCCTCCCCCTTCCTCCCGACTGTAGCTACCCGTGAAACCAGTCGCCGACCCTTGGCATATGGACTACACAGAACGGATGAGTGAGATTGAACTACCGATGCGCGTTGGCACCCCCGACGACTGGGACACGATCTCGTCTCTGCTGTTCGCGGCGTTCCACAGCACCCACGACCAAGAGGCCAGCGACCTGGACCGCGCCATCTGGGAACCGGAACGGGCGCTGGTCACCACCGACGGTGACACGATCGTCGGCCATGCCGCCGCCTTCACCCGCGACATGGCGGTACCCGGAAACGTGGTGCCCGCCGCGCACGTGACGATGGTCGGGGTCGCGCCGACGCATCGGCGCCGCGGCCTGCTCAACCGGATGATGCGCCAGCAACTGCGCGACGTGACCGAGCCGATCGCGGTGCTGTGGGCCAGCGAGAGCCGGATCTACGGGCGCTTCGGCTACGGCCTCGCGGCGTACCGGCTGGAGATGGCCGTCGAGTCCGCCGAGGTCCGGCTGCCGGCGGCCACATCGCCGGCCAGGCTCCGCGCCGGCACACCGGCCGCGCTGCGGCCCGAGCTGGTCAAGGTGTACGACCAGGTGCGCGCCGACCGGCCCGGCTGGTCCAGCCGCCCCGAGTCGACCTGGGCGTACGTGCTCGGCGACACGGCATGGCACCGGGGCGGCAACACCGAGCTGCGCGCGGTGGTGCACGAGGGCATCGGCGGGGTCGACGGGTACGCGCTGTGGCGCACCCGCGGCTCGTGGACCGGCAACAGCAACCCGAACGGCGAGGTACACGTGCGCGAGGTGACCGCCGCCAACCTCGACGCGTACCTGGCGCTGTGGCGCTTCCTCTTCGGCATCGACCTGACCCGCTCGGTCCACTACGGGCACGCGGCGGTCGACGAGCCGCTGCTGCACCTGGCCAGCGACCCGCGGCGGCTCAACACGCGGTTCTCTGACAGCCTGTGGGTGCGCGTGGTCGACATCGGCGGGGCGCTGGCCGCCCGGCGGTACGTCGCCCCGGTCGACGTGGTCTTCGAGGTGACCGACGAGCTGCTGCCGGAGAACGCCGGCCGCTGGCGCCTCACCGCCACGCCGGACCGCCCCGCGACCTGTACCCGCACCGAGGACCCGGCCGACCTGGCCTGCGACATCCGCGACCTGGGCGCCGCGTACCTGGGCGGCACGACGCTGACGGCGCTGGCCGCCGCCGGCCACGTCCGCGAGCTGACCGCTGGCGCCCTGGCCTCCGCGAGCGTGGCCTTCGGCTGGCACCGCGCCCCCGTGAGCCCCGAGGTCTTCTAGTGATCAGGGCGTCCCTGAAGTCGTTAGGGCGACTTCAGGGACGCCCTGATCACGGTGGAGGGGGCGTGGTGTGGGGGTTGGTACGGTCGCAGGATGGCGGAGATCGAGCGGCGGCGGCGACGGTTGCGGCGAGACGGTGGAGACGCGCCCACCGCCACGACCGCGGAGATCGCTGAGCCTGACGCACCGGTGGCGGCTCCGGCGCCCGCGCGGGTGGTTCCCGAGGAACGGGAGGCCGAGCGCGGGCTGCGAGGGCTGGTGGGATCCGGGTCGTCCCAGGTCGGCACCAGCGCCGCGCTGCGCGCCCGCGACGCCGCCCGCCCCACCGACGCAGACCTGGCCGAGGCCGAGGAGCGCTTGGTGATCGTCCGCCGCAACTGGGTGCCACCCCGCTGACCTAGACGATCTACTCCCGACAAAATCCCTGATTTTGTCGGGTCAAGCGCGCCCGGAGGCAGCAACATCAGGGATTTGCTGCTACGTCCGGGCGGGTTGTGTAGCCGCGCAGAGTGAGGCCGCGGGAGCAACGGATCTGGACCGCCGCGGACGTCGCGGTAGCCCGGCATATCTTGATGTAGATCGTCTAGGGCCACCTAAGGCAGCGGGGGCAGCTCCCGGGTCTTCTCGTACTCGCCGACCTGCTCGATCCGCCGCGCGTGCCGCTCGTTGCCGGAGAACTCGGTGGTCAGGAACGCCTCGACCATCGCGGTCGCCTCGTCGATCGTGTGCTGCCTGGCCCCGATCGCCACCACGTTGGCGTCGTTGTGCTCGCGGGCCAGGTGGGCGACCTCCAGGTTCCACGCCAGCGCGGCCCGGACGCCGGCCACCTTGTTGGCGGCGATCTGCTCACCGTTGCCGGAGCCGCCGATCACCACACCCAGACTGCCCGGGTTGCCGACCACACCAGCACCGGCGTGCAGGCAGAACGCCGGGTAGTCGTCGTCGGGGTCGAACTCGCGCGGCCCGACGTCGACCACCTCGTAGCCCTGCTTGGCCAAGTAGTTGACCAGGTGCACCTTCAGCTCGTAGCCGGCGTGGTCGGCTCCCAGGTAGACGCGCATGAGGGCAGTGTGTCAGGCGATCAAAGCTGGGCCAGCACCAGGCCACCACGGGCCTTCGGCGTGAACCACGTGCTCTTGCGCGGCAGCTTGAGGCGGGCGAGGTTGACCGATACGAAGTCGTCGACGGTCACCGGTGCGATGAGGACCGCCAGCTCGGCGTGGCCCGTGTCGACCTCGTTGGCAAGCCACTCGGCCGGGTAGTCGCCGCCCACGTACGTGATCCGCTTGTCACCCGGGTCGAGCCCGAGCCCGTCGCGCAGCAGCACCCGCTCCACCAGCGCGTGGTCGAGGTTGTCCACGGCGGCCGCACCTGGGGTTTCCGGCAGCGCGACCGCGTGCACCTCGCCATTGGCGTACAGCTGAATCGTGCCGCCCTCGACCGGGACGGTCGGCGGACCCTGCACGGCGCGGACCTCGGCGCCCGCGGCGCGGAGCCGGTCGAGCAGCTCGGGCAGCGGCACGGTCAGCTCGCTGATCAGCCGGTTGTAGGGCTGGATCGTCACCGAGTCGGGCGTGGTGATCACCGCGAGGAAGCGCGGCAGGCCGCCGGTCTGCGCGGCGAGGCTCCGGTGGTTGCCGTCGGCGACCACCAGCTCGCCGCCGCTGGCCAGGGCGCACAGCTCGTCTTGCGCCTGGCCGGGGCCGATCAGCCAGATCGCGTGGGTGCGGCCGGCCTGGTCGCGATCGGTCGCGGCCGGCGCGCCGGCCTGCTCCGCGGCCGCCTCCAGCGCCGCGTGCAGCGCGTCGCCCGAGCCGGTCTGCAGCAGCAGTACCGGTGACAGCAGGTGCCCGGTCGCCTCGGCGAGCGCCACCCGCTCCCGGACCTTCTCGATGAAGACGTCTTCGTTGCGGATCACCAGGCCGGGCTCGTCGGCGCTGGTCGAGATCTGGTCGGTGTCGACCATGCCGAAGAACCCGTATGCCGGCTCTTCGCCCGGCGCGCTGATGCGGTAGAGCACGACGACCTGCTCGGCGGGGGTGTAGCTGCCGTCGGCCTTCGCCTCGGTCAGCCGGCGGACCGCCGCGGGCAGGCAGTCGCGGAACGACTGGCCGATGCTCTCCGGTGCCCGGTGCGGCATCTCGACGGCCAGGGCACTGTGCGGGTTGTCGGTGATGATCGCGGTGATCTCGGCGTCATCGGCGAACTCGTCGTAGTTTTGCGCGCCGGTGCCGCCGGTGGTGATCCAGGCCCGGGCGATCGGATGCACGATCGTCATACTGCGTGACGGTACCGTCGCTGGTCGGTGTGACCGCCGACACCCTAGCTTCGCCTGGCCTCCGGAGCGGCGGCGTCTGGACTGAGCGACGCGCCGACGAAGTCGGTGCGCGGCGCGAGGGAAGACGGCGCCTCCAAGGCTCCGGGGCCCGCGCTCGCGGAGCGAGCGCCAACCAGCACAGCGCCGACCACAATGGGGGGCGCGAGCAGTTCGACAAGGTCATCGGGCAGGGTCGGCTCGACGCTCTCCCAGCGACATTCGTCAACGGACCAGTAGACGGCGGCGTCCACCTCGTCCCGGGCTTCCGGCTCGTTATCCATCGCCTTCGCTCTCCCCGTACGCAGGTTTCCACCCCAGCGTCGCCAGGGCCTCTAACCTGCGCAACGAGACTGTCGGCAGCCCGTCACGCGAAGGGTCAGTCGAATATCGGACGCTCTTCGCGAGTGCGCTTGATCTCGTAGAAACCAGGCGTGCCGGCGACCAGAAGCACGCCGTCCCACAGCCGGCCAGCCGCCTCGCCCTTGGGCGCCGGCGTGACCACCGGACCGAAGAACGCGATCTTCTGGCCGTCGACCGGGCCGGGCGCGTGGATCACGGGCGTGCCGACGTCCATGCCCACCGGCTTCATGCCGGCGTCGTGGCTGGCGCGCAGCGCGTCGTCGAACTCGGTGGAGTCGCCGGCCTCGGCCAGCGCGGTGTCGAGGCCCGCGTCGGCGAGCGCCGCGCGGTACAGCTCAGGCCCGCGGTCTTCGGCGCCCGGGTGGATCCGGGTACCGAGCGCCGTGTACAGCGAGCGCAGCACCTGGGGACCGTACTTCTGCTCGGCCGCGACGCAGATCCGCACCGGCGCCCAGCCGGTTTTCATCAGATCGCGGTACTTCTCCGGCAGGTCACGGCCCTCGTTCAGTACCGACAGGCTCATCACGTGGAAGTTGACGTCGATGGGACGAACCCGCTCGACTTCGAGGAGCCAGCGGGACGTAAGCCAGGCCCACGGGCAGATGGGATCGAACCACATGTCTACCGATGAACGTTCAACCATGTACCCAATCCTGCTCCGTCCGCCGCGCGCTGGCATCGCGATGCGACGGTGACCTGGGCCACCCCAGGTTTTCCGAGCTTGACATGGAAGACTCTGAGGAGGGCCGTCGACGGGGACGGCCAGCGGAAAATGCTGGATGGAGATCCCACAGTGGCCGGAGTACGCAACCTGACCCAGGTCGAGGCGGCCGAACGCGCCCGCCTGCTCGACGTGACCGGATACGACATCACCCTTGATCTATCAGGGTCGATCTCCGGCAGTCAGACGTTCCGCTCCACCACAGCGGTGACCTTCCGATCATCCGAGCCCGGGGCGAGCACGTTCATCGAGGTCGCGGCGCAGGCTCTGCGCTCCGCGACCCTCAACGGCGTCCCGGTCGACATCTCCGAGTGGTCCGCCGAGCGCGGGCTCACCCTCACCGGCCTCGCCGCCGACAACACGCTCGTCGTCGACGCCGACTTCTTCTACTCCGCGAGCGGCCAGGGGCTGCACCGCAGCGTCGACCCGGTCGACAAGGAGGTGTACCTCTACAGCCAGTTCGAGACGGCTGACGCGCAACGGGTGTACGCCTGCTTCGACCAGCCCGACCTCAAGAGCCTCTACACCTGGCACGCGACCGTGCCGGCACACTGGAAGGTCGTCTCGAACTCGCCGGCGGTACGCGTCGACGACCTGCCCGACGACGACCTCAAGACCGTCCACTTCGGGCAGTCCGTGCGGATGAGCACCTACATCACCGCGCTGTGCGCCGGCCCGTACCACGAGGTGCGCGACAGCCACGACGGCATCGACCTCGGCGTCTACTGCCGCGCCTCCATGGCCCGGTACCTCGACGCCGACGACATCCTCACGGTCACCAAGCAGGGCTTCGACTTCTTCCACGAGCAGTTCGGCGTGCGGTACCCGCTGCCCAAGTACGACCAGTTGTGGGTGCCCGACTTCAACGCCGGCGCGATGGAAAACTTCGGCTGCGTCACGCACGCCGAGGCGCACTACATCTTCCGCTCGCAGGTCACCGACTTCGAGTACGAGCAGCGGGCCAACACGATCCTGCACGAGCTGGCGCACATGTGGTTCGGCAATCTCGTGACCATGCGCTGGTGGAACGACCTGTGGCTCAACGAGTCGTTCGCCGAGTGGGCCAGCCACTGGTGCAACACCAACGCCACCCGGTTCACCGACGCCTGGACCACGTTCCTGTCCGTCCGCAAAAATTGGGGCTACCGGCAGGACCAGCTCTCCTCCACCCACCCGGTGTACTGCGAGATGCCCGACCTGGAGGCCGTCGAGGTCAACTTCGACGGCATCACGTACGCCAAGGGCGCCAGCGTGCTCAAGCAGCTCGTGGCGTACGTGGGCATCGACCCGTTCCTCGCCGGGCTGCGCTCCTACTTCGCCCGGCACGCCTGGGGCAACGCCACCTTCGACGACCTGCTCTCCGAGCTGGAGGTGGCGTCGGGTCGCGAACTGCGCAAGTTCGCCGCGCAGTGGCTGGAGACCGCTCAGGTCAACACGCTCCGCCCCTCGGTCGAGATCGCGCCAGACGGCACATACGCCGACGTGACCGTGCTGCAGGAGGCGCCGGCGGGTTACCCGGTGCTGCGCACGCACCGCATCGGCGTGGGCCTCTACGACATCGTGGGCGACCAGCTGGTACGGCGCGAGCGGCTCGAGGTCGACGTCACCGGCGAGCGCACCTCGCTCCCCCAGCTGGTGGGCGTACGCGCCGCCGACGTGCTGCTGCTCAACGACGACGACCTCACGTACGCCAAGCTGCGTCTCGACGAGCGCTCGATGGCAAACGTCGTGCAGCACATCGCAGGGTTCGAGTCGTCGCTGTCGCGGGCGCTGTGCTGGGCCGCCGCCTGGGACATGGTCCGCGACGCCGAGCTCGCCGCACGCGACTACGTCGCCCTGGTGGTCGCGGGGCTGCCCGCCGAGCGCGACATCAACCTCGTCACCGCCACCCTCCGGCAGGGCGCGAGCACCCTGACGTTCTACGCCGACCCGGAGTGGGCGCCCACCGGCTGGGCCGCCCTCGCCGACGTGGCCCGCACGTCACTCGCCGCCGCCGAGCCGGGCAGCGGCTTCCAGCTCGCCTGGGCCCGGGCGTACTCGTCCGCCGCCCGCTCCGAGTCCGACCTCACCGTGCTGCGCGGCTGGCTCGACGGCGCAGGTGTGCCCGACGGGCTCTCGATCGACACCGAGCTGCGCTGGTCGGTGCTCCAGTCGCTGGCCGCGAAGGGTTTCGTGGGGCCCGGGGAGATCGAGGCCGAGTTGGAGTCCGACCGCACGGCCAGCGGCGAGCGGGAGGCTACGTACGCCCGCGCGCTCCTGCCCGAGGCTGGCAACAAGGCCGAGGTCTGGCGCCGGCTGGTCAGCGACGGCGCCCTGCCGAACTGGGAGCACCGCGCGCTGCTGCAAGGCTTCCAGCACCCGACCCAGATCGAGCTGACCGCGCAGTACATCGAGCCGTACTTCGAGGCGGTCGGGCCGCTCTGGGCCAAGCGCGACAGCGAGCCGGCGCAGGAGTTCGTGATGCTCGCCTACCCGGCCTACCAGGTGAGCGAGGCGACGGTGGCGGCCACCGACGCGTGGCTGGCCCAGGATGGTCACCCGGCACCGTTGCGCCGGCTTGTCGCCGAAGGCAAGGACGGCATCGTCCGAGCCCTCCGCGCCCGCCTCCGCGACGCCTCCGCCTCCGCGCCGCCGCCGGCCGGGCGCCCCGTCGATCAAGGGCGAATGCACGTGGTTCGATCTCTTTTCCGCGTGCTTTTGCCCTTGATCCGTGAGAATGCCCTTGATCGGCGGGCATGGCGCCGCCGGCTCGGTAGGGTGGGCCGGAGGGAGGTGGTCGCCGTGACACTCCAGCTCACCGCACCCGATCGGCCGTGGGGCGAAGCCGACCTTCACGCGCTGCCCGACGACGGCCACCGGTACGAGATCATCGACGGGAGCCTGCACATCAGCGCCCCGCTCGACGACCCCCATCAGCGGCTCGTCGATGACATCGTCGGCGACCTGCGCACCGCGGTGCCGCCGGGCTGGCGGGCGGTCTGCCGAGTCGGGCTGCGCGCCGGCGCCAGCTACCTGGTGCCCGACATCACCGTGCTGCTGCCCGCTTCGCCGTTGGCCAATACCTGGGTCGAACCGGCCGACATCGCGCTGGTGGTCGAGGTGGAGTCACCCAGCAGCCGCCGGCTCGACCGCTGTCTCAAGCCCGGCCTGTACGCCGAGGCGGGCGTCGAGTCGTACTGGCGGATCGAGCGCACGAGCAAGGGTCCCGTGGCGCATCTCTACACCCGGGCGGCGGCCGGCCACTACGAGCTGCACCGCTCCGTCCACCCGGGCCAGTGCGTGACCGCCGAGCTGCCGTACGCGGTCCAGGTGGCCCCGGCGACCTGGTCTCAGTAGCACAAGCCGGCTTGATCGGGGCGTTTTCCACAGGGCGGCTGGCTGTACACAGGCGCCCAACGGGCTGCCGCTCCGGCGGGAACGCTCGGCGGCATGACGGACCTGTACGACGACGCGGCGGCACTGCCGCGGCTGCTACGCGGCGGCCTCACGGCACACGACTCCCGGGCGCTGCGCAGCGCCGGCATCAGCAGGAGCGCGGCCTCGTGGGCGCGTTCGAAAGGCCGGCTTGGCCATCCTTTTCACGCCACCTACCTCAGCGGTCCGGGCGCCGCTGACCTGCTCGACCGGTTCCGGGCAGCGTTGCTCGGGCTGCCGCCGGCCGCCGTGTTTACCGGCCTGACCGCCGCGCTGCTGTACGGATTCGGTGTGATCGCCACCAGCGACGTCCACATCGCGGTGCCCGCGGGTACGGCCGTACCGCAGCGGCGCGGTGTCGCGGCGCACGAATGCGTGATGCCGTTCGACGACGTCCGCGAGGTCTTCGGCCTGCCCTGCCTGGCGCCGGCGCGGTGCGCGGTCGACCTGGCCCGCCGCCTGCCGCGAGGCGACGCGCTCGCGGTCTTCGACGCGGCACTTCGCGCGGGCGCGTGCTCGGCCGACGACCTGATCGCCGAGGTGGGGCGGCACGGACGGTTGCGTGGTATCCGGCAGGCGCGCGAGCTGGTGACGCTCGCGACGCCGCTCTCCGAGTGCCGGCAGGAGAGCCACCTTCGGCTGGTCTTCCACGACGGCGGTCTGCCCCGGCCCCGGCCGCAGCTCGCGGTCGTCGACGAGTGGGGCGTGGAGCGCTGCCGCCTCGACCTGGGATATGAGGAGCCGCGGGTGGGCGCCGAGTATGAAGGCCGTTCGCACCTGGAGCGGTCGCGACTGCGGCACGACCGCGAGCGGCACAACTGGCTGGATGTACGCGGTTGGCGGATGCGGTACTTCACCGACCATGACCTGTACCGCAGGCCGGACCGGATCGTCGCGGTGATGCGCACGACGCTGTATCAGCCGGCAGCGCGGCCGCACCGCTGGGTCTGAGCCCGCAGCCCGTGTGGCGCCCAGGGTGAGCGCGGCCTGGGCAATGCCGGCACCCGCGCGATAGGCCCGCCACCGCGATAGGCCCGCACCCGCGCCGCCGCGGACGGCGGCCTGCGGCGGACGGCGCGGGCGGCCCGCCGATCAAGGGCATTCCCATGGATCAAGGGCGAATGCACGCGGAAGAGAGAGGCGGTTTCAGGGGGTCAGTGCAACGAGGTGCTGGTTGAGCTTCTGGGCTGGAGTATGCCAGTTCAGGGTTTGTCGTGGCCGTCGGTTG
>NZ_BSDI01000082.1 GCF_027923225.1 Phytohabitans aurantiacus
ATGCCAAGACGACCGCTCCTATGTGGACCCCCACCCCCGAACACGACAAAAATCACAAACAGATCCTTAAATCCCCAGCGCCCGCCGATCAAGGGCAAACACACGTGGTTCGATCTCATTTCCGCGTGCATTCGCCCTTGATCCATGCACATGCCCTTGATCGGCGGCCTTCTGCGGGTCAAGTTCAGAACCAGGACCAGGATCTGAGCTACCGCGACGTCCGCCGCGCGGCAGACCGCCGCTCCCACGGCCTCGCCGTCCGCGATCCACGACCCGACCCCCGTGCCATCATCCGATGTGGACGGACAAGTCCCCCGAGGAGCTACGGCGCCAGTTCGTGCCCGGTGGTGCTGTCGACATGATCGGGTATGTCGCCCTCATGCCGGTCGCCGGTCGTCGACGTACCGGTCGGCTCGAACATCAGAATCGACCCGCCGGGCGACGACGGCTTGTGCTCGGTGCCACGCGGCACCACAAACGTGTCACCCGCCCGGAGCACGACCGTCCTCTCGGTACCGTCGGCGTCGCGCATCGCCACGTCGAACTGCCCGTCGAGCACCAGGAAGAACTCGTCGGTGTCCTCGTGCACGTGCCAGACGTGCTCCCCCAGCGTGTGCGCGATCCGCACGTCGTAGTCGTTGACCCGCGCCACGATGCGAGGACTGTAGATGTCGGTGAAGGACGCGAGCACGTCGGTGACATTGACTGGTTTCATACCCATGCCCCCAATTGTCCACCAGCCTCTCCACGACCGTCTTGACGATCTTGATGTGGGCGAGGAGATACCCGACTCCTGCCGGGTCGTGGCCTGGCGCCCACCGTTCCCGGGGATCTCCGAGGCCTGACCACCGGCACCGCTGCGCGCTGTCGCCCGGACCGCGCCCTCAGCGACGTCGATCAAGGCGATGTGCATCGATCAAGGGCAAACGCACGCGAAAAAGAGATCCAACCACGTGCATTCGCCCTTGATCGGCGCGCACGGCGGGGCGACACACCGGGCAGGCGCGGAGCGTGGATGCGGCGCGGCGGGCGGCGGCCGGCTGAGTGTGGGACGTCTCGGCCCTACAGGACAACGATTCCGTCGTCGTCGCTGTGGAGCTCGGCGCCGGGGGTGAAGGTGCAGCCGCCGAATGACACGGGCACGTCCCGCTCGCCGGCGCCGGTCTTGCCGCTTTTGCGCGGGTTGGAGCCGAGCGCCTTGACACCCAGGTCGAGCGTGCGCAGTACCGCCACATCGCGGACCGCGCCGTTGATGACGACGCCGGCCCAGCCGCTGTCGCGGGCGATGGCGGCGATGACGTCGCCCATGAGTGCGCAGTGGACGGAGCCGCCGCCGTCGACGACGAGAACCTGGCCGGCGCCGGGCTCGGATACGACGGACTTCAGGAGGGCGTTGTCTTCGTGGCAGCGTACCGTCACGATCCGGCCGTGGAACTCGGCGCGCCCGCCGTACTGGCGGAACTGAGTGTCGCAGGACTGTAGCTTCTCCCCGTACTCGTCGTACAGGTCAGCGGTGTTAGGCACGGTTTTCTCCTCCTGTTGGCGGGTTCTGGTGCAGGCGCCGGGCGGCCACCCCGACAGCGGCGAGACCGGCGGCGGTGACCGCGAGTACGCCCGCCGCCCCGGTGCCGGCGGCGAGGAGGCCGGCGGCGCTGGGCAGCAGGACCTGGCCGGCGCGGTTGCCGGTGAGGCGCAGCGACATCGCGCGGCCGCGCATGCCGGGCGGGGCGGACTCGGCGAGCCACGACATGGTGAGCGGCTGGCCCGCGCCCAGACCCAAGCCGGCGACGGCGACGGCCACGGCAAGGGCCCACAGCGGCAGCGGCACCGGCATGACGGCCAGGCTGGCGGCGGACAGCGCGACGCTGCCGACGAGCAACCGGCGCCGGCCGAGGGCGGCGGCGAGGCGGCCGAGGAAGAGGCGGGACGCCATCGAGGTGACCGCGCGCAGGGTCAGCAATGCACCGATCGCGCCCGAGGCAATGCCCCGTTCCGCACCGAGGGCTGGCAGGTACACGAGCGTGATGTCGACCGCGGCGAGCACCACGCAACTCACCGTGAGGGCTCGGAGCAATCCTGGGCGGCGCAGCAGTTCGCGTACACCTGATTGCGCGGAGCTCTCCGACGCCGGACGCCGCGCGGTCCGCGGCAACAGCAGCGCCGCCACCAGCGGCACCGCGGTCAGCGCCGCGGCACCGGCGAAGATCGCGCCCGTGTGAGGAATGGTCCTGTCGCCGCCGAAGGCGAAGATCAAGCCGGGCCCGAGGGCCTGCCCGAGCGAGGCGGCGAAGGTGTAGTACCCGAAGGCCGCGTCGTACTTGTGCGCCGGGCTGTTGTTGGCCACGAGGGCCTGCTGCCCGACGACCGAGCAGAGGTGGCCGGTGCCGAGCACGACGCTGGCCGCCACCAGGCCGGCGACCGCGTGCCCGAACAGCAGGAACGTGGCCGCGCTCGCGCACAGCAGCAGCGCGCCGGCGACCATCACCCGGCGTTCGCCGAGGCGGTCGACCGCCTGCCCGGACGGCACGGCCAGCAGCAGCGGCGCGACGGCGAAGCTGGCGGACAGCACGCCGAGCCACAGCGCGGGCACCTCCAGCTCGATGGCCCGGTAGGTGGCGGTCGGCCGCAGGACGAAGGTGACGGACTGGACAAGTACCGTATGTGCCAGCAGCGCCGCGCGCGTCGCGCCGGTCACGGCTCGTGGCGGACGGTCGCCGAGCCGGCGCTGAGCCGCGAGGCCGCTTTCGCGCCGAGGCTGGCGTCGACGTGGCGTCGCATGACCTCGGTGGCACCGGCGGCGTCGCCGGCGGCGACGGCCTCCAGGATGGCGGCGTGCTCCGCCGAGATCCGGGCGCGTTCGTCGGCGCCGCGCTCGACGACCAGGCCGAGGCGGCGGTACCGGTCGGACCTGTTCCACAGCCCGTCGAGCGTGCCGATCAGTAGTTCGTTGTGCGACGCCAGATGGATCGCGCTATGGAAGCGCCGATGCGCCGCGAGTTCACCGACCGTTGGCTCGGTGCGCAGCGGCTCCAGCTCCGCGAGTGCCTCGCGGATTGCACGGATGTCGTCGTCGGTGCGGCGCTCGGCGGCGAGGGCGGCCGCGAGCGGGTCGAGCGACCGGCGCACCTCGAGCAGGTCGCGCGCCTCTTCCGCGCTCAGCTCCGTGACCCGGGCGTCGCGGTGGGCGTCGAGCTCGACCAGCCCTTCCGCCTTGAGGCGGCGCAGCGCCTCGCGCAGTGGAGTGGTGCTGACCCCGATGGCGGGTGCGAGGGTCGCCTGGTTGAGGACCGCGCCCGGCGCGAGATCACCGGAGAGGATCCGGTCGCGCAGGGTGAGGTACGCGAACTCGCTTTTGGTAACGAACAGCTCCACGGGAACAGCTTATAACCTACAAAGTTAGGGCCGTTCCTTCCGGTATCTGCCGGGGGCGGTGCCGTGTTGGCGTTTGAAGGCGTTGGCGAAGGCGAACTCGGACGTGTAGCCGACGTTGGTGGCGATGGCGCTGAGCGGTGCGTCTGATTCTTGGAGGAGCCGGGCGGCGGTGGTCATCCGCCACCAGGTCAGGTACGTCAGCGGCGGTTGGCCGAGCAGGGCGGTGAACCGCCGGGCGAACGGTGCCCGAGACAGTCCGGCCTGCGCGGCGAGGGTCGCGACGGTCCATGGCCGTGCCGGTTCGCGGTGGATGGCCTGTAGCGCGGCGGTGGTGGCTGGGTCGTTGAGCGCCGCCGCCCAGCCGGTGGTGGTCGCGGGTGTGTGCTGCTGGTCTAGCCAGGCGCGCAGGATGTGCAGCAGCAGCGTGTCCAGAAGCGCGGGGACGATGGCGTCGGTGCCGAGGCGGGGTCGTTCCAGTTCGGTGGCGAGCAGATCCACGGTGGCGCGTAGCTCGGGATGCCTGCCGAGGTGTGCGGGCAGGTGGATGAGCTCGGGCAGGTCGTGAAGCAGCGGATGAGCGCGGGCCGGATCGATCTCGTAGGCGCCGCAGAGCGTTACGGTGGCCGGCGCGCCGGTGGGGGTCCCGACGGTGTCGGCGGCGTAGCGCTGGAGTACCTGCGGGGCGTTCGGGGCGCACGTGGGTGCGGTCGGCGTTGTCGATGGGTTGTCGGCCAGCGCGTGTCCGCGTCCGTGAGGGCGGAACACCACGTCTCCGGCGGCCAACGGCACCGGGTCGGCTTCGGGCAGGAGGAGCCAGCACGGTCCCTGCAGGATGATCTGGAAGCCGGCGGCTCCGGGAACGGATGCGAACTGCTGCGCCCACGGGGCGTGCCACGCCACCCGCGCTGAGCGTGGTTGGCCGGTTCGCATGACCGTGATCACGTCGCTGAGTACGTCCACGCGGCCACAGTATCGCGGCGAAGACGATCAGATATGAACAAGGGACTCTGGCGCATGGTTCGTCTCCCCGCGTCGCCCTAAGTTCGTGGTGTGAAAGAACTCCCAACGGCCACGCGGATCCAGCGCGGCGCACTCGCAGGCGGCGGCGCTGTTCTGGCCACGGCGCTTCTGTGGACCACCGCCCAGATCCTGGACGTCGACCTGCGGGTCGACCCCGGCAACGGTCAGCCGCCCCAGGTCATCGGACTGCCGTTCGCCGCCGCCGTCACGCTCGCCGTCGCCCTTCTCGCCTGGGGCACGCGCGCGCTGCTGGAACGGCTGACCCGCCGCGCCGCGGTCGCCTGGACCGTGCTCGCCGCGATCGTGCTCCTGGCATCGTTTCAGCCCTTGTTCTACGTCGAGGCGACCGGCGCGACCAAGGCCATCCTCGCCCTGATGCACATCGCCGTCGCCGCCGTGCTGATCTCGGTTTTGGGTCGGCGGCGGCGGTGACCATGTAGCCCGGGACTATTGACATATATCGATACTGAGCGTGACGATGGCAGGGTGAACCTGACTCGGTTGGCGCTCGTGGTGACAGTGGCGTTGGCTGCGGCCCTCCCGGCCCGGGCGGCCGCCGCTGACACCCCGGACACCGTGCCACCGGGTCCGCCCGGCCGGCCCGTCGTCACCGGCATCACCTACACCGACGCCACGATGACGTGGGCGCCGGCCGTCGACGACCGGGGCGTCGTCCAGTACGGCATCTGGCAGCGCACCCCGGACCGCGGCGACATGTTCTACAACGCGACCAGCGCCACGACGTTCCGCTTCAGCGGCCTGGCGCCCGGCACGGCGTACACGTTCTTCGTCGTCGCCTCCGACGGGCGCAACAACGGTCCGGCGTCGCCGTCGGTGACCTTCCAGACCCGCACCGCGCCAGTCGAGTCCCAGCCGCCCAGCCGGCCGGGCACGCCGACCGTCACCGCGATCTCGCCCACCACCGCCGAACTGGCCTGGACGCCGTCGACCGACAACGTCGCCGTCATCAGATACCTCGTCTATCGCGTGGTCGGCACCACCCGCACCCTGTTCACCTACGGCGACGCGTCGGCGACCACGCGGCTCCAGTTCCTGGTGCCCGACCGCGACTACACCCTCGTCGTGGTCGCCGAGGACCCGGCGGGCAACCGCTCCGAGGCGTCCGCTCCCGGGCGCCTGCGTCCGCCGCCCGACCCGGGCGCGTCGTGCCGGGTGAGCTTCGCCGGACCAAGCCCGGGAGCGCCGGGCATGCACCGCGTCGCCGTCACCTACACCGGCGCCGCCGCGGTCATGCACTGGTCGGCCCGCTTCGCGCTGCCCGCCGGCACGACCGTCAGCTGGGCCTGGACGGCGTGGGAGCACACCGGCGGCGACCTGGTCTTCTACTACGAAGGCTGGGCCGACACACTCGTGCCCGGCGAGACGATCAACCTCGACATGGCCTTGACCGGTCCGGGCCGGCCCGACCCGGCGACCGCCCGCCTCAACGGCGTCCCCTGCACCTAGCGGATCCGGTTCCAAAGCACGAGCTGAGCTACCGCGATGCCCGTCGTGGCCCAGACCGCTGCTCCCGCGGCCTCACCCACCGCGCCCAGTCACGCTCACCCCAACGCCGCGCCGCGTACGCGACGACAAAAACGCTGATTTTGCCGCCTCAACCGCACCCGGAAGCCGCAGTATCAGGGATTTCGCCGCTACGCCCCGCACGGGTCGTGAAACCGCGGAGGGTGAGGCCGCGGGAGCAGCGATCCGGCGCCCGACGGACGTCGCGGTAGCTCAGCCCTCGATCCTGGTTCTGACCTCGCCCGCACGGACCGTCGATCAAGGACATGTGCGTGGATCAAGGGCAAACGCACGCGGAAATGAGATCGAACCACGTGCATCCGCCCTTGATCGGCGGGAGAGGGCCCCGGGTGTGAGGCGGCGCGCCGTCGTCGCCGGGGCCAGCCGTCGGGTTTGAGGGTTGGCGGCGGTGTGCGCCGCGTCCTGCGCGGTGTGTCGCCGCGCCCTGCGCGGTACGCGCCGCACCCTGCGCGGTACGCGCCGCACCCTGCGCGGTGTGTCGCCGCGTCCTGCGCGCCGATCAAGGGCATTCGCATGGATCAAGGGCAAATGCCCGCGGAAAAGAGATCCAACCGCGTGCGTTTGCCCTTGATCGGCGCAACCGGCGTGGCGACACGCCGCACCGGGCCGGCCTGGGAGCGGACGCACGCGGAGATAGAGATCCAACCACGTGCATTCGCCCTTGATCGGCGCGCAGGGCGCGGCGGGGCGGGAGAGCGGCGCGCGGGCGAGGGTCAGGTGTAGTAGCCGTCGACGGGTACGCGGGCCTCGTCGAACAGCGCCGGCCCTTCCTGCGGCACCGGCGGGAACCCGCCGGACGGCTTGAGCGTCGACAACTGGTCGCCCGACAAGGCGAACACGACGCGACCGAGACCGGAACGCGCCAGGGCGCCGCCGCACATCGGGCAGGGCTCGCAGCTCGTGTACATAGTGGACTTCGCCGCCGCGTCCGGTGCGAGATGCTGCGCCGCCCATCGCGCGATCTTCAGCTCCGGATGGGCCGTGATGTCGTCACCGGTGATGGTGGTGTTGCGCTCTTCGAGGAGCACGTCGCCGTCCGGCCCCACGAGCAGCGACCCGAATGGCGGGTTTCCACCGGCGCGCGCCTCGGCGGCGAGCGCGATGGCGCGGCGCAGGTGGCGTTCGTCGTCCTGGTTCATGACTGCTCCGTCCGGATGTGTGAAAGGTGTGCGGCTACGGTGGCGAGTGCCTGCCACGCGGTCTCGGGATGGCGGGTCTCCTCCGGGTCGCCGCCGAACGTGTCGAGTACGACCGCCTCCGCACCGAGCTCGCGCAGCGCGTCGAGGTCGCCGATGACCTGTTCGACGGTGCCTTCGCCGGCGACCCGCCCCGGATCGCTGATCGGCGAATCGGTCAACCGCAGCACGATGCGGGGCGCCAGCGCCGGCGTGGGCCGCTGCCGCTCGCGGGCGATCACCGCCATGCGGTCACCCGCCGCGCGCAGGTCCGCGACGGTCAGCGAGCGCAACGGATGCCAGGCGTCGCCGAGCCGCACCGCGCGGCGCATGCCGGCCTCGCTGTTGCCGCCGACCCAGATCGGGATCTGTCCACTGTGGTAGTCGTCCTTGTCGCTCCACGCGGCGCGTATCGTGCGCAGGTACTCGTCGGTCAGCGCGCCGCGCTTGTGAAACGGTACCCCGAGCGCCTCGAACTCCTGCTGCGCCCAGCCGACACCCACACCGAGCACGAGCCGGCCGCCGCTGAGGGCGTTGAGGTTGGCGGCCATGCGCGCGACCAGCAACGGGTGCCGGTACGGCACGATGAGCACCGTGGTGCCGAGCTGGACCCGTTCGGTGACGCCGGCCAGGTACGACAGCGTGGTGAACGGCTCGTAGAACGGCGCCGGGTACTGCTTGGCCACGTCCGGGGTGATCGCGACGTGGTCGGAGACCATCAGCAGGTCGTACCCGAGCCCCTCCACGGTGCGCGCCCAGGCCCGCAGCGCGTCGGGGTGGGTGCCGGGCCCGAAGTTCGGGACGTTGACGCCAATCCGCATGACTACAGGCTATCGACCGGAGAGGCTCTTCCGAAGGGACTTCTCCCGGCCTTGGTGGCGATCCGCCGGGGATCTGCCGGTATCTTGGCAGAATGGCCGAGAATCTCGATGACGTCGATTGGTCGATCCTCACGGAGCTCCAGCGCGACGGCCGCGTCCCGTTCACCGAGCTGGCCCGCCGGGTCAACCTCAGCGCCTCCGCGACCACCGAGCGCGTCAAGCGCCTGGAGGCCATCGGCGTCATCAGCGGGTACCGGGCCGACGTCGACCTGGGCAGGGCGGGATACGCCGTGCTGGCCGTCGTGCGGCTCAAGTACCCGGGCAACCAGCACCAGCCGCTGCACAAGCTGCTCGCCGAGCGCACCCAGATCCTGGAGTGCCTGCGCACGACCGGCGACGACTGCTACACGCTGAAGGTGGCGGCGACCTCGATGGGCCACCTCGAGCAGATCGTCGACGAGCTGGCCCAGTTCGGCAGCACCACCACCAACGTCGTGTACAGCCAGACCCTCCCCTACCGGGGCCCGCGCCCGAGGTGAGGGAGCACCTCGCTCGCCACCTTCTCGACGACGGCCTCGCTGCCCGCGTACCAACTGCTCTCGCGCGGCCAGTGCGTGACGACGTCGGTGAAGCCCAGGTCGCTCGCCCGGCCGACCGCGTCAGCGAAGAAGTCCACACTGGACAGTGAGAAGACCGGCGCGGCGTCGAGCGAGAGCACGCGGTCGATCTCGCCGGGCCGGCGCCCGGCGCCGGCCTCGGCCGCCGCGAACCGCTCGGCGAGCGCGGCGACCGACCGCCACCAGCCGTCGAGGTCCTCCGCCTTCTCGCCGGTGGTCACCCACCCCTGCCCGTGCCGCGCGGCGAGGCGCATCGCGCGTGGACCGTTCGCGGCGACGATGAACGGCGCTCGCGGTGCCTGCACGCATCCCGGTGTACTGCGGGCGTCGACCGCGCTGTAGTACTCCCCGGCGAAGTCGGCGCGGCCGTCGCGCAGCAGCTCGTCGAGGAGCCCGAGAAACTCGCCGAACCGGTCGACGCGCTGCCGTGGCGTGAGCGCGGGCCGCCCGAGCACCGCGGCGTCGTACGATATGCCGCCCGCGCCAAGCCCGAGCGTGAGCCGCCCGCCGGACACGTCGTCGAGCGCGGTCACCTCGCGGGCGAAGTGCACCGGGTGGCGGAAGTTGGGCGACGCGACCATCGTGCCCAGGCGGATCCGCGACGTGACCAGCGCGGCCGCGGTCAACGTCGGCACGGCGTCGAACCACGGGCCGTCGACCAGGTCGCGCCACCCAATGTGGTCGTACGTCCACGCCTGGTCGAACCCGTACTCCTCCGCCAGCCGCCACCGCCGCGCCGCGACGGACCACCGCTGGTCAGGAAGGATCACAATCCCCACCCGCATGATCACTACGGTACTCAGTGCGGGGGTAGTTCAGTGCGCGACCGCCAAGGCGAACGGCACCGGGCCCAGTGCGGCGACCAACGGCCGCACCATCAGCACGAACGACTCCGGCCACCACGCGTTCGCCACGCCACCGAGGTCGATGATCGACCGCTCCGGCCAGCCGAGGTCGGCGAGCAGGCCCGCCACCACCTTCTTGGCGGCCGGGTCGTCCCCGCACAGGAACGTCGAGGGCGGCGCCGCGAGGCTGCCCGGGTCGGCCATCAGGGGCGCCGGCCCCACGGTGTTCAGCGCCTTCACCACCCGCGTCTCCGGCAACGCGCGCTGGAGCTCCTGCGCGAGGTTCGGGTACCGCAGGCGCGCGGCGAAGCCGTCCGGTCCCTGCTCGACGGCGTTACCGACATCGACGAGCACTTTGCCCGCCAGTGCCCCGCGCATTGCTCCGAGCACGTCCACCGACACCGCTCCGGGCAGCGCGTTGACGGCGATCTCCGCCGCGGCGGCCGTCGAGGCGAGGCTGTCGCGGGTACCGATGGCGACGCCGTGACCGGCGGCGGACAGTGCGGGAGCCAGCGCGCGGGCGACGTTGCCGGCGCCGAGGATTCCGATCATGCTCATGCCCCGACGGTAGGCTGGCGGCCGGCATCACCGGCAGTACGCACTTTGAAGTGCCTGGAGGTCTCATGGCGCCCAGCGCGGCGGTCCAGCGGCGGGCGCGCGCCCGCACCACCCACCTCACGGCCATGGCCGGCTGCCCGACCCACCGCGTCCTGGACCGGATGGGTGACCGGTGGGTCAGCCTCATCCTCAAGGAGCTCGCCGCCGGGCCGCGCCGGCACGGCGAGCTGGCACGGTCGGTGGCCGGCGCCACCCAGAAGATGCTCACGCAGACCCTGCGCGTCCTGCAGCGTGACGGCCTGGTGGCGCGGACCGCGACCGACTCGGTGCCGCCGTCCGTCCACTATCGACTGACACCGCTGGGCGAGAGCCTGCTTCCCGTGCTCGCGACCGTGACCCGTTGGGCCGAGCGGCACATCGATGACATCGACGCGGCCCGCGCAGCCTACGACCGGACGCCGTAGGCCGCGCCGCGCGCTACGTCCGCGCACGCGAACCGCCCGGCAGCGCGTCCGCGCCGCGCCGTTCAAGGCCATGTGCGCCGATCAAGGCCCTTTCCGTCGATCAAGGGCGAATGCACGTGGTTGGATCTCTTTTCCGCGTGCGTTCGCCCTTGATCGACGCACATGGCCTTGATCGACGGGCCTTCGCGGGGCAAGGGCAAGCCCAGAACCAGGGGCGAGTTCCGAGCTACCGCGACCTCCGCCGTGCGCAAGGCCGTCGCTCCCGCGGCCTCACCCTCCGCGACTACACGACCCGCCCGGCGCGTAGCAGCGAAATCCCGGATGTTGCGGCCTCCGGGCGCGGCCGGGGGGGACAAGAACAGGGATGTTGTTGGGTGGGCGGCGAAAGGGGTGAGCGTGACCAGCCGCGGTGGGTGAGGCCGCGGGAGCTACGGTCGTGCGCACGGCGGGCGTCGCGGTAGCTCACATTCGTCTAGATCTACCGGTGCGGCGGCGGGTCCATGTTCGCTGCCTGAGCACGACGCCGCCGGTGGGCGCAGGCCGCGGCTGCGTGCGGGCGTGCCCGCGCCGCGCCCGCGCCCGCGCCCCCGCCCGCGCCCCGCCCCCGCCCGCGCCCCGCCCGTGCCCGCGCCCCCGCCCGTGCCCGCGCCCGTGCCCGCGCTCGTCGATCAAGGCCATTCGCATCGATCAAGGGCAAACGCACGCGGAAAAGAGATCCAACCACGTGCATTCGCCCTTGATCGGCGGGAGAGAGCGGGCGGGAGAGAGCGGGCGGGCGACGGCGGCAGCCGGCGCGGGCAGCCGGCAGGCGGGCGGCGGGCGCGGGAGCGGGCGGGTGGGGGCGGGGTGGCAGGAATTCCGTGCTTTGTGGCGGGGCTACCTCTGGTTGGTGCGGCGCCCCGGTGGCGAGTCTTGTCGTGGATGTGGGTGCGGATGTGTCCACAATGGAAGATGGGGGAAACGTTGCGCAAGTTGACGATGCGCGCGGCAGCCGTCACCGCCGCTCTGATCGGGGCGATGGTCGGCACTCTGGTCGCGGCCGGTCCGGCTCAGGCGGCGCCCGCTGACCGGATCAGCGAGTATCAGGTCACTCAGACCACCGGCCGGTTCAGCCCGGTGGGCGGGGTCTGGTTCGACAACTCGTTCGTGGAGTTGCGCGCCGGCCGGTACGGGGGCTACCAGTACGGTTGGGCGGAGCTGACGGGCGGCCTCCAGAACTGGGGGGACGGCGACGCGATCGTGCTGCAGATCAACCGGGGCGACGGCAACGGCTGGCAGTGGGGGCCGTCGCGCGCCTACACCGGTGACGGCGTGCAGCACACCGGCGGCGCCCTGACCTACGCCTCGACGTCGTACCGGTTCCGGGCCTGCCTGTTCACCCGCGCGGGCTACGGCTGCACGAATCCCTGGTAGGAGACGGTAAGTGATGGGGAAGGCCCGCGGTGGCCTTCCCCATCGGCGTCAGCGCCGTGAAAGTGAGATGTAAGCGCGCCGATCTAGCGTGCCTATCCGTGACCGGTTTCTCCTCCATCGCCGTCTACGTGCCCGATCGGGTGCATACCTCGAGTCTCGGCCAGGTGACAGACGTCTTCGGGGACGCCGGCGCGCCGGGCCTGCCCGCGTTCGACCTGGTGTCGTGCACCGATCGGCCCGGCCGGCTGGCGACCGATCTCGGCATGTCGTTCACGGTGACCGAGGGTCTGGACCGGCTGGTCGAGGCGGACCTGGTGGTGGTGCTGCCCTCGGATCGGCCGGCCGAGCCCTCCGGCGCGCTCACCGCCGCGATCCGGGCCGCGCACCAGCGTGGTGCGATCGTGGCGAGCCAGTGTGTCGCCTCGTACACCGTGGCCGCGACGGGCCTGCTGGACGGCCTGCCCGCCACGACGCACTGGAGGTACGTCGACGACTTCGCGTCCCGGTACCCGGCGGTGGAGGCGGTGCCGCACGTTCTGTACGTGGACGCGGGCCAGCTGTTGACGGGCGCCGGCGGAGGCGCGGGCATCGACCTGTACGCGCATCTGGTCCGCCGGGAGCACGGCTCGACGGTGGCCAACGCCGTCGCCCGCCACATCGTCGCGCCCTATCGCGATGGCGGTCGGGCCCAGTTCGCACCGGTGCCAGCGCCCGCGGACGGCGACGAGGAACAGGTGTCCGCCGTCCTGACGTGGGCGACCGCCAACCTGCATCGACCGCTGCCGGTCAGCGAGCTGGCGCGGCGCGCGCTGATGAGCACCCGCACGTTCAGCCGCCGGTTCAGGGCGGTGACCGGCACGACGCCGCACGCGTGGGTGCTACACCAGCGACTGCTCCGCTCCGAGGAACTCCTGGAGTCGACGACACTGCCGATCGAGGAGGTGGCCCGGCGGGTTGGGTACGCCAATGCCACCGTGCTGCGCGAGCAGTTCGTCAGGCGGCGAGGCGTCCCGCCGCGGGCCTATCGTCATGCCTTCCGCCGGTGACGCGGCCGCCTATCCTCTGTCGATCTGCTGCATGATCACCGTGTCGGGCGCGTAGTCCTTGACCGACACCGTCAGGACCATCCGGTCGTCGACGGTGTTGTTGTCGGGGGCGCCGCCGAGATAATAGGTCTGCGGCAGGTTCCAGTTCGATGAGTTGAAGTAGTAGACGATGGGCTGTGTGATCCAGATGCCGCTGCCCGTTCTGGTGAAAATGGCGTAGTGGTCCGGCCCGACGGGCGGCTGGCTCAACCGCATCGTAAACGCCGCTTGCATGCTGGTGTTGCTCTCGGAGTACGTGACGAGATCGGGTTCGACGATCACGTGCGGCTCGCCGGCAAGCGCGCAGTAGACGCCGTTGACCTGGATGTTGGCCGGCGTGCTGGTCGTGCCGGTGTGACGGCCGACGAAGCCGAGCCGGACGGACCCTCCGGTCGGCACCGGCCGCGCGCCCGCCTCGCTGCTGATCGTCACGTTCGGTCCACTTTGGACGAAGCCGTGCTGCCACGCCCTCGTGACGGTCTCGCCGCCCCGGAACGAGAACCGAAGAGCGTAGCTGTCCCAGGCGTCGCCCGGGTTTGTGAGCCGGATGGACGCGGCGAACCCGTCCGACCAGGCGCTGGTCCGGTAGGTGACCTCGCAGTTGACCGCGGCGTGCGCGGCGGTCGCGGGCACGACCACGGTGATCGCCCCCGCGAGCACCGCGACCATCGCGCGGCGCACAATCCTTAGAAACATGGAAAACAATATATGTTTGCCCAACCCGGAACGGCCAGCGAATTGCGCTTTTCGGCAAAGGGCAACTGATTCCGCCGGCTCGGGCGTTCTTATCGCATGGGTCGTTATGTGCTCAGGCGGCTGCTCGAACTGATTCCTGTCTTCTTTGGAACGACGCTTCTGATCTACTGGCTGGTCTGGGCCATGCCGGGTGATCCTTTCGCCGGCAAGTGCGGCGACCGCCGGTGCCCTGACGACTACATCAGGCAGATGACGGAGAAGTACCACCTCGACGAACCACTGCCCATCCAGTACGGCCATTACATGGCGAACCTGCTCACCGGTGACTTCGGCGAGACGTACGGGGGGCGGGACATCGCCGGCATCGTCACCGCCGCGTACCCCAACACGGCGAAGCTCGCCGTCGTCGCCATCGCCATCGAGGCGGTGATCGGCATCGTCGCCGGCGTGCTCTCCGGCCTGCGCCGCAAGGGTTTCCTCGACAACCTCGTATTGGTCTCCTCACTGTTCCTGATGTCGGTGCCGCTGTTCATCCTCGGCTACGCGCTCCAGTTCCTCCTGGGCGTCGAATGGAGAATCATCTCGCCGACGGTCTCCCCCGAGGTGCCGCTGCACCAGCTGCTCCTGCCCGGGTTCGTGCTCGCGAGCGGCTCGATGGCCGTGGTCTCGCGGCTCACCCGCACCAGCATCGCGGAGAACTACCGGTCGGACTATGTGCGCACCGCGTTCGCGAAAGGACTCCCGTTACGCCGGGTCGTGGGCGTACACCTCCTGCGCAATTCGCTGATTCCGGTCGTGACGTTTCTGGGTATCGACTTCGGCGGCCTGCTCGGTGGCGCGATCATCGTCGAGGGCATCTTCGCCATCAACGGGGTCGGCAACGAGCTGTACCGGGCGGTCGTCACCAAGGAAGGCGCGACGGTGGTGGGTTTGACGGTGATTCTGATGATGGCGTATCTGTTGATGAATCTGGTGATCGATCTGCTCTACGCCTGGCTCGATCCGCGGATCCGCTACGAGTGAGCGCGGGTCACGTCGTCGAGCGCCACGTCGGGATCGGCGAGTTCGGCCAGGTCGACGGGCACGCCGTCGCGGATGAGCTGTTCGATCGGTTCGTTGACGTCCCAGACGTTGACGTTCATGCCGGCCAGTACGCGCCGGCCCGCGGTCCAGAACGCGATGAACTCGCGCTTGCCGATGTCGCCCCGCACGACGACGCGGTCGTAGGAGCCGGGCGGGGCGTGCCCGGTGTACTCCATGCCCAGGTCGTACTGGTCGGTGTAGAAGTACGGGAGCCGGTCGTAGCTGACGGTCTGGCCGAGCATCGCGCGGGCGGCGGCCGGTCCAGAGTGGAGCGCGTGGGCCCAGTGCTCGACCCGCACCCGGGTGCCGAGCAGGGGGTGGTAGGCGTTCGCGATGTCGCCAGCGGCCCAGATTGCGGGGTCGGCGGTACACAGGCCGTCGTCGACGAGGACGCCGTTGTCCACCGCGAGGCCGGCCTCGGCGGCGATCTCGGTGTTGGGTTGCGCGCCGATACCGACGATCACCGCGTCGGCGGTCAGGACGCTGTCGTCGGCGAGTTCGACGGCCGAGACCCGGCCGGTGCCCATCATCCGCCGCACCTGTGCGCCGAAGCGGAAGCGGACGCCATGGTCACGGTGCAGGTCGGTGAAGACGGCGGCGATCTCGTCGCCGAGCACATGCCGCAGCGGGGCGGCGGCCGTCTCCACGACAGTGACGGCGGCGCCGCGGGCGCGGGCCGCCGCGGCCACCTCCAGGCCGATCCAGCCCGCGCCGACGACGACCAGGTGGGCACCCTCGCTGAGAGCGGTGCCGATGCGGTAGCTGTGGGCCAGGTTCCGCAGGCTCAGCACGCCGTCGAGGTCGGCACCGGGTACCGGCAGGGCGCGGGCGCGCGACCCGGTGGCGAGCAGCAGGCGGTCATAGTCGAGGTGCCGGCCGCCGCCGAGTTCGAGCCGGTGGCTGGCCGGATCGATGGCGACGGCGCGGGTGCCGGTGCGCAGGTCGATGTCGTGCTGGGCGTACCAGCCGGCCTGGTGCAGGTAGACGTCCTCGGGCGCGGTGGTGCCCAGCAGCAGCCCCTTGGACAGCGGCGGCCGCTCGTACGGCGGCTCGGTCTCGTCGCCGATCAGGATGACCGGGCCGTCGTGGCCCGCCTCGCGCAGGGTCTGCGCGGCCCGGCCTCCCGCCAGGCCGGCTCCGACAATGACGAACGGTCGATGCGTGCTCATGGCTACTCCAGGTTCATGTCCGGGGGCTTATGCCGGCGAGAGTGAAGAACTCGGCGCGCGAGCGGGGATCCTCCCGCAGGGTGCCGAGCAGGGTGGACGTGATGGTCCTGGCACCGACGGCCTGCACCCCGCGCAGCGTCATGCACAGGTGTTCGGCCTCGATGACCACGCCGACACCCGTGGGCTGCAGGTGCAGGGTCAACCAGTCGGCGATCTGCTTGGTGAGGCGCTCCTGCACCTGCGGTCCGTTGGCGAACAGCTCGACGACCCGGGCGAGCTTGGACAGGCCCAGGATCCGGTCGCCGGGCAGGTAACCGACGTGCGCGACGCCGACGAAGGGCAGCAGGTGGTGCTCGCACACCGACCGGATCGGGATCGAGCGCGCCATCACCAGCTCGTCGTAACCCTCGTCGTTGTCGAAGGTGGTGAGCCGGAACTCGCGCGGCGTGAGCAGCTCGGCGTACGCGCGCGCCATCCGCCCCGGCGTATCGGCCAGGCTGTCCGAGCCGAGGTCGACGCCGAGCGCGGTGAGGAGCGCCGCGGCGGCCTGCTCGGCGGCCGGCAGATCGGGGCGCGGCCGCTTCCGGGTCACGCGCAGCGGGGTGACTGACACGTCACCTGTCTCCCGCCCCGAGCGCGGCCAGCAGCACCAGTACGAGGGTGGTGGCCGCGAACAGGCCGTGGGCCGCGACGACCGGTACGGGCAGGCGCGAGTCGACGGTGCCGGCGCGGCGGGCCGGCAGCCACCGGAACAGCATGGTGAAGCCGAGCAGCGCCACCGGCAGCAGTACGGCGAACGCGGCCCACGCCAGGCCCGCCTCGTCGGTCGCGAGGAAGCCGATCCACAGCAGCAGGCCGGCGACCGCCAGCGCGAAGTGCCCGAAGACGAGCCCGGGCGCGAGGCGGCTGCCCCCGCCCGGCCGGTGGCCGCCCTTGGACAGCCAGATTCCCAGCATCACGAACCCGCCACCGGCGGTGACCAGCCAGGTGATCAGTGCGGCGACAGCCATCAGGAGTCCTCCTTCTTCGAAAATCCGGTTACTCGCGTCTCGTCGTCGGCGACGCGGACGCCGTAGCGGTACGCCAGTTCACCGCCGAGGTAGCCCGCCGCGGAGAGCGCGGCCAGCGCCGTCACGGAGAGGACGAGCGGACCAGCCGGTACCGGCGCGGTCGGCTGGTCGCCGCGGATGGCGAACCCGATCGCGTACATGACAGTCGCCGTCAGGTTGAGGGTCATGTGCACGAGCGCGACGCGGAACGCGCGGGTGCCGGTCGGGATCGCGAACAGGTCCACGAAACCGACCGAGGCGGCCGCGAGCGCACCGAGCACGCCGAGGCCGATCAGCCACCGCGAGCCCTCGGCCAGGAACCGCCCGTCGGCCACGACGTGCGACGCCACGTCGAAGACGATGCTGGCGATCCAGGCACCGATCGGCACCGCGACCAGGGCGGGGTGCAGCGGGTGCCGGTACTTCGCGCGCTCCATATTTTTACCAATCGGCGTTGTTGTTATTCGCCCATCCTGTACCCCGTCACCGAGAATTTCAACAGCCCATGTTGGTGATAATCTGGCTCGAGTGGAGGACCGCTGGAACGCCGTGACCGCGCTGGCCGACCCGTCACGCCGCGCGCTGTACGACTACGTGCGGCGCCAGGCGCACCCGGTCAGCCGCGAGGAAGCCGCCGACGCGCAGGGCATCTCACGCGGCCTGGCAGCGTTCCACCTGGACAAACTCGTCGACGCCGGGCTGCTGCGCGCGCACTACGAGGCGCCCGCCGACCAGCCGCGCGGCCGCGGGCGGGCGCCGAAGGTGTACCAGCTGGCCGGCGACGGCCTGTCGGTGACAGTGCCGGAACGCCGGTACGAGCTGATGGCACAGATCCTGGCCGACGCCGTCGCCAGCGACCCCGGCAACGCCAGCGACGCCGCCCACCGCCACGCCGGGCAGCGGGGCCGCGAGATCGGCACTCAGCTGGCGGGCGAAGGCTCGGACCTGACGACGGCACTTGACCTGCTGGGCTTCGAACCGCAGCCCGACGGCGCCGGCCGCATGCTGCTGCACAACTGCCCGTTCCACGCTTTGAAGAACCGGCACACGGCGCTGGTGTGTGGCCTCAACCGCACGTTCGTGGCGGGCCTTGTCGAGGGGTTGGGCGCCACCGGCGTAGAGGCCCACCTGGTCCCCCGCCCGGGCGCCTGCTGCGTAGAACTATCCCCGTAACTCCCGTCCCCGCCCCGCACCGCTGCGCGGCCTGCCGCGGCCTCCGCCGGCGGCGCGGCCTCCGCGGGCGGCGCGGGCGGCGCGGGCGGCGCGGCCTCCGCCGGCGGCGCGGCCTCCGCGGGCGGCGCGGGCGGCGCGGGCGGCGCGGCCTCCGCCGGCGGCGCGCTTCCGCCGATCAAGGGCGAACGCACGTTGTTGGATCTCATTTCCGCGTGCATTTGCCCTTGATCCACGCAATCGCCCTTGATCGGCGAGCGCCGACCGCGCCGCCCGCCGGGGTAAAGCCGGACAACGCCGCGCGCGCGACCAGGGCCCGGGTCGTGGTCGCCGCCGACGACGCGCGGGCGTCCCGCGCCAGTGGCCGGGCCGCCCTACGCCGAGGTCGCGGGCGCTGGCTCGGGGACCGCGGCCGGGGTGCTCGCCCTGTAGTGGTCGCTCAGGCGGCGGTACGGGCGGCTGCGCAGCGCGATGCTCGTGGCGATCAGGCCGATGACGCCGGTCAGCATGAACACGAGCGCGATGCCGCGGTCGACGCCGGTGCCGAACCAGTCGCCGACCGCCCGCGCCCCCGCGCCATCGGTCATGAACGGGATGAACAGGAACTGCGCGATCGGCGAGATCAGAAACGCGGTCAGCGGCGACGCGGCCTGCTCGACGCTCTGCGCGAACCCGAACACCCGGCCCTGCCGCTCGTACGGCACCACCTTCTGCAGGACCGTCTGCTCGGCGGCCTCCGCGTAGGGCATGAGAATCATGTACGCGTACATGCCCACCATCAGCATGATGATCGAGGATCGCAGCGGGAACAGCACCATCACCGTCCACAGCACCACGTTGATCAGCAACAGCAGCCGGATCGGATTGCTGCCCAGACCGGTGCGCGAGATGAGCAGCCCGCCGACGATGAAGCCGGTGCTCAGAACGCCCCACAGCAATCCCCACGTTTGCACCGACACAAGTGACAGGCCATACGCGTCCATCAACGCCATGAACACGCCACCGAGGAAGTTGTTGAACGCGGAGAACAGGATCAGCGCCATCAGGCCCGGCACCTCGCGCACCACCCGCACGGTGCCCTTCAGATCGACCCGGCGTCCGCCGGCCTCGCCCGAATCGTCCGGCGCCGGCTCCGCGGGCCGTTCATTCACCGGTACTAGCGCCATGTGCACCACCGCGACGGTGAGCACCACGATTGCCATGACCAGTACCCAGAACATGCCCCCGATTGCTACGAGCACGCCGCTGATGACCGACGTGACCAGGAAGGTCACGCCCGACGTGGTGCCGACCAGCCCGTTTGCCTTGTCGCGCGTCTCCTCGGCGATCAGCACGGTCACCAGCGTCGGCAGCGCGATCGTGCGAATGTTGCCGGCGATGACGCCCACCATCAGCAGCAGGATGAGTAGCCACAGCGAGACGCTCGTCGGATCCTTGAAGGACTCTTTGGGAGTGGCCTGGTAGGCCACGAACGCCACGGCGTACGCCACGAGCGAGACGGTCGCCGACGCCTGCATCATCGTCTTCTTCGAGTGGTGGTCGACCAGGCTGCCGAACCAGATGCCGGTCAGCGCCGTCATCACCAGGAAGAGCCCGGAAATCACACCGGTCGCGAACACCGACTTTGTCTGGAGGTACACGTAGAACGTGATCGCGAACCAGACGGTGAAGTTGATGACCGATACCAGCAGCGTACTGACCAGCAGCTGGAAGAACGTCCTCCGGTCTCCCTGAATCCCCATGGATCACGACACTACGACGTGAACCGTGCTTCAAGTCCAACGAAAATCGCGTGATGCGGCCGACGCCGGCGTGGGACCATCGCACGATGATCAAGGTCGAGCGGCACACCGAGCATGGTGACCGGGAGGCCGCCATGGGCGGGGTGTACGCGCCGGACGACGCCGTAATGGTTCGCCGCCCGCTGGGCGAGCAGCTGCGATCCCTCGCGCCGTCGCTGCTGTCGCAGCGGGCGGTGCACCGGTTCATCGGGTACATGGACGCGCAGCGCCAGCGGTTGACCCGCGAGGGCCGGCGCGGCCGGATGCCCAACCGCCCCGAGCTCGTGGCTCGCTACGGATACGACGTCAAGTACGCCTCGCACGCGTTGCGCCTGGCCTACCAGGGACTGGAGATCGCCCGCGACGGCCGGCTCACGCTGCCCATGCCCGAAGCCGAACGGCGGCGGGTACTGGAGGTCAAGCGCGGCGGCGTGCCCGTGATGGCCGAGGTGCTGGCCGAGATGGACAGCGTGCGGCGGCAGATCGAGGACATCCTGGGAGCCGGCCGCACGCCGCTGCCGCCCGAGCCGGACTGGGCCCGGATCTCCGCGTGGTCGACCGGCGCCCACCGCGAGCACTGGGGCTGGGCGGCGATGCCCGGTCAGCGCAGCCAGGCGGCGTAGACGCGCGCCGGACCCGTGGCGTACACGGTGTCGCGTTCGTGGCTGAGGCCAATCTTCTCGGCGACGCGCTGGGATGGCACGTTGTCGGGATGGATGATCGCGATCAGGCGCGCGATGCCGAGTACGTCGCGGGCGTGGTCGCGGCAGGCGGCCGCCGCCTCGGTGGCGTACCCGTGGCCCTGCAGGTCGGCGCGGACGTGATAGCCGACCTCGACGTCGACGGTGCCCTCGACCTCCTGGGGCGTCAGGCCGCAGTCACCGACGAACTCACCCGTCTCCCGCAGTGCGATCACCCACAGGCCGAAGCCCTCGCGCCGGTACAAGTCTTGGTTCCATTCAATCCAGCCACGTGCCTCGGAGCGGTCCTTGGGGCGCGGGTAGTAGCGCATGACGTCAGGGTCGCCGAGCAATCCGGCGATTGCGTCGAGGTCTTCGTCGGTCATTTCGCGGAACACCAGCCGGGCAGTGCCTGGCGGCGGGCCGGTTTTGCGGCTCACGCGCGCCAGTCGGCCGGGCCGACGCCGCGGGTGGCCTCGATGACGCGGACGGTGGCGCGGGTGAGCGGCACCAGGCCCGCCCGGTCGACCTTGTCGAGCGTGTCGGCCCTGTCGAACAGGTAGAACGGCGCCGCCAGGAAGTTCACGATGGGCACGCCGGCAGAGTAGTAGAACGCCGCGTCGGTGGGCGGCCTCTCCCCCAGCGCCGTCGGCGTCAGGATGAGGGATCGGTGCACCCGCTCGGTGACCAGCGCGGAGCGCACCGCCGCCTCCAGCGCGGGCACCTGACTGGTGAAGAACCAGCGCGGCACCGGCAGCCCGGTCGGTGCGATCGTGCCGTCTCGGTCGGTGAACTCGCGCGCGGCATGCTCAAGGTGCACCTCGAGCACCGTCCGGTCAATCTCGGTGCGATGCGCCGCGATGAACCCCAATTGCCCCGTGAACCCGGCGACGTGTGCCGCGTGCAATACGAACACCAGCCGGTGGGGACGTTCGTTCGCCGGTCGGGACGCCCAGTACCCGGCCTGCGCCAGCACGAGTGCGATCCCGCTGGCGTCTTCGACCGCCGATGACCACGGGCCGTCGTGGTGCGAACCGACGATCACGAGGTCGTCGTCGGCACCCGGCAACTCCCCGACGACGTTGTGCGTCGTGACGGGGTCGACGGTCGCGGTGGCCGTGAGTCGGATCCGCACCAGCCCGGCGGCGAGCCGCTCGCGCAGCCACTGCCCGTCACTGCCACTGATCCAGACACCCGGGATCGGTCGCCGCACCGCGTCGTACGGGACGAAATAATGATGGGAGTCGCCCGGGTAGCCGGGAAGTGCCCCGATGAACGCCGCCGCACCCGCCCCGATCGACGGCTCCATCACCGACAGCAGCTCCGCCCCGAACGGCAACACGTGCTCGGCTCCCGCCAGCGTGCCGCCGGGATCCACCACCCGCTCGGGCGCGACCGCGCTGAGCCCGAGGTCGGCGGGGAGCCGCAGCAGGCGTAGGTCGTAGAGGGATGCCTTGCCGGCGACGGCGGCCGGCGCGGACGCGTCGAAAGCGGCCAGGTCCAGCTCCAGGCCATCGGCCGGCGCCGCATACGGTACCGGATAGCAGCGCACCATTGTGGACGGTCCGTCGGCGGGGGTGACCCGAAGTGACCACCGGTGCGGCCGCCAACGCAGCGCCGTGACCGGCTCCAGACGGACCCGCTCCAGCCCGAACCGGCGGAACCGCCCCGCGATCCACCGCTCGACCCACACATCGGCCGGATATCCGGGCCGGCGCACTCCCCGCTCGTACACGGTGCGGATCCAGCGAAACATCGTGCCTTCATCGGGAATGCCGCCGGGCCGGCCGACCCGAATCGGCAGCGCGGCGCCCAACCCGGCGTACCCGCCGGATCGCAACAGGCGGCGCCGCGTCCACCGCATGCATCGACTATAGTCACTCCCCTTCGTGCGGCGCACCATGCCACTCACCCCCACCCCCGCCGCTCAAGGCCGAACGCACGCACTTTGATCGCAAACCACGTACGTTCGCTCTGACGACGAAAGAGGTCCCAGGGTGTGAGGCGGCGTGCCGTCGTGACCTGGGCCAGCCGCCGGGGTTTGAGGGTTGGCGGCGGTGTGTCGCCGCGCCCCTGCGCGTCGATCAAGGGCAATCGCATGGATCAAGGGCGAACGCACGCGGATCTGAGATCGAACCACGTGCGTTCGCCCTTGATCGGCGCAGGCCGGCGCGGCGCGGGCGGGCGCGGCGCGGCGCGGGCCGGCGCGGGCCGGCGCGGCGTGGGCGCTGTCAGCGGGCTGGCGCTGTCAGCGCACCGGGCGGAAGCGGCGTAGGCGCAGGCTGTTCGCGACCACGAAGACCGAGGAGAACGCCATCGCCGCGCCCGCGATCATCGGGCTGAGCATCCCCGACGCCGCCAGCGGCAGGGCCGCCACGTTGTAGGCGAACGCCCAGAACAGGTTGCTCCTGATGATCCGCAACGTGCGCCGGGAGAGTCGGATCGCGTCGGCGGCGACCGTCAGGTCACCGCGTACCAGGGTCAGGTCGGATGCCTCGATGGCCGCGTCGGTGCCGGTGCCCATGGCCAGTCCGAGGTCTGCCTGGGCGAGCGCGGCGGCGTCGTTGACGCCGTCGCCGACCATCGCGACGACCTTGCCGTCGGCCTGTAGCCGTTTGACGGCGTCGACCTTGCCGGCGGGTAGCACCTCGGCGATCACCTCGTCGATGCCGACCTCGGCGGCGACCGCGCGGGCGACGGTCTCGTTGTCGCCGGTCAGCAGCACCGGGGTCAGACCGAGGCGGCGCAGTGCGGCGACCGCTTCCCGGCTGGTCGGCTTGACCACGTCGGCGACGGCGAGCACGCCGCGCACCTCGCCGTCCCACGCGGCGAGCACCGCGGTGCGGCCGGCGGCCTCGGCCTCCGCCTTCGCCCGGGCGAGATCGTCGGGCATCGCGTACTCGCTCAGCAGGGCGCCGCGCCCCACCGTCACCTCGCGGCCCTCGACGGTGCCGCGGACGCCGAGGCCCGCCACGTTTCCGAACCCGGTCACCGCCGGAAGCGCGCCACCACCGGTCTGCGCGACCGGCACTCCGGTCAGGGTCGGCTGCGGGTCGGCGGCGGCGCGGACGATGGCCTGGGCGATCGGGTGTTCCGAGGCGGCTTCGACGGCGGCGGCCAGCCGCAGCGTGTCGGGGTCGCCGGTCACGTCGAGCAGGGTCATGCGGCCGGTGGTGACGGTGCCGGTCTTGTCCAGCAGCACCGTGTCGACGCGGCGGGTCGACTCCAGTACCTCGGGTCCCTTGATCAGGATGCCGAGCTGGGCACCCCGGCCGGTACCCACCAGCAACGCCGTCGGCGTCGCCAGGCCCAGCGCGCACGGGCACGCGATGATCAGCACCGCCACCGCAGCGGTGAACGCGGCGGTCCAGCCGCTGCCGGTGCCGAACCACCAGCCCAGGGTGCCGACCGCCAGCGCGATGACGATCGGTACGAACACGCCGGAGATCCGGTCGGCGAGCCGCTGCACTGCCGCCTTGCCTGCCTGTGCCTGCTCCACCAGCGTCGCCATCTGCGCCAGCTGGGTGTCCGAGCCGACCCGGGTGGCCCGTACGACCACGCGGCCGCCAGCGTTGACGGTGCCGCCCACCACGTCATCGCCGGGGCCGACCTCGACCGGCACGCTCTCGCCGGTCAGCATGCTCTGATCGATCGCCGAGGAGCCGTCTTCGACCACGCCGTCGGTGGCGATCTTCTCGCCCGGCCGGACGACGAACCGGTCGCCGACAATTAGCTGCGCGATCGGCAGGCGCACCTCGGTGCCGTCTCGGAGCACCGCGACGTCTCTCGCACCGAGTTCGAGCAGCGCCCTCAGTGCACTGCCGGCGCGGCGCTTCGAGCGTGCCTCGAAGTACCGCCCCGCGAGGAGGAACATCGTCACCCCGGCAGCCGCCTCGAAGTAGATCGCGCCGGCGCCGTCGGTGCGGGCGATGTCGAGGCTGAACGGGTGCGTCATGCCGGGCTCGCCGGCGGTGCCGAAGAACAGCGCCCACAGCGACCAGCCGAACGCGGCGAGGGTGCCCATCGAGATGAGCGTGTCCATGGTCGCGGCGCCGTGGCGCAGGTTGACGGCCGCCGCCCGGTGGAACGGCCAGCCACCGTAGACGACCACCGGAGCGGCGAGCGTGAGCGACAGCCACTGCCAGTACGTGAACTGCCACGACGGCACCATCGCCAGCACGATCACGGGGACGGTGAGGACGGCGGAGACCACGAGGCGTGTGCGCAGGCCGTCCGAAGCCGGTTGAGGAGCCACGGGGGCGGGCAGCGCTGCCGAGTACCCGGTCTTCTCGACCGTCGCGATCAGGTCCTTCACGGTGACGCCGCCCTCGACGGTGGCCGTGGCCTTTTCGGTGGCGTAGTTGACCGTGGCGGTGACGCCGTCCATGCGGTTGAGCTTCTTCTCGATCCGCGAGGCGCAGGAGGCGCAGGTCATGCCGCCGATCGCGAGCTCGATCCGCTGGGGCGCGCTCTGGAGCGCCATGATGACCTCCTGCTACTCGTGGCTGTGGCCGGGCGCGCCGTGCCCGGTGGGGCTCGGCGAGGCGGACTGCGCGGGCGTGGTCGTGACGGGCTGCGGCCCGACCGTGACGGTGAACTCGGCGGTGCGGACCTTGCCGCCGTGCTGGAAGTCCAGGTACAGCCGGTAGGCGCCGGCCGACGGGACCTCGGCGAAGAAGGTGACCGCCGGTCCGGCGGCCGTGCGGCCGTCGCCGGGGGCACCGTCGGGGTGCACGTGCAGGTAGGCCAGGTCGCCGTCGCGCAGCGCCACCAGGTGCCCGTAGGCGCCCAGGTACGGCTGCAGGTCGGTGACCGGCGCGCCGCCCTTGCTCACCGACAGGGTCAGCTTCGACGAGGTGCCCGGCGTGAGGTCGCCGGCCAGGGTGACGGTGTATCCGTCGACCTCGGCGACGCGGTCCGGCGCCGGCAGCGGCCGCGGCTGGTAGTCGCCGGCCGCCGGCACGTCCACGCCGAGGGTCAGGCCCTCATCGCGGGCGGCGGGCTGGAAGTCGGCGAACACCCGGTACTGCCCCGGGGTGGCCACCGACAGCGGCAGCGACCAGGTGCCGTCCGCGCCCAGGGTCGGGTGCACGTGCTGGAAGCCGGACAGGTCGCGGCGCACCACGATCAGGTGCAGGTCCTTGTCGTGGCTGGTCGTGTACTTCGTGACGGGCTCGCCGTCCGGCCCGAGCACACGGAAGGCGAACGGCTGCTCGCCGCCCACCGCCAGGGCGCCGGTGACCGGCACGAGCCGGTACCCGTCCTGCGCGACCTGCAGCCCGCCCGGCACCTGCGCCGTGGCCGTGCCCTCGGCGCCGCCGTCACCCGAATGGGTGTCATGGGATGCCGGCGGTGCGGCCTCGCTGGGGCCGACCACGTTGCCGACGCCGGCCGCGGCGGCGAACACCGCCACCAGGCCGAGCGCGTACGCGCTGAGCTTTACCGGAGTCCTCATGCCGGAGACATTACCCTTACCCCCCAGGGGTATGCAACCGGCCGACCGGCGGGAAAGCCCACGGCCGGGTACGTTGTGGCCGATCATGGGGTGGACCAGGGAATTCACCTGGCCGAAACCCAGGAAAGACCGAGCATAGGTAGAGTCCCGCCATCCTTGACGATATCGACCCGTTCATCGGGACAGCCGCGACCGACCTGCCCCGCGCGCATGGCCTGGCCGCCACCTGGTGGTGGCCCAAGCCCCAGGTGGGAAACACCCATCCGGGCGCCACGTCGCCCCTGGGCATGGTGTCCGCGTGCGCCTACTCGGGCGCCTACCCGACCGGCTACGGCAGGTACACGAAGAACACCGAGGGCGTGCCCGAGGAGATGTTCGACCAGGTGCAGGCGTCGGGGTTCACGCACTTCCAGCAGTCCGGCACCGGCGCCATCCGCAAGTACTACAACTACGTGCGGGTCACCCCGATGGTCGAGCCGCTCGACGAGCTCGGGCAGGCGTGGGCGCTGCGTGACGAAATCGCCGAGGCGGGTTACTACGCGGCGACGCTCGACACCGGGGTGCGATGCGAGATCACGGTCGGTGCGAAGGTGGCGGTGCATCGGTACACCTTCCCGGAGCATCGCAGCGCGCGCGTCGTGATCGACCTGTCGTGCGGCGGCCTTGACATCGAGCTCGGCCGCACCGTGCCGCTGCGGGCCCAGGTCGAGAGCATGGGTCACGGCCGCGCGCAGGGCACGGTCGTGATGGAGGGCGTGCCGCTGTCGGTGTACCTGGAGGTCGACAGCCCCGGGTGGCGGCAGATGCTCTGGTACGACCGGCGCCTCATCGACGGCGGCACCCGGCTGGACTTCGACAGCATCCGGCACACCAACCTGCGCCCGTTCGGCATGCTGTTCATGGGGCCGGCGGTGGCGGGGCAGACCGTCGAGGTGCGGATGGGGTTCTCGCTGCGCGGCTGCGACCAGGCGCGGCAGAACCTGGAACGCGAGTGCTGGCCGGCCCAACCCGGGTTCGACGGGGTCCGCGTCGCGACCCGGGCCCGCTGGGCGGCCCACCTCGGCCGCGTCCACGTCGAGGGCGGCACCCCGGCCCGGCGCACCGTGATGGCGACGGCGCTGTACCACTCGCTGATCAAGCCGTGCTTCGCCGACGACGAGAGCCCGTACTGGCCGTCCTCCGGACCGTACGCGTTCGACATCTGCACGATGTGGGACATCTACAAGACGCAGCTGCCGCTGCTCGCGGCCATCGTCCCGGACCGGGCCACCGACCTGCTCGAGTCGCTCATCCGGGTGTGCGAGGAAGAGGGCAACTTCCCCATCGGGTACCGGATGGCGCGCGGCGCCGACCGGTTCTTCCGCCAGGCCAGCTCGCTCGCGCACACCGCGCTGGCCGACGCCCACGCGCTCGGCCGGCCCGGCATCGACTGGAGCTGGGCGCTGGTGCACATGGTCGACGACATGCGCCGGATGTACGGCGAGGACTTCTTCGAGCACGGCGTGGTGCACCCGATCGCGCACACCCTCGACCTCGCCTACGCCCACCATTGCACCGCGCAGGTGGCCCGAGCGCTCAACGACAAGCACCTCGCCGACGACCTCGAACGGCGCAGCCGCCAGTGGGTCAACGCCTTCGACCCCGGTACCGGGCTGCTGCGCGACTCGGAGTTCTACGAGGGCGGCAAGTGGAACTACTCGTTCCGGCTGCTGCACGACATGGCCGCCCGGATCGCGCTCGCCGGTGGTGACGCCGCGTTCATCGACAAGCTGGACCGGTTCTTCGGCTTCGGCGCCGCGCCGGTCACCCAGCCGGGCCGGCGCCCCTCGCCGTCGGAGATGGCGGCCGGCTTCGCCCTGAACCGCTTCGAGGGGCTCAACAACGAGCCCGACATGGAGGCGCCGTGGGCGTACCACTACGCGGGCCGGCCCGACCGCACCGCACGGGTGGTGCAGTCGGCGCTGACCTGGCAGTTCGGCACCGGGCCGGGCGGCCTGCCCGGTAACGACGACTCCGGCGGGCTCAGCTCCTGGTACGTGTGGGCGTCCCTGGGGCTGTTTCCGGTCGCCGGGCAGAGCCTGTTCCTGGTCAACGCGCCCGCGTTCGAACGGGCCGTGCTGCGGGCCGGCGACGCCGAGTTCGTCATCGAGACCAGCGGCCACCGCGAGACGCCCATCGGCGTCGACGGCCTCGACCGCGATCCGGCGCCGCAGTACGTGCAGTCGGCGACCCTCAACGGCGAACCGCTGCACGCCACCCACCTGAGCGCCGCTGACGTGCACCGCGGCGGCCGGTTACACCTTCGGTTGGGCCCGCAGCCGTCCGGCTGGGGATGCGAAAGCCGCCCACCGTCCCTATCGGACCCACGCGCCATCCCGGAGGAAGCCCGATGAGCCAGCCCACGCGCCGTCTCGTCATCGTGGTCAGAGCCGACCCCGTCATCTGCGGCCATTCCGGCGAGGCGCGCAACCTCGCCGAGGTCGCGCTGACCCGCGGGTTCGACGACGTCCGGCTGCTGACCTGGACGGTACCGACCCTTCAGGCGGCCGGGTTGCCGCTCAAGCCCCTCGACCGGCTGCTGCCGTACAGTCCCGGGATCACCGTCGAGCGGCCCGAGGCGGTCGGCGACTACCGGGTACCGGACGGGCGGCACCTGGCCGGCCTCACCGGCCGCCTGGTCGAGCTGCTCGCCGAGCCGGTGCCCACCACGTGCCTGTCGATGTACCTCGTTCCACACACGACGGTGGTCAACGACGCGGTCGCGGCGGCGCGGGCGGCGGGTTTCGCGCCGGACGTCCACACGGTCGCGAAGGCGGTGGGCTCCGACGTCACCAACGTCATCAAGTCGTGCCTGCGCGAAGGCCGGTTCGGGGCGGCGACCGTGCTGTTCACCACGTTCCTGGCCAGCGACGAGGTGGTCGCGGTGTCCGAGTACACCCGTGACGAGATCGTGGCCTCGGCGGAGCAGGTCGACGCGCACTGCGGCACCCGGTTCGCCGAGGAGTGCCGGCGCCGGGTGACGGTCAGCTACCCGCCGATCGACGCGTCGGCGTACCTGGACCTCGATCCGGCCGATGTGGACGCCGCCCTCGCCCGGCGCGGCCTCCAGCGCGACGGCTACATCCTGTTCCTGTCCCGGGTAGCGCGCGCCAAGGGCATCTACGACCTGGTGATCGCGTACGGCCAGATGGCGTGCCGCGACCGGGTGCGGCTGATCGTCGCCGGCAACGGTCCGGCGCTCGACCACGTGCGTGCCATGTCCAAAGAGGACGACCGGATCACGTTCCTCACCGACGTCGACGACAGCGAGAAGCCGTTGCTGATGGCCGGCTGCGCGGCGTACGTGCTGCCGACCAAGCCCGAGCCGGACTTCGTCGAGACGTTCGGCATCGCGCTGGCCGAGAAGATGCTGGCCGGCGGCGGGCCGATCGTCACCACGCTGACCGGCGGCACCGGCGAGGCGGTCGGCGACACGGCCGTCATCGTCGAGCCCGGCGACATCGCCGGGCTGGCCGCCGCGGTCGACCGGGTCGTCCTGGAGATGCCGGCGGCGCAGCGGCGCGAGCTGGAGGTGCGCGCCCGCGCGCGCGCGATGGACTTCGACCGCGGCGCCGTCTTCGACGGCCTGTTTCCGCCGGCCGCGCCCGCCGCCGTGGTGGGTCAATCGGTGCGGGTGGAGCGGCGCAGGCAGGCGTCGATGGTGGACTGATCGTCGCGGGCGGCGGCGTCCGGCACGGTCTCCAGGCAGTGCGCCAGCTCGACGCAGTACGCCGTGCCGCCCTGCTCGCCGAAGACCAGGCTGTAGAGGCTCCGGCTGTGACCGTGTAGCGCCGCGCCCGGCTGCTGCCCCGCAGCCGCACCAGCGCGAAGAATGCACCCACAGGACGGCCGGGTCTTCCAGGAGGCTGATGGCGATCAGCGGGACCAGGAACGGCACCGCCGTGATCACGTACGGCGCATCCTACCCTCGGACCACACGCGTTCGGGGCTTGCCCGATGGATCTACCTTGACTGCCAGATAGCCAGTCGCGGCACGAGGAGAGTCCATGTCGGTACCACCGGAGGGGCCAGCGGGCCAGGGCCCCACCGAGCCCACCGATCCCATCGATCCGCCGGCCGCGGTGCCGCAGGACGGGTACGGGCCGCCGTCGCCATTTGTCGGATACGTCTACACGCCGCCACCGGCCGGTGGCTATCCCCCTGACCCGCTGATCAGCCCCGACTTCGCCGGCTGGTGGCAGCGCGGTGTCCTGGTGGTCAGGCGGTCGTGGCGCCAGCTCGTCATCCTGCAGCTGATCCTCGGGGGCTTCACGCTCGCGGCGCAGGGTGCCGCCGCCATCATGCAGTCGCTGGCGCTGCGCGATCTGGACGGTTTCTCCGATACCGAGATCCCTCCACTGGGGACGATGCTCGGCGCCAGCGCGGTCGGTTTCGTCGCCACCGTGGCCGCGTTGCTGATGTCCACACTGGTCACGCTGGCGGCCGTCCGGGTCGTCGTCGTGACCGCGACCGGCGGGCAGCCCAGCGTCGCGGATGCCTTGCGCGGTGCGATCCGGCGGCTCTTTCCCATGGTCGGATGGTCGCTGCTCGCCGGATTGATCATCATCGCCGGCATCTGCGCCTGCATCCTGCCCGGCCTGTACTTCTGGGCGGTCTTCACCGTGCTCGCGCCGGTCGTGGCGTTCGAGCGCGGCGGTGCCATCGGCCGCTGCTTCAACCTGTTCCACAGCGATCTCGGCAGGTCCCTGGCGCGGATCGCCACCATCGTCGGGATCCTGTTCGCCGGCACCATGGTGGCCGCCGTGGTGGCGGTGGCCGGCGACGTGGTGGCCGATCCCCTCACGGCGTCGACGCCCGCGCTGGTGACCGCCGCGCTCGTGTCGACGGCGGTCAGCGTGGTGGTGACCGGCGTGCTCCGCGTCCTGACCGATCCGCTGACGGTCGGCGCGTACGCCGACATGCGCGCACGGCTCGAACCGCTCTCCTCGGCCGCGCTCGCCAACGAAATCAACATGCGCTGAAGGCGCGTAAACCGCCGCCCGGCCGTCACCGGGTTTGTATGCCCGACAGGGCGCCCAGCCCTATGGTGGCGCTCGTCGCGCCGGCCGCGACCACCTCGTCGAGGACCAGCTCGATGGCCAGCGACCGAGCCGCCGCGCCCGCCGCTAGCTCGGCGTCGCCGAGCCGGCCCACGCGGCCGTGCCGCACATCCACCAGCAGACCGCCGGCGGCGAGCAGCCCGGCCAGCCGCACGGTATCGGCCGAGACGGGCAGCATGACGCCCGGGTACGCGTTGACGCGGGCGATCTCGCTGCGTGGCCCGTACGGCGACCACTTCTCGTTCAGCTCGCGCAGCCGCTCCTGGCCGGCGCGCAGCGGGCCCGGGTCCGCACCGAGTACCACGAGGCTGGCCTGCTCTCCCAGAGCGGACCCGTACCAGCGAAAAACCTGACCGGCGGCGATGGTGGCGATGCTCATGCCCCGAGCATCGCCACCGGTTCTGTGTCCGGCCTGTGCGCTACCTGTCAGAGCACAGGGCGTTCTCGACGAGCGTGTCGGCGGCGCGCTGCTGGCGGGGGTAGTCGGGCAGCGCGTCATGAGGATTCGCCTGACAGAAACGCTAGGCGACCTGGACGCGCTGCCAGTGCTGGTTGGTGCCGCCGTCGCAGGCCCACTGCACGGCCTGGGCGCCGTCGTTGGTGCCGGCGTTCAGCACCTCCAGGCACTTGCCGCTGTGCCGGGCGATCAGTTGCGTGTAACCGCCGCCGGCGTCCTGGAGGCGCCACTGCTGGTTGGTGCCGCCGTGACAGGTCCACTGCGCGACTCGTACGCCGTCGCCGGTCGCGCCGGTGCCGCCGTACACGTCCAGGCACTTGCCGCTGTTGGCGCTCACCACCGTGTAGTAGCCGCCGCCCGCGTCCTGGAAGCGCCACCGCTGGTTGGTCTGCCCGTTGGCGGCCCACTGCACCACATCGGCACCGTCCGCTGTGGACGCGTTGTAGACGTCGAGCAGCTTGCCGCTGTGCCGGGCCGCGAGGGTGTACGTGGACGGCGTCGGCGTGGTCGTCTGCGGTGCCACCCGGTACAGCCCGGCGCCGTGCGCGGGAAGGGATCGGGTGAACGTGCCGGTGCCGGTGCCAAGGCCCGCGCCGGACCACAGATCGGTGACGGTGGCGGAGCCGATGCCGAGGTCGGCGAGGTTCACCGACACGTTGGCGGCCGCGCCCTCCCGGTTGAACAGGGCGACGTACCGGTGGTCGGTGCCCGGCACGTCGGCGACCCAGACCTGGCGGGTACCACCGACGAGCTGGCGGTTGTTGGCGCTGTTCTGGTCGACGGCGAGTACCGCGGCGTTGGTCATCAGCGCCAGGTCGGCGGCGCGGTTCTCGACCGGGTTGCCGCCCCACATCAGCGGCGCACGGTTGATGGCCCACAGCGTCATGAGCGTGCGCTGCTCGTCGGCGGTGAGTCCGGAATACCGCGGCGAGCCCACCGGCCCGAACTTCGACAGCCGCCCGATCGGGATCATGTCGGGGTCGGGCCAGGCGCCCCGGGTCCGGTACGGCGTCCAGTCGCGCAACCGGTCGAAGAGCGCGTCGAGTGCTCCCCAGTTGTCCCACAGGTCGTTGACGATCCGCCACATGTGCGCGTTGTCCCGCACGTGCGCACCGCTCGCGAGAGGCGTCGGGCCGGGCGACAGGCTGAGCACCATGGGCCGCCCGCTGCGCTGGATCGCCAGCCGGTACCCGTCCACTTCGGACTGCCGGTACGTCGGCGCGGCGATGTCGTCGACCTTCACGTAGTCGACGCCCCAACCCGCCAGGAGCTGGAACACGGAGTCCAGATAGGACTGCGCGCACGAGTTGGACATGTTGAGGCCCCACATGAGGTTGAGCCAGGCCGCGGTGGTGCTGTTGTTGATCTGGTTGGCCCGGCAGCTCGTGCCGAGGATCGGCACGTTGTCGGCGACCGCCTGGCGCGGGATGCCGCGCATCAGGTGGACACCGAACTTCAGCCCCTGAGCGTGCACGTAGTCGGCGAGCGGCTTGAACCCGTTGGAGCCGGCCGCCGACGGGAACCGCGTGGTGTCGGGCAGCAGCCGCCCGTTGGCGTCCATCCGCAGCCGCGGGTTGAGGTTGGCGTCCTGGTTGGGGCTGTTGTTGTGGCGCCCCGGGTAGTACCACGCCCAGTCGATCACGATGTACTGCCAGCCGTGCTGCCGCAGGTTGTCGCGCATGTAGTCGGCGTTGGCGCGCACGTCCGCCTCGGTGACGCTCCAGTTGAACGCGTCGTAGCTGTTCCACCCCATCGGCGGCGTGTTGGCGGTGCCGTTGTCCCAGGCCAACGCCGCTTTCTGGGGATGGACGACGAGACCGATGGCGAGCAGGAGCAGGGCGACAGCGAGGACGCGTCTCATCGGATCCCCCCAAGCGAAATGATGGAAGTGTGTCGATGTTACCGGTCACATGACGCGCGTCAAGGGGCTACCCCAGCGGAGGTACAGGGAAGCGCCTCCGTGGAGGGACGAGACCGCGCCGCCACGTACCTACCTTCACCGCATGACCACTGCCAAGTTCGCCGCCCTGGGCATCACCGGCGCGCTCGTGCTCACGCTCGGCTACCTGAACCTGCGCTCCGAGGAGACCCTGGCGGTCCCGGCCGGTGCGCGCGCCGGTGCACTGGAGATGTCACCGTGCACGTACGACACCGAGGCCGGCAGCGCCGCCGCCGACTGCGGCACGCTGGTCGTGCCGGAGAACCGCCGCGACCGCGGCTCCGACCTGATCGCGCTACCGGTGATCCGGATCCGGGCCGCCGGCGGGCAGCCAGCCGAGCCGATCTTCCGGCTCAACGGTGGACCAGGCGCCACGAACCTGGAGTTCCCGCAGGCCAGCCGCCTCACCGGCAAGCACGACGTGGTCCTGGTCGGATACCGGGGCGTGGACGGGTCACGAAAGCTGGACTGCCCCGAGGTGACCGCGGCGCTCAGGCGCTCCGCCGACCTCGCCGGCGACGAGTCGCTGCGCCGCACCACCGAGGCTTTCGCCGGCTGCGCGAAGCGGCTGACCAGCGACGGGATCGACCTGACCGGGTACTCGATCGCGCAGCGCGTCGACGACCTCGAAGCGGCCCGCACCGCGCTCGGCTACCAGCGGATCAACCTGATCAGCACCAGCGCCGGCACCCGCACCGCGATGGTGTACTCGTGGCGGCACCCCGCCTCGCTGCACCGCTCCGCGATGATCGCGGCGAATCCGCCGGGGCACTTCCTGTGGGACCCGCGGATCACCGACCAGCAGTTCACCCAGTACGCCGAGCTGTGCGCCCGGGACACGACGTGCGCCAGCCGCACCGGCGACCTCGCGGCGACGATCCGCGACGAGGCCGGCGACATCCCCGGCCGGTGGGGCGTCCTGCCGATCAAGGAGAGCAACGTCCGCATCGCCGGCATGTTCGGCATGTTCCACAGCACCGGGGCGGCCGCCCCGTTGAACGCACCGACCACTGTGGACGCCTGGCTGGCGGCGAAGGAGGGCGACGCGGCCGGGATGTGGGCGATGTCGGTGCTGGCCGACCTGACGATCCCGACCTCGTTCGTGTGGGGCGAGTTCGCCTCGTTCGGCATGATCGACGCACCGGCCGCCCAGCGGTACTACGCCGCCGGCGGTGACCCGGGCTCCACATTGGGCAACGCCGCCACCGACGCGTTGTGGGGCGGCGCGGACGGCTTCCACAAGGTGTGGCCAGACAGCCCCGACAACGCCGAATACCAGACGCTGCGCCGCTCCGACGTCGAGACGCTCGTGATCAGCGGCACCGTCGACTTCACCACCCCCGCCGAACTGTCGACCGGCGAGCTGATGCCGTCGCTGGCCAAGGGCCGCCAGGTGAAGCTCGCCGGCGTGGGCCACTCCGCCGATTTCTGGGGCAACCAGCAGGACGCCGGCACGCGCCTGCTCACCGGGTTCTTCGACAGCGGCGAGGTCGACGAGTCCGGGTACCGGGCACAGGCCGTCGACTTCGAGGTCGGCTTCGCCACGATGCCGCGCATGGCGCGGATCCTGGCCGGCGCCGCCGTGGGCGGTGCACTGCTCGCCCTGCTGCTGCTCGCGTGGATGGCTTTCCGGGTACGCCGTCGCGGCGGCTTCGGTCCGCGGGCCGGCGTGTGGCTGCGGTTCCTGACCCCGCTGCCGCTCGGCATCGGCGGCTGGCTGCTCGCGGTGCTTCTCATGTGGACGGTGTGGCCGCGGCTGTTCGTCGGCGACGCGGTGCTGGCCGTACCGTCGATCGCGCTGGCCGTCGGGCTCGGCACCTGGCTGGCCTGGACCCGCCCCGACCGCCCGCGCCGGCTCGGCCTCGTGGCGGCGCTCGCCGGGGCGTTCCTCGGCGCGGCCCTCGGCTTCGGCGCCGCCACCGACCTCGCCTCGCTGCTCACCACCATCGCGGGCGCCGCGGCGACCGCCAACCTCGCGCTCCTCGCCCTCCATCGCCGCGCTCCGCACCACCACCCCATCCCGTGATCAGGGCGTCCCTCAAGTCGTTCTAGCGACTTGAGGGACGCCCTGATCACGCCCACGGTCAGCGGGACGCTGGCGGGCTGCCGCCGGGACCGCCGCCGCTGGGCGCCTGGCCGCCGCCGCCCGCCGAGGTGGTCGTGTCGACACCGACGGCGAGCAGCACCGTGTATCCCGAACTGGTGTCGCCGGACACGGTGGCGAGCTGGCTGGCGCCACCGTCGTCGCTGAAGACGTTGTCGGTGGACAGCGAGACCTTCGACAGGTTCGACACCGAGTCCTCGTAGCCGGACGTCGCGTACACCTTCTCGCAGACGTCCTTGGGCAGCGCCACCTGAGAGGTCGCGATCGCGTTGCCGGAGTCGGTGATGCTGGCCTGGTCGGGATACACCTCGAAGTGGATGTGCGGCCAGCGGCCGTCGTAGCAGGCCGGGAAGATGCTGGTGAACTTCACCTTGCCCGAGGAGTCCGCGATCTGCACGCCGCGCAGGTAGTTCTGGTCCGTGACGCCGTCGGAGTACATCGAGTACCGGCCCTCGCGGTCGCAGTGCCAGACGTAGACCGCCACGCCGGCGAACGCGGAACCGCCGTTGGCCAGGTCCTTGATGTCCAGTTCGAGCGTCATCGGCACGCCCTCGGCGGTGCCGCTCGCGTCGCCGAAGCTCTTCGTGATGTCGGCGCGCACGATGCCGCTGTCGTCGAGCACGTTCGGGCCGTTGGAGCCGTCACCCGGGTACGGGCCGGCCGTCTCCTCGGGAATCTCGGTGGTCGCGCCGGCGGCGGTGGTCGCGGCGGCGGACGTCGAGGTCGCCGACGACGCGGCAGCGGAGGACGAGGACGAGCCGTTGTTGGACCCGCACGCCGCGAGGCCGACGCCCGCGATGCCCAGGCCGAGCGCCTGAAGCATCCGCCGGCGCCCCATCACGGTGCCGAGGTCGAAGCCGAGCCCCTGGTCGACGAGCTCCTCGTCGGGCCTCGGCAGAGGGCGGCCCTCGTACGTCGGGACCGGCTTTCGCGGCTGGTGCGGCATGACTCCTCCGATCATGGTGGTGACGCCACCTGGCGTCACGACTCACTCTTGGCGCCGCGTCGATGAGCCAGTTGTGGCCTACCTGTGAACGACCTGTGCCCGTCCGGTCACACACACCCCCTAAAGCATCCTAGGACACCAGGCTTCCGGGTAGGTTTCTCGGGTGACCGCCTGGATCCAGCGCTTCGACCCGCCGCTCGGAGCGGCCGGCGGATCGCCCCGCGTCGCCGTCAAGGACGCCATCGACATCGCCGGCTTCGTCACGACCGCGGGGTCCGTCGCGGTCCGCGACCGGGCGGTCGCGGCCACCGCCGACGCCGCGTGCCTGGCCGGGGTACGCGCGGCGGGCGCCGCCATCGTCGGCAAGACGACACTGACCGAGCTGTGCACCAGTCCCACCGGCGACAACGCCGCGTTCGGCACCCCGGTCAACCCCATCGCCCCGGACCGCATGCCGGGTGGCTCGTCGAGCGGCAGCGCGGTCGCGGTCGCCACCGGCGAGGCCGACATCGGCATCGGTACCGACACCGGCGGCTCGGTGCGGATCCCGGCGGCCTGCTGCGGGATCGCCGGCCTGAAGACGACCTGGGGACGGGTGTCCACCGCCGGTGTCTGGCCGCTGTCGCCCACATTGGACACGGTCGGCCCGATCGCCCGCACCGTCACCGATGTCGCCACCGGGATGCGCCTGCTCGATCCGGGGTGGACGGTCGCGCGGGATCCCGCCCGCACCGCCGGCCGGCTGCGGATCGACGGCGTCGACAGCGCCGTCGAGGAGCCCGTCGACGCCGCCCTCGACGCGGCGGGGCTGAAGACGCGCGAGGTGCGGCTGCCGGGGTGGGACGCCACGAACTGGGCCCTGCACTGGATCATCACGGCCGAGCTGTGGCGGGCCCACCACGCCCTTGTCGACGCCGACGGCCTGGGCGCCTTCACCAACCAGGGCCTGCACGCGGGCCGGGCCGTCACCGAGGAGCAGCTGGCCGAGGGCATGGCCATCCGGGAGCGGTGGCAGTCGGAGATCGCGGCCGTACTGGAAGAGGTCGACGTGCTCGCCCTGCCGACGCTGGTGGGGGTGCCGCCGCTGGTGACGGAGTACGAGGCGTTCCCGTTCACGCAGCTCACGGCGCCGTTCAACCTCGCGGGCGTACCGGCCCTGGCGATGCCGGTGCCCTCTCCCGGCCTGCCGGTGCCCGCCAGCCTGCAACTCGTCGGGCCGATGGGCGGCGAGGACCTGCTCTGCGCGACCGGTCTCGCCATCGAGGCGGCGATCTCGGAGCGCTCCTAGGGACTGGCCCCCGTTGACGTGCGTCGCTACGGTGGCGCCGTGCTCGGATACACAGCGTCGTCGCTGGGCATCGATCTTGGTACGACGCATACGGTCGCGTCCCTCGCGGTGCGGGGTACGCAGGTACAACAGCTGCTGTTCGACTCCAGCCCGCTGCTCTCGTCGGCTGTCTTCGCCGAGGAGGGCCGGCCGCTGGTCGCCGGACGGGACGCCGAACGCGGCGCCCGGCTCGACCCGACCCGCTTCGAGCCCAACCCCAAGCGTCGGATAGACGACGGAACAGTCCTGCTGGGCACCCGGGAGTACCCGGTCGCCGAGCTCCTGGCCGCGATCCTGCGCCGGGTCGCGAGCGAGGCGGGCCGGGTCGGCGGCGGGTCGCCGGGGGCGACCGTGCTCACGTACCCGGCCAACTGGGCGACGACGCGGCGCACCGTGCTCGCGGAGGCCGCTCACCTCGCGGGCCTGCGGTCCCTGACCCTCGTGCCGGAGCCGGTCGCGGCGGCGGCCTACTTCACGACGGTGCTCGGCCGCCCGGTGCCGGCCGGCGCCGGGCTGGTGGTGTACGACTTCGGCGCCGGCACGTTCGACACGAGCGTGCTGCGGCGCCGCGCCGACCAGGGCTGGGACGTGCTCGCCAGCGACGGCGTCGATGTCGGCGGCCTCGACCTCGACGCGGTGCTGGTCGACCTCGTGGGCGAGGCGATGTCCACACGCGACACCGCACTGTGGACCCGGCTGCGACAGTCCGATGAGGAGAGCGCGCGGCGGGCGCGGCGAGCGCTGTGGGACGACGCGCGGGCGGCCAAGGAGCAGCTGTCGCGCGCGCCGAGCGCGGCGGTGCACGTGCCGCTGTTCGACACGAACGCCCACGTGACCCGGGAGCAGTTCGAGGAGCGGGCCCGGCCGTGGATCGCGCGCACCGTCGAGCTGACCGAGGCGCTGCTGGCCCGCACGGGGCTGGCGGCCGGCCAGGTCGCGGGGCTGTTCCTGGTCGGCGGGTCGAGCCGGATCCCGCTGGTCGGCACGATGCTGCACCAGCGACTCGGCATCGCGCCGACGGTCATCGAACAGCCCGAGTTGGTGGTCGCGCTCGGCAGCCTCGCGGCGGTACCGGCCGTCGAACCGCCGCCGGCGCCGGTGTCGGCCGCGCCCGCGTCACCGGGCCCCGCCTACCCGGTACCGCCGCCGCTGCCGGTATCGGCCGCGCCCGCGTCCCCGGCGCTGGACGCCCCCACCACGCGGTCCGTGCCGCTCGCGCCGGTGTGGCCGGAGCCGCCCACCCAGCCGCACCTGCCCGGTCGGGCACCGCGCCGGCGGACCCGGCCGCTCGCCCTGGTCGCCGCCGTGACCGCGCTGGTGATGATGGCCGCCGGCGGGGTCGCCGGGTACCGGTGGCTGGCTGACCGCACAGGCAGCAAGGAGCAGGACCGCGATCCCGGCAGCACCACCGCCCGCGACAATCCACAAGAGAATGGGGCGGACCGGCAGACCGCGAAGGTCGGCAAGACCGTCTGGTATGGCGGCCGGAAGATGACGTTCGGGACGGCGGAGTACGACGCGTCGAAGGACCCGCCGCTGACGGTCGGCGTGACCGTGCAGAACCTCGCTGACCGGGGTGCGCACCCGGGCATCGACATGTTCCTCACAGTGGACGGACAGAACTACGAGGGCTACACCGACCGGTTCGAGCCGGTGCCCGGGCGGGCGACCGGCAACGTCACGTACGGCTTCCGCGTCGAGGAGCCGCCGTCCCGGCTCGCCGACGCGGTGCTGACCGTCGGCCGGGCCGGCGAGCTCCAGGCGGTGCTCCCCTTCGGCGACAAGGGCACGTTCGTCCCGCTGGAGCCGAAAACGGTGCTGGAGAACAAGACCGTGTCGGTCGGTGCCCTGACGATGGCGGTCACCCGGTGCGAGATACGCGCGGACGAGCTCGACAACGGATACCAGGTCAAGGACGGCATGCGCTACCTCGCCTGCCTGGTCACCATCACCTACCACGGCGCCGGCGGCCGGCCCGGCGGCCAGAACATCGACGACCGGAACAACCGCCTCAGGCTCCCCGACAAGGTGACCGTCGAGGCGCCGACCGACGGGGCCAACGACCTGCTCAGTCCCAAGCAGGTGGCCAGGGACAAGGTGGTCCTGTTCACCCTGAAGTGGCCGGCGCCCGGCGAGTACGCCCTGCAGCTACTCGACCTCGGCTGGCTCAACGGCGACCCGCCGACGGCGAAGAACACCCGCGAGATTCCGTTCACCATCGGCGCCGCCTGAGGCGCCGGCCACCCGCCCGTCAGGTCAGCATCGGGTACCAGCCGTCGCGGTACCGCACGCCGCGACGCTGGAGCCGGACCTCGTCGTGCGAGGTGCCGGGCCACTGTTCGGTGTGGACGGTCTCCGGCCGCTCCACCACGACGCACACGTCGTCGCCGGGCCACCACCAGCCGCACGAGCGCGCCACGGCGGCCCAGTCACCGAGTTGACCCAGCGCGTCCGGCTCGTACCGTGCCAGTCCCAGCCGGCGCAGGACGTCGTAGTAGGCGACCCACGCCACGTCCTGCTGCCCGTACCAGCACACCGGCACCGGACCGTCTTCGGCCAGCGCGTCCCGAACCCGCAGCGCGAAACCGGTGGCCAGACTGCGGTGCAGCGCGCCGCGGACGCCCTGGTGCAGGACGACGCCCAGCGGTACGCCCGCGTCGAGCGCCCGAAACGGTGGCAGCTCGGGCCACGGCTCCTTCTTCTTGCCCCGGCGCGCGGGAGACAGCTCCGGGTCACTGTGGACGACGCCCGCGCTCAACGCGGCCCGCAGCCGGGACACCACCATCGCGAGGGCGCTGGCCAGGGGCGGCGGGCCGGATGGGCGCGGTTCCCGTACCCAGCCGTAGAGCTGGTCGAGCGTCGGCAGACCGTCCACCATGGGCAGTGCCTTGGCCGGCGAGTCCACCCACTCGAACCGGGGTCGGGGGCGGGACATGGTCGCGTAGATCGCCGTCAGGCCACGTTCGGCGGTGGTCTTGTCGGCCGGTTGGGTGCACAGCCCGTACTCCAGCCACTCGAGCCTGATGCGGGCAGCGCGCTGCCACAGGTCATGAGCGGTGGTGTTTCGGAGGCCAACCAGAAGCGGTGCGGCGTCACTGCGCCGCACGGGCGCGGTCATCGCGCGAGGGCGTGGACGCCCTTTCGGTTGAGGATCATCCCACGATGATGGACCACACACCCGGTCGCGCGCAACCCGCCACCGCCTTCGGCTCCCACCCGCCACGGCCTGCCCGGACGAGCGGTGAAGCCGAAATGAAGACGAATTGAAAGCGGCACCCGCCACCATCCACTCGGACTCGCGTCGCCCCTCGACGGGCGGCGTTCGCTGTGGCGCGGGGAGGGTGTGCGGCGATGAGAGGGCGACGGGCATGGATCAGCGCGGTAGCCGTGATGATCGTGTGGGCAAGCGTCTTGTCGGTACCGGAGGCGGCGGTCGCCGCGCCGAACACCGCCGCGGTCGCGGGCGAGCAGTCGCCTGAGGAAGCCGCTACGGCGGCGGCGGAGGCCAGCGGCGAGCGCGTCGAGATCCTGACGGCACGGACCGAGGACCAGCAGGTGTTCGCGAACCCGGACGGTTCGTTCACGATGGAGATGTCGGCCGGGCCGGAACGGGCACGTAAGGGCACCGGCTGGGTCGACCCCGACCCCACGCTCGTACGGCGCGCCGACGGCACTATCACGCCCTCGGCGCCGGTCAACCCGGTGGAGTTCTCGGGCGGCGGGACGGCACCGCTCGCGCGACTGTCCGAATCGGACCGGTCGATCGAGCTGACCTGGCCGACCCCGCTGCCGGCGCCCACGCTGTCCGGTGACACCGCCACGTACGCCGAGGTGATTCCCGGCGTGGACCTCCAGCTGACCGCGCACGCCCAGGGCTTCTCCCCCGTGCTGGTCGTCAAGACCGCCGCGGCGGCCAGCGATCCGCGCCTGGACGAGGTGGATTTTGGGCTCGCGGCGCAGGGCGTGACGGTGATCAAGGAGTCCGACGGCAGCCTCGCCGCGCGCGACGAGGCGGGCGGCGTGGTGTTCGCCTCGTCCCGAGTGGAGATGACCGACTCGCCGGAGCCGGTCGCGGCGACCGCGAAGGCGGACGACGAGGAGCCCACCGAGCAGCCGACCGTCGGAGACCTCGCGGCGGTGGGCGAAATCGAGCTGTCCGGCGACGAACTGACCCTCATCCCGGACCAGGAGCTGCTGGACAACCCGGCGGCCACCTACCCGGTGCGGATCGATCCATACTGGTCGGCGCCCGGCAACGCGTGGGCCAAGGTGCTGAGCGGCAAGGCGGGCTCGGCGTACTGGTTCGGCGGTCAGGACGGTCCCGAGGCAAAGGTGGGCTACTGCGGCTGGGGAGGCTGCAACGGCATCGGCACCGCCCGGTCGTACTTCCAGTTCAGCACGCACGCCTTGGCGGGTGCCCACATCCTCGGTGCCGAGTTCAACGTCCGCGAGAACTGGTCTCCCTCGTGCACCGCGACACCGCTGGAGCTGTACCGGACCGATCCGATCGGCCCCGCGACCACATGGAACCACCAGCCGGGAATGTCCGGGCCGGGGACTGGTTCCCTCGGTTCCCGCACCGTCGCGTACGGCTACAACGCGAGTTGCGGCCCGAACTGGATCGGCTACCCGGTGGGCGGCGCGATCAGCCCCGGCGGCCTGACCACGTTCATGCTGAAGGCGTCGAACAACGACGAGACGCAGCGCAACAAGTACTCCTGGAAGAAGTTCGACAGCTTCGCTAGCCGCGACTTCGCGCCCCGGCTGATCGTCACCTACAACTGGCCACCGAACGTGCCGTCCGACCTGTGGGCGAACGCGGGGCGCGGACCGAGCCTCGGCTGCCCCGCCGAGCGGGACCGCGCCTTCACCTACTCGACGCGCCCGAACCTGCACGCCACGCTGACGGACCCGGACGGGCAGAACCTGGCGGCTCGCTTCGAGTGGTGGCACTACGGCGGCAGGGCTCCGGTGGGCAGCGCGCAGACCGCCGGGCAGGCGTCCGGCACGCGGCACCAGGTCACCATCCCGTCCGGCGCGTTCACCAACGACAGCCGCATCTCGTGGCGGGTGCAGGCGTTCGACGGCACCGACTGGAGCCCGTGGTCACGCTTCTGCCAACTCACCGTCGACACCACGAAACCCGGCCGGCCCAAGGTGTCCTCTGCCGACTATCCGGAGAACGGATTCAGCGGCTACGTCGGCAAGACGGGCGAGTTCCAGGTGACGGCCGCCGCCGGTGACAAGGACGTCCTCGGCTTCCAGTGGAGCCTCAACTTCCAGGACCTGCCGGCGGTGGTGAACCCGAACTCCCCGCATTTCGTGCCGGCGAAGGACGGTAAGGCAACGTTCACCGTCACACCCATGCGAGGCGGACCGAACGAGCTGTACGTCCGGGCGGTCGACCACGCGCTGAACGTGTCCGATGTGTACCGCACACCGGACAGCGACGGCAGCCTGCCGCCCGCCGGCGGCTACCACTTCCTGGTCGGCACCAGCGTGCCGCCGCCGACCGGACACTGGCCGCTCGACGGCGACTTCCACGCCGACCCGCGCAACGCGGCACCGGACCTGTCCGCCGGCAAGAAGCACGCCACCGTGTCGGGTACCAGCCCGGCTTCGGGAGCGCGGTGGACGTTCGGTCGGGCCGGGGAGTCGCTGCAACTCACGGGCGCCGACACCGGCTACGCCACCACGGGCGCGCCGGCGGTGAACACCAACGAGACCTTCAGCGTGTCGGCGTGGGTGATGCTCGACCGGCAGGACGCCGGCTCGTACGCGGCGGTCTCGCAGGACGGTTCGAAGGTCTTCGGGTTCTTCCTCGGCTACGTCGGTGACGACCAGCGGTTCGCCTTCCGGATGGTGCCGCAGGATTCCGAGACGGTCTACACAGTGCGGGCCCTGTCGACCGCGCCGCCGCGGCCCAACGTCTGGTACCACCTGACCGGCACGTTCGACTCCAGTACCAAGGAGCTGCGGCTCTACGTCAACGGCCAGCATCAGGGCACGGCCAGCATGCCCACGAGCTGGCACGCGACCGGCGCCCTGCAGATCGGGCGGGACTGGTACGACCTGCGGTACCGGGAGTGGTGGCCGGGGCGCATCGACGACGTCAAGGTCTGGAACGGGCGGCGGCTACCCGACGCCGAGATCCAGGCCCTGGCGAACACGCCGGTGGTCGAGGAGGCGTTCTATCCGCTCGACGAGGGCGTCGGCACGCGTACGGCGGACGTGTCCGGCAACTACCGGCTCGGCACGCTCACCGGCAGCGCGATCTGGCAGCCTGGCGTGGTCGGTGATCACGCGCTCGAGCTCGACGGCAACGACGACGCGGTCGTCACCAGCCAGCAGGCGGTGCGCACGGACGGCAGCTTCACGGTAACCGCGCGGGCCAGGCTCGACCAGAACGCCCGCACGACCTGGCAGACGGTGGTGAGCCAGGACGGTCCGAACTCCGCCGGGTTCGCGCTCCAGTACCGCGACGGGAAGTGGGCTTTCATCGTCTCGCCCGCAGACAGCGCGAGCCCGAACTACCTGGTGGTCCAGTCCGCGGACCCGGCCAGGACGGGGCGCTGGGTCGACCTTGCCGGCGTGTACGACGCGGCGACCGGATCGGTCCGCCTGTACGTCGGTTCCGCCGAACACACCGCACCCGGCCGGGTGACCGCGCACGTGCCCGGCAATGTCGTGATCGGACGGTCCAAACACGCCGGTGTCAACGCGTTCCACTTCGACGGCCGGGTCGACGACGTGCACCTCTACACCGGCGCGCTCACCAAGCGGGACATCACCAACGGCAACGTCAACCCCGTGACCACTCGCCCGAACCTGTACTCCGGGCAGCTGAGCCGGTTCGTCAACCACGACGGGCGGCACTTCGCGAGCAACGGGCCGGTGCCGCCGGGCACCCTGTTCGAACGCGGCCTCGGCATGATGGCGCCGCTCGACGCGAGCGACACCCGGATGCTGTACTCCTGCCAGTACAACGGTGGCTGGTTCACCTCGACGGCCGCGAACTGTGAGAACGCCACGCACACGGTACTCGGCGAGATCGGCCCGATCTACAAGAATCCGCCGCCAGGCAGGCCGTCGTACGCGTTGCACCGGTGCATGGTGCCGGACAACGGCGACCACTACAACGCCATCGGCGGTAGTTGCGAGAACGCCGCGCACACCAACGAGGGCCTGCAGGGGTACGTCCTGGCCTACCGGCAGCTCATCCGGTACGTGTCCGACCTGCCGCCGCATGACCGCCTCACGACGATCACGCTGGGCGTCATGCCCGCCGGATACCGGCCGGAGGGCACGCAGGGCATCATCGCGATGACCGGTGAGGCCGGCACCATCCCGATCCGCTCCTGTGTGGACGGTTCCGACGAGTTCCTGTCCACTCACGCGGCGTGCGACGGCGCGTCGGTACGCCGCGTCGAGGGCTCGATCTGGACCGCGCCACCGGCCTTCGCCGCCGAGAGCGCCCCGCTGTTCTCCTGTCGCGTGACGACATCCGGTGAACGATTCACCTCGCTCGACGAGTTCTGCGAGAGCGAGACGGTCGCGGGCCAGCTCGGCTTCGTCATCACCAGGCTCCACTGAGAAAGGGAGAACCGTCATGCGCAAGCACCCGACCCGGTGGCTGGCGGCGGGACTCGCCGCGATCCTGATGGTGACCCTGGCGGACCCGGCCGCCGCACACGCCGTGCCCTCCAACGCCGCGCCCGCCGTCGTGCCGAACGCACGGCAGAAGGAGCCGGTGGTACCGGTCACTCCGGTGCCGGTACGCGGAAAGCCGGCCGCGGCGGCGCCCGCCAAGACGACCGCCCTCCCGGCGACGGCCTGGCCGACGGCTGGATCGGCCGAGGTGCGGCTGCCGGCCTTCGGCGCCAAGGCCGCCGCCGCCGGCAAGCTGCCGGTGCGGGTGGCGAGCGCCCAACGCGGGACGCCCCCCACGGTGCGCGTCGACGTGCGGGACCAGAACGCCACGCGCAAGGCCGGCGTGGCGGGCCTGCTGTTCGACGTGCGCCGCACCGATCGCGTCGCCACGAAGGCACGGGTGTCGCTGTCCGTCGACTATGGACGCTTCCGGTACGCCTACGGCGGCGACTGGGCCAGCCGGCTGCGACTGGTGCGGCTGTCCGACCGCGCGGTGATACCGAGCCGCAACGACCAGCGCGCCGGCACGCTCAGCGCGCAGGTCGACGTCGGAGCCGACCCGGCGGCGTTCGCCGTGACAGCGGCGGCGTCCGGACCGGCGGGCAACTACGGCGCCACCCCGCTCGCCCTGTCGTCGTCGTGGCAGGTGTCCACCCACACCGGCGACTTCAGCTGGAGCTACCCGCTGCGCGTCCCCCCGGTGCCGGGCGAGTTGGTGCCGCAGCTCTCGCTCGGGTACTCGTCGGGCGCGCTCGACGGCCGCACGTCGGTCACCAACAACCAGCCCTCGTGGGCCGGTGACGGGTTCGACCTGACGACCGGCTACATCGAACGGTCGTACAAGGGCTGCGCCGACGACCTCGGCGGCAACAACGGGCAGCGCAAGACCTACGACCAGTGCTGGTTCAACGAGAACGCGACACTGTCACTGGCCGGCCACTCCGGGCCTCTGCTGCGGATCAGCGACACCGAGTGGAAGCTGAAGAACGACGACGGCTCGCGCATCCAGCGGCTCACCCGGGCCGCCAACGGCGACAACGACGGCGAGTACTGGAAGGTCACCACGCGCGAGGGCATCCAGTACTTCTTCGGCGTGAACCAGTTGCCCAACTGGGCCGCCGGCAAGGCTGAGACGAACTCGGTGCAGACCGTGCCGGTGTTCGGCAACAACACCAACGAACCGTGCAACACCGGCACCTACGCCGGGTCGGTCTGCACCCAGGCGTACCGGTGGAACCTCGACCACGTGGTCGATCCGCGCGGCAACACGATGAGCTACTGGTACGAGAAGGAGTACAACTGGTACGGCCTCGATCTCGGCCGGCAGACCGTCAGGTACGACCGGACCAGTGTGCTGAAGCGGATCGACTACGGCACCCGGCACGGCGAGGAGCTGGCCGGCACCGCGCCGGCGCGGATCGTCTTCGGCAGCGCCCCCAGGTGCGCTCCTGACAAGAACTGCACGCTGGAGAACCCGGACAGCTATCCCGACGTGCCGTTCGACCAGAAGTGCGCGGCCAACTGCACCGACAAGGTGTCGCCGACGTTCTGGGCGACCCAGCGGCTGGCCAGCGTCACCACATACGTGGGCGCGGAAGACGTCGACCAGTGGACGCTCACGCACAGCTTCCCCCCGCCGGGCGACCACGAGGCGCCAGGGCTGTCGCTGGACCGCATCGTCCACACCGGACTGTACGGCGGCGAGGCGGCGATGCCACCGGTGACGTTCCGCAAGGAGGCGTTCGCCAACCGGGTCAACAACGACAGCGACGGCATCGCCCCGCTGGCCAAGTTCCGCGTGACCGCTGTGGACAACGAGTACGGCGGCGTGGTCAGCGTCAACTACGCGCCGACCAACTGCACCGCGAACGCGTTGCCGAGGCCGGAGTCCAACCCGCTGCGCTGCTTCCCGGTGTACTGGCAGCCCGAAGGCGGGCAGGCACGCACCGACTGGATGCACAAGTACGTCGTGGCGAGCGTGACGCAGTACGACGGCGTCGGTGACGCGCCCACGGAGGTGATGTCGTACGAGTACCGCGACGGCGGCGCCTGGCGCTACACCGACAGCGACCTGATCAGCCCGGACCGGCGCACCTGGTCCGAGTGGCGCGGCTACGCCAACGTCGTGGTGCGCCACGGCGACGACCGCGGCGTGCGGTCGGTCAGCGAGTACCAGTACTTCCGCGGCATGAACGGCGACCACCAGCCCAGCGGCACCCGCACCGCCTCCGTCCCGGACAGCCAGGGCGGTTCCGTGCCGGACGACGACCAGTTCGCCGGACAGATGCGGGAACGGCGCATCCGCGACGACGAGGGCGGCCCGGTCGCCAGCATCACCATCAACGACATGTGGTCGCGCCACACGGCTACGCACGGCAAGCTGCGGGCGTACCAGGTGGACACCGCGGCCGTGCGCGAGTACGGCGCGCTGTCGTCGGGCGGGTGGCGTCGCAGCCAGGTGAACCGCGTCTACAACGACGACGGCCTGGTCGAGAAGGTCGACGAGCAGGGCGACCTCGCCGTCACCGGCGACGAGGAGTGCACGCGCACGTGGTACACCGGCAGCCGGCCCACGCGCACCGAGACGGTCGCCGTCTCCTGTGCCACACCGCCCGTGTACCCGCGTGACGCGATCTCGGACCTGCGCACGACGTACGACGACGCCGGCAACGCCATCAAGGCCGAGCAGGTCGTGGAGTACGCCGGCGGCGAACCGGTCCTCGCCACCACCAACAGGGCCACCTACGACCGGTACGGCCGTCCACTGGAGACGTTCGACGCGCTGGACCGCAAGACGACGACCGGATACACCGAGACCGGCGGCCTGAACACCGAGATGACGGTCACCAACGGCCTGAACCACACCACCACGACGGAGGTGTCACCCGCCTGGGGCGAGCCAGTGGCCACCGTGGACCCGAACGGCCGCCGCACCGACGTCGAGCACGACGCCCTTGGGCGGGTGACCGGCGTGTGGCTGCCCGGGCGCCGGAAGGACGTCGGCGAGGGCCCGAACCTCGCCTACCACTACCAGCTCCGCAACGACCGCCCGAGCGCGGTCTCCACGGAGACCCTGCGAGCCAACGGCAACTACGTCACCAGTTACGTGCTGTATGACGGCTTCCTGCGCCCCCGGCAGACCCAAGGGCCGGGCTGGGGCGACGGCGGCGTGGTCGACGGCCGGGTCATCACCGACACCATCTACGACTCGCGCGGCCTCGTCTCCCAGACGAACGCCAGCTACTACGCGGAGGGCGCACCCGGCACCACCCTGGTGGCCGCCGGCGACAACACGATCCCCTCGCAGACCATCACCGTCCACGACGGACTCGGCCGTCCCACCCACTCCATCCTCCAGTCGTTCGGCGTCGAGAAGTGGCGCAGCAGCGTCACGTACCACGGCGACCGCACCGACCAGACGCCACCGGCCGGCGGCACCGCCACCACCATGTACACCGACGCCGAGGGCAAGACCACTGAGCTGCACCAGTACCGTGGCCCGGCGCCCACCGGTCCGGCGCAGATCACCCGATACACGTACACCAACGCGGGGCAGCTGGCCACGGTCACCGACCAGGACGGCCGGCAGTGGCGTTACGAGTACGACCTGCGCGGCCGCCGCCTCAAGACGCACGACCCCGACACCGGCACGTCCAGTTCCACATACGACGCCGCCGGCCAGGTGCTGACCACGACCGACGCCCGCGGCCAATCCCTCAAGTTCGTCTACGACACACTCGGCCGCAAGACCGAGGAGCGTGCGGTCACCGCCGACGCCGAGCCGCTCCGTGCGAAGTGGACGTACGACGTCCCCCTCAAGGGGCTCCCGACGTCCAGCAGCCGTTTCGAAGGAGCCAACGAGTACAAGACGACGGTGACCGGCTACGACGCCGCGAGCCGGCCGACCGGCAGCAGGCTGACGATCCCTTCCGTCGAGCAGGGGCTCGCCGGCAACTACGACAGCAGCGTCACCTATCGCGTGGACGGCAGCGTCGCCTCCACCACGCTCCCCGCCGCCGGCGACCTCGCCAAGGAGACGCTCACCTTCGAGTACGACGACCTCGGCCTGCTCAAGACCACCAGCGGGGCGGATTCGTACGTCGACGACACGTTCTACAGCCGCTTCGGTGAGCTGTCACAGCTCTCCATCGGCGACGCCGGTGCGCACGTCTGGAACACCCTCTACTACGACTACGCCACCCGCCGCCCGGCCCGGTCGCTCGTCGAGCGCGAGAAGGCCACCGGCGTACAGGTCAACGACCTCCGGTACCACTACGACCCGGCCGGCAACCTCCACAAAATCGAAGACGTGCCGGCGGGCGGCACCGCCGACCGGCAGTGCTTCACGTACGACCACCTGCGGCGGCTGACCGAAGCCTGGACGACGGCCGGCGACTGCACCCTCGGCACCGTCGCCGGCAACAGTCCATACTGGACGTCGTACCGGTACGACACCGACGACGACACCAGCGGCAACCGCACCAGCGAGACCCGCCACGGTCTCGGGGGCGTCGCCGACACCACCCGCACCTACCGGTACGAGCAGGCCAGCCACGCCCTCGAATCCGTCATCACCAGCGGACCCAACGGGTCGATGGAGGACCGCTTCGGGTACGACGAGTCCGGCAACACGACCACGCGCAACCTCAACGGCTCCACGCAGACGCTGACCTGGGACACCAGCGGCCGGCTGGCCAGGGCCCGCTCCGCCGACGGCAAGGACACCAGCTTCGTCTACGACGCCAACGGCAGCCGGCTGCTGCGGCGCGATCCCACCTCTGTCACGCTCTACCTCGGCGGTCAGGAAATCAAGCTGGACAAGACCAGCGGCGTCGAGACCGGCACCCGCTTCTACTCCCATGGTGGCCTGTCCGTCGGTGTACGGACGGCGGCGGGGTTGCACTGGCGGGTCTCCGACCACCACGGCACCGCCATCAGCACGCTCAAGTCCGACACCCTCGCCGTCACCCGGCGCCAGTCGATGCCGTTCGGCGAGACCCGCGGCACCGCGCCCAACAGCTGGCCGGACGACAAGGACTTCGTCGGCGGCACCCGCGACGACTCGGTCGGCCTCGTCCAACTCGGCGCGAGGTCGTACGACCCGGCACTCGGCCGGTTCATCTCGGTCGACCCGATCATCGACCCGAGCGATCCGCAGCAGCTCAACGGCTACGCGTACGCCAACAACAACCCGATCAGCATGAGCGACCCGGACGGCCTGAAGGTCTTCGTCGACGTCGACGGCCAGGTGTCCATCCCGTCGCTGAAGTACGCGACGAAGGCTCAGATCAACAAGGCCGCCGCCAAGGCCAAGAAGATCCAGCAGGCCAACAAGAAGATCAAGCAGAAGCGGGCGGCGGCCATCAAGGCCACCGGCCACACGCAGGAGGAGTACGAGAAGGCCAAGCTGATCCAACAGAAGAGCGTGCTCGACGTCGTCATCGAGGCCGGCGGCATCATCCTCCAGGAGTTCCTCGGCATCAACGACATCAAGGACTGCTTCGGCGGCGGCAGCATCGGCGCCTGCATATCCATGGTCATCGGTGTCATCCCATGGACCAAGCTGCACCGGATAGGTGACCTGATCGGCGCCGTCAAGAAGGCGTGGAACGCCGTCATGAACTTCGACAAGATGAAGGACTGGGCGAAGGGCGTCACCTCAGCGGTCGAGAAGGGAATGAAAGACTTCAACGACTGGCTGAAAAAATCCGGCTCGCCCAGCGCACCCGCGTGCACGACCGCCGGCGCCGCCCACAGTTTCCGGGCCGATACGAAGGTCCGCATGGCGGACGGCTCCCGCAGACCGATAGCCCAGGTGAAGCTGGGCGACAAGGTCCTCGCCACCGACCCCGAGACCGGTAGGACGACGGCGCAACGGGTCACCGCTCTTCACGTCAACCGCGACACCGACCTGACCGACGTGACCGTGACGGTAACTGACAAACGAACGCCAGCAAGGCGCGCCGCCGGGCCACAACTGGCGCTGGCTGGACTGGCGGCGGTCGGCGCTCTGGCCGCGGGCACCACGACGGTCCTGCACACGACCGACCACCACCCGTTCTGGGACGAGACGGCCAAGGTCTGGGTCGGCGCCGGCGACCTGGCAGTCGGCCACGAGCTACGCACCGCCGACGGCCGCGTGGCCACGGTGACCGGCGTCCGCTCGTTCCCCGGCCCCCAGACCATGCACGACCTGACGGTCGACGCCATCCACACCTACTACGTCCAGGCTGCCAACACGCCGGTACTCGTCCACAACTGCGGCAGTGCTGTCGAAGCCGCCTCGATTGACGATTTGACAGACCTGGCAAAGGGCAATCCGGGAGACGCCTTAAGCCCAGCGGGAAGGGCCTACCAAAAACACACCAATCCTGCCACTCGCACGCCGGCCCACATCGAGAAATATGACGTTGGACCGGTCACTACCAACGCCGATAGAACGCTGATCGGCAACTACCACGTGGAAGACATCATGACGAACCCCAGCGTCGTCGAGACTGTGAATCACAGTGCGAGCGCGCACTATGGCGGCATCACTCGAGACTTCAAACTGCCGGGCGACGGGCGAGGCGTAAGATGGAGCATGCGAGGAGGCGTCGCTACGTTCGAAGGATTCCTGTGATCGGGCCAACGTATCGCTACAGCGAGTTCGCTCCGATTTTCAGTGACGAGTTCGGCGCGGTGCGCGACATCTACGTGCTGGGGAGCACCCTGGAAACGTGGGATAGCCTGCTGGTCGGGCTGCTGGATTCAGAATGGGAAATGGAGTTCCGTCTAGGGCAACAAGCAGTCGAACTCGTATCTGCGGTGCAGATCTTCGAACAGGTCCGCCGTGAGGCGGAAACCTATACGTTGCGCGTCACGGTGGGAGGGTCGTGGATCTGGTGCCACTTCTACACCGTAGAAGAGATCGAGTTGAGCTTCCAGGCCAGCCAGATCGATTCCGACTCCGCCTTCCAACACCTGGTGTCGTTCATGTTCTGGTTGGCCGACACCTTGAAACGAAACGTCAAGCTCACGCTTGAGGCACCCAGCGGCCAACGGGCAGATCCACTCATGCTTGCGCGTCCAGGCTCTCCGCGACTAGAGGTATTCGAGATCTAAAATCCGGTGGGGGTGTGGGGCGCGGAGGGTGAGGCCGCGGGAGCGGCGGTCTTGCGCACGACGGGCGTCGCGGTAGCCCGGAAGGCATCTGGAGATCATCCGGCGTGATCTTCTGGGCTCTTGATCGTTACACCACGTAATTGGTGATCAGAGCCCAGGAGCCGCCTTGTCCTCGTTCCTTTACCGGTTGGGCCGGACGGCCGTGCGGGCTCGCGGGCTCGTCCTCGCGATCTGGTTGTTCGCGCTGCTCGCGATGGGCACCCTCGCGTCCACATTCAACCAGGGCACGGACGACACGTTCGCGATACCGGGATCGGAGTCGCAGGACGCGCTGGACTACCTCGGTCGGGTGTTTCCGGAGGTCAGCGGCGCGCTGGCGCAGCTGGTACTCGTCGTGCCGGAGGGCCAGCGGGTCGACACGGCGCAGACCGAGGCCGCCGTGTCGGCGGCGGTGGAGCGGGTCAAGGGCGTGTCCCAGGTGGCCACGGTGGCTGACCCGGCCGTGTCCGCCGACAAGCGGGCCACGCTCGTCGCGGTACCGCTCACCGTGGATCTCGCTCAGGTTACGCCGGCGACGAAGAGTGACCTGTCGGCCATCGCCGCCGACCTGGCGGCGACCGTCGGTGACGGGGCTCAGGTGTACACCGGCGGCGACGCGTTCTCCAACCGGGTACCCAAGCTCAGCCCCACCGAGGCGACCGGCCTGGTCATCGCGCTGATCGTGCTCCTGTTGACGTTCCGGTCGATTGTCGCCGCCGTGATGCCGCTGTTGACGGCCGTGCTCGGCGTGGGCATCGCGATCGGGGCGATCTACCTGGGAACGCTGGTCACGCCGATCTCGTCGACCGCGCCGATGCTGGCGGTGATGCTCGGCCTCGCGGTCGGCATCGACTACGCGCTGTTCCTGCTGTCTCGGCACCGCGACCAGCTCGCCGAGGGGCTCGACGTCGAGGAGTCGATCGCGCGGGCCACCGCCACCGCCGGGTCGGCGGTCATCTTCGCCGGCCTGACCGTGGTGATCGCCCTGCTGGGGCTCGCGGTCGCCGGGATACCGTTCCTCACCACGATGGGCGTCGCCGCCGCGGTCGCGGTCGGGCTGGCGGTCGCCATCGCGGTGACGCTCGTGCCGGCGCTGCTGTCGTTCGCGGGCGGGTCGCTGCGCCCGCGTACCAAAAAGAGGGCCCGACGGCCGCGGATCGCACAAAGGTGGGTGCGCGCGGTCACGCGCGCGCCGCTCGTGACCGTGCTGGTCGTGGTCGCCGGCCTCGCCGTGTGCGCGCTCCCGGCGGCCGGCCTGCGGCTGGCGCTGCCCGACAACGGCACCGAGGCCGAAGGCAGCCAGGCACGCACGGCGTACGACGTGGTCGCTGACCACTTTGGACCCGGCTACAACGGGCCGCTGATCGTCACGGCGGACATCATCACCAGCACCGATCCCGTCGGCCTCGTCGACAAGATCGCCGCCGAGCTCCGCGCGATTCCCGGGGTGGCGTCGGTGCCGCTGGCCACGCCCAACCCCAAGGGCGACACCGGAATCATCCAGGTCGTCCCAGCCAGCGCGCCGGACTCCCCCGAGACCGAGAAGCTCGTCACCGCGCTGCGGGGCAAGGAGAAGCACTTCCTCGACGCGTACGGCACCCGGACCGCGGTCACCGGCATCACCGCCGTGGGCATCGACGTGTCCGCCAAGCTCGGCGGGGCGCTGCTGCCGTTCGGCGTCCTGGTCGTCGGCCTGTCGCTGATCCTGCTGGCGATGGTGTTCCGGTCGGTGTGGGTGCCCATCAAGGCGACCGCCGGGTACCTGCTGTCGGTCGGTGCCTCGTTCGGCGCCACCTGGTGGGTGTTCGGGCAGGGGCACCTCGCCGAACTCCTCGACGTGACGCACACCGGCAGCGTCATCAGTTTCCTGCCCATCATTCTCATGGGTGTCCTGTTCGGACTCGCCATGGACTACGAGGTTTTCTTGGTCTCCCGCATCCGCGAGCACTACGTCCACCATGGAGACCCGGCCCAGGCCATCGAGTCCGGCTTCATATCCGCGTCGCGGGTCGTGGTCGCGGCCGCGGTCATCATGTTCGCCGTCTTCGCCGCGTTCGTGCCCGAGGGCAGCGCCACCATCAAACCCATCGCGTTCAGCCTCGCCGTCGGGGTGTTCGTCGACGCGTTCCTGGTGCGGATGACCCTGGTACCGGCTGTGCTGGCCCTGCTCGGGCACCGCGCCTGGGGTCTACCGCCCAAACTGGACCGTGCCCTGCCGGTCTTCGACGCCGAAGGCGACACCCTCGTCCACGAGCTGCGCCTCGCGGACTGGCCCGGCACCGACGAGGCGATCAGCGCCCGCGACCTGCGTCTACACGACGACCGCGGCCGCCCGGTCTACGCCGATGTCGGCATCCGCCTGCCGCGCGGCGCCGTTCTCGTGCTGCACGGGCCCGGCCCGACCGGCAAGACCGCGCTGCTGATGACGCTCGCCGGCCGGGTCACGGCGCACAAGGGCGACCTCAAGGTGCTCGGCCGGGTGCTGCCCCAGCACGCGCACGCCCTGCGACGGTCGGTCGCGGTCGCGCGCTGCCACGAGGATCCCGACCCGTCCACTGTGGTCAACGCCGCGCTCGACGACGGCGTCGACCTTGTCCTGCTGGACGACGTCGACCTGGTACTGCGCACCGACGCCCGCGCCGCGCTGCGCGACATCCTCGCCCGCCGCCGCACGGCCGCCGGCCGGCACGTCTCGGTCGTGCTCACCTGCCAGGACCCCGACCGGGTCCGTGACCTGCTGCCCGAGGACACGCACCTGCTCACGCTCGCCGCTTCGCCCGCGGAGGTTCCCTGATGCTCACGCCGTTCTCCAACTCCGCCCGCGCGCTCGCCTCGGGTCCGCTGACCTGGCGCACCTGGACCGGCCTGATCGTCGTACCCGTCCTCATCGCCGGCCTCCTCACGTGGGCGTACTGGGCGCCGGACACCGACCACGGCACCGCCACCGCCGCGGTCGTCAACGACGACGAGCCGGTGACGGTGAACGGGCAGACCGTGCCGCTGGGCCGGCAACTGGCCGGCGACCTCACCCACAACCCGGACTCCGCCTACACCTGGGTACTCACCGACAGCGCGGACGCCTCGGACGGCCTGGAACGCGGCGCGTACACGGCCACGGTCACCATCCCGAAGGACTTCTCCGCGCGGGCCACCTCGCCGGTCACCGGAAAGCCGCTCGACGCGACGAAGGCGGAGCTGCGCATCCACACCTCCGACGCCGCGGGTGTCGCCGATCCCGCGCTGAGCACGGAGGTGGCCGAGGCGACGCAGCGCACGCTCAACCAGCAGGTCGTGCGGACCTATCTGGACAACGTGTACGTCGCGTTCGGCACGATCCACGAGCAGATCGGCGAGGGCGCCGACGGCGCGAAGCAGCTCACCATCGGCACCGGCAAGCTCCGCACCGGCGCCAAGCAGGTCGACGACGGCGCCGCGCGGCTCGCCACCGCCGCGGGCGAGCTGGCCAGCGGCGCGGACGAGCTCGCTTCCGGTACCGCCCAGCTGGCCGCCGGATCGGCGCGGCTGTCCGACGGGCTGACCCAGGCCGAACGCGACACCGCGCGCCTGCCCCAGCTCACCCGCGAACTCGCGGACGGCGCCGCACGGGTGGCCCAGGGCAACGAACAGCTCGCCGGCACCGTGGTCCCGCTCGCCAACCGCATCATCGCCGCGATCGACGCCCTGCCGTCGGCTCGCGCGGCGGCGGCCGAGTTCCAGCGCCTCGCAGACCAATGTGGACCGAGCGGCGGCGGTTCGGCGTTCTGCGAGCGGCTCGACGGCGCGGCGAAGCGCTTCGCGCGGGACGCCGACGCGATCGACGGTGCCAAGGCGCGCATCCGGGCCGCGGCCGTCGAGGCGCGCGACTCCGTCACGGCGCTCGCGACCGGCGCGCGGCAGGTGGCCGGCGGCAACGCCCAACTGGCGGAAAGCGCCGGAACCCTCGCGAACGGTATCGCCAGCGCGGCCAGCGGCGCCCGCCAGCTCGACGACGGGATACAGCGGACGGACACCGGCGCGCGGCAGCTCTCGGACGGCGCCGACCGGGTGGCGGCGGGCGCCACCGACCTGCACACGGGCACGAAGAAGGTCGACGCGGGTGCCGGCCAGGTCGACGACGGCGCCAAGCGGCTCGCGACCGAGCTGGGCAAGGGACGCGATCAGGTACCGTCCTATTCGGACGCCGAACGGGCACATCTCGCGGCGGTCGTCGCCGACCCCAGTACCGCCACCACCGACCGCACCCCGGTCGGCACGCTCGCGATCACCCTGGCCGCCGCGCTCGCGTTGTGGGCGCTCGCGCTGGCCACGTACATCGTCACCCGGGCGGTCCCCGACGCGGTGCTGACCGCCCGCGAACCGACGTGGCGCATCATCGTGCGCGCCGCGCTGCCAGGCGCCACCGCCGCCGCCCTCGCCGCCCTCGCCATCACGGCGATAGCGGTACCCGTGCTGGACCTCGGCGCCGGCCGGTCCGCTGGCTTCCTGGCCGTCGCGCTGCTCGCGGCCGCGGCGTTCGTCGCGCTCAACCAGGCGGTGACGGCCATCTTCAAGCGGCCGGGGCGGCTGGCCTCGCTCGCGGTGCTGGTGCTCACCGCCGCCACCGGTGTGGTGTCCACACTGCCCGGTCCGCTGTACACGGTCGCCGGTCACCTGCCGACGTACGCCGCGACCCTGGCGCTGCGCTCGGTGGTCACCGGCGGTCCCGGGCTGGTCACCGGCGTTACGCACCTGTCCGTCTGGCTCGCCGTCGGCGCCTTCGCCACCATCCTCATCACCGACCGCCGCAGATACCTGACCGGCCGCCAACTCCGCCGCGGCGCACCCCTCCCCGCGACCACCTCGTGAGTCAGGCCTGCTGATCCAGGCGGACGCGGGCCTTGTCGGCGTCCGGGTGGTCCAGCTCGTCCAATATGGACGCCGCCAGGCGCCACGCCTCGCCGGCCGCGCCGGAATCGCCCTGGGCGTAACGGGCGTCGCCGAGCCGGATCAGCGTCCACGCCTCGCCGTACCGCTCACCGCCGTCCCGCCGCAGCACGAGAGACGCCTCGTAACACGCGATCGCGCGCTGCCCGTCGCCGAGGCGGTGGTGCACGTACCCGAGGCTGTCCCACGAGGTCGCCTCGCCGTACGGGTCACCGATCCGCTGCTGCAGGCTCAGCGCCTCGGCGCACAGCGCCAGCGCCTGCCGGTGCTCGCCGAGGCGGGCGTGGCACCAGCCGGTGGAGTTCAGGGCGAACGCCTGCCCCGCCACGTCGTTGACGCTGCGGAACAGGCGCAACGCGTGCTCGGCGTGGTCCAGCGCCCCGAGCAGGTTGCCCCGCATGTCGGAGAGCTGTCCCAGTACGTGGTGCGTGTACCCGAGGCCGCCCCGGTCACCCAGCTCGCCGCTGAGCCGCAGGGCCACCCGCAGGTGCGTCTGCGCGTCGTCGAGCCTGCCGAGCTGCCGGTGCGCGCGGGCCAGGCCGCGGTGGGCGCGGGCCAGCTCGTACCGGTCCCCCAGCCGTTCGAGCGCGTGCAGCGCCGCCGACTGGGTCGCCATCCAGTCCTGCCACCGGCCGCTGCGCGCCAGGTAGCCGCCCAGCGCCCACGCGAGCTGCCAGGCGTGCCCGTCCAGTCCACTGTCGACCGCCTGGCGGACGCAGGCGAGCAGCACCGCGCGCTCGGCGGCGAGCCACGCCAGCAACGCCGGGCGGTCACCGAGCCGTTCGGGTGACACGCCGGGCGCCGGGTCGGTGGGCGCCCCGGGGTGGTCGCGGTGCGGGTTGAGCCGGTACGCGGCCGCGTGCGCGGTGTGCAGGTAGTGGTCGAGCGCCCGGCGGACCGCGGCCCGGCGCTGGTCGCTGGACTCGCACCCGCCGGCAAGCTCGACCGCGTACGCCCGCAGCAGATCGTGCAGGGCGTACCGCCCGTGGGCGTGCTCGGCGAGCATGTGGATGCGCGCGAGCTCGGCGAGCAGTTCGCGCACGCGCGCCCGGGGCAGGCCAGCGAGGCTGGCCGCCGCCGGTGCGGAGATGTCGGGGCCGGGGTGCAGCGCGAGCACCCGGAACAGGCGCGCCGCGTCGGCGGTCAGCTGCCGGTACGACCAGGCGAACACCGACCGCGCGTCGGTGACCGCGTCTTCGCCGGCGAGCGCCTGGATGCGCCCCCGCGCGTCGCGCAGTTCGCCTGCCAGCGCGGCGAGCGGGAAGTCCGGGTGGGCGACCGCGCGGGCCGCCACGATGGTCAGCCCGAGCGGCAGCCGCCCGCAGTGCTCGGCGATCTCCTCGGCCGCCCGCCGTTCGCGGGCCACACGCTCGCCGCCGATCCGTGCCTGGAGCACCCGCGTCGCCTCACGCGCCGTGAGCACGTCCAGGGTGAGCAGGTGGGCGCCGGAGTGCGCGACCAGGCCGGTGAGCTGGTTGCGGCTGGTCACCACGACCACGCTGCCGGCGGTACCGGGCAGCAGCGCCCGCACCTGGTTGGCGTCGTGCGCGTTGTCGAGCAGTACGAGCATCCGCCGGCCGGCGACAAGGCTGCGGTACAGGCCGATCTGGTCGCTGGGCTCGTCCGGGACGCGGTGCGCCGGGACGCCGAGGGCGTGGAGGAAGCCGCGGATCGCTTCGGCCGGCCGCATCGGCGAGTTCGAGGGGTCGAAGCCGCGCAGGTTCACGTACAGGTGACCGTCGCGGAACCGGTGTGCGACCCGGTGCGCCCAGCGCACGGCGAGGGCCGTCTTGCCAACTCCGGCGGTGCCCGCGATCGCGGCGATGACGACCGTGGCCGGGTGGGCGTCCACTTCGGACGGCAGCAGCGCGTCGAGCCGGGCGAGGCTGCTGGAGCGGCCGGCGAAGTGGCTTGTGGCGGCCGGCAGCTGGCGCGGCGGTGGCAGCGCGAGCCAGCCGCTCGCGGCCGCCGGATCGAGCGGCGCCTCACCGCTGAGCACACCGCGATGGATCTCGGCGATCGGCTGGCTCGGCTCGATACCCAGTTCGTCGGTGAGCAGCCGGTACAGCCGCTGGTACGCGTCCAGGGCGTCGGCGCGGCGACCGGCCCGGTACAGCGCGGTCATCAGGTGGCCCCAGAACCGCTCCCGCAGCGGATACAGCCTCGTCAGGCTCTGGAGCTCGGTGACCAGGTCGGCGCCCCGGCCCGTGGTCAGATCCAGCTCGATCCGCCGTTCCAGCGCGGCCAGGCGCCGGTCGACCAGTCGCGATGCCTCGACCCCGTCCAGCCACGCCGATCGCGCACCCTCGAACGGCTCACCACGCCACAGCGCCAGCGCCTCCACCAGCAACGCCCGCTCGGCCTCCACGCCAGTGGCCGACGCGGCCGCGTCGAGCAGCCGCGTGAACCGCACCGCGTCGACCCGGTCCGGTTCGACGTCCAGCACGTACCCGCCCGGCACGGTGCGGATCGCCTCGGCGCCCAGTCGCCGGCGCAACCGGGTCACGTAGAGCTGCGCGGTCCGCCGCGCGTCTCTGGGCAGTTCCTCTCCCCATACCGCTCTGGCCAGCCGGTCGACGGTGACCGGCTCACCCGCCGACAGCGCCAGCACCACCAGTACCGTGCGCAGGCGGCCTGCCGTCAGCGTCACCGGACGGCCGTCCACCGACACCTCGAACGGCCCCAATACAGCGATCCGCTCCCCCGTCACCGCGTCCCCCGTCGTCACCGCGCGTCGTCGCGCATGGTCCACAGTGGCGCGATATCCACCGGTGCGCATACGTTCCTCGACGTATTCCGTCCGGTTCCTTGGGGCAGCCGTCGGAAATCTTGGGCTTGCCCGCGATACCCCCGGCTGGTATGTTGCCAGTCACCGGATACCGTACCCCCCAGGGGTATAAACGGAGGGGCAGGCGTCATGAAAAGGCACTTCGTCGAGATGGTCGTCGCGATGTTCGTCAGCATGGGCGTCTTCGCCGCGGCGTGGGCGGGCGGCGAGGCGCTGACCGGCCTGTCGTTCCCGCACGCACCGGAGGCGATGGCGCTGCGGATGGCGTTCGACATGTCGGTCGGCATGGTGGTCTGGATGCGCTACCGCGGGCACGGATGGGCCCCGACCCTGGAGATGGTGGCCGCCATGTTCGCGCCCGCCGTCCTGCTCGCACCGCTGAGCATGGCCGGCGCGATCTCCGGCCACGTCCTGATGATCGCCACACACGTCGCGATGCTGCCACTCATGCTGGTCGTCATGCTCCGCCGCCGCGCCGAGTACGGGCACGCCCACCGCGGTATCGGAACCGCTACAACCCCCTAATGATCGGGTGGGCTGCCGCGACGCGCGTCGCGGTCAAGGCCGTCGCTCCCGCGGCCCCGCCCTCCGCGACACACAACCAATACCGGCTCGCGCCTGACAGTTCGATCCAGCCCGCTGCCGAAGCAGTCCGCGGACGCCCCTGAGACCCCGGAGCGACGGCCCGGCCCGCGCCGGGCCGTGCCGGCCTGGCGCGCGGCGATCAAGAAGCCCCTGGCCCTGCGGGGCCACCCACAGGTGGGTGAAGAGGGGCAAACCAGCCCGCACCCGTCCTCCCCCGACGCCACCGCCACCGCCTCCGCCTCCGCGCCCCGCGCCGCCTCTCGCCGATCAAGGGCAAACGCACGCGGTTGGATCTCTTCTCCGTGCACGTCCGCCCCCAGGTCAGCCTGGCACGGCGTGTCGCCACGCCCAGCACGCCGATCAAGGACAAATGCACGGCTCTTCGCCCCGATGTGTGGGTTGGGGTCGGGTTGGTGATTGGGGCACGCCGTTGCCTGGCCTAGGTTTCGGACTGTCTGACGGT
>NZ_BSDI01000083.1 GCF_027923225.1 Phytohabitans aurantiacus
CGGAGATCTGGTGACCACCCACCCGGAGAACTCATGTCCGCACAGCCGGAGGTCCGCGGTCCGCACAACCGGAGATCGAGATGTCCGTTGACACTTCGACCCTGGCGCGCCTGGGTGACAGCGTTTACACAGCCCGGAGCTCCAGTAGTCGGTGGTGGAGCCGCACTTGCGGCACGGTGGGGCGGGGACCGGACCACCGGGCCAGCACTCAAAGCAGTGCGGGACCGACACCATCGCCGGCGGTCGGACGCCGCAGGTTCGGCATGCCTTACGTGGCTTGGGTTTTCCTTTGCCGGTCATGCTGGTGGCAGGGTCCGGTTACGGCCGAGCCGTGGGCTGAGTTGGCCCGCTGCCGCGGTCGACTTCGCGGCGGTTTGCTCGGGTCGGCCGCTGGTGACGCGTTCGGGTTCGCAGATCAGCAGGTCCGACGGTTCGCATTGCAGGACAACGCAAATGACTTCTAGGTCGTCGAGGCGGACCGTGGTCGGCGTGCCCGTCCACAGCGCGGACATCTTGCCGTGGCTGATCTGCAGCCCAGCCTCGGCAAGCCGCCGGCGCATCTCGGTGGACTTCCAGATCCCTTGCTGCGCGGCGCGCATCCGAAGATTCCAGCGCATCAGCGTTCACCCCGTTCCCAGGCCGAGCCGGTCCGACGTCCGCGCGTTTGTTTGCGTCCACGCGTTCTCGATGTGCGCGGCGGGCACATGGATGTAGCGGGTCGTGGTGGAAAGCCAAGAGTGGCCCAGAAGTTCTTGAATGGCCTTGAGGTCCATGCCTCGCCGGTAGAGCGAGGAGGCGCAGAAGTGCCGCAGCACATGCGGTGTCAGCCTACCCCGCCATTGCGGCAGCCACCGGGCGACCGCCTTGTTGAGCCCATCTCGCAGCACCTGGTCTCCGGCCCGGCGGCACAACCCGGTCAGGGGATCGGGCAGCCGCTCGCTGGGAAACAGCGGCGCGTCCAGATTGGTGTAGTCATCGCCGAACTGGTGCCGGATGTCGACCATCCACCAGTCCACCAGCTCACGCACCGAATTGATCGCCGGTACCAGGCGCGTCTTGTGGCCGCGTCCGCGGCTTCCCTTACCGAAGCGCACATGCAGGTTGCCGTAGTCGCCCAGATCGCGCCGCCAGTCACGGATATCGAGCATGTAGCTCTCCATGATCCGCAGACCGGCTCGCCGCCACAACGACGCCACCACATAGTCACGGGCGGCCGTCAGGAACTTACGCGCGTCCGGCAAGTGCTGCCGCCACAAGGAAAACAGCGTTTCGACATCCTCGTCACCCGGAGGAACCGGTGCGCTGCCGTAGTCGCTGCTGGCCGGCCGGTTGAACTCGTCGATCACCTGCTCGATGACATGCCCGGTGAGCACGCGGATATCGCCCTGGTACCGCGTAACCAGAAAGTCGAAGAAACTGCCCAGCGCCAGCGCCTTCTTGTGGACCGTCGAATGCGAGCGGCAAAGCTCCTTGCGTTGACGCGCCAGGAAGCGGTCCGCGTCCGACGCTAGCGCTGTCCACAACGGACGGCCCAGGAATCGGATGAACTCGATCAGCACGCTGCGGTCATTGGCCAGCGTCGAGTCACAGCATCCAGCGCCCATCGACGCCAGCAGGTACTGGTCCACCAGTTCCTGCTCGTAGTCCTCACGTTCCTGCGCAGTGTCAAGCCGACGCGGTGCGTCGATCGACCTGACCACTGCCAGTGCCATAGCAATCCGACCTTCGAAGAAAGTGGCAAAACACCATGAACACTGTCCAAACTCCACGAATCCTGACCAGCGGTCAAGACCTTGTACCTCGACCCAGTGACCTCAGAAACCGATCCTGGCCTGCGACAACACCAGCTCACGAGCCCAAGGTCAACACACAACTTCAGGTAGTTCGGATAACTGGCCTTGAGCTCGAGGATTCTGAAGCGTGAGTCGGCGGGAACTCAAGGATGCCTCATGGCGTCGGTGGCATGCGGATGCTTCGGTTACGTGGATTGATTTCCGTGCCGGGTTCTCGCGTCCCGGTTCCTCGTTTCCGGACGGCCACCGCCTCGAGGCTTTGTGCTGTTCAGGTGATGTCGCGTCGCATGGGGACGAGGACGGCGATCAGCGAGGCGGTCAGCGCGTACGCGGTGAGCAGTAGCGCGCCGGCGGCTGGTGGTAGCAGTTGAAGAGTTGTGCTGCCGAGTTGTTGTGACATGGCGTCGGCGAGGTAGGTGAAGTCGGTGAGGGCTGCGGTGGCGCCGCCGGGCAGGATTGGGTAGAGCTGGTTGAGGCCCGGGATCATCATGAGCAGCGCTTCGCCCATGTACAGGTAGCCGATCACGACGCACAGCGCCACGACTTGGTTGCGGAGTAGGGCGCCCACGCCGATCCCGATGAGCAGGTAGACGACCATGGCGAGGCCGATGCGGGCTAGCAGCCCGAGCACGGTGCTGGCTGGCAGGCCGAGCGGGACGCCGCGGACGGCGGCGGCGGTGTGAAGGGCCACGGCTGCGGTGCCGGCGAGGATCAGGCCGTAGGCCAGCCCGGCGACGCCGTAGGTGGCGAGTTTGGCGGCGAGTACCTGCCAGCGGCGGGGCGCGAACAGGAATGTGACGGCGGCCGTGCGGTGCCGGTACTCGGACGTGGCGGCGAGTGTGCCGGCGGCGGCTGGGACGAAGGCGGTGTAGCCGAGGATGCCAAGGATTGAGCGGACGCCGGTTTCGGTGTGCAGTCCGGGCATGGGCGGGTCGAAGTTCTCTGGCCCGATCAGCGCCATCGCGCCCATCATGCCGCCGCCGAGCAGCAGGGCGGCCAGCAGCAGTCCGGCCCACATGCGGCTGGCGAGCAGCCGGCGGAATTCGGCTTTGATCAGGTGGTTCATGGGGTGGCCGCCTTGTCGGTGGTCAGGTGGAGGAAGAGCTGTTCGAGGCTGCTGGTCTCGGTGACCAGCTCGTGCACCCGCAGCCGGTGCTCGGCCGCGAGGTCGGCGACGCCGGGCGCGTCGAGCCCGTGTACCCGTAGCCGGCCTGCCTGGATGACCTCGACGCTCGGCGCGTCGCCGTCCGGGCGGCTGGCCTGTAGGGTGGCGGCCAGCCGGTCGGCGTCTGGGGAGGTCACCAGTACCGCCGGCGGTCCGGCGAGCCGCGACCACGGCCCGGCGGCGACGAGTTCGCCGCGCCGGATCATTATCACGTCGTCGACGAGCTGCTGGATTTCGCTGAGCACATGGCTGGAGACCAGGACGGTTCGCCCCTGGTCGGCGAGCTGGCGCAGAAACCCGCGTAGCCACCGCATGCCCTCGGGGTCGAGGCCGTTGCTCGGCTCGTCCAGCAGCAGCACCCGGGGGTCGCCGAGCAGCGCGGTGGCGAGGTTGAGCCGCTGCCGCATGCCGGTGGAGAACCCTCGGGTACGGCGATCGGCGGCTTCGGCGAGCCCGAGTAGGTCAAGTAGCGCGGTGACCCGGCTGTCCGGATAGCCGCCCATCGCGGCATAGACGCGCAGATGGTCCCGGGCGGTGTGCCCGGGATGGAACGCGCTCGCGTCGAAGACCGCTCCGACGGTGCGCGATGGGCGAGGCAACCGCCGGTACGGTCGGCCGCCGATCGTCGCGGTGCCGGACGTCGGTGACACCAGCCCTGTCAGCATCCGCATCGTGGTGGTCTTGCCGGCGCCGTTGGGGCCCAGGAATCCCGTGACGAGTCCGGGTTCGACGGTGAACGTCAGATCACGCACGGCGGTGACTTCGCCGTACCGCTTCGTCAGGTGCGAAACCTCGATCCTCGCGCGGTCGCCGCTCATGCGTCGGCCGCCGTCGCGCGGCCGATCGCGTCCGCGATGCCGGGCGCGGCCGGGTGGGAGAGCACAACCTCGTCGAACTGCCCACCAGCGGCCGCACGGTCCAGGACCAGGTGCAACCCCGGCTCGCCACGGCGTGCCGCCACAAGCTGACGAGGACCGCCGAACAACCCCCAGATGCCGATCTTGAGTAAGCCGGACACTACGATCCCGCGCCGCCCGCCCCGCGCCAGGCGTAGCGGGTCAGCCACGAGCGCCGCATACCGCACCGCGCCAACCGGGATTACCGTCCGCTCCCGCCCGACCCAGAGCCGCTCCCAGCCGGTGAACTGGATGTCGACCAGCGCGCCGGTAACCGTGATCGATGCCATCAGGCACTCCCTTTCTTCGGCGTCTGCCGCCCGGTGTCAGTGGCCGCCGGCTGATCGGCCGGCAGCAGGATGGTGGCCAGTAGCCGCAGCACCCTGCCCTTGCCCGGCTCGTTGCGCAGCAGCGGCCCGATGACCTCGTTGAGGTCGGCGGCGAACTTGGCCAGTTCCGCGTCGGTCAGGTGCAGCACGAGTTGGTGGTATCCGACGCCGTCGGCGGCGAAGTCGATCCGCTCCCGGCTCAGGTAGCGGGAGAACTCCGACAGCAGGCTCGACACGAACGCGGTGAAGTAGCGGGCATGCTCCTCAGACGTCGCGGTCGCCAACGCCGCCGCGTCCAACGTCGCACCCTGAGCGGGCAACGCGTACACGCGCTCGACCGCGCCGCGGATCTTGCGTTCCTCGACGACCTCGACCAGGCCGGCCTTGACGAGTGTGGCCAGGTGCCGGTACAGCGTGGCCTGCGGAATGTCCGGCAACAGCTCGATCAGATCGTGAGTGGTCAGCCGTGCACCCGCAACCGCCCGCAGAATCCGGATCCGCACCGGATGCAGTGCCAGCTCCGCCCAACGCTCCCTCGACATGTCCACCTCAGAACATTATCACTATCGAGAGTGATAGCAATGGGTAACGGGTCGCGTAGGCGCACTGCGGGATCGCCGGACACGACCTCGCCGTTCGGTTGGCTCCCGAGCGTCGCTCACACGTGGGCAGGGCAGGCATCCGTCGCTGCGCACGCTCACCGCGCTGTCGGGAGTGGCCAACTGGCCGACTACCTGGCAGTGGCCATGTTCGTGCGGTTCGCGCGCGATGTGCTACCAGAACAACCCGCCGCGTGCGACCCGTTCAACCAGCCGGAATCATGTGTGCGCGCGGCGGTTGCCTTCGTAGTCGCCGATGCCTGGATTGTCGACGGCGTTGGTGTAGCGGGTGGAGCTGGTGATGGATAGGCCGAACAGGTCGCTGATGCGGCGGGCGTCGCCGGCGCTCGCGAGGGCTTCGTCGAGGATGCGGTCTTCGCGGATGGCTTGGGCGGGGATGCCGAGTTTCTCGCTGACCCACTTGTGCCGGACCGGACCGGTGTGCAAAGCGCTTTTGTAGGTGACGAACAGGTGCGGTTGGCGGTGTTGGGGTAGCGGCGGGCGCGGAAAGCTAGCCAGGCGTCGAGCCAGTAGCGCACTGGTGGGGCGAGCAGGATCGCGCGGCCGTGTAGGTGCAGGCGTCCGTCATGGATATCAGTCAGCTGCAAGGCGGTGAGGTCACCGGTGCGCAGGGCGTGGAAGGCCACGAGCGCGCCGAGCACGGCGCGGGCTGGGTCGTCGCTATCGATGATGGTGCGGAGGGTTTCCAGGTCGACCGGCGAGGGCTGACGCGTTTCACCTTTGGCGCCGGGGACCCGGAACGTGGGATCGGTAAAGACGACCTTGCGGGCTTTGAGGATTCGAAAGATTGATCGGACGCCGTTGATGAGGATCGCGCGTGGCGTGCCGGATGCCGGCAGGATGGCCAGGAAATCGTCTCGGGAGATCTCCCGCAGCGTTGTGTGGTCTGCCGCCCACATGGTCAGGGCGGGCAACGCGAAGTCGAGCTGGGTCCGGTGGTTTCGTCGGCCCGCGGCCGGCGCCGCGGCGGGGTGGTGCTGCCGTGCCGCATCACCTCAAACCAAATCCGCAGCTCCTTAATCATCGGTTGCGGCAAGTCGGCGATGCGCCTGTCGAACCACCGCTCGATGGTCGGGGTGCGGTCCTCGTCGAGCATGCCGGCCTCGGCGAGGACGTCGAGTGTGCCGCGCACCGACGTGCGGATCGCGGTGAGCTCGGCGACGTCGCAGGCGCTGCTGTCGTCGCCGCACGCGGCGGCGCCGCCGAGCCAGCATGCTGCGCTGCTTGTGACACAGTCGGCAGGAGCCGTTGTCGTGCAAGGCAACCCGCTGCCCGCAGGACCGGCACGCCTCGACGGTACGGTACTTTTCCCGCCAACTACGGCACGCCGCGCACATCCAGCCGTAGGTCCGGGTGACGCCCCACGCGTGGCAGTCCGGGCAAGAGTCGATGATCACCGAGGTCAGGGCCAGCGGCCCCGCGCCTCTCCACACGGGCGAGCGTTGTCCAGGGGCGTGCGGGTGGCAGCGAGCGCACTGGCCAGAGGTGTAATAGTCCCGTGCGGAGCCGCGTTTGTAGCAGGCGGTGGCCGAACGGGCCCACCGGGCCAGCACTGGAAGCAGTAGGAAATCTCGCGCATCGCTGGCGGCCGAACCCGGCATACCCGGCATGGTTTGGGACGTCCGGTCATGCCGGTGGCATGGCCGGGCCGAGGTGTGATCGACGCATCGGAGCCGGTAGCCGCTTGTGAGGGCCGCTGAGGCCGGCGGGCGGCCACCTTCTCCGGCTCCGGCAGCAGCAAATCCGCTGGCGTGCATTGCAGCACGGCGCACATCACGTCCAAGTCGTCGAGGCGGATGGTGGTCGGGGTGGTGGTCCACAACGCCGACATCTTGCCTGCGCTGATCTCCAATCCGGCCTCGGCCAGTAGTCGGCGCATTTCGGTCGACTTCCAGATGCCCTTGTTCGCGGCCACCAGCCGCAGGTTCCACTTCACCGGCTCATCCCCTCACCGCAAGGCGGTCCGCGACCCGCTGGTTGGCCAGCGACCAGGCGTGCTCGATGTGCTCGGCGTGCACGTGAACGTACCGCGTCGTCGTGGACAGCCACTCGTGGCCGAGTAACTCCTGGATGGCTTTGAGGCCCATGTCCCGCGCATACAGCGACGACGCGCAGAAGTGCCGCAACCCGTGCGGGGTAAGCTTTCCCGCCCAGTCCGGCAGCCACGTGCGGACCGCCTGGGCCAGCCCGGAGCGCAGCGCGTCATCGCCCGCCCGCCGGCACAAGCCCGTGTGCGGATCGCGACGCTCGGACGGCAACAGCGGCGCGTCCGGAGCCTGCCAGTTGTCGCCGTACTGGTGACGCACGTCCGTCAACCACCACCGCAGCAGCGCGTCCACGTCGTTGATCGCCGGCGTCAACCGGGTCTTCGCACCCCGCCCCCGGCTTCCCTTGCCGAATCGGATGTGCAGCTTGCCGAACCGCCCAGATCCGGCCGCCAGTCCCGCACGTCGAGCATCACCGTCTCGTTGATCCGCAATCCGGCCCGCCGCCACAGCGACGCCGCCAGATAGTCCCGCGCTGCTGGAAGATACTTGCGCACCGATGGCAGAGCCGCCCGCCGCTGCTCGAACAGGGTCTGCACCTCGGCCCCGGTGGGCGGCACCCGACCGGCACCATGCTGCGCGGCCGCGGGCCGATTGAACTCGTCGATCGGCTGGCACACCACATAGCCCGTGAGGGCATGAATGTCGCCTTGATACCGCAACAGCAGGAACTCGAAGAACTGGGCGATGCTCGCCACCTTCCCCGCCAGCGTCGATCTCGCCCGCCCTTCCTTGCGTTGCCACGCAAGGAAACGGTCCCATCGGCTGGTTGAGTCGTCCATAAAGGACGCGCAAGGAACCGGGAGAACTCGAACACCGTCGACCGGTCCTCGGACACCTTGGCGTCCGAGTAACCCGCACCGACCGAGGCCAGCAGGAACTGGTCAACCAACTCCTGCTCGAAGTCCTCCACGTCCTGCGCATCGCGCAGCCTACGCGGTGACCCCAGCGACCGGACCACAGCCAGCGCCATAAGCCACCCCTTCACTGGAGACGACCATGCATCAAGATCTACGCGGATTTCAGGAATCCCGACCATCTGTCAATAGAAGGCCCGATGGCCCTGCCCTACCAACACGCTGCTCAAACGGAAACCAAGCCAGGGCTGCCACTCGATCAACTCACGGGAGTTGGGACAGGGCTGGCCGACCTTCTCGACGAATCCGACCTGTAACCGCGCGGCCCCCCCGCGGACATCGCACCGCATCCCCCATCTGTCCATATTGGAGTGTAAGCGTGTCCGTATTCCACGAGTTGCCGCCGTCCCCGCCGGTGGACCCGAACATGGTCCCCGCCGAGCCGCGCTCGCCGCTGTTCGACCTCGCCGGCAAGGTCGCCGGCTGGTTCGCCGACCGGCCCTGGTTGGCCGTGGTGCTCGCCCTCGTCGTGGTCGTCGTCGTTGCCGCGACCCACACCGCCCGCGCGGCGGTATGGCGGGGGCGGCACCGGCGCCTTGCCACCCACGCCCACCAGATCCTGATCACCCCACCACCGCAGGTCGAGGCGGCCGGCGCCGCAGCCTGGTGGGCCAACCTCCACGACCTGCTCAGCCCGTCCCGGCGCCGCCGCCTGCTGTACGGCGTGCCACACGTCGCGGTGGAGTACCGGTGGTCCGGCCGACAGTTGACGATCGTCGTCTGGGTGCCCGGCACCGTACCCGCCGGCCCGGTCGCCGCCGCCGTGCGGGCCGCCTGGCCCGGCGCCGCCTGCACCATCGACGAGGTCACCAAACCGATCCCGGGCGTTTCGGTCCCGGGCGCTGGGGCCGAAATTCGGGCGGTCGGTGGCGCGCTCGCCCCGGCGATGCCGGCCTGGTATCCGCTCAACCTCGACCACGACACCGACCCGATGCGTCCCCTCGTCGCCGCCGGTGCCGGCCTGCACTCCACTGAGCACGCGTGTGTGCAGGTGCTGGCCCGCCCGGCCACCCCACGCCAGATCGCCCGGCTCCGCAAAGGCGCGGCGGCGCTGCGCACCGGGAAACCACCGACCGGTGGGCCACTCGACCCGACCCCGCTGGTGCGCGGCGGGCTGAACCTGATCACCGAGATCGTCGCCGAACTGGTCACCGCCGGCCCACCCCGCCGCACCACCACCGGCGCCGGTGCCGGCTACCGTCCGGTGCCACCGGATCCGCTGCGGGACCGCGACGCCCGCCCGGCGATCGACAAGACGATCGGCCCGCAGTGGGAGACCGCCATCCGCTACGCGGTCGCCACCACCAACACCCGCACCACCAGCCGCCCGGGCGAGGACGCCACCGCGCGGCGCCTGACCACCCTCGCCCACGGGCTGGCGTCCGCGTTCGGCGCCTACGCCGGCCGCAACCACCTACGCCGGCTGCGGCTTGCGCAGCCGGTCGCGGTACTCGCCGCCCGGCCGCTGCGGCGCGGGTTCCTGCTGTCGGCCCAGGAGCTGACGGCGATCGCCGGGCTGCCCACCGACCTGGCGGTGCCCGGTCTGAATCGGGCCCGCGCCAACGCGGTGCCCCCGCCGATCGAGGTGCCCACCGGCGGTCGCAACACCAAGGTGTTGGGCACCGCCGAGGTCGGCGGCCACAAGGTCGCCCTGCCGGTTGTCGACGCCCGCCAACACATCCACCTGCTCGGCTCGACCGGGTCGGGCAAGAGCACCGAGATGTGCCACCTCGTCCTGGACGACATCAAGGCGCACCGCGGCGTGGTCGTCATCGACCCGAAAGGCGACCTGGTCCTGGACATCCTGGACCGCATCCCCGCCTCGGTCGCCGACCGGGTGGTGCTCATCGACCCCGACCAGCCCGGCGGGGCGACCCTCAACCCGCTTCAAGGGTTGGACGACGACCTGATCGTCGACAACATCGTGTCCATCTTTTCGAAGATCTTCCAGCGGCACTGGGGACCCCGGATCGACGACGTGCTGCGGGTGGCGTGCCTGACGTTGATGCGCAAGGCCAACGCAACCCTGACGCTGATTCCGCCGCTGTTGCAGGACAAGCAGTTCCGGGCGGCGTTCACCGTCAACCTCGACGACCCAGAGGGCTTGCTGGGGTTCTGGCAGTGGTACGAGCAGACCCCGCCGCCGCTGCGGGCGCAGATCATCGCCCCGGTGCTGTCCAGGCTGCGGGCGTTCCTGCTGCGCGACTTCGTCAAAGCCACCCTCGGCGTACCGAAGTCGTCGTTCGACATGGGCCACGTCCTTGACCGCGGCGGGATCCTGCTCGCCCGACTGCCCAAAGGGCAGATCGGCGAAGAGACCGCCAAACTCATGGGCAGCTTCGTCTTCGCCAGTGTGTGGCAGGCGGCCACCGCCCGCGCCCGGATCCCCGAACCTGAGCGCCGTGACGCCTGTGTCTACGTCGACGAGGCGCACAACGTCCTGAATTTGGCCGGATCGGTAGGTGACATGCTCGCCGAGGCCCGCGGCTACCACCTGTCGCTGCTGCTGGCACACCAGAACCTCACCCAGCTCCCGCGGGACACCCAACCCAGGCCCTGCGGGTCCGCCGGACCGGACGGTTGGCTCGGACCGTCCGTCCGAGCGCGCACGACGTTCGGCAACCGGGACTCCGGCGGTGCCGCGGCTTGCGCAGGCAGTGACGTCTGATCAACCGCTCCGGCCACGGCGCCACTGACGCCCGCCTCGCTCATAACCTTGATCTTGGCGCTAGGCTCCAGAACTCGCGGCGCAGTCGACTCATCCGCAAACACGGCTGCGCCGCCCCTTACGAACGCCCTTACATGCCGATGAGCGGACATCCGAGAGCGGTCGATAAAGTCACGGTCGCCGGGAGACCCGCACCGTGAAGGCGTTGACCGTGGCCACGCCGGGCGGGCTGGGTTTCCCACACGCGCAGCAGGCGGTACGGATCACCCGCACCCGCACCGTCGTTGGTACAAAGACCACCAGGGAGACGGCGTATCTGATCGTCACCCTGCCCGCCGGTCAGGCCCAACCCGACCAGCTAGGTGACTGGGCCCGCCGCGAGTGGCAGATTGAGAATCGTCTTCATTGGGTGCGGGATGTGACCTTCGCCGAAGACGCCCACCAGGCCCGTACCGGCAACGGCCCCGCCGTCGCTGCCGTGCTACGCAACACCGCGATTGGCTACCACCGCAGCAACGGAGAAACCAACATCGCCCGCGCTACCAGACGCGCCAACCGCCGCCCCCACGACCTCATCAACGCCGTGACCAGCATACAGAGAACGCAATAGCCCTGCCCCACGACCTAATCACCGCCGTGACCAGCAACAACCCGAGAACGCAATGACCCTGGCATCGACCTGCGGTGGATCGACACGTGCCACACCGTGCTGGCTGGGCATGTCAACGCGAGCTGCCCAACGCGAGAAAGTTCGATATCCTTGCAAACATGCGCTCTGGGACAACTTTGACTGTCATGGTCGTGCTGTTTCTGGTCTCAGGGTGTGCGGTCACGGGTCGACCGGCGGCCATCGAAGCATCTGCTCCTCCGGTGGGGCGACCGCCGGTGGTACTGGACACGTCTGTGTCCGGCTGGGAAACCGCTGCATGGCTGGATGGAGGCCAGTTTTGCGTACGAGCGCAGCGCACAGGCCGAAAGGTCAACGCCAGCGCGGCGAGTAATTTTGTGTTCTGTGATCCGGCGCCGTCCGCTCTTGACGCCAGCGGTCCGGCGTTGCTGCCTGCCAAGCCGGTTCCCTACGTCGCGCCGCTGGATCCGCAGCAGCGGAAGACCATCCTGGTCGGAACCGTGCGCGGTGATGTCGCCACCGTGTCGGTGACCATGTTCGGCGAGACGGCCACAGCGGCTGTCCATCAGTTGCCCGTCTCGGCAGGCCGTCAGGTCGGCGCCTACGCGGTCTGGCTTCCTAGGAGCGGTCCTGGGCGCAGCGGGATGGACCTCTCCGACGTTACTGCCGTTATTGGCTATGACGCGGCTGGCAACGTCCTCACGCAGGTGGACTGACCCTGCGTAGGGGGCGGAAGCAGAGGGCCAAGGCGTCACCCGACTGAGTCTTGTTGCGTGCCCTGCTCCCAGAAACGGCCTGCTGGCGTGCCCGATGTGGACGACGACGAGGATCACTTTCTGGCTGTCCGCGTAGCTGTGCGATAGTCCGGTGCGCCCATCGAGTCTCGTGACGTCACAATCATCCACGTGCGATCGATGGCCTCGATTCGTTTAGGGTACATGCGAACTTGAGCGCCAACGGACTTATTCGTTGACGCTCAAGCTCGCGGTCATGGTCTAGGTAATCTGAGGGACGACCGTTTGGTCTGTCAGCACAGGAAGCAGGCGTAGGTCCAACTCAGGGTGAACGTTTTCATGAACTCGGCACTGATGTGTGTCTTCAGGGTATGGGCACCTGCAGCGGACCGACTATCTGACTCGCCGCCAGCGCTCGCGCCGTACCACTCCACCTTATAGAGCGTCTGGTTCCACGTGACATTCCAGCCGTCACTGCACAGCGGCACGTTGTACGAAAGCTCCACATAGTACGCCAGGCCGACAGTGAAATTGCCGCATGGGCTGCTGCCGGTCGCGTTAGCCGAGGGCGATGCCTCGATGATCTCGAAAGGCCCGAGAGAGCTAGCCAGGGTATAGGAATGTTGGAAGCTGCCCTTTTGGAGCTCTTTGCCGCCACCTAGTGCGCCGGTGCCCCAACCATGCGCTGTGACACTGTATGGGCTGTACCTCCAATTGTTTGTCTCGTCAATCTGTGAATAGTAGGCTATTCGGCAGCCGGACCACTCGAAATCGGAGTCCGGTTCCGAGGTTTCGCTGTACAGGCACCGTGTGCTCGAAATCGGTGGCGTGTCTAAAGCAGCCGCACCTTGTGGGGGCGCATACTGCCGGGCCTGGGTGGGGCTCATCCCGGCGGCGAGCGCGTCGGTGTAGGGGCTGCGACCCGCCGCCGCGTATGCGGCGGCGGCCGTGGCGGAGGACTTGCTGGATGTGCTTCTCTCCTGGATTGACACCGCACGGTCGTAGCTGCGGCGCCCATCGGCCATGATGGTCGGCGCTTGGGAACCTATGAACGTCACCTCGTCGCCGGGGGCTGCAATGATCGTGAAAACGGTGGAGCCGTCTGTGTAGCGTAGGCGGACGGCCGAGCCGTCGTACAGCGACTCGGTGGACACCAGCTTCGGGTTCCACGCTTTCTGCTTGCTGTCAGGGGCGGCCTGCGCTGGCCCCGCGATTTGCATCGATCCGGCCAACAGCGCTGTGGTGACAGTGGCGACTGTTCGACGCACTCTCATCGAGTGGTTCCCTCCCTTGTGGGGCGATCCAATGGGTGTTGCTTGCGTACACGTGTCGGCGGCTGAGAAATGCTGCATGGTTGCGGTCAGGATCTGAGGTTGCGACGTAGTGCATCGAGTGCGCGCACGGTCTGGCTGGTCACGGTCGCTGTTGTGCATCCGAGCGCCCGTGCTGTCTGCTCGACGCTGAAGTCTCCGAGGAAGCGCAGTACGACAACAGCACGTTGACGTGGGCCGAGCCTGCGCAGCGCGGGTAGCAGCATCTGCCGGTCGTCAACAGCGGTGTCCGAAGCCCGCGTGGCGGCGTCGATCCCGACGGCAGTGGCGACCTCGTGCCGCCAGCGTGACCGGCGTCGCTCGGATAAGAAGCTGCGCAGGACTATGCGGCGGCTGTAAGCGCCCAACTCTGTCCGCCGTTCCAGGCGGTCCCAGTGTTGATACACCAGGCACAGTGCTACTTGTACAAGGTCGTCTGCCTCGTGCCAGTCGCCGCAAATCGCGTAGGCCTCCCCGCGCAGCCAGGGACGGATCGCCTGAACGAATGCCTCGAACTCAGCTTGGTCTACGTCGCTCGCCATGGGAGATCCCCGTTTCCCCTGTAGCCCGCGATCCTGGCCGGCGGTAGCTGTCAGACAAGGGACCACCGCGTCGCCGTCAATCTGTTATCGGAACATATCTGAATGTGTCGATAGTCACAAGGAGTGCGTGAATCTTGACACAGTGCAACTATTGCGCTTGTCAGGATCGGAAGAGGATGGTGCACATCGGACTTGCATCTGAGCGGCCACGGGCGAATACGGCCGTCGTCGGCACCGGCGGACAGATCGGCGTCGGGGACCTGGACGGCACCGTCGCCCTCTACGACATTCGGGACCCCGATCAGCCGAAGCCGGGACCGACCCTGACCGCCCGCGGTTCGGTCGTCGACCTGGCGGTCACGACCGACGGCACGGCCCTGGCGATCGCCGATCAGGCCGGCACGACAGTCATGCGGTTCGGACTCGAGGCCGCCGACGACGGAGGGTTCGGTTTCTCCGAACGGCGGGCGACGGTCAGCGGTGGCGGCGGCGTGGCGTTCAGCGGCGACCGCACCCGGTTGTTCACCGGCACGCGCTTCTGGGACATCACCGACCTGACCGCCGCAGGCGGCATGGATCGGTCCGTCAGCTTCAGCCATCAGTACTCCACCGCCGGCGACCTGCTGGCCGCCCCGGCCTACTCATTCGGACCAGTCGTGCTGCTCCGGCGAACCACACCGGACGGAAGCGTCACCCCGCTCGGCGAGATCCAGTTCCCGGGGCCGGACGACGGCCGCAAGCCGCTGGCCGTGGCCGTATCACCGGACCGCCGGCTGCTCGTCGCCTCGACGGAGACGGGCGGCCGGGTGTGGACCCTCGCCGACCCGGTCCGGCCCAGACCGGCCGGCGAACTTCGGGTCGGCAAGCCGTTGCGGTCACTCGCGTTCACCGACCGGCCCGGATTCCTCGTCGCCGTCGACAACGGCGGCGAGGCGAGCATCTGGGAGGTCGCCGACGCCGCGTCCCCGCGCCGGGTCGCGGCGCTCGCCCCGCCTCCGCCACCGTCGCCGAAACCGAGCGACGACGGGATCGACGGCTGGTCCACTGTCGACGGTCCGGCCGGGTGGGGCGAGATCGCGACCGCCGCCCGCGCGCCGCGGCTGGTCTCGGTCTCGGCTGACCTGAAGACCGTCACGGTGTGGGACATCCGGGACCCGCGCAAGCCCCGGCCGGCTGGCACCGTGACGGTGCAGGGCAGCCCGACCGGATTCTCGATGTCGGTCGGCGCGCTGTCGCCGGACGGCAACGCCCTGGTCGCGCAGATGGGCGGGGCCGACCGCGGCCTGCGGTTGTGGGACATCTCGAACCCTTCGGCGCCGGCGCCGAAGGGCGCGCTGACCGGCTACACCCAGACCGTCAACCGGGCCGCGTTCAGCCCGCGCGGCAACGTGGTGGCCACCGTCGACGCGATCTCCCAGATGCGCCTCTGGGAGGTCAGCGACCTCGCCGCACCGACCGCACTGCTGTCCGTCACGCGGGGCCAGGCCGGCCATCCGCCCTACCTTGCCGTCGCGTTCGACGGCGGCGGCGACTCCGTCTACTTCGGGAACGAGGCCATGTACAGCTGGAACGTCGCGGACGCGACCCGCATGAGTGCCAACCCGCGGGCGTACGCCTGCTCGATCGTCGGGAAAGGACCGAGCGCCGCCGAATGGGCGGCCACCCTGCCGGCCGTCACCTGGCGCGAGGTGTGCCGGTGACCGCCACGATCGCCCCACGGCAGGAGGTGTGCAAGTGACCGCCACGATTGCCGCGCGGCACGCCGACCGGCACGCCATCGACCTGCTCGCCGCGCAACGCGCCACCTACAACGAGGTCAAGCTCCTGCGCCGGACGCGAGCCACGCTGGTCACCGCCGGAGCGGCCGCGACCGTCGTCCTCGCGCTGGTGCTGGAGTCCGTCCGGCTACCGGTCGGACTCGCCACCGGGGTCGGCCTGCTCGTCCTCGCCGTGCTGGCCGGCGGCCGGGAACGGGACCGGCGCCAGTCCGCCGCCGCCGTCCAGGAGGAGTTCGACACCTACGTGTTCGGGCTGCCGTGGAACCGGCTCCTGGCCGAACGGCCGGCCACCGCGCAGGTCGCCCGGTGCGCCGCCCGGTACCGGCGCCGGCACTCCGACGCAGGCCTGGCCGCCTGGTACCCGCCGGTCGACGAACAGGACCGCATCGCCGCGATCCTGTTGTGCCAGCGGGCGAACGTCTCGTGGAGCGCGCCGTTGCACCGCCAATGGGCGACAGTCCTCGCCGGCACGCTGGGGGTCCTCGGCGGCGGTGTCGTGCTTGTCGGCGGTTTCGGCCCGCTGGGCGTCCCGGACCTCGTCGCGGCGGTCGTGGCACCGCTGCTCGCCCCGGTGCACGGGCTCGTCGAGGCCCTGCGCGAGCACCTGCACCAGGCCCGCCGCGTGGCCCGGCTCGACGCCGAGATCGTGCGGCTGTGGCGGTCCCGGGTCGACGGCACCGAAACGGTCGGCGAGCACGACTGCCGGCAGGTCCAGGACCAGTTGCTGCAACTGCGGGAGAGCGGCCCGCCAGTACCGGACCGGCTCTACCTATGGCGGCGCCGACGGCTCGAGTCGACCGTCCGGGCGGAGACCCGGCACCTCGAGACCCGCGGCCGGCAGGTCCGGGCCGCGGGCCTGGCGATGGCCGTCGCGTTGACGGCCACGCCGCACGCGGTCACGCCGGGCCGGGACGCCAGGGCGCTGTCCGCCGACGCGTACCGGACGTTCGTGGCGGCGCCGGTGTCGGGTGACCCGGGCGCGCCCGCAGTCGTGTGGTGGGTCCGCGACGCCGCCGCGTGCACGACCGCCGCCGGCGGCGCCACCGAGGTCGAACGGCTCGCCGCCGACATCACCCTCGCCGTCGACGACGTAACGGTGTTCGGCGGCGACCCGAAGCCCGACCACACCCCAGGCGACGAGGAGGGCCCGGGTGGGGCCGTGCTGCGGGCCGGTCCCGCCGAGTTTCTCGCCGTCGTCCCGCTCGGCGACCCGGAGCCACGCCCGTTGCGGGTGACGATGTCGTGCCGCCGACCGGACGGATCCTGGACGACGGCAATGGACCAGCCGTGGACCAACCCCGGGTTCGACGACGTGGCGATGCTCATGCCGCCGCTCGACGTCGACGAGGGCGGGACCCTCGACGTCGTCGACGTGCAGGCGTACTACGGCGGAAAGGTGAGCAGCGCGGCCGCGTTCGGCGCCGAGATCGACGGCACGCCGGCCATCGTCGAGGACAACGACCAGGACGCGTCGGTGACGGTCCGGCCGAGCGGCCCGGTCCGGCCCGGCGTCCGCCTGCTCACCCTGTGGGTCGCCGGCCGGGAGCTGACCACGCCGTTCATCCAGCGCGGCACCCCGCAGCCGTCGGCGCCGGCATCGGACGCCACTGCCGAACGCGCCACCGCCGCGGGTTCATGGACCTGGGTCCTCGGCGCCGTGGTGCTGGCTGCGGGAATCGTGGCGGTCGTCATCGTCCGCCGCCGCCGCGCGTGAGAACGTCACTCCGGACGTGATGATCTGGCCGCCGCCGCGTTCGCCGCGGTGGCCAGGGTTGCTCGCCCGCAGGTCCGGGTCCGTCGTCGTGTGGAGCCGGTTCATCAGGCACGCGAACGCCAGCCCGCTCGCCGGGACGGCGAACGCGAGCGCCCGCCGTGACCCGCGTGGCCGAACAGCGTCGGCTTGAACCACGGCATGTCCAGGGTCGGCAGGCCAAAGCCGAGCGCCCACCGGGTCGGCCCGTACAGGATCCAGTCCGGTCCGGCGGCCTGTTCGGCGGTCGCGGCGGCCAGGGTATGCGGGCCGAGTATGCGGTGACTGTCGACCGGGCCGAGCAGCGCGACGTAGAACAGGTCGAGCGCGCTGGCGGTGTTCACCCCGTTGACCGCCGAGATCTCGGCGGCCGTAGGTCCGGCCGGTTGAGGTCGAGCGGCTCGTCGATGGGGCGCAGCGCCCGCACCATCAACGCGGACCGGTCGACGGCCGGCAGGTCCGGCGGCGGCGCCACGATCCGGCTGACCCTGCCGGTCGGCAGGGGAGCCCGATCCATTCGAGGCCGAGCGGGTCGGCGATCTCGTCCCGGAAGAACGCGCCGATGCTGCGTCCGGACACCCGCCGGACCAGTTCGCCGACGATCCAGCCGTAGGTGAAAGCGTGGACCTGTGCGCGGTTCCCGGCTCCCAGGCCGGTGCCTGGGCGGCGATCGCCGCGGTGACTGAGTTCCGCGCCGCCAGGTCGGCCAATGAACGGGGACCGTCGAGGGCCGGCAGCCCTGCCCGATGCGACAGCACCCACCGCGCCGGGATCCGGTCTGTGCACAGCGGCCCCGCACGATATTCGATTGTCTCCACAAGTCATCGATGATCAACCGGCGGCTGTCCTCGCGTCCGCAGGCACACCGATCAGACCCAACCTGCCGCGGCCCATCGCCGACCATCTACATCACGGACCTGGGCTGCCGTCCTGGTCCTGGTTGGGATTTAGTGGAGGCGCCACGATACGCCTATGGATCAACGGTCCGGGTTTCGTGTTGTGCACCATCAGCTTGTGGGGCTGCTGCTCGCTGTCGCCGCATTGGTCGTCTTGACCGTGGCGGTCGTCGTGCTGCCCGCCTACCTCGCGCCGCGCAGCGCGTTCGGAGACGCCGCGGATGCCATCCAGGCGCAAAACGACGAGCGGGAGCTCATTCTGCAGGGCCTGGGCGGGATGGTGCTCCTGCTTGGCGCCTATGTCACCTGGCGTCAGTTCCGGGTCAGCCGCGAGCAGCTCCAGCACAACCTCCGGGCAACCGCTAACCAGCTCCGGCCAGGACCAGCTGATGATCGCCCAGCAGGGTCAGATCACGGAGCGGTTCACCCCGGGCGACGGATCAGCTCGGTAGCGACCAACTCGTCGTCCGATTGGGCGGCATCTACGCGCTGGAGCGCATCGCGAAGGACTCGCCAGCCGACGCCGCCACGATCGCTGAAGTCCTCGGCTCCTACATCCGTCAGCACTCGCCGTGGCCCGATCAGGGAAGGGCGTCCTCCGCGCCCGGTGCCGGAGGATAGCGACCTACCTCATCTGGTCACGAGGGCCACTGATGTTCAGGCGGCCCTCACCGTGCTGGCGCGACGGGCGATGCAACCCAAAGGCGAGTCGCCCCAGGCTTCTGGGCGTGGATCTACGCCGAGCGAATCCGTCAAAGGCGTACCTCGTCGGTGCTGATCTGGAAGGAGCGCACCTGAGTAGGGCTTGGCTGCCGCAGGCACGCCTGGATGGCGCAGACCTGACCGATGTGAACCTGCAGGGGGTCAACCTCGCCGGCGCCAGCCTCGACGGAGCCGAGCTGACCGGCGCGCTGCTGCAACGAGCACATATGGAAGGCGCCTCACTGCGAGAAGCCAAACTCGACGGAGCACGCCTCGACGGGTGCACTGGCCGACCAGGCCACTGCCTGGCCAGATGGGTTCGAGCCGCAGCCAGCCGGCGTGGTAGTACACCTCTCCGCGAACTGATCCCCGGCACGCAACAGTCAGCTTGGTGGTGGACACCAAGCTCGCGCCCAGAGCAGCCACTACCGCCGCCGGGGTTACATCCTCCATTGACCCGCATCTACATATCGAACCCAGGCTTCCGTATTAATCGGGTGTGCGGAGGCGAATCTCGTTGAGCAGTGGCACGACCGGAATGATGGCGATAACGACGAAGGTCATGGCGACGAGGTTCTGAAGCGCTGTATGGTCCTCAAGTATCTCAATCCACTCCTCATCGCTTGCATTGTCAGCACGCCGGCGAGTGACGATGCGTAGCGACCGGCGTAGCCGGTCAAACGGCAGCATCGGGAAGCGTCTATCACTGTGCCAGTCGTCGAACGTGCCACCGTGATGCCGGTGGCGCCGATACGCTGCGTGCCGTGTGTTGTAGCGCATGACCCAGAGGTACACCGAGCTAAGCAGGAAGAGCAGGCCGTACAGAATGACAATGATGGATGTCCATCGCTCAGGTGCGCTCGGGGGCACGTGTGCGATCACGAACGCCGGTAGCCATACCAGCAGGAGGGTCAACGCCGAGACGAGACCGTGGTCTTGTTGCGTACCAGCGGTCGCGCTGTAGCTGGTTCCCTCAACGTCGTGCGTCGGGCCAGGAAAGCAGGACTTGACGACGGCGACGACGAGGATGAAATTGACCACGTAGCACCAGAAGACTGCGGCAAGCGACCAGTAGATGGTTGCTGGGTCGCCGTCGGTGATCAGGCCGGAGGTCGCCGGCCAGAGCACCGTCGTGAACGTGGAGGCGCCGACTGCCAGTGCGAGAAGGACTTGGACGAGGCTGGCATCGTTGCGCTGCAACAACGCACCATTGCCCTTGACGCTCTCAAACGACCAGATGCCGGCCAGAGCCGCGAGTGGTATGACAAGCAGCGCCTGGTACCAGCGCAAGGACAGGTTACTGTACAAGGCGGCGAGCCAGATGGTGATGGCGAGAAGCATCAAAGCCGCCGCGCTCCGGCGTCGCTGCGCTTGGGGTGACCATCGCATCGCCAAGATGGCCACTAGTACCGCCGCGGCGCCAGCGATGAGTACGGCGTCCGGCAGGGTCCGATCCGGGCGGCCGGATTCGAAGTTGTTCGGCTTGGCTATGGCGACTGTAAGCAGCAACAAGCATCCAAAGCCCGCGACACCGGTCGCGAAGAGATAGGCCCCTACTATGGACGAACGCCGCGAATGATCCTTCGGTGCTCGTCCGGGCGTGGTGGCCTGCTCCTCTAGGCGTACGAACGCGTGGTAGGTATTGCGCAGCAGCGGCGACGCCCAGTTGAGGATGGCCAGAGAGACGACGAGCAGGATCAGGGAAGCGCCGTTGCCGCTGAGTTGGATCTCCTCAATGAGCCAGACTGCGAACACCGCAAAGCTAGTCAACACCCAGGCCAGCGACGCGCCGCCGAGGTCGCGAAGCGTGAGTCGTGCCGGGCGCTCGCCGTTGACGTACCGCTCCAGGAGACCGCTAAGCACGAGCACGAGAAGCAGCAGTGTCGCGGCCAGCACCAGGAACGCAGCAAGACTCGCCAGGTTTGGCCGGTCGCGTGCGACGGGCGCTGCGGCGAACGAGAGCAGCGGCGCGGCGCTGATTGCGGCCAGCAGCCACAGTGACCCGTTTGACGCCCGCTCCGAGACGATGCCGTGCTGAGCCGCGATCACTACTGCTCCTGCGATGGCGATCACAGCAAGAACGACCACATGTGCGGTGATGTTTAGGTCACTTGCCGCGAGGATCGCTACGCAGACGGCCGGTATGACCGCCGTCAGCGTGGCGGCTAGGCACACCGCGGGCCGGGCACGGGTGATTAGCGGCATCGCCGCCAGCACGGCGATGGCGGCGATACCGACAACCAGCGTGGCGGTGAGTTCGCCTGCTGTCGTTCCACCGCGGTTGTCCGCGGCCAGACATCCGGCAAAGCTCAACAGTGCAGCAAGCGCACCGACCCACTGCGGCGACGCGACGTAACGTTGCACGGCGTCATTGGATCGGCGTCCCAACCGATTCATGCGTATGAGCACGAGTCCGAGTAGGCCAGCGATGAGCGCGCTGCAAAGCGACAGGAATACCGCATGGTACAAGCCAGCGGCGTTGAGGACTCCTGGTGCCGGCATCGTCCAGTTGAGCGCTGGAGTCGGATCGGCAAGCGCCCGGAGCGTTACGATGGTTCCGGCCGCGCCACCAAGAAACGCCGCACCGCCGGCGGCGAGCCAGTCGGATCGACCGCCGCCCAAACTCCGAGCCAGACACAGGAGTAGTCCGGCCGCCAACGGCAAGAAGATTCCGTCGCCGAACGTCGCACTACGGAAGTGAAACAGATCGGGCTGAATCGTCCAGCCATACAGATAGTAGAACGACGACATCGCGCCGAATCCAAAGACTGCGACCGCAGCTCCGAGCCACACCTCGGCTGGTACTCTACGCATCGTATCCATTCCAATTGGGACATCGACCTGTGCAGTCGCACCTTACTGACAATCAAGGCTCGAGTCCGGTAATTGTCGGACAACCAGACGAACGAGCGAGGCACGCACGGACCCGCGCGGAGGTACAGCAGGGCCTTCTGTGGCCGAGAGGGCGACGGTCGTGACACATAGCACGAAACACCGGTTACTGGACCGTCGACCAGCACCGCCGATCGTTGGGCTTGCTGGCGTATCTGGCCGGCGAAGTCCGCGGTGACCTGGCGTAGCAGTGGCCGCAGCCGGCGCACGATCCGTGACACTGTGGACTGGGAGCAGCCGAACAGTTCGGCGGCCACGGCTTGGGCCTCGTTACGGCGCATCAGGAATAAGATCAGCACCGCCGCCCGGTACAGGCCGAGCGCCCGCCGCCGTCCGCGTATTGGCTGCCATACCCCGTCCAGTAGGTCGAACACGCCGCTGACGAGGTCGGTGACTTGATCGCCGCGTAGTCCGGTCATAGCCTGACAGCGCGGCGGCTGCCCCTCGTTGATCTCTTTGGTCCACACAACCAGGTGATCTACACCGGGGCGGCCGCCGTCACCTGTAGTGACACCCGTGGCCCTGACCACAGTGGACGATCAGACGTTCTGAATAGCGCTCCAGGCCTCGACCGCCTCGCCTTCGAATTTTGATGGGTTCACTGTTGTCGGTAAGGACGAGTTTGGCCGGCCTAAATGTCTCAGGCGCAAGGAACACAACGATGGTTTGCGCTGCCTCGGTTGGGTTCACCTCGACCGTATTGACGCCAGGAAAGTTGAGCCGGTTGCCGGCGGCCTCGCCGGTCGCGTAGCCCAACTCGTTGGTCATGTCGTCGTCGGCGTCGAAGGTGGTCCCGCCGGCGCTGAGAAGTTGCCCGCTCGGCAGCTGTCCCTGTAGGCGCAAGGTTCGGGATGTCGCGGTGCTGAGGTGATGCTGGGAGGGCGCGTCGCAAGGGTGGTATCGGCTGCGTCAGTGCCGGGTCGCTCTGAATCTGCGCGCCCTTCGGAGGCGGAGGCGGGGCGGGGAGCGGCTTGTATCGGTTGGTATCGCACCTGGATCAGTCGGTTCTCCAGAACAGGCTGATCGTCGGCAGCAAGATCCGTTTCGCATCTGCCGCAAGCCGGCGTTCCTGCTCGGGCGCGGACAACGGCCAGGTTTCGGGGGCGCCAGGGATGCCGAACGATAGCCGGAAAATCTCAGGATTTTCTGCGGGGTGACGGTACAGCCCTCCGAGTCATCTGCCAGATGATGCCGACGGCCGGTCCTGGGTGTGTTCTGGTAGTGACCGCCGAACCGGGCGGTGTGTGGATCTGTCATGTTCGCGTCAGCATCACGGTGCGAAACGTCAGCATAATGAGCACCGCTGAATAGGGACGACGACGGAGGTTGTTGATGGTGACGATCACCGCTGACGAAGAGTCGGTGGTCGACGACCTGCTTTCTTTGCGTGAGGAATTGATCGACGGCGGGCTGGGAGCCCATGTGAGCCTTAGGCAAAGGCCCATGGAACCGGGGGCCCTAGGGCCGATCACGGACGCCGTGATCGCGGTGGTCACCTCCGGCGCGTTGGCCACCGCTCTCGCATCCGTGCTGGTCACCTGGATCAAGTTTCGGGTTGGTGATCGGGAGCTCACGATTACGCGAGACGGCGACGTCAAGATCCGTTTGAGGGCGACGAACGTGCGCCAAGCAGACGATGCCGAATTACGTGCGCTGTTTCAGGAACTCACCACTTTCTTCGAGAAGGACGCTCTGCTGGGACTCAACGCCGAAGGCGATGGTGTCACCTCCGACGCGGCCTCGCGCGCGGATGAAGACGAAGACCTGGACGAGTGAGCCTGTCCGCGCTGCGCCGGCCGGGCACCCGGGTCGTCCTTGTCGGTGTGGCTACACACCGGCGTCCCGAAGCCGGATATCGGGCTCCGGCAGGCTCCAAGCCGCTGAATGATGAGCCTGCAGTGCGGCGTTCGGTCGATGACCTCTATCGGACGCTGGTGGATCAATGTGGAGTCCACCCCGATCAGATCAACCGCCTGATCGATCCACCGGATGGGACGGTGATCGGTGACGCCGTTCATGGTGCGGTCAACAGCCACCAGGCGGGCGGTGTGCTGCTCTTCTATTTCGTGGGCCACGGGTTGATCGGACACAATGGGCAGCTGCATCTCGCCACATCAGGCACGATCGACTCTGATATCCGTCTCGGCACGCCGACGTTGCCCTACGACGGGATCCGGGACGAGTTGGCCCGCGTCACGGATCCGGCCTCGGTCATTGTGATTCTCGACTGTTGTTACGCGGCTCGTGCGGATGTCCTGATTGGATCCCTCCAAAGAAGCGCGTTCGGGTCCGCCACGTCGTCCGGCACATACCTGCTTGCCGCGACCGGGCGCAACAGCCAGGCCTTCGCCCCGCCCGGCCACCGGCACACGGCCCTCACCGGCGCGATCATCGATCTCCTTCGAAACGGAGATCCGAAGGGGCCGAGGTACCTGACCGTTAGGCACGCCTACAGCTTCGTTGCGCGGGTACTTCATGGAGTTGCCGATCCCCAGGAGTTCGAAAGCGGTCGCGGCGGCTCGATCGTTCTCGTGCGAAACGGTGCCTACGTCTCCGAGCCACGGGATTTGCCGGCAGTGGCGCCGCACTCGAACGACGATGGGGCGCCGTACCAGGGCTTGCAGGCATTTGAAGAGGAGGACAGCGAATTCTTTTTCGGGCGGAAAACTCTGGTATCCAGATTGCTCGACGCACTTTCACAAGGCTTGCGTGACCCGGGCCTGATCGCGGTTGTCGGCTCCTCGGGATCGGGTAAGTCGTCATTGCTGAGGGCGGGGCTGCTCCCCGCCCTGCGGCAAGGTCATCAAGATCTGCCCGGCGCCAACGAGTGGCGGAGGCTGGTGGTCATGCCTGGGACGCATCCCGTCGCGACACTGGCCGAGGCCGTGTCGCGGCTCACCGAAATGCCCGAGGCAGAGACCAGAGAACAGCTCCTCGAAGATCCAGTTGCCGTTGTCAGGACAATTGTGGGACGGCGTACCGGCGCCGATGTCGACCGGCGGCTCCTGATCGTTGTGGACCAGTTCGAGGAAGTATTCGATCCGCGTGTCGATCCCGATGAACGGCTCGCATATGTTCGAGCCTTGGATAAGATCGTGCGGTCAGGCCCGAGCGCCGAACAGCCCTTGGCAATGGTGGTTCTCGCGGTTCGGGCAGACTTCTTCCAGAACTGCTTGACGTTCGCCGAACTGCGTCCCGCGGTCGAACGGCCGGTTGTCGTCGTGCCGATGAACGAAGCCGAGCTGCGAGAGGCCATCGAAGGGCCGGCCAAGCGAGCGAGTCTGCGGCTGGCACCCGGCTTCTCGAACCGCCTACTACAAGACCTGAGCACCGGCCCACGCACCGACGACGCCGTCGCACGGTCATTGACCGAACCCTCGAAGGGCGGCAGCGGCCACCTGTTGCCTGCCGAGTTACTGCGCAGCGTCCGGTCACTGCGGCCTGACGGTTTGCCTCTCTTGTCCTACGCCCTTCTCGCGACGTGGCAGCGGCGTAGTCCGGATGGCTGGCTGACCCTGGAGTCGTACGAGGCCACCGGCGGGATCTGGAGCAGCGTCGCCCAACGCGCCGAAGAGATCTACAACGCCCTGGATGCCGAAAGCCCTCGCACCGACGGCGCCGAATCGACCGTCACGGGCGAGCGGCCAGCGCAACGCGCCGCCTGCCAACTGCTGCTCAGCATGGTGCAGGTCGGGAACCGGACCGACGACAGCCGGCGGGCGATCGACTTCCGCGAGTTGGTGGCCGGGCGAGATCCCGAAGAGGTCAGGTTGCTGACCGCGGCCCGGGACGCGTTCGCAGCACCGGATGCGCGGCTACTCACGATTACCGGCGACACCGTTCAGATCACACACGAGGCATTGCTGCGGGCTTGGCGACGTCTGTCGGACTGGATAGATGCCGACCGGGTGGGATTGCTCGCCCATCAGCGGCTGACCGAGGCGGCGAGGGCGTGGGCCGCCGGCGAGCGGGATCCGGGCTTGCTCTCTCGCGGCAAGTTCCTCGCCGACGGGCGGGCGGTCGCGAAAGACCGTGGGCCGCTACTCGACCGAATCGAGCGGGAGTTCCTCGAAGCCAGCGAGGCGGCGGAGCGCAGCGAGCTACGCAGGTGGCAGCGCTTGGTGAGGCGGTTGACGGTGGCCTCGATCGCGCTGGTCGCACTGCTCGTGGGCGTGGTCGGGGCGGGAGTCTACGCATCCAGTCAGCAGCGGAAGGCGGACCGGCAGGCGCGGATCGCCACCGTACGTCAACTCGCGCTGGAGGCTGCCGCGCTTCGGGAGCGTGACCCCCGTACAGCGCTGCAGCTCGCCTTGGCGGCACACCGCATCGAGCCGGACGGCGTCGCCACGTCCACGCTTCTGAACCTACTGACGACCAGCCCATTCCTGGGAACGCTGACGGGCAACCGGGGCAGCGCGATCAATGGCGTTTCGTTCTCCGCCGACGGCCGCACGCTCGCCTCCGTCGGCGGCGACGGAGCCGTTCTCCTGTGGGATGTTTCCCAAGACGGAGCCCCCCGCCGCTTGGGTGATGCACTTGCCGTCTTCCGCCCGGCACCGCGGTCTGTCGCGTTCTCCCCAGACGGCCGGACCCTCGTCGTCGGGAAGGGCGACGGAGCCATCGCGATGTGGGCCATCGGAGAGCCTGGTCCTCCCCGGCGCCTCCCCGACAGCGAAGTCGCGCACAGCGGCGACGTGTCGTCTGTCGTGTTCTCTCGCGACGGCCGCCTGATCGCATCGGCCGGCGGCGAAGACGGGGTGGTGGCGCTGTGGCGGCTGGCCGGAGAGCAGGTACTGGCGCGGGTGTCGACCGTCGCTGCAGGCCTCAACGAGAGTTGGGCGCGTTCGGTGGCGTTCTCCGCCGACGGCCGAATCCTTGCCGCGGGAACCGGCAACGGTGTCATAACGCTCTGGGACCTGGGCGCCGACGCCCGCTCACCTCAAGGGCTGCCGACCATCGTGGTGGGGCGGAGCACGTCGGTCGAGTCGATTGCCTTCTCGCCGGTATCCGCGACGCTTGTCGCCGGCCTTGGCGACAACACCATCCTGGGTTGGCGCGTCGACGACCTGGAGCGGCCGCGTCGGTTGCCCATGCCGAGCACCGGGCACCGGGCAGCCGTCGGAGCGTTGGCGTTCGCCCCTGACGGGAAGATTCTCGCCTCCGCCAGTGACGACTACACGGTACTGCAGTGGGATTTCTCCAGGCCTGGTCTGCCTGAGCGCGTGGGAGCGCGCCTGTCGGGCCACCGGTGGCACGTCCGAGCGATAGCGTTCTCGCCTGACGGCCAACGCCTAGCGACAGGCAGCCGGGACGGTGACGGGATGCTCTGGCGGGTCCGAAACCGCTACCAGCCCAAGCCGCTTGAACCGCTGACATCCGGGCTCGCTCAACCGGCCAGGTCGCTCGCGTTCGCGCCGGACTCCCGGCGGCGGCTCGCGGTGGTCGCCGATCAGACGGTTCAAGTGTGGGATGTCGCCACCTCCGACGGACTGCCACGCCAGGCCGGCCGACCATTCGTCCGCGCGGACCCGCCGCCGCCGATGTCGGTGGCGTTCGTGCCCCGCACCACGTTTCTGGCTGTCGGGTATCGAGACGGCGCGGTGATCCTGTGGGACCTGCGGACCGGCGCCAGCGCCGGTCCGCCGTTGACCGGCCTGCGCCAATCGGCGATGGCGGTCGCCGCCTCGGTCGACGGGCGTAGTGTGGCCGCCGCCAGCGCCGGCGGCGAGGTCCGTGTCTGGGCCCTTGACGAGGGCGGTCCTCGCCTCCTGGGGGGTGGATCGCTAAGCCGCCACGGCGAAGGCGAGTTGCGATCCGTCGATTTCTCACCGGACGGCAAGTTTCTGGTGGCGGCAGGTGACACAGGACCGCTGACCGCCTGGGACATGACGGACCGCGAGCAGCCGATGCGGCTTGAACCGCTCCAGTCGGGCAGCCGCCAGCCCTCGGTCATCCTCTTCATGCCGTCCGGCACAGATCCGCCCTACCTCATCTCCGGAGACCGGGACGGCGTCGTGACACTCTGGGACATGGCCGTCCGGGCGCCCGCCGGCCAGTCCCTGACCGGGCATGGCGGTGGGGTACGGACGTTCGCCTCCTCCGCGGCCAGCCCGATTCTGGTGTCCGCGGGGGATGATCAGTCTCTGATTCTTTGGGATCTGGCGGATTCTCGTTCGCCACAACGGCTCGGCGACCCGATCGTCTTGCCGGAGTCGGTCCCGGCCGTGGCCGTTAGCGGCGATGCGACTGTCATCGCGGCGCTACGTCCCGGCGGTTCGGTTGCGCTGTGGGACCTCACGCAGCTCGCCGAGCTGCGTGGGCGCTTGGCCGAGGAGGCCTGCCGGCTGGTTGGTGACGGCTTCGACGAGACGGCCTGGAAGGTCCATGTAAAGGGTGTGGATTTCGAACCGACCTGCGGCTGACCGTGAGAACGAGATTTGCCGGTCAGGAACTCGCCCGGTAGATCTTGACCCAGTCGACGTGCATGACCACCGAGGCCGGGGTGTCAGCGTCCCTGCACTGGATGAACCCGTCACAACCGACATCGAGCTGGAGCGCCAGGTTCATTCGCGAGGTACTCGGCACGGGATTTTGCTTACCCGGAGTATGTACGGCCTTAACGGTTCGTTGCTCGACACCGTCCAGGAAGAACGTCACGCGGTCCGGTAGCCACTCCACCGCCACGGTGTGCCACTTGGTGAAATCGGCATGCATCGTTTTGCCCGACTTCAGATCAGAGGGGCCGTTGTGCAGATAGTTCAGCGCGGTCTGCCGATTGCCACGATTGGCCTCAGCCAGATTGATCTCCCCGTCCGTCGGCCATTGGTCGGTTTCCGGCCACAGCAGAACCACTGCGGAATAGCCAGCTCCGAGATCCACCCGGAAACGCGCTTCCCACCTGCCGTAGAGTTGGGCCCAAGAGGACTGCAAACCTCCCGACATGTCCTTGCCGTCACCGTCGAATCCACCCCTGATGCGGAGTTCGTTGCCGCCGACGCTCAATGCGGCTGGGGAGCGCGGCGGCTTTTTGGTCGGCGAGTTATACACCCACCACCGCTGGGTGTTCAAGCTTCTGCCGGCGAAGTTGTCCTCGAATACCAGCGTCCAGGGTTTGCGAGGGCTCGGCGGTGGCGCCGTGGTCGGCCTGTCGGCTGGCCGCGTCGTACTGACCGGCGGTTTGGTGGAACCGCGGGGGCTTTGTGGTCCCGTCTTAGGCTCGGTCGGTGGGCCCGGTCTCGTCGGTGAACTGTTACCAGGACCAGTTGGGGATGTGTCACCATGGTCGGTGCCATCCGTCGTGGGCGGGGATCCCGCCGGACCTGTAGTAGGGTCCCCATCGGGCGACGCCGCAGCTGATCCAGGATGCGTAACGGATTTGTCGGAGGCATCTGTCCGGTCTTGGCCACTACCGCATCCAAGACTTGCCGCCAGCGTCGACAAAATGACAAAAATAGTTCCAGCCAACTTCGCGTCACGTGGCCGTATCCGTCCGGCCATATTCGTCCGCAGCTTTGGCGAGATCTCCCGGGCCGTCATTGTCGTATTGTGCTCACCGTTCGTCGATGACGACAACTCGAAAACGATGTCCGGTCCGGCGGGCGCCGGGTGGGAACTCCATGCGGAACTCGGATCATGGGCCCGCGCTCGGGCTCACTTGCCAAACTTGATCTCGTATTAAGCCTGCTTGGAGGTTTCCCGGAGCGTCTTGGGCGGTGGTATTAACAGTGCGATCCGTCCGGTTCGAAGCGCGCCCCGAGCAGGGCGAAGGAAAACGAATCCCCAAAAGTTCACCCGCCCGTGTGACGGGATAGGGGCGTCGGCGTGGGCGCGGCCTCACAGGAGTTTGCGGCTTCGGTGGCCAGGGCCGATAGCGGGTCGTCGGGGTGGCGGAAGCGGCGCAGGACGGCGCGGCCGTCGGAGCTGCGTAGCCGCCAGCGAGCACGGACGGTACCGCGATCGTGTAGAGGACCCCGCTGTTGTCGTAGCCCTCCAGAAGCCAGGAGACCCAGGGCAGCTGGAACGTCGTGACCAGGCTGAATTCTCGGCGACGCCGCCTCGGAACGCGACCCAACCCGCCCTGTCGCCATCAAGCCGGCCGACACGGCGAGGATCACTACAGAGCTTGAAGGGTTGGCGTCTGTTCGGTCATGGTGGTTCTGGTTCGATGGTCATTCCGGTTTGGGCGAGGAAGCCGGCGATGAGGTTGGTTTGCTGCTGGCATGCGCGTAGTCGTTGTTTGACCAGGTTGGCGAGGTGGTCGACGCGGTGGATGGCTGTGTTGGCGATGCCGCGTTTGATCCAGGACCAGACGCCCTCGGTCGGGTTGAGGTCCGGGGCGTAGGCGGGTAGCCGGACGACGGTCAGCCAGTCTCGGGCGGCGATCAGGGTTCGCATCCGTACGCTGATGTGCGTGTTGAGGTTGTCCCAGCACAGCACGATCGGCGCGGCCAGGCGTTGGTGGGTCTGGTCCAGGAACGCGATGTAGTCGTCCTCGCTGAAGCTGTCGCGTTCGCCGGTCCGGCCGCGGTGTAGTCGGGTGCGCCACATCAGCCGGCCGCGGTGTCCGGGCTTGAGGCAGAGCAGCCCGGCGATCGAGATCCGTCCGGATCCCTTGCCTGACACGGCGACCACTGGTGTGTGACCCCGCCGTGCCCAGGTCTTGCCTTTCGGCGGTCGCAGGGTTTGGCCTGCCTCGTCCTGGAAGCAGACCCAGGCGCCCCGCGCCGCCGCTAGCCTTTTACCGCCGGCCACCGCTGGTGATGCCATGTCTGGATCGCCTGCTCGTCACGCTCGACCGCCCGGCGGGCGGGAACCTGCAGGCTGTAGCCCATCCGGTGCAGCAAGTACGACACCCCACGCAACGTGTAACAGACCTCGAACCATCGTTCGATCAGCTCGGCGACCCGCGCGAGCGTCCAGCGGGCATCGTCCCAGCCGTGCCCGACCGGTCCCGTATCCAGCATTCCGGCAAGCCGTTGCTGCTGGTCGACTCCGAGTTTGCAGTCGGCGCCGCCGGGCCCGGCCGAGGCCAACGCCCGTGTGCCTCCAGCGATCCACCGACGCCGCCACTCACGCACCGACTTTGGCGAAACCCGCAGCTCAGAAGCGATCTGGGCGGTCGGTCTGGACTCCTGGAACATGGCTGCCGCCTGCCTGCGGACCGTTTCAGGCCGGGCCCTGGCTGCCGCGTTCAAACCACCACCAGCCGGATACCTCATCATTCCGGCCTACCGAACCCATCGACGCAGATCACGCCGCCACGCCGACAGACATCAACTTTTCAAGGTCTGTAGCTGATGGTCCAGCTTGATCCGACCTGGCTTGATCCTTCCGCGCCTCGGAAAGTGAAGGCGCGCACAGAGAAGCCTCCGGGTTCCCGGCCAAGTCCCTTGTAGACATGTTCACGTCGGTGGAGTCCTGCGCTTCGCGCTTCAAGGGGGCGCCGGATAACCCACCACGCCGGGCCACGACAGAGCTTCGTCGTGACGCCCAGCACACGACTCCGTGAACGGGCCACCCCGGCGATGGCGACACTCGTGCCGGACGCGAGGTGATGGCGTTAGCGATCTTTGGCATGTTAGACAGGAGTGGTGCAGCCGTACAGTCGCTGTGGCTTCGTCGGTCCTGCTAAACCGAGCGCTCCAGTGTTGCGCGGCGCTGGGCGCTCTCGGCACTCGCTTGTCGCATGAGTTCGATTTCCTCCGGTGGATCGATCGCGTTGGAGTCGTAGTTGAGCTTCGGTTTGGGTCCAGGAACATCTGATATCGCACGGTCTCCCGTACCGGCGAGGATGCCCGCCGCGCGCGCACCTGCCTGGCCGGCTAGAGGCGGCGCGACCATACCCGCTGCTAGGAAGCCGAGGAAAACTGCACCCGCGGCCGGCACCTTCCAGGCCAATTCCCGGTAGTAGGCTCCCCTGTCCGCCTGGTGTGCCTTCAGAGAGGCTTCGTGATTCGCGCGAACTCTGTCTCGGCTGGCACGTCGGGCGACCATGGCCCGGCCGGTCGCGCTGTAGTCACGCGAGAAGACGGCTTTTGGGAAGAGTTGTACCCCAAGGGCGGGGAAGCGTTCGGTGCACCGGTATGCCTCTAGCAGTGCCAGGGAGACCTCGCCATTCATCATGAAGTAGCTGAAATTGCCGGCGTGACCGATCGCGGTTACTTGTTGCGCCGACAGGTCTTGCTCTCCCGGATGCGCCATAGACTCGGTTGGTCGTTTGGTCATTTCCACGAACTTCCCACGGGCTAGGTTTAGTTCCTGTCGACGGAAGTCGTCGTTCGTAGCCCTGTCAGCGGTTGCCAGATGCTCGAAGGCAGCCATCACGCTGATGTCGAGTATCTGGTCTATCCGGGCGCCGAGAGCCTGGACCGTCGACTCGATCCGCGCGATCTGATCTCGTAACTGCTTGGTGTCGTAGGCCCTCTTCATCGCTCCGAGGGCATTGAGTGCCATCATGACAGGTTCCACCCGTGAAGTCTGAGCACCTCGTCGCGGCAGGGAAAGCGAGTGTCCAAGGTCTTACATCTCACGGGCGAGGTGGTGCAGATGGCGTACCTGCGCGTCAACCGTTGATCTCAAACGTCATTCGTTCTGGATCGCTGATCGCGGCAGGGAGGAAGACGCTAGGGCGCATCTGACGGATCATCAGATTTGCGGTCGCGTTTCGCGCGCCGCGGAGCCAGACCATGATCGAGGCGATGGTGACCGTTGCCAGGTAACGGTCTTTGAGCTTGTCGTAGCGGGTCGCCACGGCCCAGAACTGTCAGCTGGCTGACCGGCCCGGAAACCGACGCGCTCACCGCAGCCCCCGACCAAACCACCTGGACCGGACGACGCGACCACGCCCTACTGCTGGTCGCTGTCCACACCGGCCTACGCGTCAGCGAGCTGACCGGGCTCACCCCTGGGCCGACGTGCACCTCGGCCCAGGCGCCCACCTACGGTGCCACGGCAAAGGCCGCAAAGACCGGTGCACCCCGCTGACCAGCCACACCGTGAAGGCGCTGCGCACCTGGCTCAAAGAACACCGCGGCCAGCCCACCGATCCGCTGTTCCCGACCCGGCGGGGCACCCCGCTATCCCGCGACGCGGTGCAACGCCTCGTCGCCAAGCACGCCGCTACCGCGGTAGCCACGTGCCCCACGCTGGCCAGCAAGACCGTCACGCCGCACACCCTGCGCCACTCCACCGCGATGGCGCTGCTACAAGCTGGCGTGGACACCTCGGTCATCGCGCTCTGGCTCGCACCCTGACGAGCTCGGCTGGCTTCGCGAGGCCCTGCACCTGCTCGCCACCGAAGATGGCCCGGACGACGTGGACGACCTCGAACCGCTGTGAGCGCCGCCGCCCGGGTCAGGCCGCCGTGGTCGCAAAGTGATCGATGGGCGTCATAGAGTTACCGGCATGAGTGACGTGGACGACGACACGCTGCATCACCAGGGTATGGCGATCGAGCTGATCGACGCCTTCGCCGAGCACGACGCCACCGGCCTCGCCCGCCTGGCCCCGGCGGGCCGGGCGGCGCAGCTGCAGGCGCGGCAGGCGCTGTACGACTACGTGGACCCGCATCTGGGAAGGCGCGAAGGCCCGCGGCCTGGATCCGGCGGTCCGGCCGGAGTGGAACGTCGCCGCCGGCCTGCGGGACCTGAGCAACGCCTTGGTGGAGCAGGCCAGCCAGGCCCAAGCCGAAGCCGGCGATGACGACTGACCCCGCGATGAGCACCGGGAACCCGAACGAGGCGGCGATCCGCGAGCTGATTGCCGCCTCGGGGCAGGTGGGTCGGGTGTCCGGCCGCCAACCCTGGCGGGAAGTCCTGCAACGGGTGACCGGGGGCCGATGGCCCCGGCCCCGCTGGCCCGTCGTCCCGCACCTGGCCACGCCGTGGCAGGACACCGTGTCGGCGGAGCGGCCCGGCTGGCGGATGCGCGCCGCACACCTGCGCGGCCGCGCCGGCGACGCCGAGGTCGTGCGGGACGATTTCGTCTTTGAGGTGGACTACCAGCTGTGCCGAACGTGCCGGATCGGCTGGGTGGAACAGCCGCACACCCTGGAGCCCTACCGGCGCCGCGGCCTGGCCGCCGCGGGCCTGGCGGCGCTGCGCGCGGAGAATCCCGGCTTCGCCTGGCACACCCTAGGCGGGCACATCGACGGCTCCCCAGCGTTCTGGGACACCGTCGGCGCCGGTGTCCCCGGCGGCTACCGACCCCGTCGGCTGTGCGAGCACGTCACCGCCGGCGCCTGACGGTCGGGCTTCTATCAGGCGGACCGCTGTTGGCGGCGTACGCCAGGCCGGGCCGCCCGTAGTTTCCAGACCAAAACAACGGCAAGCAGTTGATCTAGGGCGCCACCTGGGACGAACTTCCTCAAGGCGGCCGGTTTGCCGGACGCCGGTCGCCGTTTCCCGTAATTCCGGTACGTGGGACGGGAGGTCAGCGCCGGTGTCGGCGGTGGGGTGCGACGCGACCTACCGGCTCGTCACGTCTTGCGTCGTCGGCGGGGCACGGCCTCCCACGTGCCGGGGGCTACCACCAGGGGGCCGCCAGCCGGGTAGCGCCGGCGTCCGAGGTGCGACCGGGAAAGGCGCCGCCCTCGCAGGCGTTCGAACTCGATGTCCAGCTCGCGTCCTGTCCGGCTTCCGGACACCTCCACCGCGCCGCCCGGCCCGGGGGCACGCATCCGCACACTGTCGTCCGTGACGAGCACGTCGCGCAGGTGCACGCCGTGCCATTCGCCGGGCCCGGTGGTGCGGATCTGTCGCAGGTCGAATCGCCGCCGCGCCGCATGGGTGCGCACTTCGACGGCATCGTCGTCGAACAGCACCTCGTCGGGCGCCTTGGTCCTGCCCACCGGGGCAACCTCGGTCAGGGAGCCGGCGGAGGCACGCTGCAGCGTGTAGTCGCCCCGCACGGTGACGCGAAGCGGCGCGGAGCTCGGGGGCCGATCGGTGACGTACAGCTCTCCCGGACGGCCGGTGCCGGGCAGCCCGCCGGTGAACGGCCACGGGGCCACGCCCTCGAGCCGGTGCGACGGTGACGTCTCGAGGTCGTCACGCCGGGTGTGCACGCCGGTGTCGCGGAACAGGCGCCGGCCGTTGCTGTCCTCGATCTGGGTCACCGCGGCGCCGGTGCCGGACACGAACAGATAGGTGAGCCCCGTGATGGCGAACGCGACCGATATCGGTTGGCGGCCCTTGTGCAAGATCAACGAGGTCGGGATGGCGAAGAACCAGCCGTTCTGCGACCCCAGGTAGTTGTGCCCACCGGAGAACCCGCCGGCATTCTGGTCGTACGACCACCCGGTGGGCGAGGTGATGACGATGCGGTTGAACCCCCCGTCGTAATAGGCGGGGAAGGCGTCGTACGGACGGTTGGGGTCCCACACCCAGAGCGTGTAGGTGCCTCCCGACTGCGTGGCGCGGTACGGGATGACGGTGTGCGCCGCGTCGCCGAACAGCCCGCTGGACAGCGACAGCACGTGGTAGTCGCCGCTCGCCAGCCCGCCGCTGATGCGGTGCCACGCCGCGATGCCGTCGTTGAGCTGGCCGGCCTTGACGACGTCGAGGAAGTTGCGGATGCCCGGTGCGCTGAACTGGCGGGCCTGGAAGATGTTCACGGCCTCGTGCAGGTCGCTCCGGTCCGGGCCGTCGGGGCCCCCCGTGTAGAAGTTGGCGGGCGAGCCGTATCCGAAGAAGCCACCGTACTTGAACACGGCCAGGGCCAGCATGGCCATCCCGCCGCAGTTGCCCTCGGCGGCGCAGCTCTTGAAGATCTGGAAGTACGCGTGGTCGAGCGGTGCCAGGACGGGGTCGTCGGTGGGATGGATCGACAGATGGGTACGCCGGTAGAGGTCCCAGGTGAAGTCGGTGTCCTCGCCCCAGTTCTCGAAGAACCATCCGTCGGTCCGCGGGTCGAACACGTCGGTGACAGCCATGGCGGTGCTCCTTGGTCAGTAGCGGTGCAGCACCGGGAGGGAAGGCTCGGACAGCGTTCCGGCCGCGTCGACGGCCTGCACCGTGTACCGGTAGTCGATGCCGCGGCGCGCGGTGGGGTCGGTGAACGACGTGACCGTGAGGATCGGCGACACCTGCCGGGGTGGCGCGCCCGGCGACGAGCGCGACACCACATAGCCCCGCAGCGTGGCGGGGTCGAACGGCGGCTCCCAGGTGACCTCGAGACCGCAGCCGCCGGGCGGCGGTGGCGTCGGCGGCAGCACCGTGGGGGTGCCGGGCAGGTCTGAGGTGTAGGTGAACGTGCTCGACGCCGGAATGGCCGTGAGGTTGCCCGAGGTGCTTTCGTTGCCCAGCCAGTCGACGCCCGCGACGCGGTACCAGTATTCGCGGTGCGGTTCGACGGCCGTGTCGAGATACGAGCCGCGCGACGCGAGCGGGTCCGGCATCGCCGGCAGCACCATGCACGAGGGCACGATGCCGTGCCACGGCACGGTCGTGGTGGTGCCGTCGGTGAAGACGCACGCGACGAACTGCGGAGGATCGTTCTCCTTGTCCGAGCGGTAGACATGGAACGCGCGGATGTCCTGTTCCGGTGCGCCCACCCACTCGATCAGCACAGCGTTGTTGCGGGCCTTGAGGTTCGTGATGACCGGAGGTTCGGGCGGCGTCTTCTCGCGCAACGCGGCGCATGTGTACTCCGCCTTCTTCGCCGGGCATCCGTGGCCGTCCCCCGGGTAGAGGTTGTCGGCGAAGTCGTAGGCCCGGATCCAGTAGGCGTAGCAGATCGGCGAGTTCGCCGGCACCGAGGAGTCGTCGAACCAGATGACTCCGTCGTCGTGCATCATGACCCGGGCGTCGCCGAGCGGGACCTCGCCCACCAACACCATGTCGCAGGTGAACCGGCCGGTGGGGTCGCTGGGCTCCTTGTCCGGGTCGTGGCCGGTCCCCGGGATGTAAATCCGCCCGAAATCGCAGACGCCCCGGTAGATCCGGTATCCCGCGACATCGGGCTCGGGGTTCTCCCGCCACTCCACGTGGATGTGGTCGGCCCGCCCGACCGCGTCCACGATGACGGTCGGCCCCGGCGGAGTGGTGTCCGGCACCCGGTTGCCGACGACGGCCGAGGGGGCGCTGACGAGCCCGTACTGGTCCCGCACGAGCACGCGGTAGTAGAACGGCGTCGTGCCGTACGGCGGCACCAGCGCGGGATCGGTGTCGGTCCAGGTCTGCACCGGCGTGGTCACGTCCCGCGGGTCACTGACCAGCGACGTGACCAGGTGTGAGGACAGCGTGGCCAGATCCTCCAGCTGCTCGCGGGCCGGAGCGCGGTGGATCAGGTTGGTCTGGGTCGAGTCCGGCACGTCGTGGTCGGTGAACCGGTGGCCCTCGACGTTGCGGATCACCGTGCGCCACCGCACCACCATGCCGTCGGCCGAGGTCGTCGGCGTCACCTGCACCTCGTCCGGCGCCATCGGGGGCAGCGCGCGGATCGGCAGCGCCGCGACGGGAGCCGACCAGGGGCCGGTGCGGTCGAGGGCGTCGCGGGCGGCCACCCGGTAGTGGTAGGTGATGCCGTTGTGCGGGCCGTCCACGGCAACGCCGTCCACCGGATGCGTCGCGGGAGCCCCGTCGGCGTCCCACGCGGCGGCGTCGATGAAGCCGGGTGTGGCGGGCAGCGGCTGCCCGTCGAGGTCCGTCGTCAGGTCGTGGGTGACCGGCCGGGCGTTGACGCGGGCGTACGGGCCGCCCGCGCTCGTGGCCCGCTGCACCAGGAAGGTGGCCGCGGCGGGCGGCCGGTTCCACGACACGAGGACCCGGCCGTCACCCGCCTGGGCAGTCACGCCCGACGGCGCAGGCGGCAGCGTGAAGTGTCCGGCCCACACGTCCCCCGAGGTGCCGGCGACACTCTCCGCGCCGTTGCGGACGGCCCGCAGCTCGTACAGGTATGTCTCGTCGGCGGTGACGGTCGTGTCGATGAACGCGAGGCCGGCGATGCGGCCCATGGTCAGGTCGGCCTGGGCGCCGGCCTGGACGAACGTCCGCTCGGCCGGCGTCAGCCCCCTGTCGAACACGACGACCGGATCGACCGGGCTGAGCACGGTGCCGGGCGTCGTGCCCGCCGCGACGGCGCTGAGGCCGTTGACGAGGACCGACCAGGCGGCCGTCCCCGGTGACACGATCGCCAGCAGCTCGGCGCCCGAGGACGGAACCCGCACCGTGGTGGTTCCGTTGAGCGGCGGACCCCAGCTCACCGGGCCGGCCGCCGGGCGGCGATAGACGTTGTAGCCCTCCGCGTCGTCCACCACCTCCCAGCGCACCACGGTGAACGTCGAGCCGTCCGCGGCGATGCCCGCGGACGTCACATGGACGAGCGACCCGGTCATGCCCCCTCCTCAGTACAGGTAGAAGCCGCTGCTGTTGACGCCGGCGCTGACGGACACCGATGAGCACATGACCCACAGGACGCAGCCCCGCAATTCGAACGAACCCTCGAAGAAGGGCGGCACGCCGCCGACGAGGCTGAGGTTCGCCCAGGCGGACGCGCTGACCAGTCCGCCGAGGATCTCGCCGTGCACGTGGATGCCGCACGCAGCCGCGACGAACGGCAGTTGCGGTGCCGGCACGAACGGTGGCGCCGGGAACCCGGGCACGGGCTGGCTGAAGGCGCCCGCTCCGGCGAAGATGTCGACGCCGCCGCCGAACACGTACCAGTTGACGCCGAAGGAGACCCGTCCGTAGCCGTAGATGCCCGTGATGGTTGCCGGCATGATCGCGCGCGACAACCGGAAGTGCGGATCACCCGTGTCCAGTGACCAGGCGAGCGCCTTGGGGACGGTCCGCCCGATGAAGAACCCGCCCTCGAGCCCGCCGCTGGCGACGGTCGAGAAGACGGCCACCCGGACCCGGCCCTGCAGGTAGTGCATAGCGGGGGAGATGTGCCAGGTGAACTGGCCGTCGCCGGACAGGCCCGCGATCGCGGCGTCGGCATCCACGCAGCCGGACAGCTCGCCCTCCGCGGTGCCGGCGCCGAAGTCGAAGAAGAGGTGCGCCGTCCCGGCGGCCTCGACCTCCACCACGGTGGCGCCGACCAGCATGTCGCCGGAGACGTACAGGTCGATCGATGTCGGCGTGATCGTGAAGTTGGCCTCGGCCGAGTAGCCGACCTTGTTGGTGAACAGCGCACCAGCGGATTGTTCGACAGCGCCGTACATGGTGATGCGGGCGAGTCCCGAGCCCTCGATGCGCGCCGAGCCGACGATCTCCCCCAGAGACCCGACGTTCGACACCGGCCCGATGTCCAGGCCGTGCGCCGTCTGCGCCGAGATGCGGATGTCGGTCGCGTCGGAATGGATCTCGACGGTGATGTCGAGCCTGCTCGAGTGGAGGAACCCGAATTCGGCGGTGCCGGTGCCCAGGAACCCGTTTTGGGCGGTGACGTGGTAGTCGACGTCGGCGTCCGTGCACAGGAAGTTCGCGAGCACGCTGGTGTGGACGTCGTGCCAGTCCCGCGCAAGGGACAGGTCGGTGGTGCGCGAACCCGGGGCGATGGCCGGCTTGGGAACGGTGACATGCCGCGGGTGCGGTGCGGTGCCGCCCAAGGTGATCCGCGCGGCATCGCGGATGTTGACGTAGTGCAGGCCGAAGTAGGGGAGGAGGACCTGGCCGGAGACGCCGAGGAACGAATCGGTGCCGGGCGCGTACGTCGAGAGGACGAGAGCGTCGTGGTGGAAGACGAGCCCGTCGAAGCGTTGACCCCAGTCGTTGAAGTCGAGGAACAGGTCGCCGAGGTTGCCGTCGGCGAGCAGCTCGCCCCAGGTCAGGCCGAACGGCCGGGCGAAGTGCAGGGCCTCCTGGATTCCCGCTGCCGTCAGCAGGATGCGCCCCGTGCGGACGCTGAGCACCGCCGCCGCGGCCGGCGGGCCGGTCGGGACGAGCTTGACCTCCCAGTAGCCGAGGGGAACGCCGCCCGGGGGAAGGGCGAGGTCGCCGCCCACCAGATGGGCGGTGGAGGTGATGCCGATGTCGAGCACATGCAGGCGCGGCAGGTCGGCGGGGACCGGCAGGGTCAGATACGCGTCGAGCGTCGATTCGTGGACCGCGCTGGTGACGAACTCCGCGAACGGCACCGTCGGCTGGCCGAAGACGAGGGTGGCCCGGAACGTGCGGTTCCCGACGTACCCTTGCCGGCCGGGAAAGCCCGCGTCACCGTTGACGGCCGCGTGGCAGAACAACTGGCCGTCCAGGCCCGTGATGCCGGCGCGCAGCCAGCCCTCCACCTCCTGCAGGTCGTACGGGCGGTTGACCCCGGTGGGCCCGTCGGGCGAGAACACCTTCATGTTCCCGAAGCGGGCGAACGTGACGCCCGACGCGTGGTGTGTGGCGAGTTCGGGCAGCGACGTCACCGGGTTCCGCGACACGTGCGGCGCCACGAACGCCCCCGAGGCGACCGGAGAGTACGAGGCGAACGGACCCGCGGGCAGATAGAGGTAGGCGAGGTCGGCCGTGGTGCGCCACGGGATGATCTCGTCACCGTGCCGGGTCAGCTCACCCCAGTGCAGGTCGACCTGGTGGCCGTCGGCGACGCCGCTGAGGGCGAGATCGGGCTCGACGTCGACCGCGCCGAACGGCAGTCTGACGGCGCTGCGGGACCCGGCTCCCCATCCGGCGTCCTCGACCAGCACCGACGTGGCCTGCTGGAACTGTCCCGCGGCGATGGTGGAGGACTGCACGACGAGGGAGCCGGTGCCGAACTCCACGAACTGGCCCAGCGGGTTGAGGGCGGTGAACGACACGGACTCGGCGAGGTGCAGCGTCGCGTCGAGGCCGGCGGCCCGCAGGAGCGCCCGCGCGTACGTGTACCGGCCGCGGAGGTAACCGGTGTTGCACGGATCCGGGACCGCGGCGGCGCCGGTCGCCTCGCCTGCGCCGAGCACCAGGCCGCGCCAGAGGAGCGGAAAGCCGGGCGCGCTCTGCGTGGCGCTCAGGTCGATCACGACACCGGTCCCCGTCGCGACGAGTCCGGTGTCGCCGATCAGCCAGGGACCGTAGTCGAGCGCGGGCAGGTCGAAGAAGTAGTCGCCGGTCGGCGAGATCGCGATGGTGCCCAGACCGATCGACGCGGCCCCGCACGCGCCGGCGTCGGCGACCCCGGGCGGAAGGACCAGGGTTGCCGGCGCGCGGGAGCCCTTGGGCGACAGGACCAGGCGCGGTATGACGATGGTGAACCCGTCGATGTCGATCTCGAGGGCACGCCACAGCTTGCCGGGTTCCCATTGCAGGGTGCCCTTGACCACCCGGCCGGCCGCAAGGTCCACCACCAGGTCACGGAACTCCAGGTCGATGAGCCTCGCCCGACCGAGAAGCTCGCCGAGATCGACGGTGACCAGGTCGGTAAGGTGACGGCGGTCGACCACGAGATCCACGGTGAGCGGGCGGCCGGGAGCCGCGGACGGGTCGCAGGCGACGGCATCGGCCAGGCCCAGCTGCGTCTGCGGGCTTGTCACCCGCCCGACGACGTCGACAGTCTGGCGCAGGCGCACGGAGTTCGCCGGCGTCCGCGCGTCGTCCCGCAGCCGGGGCGCCCGGACGCCCGGGAAGGTCACCGTCGCGCGGCCGGCCGCGCCCTCCAGGAGGCGGCCGTCGTCGGAGACCGTGCCCGCCGTCAACTCGACGACCTCGACCTCGTGTTCCCCGACCGTCCAGCGCAGCGGCCGGGGGTCGTCGTGAAGAAGGAGTGTCCGCGCGTCCGTGGGCATGAGATCACTTCGCTTCCTCCGGGGCCGCCACTCAAACTATGAGCGGTCGCGGAGAATGCCTGATCGGTACTGTCGTTGATTCTCCAGCGGTCGGGGAGTCGGTGAGGGCGATATGCATCGACACCGGACGAGCCTCGGCACCCTGCTCCACCACGCGCACGTGAGCGGGCCGCTGTCCCGCGCCGCGCTGGCGGAGCGGATGGGTGTCAACCGCAGCACCATCCTTGGCGCTGACCGCCGAGCTGGTGGCCGCCGGGCTGGTGCGTGAGGAGCACCAGGCCGGTACGACCCGGGCGGGCCGCCCGTCGCTGGTGGTGCGGCCCGAGTCGCGGCGGGTGTGGGTGCTGGCGTTCGACGTCGCGGTCGACCGGCTGGTGGCGGCCCGGGTGGGGCTGGGCGGCCCGGTGCTCGACCGGCGGGAGGCGGTGCGCTGTCGGGCCGGCGTGGACCTCGACACGGTCGTGGGCAAGCTGGCCGAGATGGGGCGCGGGCTGGTCGGCGGGGCCGACGACGGCAGCGTCTGCGTGGGATCGGGCGTGCTCGCGTGCCTGCTCGGCGGCATGCCGGGGCAGCGCCGGCACACGATGGCCGCCTCACCGCTCTACCGGCGGGCCCGGTGCCTGGTCGGCTACGACGCGGACGGCGCCGCGGTGACGGTCTGGTCGGCCGGACGGCTCGCCCGGGTCTGCTCGAACCGTTGGGCGTTCACCAGGATCGCCGTGGCCGCGGGCACGGCCGCGCGATCACCGTGGCCGCGGCCGCCGCACTGCGGTAGATGGGTGCTTCCACCGCGACGGTGTGCACGCCGAGCAGCAACGTCGGCGCTGTGGCCACCTACGTCTCGGGCGGCTTCCGGCAGCTTGCGGACGTCACCGACTTCACGAGGTGAACCACACGGCGGCCGACTCCGCGGTCGTGTCGCCGCCCACGGACAGCCGCGGCAGGTCCGGGTCGGCGTCGCGCAGCCACTGGAGGCGCAACCGGCCGAAACCGCTCGGCAGGGCCGTGCCGGTGAGCAGGAACGCGCGGGTCTGGTCGCCGTTCGCCCAGATCCGCGGCGGCGCCGTGGCGGTGAATGCGGTCTCGGGGAGCGCGACCAGGGCGTGCGCGACGGATCCGTCCGGGGCGATCAGGCGGAGCACCACGCCGGTCGGTGGCAGCACGCCGGTGGTGCCGCCCGCGTACAGGTCGACGCCACCGTCCGGCGGGGTGGTGGCGACGCCGCCGTAGACGCGGGCGGTCCGGCCGTCGCGGATGGCCGCGTCGGGGGCGAAGACGTGGTAGTCGCCGCCGACCGCGGGGGAGTAGGCGTCGGTCCAGGTGATTCGGTATCCGGCGAGCGCGACATCGGCGTACGCCGCGACGTCGACCGCATGCGTGAGCGGCGGCAGGACCGCGCGGCTCAGGCGCAGTCGCCCGGTCGCCGGCGGCGGGATGAACAGCTGTTCCACCTCGGCCGCCAGCAGCGACACCCCGATACCGGTCAGCTGCACGCCGGTCAGCGCGTCGCCGACGACCTCCAGCAGCGTGCCGGAGGTTGGGCCGGTCGTCGCGTCGGTGCCGTAGGCGGTGAGTGTCGCGGACCCGCCCTCGGCGACCGCGACCCGCACCCGCACCGCTGTCGCCTGCGGTGCGGTCAGCTGCAACGTCCACGGCCCGGGGATCCGGGGCGCGAGCACGCCGAGATGGGTGCGCAGCTCCACGTCGGTGGTCACCTCGAACCCACCCCACCGGAACGTTCCGATGTCGGGCGCACCGACCTCCGCGATGGTAAGCACCCGCAGCTGGCGAGGGTGTGCGGCCGTGGCGAGCGACGCCTCGATACGCTCCCATCGCAGCGGTTCCGCGCTCTCCAGCAGCAGCGCGTCGGGCACGTGGGTGATCTCGACGCCCTCCGGCAGTTGCGCGGGCGGTCCGGCGAAAGCCCACTGCCACCACACATCGGACCCCTGCGACCGTACGCCTGCCAGCCGCTCGCGGGCATCCAGGAGCGCCTGTTCCGCCGCCGGGTAGGCGTCGAGTTGTGCCCTGGTGGGCGTTGTTGTGCCCTGGTGGGCGTTCCGGTGGTGGCCGCCGCACGAGCCGTACCCAAGCTTGCCACCGCCGTGCGCACGACGTCGCCGGCGCGATCCAGATCAGCGGTGAGAACCGCCAGGTCCACCGTCCCGGAACCGTCGGCGGCATGCCGCCGCAGAGCACCGCTGGCGTACGCGACATGATGCCGGAAGTCGGCGAAGCGCGACGTGGTGAACGCGAACCGGTAGACCGCCCGCGCGTGCCCGGCGGCCCGCAGCTCCGCGACGTGCTGGGTGGCCGGAGCGAGCAGTTCCCCGGCCCCGGCGGCCAGCCCTTCGTCGCGCACGATCGTGGCCAGGTCGACGAGTGCGCAGATCTGCGTGCCGTCACCGTGCAGCGTCTTGATAAAGCGAGTCTCCTGCTCGCCGAGGCGGATCTGCGGCCCGTCACCCCACCGGTTGGGCGCGCCGGACCGCCGGTCCACGCCGTTGGGATCGACGACGGCGACCGTCAGTTCGGCGCCCTCCGCGAGGAACATCCGGCTGACGTACGGCGCGGTGAACGCCACACCCACGTCGTAGGTGCGGTAGGCGGGCCGCTCACCCTCGACCGGCACCGTGGAGCGCACGTACGCGGTGAGGTCCGCGAGGACTCCGCCGCCCGGATAGTGCCGGTCCTGTGCGGGGTCGCCGGTGGGAACCGGCAGACCGGGCGGCGCACCGACCGTGAACGTCGTGTCGACCTGCTGGTCCCACGCGGATCCGGGCGACGCCCCGCCGATCTCCACGCCGGTGAGCACGGACAGCGTGTAGTCGCCAGGGGCGAGCACCGGATCGACGTGGTGCAGGTTCTCGGCGGCGGCCCGCATGCTGCGCCGCCACGTCCACTGTTCCTGCCGCCGCCAGCCGAACGGCCCGCCGTCGTGGCAAGGCCCGGTTATCGCGAGCGGGTCCGTGGAGAGCACCACGATCCGGTCGATCACACCGATGCGGGCGGTGGCGGTGACGGTCTGCCCGGCCGTGCCCGGCAACGTGGCGACCTCCTCGTCGTTGCCGGTCAGCCAGACCGCGCAGTCGGTGAGCACCCGCAGCCGAATCCGGGTGACCGGCTCCGGCAGCCGGATGATGATCACCGAGAGGGTGGCCGAGATGGGCGGCAGCGGACCACCGAGGTTCCACACGAACGTCACCGGGTCCACCCGCAGCTCGTTGCCGACGACTGTCATCGCCGACGGGCTCGCCACGGTGAGTCCGGCGTAGCTCTGCTCGCCGGAGCTTCCCTGCGGGAAGCTCGCCTTTTCGAACGGCACGCAGGTCCAGCCGGGCGTGAAGCACACCCTCTCGACCGAGACCCGCTGTCCTTCGATGCGTACGGTGTCCAGCGGCCCGACCAGCCGGACGCCGTCCGGGGCGGACGGTATCCAGGCGGAGGCGACTGTCACGCCGTCGCGCAGGATGCTGACCAGGCCGCCCTCGCCGGTGTGGCAGTGCACGAAGACGACGTCGACGGGCGGCGCGAAGCTCAACTCGACCACCCCGAACCCGGGCTGCCAGCCGATCTGCAGCCCCGGCGCGGTGGCGCGGACATCACCGTCGGCCACCCCGGTGAGCAGTTCGGTCCGGAACGTACCGGCCAGCGGCCCGGCCGGCAGGTCGTCGAAGCCGGCGCAGATCGGGTCCTCGACCGGTGTGGGACCGCAGGCGTAGTCCGGGTTGTGCGCGTCGAACCCGTCGACCGTCTCGTCGTCGCTGCCGCGGAACCAGGCGTAGGGGGAGCGGGCCCAGAGCACGAGGCTGGTCGTCGGCCCCGGATCCTGTGCCGAGGTCCGGTCGTCGTTGGGCAGCCAGGAGCCGCGCAGCTCCGGCGTCGGCGGTCCGGTGAGGCGCCCGGCCGACGGCACCGGGGCCGCCGCCGCGGTGACGACGGTGACGGTACGGTCCCGGGCGGCCAGCACCGTCCAGGTCGCCGACCCGAGGGTGAGTGTGCCGCCGTCGAAGGTCGCCGCGGCCACCGGTGCCGCGAGGGTCAGCTCGGTGTTGCCGAGCGGTTTGACGGCCACCGCCGTGACCTCGACGTCGGCGCGCTGCGGCGGGGCCTGCAGCCGGTACGCGTAGGCGCCGTCGGCAACCGCACCGGTGACGGCCAGCCCGCCCGGGGTGCGACCGGTCGCCGGCACACTCACCGCACCGGGTTCGAGGGTCAGGGTGGCGCCCGCGACGTCCGGCAGGACCAGAGCGGCCGGCAGCAGCACCGCGCCACCGGTCACCTGCAGAGAACCCGCCGCGGCGACGAACCGGTTGCCGGCCGCCAGGGCCACATGCCCCAGCACCTACGTGAAGGACCGGGGCCCGACCACGTGGCCGGCCGCGCCCCGGTGTTCGGTGTGCCGACCATGCCGCGATCGAGCACCGGACGGTTGAAGCTGACCACCGGCCGCGAGTCCGGCGGGATGGTGCGCCCGTGCAGCGCGGGCAGGTCCTCGGCCACCTTGGGGTGCCGCGCGCCGACCGAGGACACCGCGGGCGTGGCCGGATCTGGCAGCGGCAGGGCCCGGTTTCCCCAGCGCAGCGGCACGTCCACGTCCATGTGGAATATGAAGAACCACAGGTCCACGATGAGCTCGAAGTGCAGCAGCAACTCCAGATACCAGGGCCGGCCGCCGCCCGCGCCGACCGACGCGTCCAGGATGGCGATCACCTTGGCGCCGAACGCCTCGACGCCCGCGTCGCCGTGCAGGGCCAGCTCGCCGGCGAACTGCGGCGGCTTCCAGCTGACCGAGGCGTCCACCGACATCGACGCGTGCGCCCAGGCGTGCGCCGGGCCGAAGCGCCAGTCGCCGTCGAACCCGATCCTCCCGCCCAGTGCGATTCCGGTGCCGCGCAGCTGAAAATACGAGTCGACCTTCAGTAGGTCGAGCAGCACGCCGCGGATCCGCTTCTCCGGCGGCTCCTTCTCCCCGACGTACAGATGCCAGACGTCCGCGGGCGGCTGCCGCGCCCAGGAGAACGCCGCGTCGGCATCACCCGAGATCGTCAACATCTTCTTCTTCTCGTACGCGGCAGCGAGGTTGACGCTGAACAGCTTGCCCGGCACGTCCAGAACGACGAGCGACTCGAACATCCCGGTCGAATCCGGCGACCGCGAGTCGGCCCGCTGCGTCACGAACGACCCCTTACCCTGCAGGAAGGTATCGGAACGCCCATCTGGGCCAACACGTGCGGGAGCAGGTCGCCGATGTGCCGTGGCGCGGTGTGGTCCAGCCCGGCCAACTCCCGCAGCAGGGGACCGTCCCACCCGTCGGCGAGCCAGTGTGCCGCGTACCAGGGCACCCGTTCGACGTCGAGATTGCCCAGCGCGTACTCGGCGGCCACGAGCTGCGGTGTCTTACCCATCGGTCGGCTGCCGTTCGCGGAGCAGGGCACGGGCCTGCATCAGGGCGAAGCCGAGCAGGTTGAGCCCACGCCATCGGGCCGGATCGGCCGCGGCCGGGTCGTCACGGCTCAGGCCGATGCCCGACACCGCGTCGACCGGGCTGGCCTCAACCAGGACCCGTTCACCGGTACCGCGCAGGAACGTGCGCAGCGGCGGGTGCTGGCCGAACTTGGCGATGCTCCCGGCGACCACGATCTCGTAGCGGTGCTCGTCCCACACCCGCTGGTCGAACCCGGCGACCCAACATCTTGGCCGCGTGCGGGTGCGACGCGACCAGCACCTGCTCGGCCGTGGTGCGGTCGCCGAACAGGGTTGCCTTGCGCCACATCATGTAGTGCTCGGCCGTGGCGAACCGCATCCTGTCCACAGTGAACGGCGACGGTCACCACTGGGACAGGCACCCGGCACCGATGGTGCCGTCTCGCTCAGGTTGATGGCCCCAGAAGAACAGGAACTTGACCCGCCGGCCCTCGGCGACCGCGGCAGCCAGCTCCTCGACGCTACGGACCGGTGGGGACACGAACGCGAGTGTGCCGCATCCGGCCCAACGACCGCACCACCAATACCGCCTGCGAGGCTTCCACGCCGTCCTCAGATGCCGATGACAGCGCGAGTGATCTTGTCGTATCGGACATGGTGTGCAAATCAGTTTATGGATTGATTTAACTTATGGCGTTTGTCTGGATCTTTAGGTCAGGCTGCTCTAATCGACTGATTGCGACCTGGGCTAATGAGGGTTCGGTTTGGGTGGTCGCGGCTACGTATAAGCACTTTCGACGCTGGGTGGCCTGTGGCTAGATCATATTGGCCTCCTCTGCAATCGGCCTTTTGAGTGATGTCGGTGGATGTGCTTGATCGCGTACGGTGCGGGCGCCTTGTACTGCGGTTGCGGTCGACGTCGGGGAGGTTGCCGTGCGCGCGAGGTTGGTGGCGTGTATCGCCGGAATTCTGGTGGCCTGCCTGACGGTGCAGTTGCTGCCGTATGTGCCGGAGTTGCGGGTTGGTGTCGCCCCTGCTGCTGCGGATCCGATCACGCCGACGCCTCCGTCGTCGCCGGTGAATCCGGTCCCGTACATGCGGGTGGTACAGACGTCTGGGCCGACTGTGGCACCGGAGCGCATCACGGTGGACACGGTGTGGGGCCCGCAAGGGTCTCCGTACATTGTTCGGGCGGCGAGCACGGGCCTCGGAATGATCGTTGATCCTGGCGTTTCGTTGACGCTGCTGCCTGGGACCGTGGTGAAGCTTGATGGGCAAGCGTTGATCCAGGTGAATGGCCAGATCCTGTCGTTAGGCACGCCTGATCGTCGGGTGACGATCACTTCGTATCGTGATGATTCGGTGATGGGTGACACGAACGGCGACGGATCCGCGACGACACCCGCCCGCGGGGACTGGATGTCGATATGGATCGCTGACCACATAGTCAAGAATGACGCGCCGGCCAGCGTTTTTGACTACACCACTCTCCGGTACGGCGGCTACGGATCAAATAACTGCGCCGGCTATTCGACCATTCAGGTTGTTGATCCGGAATCTCGCTTGGTGGTTTCCAACTCCTTAATTGAAGAGTCTCAGTCTGGTGGTGTCGGGCTGCCATCAGGGCTTACTGGCCACGGGTTCGCTGGGATCTACAACACGAGATTCGATGATTCCGGTTGTGGGGTGTGGGCATACAATTCCTCGAAGGCCGAGGTGGTTGGTAACACGTTCAGTGGCACCTTCGACACCTTCGCGTTCGACTCGGTCAATCCTGGACGTATCCGGTTCTGGTTCAACACCGTGAACGGCAGGATACGCGTGATGAACGGCGCCAGCCCGGCGGTTACTCGGGCGCAGGCTGATGTGCGTTACAACTCGCTGCTGGGGCGTATTTCCTCGGACGGCTACCAGTTGGCTGACTGGTCGAGCAACTGGTTCGGGCACGATGCCAACGCGGTACTGCCGACCTGTTTGGACCCTGCGATTGCCGATGCTCACGTGCCGGCGATCAACACGGTGTCCTCCAGTGCCTGTCCGGCTGGGCAGGTGAAGGTGCTGGGCTACTCCTCAGCGGTGACACCGGCGTTGTCGGCGTCACCTCAGGTGTTGCCGGCGGCGTTGCGGGAGGCCGCGGCACCGCGGTTCGGGCCGGTGGACACCTACAGCGGCGCGTTGACGTATGCCGCCCAGGATCTGGTGGTGGAGGACGCCGGCAAGCAGGTCACCGCTACGCGCACCTACCGCTCTGACCGGTTGAGTTCGGGTGATGCGGGGGAGGGCTGGTCCAGCGCGTTCACGGAGTCGTTGTCCCAGTCGGCTGGCATCGCGACCTTGAACATGTCGGACGGGTCCGCGCTGGCGTTCGCAACGGACGCGGCGTCCGGATATTCGCCGGCGCCCGGCGTGGCGCTCGACTACGTGGTGGACGCGGCCGGGTCGTCAGTGACTACACCGGAGCAGACCACCTACCGGTTCAACCCGGCCGGTGAGTTGACTGGCATGCTGCTGGGCGACGACGGCCACGAATTGACGGTGCAGCGGTCCGGAGGCCACGTCAACCGGGTCACTGGCGTTTCCGGCCGCTACCTGAACTTCTCCCGTAGCGGCGGGAAGCTGACCACGGTGGCGGATCAGGCCGGCCGCGACGTGAGCCTGGCCTATTCAGGTGATCGGCTTGCCAGCGTGCAGGGCGTCGACTCGCAGACCGAGTCCTATACCTATGACAGCGCTGGCCGTCTGACACGGGTGACCACACCGGCGGGTCGCGTCAAGCTGGCGGCGCACTATGGCTCGGACGGCCGTGTGGACTGGGTCGAGCAGCAGGGCACCGGTCGGGCCACGATCGACTACGACGACACCAACGCCCGACGGACGATCACGCTGGCCGACGGTGCCACGATCGTCCAGGAGTACGACTTCGCCGGCCGTCTGGTGGCCGAACAGGTGGGTGCGGCCGGAACTCATGTCGTCTATGACGGCGACGGCCGGGTCGTGTCCACGATCACCGGCGTGCCGGCGGTGCCGATGGAGGGCTATGGGCCGTCCGCCCCGGCGACCTTGTATGACGGCAAGGGCGACCCGGTGTTGACCGTCGACGCGACCGGCCGGTACACGGCGACGACCTTCAACAGCAAGCACCGGCCGCTGGTGTCCACATTGGCCGACGGGTCGACCGTTGTCCGGACCTACAACAGTGCCGGCCGTATCGCCACGCTCACGGATCCGCGTGGCAAGCAGTGGGAGTACGGCCACAACAGCCGCGGCCAGATCACCTCACAGACCGACCCGCTGGGCCGTGCCAGAACGATCGCCTATCAGGGGGATGGCGACGTCGAGTCGGTGACGGATGAAACCGGTGCTACGACGCTGTTCACCCACGACACCCATGGGCGGCGAACCGTCGCCACGGATCCGGCGGGGAACGCGACCCAGTTTGCGTTTACCTCGTGGAATGAGGTGCGTCAGACGACGCGGCCGCGTGGCGGTGCCACCACGGTGACATTCGACGACGACCGGCAACCGATTACCGTGACCGACCCGGCTAGCGGTGTGACCACCTACACCTACGACCCGGCGGGCCGGCTGTCGACCATCGAGGACGCCGAGAACGGCGTGACCAGCCTCGAGTATGACGTGGTTGGCCGCGCCAAGAAGGTCACCGACGCCCGCGGTTCCATCTACGGTCGCACCTACACCACCGAGGGCTGGACCTCCACGAGCACCGATCCGGCCGGCGCTGTCACGACCACGGTCAACGACCCGCAAGGCCGACCGGTACGCATCACCAACCCTCTGGGGCATGTGACGCAAACCCAGTACGACCGGGCCGGCCGCACCACGACGGTGTGGACCCCGGACGGTGCTAAGTGGAGCTATGGCTACGACAACCTCGGCCGACGGAACCTGACCACTACACCCCGTGGCAAGCAGTGGAAGGCCCAGTACGACTCGACCGGCAATCTGGTCAAGACCACCGACCCGCTGAACCACACCACGCTGGCCGGCTACGACAACGCCGGCAGGGTCACCTCCACCACCGACCAAGCCGGCGTGGTCACCACCATCGCCTACAACGACATTCAGCGCTCCATCACCCGTACCGACCCGCTCGGCGTGCTGGAAGTGATCCGCCGCGACGCCGCCGGCCGGGTCACCTCACACACCGACGGCGCCGGCATGCTCACCAGTTGGGCCTACGACGCCGACGGCAACGCCACCTCGACCACCGACCCGGCCGGCACGGCCACCGCCGAATACGACCTGGCCGGCCGCGTCACCGCCGAACAGGACGCCACCGCCCGTCGCACCACCGGCAGCTACGACCTGCTGGGCCGGCTCACCAGCCGCACCCACCCCGGCAACTATGTCGAGCAGTTCGGCTACGACAGCGTCGGCAACCTCACCAGCTACACCGACCCCACCGACGCGGAAACGACCTACGCCTACGACCCGGCCAACCGGGTCACCACCAGCACCGACCCGCTCGGTGAGCAAACCACCTACACCTACGACCTGCTCGGCCGGCAAACCTCTATCACCGACCCGACCGGGGTCGTCGCCAACACCGCCTACGATCCGGTCGGCCGGCCCGCCGTGCGGTGGGACGCCACCGGCGCCTCCTGGGTATCGACCTACGACCTGGACGGCAACCTGATCGGCGATCTGGACCCCACCGGCGTGCGCCGCACCTACCGGATCAACGACCGAGGCGAGACCACCGGCTGGCAATGGGGCACCACCTGCGGCTGCTCCTTCGGATACACCTACGACGCGGTCGGTCGCCTCAGCCAGGAAACCCGGCTGCTGACACCGTTTATCAGCTACGAGTACAACATCCGCGGCGATATCACCGCCGTCAAGAACGGTGTCAACGACCGCACCGCCATCACCCGCGACGGCGCCGGCCGCGCCACCAGCTCCACCACACCACTCGGGCACACCAGCACCTGGACCTACGACACCGCAGGCCGGCTCGAAACCGCCACCGACCCACTGTCCAACACCAGCACCTACACCTGGGATCCCGCCGGCCGGCCCACCGGCATCACCCTTCCCCGCGGCGGCGACTACACCTACACCTACGACCCCGCCGGCCGGCTCGACACCGAACAAGACCCCCTCGAGCACACCACCAGCTACGACTACGACCCCGCCGGCCGGCTCACCACCACCACATACCCGACCGGCCGGACCGTCACCGCCGACTACGACGACGCCGGCCGCCGCACCACCCTCACCGCCGGCGGCATCACTCGCACCTACGGCTACGACGACGCCGGCCGCCTCGCCTCCGCCAGCGTGTCCGGGCAAACCCCCGCCGTCGCCGCCCTCACCTACAGCTACGACAACCGCGGCCTGATGGCGACCAGCACCGACGCCCTCGGCACCAGCACATACGGCTACGACGTGGCCGGCCGGCTCGCCTCCCGCGCCCCACCCGTCGGACCGACAACCAGCTACACCTACAACGACAAAGGCCTGCTCGCCACCACCGCCGGCCCCACCAACCGGCGCTTCGGCTACGACTCCTACGGCCAGCTCACCATCCTCAACTCCAACGCACCCAGCACCGGCCTAACCCAATACGGCTACGACAACGCCGGCCGCCTAGAAACCATCACCGGCAGCCCGTACGCAGCCGCAGTCACCTACACCGACGACTCTCAGATCGCCAGCATCGAAACCGACAAGCTCACCAGCTACACCTACGACAACGCCGGCCGACTCACCAACACCACCGTCACCCAAACCAGCACCACACTCTCGAACACCAGCTACGGCTGGGACGGTGACGGCAACCGCACCACCGTCACCCCCGCCGGCGGCCCGGCCATCACCTCCACCTACGACCTCGCCGACCGGCTCACCGGCACCTCCACCGGACAGACCTACACCCACAACGACGACGGCCTGCAAACCGTCGCCGGTACCACCAGCCACACCTACAACGGCTTCGGTGAACCCGTCACCGCAACCACCCCCGCCGGAACCGTCGGCTACAACCGTGACCCGCTAGGACGCACCGCCGGCCGCACCACCACCGCAGGCACCGAAACCCTCGGCTACGACGGCCCCACCGGCGCCCTCACCACCTGGCAACCACCCAGCGGCGCAGCCACCAGCCTCATCCGCACACCTGACGGCGACCTCCTGGCCGAAAAGACCGGCACCGCCACCACCCTGCAAGCCTCCCTCAACGTCCACGGTGACCTGACCGCCCTCAAAGACGACACCGGCAGCACCGTGCGCTGGAGAGGCGAATACAACCCGTTCGGCGAAACCACCTCCACCACCGGCACCCCCGCCGCACCCGTCGGCTTCCAAGCCATGTACACCGACCCCGCCACCGGCCTGGTCGACATGGGCACCCGCCAGTACAACCCCACCACCGGCGCCTTCACCACCCCCGACAGCATCATCGGCGCCCTCACCAAACCAATCACGCTCAACCGCTACCTCTACGCCCACGGCGACCCCATCAACCTGTTCGACCCCGACGGACGCTGGCCCGGCTGGCTCGACGACGCCATCGACGCCGTCGTCGACTTCATCAGCGACGCCATCGACGCCATCGGCAACCTCATCGACGACGCCGTCGAAGCGGTCAACGACGCCGCCGACGCCATCAGCGGAGCCTGGAACGACGCCACCGAAGGCTGGAAGACCACCAAAACCAAAGCGAAACGCAAATGGTCCTCCACCTTGGCCAACGCCCGGAACCTCGCCGCCGAAATCTCCTCCAACACCTCCAAGTTCTGGGAAGAACACGGCGACCGCGTCAAATCCACCCTCGCCGGCATCGCCATCGGGACCGTCATCATCGGAGGCTGCGTCGCCCTCGGCATCCTCACCGCCGGCATCGCCGGTGCCATCTGCGTCGGCGCCGCCCTCGGCGCCGTCTACGGCGGCGCCTTCTGCGACATCGAAAAACACGGCACCGCCGGCTGCCTCGCCATCGGCACCACCGTCGGCGCCGTCTCAGGCGCCGTCGCCGGCGTCGCCGCCACAGCCGGAGCCGGCGCGTTCACCGTCGGCGCCACCTCCGCCTTCGCCGGCGACGCCACCGACCAACTCCTCACCACCGGCACCATCAACCCACAACGCCTCGCCACCGCCACCATCACCGGCGGCGCACTCGGCTGGGCCGGCGGCAAACTCCTCACACCATCTGCCACACGAGCCGCTACGGCTGGCCACGTCGACGAACTGGCCCTGCCGGCCGGCCCAAGTCCAAGTACAGGGCCGGTGACGCTGCTCGGGAAGTACGATGATATCCGGGGGTATATCAAGAGGAACCCAGATAAGTCATTTAGCGCAGACTTCTTGGATATTAAAGGAACAATGGCTGGGGGGGAGAAAGGGGTAGGTGGTTGGAACTGGACACGCAACAAGAGGTTCATTGACAAGGCGCTTGAGAGCGGTGGCGAGATCCGTTTGGTCACGACGCCATACTCCACAGCCAGGAAGAGCCCATTCTTCCTAGCGGGGAAGACGTATAAGCGGGAGCTAAAATATCTGGAGGGTAAAGGATATGGTTGGGAACAGTTTGATGACTACTGGCGCGTCATTAGGATCCGACCGCCGATCATCCGATGAGACGGAGTTGCCTTGGGCAAGAAGGCATTTGGTGCGGTCGTAGCGGCCTTCTTCGACGAAGTTGCTGCCACTTTCGAACCATTGGCGCGGGATCTGGACCTCGTTGGCCCCGAGATCGACACCGTGGTCTTGTCGGCCGCCTCATACCATGGTCGTGGCATTCAATACGAAGTGATGCTCAACTCGCGCAGTATGACCGTCACGACGAAGGCGACGATAGGGATTGAGTCGAAAGACCTGGTCGCTGACCTCGGAGACCTGGTGCAGGCCGCTGGCATTGCTGCACGCAACCATGTCCCCCATAATGCACACACGCTCGCCAGCCTCAGACATGTGCTGGAGGCGCACGCAACATACATACGACAGATACACCCGCGGTTGACATCGCAGACCGCAATAGAATTCATGCATGCTGCCAACGCCAGAGAATGGAACCGTGGATGAGATGGTGAGCCACCGGGTGCGTTTTGCGCTGAGTGACTTTCTCGATCTTGGTTAGGCTGCCAGGTCGTATTGACCCTGGTTCATCATCCCAGCCGGCATACGAGTCGGCCAGCATCTTGGCCCAGGCTGCGATTCCGTCTCCACCGATCGTGCGCACCCCGGTGGCGGCGTTCAAACCGAGATCCTGCAACTCGACTCGGAAGTCAAGGAACTCGTCCGCGAAGGGTCGCTGAGGGGCAAGCAAACGGACACGGCCCTGTCCGCCCTCGGCCACGATCTCGATGCCATCGTCAAATGCTCTATACACGGACGTAAGATGCCATCTTCCTGCCTCGGGCCGCGACTAGGATTCGGGTCACTCGGAACCTCTGGTGGCGCACTGTCATGCCGCCGATAATATGCGCCAGGCATGTGTGCTTCGACTGTCGCCCGCCGGCCCGCCGGCGAAGGAGCTGGCTTGGCGTTCCGCCGGACACAGATCTGCGAGTGGGCGGTTCTTGGTTCACCGGGGTTGCCCCCGTGACATGCGACAATATGTCCGATTCGTCCGGTATGATCCCGAGGGGAAACGCGACGAACCAAGAACCGATCGACGGCCGCGTCTGCACACATTAGGCGTGCCCAACGCCCGCACGTACGGCGCTGACTCCGATCGGCTTCGGCCGCGGACACATGTGTCGTTCGAATCGGCCGTTGCCGAGTCGCTTGGCCGAATGCTGGGCGTGGGCTGAACGTTGCCGTGAGGCAACCGCATGCCGATCGATTACCGCCAGGTCATGGCCGACTGGTGACCGGGTCGGGAGGTCAGCGCCTACTGGACTTCATGATCGCGCGTCGAACTGGGCGCGGGCCTGAAAGACGCGGTCGATGTGTGTCTCTGCCCAGCTCTTGATCGCGACCATTACCGGGAACAGATCCTGGCCGAGCGGGGTGAGTGCGTAGTCGACGCGGGCCGGCACCGACGCGGTCACGGTACGGGTGAGCAGACCATCACGTTCCAGGGTGCGCAGGGTCTGGGTGAGCATCTTCTGGCTCACGCCGGCGATGCGGCGGGCGAGCTCGCTGTGCCGCTGCGGACCGTCGGCGAGCGCCGCGATCACCAGTGCCGCCCATTTGTCGGTGAGCGTGCTCAGCAGTTCCCGGGTCGGGCAGCCCGCCAAAAACGCGTCATAGTCGCGTTTGGCCTTCTCTCGTCGTTGTCCAGCGGTCGCCGTCGCCATGCGCCATCCCTCGTCGGTGCCCTAGGCACTTCCAGGTACCTACTTTCTCGCAGCACCCAAGGATACCTACCGTGATGGCGATCATGACGTTCAGCGGAAGGCACGGAGATGCGGGCAGTCAGCTATACACAGTTCGGCGGGCCGGAGGTTTTGCACGTGCTGGCGGACCTGCCGGTGCCGCAGCCGGGGCCGGGTCAGGTGCGAGTACGGGTCGCCGCGTCCGTCGTCCACCCGGTTGATCTGATGATTCGCGCCGGCCGATTCCCGGCGCCGCTGCCGGCAGGGCTGCCGTATGTACCCGGTTGGGATGTGGCCGGCACGGTCGACGCGGTGGGTCCGTCCGTCGGAGATCTCACTGTGAATGACGACGTCATCGGCTTCTCACCCTGGCTGCGCACCACCGTCGGCGCCCACGCCGAGTATGTAATCCTCGACGCCGCATGGCTGACCGCCGCGCCCGTCGGCGTTCCCGCCATCGAGGCCGCGACCCTGCCGACCAACGGCCTTGCCGCCGCCCAAGCCCTTGACCTGCTCGCGCTTTCGGCAGGCTCGTCCCTGCTCGTCACCGGGGCCGCAGGGCAGGTCGGCGGGTTCACCCTGGCACTGGCCCGAGCCGCCGGCCTGCACGCCACCGGAATAGCGGGGGCGGGCGACCGCGAGTTCGTCGAGTCGCAGGGCGCGGCGTTCGTGCCACGCTCGGAGAATCCGATCCCGGTAGCGGCGGCCAGCTTCGACGCGGTTGTCGATCTCGCGGTGATCGGCCCGGCACTGATGGAACTGGTCAGGGACGGCGGCGGTTACGTGGCCGCCTCACCCCCGCTGCGCCCGGAGCCGGCAAGGGGAATCCGAACGTTCGCACTGAACGTGCTGCCCGACAGCACCCGGTTAGGCGAACTGGTCAAACTCGTCGAAGGCGGCGACATCCCGCTACGGGTCGACGGTGTTTACTCCTTCACCGACGCGGCAGCGGCCCACAACCGGCTGGCCAAAGGCGGAGTGCGGGGAGGCGTAGTGATCGTTCCCTGATCTACCGCACACCGCACCGGATCGCCGCCCCCACCACGCACGCTCTGCGCCGCAGACAGGGCACGGTGCCAGTAGCTACAAGCTTTCCGTCGTTAGCTTCGTTTCAGAGGGACAACCATGCTCATCAACATCGGCAACGTGCTCACCGGACTGATCGGCGTAGCCGTCGTCCTCATGGGCGCGAACGCCTTCCGGGCGCCGCAGGCCGCAGCCGGCTTCGGTATCCCCGACACCCCAACCGGGGACCGCACCTTCCAGGCATGGCTGACCGTCAAGGCCGTACGCGACATCGCCATGGGACTTTCCACCCTCATCCTGCTGGCCGGAGCGACACCCCACCTCCTCGGCTCGTTCATGCTGGCCGCCGCCGTCATACCCGTCGGCGATGCACTGATCGTGCTGCGCAGCAACGGACCCAAGGCGACCGCTTACGGCGTACACGGCGCCACCGCCGTGGCGATGCTGGTGATCAGCGTGCTGTTGTTCGTCGGCTAATCGATTGCCACACAGCGGTACTGCCGATCCCCGGATATGGGGCCTTTCCGGCTCGGCGCCGCGTGGTCAAAGACAGCGCTGATGGCCGACACTCGTAAAAACACGGAAGGAAACATGCTCAGCTTCGAAATCACCCCGATAGGTACCGTCCGGAACGCGAGGACGGACGTCCAACACACCGACAACTGGGGGTGCCGTCCGCAGCACAATCACCATCGACGAACGCTTCGGCGATGCGTGCCTCCAGGGCCTGGACGGCTTCTCCCATGTGGAGATCCTCTTCATCTTCGACCGGTTCCCGGACCACGGCGACTATCGCCAGCCCCGCCCCAACCGCGGCCGTCCCGACTTCCCGCCCGTTGGCGTATTCGCCGGTCGCGGCCCTCGCAGACCGAACCGCATCGGGGTGACGTGCTGCGCCATCGAATCCGTCCACGGCCGCGAGCTGACGGTGGTGGGCCTCGTAGCGGTCTCCGGCACCCCGGTTATCGACGTGAAGCCAGTGATGTCAAGAGTGGTTTTGACCCAGCGTTTCGGGGCGTGTTTGCTCCCGCATCTCGAAGAGGGGAAACCTGACGAACTAAGAACCGATGTCGGGGTTCCCGCCACAGTCGGCATGCGGGTCGGGCGGGCGTGTAGCTGGTCCAGGACCACGTGATCGCCAGCCTGGCGGACGGCCATCGCCCCAGGGGTTGAACGGACCCGGCGATCAACGCAACATGATTGATCACGCCGCCGGATGCCCGCCTGGCGCTCAGGCCACCTGCTCATTTGCTGACTTCAGTGCACCTGATCATTCGGAGTACGGTCCGTCACGCATATTCGTGGACCGGGCTTCGGCGCATGCCGGTCTGCTGCTTCGGCAGGCATTCGCCGGACCGCGTTCAGGTATCACAGCATGAATTAGCACTCGATGTGTTGTGCAGCTGGTTGCCGATTTGAGGGCTTGGCGTCGAGATCAATCGGGTCGCCAGGGGGTGGCTTTCACGGCTTCGCTGCGCTCATGTTGTGTGGGCGCGATGCCAGGCCGTCAAAGATCAGGTCGAGCAGGGCGGTAGCCCGTCGGGCCGGATCCGGCTCGGTCTCGGTGACCAGCGCGATGGCGTTCACGAGCTTGAACATCTGCTCGACCGATACGCCGGTGCGGACCGCGCCTGCCTCCTGAGCCCGCGTCATCAGCCCTTGCGCCGCCGCGAACACCGCCACCCGGCACGACGAGTCCTCCTCGTCCAGGGCCGCCAGCAGTGACGCGGCCAGCCCGCGCTCCGTGCTTCCCTGGGCGATCACCATTTCCAGCCACTTCTGGAGCGCGGCGCCTGGCGATGGTGCGGATATCAGCTCCTCGGCACGCCGGCACAGGCCGTCGATGTGGTCGCGGAAGACCGCCTCCAGCAGTGCTTGCCGGGTGGGGAAGTGCCGGTAGAGCGTGGCGTTGCCGACACCGGCGCGTTTGGCGATGTCGTCCAGCGGCGCATCGGCCCCCAGTTCGGCAAAGGCCGTTCGCGCGGCGGCCATCAGCCGGTCGTAGTTGCGCTGGGCGTCCGCCCGCATCGTCGCCTCCGTGTTGCCTAAACAGGGACTCTCCCCATATAGTACAACTCATAACTGGGGACATTCCCTGTTTAGGAGGGTTCCATGAATTCCCCGCCGCCGGAGTTCGTCCGGCACGCCGAACACTTCGCGGTGCAGCGCCGTAACGGGGTGCTGTTGCTGCGCATGCACACCGGCGGCGGCCCGGCCGTCATGTCGCTCGGGCTGCATCGCGCCCTCGGCGAGGTGCTGCAAGAGGTCGGCGCCGACCCCGACAACGAGGTGCTGATTCTCACCGGAACCGGCGACGCATGGATCGGCGGACTCGACCCCGCCCTGCGTGACCGGCCGCCGACGCTGCCCGGTGAGGCCCGCTACGACCTCTACCGCGATGGCATCGCGCTGCTGCGCAACCTCGTCTTCTCCGTGGACGTGCCGACCATCGGCGCGCTCAATGGACCCGGCTACCACCAGGAGCTCGCACTGGCCTGCGACCTGACACTGTGCACCCCCGGCACGGTCTTCGGCGACAGCCACTTCCGCAACGGCGCCGTGCCCGGCGACGGGCAGCACCTCGTCTACCAGGAGCTGCTCGGCCTCAAGAGGGCCGCGCGGCTGCTCTACACCGGCGCCACCATCGCGGCCACCGAGGCGCTGGCACTCGGGATGGTCAACGAAGTCGTGCCGGACCAGCGATTGCTGCCACGCGCCTGGGAACTGGCCGCCGAGATCATGGCCGCGCCACGCGCCACCCGCCGGCTCACCCACGCCGTCATCCAGCGTCCCTGGCAACGCCGCCTGGTTGACGACCTGGCCTTCGGCCGCGCTCACCACCTGCTCGCCATCTGACGCGTACCGATACCCACCACTCGGAGGAAACATGATCACTGTTCTCGTGACCGGCGCCACCGGCGCCCAAGGCGGCGCCACAGCCCGCGGACTGCTGGCCGCCGGCCACCGGGTCCGCGCCCTCGTCCGCGACCCCGGCACCCCCGCCGCCTGGGCGCTCGCCGCCGCCGGCGCCGAGTTGGTCCGCGGCGATCTGGACGACCGCACCTCGCTCGACGCCGCTATCCGCGGCGCCGACGGGGTCTTCAGCGTCCAGCCCACCCTCGGCTACCCCGGCACACCACCCGGCTTCACCATCGACGACGAGCTCCGCTACGGCCGCAACGTGGCCGACGCCGCCGCCACGGCCCAGGTCCAGACCTTCGTCTACGCCTCCGTCGCCTCGGCCGACGCGCCGCACGGCATCACCCGCTGGCAGAGCAAGGCCACCCTCGAGCGGTACGCCCGCGACCTCGGCCTGCCCGCGACCGTGCTGCGGCCGGTCCGCTTCATGGAAAACCAGATCCACCCACGCCTCGGCGTACGCGACGGCGTCCTGACCGACGTCATCCGGCCGGACGTGCCGGTCCAACTCGTCGCGGCCACCGACATCGGCGCGTTCGCCACCCTGGCCTTCACCCGCCCGGCCGAATACACCGGCCGGACAATCGAGCTCGCCGGCGACGAACTCACCATGCCGCAGATCGTCCGGGCCATGCAGCAGGCGCTGCGGCAGCCCATCACCTACCGGCCGATCCCGCGAGAGGCGCTGGCCGGACGCGACGGCGACGCCGTAGCCGGCTACGACTTCGCCAACGGTGACGGCTGGCACGCCGACGTCGACGCGCTGCGCAAGGAGCACCCCGGCCTGATGGACTTCGCCACCTGGCTCCACCGTGAAGGCACCGCCGCCTATACGGCATTCCGCACCTGACCCCGTACACCCACCACACGAAACGTGGTCCATACGGACGGCGGAGGTAGCCACAATGGCGTAGGACGCTTCAGCCCTCGACGCAATCACCTGCCGCCGATAATCTGCGGCGTCCACGAGATCGAGGAACGAGACTCGGATGCTCGCTTACCCGAGAGTGGCCGTGTGGGGAGATCAGCCGTTCCTGCCCAGTCGGCGCCGGCCGGGATGTGCTGCTCTACCGGTTTCTTCGAGGCAGGAGCATGGCGAGTGGGAGGAGAAGGACCGCGAATCCGACCGTCCACCAGAAGGTATTTGCGAACGCGTGAGTGAGGATCCCGGGGGACGCGCCACCGGAGGTCTGGTCATCGATCTGCTGTTGGAGGATCACAGCGACCAGCGCGGTGCCGAAGGACGCGCCGACACGCTGGATCACGTTGGTGGCGCTGGTCGCACGAGGGATCGCGGAGTGTGGTAGCTGGTGATACGCCGCTGCCATCGTCGGGATCCCCACCGCACCCAGGCCGATGCCGCGCAGTACCAGAGACGTGGTCAGGAGAACGTCGTCTGGGTCGGACGGTAGCTGTGTGTAGGCGAGTGTGCCGGCGGTGGTGATCAGTGCGCCGACGGCTACCAGCGGTCTGGTGCCGATCCGATCGGCTAGTGCGGTGACCATGAACGTTCACCGGGTCTGGTCGTCAGGCCGCCTTGGTGCGGGGTCGGCCCCAGCGTTGTTGGCGTTCGCTGCGGA
>NZ_BSDI01000084.1 GCF_027923225.1 Phytohabitans aurantiacus
CAAACTCTCCAACAAAAACTTGTTAAAAAGAGTATCCCTGACAAAAAATTTGCCAAAGGTTACACACAAACATTGGCACTGGCTTTCAAAGCACCCTGTTGAGTTCTCAAAGAACAAACACACACCAAACCACAAACCCCGGAACTCCGAGGCCCGCCCTTGGGGCACTTGTTTTACTTTACCTGACCGCTTCGTCCCCGTCAAACCGGTGTGACCCGCTTTGTGGATAGAAGGACCAGATTGTCCCTTGCTCGCACGCAGCAGCGTACCGCTGCGTTTTGATCTAGGGATTTGGCAGGCCGGCCGTTGCGACTTTCACGCAACTCGCCCGGTTCCCCGCCGGTCATCTACCTTACCCGGTCGGCTCCGCGTCGCCAAATCGGCTTCCGCACCGCCCGTTTGCGCTAGTTCTGGCCGCTTGCCCGTGTTGGGCGAAGTGTCCGTACCCCGTGCGCAGAGAGAAAGTTACGTGCCCGACCGATCCAGCGTCAAATCGGCGGAGGTTGACCCACGTCACACCGACAACAGCGGTCACACGACCTCGACGCCAGCGAACGTGCGCTTGCCCCGCCTCAGTACCAGGAACCGCCCGTGCAGCAGCGACTCCGCGGACACCACGGCCTCAGCGTCGGTCACCCGCTCGTTGTTGACGTAGGCGCCACCGTCGGCGATCGCCCGGCGTGCCTCGTTCATGCTGCCGACGAGGCCCGAGTCTCGGAGCAGCGCCGCTATCGGGGGCAACTCACCCCGTACACGTGTCAAACCCGCCTCGGACAGCGCGGCCTCCAGCGTGGCCGGGGTGAGATCACCGAGGGATCCCCGCCCGAACAGCGCCTGGCTCGCCGCGACCACCTGAGCCGTCTCGTCCGCACCGTGTACGAGCGTGGTCAGCTCCTCCGCCAGCGCACGCTGCGCGCTTCGCGCGGCCGGGCGCTCGGCGACGTCCTTCTCCAGGAGCTGGATCTCTTCGTGCGGCTTGAAGCTGAAGAACCGCAGGTACCGCGCGACGTCTCGATCGTCCGTATTGACCCAGAACTGGTAGAACGCGTACGGGCTGGTCATGGTCGGGTCGAGCCAGACGGCACCGCCCTCGCTCTTGCCGAACTTCGTGCCGTCCGACTTCGTGACCAGCGGCGTCGTGAACGCGTGGACCGGTCCGCCGCCGCGCCGGCGGATGTAGTCGACGCCAGCGGTGATGTTGCCCCACTGGTCGGAGCCGCCGAACTGCAGCGTGCAGCCGTGCCGCCGGTGCAGCTCGAAGTAGTCGTTGGCCTGCAACAGCTGGTAGCTGAACTCGGTAAAGCTGATGCCCGTCTCCAGGCGCGCCCTGACCACCTCGCGGGCCAGCATCCGGTTTACCGGGAAGTGCTTGCCGACGTCGCGCAGGAACTCGACGACCGACATCGGCCCGGTCCAGTCCAGGTTGTTGACCAAGGTGGCGGCGTTGTCGCCGGTGTAGGTGACGAACGGGGCGAGCTGGTCACGGATGCGCCCCACCCAGCCCTCGATCACCTCGACCGGGTGCAGGCTGCGCTCGCTGGTCTCCCTCGGGTCGCCGATCTGGCCGGTGGCGCCGCCGACCAGCAGCAGCGGGCGGTGCCCGGCGAGCTGCAGCCGCCGCGCGGTCAGCACCTGCATCAGATGGCCGACGTGCAGGCTGGCGGCGGTGGGGTCGAACCCGACGTAGAACGTCGCCGGGGTGCCCAGGTGCTTGCGCAGCTCGTCAAGGTCGGTGGTGTCCTGAAGCAGGCCCCGCCACTGTAGGTCGTCGATCAGATCGGTCACGGTGAGGATTGTCCCTCATAGGCCGGGGCAGCTCGCAGCCGGTTTACGGCGCGGCCGCGGCCCGCACCCGCATGTGGATTTCCACACCTCCCCGCTGCGGTAACCCCCGCTGAGGTCGGCGGTCAACCGCAGAGACTTGGCCTCCGCCGCTTCATACCGTCCCTCTCATGATCCAATCGTTGACGACCCGAATCGGCCGGTGGAGCGCGAACCATCCCTGGGCCGCCATCGCGGTATGGCTCTGCTTCGTGGTGGCCAGCCTGGTCGCCGGGGGCCTGGCCGGCACGGTGAAGGCGACCGCGGAGGACAGCCTGCACGGCGAACTGGCCAGCGCCGACCGCATCGAGCGCTCCGGCGCGTTCCCGGACGAGCCGGCGACCGAGAGCGTGCTGATCGCTGCCCGGACCGGCGACCTCGACATCACCCAAGCACGCGCCGCGGTGGCCGACCTGTCCGACCGGATGCGCGCGCTGCCCGCCGTCGCCGCGGTCGCCGCCCCGGTGACCGCGCCGCACCGCGACGCGCTGTTGGTCGAGGTCGAGATGGCCGGGTCGGCGCAGGACGCCGACGCCAGGGTCGGACCGCTGCTGGAGGTGACCGCTGGGGTCCAGCAGCGGTACCCCGACCTGCGGGTCGAACAGGCCGGCTCCGCTTCGGTGGCCAAGGCGCTGACCGAGACGCTGGAGGCGGACTTCCGCAAGGCCGAGCTGATCAGCGTCCCGGTGGCGCTGGTGATCCTGCTGTTCAGCTTCGGCGCGCTGATCGCCGCCGGCGTACCCGTTGTCCTGGCCCTCACCGCCGTGGCCGGCGCACTGGGCCTGGCCCAACTGGCCTCGCACATCTTCCCCGCCGGGGAACTGGTCAACAGCATCGTCCTGCTCATCGGCATGGCCGTTGGCGTCGACTACTCCCTGTTCTACCTGCGGCGCGAGCGGGAGGAGCGGGCGCGCGGGCGCGACCACCGCGGCGCGGTGGAGACCGCCGCGGCCACGTCCGGCCACGCGGTGCTCGTCTCGGGCATCGCCGTCATGATCGCGATGGCCAGCCTGTACCTCGTCGGCGACAACACGTTCAGCTCGATGGCGACCGGCTCGATCCTGGTGGTCGGGGTGGCGATGCTGGGCTCCCTCACCGTGCTGCCCGCCATCCTCGTCGCGCTCGGGCGATGGGTCGACCGGCCCCGGGTACCGCTGCTCGGCCGGCGCATCCAGCGTGCGGAACGCAACCGGTTCTGGGCGGCGGTGCTGCGGCCCGCGTTGCGTGCCCCGCTGGTCACGTTCGTGCTGTCCGCCGGGGTACTGGTGATCGTCGCCCTCCCCGCCCTGGACATGAACCTCAAGCGGCCGGCGCTGACCGACCTGCCCCGCACCATCCCGGTCCTGCGCACCTACGACCGCCTGGCGCAGGCGTTTCCCAGCAACGACCTCGGCACGAGTCACACCGTCGCGATCCGCACCGGCAACGCCGGCCGCCGGGCCGTCGAGCGCGAGATCGCCAACCTGTCCGCGCGGATCGCCGACGACGGCCTCTTCGCCCACGACCGCAAGCCGGCCGTGCGTACGTCCGGCGACGGCACGGTGTTTCTGGTCACCGTCCGCGTCGCCGGAGCCAGCGACAGCCCGCAAGCACGACAGTCGCTCAGCGAGCTGCGCGACCGGTTACTGCCGCAGACGGTCGGCACGGTCCCGGGTACCGAATGGGCCGTGGCCGGACGGACCGCCAGCGACGCGGATTTCCGCGACCGCGTGGGAGCCGGGTTGCCACTGGTCGTCGCGTTCGTGTTCGGCATGACGTTTCTCGTCATGCTCCTGACGTTCCGGTCGGTGGTGGTCGCGGCGACCTCGATCCTGCTCAACGTGCTCTCCGTAGCGGCCTCCTACGGCCTTCTGGTGCTCGTCTTCCAGCACACCTGGGCCGAGGACCTACTCGGGTTCACCTCCAACGGCGCGGTCGTGTCGTGGCTGCCGCTGATGCTCTTCGTCATCCTCTTTGGACTGTCGATGGACTATCACGTCTTCGTGGTCAGCCGGATCCGTGAGGCGGCGCGGCGCGGCGTGCCGACGAGGCTGGCGATCGAGGAGGGCATCGTGTCGTCGGCGTCGACGGTCAGCAGCGCCGCCATCATCATGGTCGCCGTGTTCGCCATCTTCGCCACGCTGTCGATCGTCGAGTTCAAGCAGCTCGGCGTGGGGCTGGCCGCCGCGATCCTGATCGACGCCACCGTCATCCGCGCGCTCGTGCTGCCCTCGCTCATGCGGCTGCTCGGCGAGGCGAACTGGTGGGCGCCGCGCTTCCTCGCAGGTCGCGGCCGGCCGGTCACCGGCGTCGCTCCCGACGAGGCGGACACGCAGGTCATCGCGCCCGTCCCGATACGGCGCTGATTCAGGACCGCGCGAGCGCGACCCGCAGGTACTCCACGACCTGCGCGGTCGCCTTGCGCGCCGCTTCCAGCGTGCCGGTCATCGTGAAGAACCCGTGCGCCATGCCGTCGTAACGCGTCAGCTCCACGGGTACTCCCGAGGAGCGCAACCGGTCGGCGTACTGCTCGCCCTCGTCGCGCAGCGGGTCGTACTCGGCGGTGAGCACCAGCGCCGGTGGCAGCCCGCTCAGGTCGGCGGCGTTCAGCGGGGAGGCGAGCGGGTCCTCGCCGTCGGCCGGGTCGGCCAGGTAGTGGCCCCAGTACCAGTCGGTGGAGGTGCGGTTGAACATGTACCGGTCGGTGTTTTCTCGCATCGACGGGGTGTCGGAGCCGTAGCGGGTGTTGGGATACACGAGCACCTGTGCCGACAGCGGCAGCCCGCTGGCCCGGGCCATGAGCGTGACCGCGGCGGCCAGGTTGCCGCCCGCGCTGTCGCCGCCGACCGCCAGGCGGCTCGGGTCACCCCCGTACTCCCCCGCGTGCTCGGCCGCCCATCGGGTCGCCGCGTAGCAGTCGTGCGGCGCGGCCGGGAACCGGTGCTCGGGCGCGAGGCGGTAGCCCACCGAGACCACCACGACCTCCGCGCCCGCGCAGAGCCGGCGGCAGACGCCATCGGAGGTGTCCAGGCTGCCGAGCACCCAGCCGCCGCCGAAGAAGTACATGAGCACCGGGAACGGTCCGTCGCCGGTGGGGCGGTAGACGCGTGCGGGCAGCGGGCCGGCCGGGCCGGGAATCGTCAGCTCGGTCACCTCACCGACCGGGTCGGCCTCACCACTGTCCATTGTGATCGCCGCGAGGTCGGCGGCGCGAGCCTCGGCCAGGGTCATCTCGTACAGCGGGCGGGCGCCACCGCGGGCGCGGGCCTCGCGCATGGCGTGCAGTTGCGGGTCGAGGGGCATCGGATCCTCCAGCGAGACTCGACGGCTTCTGCAGCCGCCGACGCTACCGTATGGACACTGACCGATTCCCAGGCAACATCGTCGCACCTCAGGACGGCGCCTTGCAACTGACCGATCTGCACGGCTCGCTGCGCGATCCGTTGCTGGACACCATGAATTTCCTCAACGAGGTGACCGCCCGCTTCCCGGACGCCATCTCGTTCGCCCCCGGCCGCCCGTACGACGAGCCGTTCGACACCGAGGTCATCGCGGGGTACCTGGACGCGTTCGTCAAGCACCGCGGGCTCTCGCGGGACGAGGCGGGCGCGCTGCTGTTCCAGTATGGACGGACGAAGGGTCACATCCACGATCTGGTGGCCGCGACGGTCGCGAACGACGAGGGCATCACGGCGACGCCCGAGTCGGTCGTGGTGACCGTCGGCGCCCAGGAGGGGATGCTGCTGGCGGTCCGCGCGCTCATCCGCGATCCCGATGACGCGCTCCTGGTTGCATCGCCCTGTTATGTGGGTATCACCGGGGTCGCGCGCCTCCTCGACGTGGCCGTGACACCGGTACCGGAAGGGCCGGCCGGCATCGACGCCGGCGCCGTGCGAGCCGCCGCCGCCCGGACACGGACGGCCGGGCGGCGGCCTCGTGCGCTGTACCTGGTGCCGGACTTCGCCAACCCGTCAGGCACGTCGATGCCGCACGCCGCGCGGGAGGAACTGCTCGCGGTCGCCGCCGAGGAAGACCTGTACCTGCTGGAGGACAACCCGTACGGGCTGTTTACCCGCTCAGGCGACCGCCCGCCCACGCTCAAGGCGCTCGACCGGCACCGGCGGGTCGTCTACCTCGGCTCGTTCGCCAAGACCTGCTTCCCGGGCGCCCGCGTCGGATACGTGCTGGCCGATCAGCTGGTCGTCGGGCCGGACGGGTCGACCAGCCTGCTCGCCGACCAGCTGTCGAAGATCAAGAGCATGACCACGGTGAACACGTCGCCGCTCGCGCAGGCCGTCATCGGGGGCATGCTGGTGACGTACGGGTGCCGGTTGCGGTCCGCGAACGCCGAGCGCGTCCAGCGGTACCGGGAACGCCTCGACACGCTCCTCGGCGCGCTGGCACGGCACTTCCCGCCGGGCAGCGGCGTCACCTGGAACGTGCCCGCCGGCGGCTACTTCCTCGTGCTGAGCGTGCCGTTCGCGGCCGGCGAGGCGGCGCTGACGCGCTGTGCCCGCGAGCACGGCGTGCTGTGGACGCCGATGAGCTACTTCTATGTGGACGGTGGCGGCGAGCGGCAGATCCGCCTGTCGTGCAGCTACCTGACGCCCGAGCAGATCTCACTGGGCGTGGCCCGATTGGCTGACTTCATCCGCTCGGTCGGGTGAGCAGGGTCGCGTCCACGTCGCGCAGGCGCGGCCGGCCGGACAGCGCCATCGCGTCTTCGAGCTCGGCCGCCAGCACGCCCAGCACGTCGCGCACCCCGCTCGCACCGCCGCACGCCAATCCCCACAGCACCGGCCGCCCGACCAGGACGGCGCTGGCACCCAACGCGAGCGCCTTCAGCGCGTCGGTGCCGGTGCGCACGCCGCCGTCGAGCAGTACCGGACAGTGGCCGGCGACGGCGTCGAGCACCTCGGGCAGCGCGTCGATGGCGGCAGGGGCGGCGTCGAGCTGCCGGCCGCCGTGGTTGGACACCACGATCCCGGCCACCCCATGCTCCACGGCCAGCCGGGCGTCTTCGGCGGTCAGCACGCCCTTGAGCAGGACCGGCAACCCGGTCAGCCCGCGCAGCCACGCCAGGTCGGCCCAGGTCAGCGTCGGGTCGAACTGCTCGCGGGCGTGCCGTTCGAGCGCGGACGTGCCGGTGTGCGCGTCGTGGGTGGTGGCCATCATGGCGTCGTCGAGGTTGACCGCTGTGATGTCCGGCGGCACGGCGAACCCGTTGCGCCGGTCGCGCAGCCGTCGGCCCACCCGTGGCGTGTCGACGGTCAGCACCAGCGCCCGGTAGCCCAGCGCCTCACCTTGGCGGACCACCTCGGCCAGCAGGTCCCGCCGCCGCAACCAGTACAGCTGGAGCCACAGTGGACCGCTCGCTACGGCGGCGATGTCCTTCAGTGAGCGGCTCGCCAGGATGCTGACCACCATCAGCTGCCCGGCGTCGCCGGCGCCGCGCGCGGTGGCGACCTCGCCGTCCGGGTGCGCCAAGCGGTGAAACGCCGTCGGCGCCACCCCGATAGGCGCGCTCAGCGAAGCGCCGAGCAGGTTGGTGGTGAGGTCGCAGGTTTCGACGTCGACCAGGAAACGCGGGCGCAGTGGGAGCCGCGCGAAGGCGCTGCGGTTGCCGGCGAGCGTCAGCTCTTCACCGCTGCCGCCCCGGATGTAGTCCCACACGTCGGGCGGGAGTCGCCGGCCGGCGGCCGCCTCGAAGTCGGCCAAGCACAGCAGCGGGGCACCGTCCACGCGCCCATCGTGCCACGCGTTTCGGGTCGCCGCACCGGGTGTCGAGCACGCTTCGAGGCGGCCCCGAGAGCGGCTCGGTACGGTCAGGGCATCGACGGCGTGGACGTATGGCTGATCCCGACCGAGGTGCCACCCGACCGGGTCGCGGAGCTGGCGGCGATGCTCGACGGGCACGAGCGCCGCCGCGCCGACGCGCTGGTCCTCTTGCGTCGGCGGATCCGGTACGTCGCCGCGCATGCCGCCGCGCGTGTCCTCATCGGACGGTACCTGGACGTGCCGCCCGGCTCGGTTTCCTTCGCGCGTGGCCCGCACGGCAAGCCGGAGGTGGCCGGCCTGCGCGTCAACCTCTCGCACTCCGGCGATCTGGCCGTGCTCGCCGTCACCTCGCGGCGCCCCGTCGGCGTGGACGTGCAGCGGCTGCTGCCGCACCTCGACGCGCCCCGGATGGCGGCGCGCTACTTCCCGGCCGCTGAAGCGCGGTACGTGGCCGCCGCGGAGCCGGCATCGCGCTTCGCCGAGCTGTGGGCGCGCAAGGAGGCGTGCGTAAAGGCAGCCGGCGGCCGCCTCGTGCCCGGCCTCGCACTCAATGTCCATGATGGAGCGGATGTCGTCTGCCAGAACGGCCACCCCTACCGCTGGCGGGATCTGCCGGCACCCGAGAATTTCCGAGCCGCGGTCGCCGCCGGAGGTTCCGAGGACTTCTCGGTTAGCCAGGGCTGGTTCCGGTTTTTATCGAGCCCTACTGGGTGGACCTTGGATGCCCCGTGCCGGCCCGTGTCAACCAGACAACCCGCTTGTCCGGGTCAGGGCAGTACCAGATCCGACCACCGCCGGTGATCTCATACTGCCACTGCTCGAAGGTACCTCCGTTGACCAATCGAGTGCCCAACTCGCCGCGCAGCGGATGCTGGCGTTCACGATTTTCAGGGTCCGTCGGCCGCGTCGAAAGCACCTCCCACGCCTTGAACAGGGCGTTCGGTACCTGTTGACGCAACTCTTCCCAACCGTCGACCGCGGTTTTGTCCGCGTACTTCAACTCCCAGCCGCCGGGTGGTGGCGGTGGGGCCACGCGGTCACCCCTCTTCGGCGCCACCGTCGTCTCCCCTGGTCGGCATCAGTACGGGTCCGAGGTCGGCATCCAGAGCACGCGACAGTTCCTTGGCAAGACCAGGATCGGCATGGATGGCCGCGGTCTGCTTCCACTCGTGGAGCATTCGACCCAGCGGCGCCCACACGCCGAGGTCGCTACACGCGCGGACTGTCCAGGTCAACTCACGGGCGAACTCGACCTGGTCCTTCTCCGGCAAGAAGTTCGACCACGGCATGGCGATGGCGACGGCGCGGCGGAGGACCTCGGCGCCGGCGTCGCCGCCGATCGCGCTGAGAAGGCGGGCCAAGGCGTCAAGACCGTCCCGGGTCTGTTCCACTCGCGCCTTGCTGACGAGCAGCAGCGGGCTCTCACCGCGGCGCTCCAGCCAGACCTCGCCTGCTTCCTCGACAGCGGCGGCTACCTCCTTCGGGCGCCGCTGAGCTTCACTCCATTGCATCGTCGTCATGAGCCAATGCTGAACTACTTCAGGTATCCCTGACAACAAATTCTATAAAGACCCGCACGATGTGCTGGACAAGACAGATCAACATCTAGGAAGTTTGGCAAGTCCCATACCGTTCATCCCGCTTTGTCCGGTCGAGTTGCCAGTGAGTTCTCGGTCAGCCGGCGGTGGTTCAAGATTGACTCAAGATAGGTCGGCGTCGCCTCGACATCTCCCGGCGCGCCGAGAAGATTCCACGCATGCGCAAACCTCGTCGGACGTTGCTCGTGCTGGCCGCGCTGGCTGGCCTCGTCGCGAGCCTGCTGACACCGGCCGCCGCCCAGGCCGCCTACTACGGCAGCGAAACCAACTACGCCGTCGCGACCAGCGCGCCGACGGGCGCCGATGGCGTCGACTACTTCTGCGCCAGCCACACATACGTCATCGTCTGCGTCATGCCGTACGGCGACAAAATCTACGTCGCCGACCTGAAGAAAGACGACCACGCCGCGGTGGCCGAGTGGATGGTCGAGACCGAACCCGACCCCAGCATCAGGTCCGGCTCGTGCGTCAGCAAGTTGGGCGGCGGCACCTGGGGTCTGTGCAACAAGAACTTTCCCGAGAACAGGACCGCGTACGTCCGCGGAGCCCGCTACAACAGCGGCAACCTGGTCGACCGCGGATTGTCCCGAGAACTCACCACCTGACAAAGGAGTCTTCATACGTCAGCCACGGTTCGTGCAACGACAGGTTCTGGACCAGCTGAAGCTTGGCGAGCCATGGAGATTTTGAGCTACCGCGATGCCCGCCGCGCGCGGACATCGCGGTAGCTCAGATCCCGGTCTTGGTTCTGAACTTGCACTCCAAAGCGTTGTCGATCAAGGCCATGTGCGTGGATCAAGGGCGACTGCACGCGGAAATGTGATCGAACCACATGCATTTGCCCTTGATCGGCCGGGCCGGCCGCGGCTGGCGCGGCGTTGTGTGGCGCGGAGCGGAGCGACGGATCGTGGTGAGAGCCGGTCAGGAGTCGCGTAACGTGCGGCCGGTTTTGGCCAGGAAGACGTCGTCGAGGCTGGGCCGGTGCAACTGGATCGAGCCCAGCTCCACCCGGGCGCCGTCGAGGGTGCGCAGCACCAGCGGGATCGCGGTCGCGCCGTCGTCGACGTACAGCCGTAGGCCGTCCTCGCCGGCCTCCAGCTTGCGCACGTACGCCTCGCCATCCAGCAGCTCGGCGGCCCGCGGCGTGGCACCGTTGAGCCCGACCACGAGCACGTCGCCGGTGATCTCCCGCTTGAGCTGCTCGGGCGAGCCCTCGGTGACGATCTCGCCGTGGTCGATGATGGCGATCCGGTCGCAGAGCGCGTCGGCCTCGTCGAGGTAGTGGGTGGTCAGGAAGATGGTCATTCCCTCGTTGCGCAGCCGCCGCACCTCGTCCCACAGATGGGTGCGGCTCTGCGGATCCAGGCCGGTCGTCGGCTCGTCCAGAAACACGACCTTCGGCTGGTGGATGACGCCCAGCGCGATGTCGACCCGGCGCCGCTGGCCGCCAGAGTAGGTTTTGCACTGCCGGTCGGCGTACTCGGTCAGCTGGAACGCCGAAAGCGCGAGCTCGGCGCGGCGCTGTGCCTCGGCCTTGCTGATTCCGTACATGCGCGCGTGCAGCACCAGCTCCTCGCGCGCCGTGGATTCTCCCCACGTGCTGCCGCCCTGCGCCACGTATCCCACCCGCCGGCGCACCTCGCCCGGGTCGTTGCGCAGGTCCGCACCGGCGATCGTGGCGTCACCGCCGTCCGGGGTGATGAGCGTGGCCAGCATCTGCAGCGTGGTCGTCTTGCCCGCGCCGTTGGGCCCGAGGAAGCCGAAGATCTCGCCTTCGGCGACGTCGAGGTCGACCCCGCGCACAGCCTCCACGACCGTGGCCGCCCGCCGCCTGCCGGTGCGAAACGACTTGCGCAGTCCCTTGGTCGCGATCATTGCCATACCGTACAAGGGTTTGCGGCGGCCGCTCTCGCTCTCCGGTCGAGGATCCCTTGGAACGGATTCGAGGCGCCACAACGCAATCCGTTCGCGGGTTACCGTGTAGCCACTATGGACAGCGTATTGGTGCGGGAGCTGGCCGGGCTGCTGCGCGCGGCCACCGGCGAAGACGAGGGGTGGGCCGCCGCCATCACCGCGGCCAGCCGGCTCGAAGACGATCTCGGGTTGGAGAGCGGCGAGTTGGCCGCGTGGGGTGAGGCGGTGCGCGCCCGGTACGGCGTCGACGTGGTCGGGCACGTGGCCGGGCTCGACCTGGACCAGATCATCACGCTGACCGTCGGCGACGTCGCGGCGCTGGTGAGCCGGTGAGCCGATTCCTCTTCGTCGTGCCTCCGCTCGCCGGGCACGTCAATGCGGCCGGCGCCGTGGCACGGGCGCTGCTCGCGCGCGGTCACGACGTGGCATGGGTCGGCCCCGAGTCGGCGCTGCGGCGCCTGCTCGGTGACGGCGTCACCGTGTACCCGACCGGCATGCGCCCCTACGGTGGCCAGCGCGATCGGGGCGCCCGAGCACTGCGATCGCTGTGGGAAGGGTTTGTGCTGCCGTTCGCGCGGTTCACGCGGCCGGCGGTGGCGCGCGCCGTCGCGGCGTACCGGCCGGACGTCGTCGCCGTCGATCAGCACGCTCTCGCCGGCGCGCTCGTGGCCACCGCCGCGGGCCTGCCGTGGGCGAGCCTCGCTCCACAGTCGATGGAGCTGACCGAGCCGCTGCGCGCCCTGCCCCGCGTCGACGCGTGGATCCGCGCCAACCTCGCCGCCATGTGGTGCGAGGCCGGGCTTCCCGCGGAGGAGTACGTCGACCCGCGTTTCTCCCCGCACCTGGTGCTCGGGTTCACCACACCCGCGCTCACCGGGCCGGCGCCGTTCCCGCCGCACTACGCGCTCGTCGGCCCCGCGCTCGACCATGACCGCCCAGACGAGCCCGACTTCCCGTGGGCGGCGCTCGATCCCCGCCGACGGCTGGTGTTGGTGACGATGGGCACGCTCGCCGAAGACGTGGCCCGCGACTTCTACCCCCGGCTGGTGGCGGCGCTCGCCCCGCTGGGCGACCGGGTGCAGGCGGTCATCGCCGCCGCGCCGCACACCGTGCCCGATCCTCCCCCGCACGTGCTGGTGGTGCCGCGCGCGCCGGTACTGGAACTGCTGCCGCGGGTCGGCGCGGTGATCTGCCACGCCGGTCTGAACACGGTGTGCGAGGCGCTGGCGTACGGGATACCGCTGGTGATGGCGCCCATCAAGCACGACCAGCCGGTGACCGCCGCCCAGGTGGTGGCGGCGGGGGCCGGCGTGCGGGTCCGCTTCGGCCGCTCCCGCCCTGCCGAGCTGCGCGCGGCGCTGACCGAGGTCCTGGATTCCCCGCCCTACCGCGCGGCGGCCGCCCGCGTGGCCGAGTCGTTCGCCGCGGCCGGCGGTGCGGCGGCCGCGGCGATACACCTGGAGCGTCTAGCCACATCGTGATCAGGACTTGAGGACGGCCCGGATCGCGTTCGTCAGCTGGGCGCGGCTGGGCTGGACAGCCAGGTCGAGCCCGGGCGCGCAGCCGATGACGACGGCGCCATCCGGTCGGGTCACGCGCTTGGGTGCGGCGTCGAGGCGCATCTCCTCCGCCGCGGTGGCCAGGATCTCCCCGGCCAGCCCGCACGAGCGGTTGCTGTCGTCGAAGACCACCAGGCGCCCCGTGCGCTCCAGCGACGCCGCGAGGCCCGCCCAGTCGAACGGGTACAGCGAACGCGGGTCGAACACCTCCACCGACACCTCGCCGGCCAGCTCCTCGGCCACGGCCAGCGCGTCGTGCACCAGGTGACCGACCGCCACCACGGTCACGTCGGTGCCGGCCCGCCGCACCAGCCCGACCCCGAGCGGTATCGGTGCCAGGTCGGCGTAGTCGACGTCTTCGCGGATGCCGAGCGCGGGCATCGGCGCGAACACCATCACCGGGTCGTCGTCGCGGATCGCGGTGGTCAGCAGCCCGTACGCGTCGGTGGGGGTGGCCGGTATGACGGTCTTGACGCCCAGGTGCGCGAAGACGCTGTACGGCTGGTCGGAGTGCTGCGCGCCCCACCCGGGCCGCCATCCGGTGCCGGGCAACAGATACGTCACCGGCACCCGGGTCTGCCCGCCGCTCATCAACGCGAACTTGTTGGCCTGGTTGGCGATCTGCTCGATGACAAGCAACAGCAGGAACGGGATCTGGTACTCCACGACGGGTCGCCGGCCAGCCATGGCGGCACCGGTGGCGAAGTTCGTGAAGCCCTGCTCGGACAGCGGCGTCTGCACCACCCGCTGGGGGCCGAACCTGTCGAGCAGCCCGGTGGTCGTCTGGGTCAGCGCGAGATGGATGTCCTCACCCATCACGAACACCGACGGGTCGCGCGCCATCTCGTCGCTGAGGGCGCGGTTCAGCGCTTTCGCGTACGACAGTTTAGGCATGCGACACCCCCGCGCGGACCCGCATCCCGCCGGCGTACAGGTGGTCGAAGGCGTCCAGCGGATCGGGTTGCGGGCTCTCGACCGCGTACCGGACGGCCTCGTCGAGCAGCGTCTCGATCTCCGCGTCGATCCGCTCCCGTTCGCCAGGAGCCACGCGTGAGGCTTGCAGGGCAAGGGGATCGCGCGCCCGCCATCGGGCCACTTCCGCCTCGTCACGGTACCGCAGCCGCATCGTCCGCTCGAACGTGTGGTGCCCCTCGTACCGGTACGTGCTGAACTCCAGAAGCGATGGCCCGCCGCCCGCGCGGGCCCTGCCCACGGCGCCCGCCGCGGCTTCGAGCACGACGTCTGCATCCTGACCGTCCACTGTGTACGCCGGGATGCCGAAGGCCTCGGCCCGGCCGGTGACCGTGCCGGCGATCGCCGTGTCGGCGGGCAGGGTGGTGGCGTAGTAGTTGTTCTCGCACACGAACACGACCGGTACCTGCCACAGCGCGGCCAGGTTGAACGACTCCAGCAGCGCACCCTGGCTCACCGCGCCGTCACCGAAGAAGGAGACCACCACCCGGTCGCTGTCCTGACCGACGGCCCAGGCGACACCGGCGGCGATGGCGGCGCCGTGCCCGACTGTGCCGCTGGCGCCGTACACGCCGACGCTGAAGTCGGACGGGTGGAACGAGCCCGCCCGGCCCCGGTCGATGCCGGTGTCCTTGGCCGCCAGCTCGGCCAGGAACCGGCCCGGGTCGCTGCCCTTGGCGAGCAGGTGGCCGTGGCCGCGGTGGTTGCTGAGCACGATGTCGTCCGGGCGCAGCGCGGCGCACACGCCGGCGGCGACCGCCTCCTGGCCGATGCACGGATGGATGCCGCTGGCGATGTCGCCGGAGCGCACCAGCTCGATGGCGCGCTCCTCGAAGCGGCGGATCAGCCGCATCGTCCTGTACAGCCGGGCCGCGTTCACGGTGTCGCCTTCACCGCTTCGAGGATGCCGTCCCAGAAGCGGTACCGGGCGGCCAGCGCCACGTTGACGGTGTCGGCGCACTGCTGCCACTTGGCATCGTCGTCGCCACACAGGTCGGCGAGCATCTGCATCGCCATCGGGGTGTGCTCCTCGCCGTCGACCTCGATGTGCCGGGCCAGGTAGTCCACGAACGTGTCGAGCTTGGCGCCCTGCTCCTTGACCGCGATCACCTGCGTGAACATGTCGGGGATGAGGTCTTCGCGGCCGAACGCGAACGCCGCCGCCTGGCAGTGCACCGGCGCGCCCTCGATGAACCGCCACGTGGTGCGCACGAAGTCGGCGGCCGCCTCGGGCACCGCGACGCGGGCCAGCGCCGGCAGCGGGTGCACACCGGAACGGACCAGGTCGACGAACCCGTTCACCACCGACGTGTCGGCGCCAGCCTCGGCCATGCCGTCCACATAGAGTTCAAAGTGGCTGATGAAGCCGCCGCGCAGCTCGTCGCTCTCCTCCACCAGCACGATGTCGTTGATGAGCCGGCGGCTGGCGGCCGGACCGGTGGGCACCCACGGCACGCGTACGCAGGTGAGGTTGCGCTGCAACGACTTCAGCAACGACATGAAGTCCCACACGGCGAAGACGTGGTGCTCCATGAACGTGACGATGGCCTCGTGGCTGTTGAGGCTGGCGTACAGCGGATGCGTGACGACGCGCACCCGCGCCTCGTCGACCGCCTTCTCCAGGCGGGTGATTCCGGGGTGGGTCTGACCCCAGTCGTACCGGGACATTGCGAGCCTCACTTCATCGATGTGCGCCAGAGGACGGGGCAGAACTCGGGGTCGGAGTAGTCGGGGTCGCCGCCGGCGTCCCGGCGTACGAGGTGGTCGTGGTTGTAGCGGACCAGCGACCCGTCGTTGAGCACCCGGCGGCGGTACTGGTTGTCACCGTCCTGCAGGTGCAGCGAGATCGCCCGGCGCGGCCGGTCGGAGCGGTTCGGGCCGCTGCCGTGGTAGGTACGGCAGTGGTGGAAGCTCACGTGTCCCTTGGGGATGATCATCGGGATCTTGCGGACCCGTTGACCGTTGTGGCGGGCGTTGTCGTGCAGGAGCTGCTCGAGCTGCGCGGGGTCGCGGTGGGCGAAGTGCCGCGTGGTGCTGTCGTCGGCACCGACCTCGCGCCACAGGTGGCTGCCGTCGACCATCGTGATGGTGCCCATCGACTCGTCGCAGTCGTGAAACGGGATGAAGGCGGTCAGCATCCGGTCGGAGGTACAGGTCTGCCAGTAGTGCCGGTCGAAGTGCCAGGGCACCAGGTTGGTCGGTTCAGCGGCGACCGGCGGCTTGTAGATCAGCGTGGACTGGAACAGCCGGATCTCGTCGGCCTCGGCGAGCCGGGCCGCGACGGCGGCGAGGATGGGCTTGCGCAGTATCGCGGCGATCGGGTCGCTCTCGTAGTGCACGTAGTCGTTGTGCCGCTGCACCTGGCCGGCCGACGGCTCCCAGTACGCGAGCGTCGGTGGGCGGTGCGGCAGGTGGCGGCTGCGCGCCCCGGCGTAGAACGCCTCGCTGGCCTCGACGAGCGTGTCGACCTCGTGGTCGGTGAACAGCTTCTTGGACAGGTACCAGCCGTGCTCGGCGTACCAGCGCACATCCTCGTCGGAGGGGAGCAGCGCCTCTTCCAGCTCGATGGCGGTGACCATTGTGTTCCTTCCGTTCAGGCGGAAGCGCGCGAGCGCTCTTTCGCCTCGTACAGGGCTCGGATGTTGTTGCTGCCGAAGGTGAGCGCCCCGTGCCGCTCGATGAGCTCGAAGAAGAACGTGCGCCGCTCGAACGGCGACTCGGTGAATATCTGGAACATCTCGCCCCAGTGGTCGCGGTCGACCAGTACGCCAGCGGCCCGCAGCGCGTCGACCGGGCGCCCGATCGCGCCGAGGCGCACGCCGATGCCCTCGTAGTAACTGTCTGGTGTGGACAGGAATCGGACGCCGCGATCCGCCAGCTCCTTGACGGCACCGGTGATGTCGGCGGTGCTGAGCGCCAGGTGCTGCACGCCCGCGCCGCCGCCCGCGCGCAGGAAGTCGTCGAGCTGTCCGGAGCGGCGCACCGGATCGGGCGCGACGATGGTAAACGTGACCGCGCCGGACGGGCTCTGCACCACCATCGAGTCCATGGCCGAGCCGCCGATCTCGACGCGCTCGGAGAAGATCTGCTTGAACCCGAAGACCTCCTCGTAGTACCGGACGGTGGGTTCGAGGTCGCCGTCCGGTACGCACAGCGCGGCGTGGTCGATGTCGAGCAGCGGGCCGGCCGGCGGCTGGCCGTCCTCTGTGCTGGCGCCGCGGCGCTCGACGAACCGGTGCGACAGCGATCCCGGGCCGCTCACGGTCGCGGTGACCACCACCGCGTCGTCGCGCCGCCAGGCGGTCGGTGGCGCCATCGGGTTGGCCCCTCGGGACACCGCTTCGGCGTACGCGGCGGTGGCGTCGCTGGTGCGCAGGGCTATGGTCGCCACGGCGTCACCGTGCTGCCGCACGTACGCGGCCGACCCCGCTGTCACCAGCACGCGGATGCCACCCTGGCCGAGCGGCACCGATCGCCACTGCTCGGCAAAGCCCTCTCGCAAGGGCTCGAAGCCGTAGCTGGCGCGCAGCAGGTCCACGGTCGCTTCGACGTCGCCGACCTGGAACTCGACGTGGTCGACGGTACTGATGTCCATCATGGACCTCCGGAGTGGGTCGCGAGTACGAGGCTTGCGTTGTGCCCGCCGAACGCGAACGATGTGGACAGTGCCGTGCGGGCGGCCGCCGGCCGGGCCGCCTTCCGCACGTGGTCCAGGTCGCACTCGGGGTCGGGGTCGTCGAGGTTGTGTGTCGGCGGGAGCAGCCCGTGCCGCAGGGCCAGCGCGGTCGCCGCCGCCTCCACCGCGCCGGCGGCCGCCAGCAGGTGTCCCGTGGCACCCTTGATCGAGCTGACCGCGGGCTCGTGGCCGCCGAACACCGCCCGCAGCGCCCGCGCCTCGGCCACGTCGCCGAGCTTGGTGCCGGTGGCGTGCGCGTTGACATAGTCCACATCGGCTGGTGCCACGCCGGCGTCGGCCAGCGCGCGCCGCATCGACTCGGCCGCGCCGGCGCCGTCCGGCAGGGGCGCCGTCGGGTGGTACGCGTCGGTGGCCACGCCCCAGCCGATGACGTCGGCGTACCCGGGCCGCCCGCGCGCGGCGGCGTGCGCCCGGCGCTCGACCACCAGCACCCCGGCGCCCTCGCCGAGCACGAACCCGTTGCGCCGCCGGTCGAAGGGGCGGCTCGCCTCGGCCGGGTCGGCCCAGCCGGAGGCCAGCGCCCGCGCGTTGGTGAACGTGGTCGCGACCGTCGGCAGCAGCGGCGCGTCGGCACCGCCGCACACCACCACGTCGGCCACGCCGTCGCGGATCAGCCGCAGCGCCTCCGCGACCGCGTACCCGCCGGACGCGCACGCGGTAGAGATGGTGGAGGTGAACCCGCGCACGCCGTGCCGGATGGCGATCCGGGCGGTCGCCATGTTGGGCAGCATGCCGGCCAGCAGGTACGGGGTGACCGCGGTGCGGCCCTGCCGGTGCCGGGCGACCGCCTCGCCCTCGAACATCGTGAGCCCGCCGAAGCTGTTGGCCAGCACCACGGCGGTGCGTGCCGGGTCGGCGTCCCGCCCGATGGCGATCCCCGCGTCACCCAGGGCGGCGTCGGCGGCCGCCATGGCCAGCACCACGAACCGGTCGACGCGGCGCGCCTCGGTCTTCGGCAGCACAGTGGACGGATCGATGTCCGGCGCGATACCCGCCGCGTCGAGCAGGCCCGCCACCGGATGGCCGTCCGGCGGGCGGCGTACCCCCGACCGGCCCTCCCATGCGCCGGCGAGGAACCCGGCGGCGTCGCCGAGCGGCGTCACCAGGCCGATACCGGTGACGCTGGCGCCGTCGCGGGCCGTACGTCTCACGCCGGCGCCGGGTGGGCGGGTGGCCGAGCGGCACCGTCCACGAGCCCCAGCCGCGCGTCGACCTCCGCGGCGAACTCGCCGAGCGTCATGACGGTGAGGCGCTCCATGTCCTCCTCGCCGAACTTGACGCCGTACGCGTCCTCCACGCGCAGCGCCAGCTCGGCGACGGCGAGGGAGTCCAGGTCGACGCCCGCGGGGCCGAAGACGGTGCCGGAGTCGGCGTCGTCCACGTCGAAGTTCATCTGGCGCAGCGCCTCGATGGTGAAAGCCACCACATCGGACATTGGTGTCACCTTTCCTATGAAGAAACAGCGGCCCGCAGGGCGGGAACCGCGCGGATGAGCTTCCCGCTCGACGTGCGCGGCAGCCGGGTCACGACGGTCAACCGGCGGGGCCGCTTGTAAGCGGCGAGCCTGCCGGCCAGCGCCTCCTTCAGCGCCGGCACGCCGGCGGGGTCCTCCAGCACGAGGAACGCCTCGATCGCGCCGTCCCAGGCCACCACGGCCTCGACGACGCCGGGCAGTCCGGTGAGCGCCTGCTCCACCTCGGTCAGGTCGACCTTCAGCCCGCCCACCGACACCTGGGAGTCCAGCCGCCCGCGCACGGTCACCAGACCGGTCGTGGGGTCGACCGTGCCGGCGTCCTTCGTGTAGAGCCAGCCGTCCACCCACCGGCCAGGCTCGGTGAGCCCGACGTACGGGCTCTCGGCGGTGGCCACGAGGAGCTGCCCGGCCTCCTCGCGGACCGCCATGCCGGGGATCGGCCGCAGCGCCGGCCGGTGCTCGGCGAACAGGTCGGTGGCGATGACCCCGACCTCGGTCATCCCGTACATGTTGCCCAGGGGCACCCCGTACCGGTCGGTGAACGCCTGCCGCGCCGCTTGCCGAACCAGCTCGCCGCCGACCGTCATGCGCTTGAGCTGCGGCAGCGGGCGGGCTGACCCGGCGGTCAGGAACGGCAGGTGGGTGGGAACGCCGAGCACCGTGGCCGGCTCTGGGCCCGACGCCACCGCGCCCAGGATCGCGTCGGTGGTCAGGGCACCTGGCAGCACGATCTGCACGCCGGTCCGCAGCCCGTACAGCAGGCCACCGACCAGACCGAGCACGTGCACCATCGACGCGAGCAGCACGATCCGCTCGCCCGGTTGCGGCGTACCGTCGATCAGCTGGTAGGTCTCCACCTCGGTCACCAGCGCGGCGGCGGTGCGGCCGACCACCTTGGACGGTCCCGTCGAGCCGGAACTCAGCTGCAACAGGGCGTGCTCGGTGCGCGCCGGCTCGCCCGGGTAGGCGGCGATGCTCCCGCCGTCGCTGGCGATGAACTGCGGCGCGATCCGAGCCAGCGCCTGGCTCACCTCGTGCTCGGTGAGCCGGTGGTCCAGCAGCGACACCTGGGCACCGACCCGCCAGGCGGCGAGCAGGTTGACCACGTACTCGAGGCCGGGCGACATCCGCAGGCCGACCGCGCCGCCCGGGCGCAGGCCGACCTCACGGAACTCGCGAGCGCGCTCGGCGGCCAGCCTCCGCAGCGCGCCGACCGTCACCGGCTCGCGGCGGCGCAGCCACACGTCGCCATCCAGCCCGGTGAGCAGGTAACCGTCGACCCACTCCCCGTCAAACGGGTCGACAGTAATATCAGACGGCTTGCCAATGCGCACGGGTCCACCCAGAGAATTGTCGTGGTAATACGGCAACTGGATGGAACGCTAACAGCGCAATTCCTCGCTAGCAATGGCCGGCCAACCATTTACGAGGCGTTTGTTAATCAATTACTAGGGCAGATCAACTCCATTTCTAGCGGACGCCTAGCTGATCGAGAAGTTGCACCAGCCCGTCTGTGCGCGGAGCGACCTCGAGCACCGGATCGTCGGCGAGGATCGCCTGTTGCAGCAGGTGCAGCCGCTTGGACGGCTCCAGACCGAGCTCCTCGGTCATCGTGTGCCGCAGTTGCTGGAATACCCGCAGCGCCTCCTGCCGCCGGCCGCTACGGTGCAGCGCCACCATGAACTGCGCGTGCAGGTTTTCGTGCAGCCGGTGCTCGGCCATCATGCCGGCAAGATCGGAGAGCACCTCCTGGTGCCGGCCGAGCCGCAATTGCGCCTCGATGCCCTGCTCGATCGTGGTGAGCCGGGATTCTTCCAACCGTTTGATCTGTGGCTGGAGCAGCGGCCCGGCCCGCACGTCGCTGAGCGCCGGCCCGCGCCACAGGTACTGCGCCTTGAGCAGCAGCTCGGCGGCGGCCGCGTTCTGGCCGGCGGCGAGAGCCTGCCGGCCCTCGGCCGCCAACTGCTGGTAGCGGTGCAGGTCGAAGTCGTCGGTGGCACCAAGGAAGGCGTATCCGCCAGGCACGGTGACCAGGACGCTCTTGGCGACCACCGAGGTGGCGACCGAAAGCGCCGCGCCGAAGAGCTTGCGTAGGTGCAGCACGTACGTCTGCAGGGTCGTGAGCGCGCTGGCCGGCGGCTCGTGACCCCACAGCTCCTGGATGAGTGCCGTGACCGGCACCGTCTGGTTGGCCTGCAGGAGCAGCAGGGCGAGTACCGAGCGCGGCTTGGGGGCGGTGGGCGTCGCGGATGCGTCGCCGCGCATGAGGGTCAATGGCCCAAGAATCCGAATTTCCAGGCCATCACCCGAAGGATTAGACATTGACGGGGACCTCCATGGAACAAGTGCATTCACGTGCGGGAGCGCCGTGGATCGCACGGTCACGATCAAGAATCTACCGGAAACTCGGCAGGGTTCTGCCAGAGAAGCGACCCATTCATCTCGACAGATGGGCGATGTTCTTTGGCTGATCGAGGAAGTAGTGCGTTACCCGGCGCATCAGGTGAATAACGGAGGTCTTCCGACTCTGTCGGGATTTTGGGACAGGCGCCGCTATGCGCCGGTAACGGCGAGATGGCGCTGCCGCATCAGGAACTTGCGCACCTTGCCGGTCGGCCCGACCACGATCTCGCCCTCCGGCACGACCACGATGCGGCGCAGCGTGGCCGCGGCCGGCTCGCCCAGCGCCTCGCGCACCGCCGGGGCGCGGTCGACATCGGGGTCGGCGCCGGCGGCCAGCATCAGCAGCACGTCTGTCACGACCTGGTCAGCTTCGCGGCCGGCGACGACCGTGCAGTCGCGCACGTCCGGGCAGCCGACCAGGATGCGTTCCTCCGACATCGCCGTGTACAGCCAGCGGCCGCCGCCCAGATCCACGGCGTCGACGGCCCGGTCCACGTGGTAGTACCAGCCGTCGGCGTCGCGGTACATGAGGTCGCCGGTCAGGTACCAGCCGCGGAACCGGGTCCGGTAGGTGGTGACCGAGTCGTTCCAGTACCCGGGCGCCAGCGTCGGCGACTTCAGCGCCACGTGCCCGACCGCGCCGACCGGCACCTCCTCGCCCGTGGCGAGGTCGAGCAGCGCCACCTCCGCGAACGGGTACGGTTTGCCCACGCACCGCCCGTAGCGGTCGCTTCCGGGCCGGTGGGTGATGTGAAACGCCGAATGGCCCATCTCGGTCGAGCCGATGCCGTCGATGAACCGCGAGCCCGGAACGTCGACCGGACCCTCCGGTGTGTACTCCGGGTGGCTGCCGGCCGCCACCAGCCGGCGGATGTGCGCCTCGTGCGCGGAGTCACCGGTGTTGAACCACACCCGCACCGAGCTCAGGTCACGCTCGGTCAGGTCGTATCGGGCCAGCTCCGCCCATGTGACAGCGAACCCGAACACCCCCGTCGGGCGCCACCGCTCGATCGCGTCCAGCACCGCGGCACCACTGTGGACGAACTCGCCACCCTGCGCCGACATGTAGAGCAACTCGTACCGGTTGCACAGCGCCTGGTTGACGGTGATGATGCCGGCCGCGTGCGCGGCGGGCAGCACGGACAGCTCACGCACCACACCCGACGGGCGCGGCTCGGTCAGGCGGATGCGGCGCACAGCCGCGAAAAGGCTCGCGTGCGAGTGCACCACCGCCGCCGGTACCCGGGTGGTGCCCGACGAGTGCGTGATGGCGACCGGGTCGTCGGCATGGTGCCGGTAGTGCGCGGGCGCCTTCGCCGGGTCGCCGCCGCCGGTCTCGGCCGCGTCGACATGCCCGAGGCCGCCCAGCTCCAGATCCTCGTCACCCAGCAGCGCCCGGTGTGCCGAGTCGGTGATGACGCCGACCGCGCGGAGGCGGCGCACGAACGGCACCGCGTACTCGCCGGGCATGTTGCCGTTCATCAGTGCGGGGATCGCGCCGAGCCGGGCGAGCGCGAGGAAGTTCAGGAAGCAGTCGGCCGCCGACGTGACGAAGACCGCCACCGGGTCGCGCGGCTGGACACCGCGCTCGTGCAGCCAGGCCGCGCGCGCCGCGACACGCTCGTCGAGTACTCCCAACGTCAGCGCGGTCCACGGTGGACGGCCGTCGACGGCGGTGTCGAACGTGATACCCGGGCCGTCCGGCGCCGCGCCGTGCTCGCGCAGCTTCAGCAGGACGTTGCCGGCGCCCAGCTCGGGGTCGGCGGCCAGCGCGGCACGAAGATTCTTGGCGGTCACGGGTGCACTCCTGTCGTGGCTCTAGCGGACGGTGCGGGATCTCTAGCGGACGGTGCGGGCGAACAGGCGGGCGGACCACAGCACGGTGGCGACGGCGAGCGCGGCGACGATGAGCATGCTCCGCCACACCGACGGGTCGCCGATGTCACCGGCGAACAGCGCGCGCATCCCGTTCGTGGCCCAGTAGAAGGGATTCCAGTCCGAGACCCGCTGGATCCACATCGGCGCCAGCGCCACGGGCAGCAGCACCCCGGCGAGCAGCGCGACCGGTTGCGCCACCGTGTTGATGACCGGGCCGAGCGACGCCTCGTTGCGCACCAGGAGCGTCGCGTCGTACGAGATCGCCGTCGTCATCAACGCGATCAGCGCCAGCAGCACGAAGGCGAGCACGACGTCCAGCACGCCCACCGACAGTCCGAAGGGGATCGCGAGCACCGTCACGATGATCGCCTGCACCAGCAGCGAGGTCACGTCGCGCAGGGCACGTCCTAGCAGCAGCGCCGCCCGGCTGACCGGGGTGACGCGGGCCCGCTCGATGACACCAGCCCGGATCTCGGCCAGCAGCCCGAAGCCGGTGAACAGGCCACCGTAGAGGGCCATCACGACGAGCAGGCCGGGCACGTAGATGCGGTACGCGTCGGCGTAGCTGTTCGCACCCATCGACGCCAGCGCCGGCTTGAGCATCGGGGCGAACAGCAGCAGGTAGGTCAGCGGCTGCGCCAGTCCAAACAGGAGCCACGTGCGGCTGCGCAGCATCAGCCGCATCTGCTGCTGGTACACCAACCAGGTGTCGCGGGCGAGTTTCACGGCAGCAGGCTAGGCCGCCGACAACGGCGTCAACAAGCGCCTTGACCGGACATCGAGCCGGGTTCCTGACGCGACTCGACCGGGAGTCGAGGGCAGCAGACATAAACTCCTGCCGATGACTTGGGAAAGGGTCGCCGTCCCCTTTGAGGGCTACGGCAGCGGCGTCGAGGAACTGGCCTGGGGCCAGTCCGAGCTGTGGCGTGCCATGCAGCGCCAGCAGACGTTCATGCCGATCGGGTACGCCGAGCCGCTGCCGCCGGGCACCACGCTCGACACGGTGGTCGACGGCCTGCGGTACTGGATGGGCCGCTACCAGACCATGCGCACCCGCCTGCGCCACGACCCCGACGGCCGCACCCGCCAAGTGGTGCACGCCTCCGGCGAGGTGACCCTGGAGGTCGTCGACGCCGACGACGACACCGACCCGGCGAAGCTGGCCGAGGAGGTGCGGCTGCGGTACTGGGAGTCCGACTACGACTTCGTCGACGAATGGCCGGTACGCATGGCCGTCATCCGCCACCGCGGCACGCTCACCCACCAGGTCGTCGTCCTCTGCCACCTGGTCACCGACGGCTTCGGCGGCCTCATCATGCTGCGCGACCTCGCCTCCCGCAACACCGATCCGGTGACCGCCACCGAGCCGCTGGAGCAGGCCCGCTGGCAACGGTCTCCCGCCGGCCGCCGGCACCTGTCGACCGTGCTGCGCCACTGGGAGGACGTCGTCCGATCGGTGCCGGCGCGGCGCTTCCCCGACTCCGACGACCCGCGCACGCCCCGCCACTGGCAGGTCGGGCTCGACTCCCCGGCCAGCCACCTCGCGGTACGGGCCATCGCGGCACGCACCAATGTGGACGCCTCACCGATCCTGCTCACCATCTTCGTGATGGCCACCGCCCGGGTGACCGGCGCCAACCCGGTCGTCACCCGCGTGGTGGCCAGCAACCGGTTCCGCCGCGGGCTCGGCGACGCGGTCAGCCCGCTCACCCAGACCGGCCTGTGCGTCATCGACGTCGCCGGGCTCACCTTCGACCAGGCGCTGGCACGCACCGCACGCCGCGCGTTCGTCGCCTACAAGCACGCGTACTACGACTCCGCGGCGCTCGACGAGGTCGTCGAGAGGGTCTGCCGTGAACGGGGCGAGCACGTCGACCTGTCGTGCTTCTTCAACGACCGGCGCCTCGTGACCCGCGACCTGCCGGACGGGCCACCACCGACGCCCGACCAGATCCGGGCCGCGCTCGGCCGCAGCACGCTGCGCTGGGGTGACCCCATCGACAAGCCGAGCGAGCGCCTCTTCGTCAACATCAACGATGTACCGGACACTGTGGACATCACGATCTTCGCCGACACGCACTACGTGTCGCCGGCCGGCATGGAGGCGATCGCCCGCGAGATGGAAGCGGTCGCGGTCGAGGCCGCTCTGGAGGCCGAACAATGATCGAGCGGATCACCGTGCCGTTCGCCGGCGAGGGCGCCGGCGTCGACGAGCTGTCCTGGGGGCAGCGCGAGATCTGGTCGGCCATGCGCCGGCAGAACTGGTGGCTGCCCATCGGGTACGCCCAGCCGCTGCCAGCGGGCACCACAGTGGACACCGTGGTCGACGGCTTGCAGTACTGGATGGCCCGCTACCAGACCATGCGCACCCGCCTGCGCCACGACCCCGACGGCCACACCCGCCAGGTGGTGCACGCCACCGGCGAGGTGACCCTGGAGATCGTCGACGCCGACGACCACGACGACCCGGCCAAGGTCGCCGAGGAGACAAGGCTGCGGTACTGGCACACCGACTACGACTTCGTCGACGAATGGCCGGTACGCATGGCCGTCATCCGCCACCGCGGCACGCTCACCCACCAGGTCGTCGTCCTCTGCCACCTGGTCACCGACGGGCTCGGCGCGGTCGTGATGATGGACGAGCTGACCACCCGCCCACCCTCACCGGCCACCGCGCCGCACCCGCTGGAGCAGATCCGGTGGCAGCGCTCGCCGGCCGGGCGCAGGCAGTGCGAAGCGGCGCTGCGGCACTGGGAGGCGCTGCTGCGCGCCATCCCCGCCCGCCGCTTCCCCGGTCCCGGGGCCGGCCAGCAGGGTTCCGAGCAGCCCCAGTCGCCGCGGCACTGGCACGGCGAGTTCAACTCCCCCGCCACCCACCTGGCGCTGCGCGCCATCGCCGCGCACACGAAGGTCGCCGCGTCCCCGCTCTTCCTCGCCGTCTTCGCGATCGCCTTCGCGCGCGTGACCGGCGCCAACCCGGTCGCCGTCCAGGTGGTGGTCAGCAACCGCTTCCGCCCCGGCCTCGGCGACACGGTCAGCCCCGTCAACCAGACCGGCCTGTGCGTGGTCGACCTCGCCGGCACCACGTTCGAGCAGGCGGTCATACGCACCGCACAACGCGCCCTCGGCGCCTTCAAGTACGCCTACTACGACCCGTACCAGGTCGACGCGCTCGTCGAGCGGGTCAGCCGGGAACGCGGCGAGGAGGTCGACATCGCCTGCTACTTCAACGACCGCCGCGTCATCGGCACCGACCCGCCCGACGGACCGGTGCCCACCGCCGAGCAGATCCGCGCCGCACTGCCGCGCACCACGTTCGGCTGGACGCTGCGGCAGGACGATCCGTGGGAACGGCTGTTCGTCCACATCGAAAACGTCGCCGACACCGCCGCGATCACCGTACAGGGCGACACCCACCACATCTCACCGTCCGATATGGAGGCCTGCGTGCGGGAGATGGAGACGGTAGCCGTCGAAGCCGCTGTCGAGCTGGGCGGTGGCCGGTGACGGCGCTGGAGTCGGTCGCCACGTACCTGCCATCGGGGCGGGTGCCGATCGAAGACCTCGCCGGCCAGCTGGAGCTGACACCCATGCAGGTCAAGCTCTTCCGCCGGTACCACCGGCTGGCCGAGGTCCGGCGGGAGCCCGACGGCACCCTGCTCGACCTCCTGCTCGCCGCCGTCGCCAACCTCGACGGGCTGCGCGGCCGCGAGCACGAGATCCGGTACGTGCTGCACGCCCGCACCTTCCCGGTCGTCGTGCCGTACCCGGTCAACCCCGTGCACGCGCTGTGCCGCATCCTCGGGCTCGACCACGCGGTGGCGTTCGCGGTCACCCACCACGCCTGCGCGACCGGGCTGCTGGCGCTGGACCTCGCCGGGCGGCTGCTCGCCCACGACGGCGACGGTCTCGCCCTGGTACTGGCCGGCGAGAAGACGTTCACCCGCGACGCCCAACTCGTGCCGGAGACCTCCGTGTTCGGCGAGGGCGCCTCGGCCTGCCTCGTGCGGAACGCCGGCCCGCGCGACCGGCTGCTCGCCTACGCGGCACACGTGCGCGGCGAGTTCGACGACGAACTGTCCGACGACCCGGCCGCCTACCAGCGCGAGTACCACTCGTCGCTGGCCGACGTCATCCTCGCGGCCGCCGGCAAGGCCCGCACCGACCTCGGCGACGTCCGGCTGATCCTCCCCCACAACGTCAACGTGGTGGCCTGGCAACGGCTGTGCCGCCGCATCGGTTACCCGATCGGTCAGGTACTGCTCGACAACGTGCCGGTCGCCGGCCACGTCTTCTGCGCGGACGCATTCCTCAACTACCAGACCGCCCGCGAGCGCGGGCTGCTGCGCCCCGGCGACCGGTACGTCGTCGCCGCGGCCGGCGCCGGGCGGGGCGCGACATTCTCGGCCATGGTCTTCGAGCATTAAGGAACCCACCACGATGGAGCCAACTCCCACCATCCACAAGGGAACTGTTGTAGATAGCATCCGCGTCCTCCTGCCTCGGGTGCTGCGCCGCGACGTACCGGCCGCCGGCGAAGACACCAAGCTCATGGAGGACCTGGGCCTCAGCTCGTCGACCACGCTGGAGCTGATGCTCGAGCTGGAGGAGCGGCTCGACATCCAGATCGACGTGGAAGACATCGACCAAGACGACTTCGCCACCGTCGGCACGCTCGCCGAGTTCGTCGCCGGCCACCTGCTGCCGGCGGAGTGAGGCGGTGTACCCACCGGACGGCGACGCGCCGCTGCGGATCAGCCGGGTCACGCGGCGCCGGTTTCCCGAGCCGGCCCGCATCGCCGCCGACCCGGCGCACCAGGCTCACCTCGACGCGTACCTGGCCGACCTCGTCCGGCCATACGGGCTCGCGCTGCGGCCCGCGCCCGGCGGCCACTCCTACGGGGAGATGGCCGAGGCGCTGATCGCCGAGACAGTACGCGCCGGTGAAGACGTCGACCTGCTGGTGCTGGCGTTCGCCGTGCCGGACATCCGGCCCGGGCGCGCCACCGCCGCCTATCTCAGCCACGTCTGCCCCGGCCGGCCGCTGGCGTTCGCGGTGTGCGACCAGGGCGCGGCCGCCGCGTTCACCGGGCTGCGGCTCATCCGGGAGTACACCCGCGGCGGCGAGTGCCGGCGGGCGCTGCTCATCGTCGTCGAGCAGGCCACCCTCCACTACGACCCGATCGCGCCGGTGGCCCTGCCCGCGGCGCACACCGGGGTCGCGCTGCTGTTCGACGGCTCAGGGTCGATCGCCGTCGACTCGGTGGGCGTACACAGTGGAGCGCCACCCGCGACGCTGCCGGACGCGACGACGCTGGTCCTGGGAAACGGCATCGCCCCTCCTGTCGGACGGCCGGCGCGCGTCGCGCCGGCCGGCCATCCCTACACCGGGCCGTGGTGGGAGCTGGCGGGGGTACTCGCGGCCGGTCCGGCCAGACCGATGCTCGTCGCCGACTACGACCCGGTGCTGCGGTACTCCTGCCAGTGCCGGCTGTCGCCTGTGGAGTCCGAAGGCTTTGAAGGAGGTGCGGATGCCCGACTGGAACTGGGAGCGTCCTGACCAGCTCGGTGAACTGATGGATCAGTTCACGGAGAGCATGGCGCGCTGCGACAAGCTGGAGCCGTTGACCGTCAAGCCGCCGTACGATCGCGAGTCGCTGCGGAGCCTGGGTGTGACCGGGATCGAGTTCGCGGCGTGGAAGACCGACCATCCCGGTGGCCTCGGCAGCGACCTGGTGCCGCTGCGCGCCGGCGACACCGTCACCGAGCCGGGCCGGCTGTACCGTGTGGACGGTGAACGGCACTTCGCGATGCTCGACGCCTGCCAACCGCTGCCGTTCGAGGCGGGCGCCGTCGACTGGGTGTACGCCGAGCACCTCATCGAGCACATACCGCCGGACGCGGCCATCGACTGGCTCCGCGAGGTGCGGCGCGTGCTCGTGCCCGGCGGCGTGCTGCGACTGACCACACCGGACCTGCGGCGGTACGTCGAGAGCTACCTCAACGAAGATGGTTTCTTCGCGCGGCACCGGCGGCGGCTGCGCGCGGCGGGCGTGGGGCCACCGATGCCGGAGCGGCCCGCGTTCATGTTCAACCAGCTCTTCTACCTGTACGGCCACCGCTGGATCTACGACTTCGAGGAGCTGCGGCACGCGTTGGGGCAGGCCGGCTTCGCGGTCGTGACGGCGTGTGGCTTCCGCCAGGGAGCCCGGCAGGACGTCGCCGCTCTCGACCGCGTCCTGCGCAACGACGAAACCATCTACGTCGAGGCGGTTGGGGGCGCCTCATCCGGAGTTTGACCGGTCCTTGACAGGCGCGCGTCACGCTGTGCGGAGTGTTTCCGCGCTCGGAAAGGACGCGAGATGAGACGCAAGAGCGTACTGCGCCTGGCCGCCGGCGGCCTCTGCCTGGGCGTCGTGGCCGTGCTCGGCCTCAGCGGGGCCGCCGCGGCCGCCGCTCCCACCGTGCCACCCGGCACGACCGTGTGCACCAGCCAGATAAGCGCCGGCGCGGGGGTGACCCTCAGCGGCAGCGTCACCCGAAACACCAGCGGCGCCCTGTGGAAGGTGACCGTCGCGAGTACCCCCGGCGGGGTGGAGACCGAGGTACTGCGCACCCCGACCGGCCCTGTCACCTTCCGCCTGCCACCGACCCACGTCACCCCACCGGTGCCCGGCACGTACCACTTCCGCGGCTGCGTGACCGTCACCGGTCCGCTCGCCACCACCGTCCAGATCCAGCTCACCCCGATCACGGCGCTCGCACTCAGCGGCGCCATCGCGGCTCAGGCCGTCACCACCAGCAACCTGCCACCCGGATCCGTCATCTGCACCGACAAGATCCGCTCCGACAGGGGGACCGCGTTCTACGGCTTCGTCCGCAGCGCGAGTGCACTGTGGACGGTACGGGCCGGAAGCACCGCCGATGGCACCGACTCGCCCATCCTCCAACTGACCAGCGCCGAGCCGAGCACCACGTACACGAGCTGGCCCGGCACCTTCTACTACCGCCTCTGCGTCACGCAAACCCAACCGGCGAGCGCCGCCGGCCGCTGGCACCACTTCGCCCAGCCTTCCGCCGATGCGGCCGCTGGCATCGGGCCGTACACCGCCACGCTCGGCTCCGGCGGCTACTTCTGCGGCCCAAGCACGTCGAGCTCGGCCCGGATCCTCGGCACGTCGAGCGTGCCGGTGCGGTGGACGGTCGACGTCGAAAACGGCGACGGCGACTTCCTGCGCACAGTGGACCTGGGCACGAGCACGTCACTGGACCAGCTGCTGACCCCGGCCGACAACGAGTACTTCAACGCCTGCGTCCGCAACACGGCGACATCTCCCGCGACCCTCGCCCTAGACCTGACCTAACGTGATCAGGGCGTCCCTCATGTCGCTCTAACGACTTGAGGGACGCCCTGATCACGGGGTGGGGCGGCGGGGGGTGTGGCGGCGGTAGGGGCTCACGGTCGGGTCGCCGGCTATCCAGAAGCGCCACGGCCGGTCATGCGCGCCATTCACGCCCACACGAGGACCGGACTCCACAGTGGACGGCGGCACCGGTGACGCGGGCGGCGACAACCGGACCGGGCCGTCGCCCAGCAGGTACGTGCCGTACACCGTGCGGTCGATGCCGAGCGCCGAACACAATCGCGCCGGCCCGCGCGCCAGGTCACGGTCCACAGTAGAACGGCGCCGTGACCGGGCCAGCTCGATGCCGGACACGACCGCGCCGGCGCGCAGGAGCACCGCCGAAGCCTCACCCTCGGGACCGGTGACCACGTTCATGCACCAGTGCATGCCGTAGGTGAAGTAGACGTACGCGTACCCGGGCGGGCCGAACATGACGGCGTTGCGCGGGGTGCGGCCGCGGTGGGCGTGCGAGGCCGGGTCGCCCGCCGTGCCGGCGTACGCCTCGACCTCCGTCAAGCGGACCGTGACGTCGCCGGCGGACAGCAGGCAGCCGAGCAGGCCGCGCGCCGCCGGCAGCACCGGCCCGGCGAGCAGGTCGATCAGCGCGGTACCACCTGCGCTCCGGCCCATTCACGCCACCCTTCGAGCTTGTCGGCAGCGGTCGCGAGCTGGTCGGCGACCGGGCCCGGTCCCGTCGAGCCGGGCGTGATGCGCGCGGCCAGCGCCGAGCGGACCGACAGCACGTCGCGCACGCCGGCGTCCAGGTGCGGGCTGATCCGCGACAGGTCGTCGTCGCTGACCTCGTCGAGGGCGCATTCGCGCGCCACGCACAGGGCGACGAGCTGGCCGGTGATCTCGTGAGCGTCGCGGAACGGCACGCCCTTGCGGACCAGCCAGTCGGCGACCTCGGTGGCCAGCGTGTACCCGACCGGTGCGGCGGCGGCCAGCCGGTCGACGCGCACCGTCATCGTGGAGATCATGCCGGCGAGCGCGGGCAGCACGAGTTCGAGGGTGTCGACGGCGTCGAAGACCGGCTCCTTGTCTTCCTGCATGTCGCGGTCGTACGTCAGCGGCAGGCCCTTGAGCATGGTCAGCACGGTGACGAGGCCGCCGATGAGCCGGCCGGCCTTGCCGCGCGCCAGCTCGGCGATGTCCGCGTTCTTCTTCTGCGGCATGATCGACGAGCCGGTGGCGAAGCCGTCGTCGAGCTCCACCCAGCCGAACTCCTGCGAGGTCCACAGCACGACCTCTTCGCCCAGGCGCGACAGGTGCACGCCGACCAGGGCGGTCACGAACAGGAACTCGGCCACGAAGTCGCGGTCGGCGACGGCGTCCATCGAGTTCGCGGCGGGGGCCGTGAAGCCCAGCTCCTTGGCGACCTGGGTCGGGTCGAGCGGCAACGACGAGCCGGCCAGCGCACCGGCGCCGAGCGGGCTGATCGCGGCGCGGGTGTCCCAGTCGCGCAGGCGTTCGAGGTCACGCAGCAGCGGCTGTACGTGTGCGAGCAACCAGTGCCCGAACGTCACCGGCTGCGCGTGCTGCACATGCGTCATGCCCGGCGCGGGCGTGTCGATGTGCCGCTCGGCCTGCTCGACCAGCGCGTCGGCGAGCCCGACCAGCTGGACGGCGACGCCCCGGGCGTGGTCGCGCAGGTACAGGCGCAGGTCGGTGGCGACCTGATCGTTGCGGGACCGGCCGGCGCGCAGCTTGCCGCCGAGCGTGCCCAGCCGCTCCAGCAGGCCGCGTTCCAGCGCGGTGTGCACGTCTTCGTCTTCGACCGTCGGCCGGAACGCGCCCGAGGCGCAGGCGGCCTCCAGGTCGTCGAGCGCGGCGAGCATCTGGCCGAGCTCGTCGGAGTCCAGCAGGCCGGCGCCGGCCAGTACCCGGGCATGCGCCCGCGACCCGGCAAGGTCGTACGGCGCCAGCCGCCAGTCGAACTGAACGCTGACCGAAAGCCGGGCCAGAGCCTCGGCGGGACCGCCGGTGAACCGGCCTCCCCACAAACTGGTACGCGACACGAGCGCCTACGTTACTGACCCAGCCGCGCGTCGCGCGCGGCGGCCATCCTGCTCGGCAGCCCGAAGAGCTCGACGAAGCCCTTCGCCAGCGACTGATCGAACGTGTCACCGGTGTCGTAGGTGGCCAGGTTGAAGTCGTACAGGCTGGCCTCGGAGCGGCGGCCGGTGACGACCGCGCGGCCGCCGTGCAACGTCATCCGCACCTCTCCGGTGACGTGGCGCTGGGTCTCGTCGATGAACACGTCGAGCGCGCGCTTGAGTGGCGAGTACCACAATCCGTCGTACACCAGCTCCGCCCACCGCTGGTCGACGCTCCGCTTGAAGCGGGCGGTGTCGCGCTCGACGGTGACGCCTTCGAGCTCCTGGTGGGCGGTGATCAGCGCGATCGCGCCGGGCGCCTCGTAGATCTCGCGGCTCTTGATGCCGACCAGGCGGTCTTCGACCATGTCGATCCGGCCGACGCCCTGCGCGCCGGCGCGCCGGTTCAGCTCCAGGATCGCCTGGTACGGGGTGACCGTCTCGCCGTCGATCGCCACCGGCACGCCCGCGTCGAACGTGATGACGATCTCGTCGGGATCGCGCGGCTCGGCCGGGTTGGCGGTGTAGCTGTAGAGCTCTTCGATCGGGGCGTTCCAGATGTCCTCGAGGAAGCCGGTCTCGACGGCGCGGCCCCACAGGTTCTGGTCGATCGAGTACGGCGAGCGGTGCGACACGTCGATCGGCAGGCCGCGCTCCTCGGCGAGGACGATCGCCTTGTCGCGGGTCCACGCGAAGTCCCGGGCCGGCGCGACGATCTTCAGGTCGGGCGCGAGCGCGCCGATGCCGACCTCGAAGCGCACCTGGTCGTTCCCCTTGCCCGTGCAGCCGTGCGAGACCACGGTGCCGCGGTACTTCCGGGCCGCCGCGACCAGGTGCTTGACGATCAACGGCCGGCTCAGCGCGCACACCAGCGGGTACCGGTCCATGTAGAAGGCGTTGGCCCTGACGGCCGGCAGGCAGTACTCGGCGGCGAACTCCTCGCGCGCGTCGACCACCTCCGCCTCGACCGCGCCGCAGTCCAGGGCGCGCTGGCGGATGGCGTCGATGTCCTCGCCGCCCTGCCCGAGGTCGACGGAGACGGCGATCACCTCGGCGCCCATGTGGTCGGCCAGGAACGGGATGGCGACCGAGGTGTCCAGCCCGCCCGAGTACGCGAGAACAACCCGCTCGCGCTGTGCCTTCTGATTCGCTCGGTCGTGCGGCGCTGAAGGCGACGCCTTCCCTCGCGCCGCGCGCGACTGCGTCGGCGCGTCGCTCAGTCCAGGCGCCGCCGCGCCAACTCCCTCGCTCATGGCAGCTTCCCCTCGTCTTCGGAGCGGCCGGCCCAGGCGCTGAGCTTGTCGGCGAGCGCGCGGCCGCTGAGCGGCTCGCGGGCCACCACGAGAATCGTGTCGTCGCCGGCGATCGTGCCGACCACGTCGGGCAGGCCGGCGCGGTCCATGGCGCTTGCGAGGAACTGCGCGGCGCCGGGCGGGGTACGCAGCACGGCCAGGTTGCCGCTGGCGTCGGTGTCGGTGAGCAGCTCGCGCAGCAGCCGCAGCAGGCGCGCGGGTGCCTGCTCGGAAAGGCGAGGGCGGGGCTCGCCGTCCTCCGGGATCACGTACACCGCCGGGCCGCCGTCGGAACCGCGCACCTTGTACGCGCCAAGCTCCTCCAGGTCGCGCGACAGCGTTGCCTGGGTGACCTGTACGCCATCGGAGCCCAACAGGTCGGCAAGCTCGGTCTGCGAACGCACGCCCTTCTCGCGGATCAGCTCCACGATGCGCGCATGCCGCGCCGTACGCGTAGAAGGCCCGGTCACGCGGACCCCTCCCCCGACGCGCGCAACAACCACGTCAGTAGTGCTTTTTGTGCGTGCAGGCGGTTTTCGGCCTGGTCGAAGACGGCGCTCTGCGCGCCGTCCAGGACGTCGTCGGTGATTTCCTCGCCGCGGTGCGCGGGCAGGCAGTGCAGCACGATCGCGCCCGGCGCGGCCGCCGCGAGAAGGTCCTTGTTGACCTGGTACGGCCAGAAGGGCCCCAGCCGATCCCGGCCGTCCCCTTCCTGCCCCATCGACGTCCACGTGTCGGTGGCCACCACGTGCGCGCCGTCCACCGCCTCGTACGGGTCGCGCAGGACGTCGGCGGAACCGCCGGTCCACGCGGCGATCTCCTCGGCCCGCGACACCACGGTCGGCGACGGGTCGAACCCGGACGGCCCCGAGACCCGCACGTGCATCCCGGCGGCGGCGCCCGCGAGCAGGTACGAGTGGGCCATGTTGTTGGCGGCGTCACCGACGTAGGCCAGGATGCGCCCGGACGTGCCGCCCAGGTGCTCGCGGACCGTCAGCAGGTCGGCGAGGAGCTGGCACGGGTGGAAGCCGTCGGTGAGCGCGTTGACCACCGGCACCGTCGCCCCGGCGGCCACCTCGGCGAGCCGCTGGTCGCCGTGGGTGCGCATGACGATCGCGCTGGCGTACCGGGACAGCACCGCTGCCGCGTCGCCGAGCGACTCGCCCCGCCCGAAGTGGGTGCCCTGGGAGTCCACGACGACCGGGTTACCCCCCAACTCGGCGATGCCAACGTCGAAGGAGAACCGGGTTCGCAGGCTCTGCTTGTCGAACAGCACCGCGACCGAACGCGGACCGGCCAGCGGCTTGTGCCCGTACCGGTCGGCCTTCATCGCCGCCGCGAGGTCGAGCACGGCGGACTGCTCGGCCGGGGTGAGATCGTCGTCGCGGAGGAAGTGCCGGACACTCACAGGGCACCATCCAGCGCGGCGATGAACGCGTCGACCTGCTCGGCGTTGATGATCAGCGGAGGGGCGAGCCGGATCACGTCGGGCTGGATCGGGTTGACCAGGAACCCGGCCTCGCGCAACGCGGCCGCCGCTTGCACCGATACCGGCTCGGTCAGCGCGATGCCCAGCAACAGCCCGGCGCCGCGCACCTCGCTGATCCGCGGGTGGCCGAGCGCCTCGATGCCGCGGCGGATGCGCTCGCCGGTCCGCTTGACGTGGTCGAGCAGGCCCTCGTTGGCGATGGTGGAGATGACCGCAAGTCCGGCCGCGCAGCTGATCGGGTTGCCGCCGAACGTGCTGCCGTGGCTGCCGGGGCCGAACAGGTCGGCAGCCGCGCCGAACGCCACGCAGGCACCGATCGGCAGCCCACCGCCGAGGCCCTTGGCGAGCGTGATGACGTCGGGTTCGACGCCTTCGGCCTGGTGGGCGAACCAGTGCCCGGTGCGGCCGATGCCGGTCTGCACCTCGTCGAGCACGAGCAGCGCGCCCCGAGCCGCGGTGACCTCGCGGGCCGCGGCGAGGTAGCCAGCCGGTGGGACGATCACGCCGCTTTCACCCTGGATGGGCTCCAGGATCACCATCGCGGTCTCGCTGGTGACGGCCGCTTCGAGGGCGGCCACGTCACCGTACGGAACGAAGCTCACGTCGCCGGGCAGCGGGCGGAACGGGTCGGCCTTGGCGGGCTGGCCGGTGAGCGCGAGGCTGCCCATGGTGCGGCCGTGGAAACCGCCCACAGTGGACACCACGTGCGTCCGGCCCAGGCGCCGCGACAGCTTGAACGCGGCCTCGTTCGCCTCGGCGCCGGAGTTCGCGAAGTACACGCGCCCCTGCCGGCCGGCGAGCGCCAGCAGCAGTTCGGCGAGCGCCACGGGCGGCTCGGCGACGAACAGGTTGGACACATGGCCGAGCGTCGAGACCTGCTTGGACACCGCGCTGACCACGGCCGGGTGGGCGTGCCCGAGCGCGTTGACCGCGATGCCGCCGAGCAGGTCGACGTACTCCTTGCCGGACTCGTCGGTCACCACCGCACCCTCGCCGCGCACCAGCGCCAGCGCCGGGGTGCCATAGTTGTCCATCATGGACTGCGACCACCGGTCGATCAGACCGCTCACGGGTTCACCACCATCGTCCCGAAACCTTCAGAGGTAAACACTTCCAACAGCGTCGAATGCGCGACCCGGCCGTCGACCACGTGCGCGGCGGGCACCCCACCGCGTACCGCGCGCAGGCACGCCTCCATCTTGGGCACCATGCCCGACTCCAGCCGCGGCAGCAGCTCGGCCAGCGCGTCCGTGTCGATCCGGGAAACCAGGCTGGTGGTGTCGGGCCAGTCGGTGTAGAGCCCCGGCACGTCGGTCAGGACCACCAGCTTGCGTGCCTCCAACGCGATCGCCAGGGCGGACGCGGCGGTGTCGGCGTTGAGGTTGTGCAGTACCCCGTCGCCGTCCGGCGCGACCGTGGAGATGACCGGTATCCGGCCGGCGGCGATCAGGTCAGCGACCGCACCGACGTTGACGTGCTCCACGTCGCCGACGAGCCCGACGTCGACCGCTTCCCCGTCCACGTACGCGTGCCGCCGCACCGCCGTGAACAGCTTGGCGTCCTCTCCGGACAGTCCCACCGCGAACGGCCCGTGCTCGTTGATGAGCCCGACCAGCTCGCGACCGACCTGGCCGACGAGCACCATCCGCACCACGTCCATGGCCTCGGGTGTCGTCACCCGCAGCCCGCCGCGGAACTCGCTGGCGATGCCGAGTCGCTTGAGCATGGCCGAGATCTGCGGACCGCCGCCGTGCACCACGACCGGCTTGAGGCCCGCGTACCGCATGAACACCATGTCGGCCGCGAACGCCCGCTGCAGCTCCGGGTCGATCATCGCGTTGCCGCCGTACTTGACGACCACGGTCGCGCCGTGGAACTGCGCCAGCCACGGCAGCGCCTCGATGAGCGTCTCGGCCTTGTGTTGCGCCCGCTCGTGCGCGATCGAGAGGGTCATGTCGAGTACGCCGAGTTCTCGTGCACGTACGCGTGCGACAGGTCGTTGGTCCAGATCGTCGCCTCCGCCGAGCCGGCGTGCAGGTCGATCCGGATCGTCACGTCCCGCCCAGCCAGGTCTACTGTGGAACGATCAGCCGCCGCCGCACCGCCCTTGCACACCCACACCCCGTTGACCGCGACGTCGAGCGCGTCCGGCTCGAACGCGGCCGCGGTGGTGCCGACGGCGGCGAGGATGCGCCCCCAGTTCGGGTCGTTGCCGAACAGGGCGGTCTTGACGAGGTTGTTGCGCGCCACCGACCGCCCGACCTCCACCGCGTCGCCGTCGCTGGCCGCACCGACCACCTCGATGGCGACCTGCTTCGTGGCGCCTTCCGCGTCGCTGATCAGTTGCTGCGCCAGCTCGTGGCAGGCGGCGGTGACCGCGGCGGTCAGCTCCTCCTGGCTCGGCGCGATGCCGGACGCCCCATTGGCCAACAGGAGCACGGTGTCGTTTGTGGACATGCAGCCGTCGGAGTCGACCCGATCGAAGGTGACCCGGCAGGCTTCGCGCAGCGCCGCGTCGAGCGCCACCGAGTCGGCGACCGCGTCGGTGGTCAGTACCGACAGCATCGTGGCGAGGCCGGGTGCCAGCATGCCGGCGCCCTTGGCCATGCCGCCGACGCTCCAGCCCGCGCCCGCCGCCACGGCGGTCTTCGGCCGCGTGTCGGTGGTCATGATGGCCTCGGCCGCCGCCAGGCCACCGTCTTTGTCGAGCGCTTTGGCCGCGGCGGTCACGCCCGGAATCAGCTTGTCCATCGGCAGCAGCTCGCCGATCAGGCCGGTCGAGCAGACCGCCACATCACCAGCTCCGAGTCCACCGAGGACAGATGCCACGTGTTCTGCGGTGGCGTGGGTGTCCTGGAAGCCCTGGTGGCCCGTGCACGCGTTGGCGCCGCCCGAGTTCAGCACGACCGCGCGCACCACGCCGCCGCGCACGACCTGCTGGCTCCACACGACCGGCGCCGCCTTGACCCGGTTGGCCGTGAAGACACCGGCGACCGTCGCGTCCGGCCCGTCGTTGAGCACCAGCGCGACGTCGAGCCCGTTCTGCTTGAGGCCGGCGGCGACACCGCTCGCCTTGAAACCCTTAGGGTGCGTAATGCTCACGGCGCCATCCCGAACGTCGATAGGCCCGCTGTCTCCGGCAGGCCGAGCATGAGGTTGGCGCACTGCACGGCCTGGCCGGCGGCGCCCTTGCCCAGATTGTCGATGGCGCTGGTCACGATCACCCGACCTGAGTCGATGTCCACTGTGGCCTGAAGATGGCACGCGTTCGAACCGAGCGTGGCAGCCGTGTGCGGCCACGCCCCCTGGGGCAGGACGTGCACGAACGGCGCGTCCGCGTACGCCTCCGCGAGCACCTGCCGCGGGTCAACATTTCCGGCCGGCCGAGCGGTCACCGTCGCCAGGATGCCGCGCGGCATCGGCGCCAGCACCGGCGTGAACGACATGCTCCGCGCCCCGGTCGCCTGCTTGATCTCGGGCACGTGCTGGTGCGCGCCCACCTTGTACGGCGAGAGGTCGCCCATCACCTCGCTGCCCAGCAGGTGCACCTTGGGCGCCTTGCCCGCGCCCGACGTGCCCGAGGCGGCGACCACCACGACGTCATCGGGCGACACCGCGCCCGCCGCGATCAGGGGGGCGAGCGCGAGAATGGTGCTCACCGCATAACACCCGGTGGCCGCGACCTTGTTGGCGATGGCGATCGCGCCGCGCTGCCCCGGCAACTCCGGCAGCCCGTACGTCCACGCGCCGGCGTGCTCCCCGCCGTAATACCGCACCCAGGCGTCCGCATCATTCAACCGATGGTCGGCCCCAAGATCCACAACCTTGACCCCGGCAGGCAACTGCGCCGCAAGCGCCGCCGACTGCCCGTGCGGCAGGGCCAGAAAGACAAGATCAGCGTCAGCCAGCGCCGCCGGGTCGGTCGCGCTCAACATGAGGTCAAGGCCCGTGAGCTGCGGATGTACTGTCGACAGCGGCACGCCGGCCTGACTGTGAGCGGTGGCGGCCACGAGGTCAAGCTCGGGGTGCCCAGCGATCAGGCGCAACAACTCACCGCCCGCATAGCCGCTAGCCCCGGCCACCGCGACCCGGATGCCCATGTCCACCTCCGCATGTCTATGCAGAAGACGGTATCAGTTTCCGCAAGACCATGCAATGGAGTGGATGATGAATCACCCGCTCACTCGCGCTCCTTACCACCGTAATCCCGACGCCCTCCCCAGCACCTCTCCCCGCCGATCAAGGGCAAACGCACGCGGTTGGATCTCTGTTCGGCGTGTATTCGCCCTTGATCGATGCGAACGCCCTTGATCGCGGCCGCCGCTGGCCGCACGGCGGCTCGATGCGAACGCCCTTATTCGGCCGCTTGAGGGCCTCGCGGCGGCCGCTGGGGGCTCGCGCCCGATCCCAACACCGCGACACGGTCCATATCGGACTCAAGTGTTCCTCAAGAATCGGGCGACCGCGTTGCCCAGCCACCGTCCCGCGCTGACGCTGTCGGCATGCGACGACTCTGGAAGATCCTGGCGGCGTCCATCGCCGCGACCATCCTCGTGCTGGGCCTCGGCGGCAGTCCGGCCTTCGCGGCCGACAAGGTCCAGATCGGCTTCTACGGCGGCGCCGATTGCTGCTACTTCGGCGACGTCCTATGGAACGAAGATCCGGACGAAGAGGGGCCCGGCGACTCGGTCCGCGCCTGCGACTACATGAGTGACGGCTGGGGCATCAAGGGCTGGGTGTACGACGAGTACGGGGTGCTGCTTCGCACCGTAACCACCCAGGGGCACGCGGCCTCGTATTGCACGTCGTGGAACAGTGGAAATCTCCCAGAAGGGATGCCCGTGTACATCGTGGGGTGCCGGATCAAGGGCACCACGACGGAGTACTGCGACAGTGGCCTCTTCCGCGCCTAGGGCCTGACGTCGGCTCCACCGCCGGACGCCGCGCCGGCCCGCAGGAAGCGGGCCGGCGCGATGGTCAGAGCCGCCCGTCCTTGACTGCCTGGGTCACCCATGGGATCACCTCGTCGAGCATGGTGTCGAGGCTCGTGGTGGCCTCATAACCCAACACCTCACGCGCCTTCGTCACATCCGGCA
>NZ_BSDI01000085.1 GCF_027923225.1 Phytohabitans aurantiacus
ACCCGCCGCAGATCAGCGGTGATCACTCCCGCACGTGCCATACCAGCAGCCTCCCAAGATCAGCCCTCTGTTGCACTGACCGGTGGAGACCGCCGATCCAACCACGTGCATTCGCCCTTGATCGGCGCTGGCGGCGTGGCGACACGCCGTGCCGTGCTGGCCGGGCGGCGCCTGCGCGTGGATCGGAGATCCAATCGCGTGCGTTTGCCCTTGATCGGCGGGGGCGGTGTGGCGACACGCCGTGCCGTGCTGGCCGGGCGGCGCCTGCGCGTGGATCGGAGATCCAACCGCGTGCGTTCGCCCTTGATCGGCGGAGACGGCGTGGCGACACGCGGGCGCGGTGCGGCGGGGCGCGGCGGGCGCTCCGGTGCGGCGCAGCGCGGCGGGGGATACCGGTGGCGCGGCTAGGTGGGGAGGGTGTTTGCTGTGATGACTCCGCGGTACCACATTGCGCTTTGTTTTGGGGTGCGGCGCTGGGTTTCGTAGTCGACGTGGATGACTCCGAAGCGTTTGGCGTATCCGTCGTGCCATTCGAAGTTGTCGAGCAGCGACCACACCAGATACCCGCGCACATCCGCGCCACCCGCGATCGCCGCCCACACTGCCCGCAAATGACCGTCCAAATAGGAGATACGGTCGTGGTCGGGGCCGGCGTCGTCGAAGGCCGCCCCGTTCTCCGTGATCATCAGCGGGGTGCCCGGGTAGTCGGTGTGCAGCCGCAACAAGAGGGTCGTCAGCGCGGACGGCTCGATCTGCCAGCCCATCCCGGTGACGGGTCCGCTTGGCGGCAGGAAGTGGATGTCTTCGGTGCCCGGGTACGCGCCACCGCCGCCCGCAGCGCCCGGCCGCCCCGCCACATAGGTCGGGGAGTAGTAGTTGACGCCGAGCATGTCGATCGGCGCGCCGATGGTCTTTTCGTCGCCCTCCTGCACGTGGGACAGGTCGGTGAAACGCGCGATGTGTGACAGCACATCGGGCGGGTAGCCGCCGGCCAGTAGCGGGTCCAGAAAGACGCGGTTGTGCAGACCGTCGACCACGCTCACGGCGTGCGCGTCGGCTTCGCTGGCGGGGTCGGCGGGTAGGACGGCCGCCGGGTTCAGCGTGATCGCGACGCTGCCGGCGCCGCCGGCTCGCAGCGCGGTCGCAGCCAGGCCGTGCGCCAGCAGCAGATGGTGTACTGAGCGGAAGGCGGCCGCCGCGTCCTGGCGACCCGGAGCGTGGACTCCCGAACCGTACCCAAGGTACGCCGCGCACCACGGCTCGTTAAGCGTGGTCCAGCCGCGCACCCGGTCGCCGAGCCGGCGGTACACCGCGGTCGCGTAGTCGGCGAAGCGGTAGGCGGTGTCGCGCGCGGGCCAGCCGCCATTGTCCTCAAGCGACTGTGGCAGGTCCCAGTGATAGAGCGTGACGAGCGGGTCGATGCCGGCGGCCAGCAGCGCGTCGACGAGCCGGTCGTAGAAGTCGAGCCCGCGCGGGTTGACGGGTCCGCTGCCGTCGGGCTGGACGCGCGGCCACGATACCGAAAACCGGTATGCCCGCAGCCCGAGCGACGCCATGAGCGCCACGTCTTCCGGGTACCGGTGATAGTGGTCGCACGCCACGTCACCAGTGTGTCCCGCGGCGACCCTCCCCGGCGTACGCGAAAAGGTGTCCCAAATGGACGGACCGCGACCGCCGTCGCGCGCCGCGCCCTCGATCTGATATGCGGCCGTGGCCGCGCCCCACACAAAGCCGTCGGGAAACCTCACGCCTTGACCGCGCCTTCCATGATTCCGCCGATGATCTGGCGACCGAAGATGATGAAGACCAGCAGCAACGGAAGCGTGGCGATCGCCGTGCCGGTGAATACCTGCGACATGTCCTGGTAGTAGCCGTTGGACAGGGCGCGCAGGGAGAGCTGGACCGTCGGGTTCTCGGGATCGTTGAGCACCGCGTACGGCCAGAGGAAGTCATTCCACGTGGTCATGAACGTGAGCAGGCCGAGCACCGCGGCGGCGGGCCGGAGTGCCGGGGCGACCACGCTCCAGAAGATGCGGAACGTGGTGCAACCGTCCACTCTGGCCGCTTCGATCAGCTCGCTCGACACGGCCTGGCTGGCGTACTGGCGCATCATGAACACACCGAACCCGGTGACGAGCGCGGGCACGATGACGGCTTGCAGTTCGTCGTTCCAGTCGAGCTTTGTCATCAGCATGTAGAGCGGAATGACGCCGAGCTGGGTGGGCACCATCATGGTCGCGATGATCACCAGGAGCAGCGCGTTCGCACCGCGGAACCGCAGTTTGGCGAACGCGAAACCCGCCAGCGACGAAAAGAAGACCACGGACACGGTGACGCAGCCGGCGACGATGGCGGAGTTGAGCATGCCGGTCAGGAAGTGCGCGTCGGCGTTGCTGAGTAGCCGGTCAACGTTGCCGGGGAGGTTGCCGCCCGGGGTCACCGGCGGCGGCACCTCGCCCATGGCGTCGCTGGAACGCGTGGCCACGACGAACATCCAGTAGATGGGGAAGGCGGACATCAGGACCGCGAGGACGAGCGCCGCATACGTCAGGCGGGTGCCGCTCCAGAGCCGCATGGTCACCGCCCGCCACGGGAGAGGCGCCGGATGAGCACCACGTTGACGATCGCCACGATCGCGATGAGGGCGAAGAGCATCCAGGCGACGGCTGAGCCGTACCCGAAGTTGAAGTTGGGCGCGAAGGCGTTCTCGAACATGTACATGGTCATGGTCTGTGACTCCCGGCTGGGCCCGCCGCGGATGGGGTTGGTGCCCGAGTTGAACAGCAGCGGTTCTGTGAAGAGCTGTAGGCCGCCGATCGTCGACACGATGACGCAGAAGATGATCGTCGGGCGGAGCATCGGCACGGTGATCGACCAGAACTGCCGGAAGGCGTTCGCCCCGTCGATCGCGGCCGACTCGTAAAGGTCGCGCGGGATCGCCTGCATCGCGGCCAGGAAGATGAGCGCGTTGTAGCCGGTCCATCGCCAGTCGACCATTGTGGACACGGCGACCCAGGATGCGAGCCGGTTGGCGCGCCAGTCGATGGCGTCGATACCGACCAGGTCCAGCGTCCAGTTGATGAGGCCGAACTCGCGGCTGAACAGCTGGCCGAAGACGATGGCCACGGCGGCGGTGGACGTGATGTTCGGGATGAGAATGCCCATCCGGAAGAACGTCCGGGCCCGCAGCTGCCGGTTGAGCAGGTTGGCGATCCAGAGCGCGAGCAGCAGCTGCGGCACCGTCGAGATGACGAAGATGCCGAGCGTGTTGACCACCGAGTGCCAGAAGTCGGCATCGCCCATGAGCTTCGTGTAGTTGTCCAGCCCGACGAACGGGTGGTCCTCCGCGAGCAGATCCCAGTCGTGCAGCGAGACCCACAGCGTGTACGCGAGCGGGTACGCCCCGAAGACTCCGAAGAGGACGAAGAACGGCGCGATGTACAGGTACGGCGACGCCTTCATGTCCAGCCGCGTCAGCCGGAACCGGGGTGGGGGCCCGGGGCGGGATGCCGCCGCCCCGGGCTGTACTCGGGTTTCCAGGTGGAGAGCCACTTACTTGTCCGCGGCCTTCTTGGCGTTGGCCACCGCGTCGCTCCAACCCTGGGCGGGATCGCGCTGCCCGAGTTCGACGGTGCGGACGGCGTTCTCCACCTCGGTGCGGACCGCCTGGTTGCGCGGTCCCATGTAGACGGGCTTGAGGCTCTTGGCGCCGGCGGCGAAGATCTGGCCGGTCGGCGCGTTGCTGAAGTACGCGTTGGTGGCACCCGCGATCGCCGGGTCGTCGAGCGCCTGCGGCGAGGACGGCAGCGGCCCCTTGGCCTTGAACGCGCCGATCTGGCCCTTCGGGCTGGTGAGGAACTTGGCGAGCTCGGCGGCTTCGTTCTGGTGCTTGCCCTGCTTGGGCACGGCGAGGAACGAGCCGCCCCAGTTGCCACCGTTGCCGGGCACGCTGGCGATGTCCCACTTTCCGGAGGCGTCGGCGCCGGCGTTGCCCTCGATGACACCGGTCATCCAGGCTGGGCAGGCGATGGTGGCGAACTTGGCCTGCTTGAACGCGGCCACCCACTCGTCGGACCAGGCGCCGTACTTGCCGGACAGGCCCGAGTCGATGATGTCCATTGTGGTGTCCCACGCCTGCCTGACGGCCGGGTTGCTGTCGACGACGAGCTTGTTGCTGGTGTCGTAGTACGTGTAGCCGCCCGCGTCACCGGCGGTCTGCAGCACGATCGTGTTGAACGTGTTGGTGGCCGCGTCGAGGAACGCCGCGCCGGTGTTCTTGGCCTTGAACTGCTCGCCGACCTTCACGTAGTCGGCCCAGGTGGGCCACAGCTTGGAGACCGCGTCCCGATCGGTGGGCAGGCCGGCCTTCTCGAAGAGGTCCTTGCGGTAGCACATCGCCATGCCGCCGACGTCGGTGCCGAGGCCGAGGAGCTGCTTGCCGTCGGCGGTCAGCCCCTGGTTCCACTTCCATTCCATGAAGTTGGACTTGAGGTCGGCGGCGCCGTGGTCGAGCAGGTTGACGAAGTTGCCCGGGTTGGCCTTGTACTCGACGAGCAGGCCCTCCTCGATGGCGACCACGTCACCGGCGCCCTTGCCGGCAGCCAGCCACTGGGTCAGCCGCGGCGAGTACTCGTCGAGGTTGGCGCCCGTGCCGCGCTCGACGATCTTGATGTTGGGATGGCTGGCCATGTACTCCTTGTAGAGCTCCTCGTAGCCGAACTGCCCGAAGACGTCGACCGTCAACGTGATCGTGCCGTCGCCGCTGGCCTCGTCGTCGCCACCGCCGCAACCGGCGGCTGCCGCGAGCGCGGCCACCGCGAGTCCGGCTATGACCGCGGACCGTCGGCCGCGCGATGTGATGCCCATGAAAAGGAACCCCTCTCGACAATTCAGGGTCAAAGAGAATCGAGCTGAGAGCGCTCTCACAGAGATTGACGGCTCGTTTCCGGCATGTCAAGAGAGCGCTCTCAGACAAGAGGGGTTGTGCAATGGAAGTTGTGCAAGAGCTCTTGTATATTTCGTGCATGACGAAGGAGATCCGCCAGATCACCGACTCCGGGGTGCTGGCAGCCATGTCCCACCCGCTGCGGCGCCGCCTCATGGACGTGCTGAAGGTCTACGGGCCGTCGACCGTCAGCCAACTCGCCGACCGGACCGACCAGGCGGTCGCCAACGTCAGCCACCACCTGAAGGTGCTCGGCGCGTGCGAGCTGATCGAGGAGGCGCCGGAGCTGGCGCGAGACCGCCGGGAGCGCTGGTGGCGGCTGGTATCGGCCGGCGTGCGCTGGACGACCGCCGACTTCGACGGCGACCCCGCGGCCGCCGCGGTCGCCAGCGCCGCCCAGTCGCTCAACCTCGACCGGCACGCCAGCCTGGTACGCCAGTGGTTCGCGACCAGCGAGGCGGAGCGGGCGCGCTGGGAAAACAGCCCCTTCGCCACCGGCAAATGGATGCACCTCACGCCGGCCGAGCTGGCGCGGCTCGAGGCGGAGCTCATCGAGGTGTTCAGCCGCTGGGCCGACCGCGACCTCCCCGATGACGGCGAGCGGCGCGAACCCGTGTTCGCGTTCGCGTACGGCGTACCGGCGCAGCCGTGAGCACCGCCGTCGTCGTGCCGGTCGGCGAGGGTGCGCGCCGGGACTTCCGTCTGCTGTGGATCGGCCAGACCAGCAGCAAGCTCGGCAGCACCATCACGAGCGTGGCACTGCCCCTCGTTGCCGTGTCCACACTGGACGCTAGTGCGTTCCTCGTGGCGATGCTGCCGGCCGCTACCTGGTTGCCGTGGCTGATCCTCGGCCTGCCCGCCGGCGTGTGGGTCGACCGGCTGCCGCGCCGCACCGTGATGATCGTCGCTGACCTGATCGCCTTGGCGGTGGTGCTCAGCGTGCCGATCGCGGCCTGGCTCGGCGTGCTCCACATCGGACACCTGCTCGCCGCCGCACTGCTCACGGGCGCGGCCAGCGTGTTCTTCCAGACCGCCTACCAGACGTACCCGCCGGTGCTCCTGCCCACCGCCGCGCTGCCGGCGGCCAACGCGAAGCTGCAAGGCAGCGAGTCGGCCGCGCAGGTCGTCGGGCCGGGCATCGGCGGGCTCGTGGCGCAGTTGTTCGGCGCGGTGACAGGGCTGCTCGGCGACGCGTTGAGCTTCCTGATCTCGGCGATCTGTCTACTGAGGATCGAGACGCGGGAGAAGGTCACGAGGAGCGCGGAAACCAACACTCTGCGAGAGGTGGGCGAGGGGCTGCGGTTCGTCTTCTCCGACCCGTACCTGCGGGTGCTGACCGCCTTCGGTGCGGCGAGCAACATCGGGCTCATCGGGTACCAGGCGGTGTTGGTGGTCTTTCTCACTCGCGTCGTCGGTGTCAGTCCCGGCGCCGTCGGCGGGCTCATCGCCGCCATGGGGCTCGGTGGGGTGGCGGGTGCGGCCCTCGCCACGCCGATCGGCCGCCGCTTCGGCACCGCCCGCGGCATGATCATGTGCGAGCTGGGCGCGGCGCCGTTCGGCCTGCTCATCGCGCTCGGCGGCCCCGGGCCGCGCCTCGGGTTCGTGGTGGTTGGCGGGTTCGTGCTGGTGGCGGGCGTGGTGGCTGGCAACGTCATCAAGGCCAGTTTCCGCCAGTCGTACCCGCCACCGCACCTGCTGGGTCGGGTGACCGCCAGCAAGCAGCTCGTCAACTTCGGCACGATCCCGCTCGGCGCCCTGCTCGCGGGCGGGCTGGCCAGCACGATCGGGGTACGCCAGACGATGTGGCTGATGCTCGCGTGCGTGGTGCTCGCGGCACTCATCCTGCTCGCCGAGCCGATCCGGGGAAGGCGCGATCTGCCGACTTCGGTTGCGTAGGTGTGCCCGATCAGGGTACGGGTGACGGGTGGTGGATTCCGGAGATCTGTTGGGCGAGCGCTACCGGTTGGGTGAGCGGGTCGCCACCGGCGGCATGGGCGAGGTGTGGCGCGCCACCGACGTGCTGCTCGATCGGGCGGTCGCGGTCAAGGTGCTGCGCCCCGGACTGGTAGCCGAACCAGGCTTCACCGAACGCTTCCGGTCCGAGGCGCGCACGCTCGCCGGCCTGCACCACGCGAATGTCGTCAGCGTGTACGACTACGGCGAGGGCGACACCACGTACCTGGTGATGGCGTTCGTCGAGGGGGAGCCGCTGTCGGCGCGGATCGAGTCGGCCGGGCGGCTCAGCGTCGACCAGACCGTGTCTATCGTCACGCAGGCGGCGGCCGCGTTGCACGCCGTGCACCTCAAGGGCGTCGTACATCGCGACGTAAAACCGGGCAATCTGCTCATCCAGCCCAACGGCACCGTGGTGCTGGTGGACTTCGGGGTCGCCCGCTCGGCGGCCGAGGGCAGCGTCACCAAGACGCACGAGGTGATCGGCACCGCGCTGTACATGGCGCCCGAGCAGGTGTCGAAGCGGCCGCTGTCGCCGGCCACCGACGTGTACGCACTGGGGGCGGTTGCGTATCACTGCCTGGCGGGACGGCCGCCGTACGAGGGCGAGAACGCGCTGCAGGTGGCCCTTCAGCGGATCGAGGGTGATCCCGACCCGCTGCCGGACGACATACCCGAGGCGGTGCGTGCCGTGGTGACGCGGGCGATGGCGCGGGAGCCGGATGACCGGTACCCGAACGCCGAAGCCCTCGCCGACGCGATGCGGGCGGCGGGCGGTGGCAGTCCAGCCGTGACCACGGCTGTCCTCGCGGGCGCGAGCGGCACCGCCACCGTCGCCCTGCCCGGCGCGGCCGCGACGCCCGCCACGACGGCCTCCTTCCCCGCGGCGGCCGCCGGCAACCGGTACCGGAAATGGTGGGCCGTCGGCGGCGCGCTGCTGGTCGGTGTGGCCGTGGCCACGGCGGTCGCGCTCTTGCCCGACGACGGCGGCGGTGGCGAGAATCCCGGGCCGGGCGACGTGCCCACGTCGCAGCCCGTCGTCACCGACGGCGCCGGCTCACCGACCCGGCGTCCCGGCGGGCGCACGACGGCGCCCACGAGATCGGTGTCGCCGTCCGTGAGCCCCACCGAGGCGCCAACGAGCGCGCCGGCTTCGGCGGAGCCCAGCGAAAGCGAAGACGGGCCGGAGTCCGAGTCGCCGGCGGGCCCGACCGCCAACGCCAGCCCCGCTCCGGCGACCGCCGTAGGATCTCCAGGGTGACGGCGGTCGAGACGCACCGGACCATCGACGCGGTCTGGCGTATCGAGTCGGCGCGGATCATCGCGGGGCTCGCCCGGATCGTCAACGACGTGGGGCTCGCCGAGGAGTTGGCCCAGGACGCGCTGGTCGCGGCGCTGGAGCAGTGGCCTCGCGACGGCGTACCCGATAATCCCGGCGCGTGGCTGACGGCGACCGCGAAGCATCGGGCCATCGACCACATCCGGCGCAGCAAGCGCCTGGAACGCAAGCAGGAGGAACTGGCCGCGGACCTGGAGGTCCGGCAGCAGGCCGAGCCGGAGTTCGAGGTCGACGAGGACCTGGGCGACGACCTGCTGCGGCTGATGTTCGTCTCGTGCCACCCCGTGCTGTCGACGGAGGCCCGGGTGGCGCTGACGCTGCGCCTGCTCGGCGGCCTGACCACCGACGAGATCGCGCGCGCCTACCTGGTGCCGGAACCGACGGTCGCGCAGCGCATCGTGCGCGCCAAGCGCACGCTGGCCGCCAAAAAGATCCCTTTTGAGGTACCGCCGGAGCCCGACCGCGCGGTCCGGCTCTCCTCGGTGCTGGAGGTCATCTACCTGATCTTCAACGAGGGGTACTCGGCCACATCCGGCGACGACTGGCTGCGCCCCGCCCTGTGCGAAGACGCGCTGCGGCTCGGTCGGGTGCTCGCCGAGCTCGTGCCGCGCGAGCCAGAGGTGCACGGGCTCGTGGCGCTCATGGAGATCCAGGCGTCCCGGTCGCGGGCGCGGATCGGTCCGGGCGGCCAGCCGGTGCCGCTGCTGGAGCAGAGCCGGGCGCGCTGGGACCAGCTGCTGATCCGCCGCGGCCTCACCGCCCTCGCGCGGGCCGAGGCGCTCGGCGCGGCCCTGGGCCCGTACGCGCTTCAGGCCGCCATCGCGGCGTGCCACGTGCGGGCGCGCACCGCTGAGGAGACCGACTGGCGCCGGATCGCGGCCCTCTACGGGCTGCTGGGCGAGGTGACGCCCTCGCCGATCGTGGAGCTCAACCGGGCCGTCGCGATGGCGATGGCGTACGGGCCGGCGGCTGGCCTGGCGCTGGTCGACCAGATCGCCGACGCGCCGGCACTCGCCGGGTATCACCACCTGCCGAGCGTGCGCGGCGACCTGCTCGCCAAGCTCGGCCGGCACGAGGAGGCGCGGGCGGAGTTCGAGAAGGCGGCCGCCCTGACCAGGAACTCCCGGGAGCGCGACCTGCTCCTGGACCGGGCAGCGAAGGCGGGCGTGTAGTGCGGTTCGTGGTAGTCGGCGCCGGCGCGGTCGGCGGCGTGATCGCCGGCCGCCTGGCCGGTGCCGGGTTCGACGTGACGCTGGTAGCCAGGGGCGCGAACCTGGAGGCCATCCGCAACGACGGCCTCCGCGTGCGGTCACCTTCCACTTCGGAGGTGTACCGGCTGCCGGTCGCCGCGACGCCTGGCGAGGTCGACTGGCGGCCCGGCGATGTGGTGCTGCTCGCTGTGAAGAGCATGGACACGGCCGGCGTACTGAGCGCGATCGCCGCGCACGCGGACCCCGGCACGCCGATCGCCTGTGTCCAGAACGGCGTCGCCAACGAGCATGCCGCGCTGCGCATGTTCCGCAACGTGTACGGGGTGTGCGTGATGCTGCCCGCCACCCATCTGGTGCCCGGTGTCGTGGTCGCGAACTGCGCGCCGACCCCCGGCATCCTCGACGTCGGCCGGTATCCGTCTGGCTCTTTTCTCGGCTCGGACTCTCTTTTGGGATCGGACTCTCTTCTCGGCTCGGATCGGACGGCTGCCGAGCTGGCTGCCGCGTTCCGGGCCGCCGGGTTCCACTCCGAGCCGCGGCGGGACATCATGCGCTGGAAGTACCGCAAACTGCTGGCGAACACCGGCAACGCCGTCGAGGCGGTGTGCGGCCGGGTGGACGGCATCGACGAGATCACGCGAGTCGTCCGCGCCGAGGGCTCGTCGGTGTTGACGGCGGCGGGCATCCCGTACGCCTCGGAAGAGGAAGACCGCGAGCGGCGTGGCGACATCCTGGTGATGCGCCCCGTCGAGGGCGAGCCTCGGCGGGGCGGCTCGTCGTGGCAGAGCCTGGCCCGCGGCACCGGCTCAATCGAGGCCGACTACCTCAACGGCGAGATCGTGCTGCTCGGGCGGGCGCACGGGGTGCCGGTACCCGCCAACGAACTGGCCCAGCGGCTGGCCAACCAGTTCGCGCAGGAGGGGCGGGCGCCCGGCTCGTTGCCCGTCGACGAGTTCCGTGCGCTCATGCCCGCTTGAGGAAGTCCTCCCAGGTGCGCCTGCCCAGGGTCGCGCCTTCGAGGGTGAGGTTGGCGCCGGCACGGTACGCGCGGCCCATCTTGCCGGGCATCCGCACAGGCAGCAGCGGGCGGCGCTTGCCGTGTGCGTGGAGGTAGCTCTTGATGAGGTCGCCGATCGGGTACACCGTCGGGCCCGCCATGTCGGGCACCAGTCCCGCCGGCTCGCCCAGCGCCAACTCCACCAGCCGGGCCGCGACGTCTCCGGCGTCCACCGGCTGAAACCGCAGCCCGCCGGGCACCGGTACCACCGGCAGCTTGGCCATCGTCCGGACCGTCTTGTGGACGAGGTCGTGGAACTGAGCCGCGCGCAGCGTCGTCCACGGCAGGCCCGACTCGGCGATCGCCCGCTCGGCTGCCAGCTTCATCCGCATCCAGCCCAGCGGCACCCGGTCCGACCCGATCACCGAGATGTAGACCACATGCCGTACGCCGGCGCGGGTCGCCGCCTCGACCAGGTTGCGGGTCGCGACGTCGTCGCCCTTCTGGCCACCCGCGAGATGCACGATCGTGTCGATGCCGGTGACCGCCGCGTCCAGGCCCTCGCCGGTGAGCAGGTCACCGGTCACGTGCGCGCCGTTTCCCGCCCGGCGGCTGAGAACGCGGACGTCGTGGCCGTCGAGCAGGGGGACGAGGTGCCCGCCGAGCAGGCCAGTACCGCCGGTGACCAGGATGGTTGATGTCATGATTCGCTCCTCTCTTCAACGGGGGGACACACGGCGCGGAAGGAACGTGACGGGGCTTTGGACTTCGAGCGGCATAGGTCACACCTGCGGGCGGTCGCCTACCGGATGCTCGGTTCGCTCGCCGAGGCCGACGACGCCGTGCAGGAGTCGTGGCTGCGGGCCAGCCGGGCCGACACCAGCGACGTCGAGGACCTGCGGGCCTGGCTGACCACGGTGGTCTCCCGGATCTGCCTGAACATGCTCCGCTCACGCCGCTCCCGTCTGGAGGAGCCGCTCGACGTGCGGGTGCCTGATCCGATCGTCAGCCCCGAGTCCGGAGTGGACCCCGAGCACGAGGCGGTACTGTCCGACGCCGTCGGCCTCGCGCTGCTGGTCGTACTGGGGACGCTGAACCCCGCTGAGCGGGTCGCGTTTGTGCTGCACGACATGTTCGCGCTGCCGTTCGAGGAGATCGCGCCAGTGGTCGACCGGTCAGCCGCCGCGACACGCCAACTCGCCAGCCGCGCTCGTCGCCGGGTACAGGGGCAGGCACCGGCGCCCGACCCCGACGTGCGGCGGCAGCGCGCGGTCGTCGACGCGTTCTTCGCCGCCTCGCGCGACGGCGACCTTGACGCGCTCGTCGCGGTGCTCGACCCCGACGTGGTGCTGCGCTCCGACGGGGGCGCCGGGCGACCACGCCTCAATCTGGTGCTGCGCGGCGCGCAGGCGGTGTCCCGGCAGGCGTTCACGTCGCGTGCGCTGTCGCCGTTCGTGCACCGCGCGTTGATCAACGGCGTGGCCGGGGTGGTGGTGGCGCCCCAGGGCAGGCCGCAGTTCGTGATGGCCTTCACCGTGGTGGACGACCGGATCGTCGCCATCGACGTGCTGGCTGACCCGGATCGCCTTGACCGGCTCGCCATCCCGCTCGATTCCTGACTGCCCGCAACCGACCCGAGCCTTGCGACCGTGCCGTGCCGCGCCGCCGCCTGCGCCCTCTTCGTCGATCAAGGGCGAATGCACGTGGTTTGATCGCTTTTCCGCGTGTATTCGCCCTTGATCGATGCGATTGCCCTTGATCGGCGGCCTTGTGCGCGGGTGGATCGGGCACGCGACGGGCATGGAGCGTGGCCGCGAACGCTCACCGGCGGCGCGAGCGGTCCTGACCTGCGGTTATGTGGATGTGCGCCCGGCAGGATTCGAACCTGCGACCAACTGCTTAGAAGGCAGCTGCTCTATCCGCTGAGCTACGAGCGCCCGGTCTGGCCAGCACATACTAGGTTTTCACTGGCACACCTGACGAGCATCAGGTTTACCGTCCTCGCAGTGTCGCCCGAGATGCCCGTTTAGGTCGGGTCTGCCGGGGTGGCTGGCGCGACTCTCGGCGCCTCCATGTACGCCGACACCCAGCGCCCCATCTCGTCGAAGACCCGCGCCCGCACCGCCGCGCCGGACAGCGTGAGGTCGTGCTTCCCGCCGTCGAACCGGACAACCGTGATGTGCCGCCCCAAACGCGGCGCCCAGCGGACCATGTGTTCGACGTCGAGGACCGCGTCGGCAAGGGCCGCCGCGTCGTGCCAGCGAGTGCCGCGGAAGCTGCGGTCAGAGCAGGCCAGCAGCACCGGTACCGGGATCGCCAGCCCTGTCCGTAGCCGCTGCTGCGCCTGGCGGATGGCGTGCAGCCAGCCGGCCCGTACGGGGAAGCCGCCGATGGGCTTCCACGTCAGGTTGTAGGTCCATTCGCCCTGGTGATCGGCGTGCAGGCTCTGGCCGTACACGGGGGAGACGCCGAGGGGGATGATCCGGTACGGCGCGCCGCGGCCGACCCGGGCCACCGCCGCCGCCACGGGGCGCCGCACGAACCAGGGGGCGTTGAAGTCGAAGAAGGGGCTGTTGAGGATCAGCCCGTCGACCACGCCGGCGTCCCGGCGGTCGTGCGCCCAGAGCGAGGTGAGCAGGCCGCCGGTGGAGTGGGCGTTGACCAGCATGGTGTGGTGGCCGTGCTCCTCGCGGATGATGCGGGTCGCCTCGTCGAGCTCGGGGTAGTAGTCGGTGAGGCTGTGACAGAAGTTCGCGGTCTGGTGCGGCAGCAGGCTGCGGCCGTGCTTGCGCAGGTCGAGCGCGTAGAAGTCCCAGCCTCGATCGATGTAGAAGTCGGCGAGGTGGGTCTGGAAGAAGTAGTCGACGAAGCCGTGCACGTAGAGCACCGCCCGACCGTTGGACTCCGGCGCGCGGCGACTCACCAGGGTGGCCACCACGATGCCTTCATCGTCGTCGGTCAGCTCGATCGTGTGGCGTTCGTAAGGCGCCCCGAGCAGGTCAGGTTCCACATCGTGACGGTACTACTTCGTGGTAACAAGTCGACCGCTAGCAGATGGGAGGTTGATCAGGTCTTTTTCCACAGGAGGGCCGGCTGTCCACAGCGCGGCGATTGCCGGTGGTGTGGCTCGGATATGTCCGCCACGCTGGGATGATGTTCGATACTTACGTCACTATTGTCGGCAACGTCATGACAGCTCCCGAATGGCGGCGTACGACCCAGACGAACTCGCTCGTGGCCAACTTCAAGGTCGCCTCCACCGCGCGGCGGCTCAATCGCGAGAGCGGGCAGTGGGTCGACGGCAACAGCCTGCGGCTGCGGGTGAACTGCTGGCGCAAGCTCGCCGAGGGCGTCGCCGCGTCCATCATGGTCGGTGATCCGGTCATCGTCGTGGGCCGGCTCTACACGCGCGACTGGATAGACGGCGAGGGCAACAACCGCACGCTCTACGAGATGGAGGCCGTCGCCGTCGGGCACGACCTGACACGCGGACGGGGCCGCTTCGCCCGCAACCGGCCGACGCTCGCCACGAGCTCGCTCGAAGACCCAGGAGCAGAGAGCCGGGTCCGCGGTGAGGCGACTGAAGGGGTACCGGAGGAGGACGCGCCGAGTCACTTTGGCGACCATCCGTTCGACGACCTCAACGAGCCCGATTTCCAGCACGCGCCCATCTCGCCCGCACCCGGGTACGACGCGTTGGCCGCCATCCGTGGTGCGGGCTTCGGACCCAGCCTGGACGCAGACGACGACCTCGCGCCGGTGTCCGACGACGAGCCCGACGACGCGTCGACCGACTCGGATGACGACGAGGAGTCCGTTGGCCGTCCGCCCATGAAAGAGGCGGCCATGGCCGGGATCGACGAGCCGGCCAGCGACTCCGGCCGGCGTCGGCGCGGTCGCGGCAGGGAGGCCGTGCCGGCCTAGGACCGGCGGGGTGGCCGGATCCCCCCGTACCGCCGGCCACCCCGCCCCGCCCAGCTAGGCTGCCGCCGGGGGTGATCGACGTGTGGAGCATCGGCAGCGTCGACGTGCTCGGCGAGGTGCCGGCATGAGCGCGGCGAACGCGGTCGGGCTGCTCGCCGGGTTCGCGCTCGACGCGATTCTCGGTGACCCGCGACGGTTTCACCCCGTCGCCGGCTTCGGCCAGGCGGCCACCGCTCTGGAGCGCAGGCTGTACCGGCCAGATCGAGCTGCCGGCACGGCGTACGCGGCCGTCGCAGTTGGCTTGCCCGTCGCGGCAGCGGTCGCGGCGACGGCGCTGACCAGGCGGCAGCCGGTGGCACGGGCTGCGCTCGTGGCGGCCGGCACCTGGGCGGTTCTCGGCGCTCGCACGCTGCGGCGGGAAGCCGGCGTCATGGCGGGCGCCCTCGAACGCGGCGATCTGCCCGCGGCACGGGAGCGCCTCGGGCACCTGTGCGGGCGCGACCCGTCGCGGCTCGACGAGCCGGAGCTCGCCCGCGCGACGGTGGAGTCGGTAGCGGAGAACACGTCCGACGCGGTGGTGGCGCCGCTGTTCTGGGGCGCGGTCGCCGGCCTGCCCGGGCTGGTCGGATACCGGGCGGCCAACACGCTCGACGCGATGGTCGGGCACCGATCGGCGCGATACGCGCGGTTTGGCACGGCGGCAGCGCGGCTGGACGACGCGCTCAACCTGGCGCCCTCGCGACTGACCGCCCTGCTCACGATCGCCGGGGCGCCGCTCGTCGACGGTGACCGTGACCGAGCCTGGCGGATCTGGCGCCGCGACGGTGCAGACCACCCGAGTCCCAACGCGGGGCAGTGCGAGTCCGCGATGGCGGGGGCGCTCGGCGTGCGGCTCGGCGGTCGAAACGTCTACTTCGGACGGTCGGAGACCCGGCCGTTCCTCGGAGACGGGCCGCGGCCGGTGGCGCTCGACATCCGGCGCGCGTCCCGCCTGTCCGGGGCCGTGGGCGCAGCGGCGACCGCCCTGGCCGCTGCCACCGCCCTGGCCACCGGGGCAGCGTGGGCACGCAGGGCCAAGGCGGGCCACAGTCTTGCGGGCCGCTCGGCGCGAGGCCGCCGATGAGCGCACACGCGACGTGCGCCGTCCTCGGCACTGGCCGCGCGATCAGCACAACGGGCGCGCAGCGCCCAACGGCGGCGGAGGCGGGGCGGCGGCGGTGAACGGGGGACTTCTGATCGCCGGCACGACCTCCGACGCGGGCAAGAGTGTGCTCACGGCGGGCATCTGTCGTTGGCTGCATCGCAACGGGGTGAAGGTCGCGCCCTTCAAGGCACAGAACATGTCCAACAACTCGGCGGTCGTGGTCGACGCGCAGGGCCGGGGCGGCGAGATCGGCCGTGCGCAGGCCATGCAGGCGGCAGCGAGCGGGGTGGCGCCAGACGTACGGTTCAATCCGGTGTTGCTCAAGCCGGGCAGCGACCGGTCGAGTCAGGTGGTGCTGCTCGGCGAGGCCGTCGACACGGTGACGGCGGCCAACTTCCACGCGCTGCGGCCGCGTCTGGCCGAGGCGGTGTTCGACACGTTCGCTGACCTGCGGACCGAGTACGACGTGGTGGTCTGCGAAGGCGCCGGCAGTCCCGCGGAGATCAACCTGCGTGCGGGCGACTTCGTCAACATGGGGCTCGCCCGGCATGCCGGGCTGCCGGTGGTCGTCGTTGGCGACATCGACCGGGGCGGAGTGTTCGCGGCGTTCTTCGGCACGGTGGCGCTGCTGTCGCCGGAGGATCAGGCGCTGGTCAGCGGCTTCGTCGTGAACAAGTTCCGCGGCGACCTCGGCCTCCTCCAGCCGGCCCTCGACATGATCACTTCGGTGACCGAGCGGCCGGTGTACGGGGTGCTGCCCTGGCACGTCGACCTGTGGCTGGACGCGGAAGACTCGCTCGCGTACGGGCGGGTGCTCGGCCGGCCCGCGCCACCGCGTGGAGACGAGTGGCTGCGGGTCGCGGTGGTGCGGCTGCCGCGAATCTCCAACGCCACCGACGCCGAGGCGCTGGCCGCCGAGCCGGGAGTTCGGGTACGGCTGACCGTCGAGCCCGCGGAGCTGGCTGACGCGGACCTCGTGGTGCTGCCCGGCTCGAAGTCGACCGTGTCCGACCTCGCGTGGCTGCGCGAAACGGGCCTAGCGGACGCGGTGACCGCACACGCCAGGGCGGGCCGGCCCGTACTGGGCATCTGCGGCGGGTTCCAGATGCTCGGCCGGGCGATCCACGACGACGTGGAGAGCCGCCGCGGCACCGTGCCGGGGCTCGGCCTGCTGCCGGTCGAGGTGACGTTCGGGGAGCGCAAGACGCTCGCCCAGTCGGCGGGCACGGCGTTCGGCGCGGTGCCGGTGCGCGGGTACGAGATCCATCACGGGTACGTATCGTGGGCGGATCCCGAGCTGGCGCCCCTGATCCACTACGTCGACGGGCGGGTGGAAGGGGCAGCCGCGGGAGCCGTCTTCGGTACGCACTGGCACGGGACGTTCGAGTCCGACGAGTTTCGCCGGCGGTTTCTCGTCGAGGTGGCGCGGCTGGCGGGGCGGCGCGGGTTTCGCGTGGCAGACGGCACCAGCTTCGCCGCGGCGCGGGAGCGCACGCTGGACCTGCTCGGCGACATGGTCGAAGAGCACCTGGACACCGCGGCGCTCTGGCGGCTCGTCGAGAAGGGCGCCCCGGCGGGCCTTCCGGCGCTGCCACCCGGCGCGCCCGCCGACGCAAGACCGTGAGGTAGCGCCGTAGCGCCTCGCTCGGCGGTGTCGATCAAGGCCATTTGCATGGATCAAGGGCGAATGCACGCGGAAATGCGATCGAAGCGCGTGCGTTTGCCCTTGATCGGCGTGTGGCTGGCGTGGCGGCGCGCCGTCGTGGCTGGAGCTGGCCGTCGGGGGTTGAGGGGGCGGCGGCGTGTCGCCGCGCCCTGCGCGGTGCGCGGCCTCCGCGATCAAGGGCATTCGCATGGATCAAGGGCGAATGCACGCGGAAAAGCGATCCAACCGCGTGCATTCGCCCTTGATCGGCGGACCTGGCGTGGCGACACGCCGTGCCGGGCTGGCCTGGGGGCGGACGCGCGTGGAGAAGAGATCCAACCACGTGCATTCGCCCTTGATCGGCGGGCTGGGGGCGCGCCGCGGGCGTGCAGCGCACCGCATGCGCCGCGGGCAGACACCGCTCCCGAGGCCCGGCGCGGGCGTCGATCAAGGAGATCTGCATGGATCAAGGGCGAACGCACGTGGTTTTGAGATCGAAGCGCGTGCTTTTGCCCTTGATCGACGGGAGAAGCGGGCGCGCGAGCGCGGGGAGCGCGGCGCGGGAGGGAGCGCGGCGGGCGCGGGGAGCGCGGCGCGGGCGCGGAGCGCGGGAGGGGAGCGGGGGGAGGGAGGGGTGGGGGGTGGATGTCAGGGGGATATCCGGGGCGTTAGGCATGGACGTTCGGCGGGGACTGGGGCAGCATCGGCATCAACAGCGGGGGCCCGCCTGAGCCACGGGGAGCGACCAATGACGGTAAGCGATGAAGGCGGCACATCGGCGACGCCACCGGCGCGGCGACGAGTGGTGCTGACGGGGATCAGTTCGCGGGCGTGGGAGCACCCGGCGGACCGGGGGGCGTTGACGGCGCTGCGCGAGCTGCGCGGCTTCGACGATGTTGTCAAGGCGTTCTTCGGCATGTGGAACGAGCGCGGGTTCCGCTTGATGTACCTCGCGTCCGCGATCCGGGTCGATCATCGGCAGTACCCGCGGGTGTTCCGGCTGTACTCGGAGGCTGCCCAGTCGCTCGACGTGCCCGAGCTGCCCGAGCTGTACGTGCGGCAGGATCCGACGATCAACGGTGAGGCCATCGGGCTCGACAAGCCCTTCATTGTCATCAACACGGGCAGTGTGCAGCAGCTCGACGACGACGAGTTGCGGGCGCTGCTCGGGCACGAGTTGGGGCACGTGCGCAGCGGCCACGCTGTCTACAAGACGATCCTGAAGATTTTGACCGGTTGGGCGGCCAACCTGGCCTGGTTGCCGGTGGGCGCGATCGCGCTGCGGGCGATCATCGCGGCGATGTACGAGTGGTGGCGGAAGGCGGAGCTGTCCGCCGACCGGGCCGGGTTGCTGGCTGGGCAGGATCCGGCGGCCTCACTGCGGCTGCTGATGAAGATGGCCGGCGGCGGTGACCTGTCCGAGGTCGACACCGCGGCGTTCCTGGAGCAGGCCGCCGAGTACGACGGTGGCGGCGACCTCCGCGACAGCCTGCACAAGATCCGGATGACCGCGTGGAGCACGCACCCGGTGCCGGTGGCGCGGGCGGCGCATCTGCGGCACTGGATCGACGAGGGTGACTACGGGCGCATCCTGGCCGGCGAATATCCGCGCCGCGAAGACGATGGCAACGCCTCGGTGACCGAGGAGATCAAGTCGGCCGCCGAGTCCTACCGGGAGGCGTTCGGGCGTACCCAGGATCCGCTGGTCGGGTTGCTGCGCCGGCTGGGCGACGGCGCCACCGACGTCGGCGAGTGGGTCGGCGGTCAGGCCGGGCGGGCGCGGGCGTGGTTCAACGCTGCGGGGGAGGCCGCCGGGCGGGCGGCGCGCGGCGAGCGTCAGGAGCCGCCGAGGACCAACGGCACCACGACCACGACCACCGCTGACGAGGAGTGACCCCGGCGCGCAGACGTAGGATTCGTTCATGACCTTGAGCGAGGCAGAGCTGCGCGCGGCGATCACGCGCGAGTTTCCCGGAGTCCGTGCCGATCTTGAGCGCTTGGTCCGCATCCCGGGCATCGCGTTCGACGGGTTCGACCATACGCACGTCGACCGTTCCGCCGAGGCGGTCGCCGAGTTGCTGCGCGGTTGTGGCCTCGACACGCGGATCGTGCGTTCCGGCGGCCAGCCGGCCGTGATTGGTTCCCGGCCGGCGCCACCCGGCGCGCCCACGGTGCTGCTGTACGCCCACCACGACGTGCAGCCGGTCGGTGACCTCTTCCTGTGGGAGAGCGACCCGTTCGAGCCGGTGGAACGCGACGGGCGGCTCTACGGGCGCGGCGCGGCCGACGACAAGGCCGGGATCATGGCGCACGTGGCGGCCCTGCGGGCGTTCGGTGACGCGCTGCCCGTGGGTGTGGTGCTCTTCATCGAGGGCGAGGAGGAGTACGGGTCGGACTCGCTGGAGCGGCTGCTCGAGGAGCACCGTGACGAGCTTGCCGCCGACGTCATCGTGATCGCCGACTCGGGCAACTGGGACATCGGCGTACCGGCGCTCACCACATCGCTGCGCGGCATCGTCAACTGCTTCGTCGAGGTGCGCACCGCCGAGCACGCGGTGCACAGCGGGATGTTCGGCGGCCTCGTGCCGGACGCGTTGACAGTACTGGTGAAGCTGCTCGCGACCCTGCACGACGACGACGGCACCGTGGTGGTCGAAGGGCTGGTCAGCCCGGGCGGCGCCGTGGTCGACTACCCGGAGGACCGGCTGCGCGCCGAGGCGAGCGTCCTCGACGGCGTCTCGTTCGTCGGCACCGGCCGGCTCACCGAGCGGCTCTGGACCAAGCCGGCGCTGTCGATCCTGGGTGTCGACGCGCCGCGCACCTCCGAGGCGCCGAACGCGCTGGTGCCGTCTGCCAAGGCCAAGCTGAGCCTCCGGCTGGCGCCCGGCGACGAGCCGAAGAGCGCGTACGCCGCAGTCAAGGCGCACCTGGAGAAGCACGTGCCGTGGGGCGCGCAGGTCGAGGTGACCTTCGAGCACGATGGCGAGCCGTGCGTGATCGACGCGACGGGGCCGATGTTCGACGCCGCTCGGGACGCGTTCCGCACCGCGTGGGACGGGGTGTCCCCTGTGGACATCGGGGTGGGCGGTTCGATCCCGTTCATCGCGACGTTCCAGGAGATGTTCCCCGGCGCGGCGATCCTGGTGACCGGCGTGGAAGACCCGCATTCGCTGGCGCACGGCCCGAACGAGAGCCTCCACCTGGGCGAGTTCGCGCGGGTGTGCCTGGCCGAGACGCTCCTGCTGCGCAACGTGGCCAACGCAGCGACCTCGTGACCGTGCCGCTGTCGTGGCGCGCTCTCGGGCGCGCCACGCTCGCGCGCCAGCACCTGCTGGCACGCGCCCCGCTCACCGCCGAGGACGCCCTCACGCACCTCGTCGGCATGCAGGGGCAGGCGCCGCAGGCTCCCTACATCGGGCTGTGGAGCCGGCTGGACGGCTTTGACGCGGAGGAGCTGAGCCAGCTCCTGCTGGACCGGCGGGCGGTGCGCATCGCGGTCATGCGCAACACGGTGCACCTCGTGACCGCCGCGGACGCGCTGGCGCTCCGCCCGCTCACGCAGGTGATCTTCGACCGCGACCTGCGTACCAACGCGACGCACACGCCCAGGATCGATGGTCTCGACCTGGCGGCGGTGACGGCGGCCGCCCGGAAGCTGGTCGAGGAGCAACCACGCTCCACAAAGGACCTCGGCACGCTGCTCCAGAAGCATTGGCCCGAGCGTGAAGCGTCGGCGCTGGCCTTCGTCGCGCGCAACACGCTGCCGATGGTGCAGGTGCCGCCGCGCGGCCTTTGGCGTCGCAGCGGCCAGCCGACGCTCACCACGACCGACGCCTGGCTGGGCAAGCCGCTCGCGGCTCCGGACGCCGCGTCGCTGGTCACGCGGTACCTCGGCGCGTTCGGGCCGGCCACGGTACAGGATGCGCAGGCGTGGGCGGGCCTCACCGGGCTGCGCGCGGTCTTCGAGCGGCTGCCGCTGCTGCGCCTGCGCGACGACCAGGGCCGGGAGCTGTTCGACCTGCCGGAGGCGCCGCGTCCGGACGAGGAGACACCCGCGCCCGTGCGCTTCCTGGCCGAGTTCGACAACCTCATCCTGTCGCACGCCGACCGCACGCGGGTCATCGCCCGCGCGGACTGGCAGACCATGATGGACAGCCGGCTGGCGCCGCGGGCGGTGCTCGTCGACGGGTACGTGCGCGCGACGTGGAAGATCACCGAGCAGCGCGGCGAGGCCGAGCTGCTCATCGAGCCCTTTGGACGTCTCGGGCGGCGCGAGCGCGCCGACCTCGAGCGAGAGGGCGCCGCCTTGCTCGCGTTTGCCACCCCCAAAGCCCAGGCCACAGCGGTACGGTTCTCTGCGTGAAGGTCATCGTCTTTGGCGCGACGGGGATGATCGGTCAAGGCGTGCTGCGCGAGTGCCTGCTCGCGTCCGACGTCGAGGCGGTCCTCACGGTGGGGCGCACGCCCACGGGGCAGTCGCACGCCAAGCTTCGCGAGATCGCGCACGCCGACCTCGGCGACCTCACGCCGATCGCGGACGAGCTGTCCGGATACGACGCGTGTTTCTTCTGCCTCGGCGTCTCCTCCGTCGGCATGAACGAGGCGGACTACAAGCGGATCACGTACGACTACACGCTGGCCGCCGCGCGCCCGCTCGCCGCCGGCAGTCCCGACCTGACGTTCGTGTTCGTCTCCGGAGCCGGCACCGGCAGCGGAAACTCGATGTGGTCGCGGGTCAAGAAACAGGCCGAAGACGACGTGCTCGCCCTGCCGTTCCGGGCGTACATGTTCCGTCCCGGGTTCATCCAGCCGCTGCATGGCATCACCTCGCGGACCCGGCTGTACCGGACGCTGTACGCGGTGCTCAAGCCCCTCACACCGGTGTTCCGCCGGCTCTTCCCGAAGCAGTTCACCACGACCGAGGCGATGGGCCACGCGATGCTGAACGCCGCCCGCGGCCGTGCCACGAAGCGGGTGCTCGACTCGGACGCCATCAACGAGCTCGCGAGCGCCCATGCTGTTTAGCGAGGTCGCCGCTGTCTCCGCGGCCGTCAGTGCCACCTCCAGCCGCAAGGCGAAGGTGGAGTTGCTGGCCGGAGCGCTGCGGGCGCTGGCGCCGGAGGAGACCGCCGCCGGCGCGGCGTACCTCGCGGGCGAACTGCGTCAACGGCAGACCGGCGTCGGCTGGGCCACGCTGCGCCAGGCGCCGCCACCCGCCGAGACGCCCACGCTGACCGTGGCGGCGGTCGACGCCGCGATCGAGGAGATGTCCCGGGTCAGCGGGGCCGGATCGCAGGCGCGGCGGCGCGACCTCGTGAGCGCGCTGTTCGGCGCCGCGACGGCCGATGAGCAGCGCGTTCTCATCGCCCTCTTCGGTGGCGAGCTGAGGCAGGGCGCCCAGGCGGGTCTGCTGGTCGACGCGATCGCGAAGGCGAGCGAGGTACCGGTGACGGTGGTGCGGCGGGCGCTGCTGCTCGCCGGTGACCTGAAAGAGGTCGCCGTCGCGGCGCTCACGGGCGGCCAGCCGGCACTCGAAGCGTTCACGCTGCGGGTGGGCAGGCCGCTCGCGCCGATGCTGGCCCAGAGCGCCGCCTCGGTCGACGACGCGCTCGCCGCCACCGGGGTGCCCGCCGTGGTCGACGTCAAGCTCGATGGCGTCCGCATCCAGGTGCACCGGTCGGGCGACGACGTCGGCGTGTACAGCCGCAGCCTCGACGACATCACCGCGCGGATGCCGGAGGTCGTCGCCGCCGTGCGGGCCCTTCCGGTGCGCGAGATCGTGCTCGACGGCGAAGCCATGGCGATGGACGCGGCCGGGCGCCCGAGGCCGTTCCAGGAGACCGCCTCCAGGGCGGCCACCAAAGGTGCCGCGGCCACGGTACTCAACCCGTACTTCTTCGACATGCTGCACCTCGACGGCGCGGATCTGCTCGACGCGCCGGGACGGGAACGCTGGGCCGCTCTTGCCGGCGCGGTGCCGGCGCCGTTGCTCGTCGGCCGCACCACGGTGACGACACCGGCGGAGGCGGCCGACGCCTTCGCGGCCGCCCTGGCCGCGGGCCAGGAGGGCGTGGTGGTCAAGTCGCCGGAGGCCGCCTACGACGTGGGCCGGCGCGGCGCCGCCTGGGTCAAGGTCAAGCCCAGGCACACGCTCGACCTGGTGGTGCTGGCGGTCGAGTGGGGGCACGGGCGGCGCAAGGGCTGGCTGTCCAACCTGCATCTCGGCGCGCGCGACCCGGAGACCGGCGGGTTCGTCATGCTGGGCAAGACCTTCAAAGGCCTCACGGACTCCACGTTGCGCTGGCAGACTGAAAGGTTCCTGGAGCTGGCCGTCGACAAGGGCGACTGGGTCGTCACGGTGCGGCCCGAACAGGTCGTCGAGATCGCGTTCGACGGGGTGCAGGCGAGCCCGCGATACCCGGGAGGGGTAGCGCTGCGCTTCGCTCGCGTCCTGCGTTACCGCGACGACAAGACGGCCGCGGAGGCCGACACCATTGACGCGGTGCGGGCGATCCACAACGGAACGTGAAAATTCCACGCGAGGCAAAATCACGCATATGCTGATCCTGAATCATTCAGATTTGGGAGAGGTGCGCCAGGATCGGATGCGGCCCGTGCCGGTACCCACACCCGAACCCGAACGCCTGGCCGAACTCTGGGCGCAGGCCATCGCATGGACGAGTTATGTGTCCATGAGTCGTGCCGAGCTGGTCGCTCACCTGACCGGCCCGGCTAGCCGCGTCATCGAGGCGTTGGGCACCGACGAGCCGGACGGCCACATTGGCTTCGAGGTCGGCACGGCGCTGGTGGCTGCCCATTTCACGCACCCCACCTCGCTCAGCCGCACGCTCGCCGTCCTCGGTGAGCACCTCCAGCCGTACGTGGACGCGACCGGCGCCGGGAAGCGATTCGCCCGCCTGCAGGGCAGCCTCGCCGAGGGGTACGCCCAGGCGCTGCGCAACCGCACGATGACCGAGCAGGAGGGCATCTACGCGGCGGCCCTGGTCGCGCAGGCGGAAGCCGAGGAGGCGCGCTGGGCGAGCGAGGCGCGGTTCCAGGCGGTGTTCACCGAGGCGGCGATCGGTATCGGCATCGGCACGCTCAGCGGGCGCCTGCTGGAGGTCAACCGGGCGCTGTGCGACATGTTCGGGTATCCGCGGGAGGAGTTCCTCGAACGGACCACCGCGAGCTTCTTCCAGCCGCCCGGCGACGACGGTGACGTGTGGCAGGCGTACAACGACCTGTGGGCGGGGCGCAGCGACAACTTCCGCACCGAGAAGCCGTTCACGCGCAGCGACGGTGCCGAGATCTGGACCGACCTGGTGGTCTCGCTGATCCGCGACAAGGACGGCACACCCAAGTACGCGGTCGGCATGGTCGAAGACATCACCGAACGCCACCGGCTCCAGATCCAGCTCCGCCACCAGGCGCTCCACGACCCGCTCACCGACCTGCCCAACCGCACGCTCTTCTTCGAACGGCTCGCGCTCGCCCTCGCCGACCCGGACCCGTCCGCGCGGGTCGGCGTCTGCTACCTCGACCTCGACGGGTTCAAGGCCGTCAACGACACGCTCGGCCACGACGTCGGCGACCAACTCCTGCGTACCGTCGCCGGACGCCTCGCCAGCCGCCTGCACCGCAGCGGGCACCTGGTGGCCCGGATGGGCGGCGACGAGTTCGTGGTACTCGTGGAGCGCACCGCCGGCACCGCCGAGCTCGTACGGGTGGCCGAAGCGGCGCTGGCCGCCGTCCGGATACCGGTACGGGTCAGCGGGCACGCGCTCAAGGTCTCGGCCAGCGTCGGCGTCGTCGACCGGCCGGTACGCGGCACCACCGTCGCCGAGCTGATGAAGGCCGCCGACACCACCCTGTACTGGGCCAAGGCCGACGGGCGCGACCGCTGGGCGGTATTCGACGCCGACCGGCACGCCAACGACGTGAGCCGCTACCGGCTCTCCGCGCAACTGCCCGCCGCACTCGCGCGCCGGCAGTTCTTCGTCGAGTACCAGCCGCTGGTGCGCCTCGCCGACGGCGTGTCGGTGGGTGCCGAGGCGCTCGTGCGGTGGCGGCACCCCGAACGCGGCGTGATCGGGCCGGGGCGCTTCATCGAGCTGGCCGAGGAGACCGGGCTGATCGTGCCGCTCGGCCGCTGGGTACTGCGCGAGGCGTGCGAGCAGGCGCAGCGCTGGCCCGAGTCACCGCGCCCGCTGCTCAGCGTCAACGTCGCCGCCCGGCAGATCCGCGACGCCACCATCGTCGAAGACGTGAAGAGCATCCTCGCCGAGACCGGGCTGCCTGCCGAAGGGCTCCAACTGGAGCTGACCGAGAGCTCCGTCATGGGCAGCAGCGGGCAGCCGTTGCGCACCCTGCACGCGCTCGCCGACCTGGGCGTACGGCTGGCGATCGACGACTTCGGCACCGGGTACTCCAACCTGGCCTACCTGCGCAGCCTGCCGGTACACGCGCTGAAGCTGGCCGGCTCGTTCATGTCGGGCCTGCGCGCGCCCGGCGGCCCCGACCAGGTCGACCAGGAGATCCTCGAAGCGGTGATCCGGCTCGCGCACAAGCTGAAGATGAGCGTGATCGCCGAAGGCGTCGAGACCGCCAGCCAGGCGGCCGTGCTGCGGGAACTGGGCTGCGACACCGCGCAGGGCTGGCACTTCGCGCGTTCGATGGCGCCGTCGTCGCTGCCCTGGCTATAGGGCGGCCAGCGAACGCACGTAGTTGACCTGCTGGTGCACGTACTGCACCTGGGGCTCGCCGGTCACTGGTATCCGGGCCACGTACTGCCGCTGGCCGTTCGTCACGGTCACCTGCACGGTGCCCCGGTAGATCGTCTCCTTGACCAGCAGGAAGAACAGGCTGAACACGGTCAGCACGCAGAAGCCCGCGACCGCCATCACGATCGCCCAGGTGGGTGTCTTCTGCTCGGTGTGCCAGAAGTCCGATACCTGCCAGGTGGAACCCGCCAGCGGGATCGCGCCCGCCGGAGTGTGGACGGTGGTGGCGGTGACGCCGATCTCGCCGATCTGCGCGACCACCACGCCCGCGTCTACGGGCGGTGCGCTCGCCGGGAGGGGCGCCGTCGGGTCCGGCACGGACCAGGGGTCGGTGGGCGGCGGGAACATGGGGTCACGGTAGTACCCCGGTGCCCTCCGCGTCCGCCGCCGCGACGCGGTCAAGGGGCTTCGCGGCCCGGTCGCGGTCTTCGGGGGAGTGCGGGTGCGCCTCGCGGCGTGCCAGCCAGCCGAACCCGATGACGGCCATCGCGGCGAACAGCCACCACTGCACCACGTACCCGGCGTTCTGCCAGGAGTTCTCGTGCCCGATCGGAATCTCGGTCAGCCCCGGCCCGACCTCCTCGGCCAGCAGGTACGCGCCGTAGACGGGGTAGGGCAGCTCCTCGGCCAGCCGATGCACCCCGATCCGGCGCGTCTCGAGCCGCCCCTCGCGCCGGGTCACCGAATCGGGCTGGCTCTCCGACAGGTGTACCCGCCCCACCAGCGTCACCTGCCCCGACGGCGCCGACGGCACGTCAGGTACCGCCAGGGCACCGCCCGGCGCCGGTGGTACCCAACCGCGGTCGACCAGTACCGCGGAACCGTCCGCCAGCACGAGCGGGGTCACCACCTCGAAGCCCACGTGCCCGTCGACGGTGCGGCCCCGTGCCAGGATCTCGTTGGCGGGGTCGTATCGACCGGTTACGGTGACACGGATCCATGCCGCGTCGGCGGGCGCCGCGGTGCCGACCGGTCCGGGCAGCACGCTGGCCAGTGGCGCGGGTGCCTGCTGGGCGGTCGCGTCGATCCGTTCGTTGATCGCGCTACGTTCCTGGTACCGGTGGAGCTGCCAATTTCCGAGCAGCACCATCACGGCGGCCGCCACGCCCATGAGGGCGCCTAAGCCCAGCCAGCGAGGGGTGAGAAGGAACCGGTACACAGCACGAGGCTACTCGTGTGATCTCAGGCACTAGTCTGGTGCCGGCTCACGTCGCCGGCCGAGACAGGGGAGGAGCCGCAGATGACCGCTGTCCCACGCATCGTGGTGAGCGCACCGTCGTCAGGGCACGGCAAAACCGCCGTGACCGTCGGACTCCTCGCCGCGCTGGCCCAGCGCGGCCTGCGGGCGTCCGGTTTCAAGATCGGACCCGACCACACCGACGCCGCCTACCTCGGCCTCGCCGCCGGCCGTCCGGGTCGCAACCTCGACCCCCGGCTCGTCGGGCCGCCGCGCGTCGCGCCGCTGTTCACGCACGGCGCCAACGGCGCCGACATCGCGGTCGTCGAAGGCACGATGGGCCTGTTCGACAGCCTGACCGGGCGCGCCGACTCGCACTCCACAGCCGGCGTCGCGGCGGCGCTGCGGGCACCTGTACTGCTGGTCGTCGACGTCGGCGCCATGGGGCAGTCGGTCGCGGCGCTCGTGCACGGCTTCCGCGCGTACGACGAGATGCTCTGGCTCGGCGGCGTCATCCTCAACCGGGTCGCCTCCGACCGCCACGAGCAGCTGCTCCGCGAGGCGCTCGACGACATCGGGGTGCCGGTGTTCGGCGCGCTCCGCCGGCGCGACCTGCCGCCCACACTGCCGCCCCGTCACGACGGCGTGGTGCCCGTCGTGCACCGGGCCGTCGAGGCCGCGCGCGGCGTGCGCCGGCTGGGCGAGGGCATCGCGGGCGCCGTCGACCTCGAACGCCTCCTCGCGCTGGCACGCTCCGCTCCGCAGCTCACGGTCGAGCCGTGGTCGGCAAGGGGCGAAACCCCGGCGGTCGCGGTCGGTCGCCGCCCGGTCGTCGCGCTCGCCGGCAGCTCCGGGCTCTCCTATTCGTACGCCGAGACGGCCGAGCTGCTCACGGCGGCGCGGGCCACGGTGGTACCTGTCGACCCGCTCCGCGACGAGCAGCTGCCCGAGGGCACCGACGCGCTCGTCATCGGCGGCGGCCTGCCCGAGTCGTACGCCGAGGAGCTGTCCGCCAACCGGCGCCTCTGCACCGAGGTCGCCGCCCTCGCCGAGGCCGGCCGGCCGATCATCGCCGAGGGAGCCGGCCTGCTGTGGCTGGCGCGCGAGTTCGACGGCCGCCCCATGTGCGGGGTCATCGACGCCACCGGCATGAGCACCGACCAGATGGTGGTGGGGTACCGGGAGGCCACCGCGCGGGCGTCGACGCCGGTCGCACAGGTGGGTGCCCGGGTCGTCGGCTACAAGCAGCACCGGGGCATGGTCAACCCGCGCTCCGGGCAGAACCCCGCCTGGACCTGGGGCGGCAGCTCACCGGAGGGGTTCGTGTTGCGACGAGTACACGCCTCGCAGCTCATGCTGCACTGGGCCGGAGTGCCCGAGATCGCGCACCGATTGGTGGCCGCCGCGGCACCCGCCGCGCCGCCATCTCCCGTACCGACCCCGCCGGCACCGCCCACACCGCCCGCCCAGCGGCCTCCTTCCGACGAGCCGACCGACCCCAGCCTGGTAAGCCCGAGCGACGAGGTCAACGCGTGACGGGCCAGGTGGCGTTGCGGCGCTTCCCCTCGCTGACCGTGTCGACGCCCCGGCTGCACGTGCGCCCGGTCGACCTCGCCGACGCCAAGGCGGTCACCGAGATCTTCAGCGACAAGCAAACTCAGCGGTGGCTGCCGTTTCCGGCGGAGTTTGGGCAGATTGAGGGCTCCTCCTGGTGCGGCGAGATGGCCCAGGAGCGCCGCGACAGCGGCAACGGCGACCACTACGCGGTGATCCGCAGAGAAGACGACCGGCTCGTCGGCTGCCTGTGGACCAAGCGCACCGACTGGGTCTCGCGGGTCACCGAGGTCGCGTACGCGGTGGCCCCCGACACCCGAGGCTTCGGGGTGGCCGCCGAAGCCGTCGACGCGGTGGCGATCGCGCTGCTGCTGGAGCACGATTTCCAGCGCATCGAGCTGCGGGTAGCGCCCGGCAACACGGCGTCCCGCCGGGTGGCGGAGAAGGCCGGCTTCACCTACGAGGGCCTCCTCCGCAACGCCGGCCACGTCCACACCGGCCGCGTCGACCTGGAGGTCTGGTCCCTGGTAGCCGCCGACCTCCGCTAGCCACCCCGCCCTGATCACGGTTATTTCAGGATGGAGTCTGGGGGTGGGGTGAAGCGGGCTATCGGTTGGCCCTTTAGGGCGTCGCGTAACGTCTCCGAGACCGAGTTGATGGGTTTTAGGGACTGCCAGTCACCGACCGCGTTGCGCGGGTTGTCCGGGTCGGCGATGAAGCTGGCACCCGCCAGATCGGGCGTGAAGCCCACGAACCACGCCGCCCGCGTGTTGTCCGTCGTACCAGTCTTGCCGGCCACCGGGCGCTTCACGATCCCGTACACGCCGGGCGCCGTCGACCAGTCGCCGCAGTTGCCGCGTGCCGCGCGGTACCCGGTCACGCAACGCGCCGCGTCCGCCGCCGCCCGGGCGACCGCCGTACTGATCACCTGCTTGCAGCGCGGCTCGGTGGCCTCGGTGAAAGCGGAGCCGTCCGGCCGGGTGATGGACATGACGGGCAACGGTTCGCAGTACCGGCCGTCGGCGGCCACCGTGGCGTAGGCGCTCGCCATCTCCATCGGCGTGACGTCGGAGACGCCGAGGGTGAACGCGCCCCAGCCCTTCCGCTTCGCGGGTGACGCCTGGAGCTGGTCGATGTCGGTGCGCCACCGCAGGCCGAGCCGCTCGGCCATCATGACGGCCTTGTCGGCGCCCACCTTCTGTTCGAGCTGGACGAAGTACGTGTTCACCGATTTTCCGAAACCGGACCACATCGCGTGCTTTCCCGTCATCGACCCGCTTGCGTTGACGGGGCACCACCGGCCGCCGCAACTGCCCGGCTCACCGGGCCCGGCGAGGTACTTCGACACGTACCGCTGTGGCGCGTAGAACGATGTTGACATGGGCAGTCCGGCGTCGAGCGCGGCCAGCATCGTGAACATTTTGAACGTCGATCCGGCCTGGTACCCGGGCATGTCGCTGCCGCCGAGCAACGGGTTGACCGTGTTGGGGTAGTTCCCCTTCAGCCTCGCGCGCTTGTTCGGGTCGGAGTGCGGCCCGTTGCCCTTCTGGTTGAGCGAGTAGACGCGGTTGACGGTCATCGCCTTGATGTGTCCGGTGCCGGGCTTGACGATCACCAGCCCGTGAGCCCACTTGCTGCGTGTCGGCTCCTTCGCGAACACATGCTTCTGCGCGAACGTCTGCACCTTGGGGTCGAGCGAGGTGACGACGCGGTAGCCGCCGCGGCGGAGGCGGTCTTCGCGCTCCTGTGGGCTGCTGCCGAACTGCTTCTGCTCCGTCCACCATGACTTGAAGTAGTCGCAGAAGAAGCCCCAGTTGTTGCGCGACTTGGGAACCGAGACGCAGTCGTTGGCCGGCGTGGTGAGCCGCAGTTTGATCGGTTCCGCCTTCGCGGAGGTGCCTGCGGCGGGCGTGAGGTACGTGAGCGCCACCATGCGGTCGATGACGTAGTTGCGCCGCTCGGTGGCGGCCCGCTTGTCCTTGCTCGCCGGGTCGAACTCCGACGGCGCCTTCACCAGCCCGGCCAGCGTGGCGGCTTCGACCACGGTGAGATCCTTGGGCGTCTTGGAGAAGAACACCTGCGCGGCCGCGAAGATCCCGTACGCCCGGTGGCCGAAGTAGGCCGAGTTCAGGTACCGCTCCAGCACCTGTTCCTTGGAAACCTGCTTCTCCAGCTCGACCGCGAGCCGCATCTCGCGCAGCTTGCGGGTGCTGGTCTGCTCGGTGGCCTGCTGCACTTCCAGTGGCGTCTTGGCACTGTCGCGCAACGCCATCCGCACATACTGCATCGTGATGGTCGACGCGCCCTGCTGCACCTCACCGCCCTGGTGGTTGGCGACGAAGGCGCGCGCGATGCCCTTGGCGTCCACGCCGTTGTGGTCGTAGAAGCGCGAGTCCTCGGCCGCCACGATGGCGTGCTGGATCGTCGTGGACATCTCGCTGATCGGTATGTACTTGCGGTGTTCCTCGTAGAACGCCGTGATCAGCGTCCGTCCGTCGGCCGCGTACACGTACGTGGTCTGCGCGGGCGGCGTGACATTGAGCACGGATGGCATGCCCTCGACCAGTTCGGCCGTCTTCTTGGCGCCGAGTCCGGCGGCGGCGGCGATCGGATACGCCGCGCCCGCGACGATGACCCCGGCGATGAGCCCGGCACGCACGAGTGGCGCAAGCTTGCTGCTGGCGGTGAGTACGCGCTTCATCACCGTACAAACCTTAGGACATAAGAGCTTAAGACATGATCTAAACGGGCAAACCAGGACTGTGTCCCCCTGCGCCGCCGGCTTGCGCGCCGCCCGGCATGATCGAGGCATGGGGTACGCGGACAGCCTTGACCTGGCACACCATGGTGATGCCGAGGTGGCGCCCGGCCTGGTGGACCTGGCCGTCAACGTGCGCCGCGATCCCATGCCACCGTGGCTGTCCGAGCCGATCGTCGAGTCCCTGCGAAGCCTGGCGGCGTACCCGGATCAGGGCCCGGCCCGCGCGGCGGTGGCGGCGCGGCACGGGCGTCCGGTCGACGAGGTCCTGCTGACCGCTGGCGCCGCGCAAGGGTTCGTGCTGCTGGCACAGGCGTTTCGTGGCGCGCGCCGTGCCGTGGTGGTGCACCCGCAGTTCACCGAGCCGGAAGCCGCCCTGCGCAACGCCGGTCACGAGGTCACGCGCGTGATCCTGCCGGAGGCCACCGGTTTCAGGCTCGACCCTGCACTCGTACCGGACGACGCCGACCTCGTCTTCATCGGCAATCCCACGAACCCCACGTCGGTGCTGCACCCGGCCGCCACCGTGGCCGCCCTGGCACGCCCCGGGCGGGTACTGGTGGTCGACGAGGCGTTCGCCGACACCACCGGCGAGACCGAGTCGCTGGCCGCCCGCCGCGACGTACCGGGTCTCGTAGTGGTCCGCAGCCTCACCAAGACGTGGGGGCTCGCGGGACTGCGGATCGGCTACCTGCTCGGCGAGCCATCGGTGCTCGGCCGGTTGTCGACCGTACAGCCGCTGTGGGCCGTGTCGACGCCGGCGCTCGCGGCGGCGCTCGCGTGTGCGGACGCCGTCGCCGTGGCGGCGGAGCGTGAGATAGCGGCGAGCCTGGCGTCCGATCGGGCGCATCTCGTGGCGGCGCTGCGCGACCTGCCGGGCGTCGTGGTGGCCGGCGATCCGGCCAGCTCGTTTGTCCTGGTGCGGCTCGCGGGGGCGGACCGCGTGCGGCTGGCTCTGCGCGAGCAGGGGTACGCGGTGCGGCGCGGCGACACGTTTCCGGGGCTAGGTACCGAATGGTTACGGATCGCGGTGCGGGACACTGCCACCACGGACGCGTTCGTGACCGCAGTTGCTCTGCTGATTACGTGCCCGCCACCCCACCCTAAAGAAAAGCAGGAGGCTTAAATGCTCGAAGGGATCGCACCGCTCGACGAGGAAGCTATGGAGGCTGCCCGCGCGCTGCAGGCGCGGCTGACCAAGCCGGCTGGCTCGTTGGGGCAGCTCGAGGAGCTGTCGGTGCGTCTTGCCGGGCTGGCGGGAGTGTGTCCACCGCCGCTGCCAGAGCCGGCGGCGCTCGCGGTGTTCGCCGGTGATCACGGCGTGCACGCCCAGGGTGTGACGCCGTGGCCGCAGGAGGTCACCGCGCAGATGGTGGCGAACTTCCTGGCCGGCGGTGCGGTGGTCAACGCGTTCGCGCGGCAGGTCGGCGCGTCGGTCACCGTGGTGGACGTCGGGGTGGCCGCCCCACTGGAAGCCGCCGACCGCCTCGTCAACGCCCGCGTGCGCGCCGGCACCCGCGACATGGCGGTCGGGCCGGCACTGACCCGCGACGAGGTGACCGCCGCGCTCGAAGCGGGCACCCGCATCGCGTTCCGTCTCATCGACGAGGGAGCCGGCATCCTGCTCACCGGCGACATGGGCATCGCCAACACCACGCCGTCGGCGGCCCTGATCGCGGCGTTCACCGGCACTCCCGCCTCCGCGACGACCGGCCGCGGCACCGGGGTCGACGACGACACGTACGTCCGCAAGGTCGCCGTCGTCGAGTCGGCCCTGCGGCTGCACGCGCCCGACCCGGGTGACCCGGTCGGCGTCCTGGCGGCCGTTGGCGGCTTGGAGCACGCCGCCCTGGCCGGCTACATCCTCGGCGCCGCCTCCCGCCGCGTACCCGTGATCCTGGACGGGGTGATCGCGGTGTCCGCCGCCCTGGCCGCGGCGGCGCTGGCGCCGGACGCGGTGGGCGCGATGGTCGGTGGCCACCGCTCGTCGGAGCCGGGCGCGACGGTGGCCCTGCGGCACCTGGGGCTGGAGCCGCTCATCGACCTGGGGTTGCGGCTCGGTGAGGGCAGCGGTGCCGTGCTGGCACTGCCGATCGTGGCGGCGGCGGTGCGCGTGCTGCACGAGGTGGCGACGTTCGACTCGGCGGGAGTATCGGAAAAATGAACTTATATCCGCTGGCGCTTCGGCTGGAGGGGCGCCGGGTACTCGTCGTCGGTGGTGGGGCGGTCGCCAGCCGGCGGGTGCCCGCGCTGCTGGAGGCCGGCGCCCGGGTGGTACTGGTCAGCCCCAGCCTCACCCCGGCGCTTCAGTCGCTGGTCGACGCCGGCAAGCTGCACTGGGAGCCGCGCCGCTTCGAGGCGTCCGATGTAGACGGTGCCTGGCTGGTGCAGGTGGCCGTCGACGACCGGTTCGCGGCGGCGGCGGTCAGCGCGGCGGCGCTGGAACGGCGGGTCTTCTGCGTACGCGCCGACGACCGGCACCAGGCAACGGCGTGGACGCCAGCGGTGACCCGGCACGGGCCGGTGACGGTCGCGGTGACGGCCGGCGGCGACCCGCCCCGGGCCGTGGTGATCCGCGACGCGATCCGGGAGGGCCTGCTCGACGGGACGCTGCCGGGGTGCGTCACGCCAGCCGTGGCCGCTGGGCGGCCCGCTGAGGCTGCCGAGGTCGTCGGCGGTGGGCGCGTCGTGCTGGTCGGCGCCGGGCCCGGCGACCCTGAGCTGATCACCGTAAAGGGACGGCGGATGCTGGCCGAGGCCGACGTGGTGGTCGCCGACCGGCTGGTCCCCGGGCTGCTCCTCGACGAGCTGCGCCCCGAGGTGGAGCTCGTCGACGCGTCGAAGATCCCGTACGGGCCGGCGCGGGCGCAGGAAGAGATCAACCGCATCATCGTGGAGCGGGCGAGCGCCGGCCTGCTCGTGGTGCGGCTCAAGGGCGGCGACCCGTACGTCTTCGGGCGGGGCGGCGAGGAGGCCATCGCGTGCGCCGAGGCGGGCGTACCGGTGACCGTCATCCCGGGCGTGAGCAGCTCGATCGCCGCCCCGGCGGTGGCCGGCATCCCGGTGACCCATCGCGGGGTGGCGCACGAGTTCACGGTGGTGTCGGGGCACGTGGCACCCGACGACCCGACGTCTCTTGTCGACTGGCCGGCACTGGCCCGGATGCGGGGCACGCTCGTGGTGCTGATGGGGTTGAAGAACCTTCCCGCGATCGCCGCCACGCTGCTGGCGCACGGCCGCTCGCCGGACACCCCGACGGCGGTGGTGCAGGAGGGCACGACGGCGTCTCAACGCACGGTCCGCACGACCCTGGGTGCGGTTACCGAGGTCGCGTCGTCGTTCCGCCCACCCGCGATCGTGGTGGTCGGCGAGGTCGTGGGCGTACTGCCCTAGGAGTCGAGCAACAGGGCGCAGCGGATCAGGCCGAGGTGGCTGTACGCCTGGGGGTGGTTGCCGAGGCCGCGCTCGGCCAGCGGGTCGTACTGCTCCGGCAGCAGGCCGGTCGGTCCGGCCGTGTCGAGCATCTGCGCGAAGAGCTCCTCGGCGTCGCCGCGCCGCCCGGTGCGCAGGTACGCCTCGATCAGCCATGCCGTACACACGTGGAACCCGCCTTCGCGCCCCGGCAGCCCGTCGTCCCACCGGTACCGGTAGACGACCGGGCCGCTGCGCAGCTCGGCCTCGATCTTGAGCACGGTGGCGAGGAAGCGCGGGTCGTCGTCGGGCAGCAGCCCGGACAGGCCAATCCAGAGGCTGGACGCGTCCATGTCTTCGTCCCCGTACGCCACCGTGTAGGCGCCCGCCCCGTCGTGCCAGCCGTGCTCCAGCACGTTGTGGCCGATCCGGTCGCGCAGCTCGACCCACTCGGGCCGATCGCCGTCACCGTGCCGGCGCACCGCCTGCAGTGCCCGGTCGACGGTCATCCAGCACATGACCTTCGAGTACACGTGGTGGCGCGGCGGCAGGCGGGCCTCCCACAGGCCGTGGTCGGGCTCGTGCCACCGCCGCTCGACGGCCTGGACCATCGCTTCCAGTACCCGCCACTCGTCGGGGCGCACCGAGCCGCGCGCGTCGGCGACGGCGGCCAGCAGGTCGGCGACCGGGCCGAAGACGTCGAGCTGGAGCTGGTGGTTGGCCAGGTTGCCGACCCGGACCGGGCGGGAGCCGGCCCAGCCGGGCAGCGTGTCGATGACCGCCTCGGCCCCCAACTCGTACCCCTCGACCGTGTACAGCGGGTGCAGCCGTTCGGGGTGGCCGCCGGTGCGCTCCACACAGCCGTCGACCCAGCGCAGGAAGCGCTCCGCCTCGTCGAGCGAGCCGAGGTCGACCAGCGCGCGAGCGGTCATCGCCGCGTCGCGGAACCAGCAGTACCGGTAGTCCCAGTTGCGTACGCCGCCGATCTCCTCGGGCAGCGACGTGGTCGCGGCCGCGAGGATGCCTCCGGTCGGCTCGTGGCACAGCCCGCGCAGCGTGAGCGCCGAGCGCAGCACCAGGTCGCGTGCGGTGGCGGGCAGCCGCAGCGACGCGGCCCAGTCGCGCCACGCGCCTTCCGCGGCGGCCTGGCGCTCTGTGAGGGGTACGACCGAGTGGTCGAGGCTGTCGGACCCGAACCGCAGCTCCAAGGCCACCTGACCGCCGCGCGCGGACAGGTCGACGACCGCCCGCGCGGTGTCGTGCCCGCCGTCGGAGACGATGTCCCACTCGACGCCGGGGGAGTAGAGCGTGACGGGCTCGGGAGAGCCGAGTACCAGCAGGCCGTCACCGAGCGGCTGGAGCCGGACGGCCACCTGCCCGTACTCGGGCCGGGGCGCGAACTCCAGCCGCGCCCGCACGTGCCCGGTGATGACCCGGACCAGCGTGGAGTCGTCGGCGTCGTCCAGCCAGTCGGTGACGGTGAGCCCCGACCAGCGGGTCTCGACGGTCATCGTGTTGGTGCGGTAGCGCTGGCCCAGCGGGATGCCGCCCCGATCGGGCGCGACCGTGAAGTGTCCCGCCGGTGCGCCGCCGAGCAGGTCGGCGAAGAGGGCTGACGAGTCCGGGCGGGGGTGGCACAGCCACGACACCTTGGCCTCGGGCGTGAGCAGCGCGACGGTGCGTCCGTTGGCGAGCATGGTGTGCCGCTCGATCGGCACCGCCCGCTCGCCGAAGAGCCAGTTGCGCCGGGTCTGCAGCAGCAGGGCCAGTACGCGGGCGGCCTCGATCGGCTCGCCGACGCGGTAACCCGCGGCGGTGTCACCGGGCCCGATCTTGATGCCGACGTCGGGACCGTGCAGCCGGGCGAACGCCTGCTCGTCGGTGATGTCATCGCCGATCACGAGCGCCGCGCTCGCCGACATCTGCGCGCGCAACTGGTCGACCGCCGCGCCCTTGTTGGTCGGCAGTACCGACAGCTCCATGACCTGCTTACCGTTGGTGACGGTCACGTCGGGCCAGGTGGCCGGCCCTGTTCGAAGCGCTTCGATGACCCGCGCGGCCACATCGGGCTCAGCCGCGCGCACGTGTACGGCGACGCTCGCCGGTTTCGCCTCCAGCCGTACCCCCACGGCACCCGCGACGGCCTCGCGGACCGCCTGCTGCAGCCGGGTGCGGGTCTCGACCAGCTCCGGCGCCAGCCGCTCCACGAACCCGATGTCGAACTCGGAGCCGTGGCTGCCCACCAGGTGCACCTCGGACGGCAGCCGGGACAGCGCCGCCAGATCGCGCAGCGCTCGTCCGGACACCACCGCCACCGTGGTCTGCGGGAGCGAGGCCAGCGCCCGAACGGCGGCCACCGCCTCGGGCAACGGCACCGCCTTCGTCGGGTCGGTGACGATCGGCGCGAGCGTGCCGTCGTAGTCGCAGGCGACCAGCAGCTGAGGCGCCCGGGCGATCCGACCGATGGCCGACCGCAGCCCCGGCTCGATCTCGCCCACTTCCCGCTGATCGAGGTCGGCTAGGTCGGTCCGCCTGCGGCGCCCGAGTTGAGTCATGCGCCGCCTCCCGCAGGCGCCACCAAGCGGGTGGTGCCACCTGACGGCAGCGAGGACAGCGACCGGAGCGACTGGCGCCTACAGGGAGGCACCAGAGGTGCATGACTCGCGCGAGCGTAGCGAGCGCCAGCTAGCTCAGCCATCAGGTGGCCTCCGGGACACCTAGCTCGTTCAGGAAGGAGCGGGCCCACTGGCCGACGTCGTGGGCGCGCAGGTGACGCTGCATGATCCGCATGCGGCGGCGCGCCTCGACCTTGTCGACGTGCACCGCGCGCAGCAGCGCGTCCTTGACGCCATCGGGGTCGTGCGGATTGCACAGGAACGCCTGGCGCAGCTCGGTGGCCGCGCCCGCGAACTCGCTGAGCACCAGCGCACCGCCCGTGTCGGCGCGCGAGGCCACGTACTCCTTGGCAACGAGGTTCATACCGTCTCGCAGTGGCGTCACCATCATCACGTCGGCCGCGCAGTACAGAGCGGCCAGCTCACTGCGACTGTACGACTGGTGGAGGTAGTGCACGGCCGGTACGCCAACACGGCCGAACTCGCCGTTGATCCGGCCCACCTCGCGCTCGACCTTCACCCGCAACGCCTGGTAGTGCTCCACCCGCTCCCGGCTCGGCGTCGCCACCTGCACCATGACCGCGTCCGGCACCGACAGCTTGCCGTCGGCGAGCAACTCGCGGAACGCCTTGAGCCGGCGCTCGATGCCCTTGGTGTAGTCGAGCCGGTCGACGCCCAGTACGACCGTCTTCGGGTCGCCCAGCTCGGCGCGGATCTGCTTCGCCCTGGCCTGTACCTGCGGGTCGGCGGCCATCCGCTCCATCTCGGCCACGTCGATCGAGATCGGGAAGGCGCCCGCCTTGACCCGCCGCCCGTCGACGATGATCGTCTGCCCCTCATAGCGCAGGCCGAGCAGGTGCCGAGCCAGCCGGACGAAGTTCTGCGCCGCCAGCCGCTGCTGGAAGCCCACCAGGTCGGCGCCGAGCAGGCCACGCAGCACCTCGGCGCGCAGTGGCATCTGCATGAACAGCTCGATCGGCGGGAACGGGATGTGCAGGAAGAACCCGATGCGCAGGTCGGGGCGCAGCTCCCGGAGCATCGCCGGCACGAGCTGGAGCTGGTAGTCCTGCACCCACACCGTGGCGCCCTCGGCGGCCACCTCGGCGGCCGCCTCCGCGAAGCGCGCGTTGACCGTCCGGTACGCCTCGCGCCAGCGTCTCTTGAAGACCGGCGTCTCCACCGCGTCGTGGTACAGCGGCCAGATCGTCGCGTTCGACTGGCCCTCGTAGTAGCGCTCCAACTCGTCGGCGCTCAGCGGCACCGGGTGCAGCCGGATGCCCTCCAGATCGAACGGCTCAGGCGCCTCACCGACCCCACCTGACCAGCCGACCCAGGTCCCCCGGTACTGCGCGAGAACGGGGTGCAGCGCGGTGACCAGACCGCCCGGGCTGGGCCGCCACTGTCGCCCCTCGGACGTCGTGATCTCGTCGACTGGCAGGCGGTTGGCGACCACGACGAACGAACTACGGACCGTCACGCTCCGTACACCTCCGGTGTCCAGGTTCCCCTGAGCCTACTTGTCCCGCAGGTCATTGCCCCACCGTGGGACGCTGGAACCGTGCCCACACCCGAACCGACCCCGCGGCCGCGCATCGTCGGCCCGCTTCTCGTCGCGCTCGTATTTCTCGCCGTCATCGGCGCGTCGGTAGGTTTCGTATTGGGCAATCGGGGTGACGACCCGCAAAACACTGGGGCGGATCGGAACACTGGCGAGGACATCGGCGACCCCTTCACACCGTCCCCTTCACCCTCGCCGTCACCGTCTCCGACGGCCGTCGTCTGCCCTGCCTCCACGCAGCAGAAGGCGGGGAAGGACCTCACGGGGCTGCTCTACGTGCGCACCGGCCGGTCGGAGGTCTGGATCTGCGTGGACGCCGACGAAAAGCTGTACTACCAGGGCCACAGCGGCCCGCCGGGCGAGGAACTGGTCAACGACGTAAACGCGATCTTTCTCACGGACGTCGAGGCGACCCAGTACGGCTACCGCGCCCGCAACACCAAGGGCGGCTCAGTGACGGTGTACTCCGTCTCGTCCAAGGAACTCATCATCCAAACCCCCGACGGCACCCGAGCCACCGAGCCAGCCGTCAACTTATAGCTCCACCACCGGCCACTCCTCCGGCAAATGCTCTCTGATCAGCTCAGGTTTGTCGGTCATCACGGGAGCCATCGGCCGGCCCGCTGCCTCGATCGCGGCCTGCGCGAGATCCATGGTCTTCATCTTTCGGCTCCAGCCGCCGAGGACGCTGCACATGTCCTGCTCGACCGGCGCTACGACCACGCTGGGATGGACGGCGAGCACGTCGAGCATGTGCCATCCCTCGCTGTCGGTGCGCCGGTATGCCTCAGCCAGGCACAGCGCGGGGACCACGACGTCTTCGGCGTCCTGAGTGGCGCGGGTCAGGTGCTGGCCCACCCACTCCGATCCCTGGGCGTATGCCAGCAGAGCGCTCGTCTCCAGCACGATCTGCGCTTCAGCCACGGAAGCCTGCCCTCATGCGCATGACCTCGGCGTACAGCTCGGCGGCCTTGGCTCGTGTCTCCGGCGTGATGCTCTTGCGCAGGCGCTCGATCTCGGCACGAGCCTCCGCGACGCCCTCGTCGGTGATCGCGAAGCCGGCGGCGCGCAGCTGCTCCCGAACGACCTCACCCATCATCCGGCCGCGAACCAGCTCCGCCACGAACGCGGACGGATCGGCTTTCTTGGCGAGCAACTCGACGACGTCGTCGGGGAGCGTCAGGGTGACCTGCTGGGTCATATCGCCGACCGTAGCCCCAGCCGCCGCGTTGGTGGAATAACGCTCGCCCGCGGTGCGCTCAATAGTTAGCTGTCCCATGCCGCGGGAAGTTAAGACCTCACGAACCCCACAGCAAGAGGTTGCAGGCATGTCGGGGGATAAAAACCCTTGGCGTGCCCTCACCACAGGGGTGATTCGCGGCTCGCACCGTGTACCTGTCAGGATTGACGACGGCGCAGGATTGAAAACATCTATTGGAGGTAGGCCGCACCGTGGCCCAGTACATCTACGTCCTGGAGAAGGCGCGTAAGGCGCACGGCGACAAGGTCGTGCTCGACAACGTGACGCTGAGCTTCCTGCCGGGCGCCAAGATCGGTGTGGTCGGCCCGAACGGCGCGGGTAAGTCCAGCCTGCTCAAGATCATGGCTGGTCTCGACCGGCCGAGCAATGGCGAGGCGCGCCTGATGCCCGGGTACTCCGTGGGCATGCTCGCGCAGGAGCCGCCGCTCAACGACGCGAAGACCGTGCTCGGCAACATCGAAGAGGCGGTCGCGGAGACCAAGGCCAAGCTGGAGCGGTTCAACAAGATCGCCGAGCAGATGGCCACCGACTACTCCGACGAGCTGATGGAGGAGATGGGCAAGCTCCAGGAGGAGCTCGACCACAGCGACGCGTGGGACATCGACTCCAAGCTGGAGCTGGCGATGGACGCGTTGCGGTGCCCGCCGCCGGACGCCGACGTCACCCAGCTCTCCGGTGGTGAACGCCGCCGGGTGGCGCTGTGCAAGCTGCTCCTCGAGGCGCCCGACCTGCTGTTGCTCGACGAGCCCACCAACCACCTCGACGCCGAGAGCGTGCAGTGGCTGGAGCAGCACCTCGCCAAGTACGCCGGCACCGTGCTCGCGATCACGCACGACCGGTACTTCCTCGACAACGTCGCGGGCTGGATCCTCGAGCTCGACCGCGGTCGCGCGATCGGCTACGAGGGCAACTACTCGACGTACCTCGAGAAGAAGGCCGCCCGGCTGGCCGTCGAGGGGCGCAAGGACGCCAAGCTCAAGCGGCGCCTCTCCGAGGAGCTGGAGTGGGTGCGCTCGAACGCCAAGGCCCGGCAGACGAAGTCGCGTGCGCGACTCGACCGGTACGAGGAGATGGCCGCCGAGGCCGACCGCACCCGCAAGCTCGACTTCGAGGAGATCCAGATCCCGCCGGGCCCGCGCCTGGGCAGCACGGTGATCGAGGCGCAGGGGCTGGTCAAGGGCTTTGGCGACCGGGTGCTGATCGACAACCTGTCGTTCTCGCTGCCCCGCAACGGCATCGTCGGCATCATCGGCCCGAACGGTGTCGGTAAGACCACGCTCTTCAAGACCATCGTCGGTCTGGAGCAGGCCGACAAGGGCGGCGTCAAGGTCGGCGAGACGGTCTCGCTGTCGTACGTCGACCAGAACCGTGAGGGTCTCGCCGGCAACAAGACGGTGTGGGAGGTCGTCTCGGACGGGCTCGACCACCTGATGGTCGGCAAGGTCGAGATGCCGTCCCGGGCCTATGTGGCCGCGTTCGGCTTCAAGGGCCCCGACCAGCAGAAGCCGACCAAGGTGCTGTCGGGCGGCGAGCGCAACCGGCTCAACCTCGCGATGACGCTGAAGATCGGCGGCAACGTGATCCTGCTCGACGAGCCGACCAACGACCTCGACGTCGAAACGCTGTCGAGCCTCGAAAACGCGCTGCTGGAGTTCCCCGGCTGTGCCGTGGTCATCTCGCACGACCGGATGTTCCTCGACCGGGTCGCCACGCACATCCTCGCCTGGGAAGGTGACGAGGAGAACCCGGCGAAGTGGTTCTGGTTCGAAGGCAACTTCGAGGCGTACGAGAAGAACAAGATCGACCGGCTCGGCGCGGAGGCGGCCCGGCCACACCGGGTGACCTACCGCAAGCTCACCCGTGACTGACCGGTTCGTCTTCCACTGCGCGTTGCGCTGGTCCGACATGGACGTCTACGGCCACGTCAACAACGCGCGATTCCTCACGCTCTACGAAGAGGCCCGGGTGGCGATGATGTTCGTCGCCGCCCGGGACGCCGGCGTCACCACCCTCGAAGAGGGCGTGGTCATCGTCCGGCACGAGATCGACTACCTGCGCCCGGTCGACTACGGCGACCCGGTCCGCATCGAGATGTGGATCGAGGAGATCCGCGCCGCGCGGTTCACCGTGGCATACGAGCTTTTCGACGGCGACGAGGTCGCCAGCCGGGCGCGGTCCGTCTGCGCCCCCTATGACCTGCGGGGGCAGCGTCCGCGCAGGCTCACCGACGCGGAGCGGTCCTTCTTGACCGGGTACCGATGACACCCGACCGCCAGGACGTTGGCGCGTTCCTGGCCCGGCTGAACCGGCTGGATGCGGCCGCCCTCGTCCGGCTCCGCCGGGTCGCCCCCGATCGCACCGCCCTGTGGGGGCGGCTGCCGTGGGCGGTGCTCGTCAGCCGTACCGTGGCGGGAGCCGGACCCGACGACGCGACGGTGGCGGCCGCGGACCTGTTGAAGGCAGTCGATCTGCCGGGTGACCTGGTGTTGCCGGCTCGGCGCGACGCGGAATGGCGCTGGCCGCTGCCGCCGGCGGCGGGCCGCGTCGTCGAGCAGCTGCCCGCCGCGGAGGTGCGGCGCATCGCCGCGGCCGCCGCGGGCACGCTGCGCGCCGCGGCCACCGAGGGAGTGGGTGGGCGCCCGGTGGCCGAACGCGCGGTGCGCGACGCTCTCCTCGACCATGTGGCGATCGTGGTAACGACCGATGGGGCTCACATCGAGGTGCCGCAACGGCTGGTACAGGGCGTCGCCCGGATGGGCTTTCTCGGCCGATCGGACATGACCCCTGCCGGCACCGTCAACGTACAACTTGCTGGCCGGTGGATCGGGCTTGCCGCACCTTACGGCATTGCCTGGCTACTTCCTGTAAGTCAATTCGCGGTACGACCAGCTACCACTCGTACGAACGGCTGATGTCCCGTAGTCTCTCTGGATTGGTGGGGCCGTTGGGGGGATGCCTGAAGCCGGCTGTCCGGGTACCGTCGTGCGTCGGGTCCAACGCAACGTAGGCGGCTGGATCCGCTGGGGAGTGAGGTGCGCGAGCGATGCCGTGGTGGTCATGGCGCTCTGGTCACACCGGTAGTGGTGAGCCGGAGACTCGAAGCGGAGCCCGTGGAGTTCAACGCAGCACAGTCCGGCGTGTGGGGGTGCCGGCGCAGCGGGAGCCGGAGCATGTGACCCTGCCAGCCGATGTGTCCACTATGGACGACATGGCGGTGGCGGTCGGCCCGGTCACGTTGAGCCGCATCGGCGAGGCCCTCGACCTGCTCGATGTGCGATATCTGGCCGACGGCGACGGCAGCCTGCTGGCGATGTGGGAGCGGCACGCGGTGCTCTTCACGCTGGAGGGGCCTGACGACGAGATCCTCGTCATGCGCGCCCGGCCACACTCCACCGTCCCGCCCGACTGGGCCGATCGCGCCTACAGAGTCGTCAACGAGTGGAACCACACGCGCCGGTTCTGCAAGGCGTATGTCGGCGACCCCACCGAGCGCGGCCAGCTTCCGATCTACGCCGAGATGCAGGTGCCGCTCAGCGCTGGCGCCCACGACGCGCTGGTCGTCGAGATGCTCGACTGCGGGGCGGCGGTGGCCACCTCCTTCGTCGACTGGCTCCACGACGAGGGCGCCCTCCTCTAGCCGTCCGCTCCGCTCGCTACGCAGCCATGCCGTCCCGCGGGCCATGCCGTCCCGCCCGTCGAGCCGTCGCGCGCGGGCTGGGCTGTCCGCGTGGGCTGGTCGCCGCGCTCTCCGCGCTGTTGACGTCCATCCCGCGAGGCGGCGCGCAACCACGCCATCTCCGCTGGGTAAGGCGGCGTCGCCACGCCGCCGCCGTCCAAGGGCGGCGTGGCGCCACGCCATCCCCGCCGGGTGTGGCGGCGTGTCGCCGCGCGATCCGCCGGGTGTGGCGGCGTGTCGCCGCGCCATCGCCGCCGATCAAGGGCGAATGCACGCGGTTGGATCTCTTTTCCGCGTGCGTTTGCCCTTGATCGATGGGTTTGCCCTTGATCGGCGGGTCTGTGGCAGGTGTGTGGCGGATGTGTGCGCTCACGGCCGTCGAGGGCGGGCCGGACGGGGCGTCCTGGGGGGCCGATGCCGCGTCGCGGGCGCGCTTGATCCCGCCGAAGGCAGCGGGGCGGCGGAGGCGGGCGATTCGCCCGCTTCGCGCCGCAGACCAGCCAGATCTTGGAGCTCCAGCGTCGCCATAGGCGAGCTCAACCGGTGGTTGCAACACCGAGTAGTTGGGCCATTTTGTCAGCTGGGTTGGCCCAGCCGAGGGTCATTCGGGGTCTTGTGTTGA
>NZ_BSDI01000086.1 GCF_027923225.1 Phytohabitans aurantiacus
CCCGTCCGACCGCGAAGACCAGGCGTACGCCGGCGTCCTCTGTGATCGTCTCCGACTCCAACGAAAACCCCGCGGCGGGTGCGCGTTCGCGTAGCCGTTCCAGTACGGCTCGTTGTACCTGACGTCCGTAGCCCACGTCGACCGCTCGGATGATCTCCACTGCCCGGGACTCGTCGACGTCTCCGGTGAAGTGTGCCGACCAGACGCCTTCGGCGTCCCGGGCGAACGCCGCCCGTACGCCGGCCCATTGCGCGGCGATCTCACGTTCGTCGGCGGTCACCGCCGCACCCGTCTCCTCAAGCGCCGCGGCCAGTAGCCGCTCGTCGCGCATCCGGGTCCGTACCTCGCACACCACCTGCCCCGTCCCATCGTGCGCGGGCCGGACGCCGAGCACGGCGTCGATCGCCGCGATGGTCCGCGGGGTGAGGATCAACGAGATACTCACCGGCCGCTCCCTTCTGCCCGCTTGTCTCAGAACTCGACGACCCGGCCGCCGCCGGTATGCGTGACCGCCACGCCTGGGCTGGAGTCCCAGTCCTCGGCCGCCGTCGCGGCCACGGCGCGGGTGGTGGCCCAGTCACGGAGCGCGCCGATCCGCTCCGCCTGCGTCACGCTCAATGGCACCATATTGGCGACGGCCCGGATCAGGTCGTCCTTCACCAGCGGCCGCCGGGCGGCGAACGCCTCGAACAGGCCGCTCACCACCGCCTGCTCGATCTCGGCGCCCGAGTAGCCCTCGGTCAACGCGCAGAGCTCCGTCAGCAGCGGTTCGTCGACCACGAGGGCGCCGGCGGCGGCAGGGGCGCGCAGCCGGCGGTTGAGGTGCACGGTCCAGATCGTCCGGCGCTCGACCCGGGTCGGCAGGTCGACGAAGAAGACCTCGTCGAACCGTCCCTTGCGCAGCAGCTCGGACGGCAGCCCTTCGATGTTGTTGGCGGTGGCGATCACGAACACCGCCCGGGTCTTCTCCTGCATCCAGGTGAGGAACGTGCCGAACACCCGAGCCGAGGTGCCGGAGTCCCCGGCGGCGTCGGCCCTGAACCCCTTCTCGATCTCGTCCACCCACAGCACGCACGGCGAGGTGGCCTCGGCGGTCCGGATCGCGGTGCGCAGGTTCTGCTCGCTCGACCCGACCAGGCCGGCGAAGACGCGCCCGACGTCGAACCGCAGCAGCGGCAGCTCCCACGTCGCCGCGACCGCCTTCGCGGTCAACGACTTGCCGCAGCCCGGTATCCCGGTGATGAGGATGCCCCGGGGCGCCGGCAGCCCGTATTCGCCGGCCGCCGCCAGCCACGCCCCGTCGCGCTTGGCCAGCCAGCGCTTGAGCGTCTCCAGGCCGCCAACATCGGCCAGGTCGATGTCGGCGTCGACGAACTCCAGCAACCCCGCCTTGCGTACCGCCTGCCGCTTCTCCTCGTGCACCACCGGCAGGTCGTGCATGTCCAGTACACCGTCGTTGACGATGGCACGGGCGAACGAGTTCTCCGCCTCGTGCAAGGTGAGCCCGACGGCGGCCTTCGCGAACCGTTCCCGGCCCACGCCGTCCAGGTCGATGCGGATCCGGCCACTCGAGACGTTCGCGGCGATCAGGTTTTCGAGGACGACCCGGATCTCCCGCTCCGCCGGCAGCGGGAAGTCGACGATCGTCACGTCCCGGTCCAGCTCGGGTGGGATGCACAGTAGGGGGGACACCAGGACGAGGGCGCGCGGTACCGGGCCGGACCTGAACGCCGCCGCTATGTCCCGTAGCCGCCGGATGACCCCGGGTTCTCCGGAACGTCCGCCGCAGCCGAGGTATGGGTGGAGATCCCGCAGGACCACCACACACGACTCGTCCAGGCGCAGTATCACGTCCAGCACTGCCGCCGGGCTTGTCGTGCCGTTTCGCGCGGCGCCATCCGGCCCCACCAGTCCTTCGGTCGCTGACCAGGTCCAGACCCCGCGCGGGGTGCGGACCTGCGCGCTGTCGCGGGCGGTGGCTACGATCTCGGCGAGGACTCGCTGCTCCTCGTGCGACTCGACATAGAGGACAGGAACCCGGGCCTTCAAGAGTTGCGCCAGCTGAGCCCGGAAGCCTTCCGACACCAGCGTTGCCCCTTTCCGTCTGACCGACAGCAGACTGTATCAACATCAACCAACCCGGTTCGGTCCCGCGATGGCGGGCGATGTGAGACTTGGTGCCGTGAGTGGTGCGGTGCTCGAGGCGGTGCTGGAACGCATTACCTTCGCCAGCGAGGAGACCGGGTACACGATCGCGCGGGTGGCCACCGGGCGCGGTGGTGACCTGCTGACGGTCGTGGGTGCGCTGCTGGGCGTCCAGCCGGGGGAGAGCCTGCGGCTGGTGGGGCGGTGGACGTCGCATCCGCAGTACGGGCGGCAGTTCCAGGTCGACTCGTTCACCACGGTGCTGCCGGCCACGATCCAGGGCATCGAGCGTTACCTCGGCTCCGGGCTGATCAAGGGGATCGGGCCGAAGATGGCCGCCCGGATCGTCGAGCACTTCGGCGTCGACACGCTCCAGGTCATCGAAGGCGAGCCGGGCCGGCTGGTGGAGGTACCGGGGCTCGGTCCGAAGCGCACCAAGATGATCGCCGACGCGTGGGAGGAGCAGAAGGCGATCAAGGAGGTGATGGTCTTCCTGCAGGGCGTCGGGGTGTCGACGTCGCTGGCCGTGCGGATCTACAAGAAGTACGGCGACGCGTCGATCTCGGTCGTCAGGAACGAGCCGTACCGGCTGGCGTCGGACGTGTGGGGCATCGGGTTCAAGACCGCCGACACGATCGCCCAGGCGGTCGGCATCCCGCACGACAGCCCGCAGCGGGTACGGGCCGGCATCCAGTACACGCTGTCGGAGGCGGCCGACGGTGGGCACTGCTACCTGCCGGAGCCGAACCTGCTGGCCGACGCGGCCGAGATCCTCGGCGTACCGGCCGAGCTGGTGCGCCAGTGCCTGGAGGAGTTGGCCGGCGAGGAAGGCGTGGTGCGCCACGCCGTGCCGAATCCGACCAACGAGGGCGCCACGATTCCCGCGGTGTACCTGGTGCCGTTCGACCGGGCGGAGGCCAGCCTCGCGGGGAGCCTGCTGCGGCTGCTGGGCGGCCGCGAGGACAGGATGCCGGCGTTCGCGACCGTCGACTGGACCAAGGCCCTGGCCTGGCTGCGGACCCGCACCGGCGCCGACCTGGCACCCGAGCAGGAGCAGGCCGTCAAGCTGGCGCTGACCGCGAAGGTGGCGGTGCTGACCGGCGGGCCGGGCTGCGGCAAGTCGTTCACCGTCAAGTCGATCATCGCGCTGGCGGCGGCGAAGCGGGCGAAGATCGTGCTGGCCGCACCGACCGGGCGCGCGGCGAAGCGGATGACCGAGCTGACCGGCCACCCGGCCGCCACCGTGCACCGGCTGCTGCAGTTGCGCCCCGGCGGCGACCCCACGTACGACCGCGACAACCCGATCGACGCCGACCTGGTCGTGGTCGACGAGGCGTCCATGCTCGACCTGATCCTGGCCAACAAGCTGGTCAAGGCGGTACCGAGGGGCGCGCACCTGCTCCTGGTCGGCGACGTGGACCAGTTGCCGTCGGTCGGCGCGGGCGAGGTGCTGCGCGACGTGCTCGCCGCCGAGGACATCCCGCGGGTGCGGCTGACGAAGATCTTCCGCCAGGCGCAGGAGTCGGGCGTGGTGGTCAACGCGCACCGGATCAACGCCGGGCAGCCGCCCGAGTTCACGGCGTACCCGGACTTCTTCCACTTCCCTGTCGACGAGCCGGACGCGGCCGCGGACCTGGTCGTCGACGTGGTGGCCCGCCGCATCCCGCGAAAGTTCGGGATCCGGCCGCGCGACATCCAGGTGCTCACCCCGATGCACCGCGGGCCGGCCGGCGCCGGCAGCCTCAATCTCGCGCTGCAGGAGGCGATCTCGCCGCATCGGGAGGGCGCGCCGGAGCGGCGGCACGGCGCCCGGGTGTTCCGGATCGGCGACAAGGTCATCCAGATCCGCAACAACTACGACAAGGGCGCCAACGGCGTCTTCAACGGCACGGTCGGCGTGGTCACCGCCCTGTCCGGCGAGGACCGGCAGCTCGTCGTGCGCACCGACGAGGACGAGGACATCGAGTACGACTTCGACGAGCTCGACGAGCTGCAGCACGCGTACGCGATCACCGTGCACCGCTCGCAGGGCTCGGAGTACCCGGCGGTGGTGGTGCCGGTGACGATGGGCTCGTACATGATGCTGCAGCGCAACCTGCTCTACACCGCCGTCACCCGCGCCAAGAAGCTCGTCGTGCTGGTCGGCTCCCGCAAGGCCCTCGCGATCGCGGTGCGTACCGCCGGCACCGGCCGCCGCCACACCGCCCTCACCCACCGCCTCACCAGCACCGCTCCATAGGGGACACACCGTTTATCGATCTTGTGGTAAAAACACCATGATGATGGCCAATCGATGGGCCGGTCTCGCGGTCGCCACAATGGTGCTTCTGTCGGCGTGCGGCAGCGATGGCGACTCTGCGGGGGTGGGGCCGACCGGGAGCCCGGCGCCCTCGACCAGCGCGCCGCCCACGAGCCCGGTGCCCACGGCTCGGCCAACGCCCAGCCCTGTCGCACCGCCGCCCGCCGCGCAGCTGGCCAAGTTGAAGCTCACCGCCACCAAGGTCGCCGACGGGCCCGAGCTGCTCACGTCGATCGCCTGGCGGCCCGGCGACCCGAAGCCGTATGTGGCCGATCAGGAAGGCAGGGTGTTTCGGCTCGACGGCTCGAAACCGGTGCGGGTGCTGGACTGGACGTCCCAGGTGGTCGACTGGGTGCAGGACTCCGAGCGCGGCCTGATGGCCATGACCTTCGACCCGGCCGACGGCCGGATGGTCCTGGGCTACCGCGACAACGCCAACTTCACCCGGATCGTGTCGTTCGCGGTCGGTGCCGACGGCGTGCCCGATCCGGGTTCCGTGCGGGAGATCCTCAACGCGAGGCAGCCCGGGTTGGGACACAACATCGGGCAGTTGGCCTTCGACTCCGACAACAACCTGTGGATCTCGATGGGCGACGGTGGCGCCAGCCGGGGCGCCGACGCGCAGGACCCGACCAAGCTGCTCGGCAAGATGCTGCGGATCACCCCGAACCGCAACGACAAGGGCTACACGGTGCCGCGTGACAACCCGTTCGTCGACGACCCCAAGGTCCGCGACGAGATCTGGGCCGTGGGGCTGCGCAACCCGTTCCGGTTCTCCATCGACCATCCTACGGGCGACATCTGGATCGGCAGCGTCGGCCAGGACACCTACGAGACGGTCTACCGGCTCAAGCGCACGCAGGCCGGCGCCAACCTGGGATGGCCGCGCTGGGAAGGCACGAACGAGCTCAACTTCAGCCGGAAATTCAAGGTGCCGGACAACGCGGTGAAGCCGATCCACCAGTACAAGCACAAGGGCGGCGCGGCGGTGATCGGCGGCTACGTCTACCGGGGCAGCGCGATCCCAGGACTGGCCGGCGCGTACCTGTTCATGAACTTCTACCGTCCGGTGTGGGCGATGGGGAAGGGCGGCACGAAAGGGGTGGTCGCGCTCGACCTGAAGCTGCCCAGCCACCTGACCTCGTTCGGTGAGGACCCCGACGGCGAGCTGTGGATCATCACGCTCCGCGATGGGATCTACAAGATCGTGCCGGCCTGACCGCCGGCCTCACTTCCGGTAGCCGAGAGCCGCCGTCATGCCGGACTCGGCGTGGTACACGTTGTGGCAGTGCAACACCCACAGGCCAGGGTTGTCCGCCTTGAACAGCACCGACACCGTCTCCTCGACCAGGACGTTGACGGTGTCCTTGCGGGGGCCGGCTGTCGATCCGACCGCGAACGTGTGGCCGTGGAGATGAATCGGATGCCACATGTGGGCGGCGTTGACCAGATCGAGCTGGACCAGCTCACCGGCGCGGATCGGGACCAGGTGCTCGGTCAACTGCTCGTGGGTGAGCGGGCGGCCGTTGAAGCCCCAGCTGTAGCCGGTCGTGCCGCCGGTCAGCTCCATCTGGATGACCTGGTCGGGTTGCCGGTCGTCGAGCCGGACCGAGTCGGCGGGCTCCAGCTCGTGGTAGCCGACGATGTGCCCGTTGAGCGCGGCGGGGCGCACCTTCGGTTTGGGTGCCGTGCCGCCACCGGTGCGTACCAGCCCGAACGCCGCCCCTTTCTTGCCCTCGGCGAGCGCCACCAGTGGAAACACGCCGTCTCGCAGATCGACGAGGACGTCGTATCGCTCGCCCATGCCCAGCAGCAGCGCGTCGGTCTTTACCGGTTTGACCGGGAACCCGTCGGTGTGGGTGACAGTCATCCGATGCCCACCCAGCGCCACCCGGAACGCCGTGTCGGCGCCCGCGTTGATCAGTCGCAGTCGCACCCGGCCGCCCGGCCGCGCCCGGAAGGTCTCGGGGCTGGTCGGCAGCCGCCCGTTGAGCAGGTAGTGCGGGTGGGTGACATCCCCACCCGGGCCGCCGAGCACGTCGCTGTTGCCCTCTCCGCCCTGCTCGCCGTGGCCGGGCCCGCTCTGTAGCTTGGCCAGCGCGGCGTCCGGCGTGCCGGCGACACCGTCGAGCCAGTCGTCGAGCACCACCGTCCACTCGCCGTCGTATTCGAGTGTCTCTTGTGGATCGTCGACGAGCAGGGGAGCGTAGAGTCCGCGGTCGAGCTGGGCGCCGGAGTGCGGATGGAACCAGTACGTGCCTGGATGCGGGGCGGTGAACTCGTACGTGAACTCGGCACCGGACGCGACCGGTGGCTGGGTCAGGTGCGGCGCGCCATCCGCGTCGTTGCGCAGCGCGATGCCGTGCCAGTGCAGGGTCGTCTCGGCCGGCAGCCGGTTGACGAGGGTCGCGCGGACCACCTCGCCGGCGGTGACCCGCATCGGCGGACCCGGTATCCGGCCGCCGTAGCTCCAGGTGTCGACGATGCGACCACCGAGGTCGACCTTCCCCGCGGTGGCGGTGAGCCGGAAGTCTCGCACCCGGCCCGGTTTCCGGCTGGCCTCGGCGGCGCGCACCTCGGCACCGGTCGGTGACACGAAGCCGTCTGGTATCGCCAGGCCGCCAGGTGAGGCGCCGCTTCCATGATGGACGGTGGGGGCCGGGCGGTCAGGGTCGCAGGCCCCCAGCAGGCCGGCGCCGCCAGCTGCCAGGCCGGCCCGCAGCAGAGTGCGGCGGCTAGTCGACGTCACCGCGACAGGCTACCGTTTAGCGGCTCACCGCGGTTTCCCGTTCGATGCGCGACAGCTTCTCGGGGTTGCGCACGATGTAGAGCCCGCTGATCAGTCCGTCGTCGATCCGCACCGCCACGACGTTGTCGACCTTCCCGTCGAGCCGGACGATCAGAGCCGGACCACCGTTGACCTGTGCCGGCTCCACAGACGCAAGACCGGCGATCCTGGGCAGGCCCACGGACAGCAGCCGCGACACCTTGTCGTACCCGACGATGGGGCGCACCACGGCCTGCACCACGCCGCCGCCGTCACCCAGCATCACGACGTCTGGCGCGAGCTGGTCGACCAGGCTCTGCAGGTCGCCGGTCTCGACCGCCCGCCGGAACGCTTCGAGCGCGCGGCGGGACTCGTCGGCCGACACGACCCCGCGAGGTCGCCGCTCGGCGACGTGCGCCCGTGCCCGATGCGCGATCTGGCGTACCGTGGCCGGGGTCTTGTCGACGGCACCGGCGATCTCGTCGTAGTTCAGGTCGAAGACCTCGCGCAGCACGAACACCGCCCGCTCGGTGGGTGTCAACGTCTCCAGCACCAGCAGCATCGCCATCGAGACGCTGTCGGCCAGCTCGACGTCTTCGGCCACGTCGGGCGCGGTCAGCAGGGGCTCGGGCAGCCACGGGCCGACATACGACTCCTTGCGCCGGCCGAGCGTGCGCAGATGGGTCAGCGCCTGGCGGGTGGTGATCCGCACCAGGTATGCCCGCTGGTCGCGCACCGTCTCCAGGTCGACGCCCGACCAGCGCAACCAGGTCTCCTGAAGCACGTCTTCCGCGTCGGCCGCCGAGCCCAGCATCTCGTAGGCGACCGTGAACAGCAGGTTGCGGTGAGTGACGAACGCCTCGGTGGCGGGGTCCAGTGCTCGCTCGCTCATTGCCGGCTCCTGCTCCATCGCCTTCGACTGTCCCACACACACGACGCCGCGTTTCGCCACCCCGTGACATCCGGGACCGGTGGCATAGGCCACATCGCCACGCCGTCACGGCGGCCGCGGCGCCGGCATCTCCTGTTCGACCGGTACACGCGGCACCACGAGTGAGGAATTAACCATGGAACTGCGCTTCAACCTCTTCGAGAACGAGATCGGCGGCAAGTTCGCCAAGCGCTTCGCCAACGCCGGCCTGCTGGTGCAGCAGTCGCCGCTGCCGAAGACGATCCAGGAACTGGTGTCGCTGCGCGCCAGCCAGATCAACGGCTGCGGCTTCTGCATCGACATGCACGTCAAGGAGGCCGCGGCCGCCGGTGAAACGCCGGTCCGGCTCCACCTGGTCGCCGCCTGGCGCGAGGCCACCGTGTTCACCGAGGCCGAGCAGGCCGCGCTCGCGTTCGCGGAGGAAGGCACCCGCCTCGCCGACGCCTACAATGGAGTATCCGACGAGACCTGGGCCCTGGTGCGCAAGCACTTCGACGACAACCAGGTCGCCGCGCTGGTCTGCCTGGTCGCCCTCATCAACGCGGCCAACCGGCTCGCCGTCATCCTGCACCAGCAGGGCGGCTCCTACGAGCCCGGCATGTTCGCCGCCGCTGTATCGAGCTCACCGTCTACTGAGGACTAGGCCGACGTCGTGGCACGAATGTCGCCGGATCGTCACCCGGGCCGCTCAGGCTATAGGCGAGGGAATCCGTCATAGCGCAGGGGAGTGGCGATCATGCATGTGCGACGACTTGCCAGTACGTTCGCGGCCGCGATGTTTCTCGCGGCCGCTGTCGCGTCGCCCGCCGCCGCGGCCGACGAGCCGGGGGCGGTCCTTGACCTCTCCTGGAGCGCGCCAGCCGCGTCCAACCAGGTGTTTACCACCACCCTGACCTGCCACCCGGCCGGCGGCGGGGAGGAGTGGTACCTGGATCCAGTACTGGCCTGCGGCGACCTCACGGCGGCGGGCGGCGACTTCGAGGCACTACCCGGACGGCTGCTCAGCTGCGAGGGCGTGCAGGGCGCGGCGATCCGCACCACCGCCTCCGGTCACTGGTTCGGCCAGCCGGTGAGCTACGACGAGCTGCACGCGAACTGGTGCGAGGTCCGAAAGAAGCTCGGCTGGGTCTTCATTTTCTGATTCATCGAGATTTGGGCTGCCGCGACGTCCGTCGAGGGTGAGACCGCTGCTCCCGCGGCCTCACCCTCCGCGGCACACGACCCATTGTGGACAGACGCCAGCCGCCGCCGCGCCCGGGTCTTCAGCTGTCGAGCCCGGCGAACCGGCGGGCCAGGTCGCGATGCCACGCCGCCACCCGCACCGCCTCGTCGTACGACACGGCGAGGCCGGGCAGCCGGGCGAACTCGTCGAACTGCTTCGCCATGAGCGCGTGCCGCCCGTGGGCGTACTCCCGGCAGGGCAGGCAGGTGACCCGCTCCGGCGAGGCGGATGTCATCGCCAACGGCGCCCGCACACCGCACCCGGTCGTGACGGTGGCCGGCACATCACCGGCGAGGCCGAACGCGGACGCCAGGATGTCGCGCGCCACCACGTCGCTGCCAAGCTTCACATCGACGTGAATGTGCGGATCAATACCATCCACCCGTCCACTACACCACACGGCCCGCGTCGCACCGCACCGCGCCGCCCCCCGCACGCCGATCAAGGGCGTATGCACGTGGTTGGATCTCTTTTCCGCGTGTATACGCCCTTGATCCATGCGATTGCCCTTGATCGGCGCGCACCGCGCACCGCGCGGCGGCACGCCGCTGCCAACCCCTCAAACCCCGACGGCTGGCGCCAGATCGCTGGGTTCGGCGGCCGTCGATCAAGGTAATCCGCGGGGATCAAGGGCGAACGCACGCGGTTTCGCGATCCAATCACGTGCGTTCGCCCTTGATCGGCGTACAGGGGGTGGGCCGGGGGCGGGGGGTGGGGCGAAGCCCCGTTAGATGGTGAAGCCGCCGTCTACGTTGACGGTGGCGCCGGTGATGTAGCGCCCATCCGGGCTGGCGAGGAACGCCACCGTGGCGGCGACGTCGTCCGGGGTCGCGAAGTGGCCCAGGGCGGTGAACCCGTTGATCGTGGCGGCGTTCGGGCCGTCGGCGGGGTTCAACTCGGTGTCCGTGGGCCCGGGGTTGACCAGGTTCACGGTGATCGCCCGGGGGCCAAGTTCCCGGCCGAGAGCCTTGGTCAGGCCGATCAGCGCCGTCTTGCTCATCGCGTACAGGGAGAAGCCCGGAAACACGGCCCGCTCGGCCACGTTGCTGCCGATGTTGACGATCCGGCCGCCGGCCGACATGTGGCGCACCGCGGCCTGGGAAGCGACGAACGGCGCGCGGATGTTGACCGCGACGGTCCGTTCGAACTCTTCCAGGCCCAGCTGCTCCAGCGCTCCCAGGTCGAACGCGCCGGCGTTGTTGACCAGGATGTCCAGCCGGCCCAGCTCGCCGGCGGCCCGGTCGATCGCGCCGGCCACCGCCGCCGGATCGGCGCTGTCGGCCTGTACCGCCACCGCGCGCCGGCCCGCGTGCTTGATCCGGTCTACCACCTCGTCGGCTCGCTGGCGGTTCTGCTGGAACGTCAGCGCCACATCGGCGCCGTCCTCGGCCAGTCGCAGGGCGACTGCGGCGCCGATCCCGCGTCCACCACCGGTTACGAAAGCCACCTTGCCATCAAGTGCGTTGCTCATGCCCCAAGCCTGGTCCGCGACGGCGTGATCGTCTGGCGGGGATCGGACGCCGCGTTCGGGGGCCGCCGTCAGCCGTTAGCTGACCGGCCGGAAGGCGCCTTGTGCCTAGCCGGCACGAGTGTCGTCCGCACCAGCTCGCCGGGCTCCGCGCCGGCCTGCGCGAGCAGCGTGCCGTCGGGGGCCCACACCGCGGATGCGCCGGCGGCCCGGTCGAAGCCGCCTCCGGTGGAGCCGGCGTAGCTGGCCGTGGCGACCCACACCTGGTGGTCGGCGATGACCCGCCGAGCCCGTTCCGCCGAGTGTGCCTGGCCGGCGTGGTCGAGGACGGCGGCGACGTAGACGTCCATGCCCAGCGCCGCGGTGGCCGCGTCGTGCTCGGGGAAGGCGGTGTCGCGGCAGATCGCCAGGCCCAGCCGCCAGCCCTCGACGTCGAGCACCGCGGGCCCGTCGCCGGGGCTGAAGCGCTCCTCGGAGTCGTGGACGTGCACCTTGTCGTACGCCACGCGCGCGCCGCCACCATCCACGGCCAGCAGTGCGATGTGCTCCCGGCCCGCGTCGCCGCGGACGGGGGCGCCGACCAAGGCGGTGGCTCCCGTTTCGGCGCACGCCTCGACGATCGGCGCCAGCCGCGGGTCGGCGGCGGTGATCGCCGGCGCGTCCAGCTCGTACCCGGTCAGCGACATCTCGGGGAAGACCACCACGCGCGCCCGCGCGGCCCGGATGGTGTCGGCGTGCGCGGCCGCGTTCGCGACCACGTCGTATCCGATGGTGCGGGGCTGGGCGACGGCGACGACGATCGGCTGGCGGCGCATGAACAAGATCCTAATGCGGGCTAGAAAAAGTGGACGTTCATTCATTATTATCGGACGGGTGCAGAACAAGACGAGTCGCACCGCGGAGCAGGTGGCGTTGTTCCGCGCGCTGGAGACCGCGCGCCACCACGACAGGATCTTCGACGACCCGTACGCGGCGAGGTTCCTGCACGGCGGCTTCCGGCTGGTCGCGAGCCTTGCCCGGGTGCCAGCCATCGGCCGGCGGCTGGAGCGGTACATCGACGAGCGTTGGCCGGCTGGGCCGCGCGCCTCGGCCGTGGCGCGCACCAGGCTGATCGACGACCGGGTCAGCGCCGCTGTCGCCGCCGGCGCCCGGCAGGTCGTGCTGCTCGGCGCCGGGTACGACAGCCGGGCCTACCGCCTGCCGGCGGCGGCCTCGGCCCGGGTCTTCGAGGTCGACCACCCGGCGACGCAGGCCACCAAGCACCGGCTGGTGCGGGCCAACGTGCATCCGGCGCGCCGCGCGCACGTGCGGTTCGTCGCGGTCGACCTGATCACGGAAGATCTCGCCGCCGCGTTGCGACGAGACGGCTTCGCCGATCTCGAACCCACCGTCGTGGTCTGGGAAGGCGTGACGAACTACCTGACCGAGGAGGCGGTCGACGCGGTACTGCGGCAACTCGCCGCCATCACCGCCACCGGCAGCCGGCTCATCTTCACGTACGTCGACCGCGCCGCCCTGGACAGTCCCGGCGACTTCCCGGGCCTCGCGGACTGGCAGGGCGCCGTCCGCGCCGGCGGTGAACCGTGGACGTTCGGCTTCGACCCGGCGGACCTGTCCCGCTACCTCGCCGACCGGGGGATGCGGCTGAGCCTGGACATGTCGGCGCGCGACGCGGCGATCCGCTACCTGACGCCGCTGGGCCGGCACGAGCCGGCCGCCCCGTTCTACCGCATCGCCGAAGCGGAGATCCAGTAGATGCCCAAGGTCAGCGACGCCTACCTCGCGGCCCGCCGCCAGCAGATCCTCGACGCCGCCGCGGCGTGCTTCGCCCGCGACGGCTTCCACCGCACGTCCATGCAGGACATCGTGCGGGAGTCGGGCATCAGCGCCGGCCTCGTGTACCGGTACTTCGCCAGCAAGGACGACATGATCACCGCGATCGTGGCCGACTGGCATGAGCAGCGCCAGGCCCGCCTCACGGCCGTCGACGACGCCGATGGCATGGCTTCGGCGTACCTCCAACTGCTGCGCTCGGTCGGCGACCCCGCGACGCGCGACGACCTGCGATTGGGTGTGCAGGTCTGGGCCGAAGCCGTCCGCAGCCCCGCGATCCGCGAGCTGGCCCGGCGCGGGGTCGACGGCCCGCGCGCCGCGGCGGCTGCCCTGATCCGCGACCGGTGGCGGGATCCCGACATCGACCCGGATTCGCTCGCTCGGGTCTTTGTCGCCATCTACCAAGGGCTCGTGCTCCAGAGCGTCTGGGATGAAACGGTTGATAACGACGCATTCGTGCGCACCCTGGCGAGACTCGTGGAAACCTCGCACGTGACCTAGCACACGTCTTCGCGGGTCGGCCCGCCCAGGAGTGTGAGACGGTGTGACCATCGGTTGCACGGGCGTGTCACCTGCTGACAAATTCCTTCGCCAGGGTTCGCGCAGGTATGTAGCGTGACTCGCGCCCGCGTCGCCCTCGCACGCCGGCCACCTGGACCTGGAGATTTGTGTGACCAACCAAGCCGCAGCACCACCCAACAAGCTAGACGCTGCCGTCCTCAAGGTCGCCGGTGTGGTGGTCCTGGGCGCCATCATGTCGATCCTCGACATCACGGTCGTCAGCGTCGCGCTGCCGACCTTCCAGACCGAGTTCGACGCCACGTACGCCGAGGTCGCCTGGACCATGACGGGCTACACCCTGGCGCTGGCCACAGTGATCCCGCTCAGCGGTTGGGCGGCTGACCGGTTCGGCACCAAGCGGCTCTACATGCTGGCCGTACTGCTGTTCACGCTCGGCTCCGCCCTCTGCGCCACGGCCGACTCGATCGGCCAGCTCGTCGCGTTCCGGGTCCTGCAGGGCCTGGGCGGCGGCATGCTCATGCCGCTCGGTATGACGATCATGACGCGCGCCGCGGGGCCGGACCGGATCGGCCGGCTGATGGCCGTCCTCGGCATCCCGATGCTGCTGGGCCCGATCGGCGGCCCGATCCTCGGCGGCTGGCTGATCGAGGCGCGGAGCTGGCACTGGATCTTCCTGATCAACGTCCCGGTGGGCGTGATCGCCCTGGTGTACGCCTACTTCGCGCTGCCGAAGGACAACGCCGAGCCGTCCGAGTCGTTCGACTTCATCGGCATGCTGATGCTCTCGCCGGGTCTCGCGCTGTTCCTCTACGGCGTCTCGTCGCTGCCGGAGACCGGCACGATCACCGCCACGAAGGTGTGGACGACCATGCTGGCCGGCGGCCTGCTGGTGATCGGGTTCATCGTGTACTCGTTCAAGCCCCGGCACCCCCTGCTCGACCTGCGGCTGTTCCGCAACCGCAACCTGGCGATCGCGTCGCTGTCGCTGTTCGTGTTCATCATCGCGTTCATGGGCGCCGGCCTGCTGTTCCCGAGCTACTTCCTGCAGGTACGCGGCGAGTCGACCCTCCACGCCGGCCTGCTGATGGCGCCGCAGGGCATCGGCGCGATGCTGACGATGCCGATCGCCGGCATGCTGGCCGACAAGATCCCGGTCGGCCGCACCGTGCCGTTCGCGATGGGCCTGATCGCCGTCGGGTTCTTCACGTTCACCCAGGTCGGCACCGACACCTCGTACGTGCTGCTGTGCGGCTCGCTGTTCGTGATGGGTCTCGGCATGGGCGGCACGATGATGCCGATCATGACGTCGGCGCTGCGCACGCTGGCCAGCCACGACGTGGCACGCGGTTCGACGCTGACCAACATCCTCCAGCAGATCGGCGGCTCCGTCGGTGCCGCGATCATGTCGGTGATCCTGACCAGCCAGCTCAACGGCTCGGCTCCGGTCCCGGGGCTGACCGACCCGAACACCGGTGAGCCGATCACCGAGGCGGGCGCGGCCATCGCCAACCAGCACGGCGCGCAGATCCCGCTGCCGCCGGACGTCCTCCAGCGGGGCCTTGCGTACGTGGCCGACTCGTTCGCCACCACGTTCTGGGTCGGCTTCGCGCTGGTACTGGCGACGTTCATCCCGATCGCGCTGCTGCCCCGCAAGCGGGAGGTCTCGCACCTGCTGGACGACGTGGAGGGTGACGGTGCCGCCGCGGCGACGCCGACGTTGATCCACTAAGGACGATCGCAAGGCCGCCGGCCAGTACCGTCAGATCTCACGACGGTGCTGGCCGGCGTCGTTGAGCCCGGTCATCGCCTCCGGGTCCGGACTGGGCGAGTTCGACGGGTTCAGCGAATAGTTACAACCTTCGATCAAGCCTTGGCGCGCGAGATCGACATCCAGCTATCTTCTGGGAGATGTCGCGTAGCCGGAGGAGGCTCGATGCGTAGAGTGCGGATGGTTCTTGCGATCGTGGGTGCCAGTGGGGCGCTGGTGGCCGGTGCCGGTGTGCCGGCACACGCGGCGGCGCCGGCTGGTCGGGCGGCCACGGCTGCCGCGTCGTACCTCTTCGGCTACTACTACACGCTCGAAGCCTGCCAGTACTTCGGCAACAGTCTTGTCCAAGGCGGAGCGTTCAGCTCGTACAACTGCTGGTACCAATGGCACCCGACCGACAATCGGGGGTACTGGTACCTGTACGTGTACTAGGGCGGACCTCGCGGAGAGTTAAGCGTGACTGACGGGCAGTCGAGCGTCGTCCTGGGCAGCGACTCTCTGGCCCTGACTGCCGAAACACGGAGGAGTCATGGCAGATCAAGAGGATTCGTCCTGTCCTCATCGCGACGGTGTCGTCCGCGTCCGGATCGGCGACCTCGCTGGCACGGACACGGTGCGGCTCGACGGGGTCGACGAGGAGCATGCCCGAGCGCTGGCCGAGATCGACGAGCTACCACCGATCCTCGTGCACTGCGGCACGATGCGGGTCCTCGACGGCGCGCATCGGTTGCGCGCCGCCGAGCTGCGGCAGCGCCAGGAGATCGCCGCCACGTTCTTCCACGGCACCGCTGAAGAGGCGTTCCGCCTCGCCGTCAAGTCCAACGTCACGCACGGCCTGCCGTTGACGCTGCGCGACCGGCAGGAGGCGGCGGCGCGGATACTGCGGTCCAACCCGATGCTCTCCGACCGCGCGATCGCGGCCACCACAGGGCTGGCGGGCAAGACGGTCGGTGCGATCCGGGCCCGCACCGACGGCGCGGCGGCACTGGCCCGGCTGGGCCGCGACGGCAAGCTCCGGCCGCTCGACGCGACGGAGGCCCGGCGGATGGCCGCCAAGGTGCTCGCCGAGCGCCCCACGTCGTCGCTGCAGGAGATAGCGCGAGAGGCGGGCGTATCGGTGGGGACGGCCCGGGACGTGCGGGCCCGGGTGCTCGCCGGGAAGGACCCCGCGTCGACCCGCGACCGCCAGCACGTGACCGCCGTGTCGCGCCCCCGCCCGCCGCGCGACAGCCCGGCCGCCAGCTCGCTGGACGCCGCTTCCGTACTGGAAGGGCTGATGCGCGATCCGTCCCTGCGGTACACCGAGGCGGGGCGCACGCTGCTGCGCTGGCTCGGCGGCTCGTCGTCGCTCATCGCCGCGAACTGGCGCGAGACGCTCGACGGCGTCCCGCCGCACTGCGCGCCCCTCGTCGGGCAGTTGGCCCGCGAGTGCGGCAAGGCGTGGATCGAGCTGGCCTACGAGCTGGAGCGGCGGGGGACCGGCCCGGCCGAGTGAGTCCTAGCGGTAGGCGCGAGACTGCAGCTCGTACAGGGTGGCGTACAGGCCACCGGTCGCGATGAGCTCCGCGTGGCTGCCGCACTCGCGCACCTTCCCACCGTCGAGGACGACGATGAGGTCGGCCATCCGGACGGTGGAGAAGCGGTGCGAGATCAGCAGCGTGATGGCGCCGTTCCGGCTGCCCTGGCGGGCCGCCTCGGCGAACCGTTCGAAGAGGGCGTGCTCGGTGTGCGCGTCCAGGGCGGCGGTCGGCTCGTCGAACACCACGAGCAACGGCTCGTCGCGCATCAGCCCGCGGGCGAGCGCGAGCTTCTGCCACTGGCCGATCGACAGGTTCTCGCCCTGGTCCCACGCGCTGCCTAGCTGCGTGTCGAGCCCGTGGGGCAGGTGCGCGGCGACGCTCGCCGCCCCGGCCCGGGAAAGGGCCGCCTCGACGGCCGGCCGCTCGTCCATCCGGGGCAGGTCGCCGACGCCGACCGTCTCGAAGGCCCGGAACTCGAACGAGGCGAAGTCCTGGAAGGCGGGCGCCACCCGGGCCCGCCACCGCGCGGTCTCGAACCGGTCCAGCGCGACACCGTCCACTGTGATCTGCCCGGATCGGGGCGGGTAGAAGCCGCACAACATCTTGACCAATGTGGACTTTCCAGCGCCGTTCTCGCCCACCAGGGCCACCACCGTGCCGGCCGGCAGCCGCAACGACGTACCGGAAAGGACGTCGCTGTCCGCGCCCGGGTACCCGAAGCGCACGTCCCGCAGCTCGATCCCGTCGCGCAGCGCGGCCGGCACCGGCGCGGGCTCGTCGACCGCCCGCCGCGCCCCGCTCGCGTACTCCGCCAGCCACCGGAACCGCCGCGCCACCTTCATGACGAACAGGAACTCCGTGCCGTACGCCACCGCCAGGCCGATGGTGCCGGTCATCTGCATCGCCAGCCCCGCGACGAGCGCGACGTCGCCGGCGGTGGCGCGCCCGTCGAGCGCGAGGCGGAGCACCAGGACGACGCCGCCGATGTAGCCGAGCACCAGTACCACGCCGTCGATGACCGACAGGCCGGCGCTGCGCCACTCCGCGCGGTTGCGCCCGCGCAGGACCGTGTCCGACGTGTCGTGATGCCGGTCGAGCACGTTGCCGGTGACCCCGAAGACGCGCAGCTCGCTGCCGGCCGACGGCGACGTACCGAGGTCGAACAGGTGGCGGCGCAGGCGTTCCGGCTCGCTGGTCGCCTCCTGGGCGGCCACCTGCACGTCGCGCCCCACCTTGCCGAGCCAGAACGACAGCACCGACAGCACGGGCAGCAGCAACAGCAGCGGGTGCACGCCGGCGAGCAGGACGCCGGTCACGCTGAGTGTCGCGGCCACCCGCAGGACGCCCGCCGTGGCGTTCACCATGCCCGCCAGCCGGCCGTGCTCCTCGCGGATCTGGTGCACCTTGTCCAGGTACTCGGGGTGCTCGTGGTGGGTCAGGCCCTCGGCGCCGCCCACCAGCCTCATCAGCCGGAGACTGACCAGCGCGTCAGCCTTCTCCATGACGGTGAACAGGCAGTCGACGTAGTAGAAGACGCATACGAGGGCGCCGCCGGACAGCAGCGCCATCATGGCGGCCGCGAACATGCCCAGGCCCAGGTCCTTTGTGGACACCGCGTCGACGAGCAGCTTGGCGCCGAGCGCCGCCACCGGCATCGCGACGGCGAACACCAGGCCGGTCAGGAGCTGGAAGGTGGCGTGCCAGGGCGCGGCGCGGAAGCCGATGCCCAGCACGCCGGCGTACGCGCGGATCGACTCACGCATGATCGGGCTCCAGCGGGGTCAGGAAGCGGGCCGCTTGCAGGTGGAACATCCGCGCGTACAGGCCGTCCAGCGCGATCAGCTCGTCGTGGGTGCCGTCTTCGACGATCGCGCCGCGCTCGACCACCACGATCCGGTCCGCGCGGCGCACCGTCGAGAACCGGTGCGAGATGAGGATCGTGGTGAGGCCGCTCGTGAGTTCGAGGAACCGCTCGTACAGCTCGGCCTCCGCGCGCACGTCCAGCGCCGCCGTGGGTTCGTCCAGGATGAGTACCCGGGCGCCGGCGTCGACCGCGTACAGCGCGCGGGCCAGCGCCACGCGTTGCCACTGCCCGCCGGACAGGTCGGTCCCGCCGGTGTACTCCGGCGACAGGATCGTGCGCCAGCCGTCCGGCAGTTCCTCGATCAGCGACAGGGCGCCGGCGCGCTCCGCCGCCGCGCGTAACCGGTCCGGGTCCGGGGGGACATGCGCCGCGCCCATGCTGACGTTGTCCGCCGCGCTGAGGTCGTACCGCGTGAAGTCCTGGAACAGCACGCTGACCCGGCGCCGCCAGGCGGCCAGGTCGAGGTCCGCGAGGTCGTGGCCGTCCACGCTGACCGTGCCGGCCGTCGGCGGGTACAGGCCGCAGAGGAGCTTGACGAGCGAGGTCTTGCCGGCGCCGTTCTCGCCGACGATCGCCAGCGACCGGCCCGCGGCGATGGTCAGGTCGACCCCGCGCAGCGCCTCGCCGGCCTGGCCCGGGTAGCCGAACCGCACCCCGGACAGGCGGATCTCCGTGGCGGGGGCGTTCGCGGGCGGGTTCCGGCGGTCCGCCGCGTCCACCGGTGCCGCGCCGGCGAGCCGGGCGTCGAGGGCGAGAACCTTCGGCACCGACACGGCGGCGTAGGACAGGTGGGCGTTGTGGTCGTCGAACGCCGTGAAGTTGTTGGCGATGTTCAGCGCCTGGGTGAAGACGGCCAGGGCGGACAGGCCCAGGTCGCCGCGGACCGCCGCCCACACCAGCAGCGCGTAGGAGAGCAGGTTGATCGCGGCGATCACGCCGGTGGTACCCAGGACGCGGCTGGCGCGCGGGCGGCGCTCCTTCCACACCGGCTGGATCGCGGCGCGCCAGGTGGCTTCGAACCGGTCCGCCAGCCAGTCGAGCATCCCCCAGATCCGGACCTCCTTGGCCGCCGGCGCGGTGACGGCGACGTCCCGCAGGTACTCCGCGCGCCGCAGCGCGTCGCTCTGCCCGAAGCCGACCTGGCCGACGCGCACGTACTCGCGTTGCATGAAGTAGACGATCGCCGGCCACAGGGCCAGCCACAGCAGGCCGAGCCACCACTGGAACGCGAGCAGGACAGCGGCCCCGCCGAGCGCCCGCAGCCACGACGGAAGCACCATCGCCAGGCCCACGACGGCGAGGCTCGGGCGTCCGGACTCGTTGAGGCCGAGCCCGCGTACCGTCCGCAGCGCGGCCAGCACCTCCGGGTCCTCCAGGTGCGCGATCGACCCGGGGCGGCCGACCGCGGCCAGCAGCCGTTCCTGGAGGTGGCGGTCGACCTCGCGGCCGAAGGTGCTGGCCAGTGCCCGCAGCGCGGGCGACACGATCCGCTCCAGCGCCACCAGGGCGGCGACCAGCACCAGCAGGTCGACCAGCGTCCGGCCGCCGGCCGAGTCCAGCCCGCCGCGGACGGCCGCGGGCACGGCGCCGATCAGCAGGCCGATGGCGACGGCGATCGCGATCGGCAACGCCGACGACAGCAGGACGCCGATCAGGCCCAGGAGCGTCTTCGACCGGCTCACGTGCGGCAGCAGCCGCAACAGCGTCCACAGTCCGGCGAGCGTTGGCGGTAGTCGCATGCGGCGCATTCGGCACATTATTGGCCGTCCAATGTCGATCGTCAATCAAGTGTCGACCCCGTTCAACTGAGACCGGGTCGCAGTTGACTCGTCGTCGCCATTTTCCCGAAAGCTTCAATGACATGCCTCAATTACCTTGCTAGCCTCCGCTGAGCGCGTAACTGGGCTATCGCGTATCTCGCCTATTCAGCGGGGAGCGAAATGAAGCTTGGCAAGACCGTCGCAATGCTGCGCAAGGTTCGCGGTTGGACCCAGGAAGAGCTGGCGGAACGTTGCGGACTCAGTGTGCGGACCATCAGAAACGTCGAACTCGGTTGGGTGGAGAATCCGCGCCAGTCGTCGGTGAACCTGCTGATGCGGGCACTCGACGCCGAGGGCGTGGAGAGCAGCGCCCTCGGTCCGCCAGGTGGCACCCGGTGGCGCGGTGTCCCCGCTCCCCACCAGCCGATCATTGGGATGCGCCGTGAGCTGGAGGACCTGACCCGTACCGTGCTGACCAGCCGCCTGACGACGCTGCTCGGGTTCGGCGGGGTCGGCAAGACCCGGGTCGCGCTGGCGGCCGCGGCCACGGCGGCGGTGACGTTCCGGTACGGCGTCGCGCTCGTCGAACTCGGTGACATACCGGCCGAGACGCAGGGATCGGCGCCGCCGACGGCCCTGGTACTGGATCGGGTGCGCCGCGTCATCGACGACCGGCGCGGCTGGGACGAGCCCGCCCAGGACGGTGCCGTCGCCGACCAGCTCCTGGTACTCGACAACGCCGAGCACCTGCCGTCCGCGGTGACCGCCGCGGCCCTGATCCTGCTGCGCGACCACCCCCGCGTACACATCCTGATCACCACGCGACGGCCGCTCACCGAGCGCCTGGGCGCCAGTCGCGAGCTCGGGCCCCTCGCCGTCGAGCCGGCGCACGAGGTCCGTCCAGCGCAGCAGCGCGAACAGGGCGGCGAGGCGTCGCTGGCGCCGGCCGTCGAGCTGGTCCTGCGCAGGTCGGCAGCGGCGGTCGACCTCGGCCGGGACCTGCCCGCCGTCACCGAACTGTGCCGGCGGCTCGGCGGGATTCCCCGCGCCCTGGAGTTCGCCACCGAGCGCCTGCGCACCATCCCGATCCACGTGCTGCTGGCGTCCGGGCCGGCGCTCAGCGCGTTACGCACCAGCGACCATTCCCTGCTGCCGCACCAGCGGTCGTTGGGCGGCAGCATCCAGTGGAGCGTCGATCTGCTCTCGGACGACCACCGGCGCCTGCTGCGGCGGATCGCCGGCATGGCGACCACCCGGTTCAGCCTCGACCAGGTGGTCGACGAGGCGGGGCCGCCGCACCTGGCCATGGACAGCGCGCTGTGCCTGTTCTCCGACCTGGTGGACAACGCGCTGGTCGCCCCGGCCGGCGAGCTCTACGAGTACCGGCTGATGCCCTACGTCCGAGAAGTGATCTGTGCCGAAGAGACGCCACGGCACGCCTACGCCCTGGGAGCGAGATGATGCGCCACCTGCTCTCGATCGACGACCTGCCCGCCGAGGAGCTCGCCGGCATCGTCCGCCGCTCAGCGCGGTACGCCCTGGACGAACGCCCCGCCCGACCCGGCCCGCTGACCGGCGCGGTCGCCGGCATCTACTTCCGCCGGACGTCGACGCGGACCCGCACGGCGTTCACCGTCGCCGCGCTGCGGCTGGGCGCCGACGTGATCGCCTTCGGCCCGCACGACCTGCAGGAGAACACCGGCGAGTCCACATCGGATACCGGGCGGGTGCTGTCCTCGTTCCTGGACGTGTTCGTGGCGCGGACCGCCGACGCGCCGGCCGAACTGCGGACCATGGCCGACCAGGACACCATGGCCGTGATCAACGCGATGACCAGCGACGAGCACCCGACACAGGCGATCGCCGACCTGTCCACGCTCCAGACCCTGCGCGGCGGGCTCGACGGCGTACGGGTCTGCTACATCGGCGAGGGCAACAACACCGCGGCGGCGCTGGCGCTCGCCCTCGCCCGGGTGCCCGGCGCGCGCCTGCACCTGGTGACACCGCCCGGGTACGGGGTTCCCACGGAGACCGTCGCGGCGGCGGTCCGGGCGTCGGCGGCCACCGGCGCCCGGATCACCGAGTCGCACGATCCGGCGGAACTGCCCGACGACGCGGACGTCCTGTACACGACCCGGTGGCAGACCACCGGCACCGTGAAGGCCGACCCCGACTGGCGCACCGTGTTCGAGCCGTTCCGGGTGACGGGCGAGGTCATGAAACGCGTACCGGACGCGGTCTTCATGCACGACCTGCCGGCCCATCGGGGCGAGGAGGTCGACGCGGAGGTGCTCGACGGGGAGCGGAGCGTCGCGTTCACCCAGGCGCGGCACAAGCTCTTCAGCGCGATGGCGGTGCTGGAGTGGGCCGTCGCCGGTGCGGAGTGAGCCGTGATTAGACGCGGTGCCAGCACGTCGCTGGACGGCCTGCTGTCGGCGTCGTCCACCAACTCGCCACTGTCCCGGGTGGACGTCGCGTACCGGGGCAAGCACCAATCGATCTGGCTCAAACTGGAGATGCACAACCCCACCGGCTCCATCAAGTACCGGACGGCGCTCGGCCTGCTTTCCGCCCTGCATCGGGAACGCCCGCTGGGGCGCTCGGAATGGCTCATCGAGTCGTCGTCGGGCAACCTCGGCGTCGCGCTGGCGGAGATCGCCGGCGAGGCCGGCTGGCGGTTCCTCGCGGTCGTCGACCCGAAGACCCCGCAGACACTGCGGTCGCGGATGCTCGGCGCCGGCGCGGAACTCGCCATGGTGGACACTGTGGACGACTGCGGCGGGTACCTGTTGAGCCGGCTCGACACCGTGCGCCGGCTGCTTCGCGAGAGCCCGTCGCTACGCTGGACCGACCAGTACCACAGCACCGCCGGCTCGGCCGTGCACCAGACCTCCACGGTGCCGGAGCTGATGCGGCAGACCGGGGGACTGGTCGACGCCGTCTTCGTCGCGGTGAGCACCGGCGGCACCATCGCCGGCATCAGCGAGGGGCTGCGCCGGTTCGTGCCAGGTCTCGACGTGTACGCCGTCGACGTCGTCGGCTCGATCGCGGTCGACGGCGCCGGCCACCCGCACCTGCTGACCGGCATCGGGGCGACGCGCCGCTCGACCCTGCTCCGCCCGTCCCACTACACCCGCCTGTACCGGGTCGCGGACGTGGAGGCAATCGCGATGTGCCGCCTGTTCCGCCACGGCACCGGCCTCGGACTGGGCGCGTCCAGCGGCGCGGTCCTCGCCGGGCTCGTGCGCGCGCTGGCAGACGGCGTCGCACCGGCCCGCCCGGTGCTGATCAGCCCCGACGGCGAAGACAGCTACCTGGCGACGGTGTACGCCGACGATTGGCTAGCGAGCCGCGGAGTCCTACCGTCGGTCGAAGCCGCCGAAGCCCGAGCCCGCAACGACGGCCTCACGTTCACCCCCCACTGACCCCCACGCGCCGCGCCCCACGCGCCGCGCCCGCCCTTGCCGGTTGCCGTCGATCAAGGGCAAACGCACGTGCTTCGATCTCTTTTCCGCGTGCGTTTGCCCTTGATCGATGCGGATCTCCTTGATCGGCACCGGCTGAGCACGGATCCGGCGCCGCTTCAGCGTCCGAACGCTGTCGTCGGTCGGGCGCCGTTGGCGCGCCCGACCGACG
>NZ_BSDI01000087.1 GCF_027923225.1 Phytohabitans aurantiacus
CGGATCGCCTTGGAGACCGCCTTGACCGCGTCTTCCTGGCCGACGACCCGCTTGTGCAGCTCGTCTTCCATCCGCAGCAGCCGGGACGTCTCCTCCTCGGTCAGCTTGTAGACCGGGATGCCGGTCCAGTTCGCCAGAACCTCGGCGATCTGCTCGTCGTCGACCTCGGACACGACGTCCAGGTCGCCGGCCTTCCACTCCTTCTCCCGCTGCGCCTTCTGACCCAGGAGCTGCTTCTCCTTGTCACGCAGCTGGGCGGCCCGCTCGAAGTCCTGAGCGTCTATCGCCGACTCTTTGTCGCGACGGACCTGTGCGATCCGCTCGTCGAAGTCGCGCAGGTCTGGCGGTGCGGTCATGCGACGGATCCGCATCCGCGCACCCGCCTCGTCGATCAGGTCGATCGCCTTGTCCGGCAGGTACCGATCGGAGATGTACCGGTCGGCGAGGGTCGCCGCGGCCACGAGCGCGCCGTCGGTGATCGACACGCGGTGGTGCGCCTCGTACCGGTCGCGCAGCCCCTTCAGGATCTCGATCGTGTGGGCCAGCGACGGCTCGCCCACCTGGATCGGCTGGAACCGCCGCTCGAGCGCGGCGTCCTTCTCCAGGTGCTTGCGGTACTCGTCGAGGGTGGTCGCGCCGATCGTCTGCAGCTCACCACGGGCCAGCATCGGCTTGAGGATGCTCGCGGCGTCGATCGCGCCCTCGGCGGCACCAGCGCCGACCAGGGTGTGGATCTCGTCGATGAACAGGATGATGTCGCCCCGGGTGCGGATCTCCTTGAGCACCTTCTTCAGGCGCTCTTCGAAGTCACCGCGGTAGCGGGAGCCGGCGACCAGCGCGCCCAGGTCGAGGGTGTAGAGCTGCTTGTCCTTCAGCGTCTCGGGCACCTCGCCCTTGACGATCCGCTGGGACAGGCCCTCGACCACGGCCGTCTTGCCGACGCCGGGCTCGCCGATCAGGACCGGGTTGTTCTTGGTGCGGCGGGAGAGCACCTGCATCACCCGCTCGATCTCCTTCTCGCGCCCGATGACGGGGTCGAGCTTGCCTTCCCGGGCGGCCTGGGTCAGGTTGCGGCCGAACTGGTCCAGCACGAGGCTGGTGGACGGCGCGGCCTCACCCGCGGCGGCGCCGGCGGCAGCCGGCTCCTTGCCCTGGTAGCCGGAGAGCAGCTGGATGACCTGCTGGCGAACCCGGTTGAGGTCGGCGCCGAGCTTGACCAGCACCTGGGCGGCGACGCCCTCGCCCTCCCGGATCAGCCCCAGCAGGATGTGCTCGGTGCCGATGTAGTTGTGCCCGAGCTGCAACGCCTCACGCAGCGACAGCTCCAGCACCTTCTTGGCCCGCGGCGTGAACGGGATGTGCCCGCTCGGCGCCTGCTGACCCTGACCGATGATCTCTTCGACCTGCTGGCGGACGCCCTCCAGGGAGATACCGAGGCTCTCCAGGGCCTTGGCCGCAACGCCCTCACCCTCGTGGATGAGGCCGAGCAGGATGTGTTCCGTGCCGATGTAGTTGTGGTTGAGCATCCGGGCTTCTTCTTGAGCCAGGACGACAACCCGTCGCGCTCGGTCGGTGAACCGCTCGAACATGCCCTCGTGCTCCTCACTTGCCGTGCGCCATGATCTTGGCGGGGCCAGCGCCGGCGGACGTCCCGTCGGACGCCCGTGTCCTTACTCTATCGCCGCGGACCGACTCTGCTGTGGCCGTGCGTGCCTGACTAACCCTCGTCCGCGATGTTTTCCCCAACTCTGCCCGCTCTCGCGGTGTTCCCCCACGGTCCCGCAGTACGCGCAGAGCGAACACGCCCCCGCTGTCCACAGTCCGACAGGCCAGTTATCCACAGGTTGTGGATAACACGGCCGGGCCCGCGGCGCGCTGCGCCACGGGCCCGGTGCCGAGTTCGGTGATCAGCCGGGGCTCAGCGCCCGGCCTTCGCGTGGTACTCGTCAACAATCTCCTGCGGGATGCGCCCCCGGTCGGAGATGTCCTTGCCTTCCTTCTTCGCCCAAGCACGGATCGCCTTGTTCTGCTCGCGATCAGCCGCGGCACCGCCACGACCCCGGGCCGCACGACCGCCGACCACGACGCCGCCACGTCCGATCTTTGACCCGGCGACCAGGTATGGGGACATTACTTCCCGCAATTTGTCCGCGTTCTTCTTGGACAGGTCGATCTCGTACTGCACGCCGTCGAGCGAGAACTTGACCGTCTCGTCTGCGTCGCCACCGTCGAGGTCGTCGACCAACTTGTGAATGATCTGCTTGGCCACGGGCCGTTATCCTTCCGAGCAGGTTCCTCCCGCAAACAAGAGAACAATAGCTTGGAAGGCGCTCCTTCCGTCAATAGGATCGAAGAATCTACCCAGCCATCTACTCGGAGCGGACCAGCGGGAAGAGGATGGTTTCCCGAATACCGAGGCCGGTGAGCGCCATCAGGAGACGGTCGATTCCCATTCCCATGCCACCAGACGGCGGCATTCCGTACTCCAAGGCCCGCAGGAAGTCCTCGTCGAGGCGCATCGCTTCGTCGTCGCCCTTGGCAGCCAGCCGGGCCTGCGCGACAAGGCGTTCGCGCTGCACAACAGGGTCGACCAACTCGGAGTACCCGGTCGCCAGCTCGAAGCCGCGCACGTATAGATCCCACTTCTCGGTCAGCCCCGGCTGCTCCCGGTGGCTACGGACCAGCGGGCTCGTCTCCTCCGGGTAGTCACGCACGAAGGTTGGCGCCACCAGGTTCGGTACGACGAGCTCCTCGAAGAGTTCTTCGGCTAGCTTCCCCGGTCCCCACTTAGGGTCGACATCCAGATTGTGCTTCTCGGCGTACTGGATGAGCCGCGGCATCTCAGTACGGACGGTGACCTCCTCGCCGAGCGCCTCGGAAAGAACGCCGTAGAGAGTTACGGAGCGCCACTGCCCACCGAGGTCGAACTCGCTACCGTCGGCGTGGGTAACAACATTGGACCCAAAGGTCGCATGCGCCGCCTCCTGTACCAGTTCCCGGGTGAGGTTGCCGATCGTGTTGTAGTCGCCGTACGCCTCGTACGTCTCGAGCATCGCGAACTCGGGAGAGTGGGAAGAGTCAACTCCCTCATTCCGGAAGTTGCGGTTGATCTCGAAGACGCGTTCGATGCCGCCAACGACGCACCGCTTCAGGAATAGCTCAGGAGCGATTCGCAGATACAGATCAGTATCCAATGCATTGCTGTGCGTCACGAATGGTCGAGCCGTCGCGCCACCGTGCAGCAACTGCAACATTGGCGTCTCGACCTCAACGAACTCACGACGGTGCAGCGAGTCGCGCAGACTCCGCATCACGCCGGCACGTACTCGAACCGTTTCACGCGCCTGCGGACGCATGATCAGGTCGACGTACCGCTGCCGGACCCGAGCCTCCTCGCTCATCGGCTTGTGCGACACCGGAAGCGGACGGAGTGACTTGGCGGTCATCGCCCAGGAGTCGGCGAGTACGGACAGCTCGCCGCGCCGACTGGTGATCACCTCGCCGGTCACCCCGACGTGGTCCCCGAGGTCGACGACCCTCTTCCACTCCTCCAGCCGGTCGGGGCCGACCCGGTCGAGCGAGAGCATCGCCTGCAATTCGGTGCCGTCACCGTCGCGCAGTGTCGCGAAGCACAGCTTTCCGGTGTTGCGGATGAACATCACCCGGCCGGTTACGGAGACCGTGTCGCCCGTGGCGGTGTCGGTCGGCAGGTCGGCGTACCGCTCGCGGAGCTGGGCCAACGACGCCGTACGCGGATAGGTGATCGGGTACGGCTCGGCGCCGTCAGCGAGGATCCGATCTCGCTTGGACCGGCGAACCCGCATCTGCTCGGGAAGATCCTCGGCTGGTGAAGAGGCGGGTGTCTGCTCAGTCACGGCACGGCTTTCTGCTCAGAAGTGAAGAAGTGAAGTGGGATTCGTCCCCGAGCCTACTCAACTGGGAAATCGGTTAACCTTCGCCACGATGACGGACCACGTGCACGCGCTCTCGTTCGGAGCCGCCGCGGCGGCCTACGACCAGAATCGACCCACGTATCCGGTCGACGCCGTGACCTGGGCCGCCGGTGGGCCACCACCCCGCCGGGTCGTCGACCTGGGCGCCGGCACCGGCAAGCTGACCCGGGTCCTGCTCTCCGCCGGCTACGACGCGGTACCCGTGGAGCCGGACCCGAAGATGCGAGCGCGCCTGGCGGACGCGACGCCGGGCACGACGGCGCTGGCCGGTTCGGCAGAGACGGTTCCACTGCCTGACGGCGGCGCGGACGCGGTCGTAGCCGGGCAGGCGTACCACTGGTTCGATCCGGAGCGCGCCCATCCGGAGATCGCCCGGCTCCTGCGGCCGGGCGGCACGTTCGCGGCGATCTGGAACAGGCGTGACGACTCGGTGCCCTGGGTCGCCGAGCTGACCGTGATCACGCACGACCAGCCGGCTGTCCACGGCGGGTTCGATCCGGGCGACGAGCTGAGTTTCGGTGACACGTATTTCGGTCCGGTCGAGCGCGCCGAGTTCCACCATTCGACCACGCAGACGCCCGAAAGCCTGGTCGCGCTGGTCGCCACCCGCTCGTACTATCTGGTCGCCACGCCCGAGCACCGCGCCGAGATCGACGCGGCGGTTCGCCGGCTCTGCGCCGAGCACCCCGCTCTGGCCGGCCGCGAAACCTTCGAGCTCCCGTTCCAGACCTTCGCTTATAAAGCTCAGGTGTTGCGGTCGTAGACCATTCGCAGGCCGATCAGGGTGATCATCGGCTCGTGGTGGGTGATGGTGCGGCACTCGTCGATCACCACGGGCGCCAGCCCACCAGTCGCGATCACCGCGCGCAGCGGTCCAAGCTCTTCAGCCATCCGCTCCACGATCCGGTCGACCTGCCCGGCGAACCCGAAGTACATGCCGGACTGAAGGCACTCGACCGTGTTCTTGCCGATCACCGAGCGCGGCTTGGTCGGCTCGACCTTCCGCAGTTGCGCCGCTCGGGCCGCCAGCGCGTCGAAGGAAATCTCGATGCCCGGCGCGAACGCGCCGCCCAGGAACTCTCCGCGTTCACTGATCACGTCGAAGTTCGTGGTGGTGCCGAAGTCGACCACGATCGACGGGCCGCCGTACAGCGCGTGCGCGGCAAGTGTGTTGACCACCCGGTCGGAGCCGACCTCCTTCGGGTTGTCGATCGCCAACTGCACGCCCGTCTTGACACCCGGCTCGACGATCACGCTGGGCGTATCGCCGTAATAGCGCGCCAGCATCGTCCGCAGCGAGCGCAGCGCCGCCGGCACGGTCGAGCAGGCGGCCACACCGGTGATCTCCACGGCGTCGCCGGCCAGCAGGCCGCGCAGCTTCAGCCCCAGCTCGTCGGCCGTCGAGCGGGCATCCGTCTTGATCCGCCACGAGTGCACCAGCTTGTCGCCGTCGAACGTGGCGAGCACCGTGTTGGTGTTACCGATGTCAATGCACAGCAGCACGCGCTACTCCCGCAGGTCCATGGCGATGTCAACGATAGGCGAGGAGTGTGTGAGGGCTCCCACCGACAGGTAGTCGACGCCGGTGGCCGCGTACTCGGCAGCCACCTCCAGGGTCAGCCCACCGGTCGCCTCCAACTCGGCGCGGTCGCCCACCGCCGCCACCACGTCGCGCAGCGCGGCCGGCGTCATGTTGTCGCAGAGCAGGAACGTCGCACCGGCCTCCACCGACTCGACCGCCTCCTCGACGGTGGTCACCTCGACCTGTACGGGCACGTCCGGGAAGGCCTCCCGCACCCGCTGGTACGCCGCCGTCAGCCCACCCGCTGCCAGCTTGTGGTTGTCCTTGATCATCGCGACGTCGTAGAGGCCCATGCGCTTGTTCGCGCCGCCGCCGGCCCGCACCGCGTACTTCTCCAGGACGCGCAGCCCGGGCGTGGTCTTGCGGGTGTCGAGCACCTGCGCCTTGCTGCCCGCGAGCGCGTCGGCCCACTCCCGGGTGTGGGTGGCGACGCCGGACATCCGGCAGAGCAGGTTGAGCGCCGTGCGCTCGGCGGTGAGCAATGCCCGGGTCGGCCCGGCCACGGTGGCCAGCACGTCGTCGCGGGCCACCCACGCGCCGTCGGGCACCAGAGCTTCGCATCGGGTACTGGGATCGGCCAGCTCGAACACCGCGGCGGCGACCGGCAGTCCGGCCACGACACCGTCGGCGCGCGCGACCAGCTCGGCGGTCCCGACCTGGTCCTCGGGGATCGTGGCGATGCTCGTCACGTCGAGCCCGCCCGGGCCGAGGTCCTCCTCCAGCGCCCGGCGCACGATCAGCTCGACATCCAGCGGCGGCAGCCCGACCGCGACCAGCGCCTCGACAGTGGCCTTTTTCATACTGCCCCCTTCCAGGTTTCGGTGACCGAGCCATCCTGGCCGATACCGCCGAGGAAGTGGCCGAGCCACCGGTCGTCCGCGGCCGGAAAGTCTTCGCGCCAGTGGCAGCCGCGCGTCTCCTGGCGGGCGTACGCGGCGGCGACGAGCGCCGACGCGACCGTGACCAGGTTTGTGGCCTCCCAGCTCGCCGTGCGCGCCGTGCCTCGGGTCGCGCCGAGCGTGGTCAGCTCAGCGGCGGCGCCGGCCAGCGACTCGGCCGAGCGCAGTACGCCGGCGCCGCGAGTCATGGCGCGCTGCAGCGCGGGACGGCTGTCCTGGTCCACCACCCATCCGGCGTCACCTGCGGGCTCCGCCGGGTCGGCCTGCGGAGGCAGGCCGCGGGCGATGTCCTCGGCGATCCGCCGGGCGAAGACCAGCCCTTCGAGCAGGGAGTTGCTGGCGAGGCGGTTGGCGCCGTGCACTCCGGTGCAGGCCACCTCGCCGCACGCGTACAGGCCGGGAATCGAGGTGCGGCCGTGCAGGTCGGTGCGGACGCCGCCAGAGGCGTAGTGCGCGGCGGGCGCCACCGGGATCAGGCCGGTCGCGGGATCGATGCCGGCCGCGCGGCAGGCCGCGGTGATCGTCGGGAACCGGTGCGCCACGTCCGCCAGGTGCCGGGCGTCCAGGTAGACGTGGTCGGCGCCGGTGGCTGCCAGTACTCGATAGATCCCCTTCGCGACCACGTCGCGCGGCGCCAGCTCGGCCAGCTCGTGCTGGCCGACCATGAAGCGCTTCCCGTCGCCGTCCACGAGGTGCGCGCCCTCCCCGCGCAGCGCCTCCGAGATCAGTGGCCGTTGCACTGCGTGCATGTCGCCGCCCACGAAGGAGGTGGGGTGGAACTGCACGAACTCGATGTCGGTGACTGCGGCGCCCGCCCGCATGGCGACCGCCACCCCGTCGCCGGTGGAGACCGGCGGGTTCGTCGTCGCCGCGAAGATCTGGCCCATCCCGCCGGTGGCCAGCACGACCGCGCGACCGAGGATCGCGCCGACACCGTCTTCGCTGCCCTCTCCGAGCACGTGCAGCGTGATGCCGCAGACCCGGCCGTCCGCCGCGCGCAGCAGGTCCAGCACCAGCGCGTGCTCGACGAGCCGGATCCATGGGTCGCGGCGTACCGCGGCGTGCAGCGCACGCTGCACCTCCGCGCCGGTCGCGTCGCCGCCGGCGTGCACGATGCGGTTGGCCCGGTGCCCGCCCTCGCGGGTCAGCATCAGCGAGCCGTCCGGGTACCGGTCGAACTCCGCGCCGAGCCGCATGAGCTCACGTACCCGGGCGGGCCCCTCATCTACCAGTACGCCGACGGCTGCCGGATCGCACAGGCCGACCCCGGCGATCTCTGTGTCGGCGGCGTGGGCCGCCGGGGTGTCCAGCGGATCGAGTACCGCGGCGATGCCGCCCTGTGCCCAGCGGGTGGACCCGTCGTCGATGTTGACCTTGGTGACGACCGTGACGTGCAGGCCGGCCTCGCGCAGGTGCAGGGCGGCGGTCAACCCCGCGATGCCCGAGCCGACCACAACGACGTCGGTGGTCTCAGCCCAGCCGGGCGTCGGCGCGCCCAGCCGGTGGGGCACCGCCGGCAGTCCAACACTCATCTCATCAGTAGATCGCGTTGCGGCGCGTGGTAACGGGCGGGGTGGGGTAGGACACTCACCTAATCCGCGTACCGGATGGGCAGCCCGTTGGGGCCGGCGCCCTTCATCGACCGGTTGACCGTGCGCTCACTCAGCCACAAGTAGCAGCGGACGCCGCGGTTTCCGCCCTTCCATTCGTCTTCGCTGCCCGGCAGCGACACGACGCCCGTGCGGTACTTGATGTTGCCGTCGTTCGGCACCCCGGCGAACTTCGCGATCACCTTGCGGCACTCGTTGTGGAACTTGTCCCAGTCTGCACTCTTTGTGGGGTATGCCCCATCGGGCGCGGTCCATACGCCGGCGAACTCGCTGTTGTGGTCCTTGGCACACTCGGCCGCCGGCATCGTGTCGATGCTGCTGTCCTTCGCCAGCTTGACCGAGTAGCACCCGAGTGAAAGGGGCGAAGCGGCCTTGAGGACACCCTTGAGGGTGCCGGTGCGGGCCGCGGTGTCGCCGTTGTCCTCCACGTTGGTGACCTCGGTGACGTCACAGCGGAACCACCGGGCCCCGCCCGTCCACGCCTGCGCGGACGGCAGTGCCACAGCCAGCCGGAGCCGCCCGTTGCGCCAGTCGCTGCCCACGTACTCCTTGGTCTTGGTGTCGCACTCGGCGAACGCCGCCTTGATCTCGGCGGAGTCCTTGCCGGGCGGTGCGGTCAACCCGGCGGCCGCGCCGGTGAAGGTGCCCACGTACACGGTCTCCAACCGGTGCGTGGTGGCACAGTCGACCGGCTCGTACGAAGACAGGTACGCGGTCTCGGCGTAGTCGCTCTCGTGACAGATCTCAGCGGTAGGCGTGAACGGCTGGGGCTCCGCGACCGCCTTCCAGTCGTCGGACAGGTCGCCGTCGACGCCTGCCGGCTTGCCGCACGCGGAGAGCGCCAAGGTGGCAGCTCCCCCCACCGCCAGCACGGCTATCCACCGTCGCATCGTGCGTCCTCCCCAAGAGCACAACGATTTACCGGACGGCCGAGCATACGGCACCCGGCTGTGACGCCCTCCAACTTGAATCTCTTCTAACCTACGGAGGGTGCGCAAGCGCCGACCACACCCGGTGCCGCCACCGACGGGTCGGTGCCGAGCTCGATGACCCGATTGTGTGAGTCGACGTGCACCACCCTCGGCCGGTACGTCCGGGCCGTCGCGTCGTCGAGCTGGGCGTACGAGATCAGGATTACCAGGTCACCGGGGTGGACGAGGTGCGCGGCGGCGCCGTTGATGCCGATCACGCCGGTGCCGCGGGCGCCCGGGATCACGTACGTCTCCAGGCGCGCCCCGTTGGTCACGTCGACGATCGCCACCTGCTCGCCGGCCAGGAGATCGGCGGCCTCCATGAGGTCTTCGTCGACCGTCACGGACCCGACGTAGTGCAGGTCTGCCTGGGTCACCGTGGCTCGATGGATCTTGGACTTGAGCATGGTCCGGTACATCTCAGGCGACCTCCACGGCAGCGTTGTCGATCAAGCGCGTCGCACCGACCCGGGCCGCGACCAGCAGGCGTCCAGGGCCGTGCGCTGGCGCCGGGCCCAGGTCGGGATCGGTCAACACCAGGTAGTCAAGCTCCGCAGTGCTCCCGTCGAACACCGCACGGGCCGCCTTCTCCGCGTCTTCACCGCGCCGCGCCGCATCGGCACCCGCCCGGAGCGCCTTCGACAGCGTCAGCGCCGCGTCGCGCTCGGCGTCCGACAGGTACCGGTTGCGGCTGGACAGGGCCAGACCATCCACCTCGCGGACCGTGGGCACGCCGATGACCTCCACCGGCACGTCGAGGTCGCGCACCATCCGCTTGACGAGCGTGAGCTGCTGATAGTCCTTCTCACCGAAGAACGTGAAATCCGGTCGCGTGAGCTGGAGCAGCTTCAGCACGACGGTCAGCACGCCGTGGAAGAAGCCGGGCCGGCTGGCACCCTCGAACCGCTCGCCCAGCGGGCCCGGGTTGACCCGCACGAGCGGCTCGCCCGCCGGGTACATCTCGGTGCGGTCCGGCGCGAAAACCAGATCGACGCCGGCCGCCGCACATATCGCCAGGTCCGTGTCCAGGGTGCGGGGGTACCGGTCGAAGTCCTCGTTCGGCCCGAACTGGAGCGGGTTCACGAAGATCGTCGCGATCACCCGGTCGGCCCGGGCGCGAGCCGCACGCAGCAGCGCCTTGTGGCCCTGATGCAGCGCGCCCATCGTCATCACGACCGCGACCGTCCCGTCCAGGGCAGCTCGCCCCGCCGCCAGTTCAGCGCGGGTGTGCACCAGATCCATTACGTCGTCGTCTCCTCGCGATCGGTTAACGCGTCGAGCAGGGGCTCGGCGTCGAGTGGCCGCAGGCGGCCGGCGGCGATCGCCCGGTCAGCGGTGCGGCGGGCGAGCGCCAGGTACGCGGGCACCGACTCGGGTGCCACAGCGGAGAGCCGATCGAGGTGCCGGGCGACCGTGCCGGCATCGCCCCGGGAGACCGGGCCGGTCAGCGCGCCGTCGCCCAGCCGCAGCGTGTTGTCGAGCGAAGTGCGCAGCAGCGGGCCGAGCACCTTCTCCGGGTGGACCACGCCCGCGTCGCGGAGCCGGTCGAGCGCCTCGTTCACGAGCGTGACCAGGTGGTTCGCCCCGTGTGCCAGCGCGGCGTGATAGAGCACGCGGTCGTCCTCCGCCACCCACTCGACGGTGCCGCCGAGGTCTGCGACAAGCCGCTCGGCGAAGGGGCGCAGCTCCGGCTCGGCGGTCGCCCCGAAGGCGGCACCGGCCAGCTTGGCCAGGTCGTCGGCGGTGCCGGCGAACGTCATCGCCGGATGCAGGGCGAGTGGACGCGCACCGCTGGCCAGTACCGGGGCGAGAACCGCGAGACCGTGCGCTCCCGAGGTGTGCGCCACGACCTGCCCCGGACGCAGGGCCGCCGCCACGCCGGCGGCCACCTGGGCAAGCGCGTCGTCTGGAACGGCGATGATCAGCAGGTCAGTGGCCTCGCGGGCCACCTCGACCGGGGTCAGCTCGGCGGCTCCGGGCAGGAGGCGAGCCCTGCGGGCCTTCGACCCGGTGGAGGCGCCGGAGGCGGCCACCACACGGTGGCCGGAGCGCTCGAGCGCCGCGCCGAGCACAGCACCGACGCGGCCGGCGCCGATAACACCGACGATCATGCGTTGATCCAGTCCTTGCGGTCATAGGTACCGGTCGACGCAAGTATGCGTCGTTGTTACAGACGTGAGACAAGAGGGTGTGAAGGTTTTCACCGTGGTCGATCACGAGCGAATGAACTGGCAAAACGCCATGGAGGACGCCCTCTACGGCCCGCACGGCTTCTTCACCTCGGGTGCCGGGCCGGCCGCGCACTTCCGCACCAGCGTGCACGCGTCCCCGCTCTTCGTGTCTGCCGTGCTCCGCCTGATCACGCACCTCGACGAGGCGCTCGGCCATCCCGACCAGCTCGACGTGGTCGACGTCGGCGCGGGTCGCGGCGAACTCCTGACCGCCCTCGCCGCGGCGGCTCCACCGGCACTCCGCGACCGGCTGCGCCTGACCGCGGTGGAGAAGGCCGCCCGGCCGCCCGACCTGCCGGACGGGATCGGCTGGCGATCGGAGCCGCCCACCGGCGTGACCGGGCTGCTCATCGCGACCGAGTGGCTCGACAACGTACCGCTCGACGTGGTGGACGGGGATCGGTACGTCACGGTGGATCGGGCCGGTGCCGAGAAGCCGGGCGCCCCGATCAATGCCGACGACACGGCGTGGCTCGCCCGCTGGTGGCCGGACGGTGGCCGAGCCGAGGTTGGCCTGACGCGCGACCGGGCGTGGTCGGGAGCCGTGGAGATGGTGGTGCGCGGGCTGGCGCTGGCCGTCGACTATGGCCACCTGCGCGACGCTCGGCCGTACGGCGGCACCCTCACCGGGTACCGTGCCGGGCGCCAGGTGCCCCCGGTGCCGGACGGGAGCTGCGACATCACCGCGCACGTGGCGATCGACTCGGTGGCCGAGGCGGCCGGCCGGCCGTACACGCTGATCTCCCAACGGGAGGCGCTGCGCGCGCTCGGTATCAGCGGCACCCGACCGCCGATCACCATGGCCGGTACGGACCCGGTGGGCTATGTACGCGCGCTGGCCACCGCGTCGGCGGCGGCCGAACTGACCGAACCGGCCGGCCTCGGCGGGCACTGGTGGCTCCTTCACCCCATCGACCTCGACAGTCTGCCCTTCCCCGCCGGCGTGGGACGATGACCCAATGACTGACCTGCGCGAGGTCACGGTTGGCACCGGTGCTGGGCTCGACACCGCCGACATGGTGCTCAACATCGGTCCACAGCACCCGTCGACGCACGGAGTGCTGAGACTCAAGCTGGTGCTCGACGGCGAGCGTGTGGTCTCGTGCGAGCCGATCGTCGGATACATGCACCGGGGCGCGGAAAAGCTCTTCGAGGTGCGCGACTACCGGCAGATCATCGTGCTCGCCAACCGGCACGACTGGCTGTCCGCGTTCGCCAACGAGCTGGGCGTGGTACTGGCCGTCGAGCGGCTCATGGGCCTGGAGGTGCCGGAGCGGGCGGTCTGGCTCCGCACCGCATTGGCCGAGCTGAACCGGATCCTCAACCACCTCATGTTCCTCGGCTCGTACCCGCTGGAGATCGGCGCGATCACGCCGGTGTTCTACGCGTTCCGGGAGCGGGAGACGCTGCAGGCGGTACTGGAAGAGGCCACCGGCGGCCGGATGCACTACATGTTCAACCGGGTCGGCGGCCTCAAGGAAGAGGTGCCCGCGGGCTGGACGCGGCGGACCCGGGAGGCCGTCGGTCAGGTGCGGCGGCGCCTGCCAGACCTGGAAAACCTGATCCGTCGCAACGAGATCTTCCTCGCCCGCACGGTCGGGGTGGGTGTGCTGACCGCTGCGCAGGCGGCGGCGTTCGGAGCGTCCGGGCCGGTGGCGAGGGCGTCCGGGCTCGACTTCGACCTGCGCCACGACGAGCCGTACCTCGCGTACGGCGACCTCGACGTGCCGGTGGTGACCCGCGAGGCGGGTGACTGCCACGCACGCTTTGAGGTGCTCCTCGACCAGGTGCACGTCTCGCTGGACCTGGTCGACCGCTGCCTGGAGATGGTCGACCGGATCACCGGACCTGTCAACGTGCGGCTGCCGAAGGTGGTCAAGGCACCCGAGGGCCACACGTACGCCTGGACCGAGAATCCCCTCGGCCTCAACGGGTACTACCTGGTGTCGCGGGGCGAGAAGACGCCGTGGCGGATGAAAATGCGCACCGCTTCGTACGCGAACGTGCAGGCGCTCTCCACGCTCATACCCGGGTGCCTGGTGCCGGACCTGATCGCGATCCTGGGCTCGATGTTCTTCGTCGTCGGCGACATCGACAAGTAAGAGTCAGCGCCAGCGCTGGTCTTCCTCGGCGCGACGCGACCGGCGACCCGCGTCCGGCTGGTACCGGTACTCGTCCTCGTCATCCTGATAGCGGCGCCGCCGCCCGGACGTATCCTGCTCGGCGGCGTTCCAACCCTGGCCCCACGACGTTGTGGGCTCGATGGGGCCGGCCGGCAAAGCTGCGGGCCCGCCGCGCCGGTCCCAGCCGTTGTCGCTCTGGGGACCGCGCAGGTCACGCAGCCAGGCGCCGTCCTCGTGCTGTTCCTCGCGGTGGGGTTCCGCTCGGCGCGGCTCTTCACGGCGAGACTCTTCACGGCGCGGCTCTTCGCGCCGGACCGCGGCCCAGCGGTCCTGGATCCGCACCTCGCTGCCGGACTCGTCAGCGCGGACGGCGGCGCGCCGCTCTCCCATCCGCAGCTCCTGCACGTGGTCGTCGCTGCGCACCGAGGCCCACCGGTCACCGGCCTTCACGTCGGTCCACCGGCCCTCGTCGCGCGGCTCCTCTTCGCGGTCGTACGGGCGCGGCCGGCGGGCGTCGCCACCGCCTCGGGCCCGGTCGCCCGCCCAGGAACCGTCACGCGGATGCTCGCCCTGCCGATCACCCAGCCGTTCGCCCTGCCGATCACCCAGCCGTTCGCCCTGCCGATCACCCAGCCAGGCGCTGTCAGGCCCGCGGCGCCCGTCCTCCGGCCAGGACTGGTCGGCGCCACGCGACCGGTCACCCTGCCAGGAACTGTCAGGCCCCCGGCGCCGCTCCTCAGGCCATGAGTCGCCACGGCCACCCGACCACGGCTCTTCGCCGCCTCGTTGCCGGTCATCCGGCCATGGTCCGCCACCGCGCTGGCGGTCGTCTTGCCACTGCGCGTCGTCGGGTTCCGCGGCGCGGCGGCGGCGACCGCCCGGCGGCGGGGCCGGGGGTGCCGACCACTGCGCGGCGTCGCCGCCGTAGCGCCCCGGCCGGGCAGCCGCGTCATCGGCCGGCGGAAACTCCGGACCGCCGTATCCGCCGCCCTCGTATCCGCCGTAGCCGCCCGCGCCGTATACGCGGCCCGTGCCCGACTCGTCGTCGCCGTGGGGGTCCACGATGGTCTGGCGGGTGGTGACCTGCACGGTTTCGGTGTGCCGGACGATCCCGCCGGGCACCCGCGCCCTCGCACCGACGTGCCCGGGGCCGGGGCCGGGCGGCGGCAAGGCTATCCCGGCGTGGGCGGGCTGCGGAACGCTCGCCATGCCCGCTGGTTGGGCGATGCCGAGGTGACCGGCTTGGGCGACGCCCGCCACGCCCGGCGGTTGGGCCACGCCGGCGTGCATGGGCTGACCGTTGGCGCCGGCCGGTGGCTCCGGGCGGGCAAACCCGGCAGCGACTGGGGCGGCCGTGGGGAAGATGGCGCCCTCGCGGGCGGGCGCTGGTGGCTGAACGGGGCCGCCCCCTGCCACTCGCGCCGCTTCGACCTGCATGCGCAGCGCTTGCACGCTCTCATGCATGACTTGGAGCTTTTCCGAGAAAGCTTTGTGTGTCGCCCGAGCGGCGGTGGCGATGTCGTTGCGCACGTCTTCGCGGAGCATGTCGACCTCTTCGAGAAGGGTCTCCTCCATGTCCAGACGCATACTCTCCGCGTCTCGGCGCAACGTGATCGACAGGCCAATGAGGACAACGGCGAGCACCGCGAGGACGGCGGCCACTCGCAGCGCCCCGGCACCTTGGCCTAGCAGCAGCAGTAATGCCGCCAGCGGAGCCAGCCCCACCCCGGCCCAGAACACAATGGTGAGCAGCCGTGCGCCCCGCCGCTCAGATGGCGGTTCGGAGGCCGGCATGGCTGTGGAGCCTACCGATACTTCCGGGTCAGCGGAATGGCCGGCCACGTATTCCGGCACCGGCTCGCCTAGCAGCGGATCGGTCACATGGGGACAACGATGATGCGACCCGGGACACGCTCCGGCACCGGAAAAGTCGAGCGATTTGGCCGCCCTGGGTCGCCCAGAAGGCCGAACGGCGCGGGACTTGCCTGTCCCGCGCCGTTTCAGCAGCTACCGTCAGCCGGCCGCGAGCGCCCCGTCGGACGAGAACACCAGGCCGACGCTGATCGCACCGGTGGTCAGCGCGTTTTTGGTCTGCGGACCGCCAGCGTCAAGAGAGCTGAACGACCCGGCCTTGAACCCGTACGTGTCTACGAGCCCCTTCTGGCACTTGGGGCGCTGCGGGCACTCCGGCGGGCCGCCCATGACCGTCGCCGAACCGGAGCACTTCGCCGCCAGGTCGGAAAGCGTCTTCACGCTGTACTTGTCAGCGAACTCCTGCGTCACCGCGAAGGCGTTCTGATCCTGCGCCGCGGAGGGCCGACCAAACGTGAGGCCGACCTTCTGCCCAGCCTCTTTGAGGCCCGACATGGTCTTGTCGAGGTCGGGTGACGAGATCGCTGGTGCGCTCGCGCCATTGACCTTGGCGTTGAGGAAGTCGGCCAGCGTGGCGGCGTATTCGGGCACCACCTGGATCTCGCCCTTTTCCAGCGCCGGCTCGTACAGCTCACGGTTACCGATCTGCTGCACGGTCACCTGGTAGCCAGCCGCGGTGAGCACGATCCGGTACAGCTCGGCCAGCGTCTGGTTTTCGCTGAAGTTGGCCGCGCCGATGATCACCTTGCCGCCCTGACCCTTTTGGAGGTTGTAGGCCAGGGCATTGGCCTGCGCGAAATCCTCGGCCGCCACCTTGGGCGTCTTGCGGTCGACGTCGACGGCCTTGTTGAGCGCGATGAGCTTGGTCGTGTCGAGCGCGCCCGACACCTTGTTGAGCGCCGCGATCATTTCCGGCGTGGACGCCTTCGCGTTGATCGCCGGCACCACGTTGTCGGTGTTTTGAAGCTTCTTGTCGTCTTCGAGCACGACGAGCTTGCTGCCAGCCGCCGGGGCACAGCCGGCACCGGAGGCGTCGGCCGCGGGCGCGTCGGTGCCCGAGGACCCCTCTTCCCCGCAGCCCGTGAGAATCATTGCGCCGGCCAGGGCGCCGAGGGCGCCAAGGACCAGCCGTTTGCGTGCGCGCATACCTGCCCGCCTTCCGTGTCCCGGCGCGGCCATGACGGCCGGCCGCGTGTCCGACAGGCGACTGATGCCGCCCGTAACTCAGCCAACATCCTTACAGGGGGTACCGACAAACTTCCCGAGGACTCGCAACCGGATCGTCATGCCCTGCCGGTGGCGCTGGCGGTGCGGCGAGCGGCCCGACCGCGCGAGCGCCGCAGCGGCCGCGGTGTGACCACCCGCTCCACCCCCGCGAGTACCACCTCGACCAGCAGGGCGAGCAGCGCCACGAGCAGACCGCCAGCGAGGATCTGACCGCCGCCGGTGGCGATGCCCAGGCCGAACCCGGCACTGATGATCTGGCCGAGCCCACCGCCGTTGACGAAGGACGCCAGCGCGGCGGTGGCCACCACCTGTACCGCCGCCGTGCGGAATCCGGCCGCCAGGTACGGCACGGCCAGCGGCAGCTCCACGCGGCGCAGCACCTGCATGCCGGACAGCCCCATGCCGCGCGCCGCGTCACGGGCCTCCGGATCGACCTCCCGCACCCCGGTGTACGCGTTTGCCAGCAGCGGCGGCACCGCGAAGACCGCAAGAGCGACGATGACCGGCCGCTCCCCGAAACCGAGGAAGGTCAGCGGCAGGATGGTCAGCAGCGCGATCGTCGGGATAGCGAGCGTGACGTTCGAGATCATGACGACCACGCCGCCGCCGCGCCCGATGTGCCCCAGCCAGAGCCCGAGCGGCCAGGCCACCAGGCAACCCAGCGCGACCGCGGCGGCCGAGATCCACAGATGCTCGCCGAGCCGGTCCAGGACGCCGCCCGGATTTGTCCAGTTCAACGGGTCGTTGAGCCAGGTCACCGCCTGCTGGATCGGATCTTCCGCGATCATGACGCCCTCCGGCGGGCCCACGGGGTCAGCAGCCGGCCGGCGGTGGCCAGTAGCAGGTCGAGCACCAGCGCGAGCGCGACGCACAGCACGGTGCCGGTGACGATCTCGGCTCGGTAGAAGTTGTTACGGAAGCCACCGAGGATCAGGTCACCCAGCCCGCCCTTCCCGATCAGCGCGCCGACCGTGACGAGTGCCACGGTCGACACGGTGGCGAGCCGGAGCCCGGTCAGGATGCCCGGCAGGGCGAGCGGCAGGTCGATACGCAGCAGCCGCCCGAACCGGCCGTACCCCATGCCCTGCGCCGCGTCGCGCACCTCGGCCGGTACCTGGTTGAGCCCGGCGAGCGTGTTGCGCACGATCAGCAACAGGGCGTACAGGACCAGGGCGATCAGCACCGACGTGGTGCGGGTGGTGCCGACGTACGGAGCGATGAAGGCGAGCAGGGCCAGCGAGGGGATGGTGTAGAGGACGCCCGAGAGTGCGAGAATCGGGCCGGTGAGCGGGCGGATCCAGTACGCGACGACGGCGAGCGGCACGGCCACGAGCGCGGCGATCACGACGGCCTCGGCGGTCAGCGTGGCGTGCTCGCGGAGCGCCTCCGCAATGGTGTCCGAATTGTCCCGCACGTACTGCCACGAAAACCACGGGTTCCCGGGGTCGTCGCGGTAGCTCTGGAAGGACATACGTGGACGTTACCCCGACAGCTGCCTCGATCGAACTCGACGGCATTCGCAAGCAGTATCCGGACGGCACCGTCGCCGTCGGCGGACTGAGCCTTCAGGTGCGGGCCGGCGAGCTGGTGGTCCTCATCGGACCATCTGGATGCGGCAAGTCGACCGTGCTCCGGATGATCAACAGGCTCATCGAGCCGACCGGCGGCCGCATCCTCATCGATGGCGAAGACGCCACCGCGGCCGATCCGGTCCAGTTGCGCCGCCGGATCGGATACGTCATCCAGAACGTCGGCCTCTTTCCACATCAGACGATCCGCACGAACGTCAGCACGGTGCCGCGGTTGCTCGGGTGGCCCAAGACCCGCATCCGCACGCGCACCGACGAGCTCCTCGAACTGGTCGGGCTCGACCCGGGACAGTTCGGTGACCGGTACCCGCAGGAGCTCTCGGGCGGGCAGCGCCAGCGGGTCGGCGTGGCACGCGCGCTCGCCGCCGACCCGGTCGTACTGCTGATGGACGAGCCGTTCTCCGCCGTCGACCCCATCGTGCGCGGCCGGTTGCAGGAGGAGTTCCTGCGGCTTCAGGCAGACGTGCGCAAGACGATCGTGCTGGTCACGCACGATCTCGACGAGGCCGTGCGGCTCGGCGACCGGATCGCGGTGCTCTCCGAGGGCGGCAAGCTGGAGCAGTACGCCACACCAGCCGACCTGCTCGGCAAGCCCGCTTCCCCGTTCGTGCGCGAGTTCGTCGGCGACGACCGGGGCATCCGCCGGCTGGCGGTCACGCCGATCAGCCGCGAGATGTTGAGCCCACTGTCCGAAGGGGACGGCCTCGACGGGTACCCGGCGGTCGACCTGGGTTCGTCGCTGTACGACGCGCTCGCGACGATGCTCACCAGTAACTCCGACAACGCCAAGGTGACCGACAACGGGCAGCCGGTCGGCCTGCTCACCCGCCATCGGGTACTGAGCATCGACTACCCGGCCGAGTCGGCCGGGTAGTTTCTCGTGATCAGGGCGTCCCTCAAGTCGTTAAAGCGACTTGAGGGACGCCCTGATCACGATTCAGGGTGAGCGGCGTCAAGCCGTGCCGCGTCTGCCGCCCAGGGTGGCCGCGCCGACGATCCAGCCGACGAACAGCCCGTACGTGGCGCCGGAGCCGGCCGCCTGGAAGGCGCCCAGCAGCGACGGGTTGGAGTGGATCAGCGCCGCGAGCAGTGATGCGGCGCCACCGGCGAAGATGAAGGCGGCCCAGCCGGCGAAGAACTGGCTGAGCGTGCCGCGCGCCCGGGCGAGTTGCGAACCGGGCAACGCCATGAGGAACAGGGCGGTGAAGACGACGACCAGGATGGCCCGCAGGTTGGTGGAGAGAAGGTCCCGGGCTGGCTGGTCCGAGTCGACACTCCACGCTGGCCAGGTGAGCAGGCGCAGGAACCAGCCGCCCGCCGTGTTCGGATCAGTGTTGTCCGCGGCCCAGTCCCGGTACCAGGGACTGCCGAAGACCAGCACCAGCACCAGCGCGGCTAGCGTGCCCGCACCGGTTGCGGTCTTATAACGAGTGGCTGTGAGCACCATGGCGCCGTATTGCCCCGTGTGGCGCCGCGCTCAAACCTGTCGATCACTCAGGCGGCGTCATGGCTCAGCAGATAGTCGATGAACGCGGCCCGCAGCAGCGGCTCGGTCTCGTCGTCGTAGCCGTGGCCCGTGAACTCGCGCCACAGCGCGACCGCCTCGTCGATCGTCGGCCCCACCGAGTTGGGCGAGCCGTCCAGTTTCTCGACGTCGTCGGCGTGCGGCAGGTGCCGCAGCACCGACCAGAAGAAGCGGACATCGCGGCGCCGGCGCGCAAGCGCGAAGGCCCGCTCACGCAGGTCCTCAGTCGACAGCGCGTCCAGCTCGGCGAACGTGACTCCGGCCATGAGTGGAGCTTACGCGGCTGATCAGCGGCGCCCGACGGCTGGCCGGATCACCGGCCGGTACCCCACCGATCGTTGTCCCACTGGTCGGCCCGCCCGGCCGGCGGCTGCGCCGACAGCGACGACCACGAGTCCTGCCGATCCGACTGGCTCCACCCGGCCGAGGGGGTCGCCGTGGTCTCCGGCGTCCACTCCTCCTCGTCGTAGTACCCGTCGCGCGCCGAGCGCGGGTGGCCGTACGTCTCCACCAGCCGTGTGACGACCAGCCCGGCCACGAGTACGCCCGCCGCGATCGCGAACTTCGAGATGTCCCAGCCCATCTTGTCCTCGTACACGAGGAAGACGGTGATCAGTACGACGGCCAGCAGCGTGCCGAGGATGCCCCCGCGCCGGCCGAAGCCACTGGTGCCGCCCAGCAGCGCGGCCCCGATCGCGAGGCCGGTCCACTCCAGGCCGGTCGCCGGCACGACCGGGCCGTCGGTGCTGGCCGCGATCAGGATGCCCGCCACGGCGGCGAAGGCGGTCGAGAGGATCAGGGTGCCGGCGGTCAGCGCCGCGGCAAGCCCGCCCCGGCGCACGGCGGGGTCGCCCACCGGCCGGAACCTCCCGACCGCACGGCGTACCGGTTTGATCGTGCCGATGAGTCCACCGATCACGGACAGTGCCGCCACGCCACCAAAGAGATACAGCGCGTATTCGGTGGGGTCCCACTCACCCTGCAGGTTGACCGGTGCCAGGCGCTGCTGGATGTAGACGATCGCCACCAGCGTGCCGGCCAGAGTGCCCGCCCAGCCAGGGACGTGGAATCCGACCACTACGACCGCCATGAGGGCACCGAGAATCGCAGCCGCCACGGCGGCCTCTCCCGCGGCGGTGACGACACCGCGGTCGCCCTGCTCCGCGAAGTGCAGGCCCGCGGCGACGGCGACCGGCCCGAGCGCGAGGTTGGGCACGCCGGCCCGCAGCGCGAGGCTCGCACCCACGGCGAGCAGGCCGAGGGCGGCCGCGGAGACGAGCAGCGCGTCCAGCGCCGCGCCGCGCAGGGCGCTGGCGTCCTCGCGGTACAGCAGGAAGGCCAGGCCACCCGCCGCGATCAGGAGCACGACCTCCCAGGCCACGTGTACCGCGATCCGGTCGCGCCCGGGCTCGCCGTGCGTCGGGTCGTCGAAGACGTCACCGAGAGCCGCCGGTGACACGGCGCGCCGCTGGGTGGTCTGCATCGGGTCGGGTTCCCGGAACTCGTTCGCCACCGGGAAGCTGCCGGTCTGGTAGCCGCCACTGGCCGAGCCGAAACCGGCGTCGGAGCCGAACCGAGTGTCTTCGCGGAGTCCACCGGACACGATGGGGTCCGTGTCCCGCCGCCGGAAGGACGGCTCGTCGTACGCCATGTCGCGCGCCTCCTGTGCTCTTTCGGGACCCGTTCCGCGCCGCATAGCTGTACGGATAGGGACGCTCGACGGATTGAAATCCGTCCCCACGGAAAGAGCCCAGCAGCCGCACCGTACTCGGCGGACCCCGGGGACGTCACCCCCGGTGGCCGGTCAGCGGCCGGGACGCAGCCTACTTGTCCGGCTTATCCGATTCTTTCTCACTATCTGGCTGCTCAGGCACCCGGCAGGATCGCTCCAACCAGAGCGCGGCGCCGACGAGCGCCAGCGACGCCACCAGCCCGGCCGTCGCCGCGGGGATGTCGTTCGAGCTCGCCCGGGTGCGCTCGATCAGCAGCCAGCCGAGAATGCCCGCGTACGTGCCGGCGAAGATGGCCCCGGCCAGCGAAGACGCCTTCGCGAGGACGACGTACCGCGCGACGGCCAGCGGATCGACCGGCTCGCGGCCGGGCTTGCGCTCGATGCGGGCCCGGGTGTTGACCGCGACGTACCCCTCCAGGAAGGCGAGGGCCGCGATCGTGATCGTCGGCAGCCACGGCAGCGCCGGGATGTTTCCGTAAAAGCGGCTGATCATCAGCCAGGACACCGCCGCGGCGGCCAGACCGGCCACGAGAAGGGTGGCGGGCCGGGTCGGGCCCATCCTTGGACGCTCGGGCGCCGACCCGCTGTCCTGCGGTGGAGACTGCGGTTCCATTACCTCGACTCTAACCGCAGATCCGGGCGCGGGCTGACAGCGAGGGCGTCGCCCGCGACCGGTTCGGCCTGGAGCAGGTCGGTCAGCCAGCCGTGGCCGGGCAGCTGGCCGTACGGCTGGATGTCGATCCACGGCCGCAGCACGAACGCGCGCAGGTGAGCGCGCGGGTGCGGCAGGGTCAGCTCGGGATCGTCGCTGCGCACGGGCTCGCCGGCGTCGTCCCACACGGCGATCACGTCGACGTCCAGCGTGCGCGGTCCGAACCGGCGCTCCGGGTCGCGGACCCGCCCGGCACGTGCCTCAAGGGCGCGGGCCCGGTCCAGCCAGTCGCGCGGGCCGGCGGCATCATCGTGTACCAGCGCCGCCGCGTTCAGGTACGCGGGCTGATCGTCATCGCCCCACGGTGGCGTCTCGTACACGCCGGACACCACCAGCAGCACGTCGTCGAGCCCGCGGACCGCCGTCCACAGATGCTCGTACCGGTCTTCGAGGTTGCTGCCGAGCGACAGTACGGCCCGACTCACAGCTGGCGTTCCCTGCGCATGGTGACGGCCACGTCCGAGAACTCGTGCGGTATCGGGGCCTGCGGCTTGTGCACCGTCACGGTCGCCACCTCGACCCGGGTATCGGAGAGGCACACCTCGGCGAGGCGCTCGGCCAGTGTCTCGATCAGGTTGACCGGCTCACCGGCCACCACGGCGACCAGCCGCTCTGCCAGCTCGCCGTAGTGCACCGTGTCGGCCACGTCGTCGGAGCGGGCCGCCCGGGTGAGGTCCAGCTCCAGCTCCACGTCGACGAGGAAGTCCTGCCCCTGGGCCCGCTCGAAGTCGTACACACCGTGGCGGCCGCGGGCGCGCAGCCCGGTGAGCTTGATCCGGTCCATCAGCGCGCCAGCTTAGGTGCGCCGGACGCCTGCCAGACCGCGAGCGCGTCCACCGTGGCGCGTACGTCGTGCACCCGTACGCCCCATACGCCCGCCGCCACCGCGAGCACGCTGGTCGCGACCGTCGCGGCCTCCCGCTCATCGGCCGAGCGCGGCGCGCCGTCGGGCCCGGCGAGGAGGGCGCCCAGGTACGACTTGCGGCTGGCGCCGAAGAGCACCGGGTACCCGAGCCCGAGCAGCTCGTCGAGCCGCCGGGTCAGCTGCCAGTTGTGCTCGGGCGTCTTGGCGAAGCCCAGCCCCGGGTCGATGACCAGGCGTTCGGCGGCCACCCCGGCGGCCACTGCCTCGTCGACCCGCTGCAGCAGTTCCGCCTTGACCTCTGTCACCACGTCGGCGTACGAGGCCAGCTCCCGCATGTGCCGGGAGTGACCGCGCCAGTGCATGAGGACCCATGGACAGCCGGCGTTGGCGACCACCTTGCCCATGGCCGGGTCGGCGAGGCCGCCGGAAACATCGTTTACCAGGGTCGCGCCCGCCTCCAGCGCGCCCGCGGCCACGCTCGCCCGGGTGGTGTCGATGCTCATCGGCACCCCGGCGGCGGCCAGCTCACGGATCACCGGCAGTACCCGGCCGGCCTCGGTTTCGGCGTCGACACGCTCGGCGCCGGGACGGGTGGACTCACCACCGATATCGATGATGTGTGCGCCCTGACGTCGCATTTCCAGGCCGTGTTCGACGGCGTCGTTAAGACACACATAGCGTCCGCCGTCGGAGAACGAGTCCGGCGTTACGTTGAGAACTCCCATCACGACCGGGTGAGCGGGACTCAACAGATCAGTCACGAACTGACGGTACCGTCGCACCTGATTAGCACGTATGTTCGATGACGGCTACCATGGGCCACGGCGCCACCATGGGCCACAGTCTTCGTAGCTTGGCAGAAAGGGGGGTGCCCCGTACGCTTTGCAACTACTGGTCATTCCATCGTCGTGGCATGAGGAGATGGGCAAAAACCAGGACAAACAGCCCAGAAACGTTCACCATGAGTGGTGGGCGATAAGCAGACAGTGATCTGACTCCCACTGCCGGGCGGACGCGGACCGGGGAGGTTTCCACCCATGAACGCCATAGAGCTCGTCACAGCGGCGTGGTCCACGACCACGCACGCCGGGGACGCGCTCAATCTCATACTGGCCGCGGAGCCGGAGCCCAAGGGCATCGACACAGAGGGTGTCGTCGGCTTCTTCGCCAGCAAGGTCGCTCCGATTCTCCTCGCCGTGCTCGGAGTGATCTTCATTGGGCGAGCCAGCAAGGGCGAGATCTCGAAGGTGCTGACGAGTTCGGCGATCGCCATCGTGGGCCTCGCCTTCATCGCCGGCGCGGCGACGCTGTTCTTCGTCGGCGACTACCTCATCGACCTGATCTTCGAGTAGGTCGCGGGCTCGACATGCGGCTGCGCACAGATGACGACATCTACCGGGCACGCCTGGTCTACCTCGGCCCGCCGGGGTACACCTTGCCCGTCCACCTGCCGTACGCACAGTACGGCGTCTTCATGCTGCTCGTGCCGCTGTACGTGTTCATCCACTACCTGTTCACGTTCAAGGTGGAGCTGTTTCCCGCATGGGAGATAGCACTCGCCATCGTGACCACGTCCTTCATCTTCCGGTACGTAGATCCCGACCGCCCCGCTCGCATGGTCATCCGTACCGCCCTGACCGACTGGCGCCGCACTCGCGAGCCCGCCGTCGAGCAGCGCGACCCGCGCCTCGTCGCCACTCGGATCAAGGTCCGGGAGGAGTTGGTATGAGTCGCCATCACACCCTTCTGCGGGGAGCATCGGCATGACCCCACCCTCCACACCGGGCTCCTCTCGTCCGGTCGGCATGCCAGCCGGCACGAGAGGTAACGGAGCGCGACCAAGTGACTACCCGCTGTCGGACCACGATGACGACGCCCTCGAAGACGACGGCGACCTCGTGACCAGCCCAGATCATGGCGCGGTCGCCGTATTCCAGGCGCCCAAGCCGGCGCGCGGCCGTCCCACGCCTCCACCTCCGCCGGGTGCCCGCCCGCGCAACGAGGTGGAGCACGCCGACATCGACTCGCCGTTCCTGGACCTCTTCGCCGGACCGGCCAGCCGCCCGTCGCCCGCACCGCCGGCACCCGTCGCCCCGCCCGCGGACGCCGCCAGCACCGCCACTCCGACCCGGACGCCGAGCCGCCAGACAACGGGGGAACGGACGCCAGCGGTACACGATGCTGATGGACCGGCGAACGCGTCGCCGACGCCCGCGCAGAAGGCGCGAAGCGGACGCCACGCGGCTCCGGATCCGGAACTGGCGGCCGCGAACCTGCCGGCGGTCCGCGAGTCGGAGCCCCCGGCTCCACGCCCGTCGGAAGCCCTCGCACCGCGGACGCCGGAAGCGTTGGCGCCGCGTGCCACCGACGCGCTGGCGCCACGAACAGCCGAATCGGCCACGCCGCGAACCGCCGAAGCGCTGGCGCCGCGAACCACCGAGTCCGTCACGCCACGGGCTGGTGAGTCAGTCACGTCGCGGGCCGGCGAGTCGGTCGCGTCGCGGGCCGGCGAGTCGCTGGCGCCGCGTCCGTCGGCGGAGCCCGCGCGGCAGGTCGAGCGGCGCCCGGAGCGGCGGCAGCGCCCGGAGGAGAAGGCGCCCGCGCGGCAGCCGCAGAAGAAGGCCGAACGCCGGTCGGAGCGGCGCCCGGCGCCGGTCAAGGCGCCGAAGATCAAGTTCTCTGACCGCGACCCGTCGGTGGATCTCGCGATCACCGAGATCGCCGGCCACCTGACCTTTACCCCCAACACCGTCACCGCCTGGTACTGGCTGCCCGAAGTGCGGTGGGCCTTCCGCCCGGACGCCGAGCGCGAGGCCCTGCTCTCCGCCATCTCCGAGCAGTACGCGGGTCTGGCTGGGTTCCGGTTGCACCTGCGCCGGACGACGCGCCCGTTCCCGGCCGACGAGTGGGCACGCACCGTCGACATGCACACGCCACACCCGCTGGGCGCGGCGACGGGCGGCAACTCGTGGTCGGATCACCTGGTCGCGGCGCAGCGCCACCTGCTTTCGGTGAACCACGCTGAGGGCCAGACCTATCTGGGAGTGACGTTCGCGCGGCGCAAGCTGGGCGATTCCCTCGCGGAACGGCTGCTGCGCGCCTTCGGGCGGGGCGTGGCCGAAGGCGAGCGGCGCAAGCTCGGCCGGACGGTGGAGCAGTTCGACGAGGTACTCGGCGCGTTCGGCATGCGCGGCCGCCAGGTCACGCCGCACGAGCTGGAATGGCTGCTGTACCGCTCCGTGGCGCTCTGCATGGCGCCGCCGACCGCACTCTCGCCGGTGACCGACGGGCGCTGGGAACGCGGCGACCTGCTCGCGATGACCGAGCAGATCGAGCGGTACCGGACGCCGTACGGCTCCACGGTGAAGCTGGTCAACAGGATGACCGGCGAGGAGCGGCACGTCGCCGTGCTGGCCGTCGGGCGCATGGAGCCGCTGGAGATTCCTGAGCGCCACGAGCCGTGGATGCATTTCCACGAGCGGCTGCCGTGGCCGATGGAGCTTTCGTCGCGGATCGACCTGCTGGGGCCCGGCGACTCGTTCAAGAACCTCGAGCACCGGCTGCGCATGATCCGCTCGCAGCAGCTCGACTACGCCGAGCACGGCATCGACGCTCCACCGGAGCTCGAAAGGCTCGCCAAGCGCGCCCTCGTCATCGGTGACGAAATGACCACCGGCCTGCCGGTGGAATCCGCACGGGCGCACGGCTGGCACCGCATCGCCGTGGGCGGTCGCACGCGCGAGGAGTGCCTGGAGCGGGCCCGCAGGCTCATCCAGCTGTACTCCCGAGAGCTGCGCATCTCCCTGCAGCACCCGAAGAATCAGGACTGGCTGGCGCGCGAGTTCATCCCCGGTGAGCCAATCGCCAACACCGGCTACATCCGGCGCATGCCCGTCAAGCTGCTCGCCGCCGCCCTTCCGCAGGCGGCGTCCACAGTGGGCGACCGGCGCGGCGACCTCATCGGCCGCACCGCCGGCACCTGCCGCCGGCCCGTCTTCCTCGACCTCCATTTCCCGATGGAAGTGCGGGAACGCTCAGGCTTGGCGGTTTTCGTCGCCGAGCCCGGTGGTGGAAAATCCACATTGCTGGGTGCGTTGGGCTATCTAGCCGCACGGCGTGGCGTACAGGTCACCCTGCTCGACCCGTCCGGCCCGCTGGCACGGCTCTGCTCCATGCCCGAGCTGCGGCCATACGCACGAGTGCTCAACCTCACCGGCTCCGAGCACGGCACCCTCGCACCGTATTCGCTGATCCCGACGCCCCTGCGCTCCGAGTTCGCCACCGGGGCATCCGGCGACCGCGAGTTCGAAATCGCCGTCTCCAACGCCCGCGCCGAGCGCAGAATGCTCGTGCAGGACATCTGTTCCATGCTGGTGCCGCCGCAGGTCGCCCGCGAGGCGTCGACGGCGACCCTCCTGCGTCACGCCGTCCGCCAGGTGCCCGCCGAAGAGACGTCCACACTGGACGATGTCGTAGCGTGCCTGCAGCAGCTCGACAACGACGAGGGCAAGGAACTCGCCAACCTGCTCCTCGACACCGCCGAGATGCCGCTAGCGCTACTCTTCTTCGGGCGCCCGCCAGAGGGCCTGCTCGGCGCCGACGCCGCACTGACCGTCATCACGATGGCAGGCTTGCGGCTGCCCGACCTGAAAATCGAGCGCGAGTACTGGTCAGCCGAGGAAGCCCTCGCACTGCCCATGCTGCACACCGCCCACCGCCTGGCCGTCCGCCGTTGCTACGGCGGCTCGATGTCCTCCCGCAAACTCGTAGGCTTGGACGAGGCACACTTCATGGAAGGCTGGCGCTCCGGCCGCTCCTTCCTGGTACGCCTCGCCCGCGACTCCCGAAAATGGAACCTGGCCGCGCTCGTGGCGTCGCAAAACCCCCGCGACATCCTCGGCCTGGACGTCCAGAACCTGGTCTCCACCGTCTTCGTCGGCCGTATCGCCGAAGACGTCGAGATCGCGTCCGAGGCGCTACGCCTTCTCCGCGTACCGGTCAACGACGGCTACGAGGCGACATTGGCTTCGTTGTCTAATGTGGACACTTCATCGGCTGCACGGCTGGGGTTCCGGGAGTTCGTCATGCGAGATGTAGACGGTCGAGTACAAAAAATACGGGTGGACGTGTCGTACGTCGAAGGACTGCTGGACCACCTCGACACGACGCCGGCGGCCGTAACCGCCACACAGTCCAACCTGCCCACCAGCAGCGACGACCTGGAGGTGTGAATGCGCCCTCGGTTGCGCTTCGCTCCGCGCGCGGTCGCGTTCTTTCTTGCGGTGTTCGTGGGGGCGGTCGCCTCGATCAGCTGGCCCGTCCAGCCCGCAACAGCCGCCCCCGTGCCTGCGCAGGCTCCGGGCGATCTCTGCTCCACCAAGGAGTGGCAAGCCGACTTCCGAGCCTGCGTAAACAAACTGGAAGCTGTCGTCGATGACGGTTCTAAATGTCGTGAAGCACCGAATCCAAGCACGCCAGATGCCGGCCTCGCAGGCTGGTTCGCGAGCCGGCCGGATTCCGCCAAACAGCCCGGTCCCAGAGGTCTCTATAGCGACTACGGCTACGCCGGTTATAGCTACAACACTTACGACCTGAAAACGGGATGCATATCCGGTATAACCAATCCCGAGTACAGATTCACGACAACTGTAGCCAACGGAGAGTTTATGATCGCGACAGCGATCATTGGAGCCTCAAACGCGTTACGGGAAATTGCCTGGAATCCCCAGTCAATGTGGGGCTGGGCGGACCCCCTCGTCGATCAGGCAACAAAAGCGATCTACGAGAAGGTGTTCAGCACCTTCGGCATCGTGACACTTTGCGTCGTTGGCCTCTATCTAATCTGGCGATCCCGTCAATCCGACATGAGCAACGCCATGACAACTGCCGGATGGGCGCTGTTTGTCATGATTGCGGTCACTGCAATTGCGGCCTGGCCAGTTCGGTCAGCGAACATTGCGGATTCAACGCTCGTCAGCACACTAGGTGTAGTTCACGATGCCGTCGGCCCCAGGGCCAGGGACGTACCTGCAGAACAATGCGACGACCCCACGCCCGGCGCTTGCACAGACAATCGACCACCCGCGGTTCGAGCAAGTGATACCGCGACAGAAACGATGCTTTATCGAAACTGGCTACGCGGCGTCCTTGGTTCCGCCGATAGCGAAACAGCCAAGAAGTATGGCCGAGCCCTTTATGACGCCAAGTCAATTACGTGGGAAGAAGCGGAAAAGCTCAGAGCTAACACGGCGACACGTCAAGCAACGATTGATGCCAAGAAACAACAATGGATGAAGGTCGCCAAGGCAATCGAGACCGAGGATCCGGAGGCGTACGAGTATCTCCAAGGCACCAAAGACATGGAGCGTATCGGTGCTGGGTTTATTGCCATGCTCGCTGCGATCTTGTTTGCGATGTTCGACCTTACGGCGTCGCTGCTCGTCCTGCTTGGTTTCTTGATATTCAGGTGGGCTGTCATCGCTGCGCCGATCCTTGGCACTGTCGGGCTCATGCGGCCGGCGAGCGCGGGGCTGCGGCGGCTGGCCAACGCGGTCGTGGCGGCTGTTTTCAACATCGCGATCTTTGGCACCGGCGCGGCCGTTTACCTGTTCGCGGTGGACCTCATCATGAGTACTCCCACTTTGCCGGGCTGGCTTCAGGTGGTGCTCGTCTGGCTGTGTGGTGTGGTCGGCTGGCTGCTGTTGCGCCCGTACCGCCGGATCACGCAGTTGGGCGGCAAGGACAGCACCGCTGCTGTGACGTCGGCCGGCTCGTGGCACCGGCGGTTCTTCCGTGACATGCGGGAAGCGGCCAAGCTCAACGTTTCCGAGCCCGGTGGTACTAGTGAGCCACAGGGTGGAAAGCGTCGCCAGGTCGTGGTCGAGCAGACCAGCCTGCGACCTGAGGCCCGCCATGAGGATCCCTCGCACGCCGCGACGAGTCGCCCAGATGGCCGTGAGCGGGACGACGAGGTGACTGGCGGCGCTGGGCCTTCTCGCCGGCCAGCGCCCTCACGCACGCGACGTCCGGTCGAGTGGTCGGAGCCTGATGTTCCGGAGAGTACGCCCTCCTATGCCATCTACCGGCCAGACGGGGAGCCGGCGACGGCACCGGCTCCAACGCCGCGGATACGCGCCGAAGCGAGGTGAATTAGCGTGCGTCGGGCCCTCCAGCTGATCGTCCGGGGATTCCTGCGATCGCGCGTTGGAGTGGCTCTGTTGCTAGCTGTCGTGGTGTTGGTGATCGTTGGTGCGGCGAATGTGTTCTCGAACTCGGCCGACATCGGGTCCGGGCTGGCCGGGGCGCCGGAGCAGCCGATCGTGACGGTCAGCCCGACCGTGCCCAACGATGGCCTTGCCTCGCCCCAGGTGGTGCCGTCACCCTACGTAAGTCCCGGCACGGCCGCCCCCGCGAAGGTGGCCAAGGCGTTCGCCCAGGCGTGGGTGGATCACCTCGATGTATCCGCGGACGACTGGTACGCGGGCTTGCTTCCACATTGCACGGAGAATCTGGCGGCAAAGCTGTCAGGCGTCGACCCTGCCGTCGTTCCAGCTGATCGCCTCACCGGTGATCCGACGGTGATCCCATACGCGGAGAACGTGGTCGACGTGGCCATTCCGGTGGATTCGGGCCGGCTGCGGCTGCGGCTCACCACAACGGACGGACGGTGGCTCGTCGACGGCGTGGATTGGGAGCGAGCGTGAGCGATGCGCTTTTGGCTGGTATCGACCGGCCGCGACGCCCTCGGCGCCGCATCGCTCTCGTGGTCGCCCTCGTCGGCGCTCTGGCGCTGCTCTGCTGCGGTGGTGGCGTGAGCTCCTACTTTCTCACCGAGCTCGCTGGCGAAGACGACAACCTTCTCAACAACGCCTTCGGGTGCGGCGAAAACGGCCTCGTCGATACCAACGGCAAAATCAGCAGCATCGGTCCGTACGGCGAAGAGCAGATCCGCAACGCGGCCGCCATCATCAAGGTGGGTGCGGAAATGCGCGTACCGTTTCGCGGTTGGGTGATCGCGGTTGCCACCGCGATGCAGGAGTCCGCGCTTTCGAACCTTGGGCATCTGGGTGCTCGCAACGACCACGACTCGGTCGGCCTGTTCCAGCAGCGGCCCAGCCAAGGCTGGGGAACGGCGCGCCAGATCCAGGATCCTGAGTACGCCGCGCGCAAGTTCTACCAGAAGCTTCTCACCGTCAAAGGCTGGGAGCGGATGGCGCTGACCGACGCCGCACAGAAGGTACAGATCAGCGCATTTCCGGACGCGTACGCGAAGCATGAGCCGCTCGCGACCCAAATCGTGAACGCGCTCACCGGCGGCGCCGGACGTGCCGCCGGCAACAGCACCACCGCGCGGTGTGCCGGGGCCGGTGAGATCGCCGCCTCCGGATGGACGCTCCCGGTTCGTGCGCTTGTCGTCTCCGGCTTCCGTACCGCCGAACGGCCCGACCACGACGGTGTCGATCTGGGGGCGAGCCGGTACACGCCGATCCGCGCGGCCGCCGCGGGACAGGTGATCACCGCAGCCTGCGACGTCGACCGGTCCGGCCGGCTGTGCAACCGTGACGGGTCACCATCCACGCCAGGGTGTGGCTGGTACGTCAAGATCCGCCATGCGGGCGACTTCGTCACCATGTACTGCCACATGGTGACGCGGCCAAAGGTCCGGGTTGGTCAAATGGTCGCCGCGGGTGAGGAGATCGGCGTCGTGGGAACGAGTGGACATTCATCGGGACCTCACCTGCATTTCGAGGTGTACGACCCGCGCGAGGGTGATGAGGTCGATCCGGCGAAGTTCATGCGGGAGAACGGCGCGCCGCTCGGTGGAAAGCCGTGAGCCGCGAACCGATGCCGGACGCATTCGGTGGACAGTCTGGCTGGGCGCCGCAGCCGCCGCGGTCGATAGTTCCTACGCCAGCGGCCACCCGAGAGGATTTGCGAGGGCGGCGCGTCATTGTCGGGTTGCCCGGATTCGGGTGGCGGGGTGATCTGCGGGCCGATGAAAAGGTGGTCCAGGGAAGTCGCACCTATGTTCCGGTGATTCCCGAGCATGAGTGGTACAAGGCGGAGGCGGAACAGATCGAGGTGTTCGCGCCGTTGGTGCCGGTTGATCGGGTGTGGGTGGAGGTGCTTGCTTCTCTCGACCAGCCGCTGCCGGATGTGGTCTCACGGTTGGTTTCGCTGGATGCGCCGCCGCGGCGGGAGGCTGTGCCGATCGCCGATGGGATTCGGGTTACTGGGCGGCGGGTTGTGCAGGTGGTTGATGGGGTGGAGCGGCGCGATCTGCGGGCGGTTACTGAGATGTATGCGAGTGCGGATGGGGATGTTTGTCTGCGGGTTGCTACGGAGTTGGAATGGTATCGGTGGGGTTGGAGTGGTCAGTCTCCGCGGACTCTGGAGATCTCAACCAACCTCCTGTGGCTCGAGTGATCTACACCTTAGCCGCCGAACAAACCCGCCACCCGCTTTCGTCCACGGTTCGAAATTCCCAAGTCTCAACCCGTCGGGCACGAGCCTGGCCGTCGGCAAAACTGGCGACGGTCAAATCTGTACGAACGAGGCGCGCCTGATCACCAGCCTCCGAAACTGACAATGATCCCCAGGTCAGCTGTACCGAAACGTTAAAATCCTTCTCGCGTCGGTCTATCTCAGAACGTAACGCCGCTACAGATTCAAGACTCGGCTGACCGCATACATACTGTTCTGCCCGAACCTGGTTGCGGTCGACTAGGTAGGCGCGGAGATAGTTGTCTACGGCTACGTCGGGGGCGGAGCGGTCTGGTTCGGTGGCTTCGCGGTAGGCGACGAAAACGACCCCCGCTCCCCCGAGACAGAGCAGCGCCACCAACCCACCCACCATCATCAACACGAGCCGCCCCTTCCGCACACGAGGGGCGGGCGCGCTACGACCGGGCTGCTGGGCTGCGTCCACACATCGAGGTTATCGGTTCCACGCACCGCCGCCATAATGTCTCAAATCAGACATCGAACGGCATTGCCGACGGTAAACGGCGGCGCGTGCGCGAAGATGCCAGCCGGCTGGGATACCGTCTCACTCCAAAGGAGGTGGACGGCGTGGCGAGCGCGAGGGCACGTATCAGCCAGGCCGCCGCACTGCATCGTCAGGCTGCCGCCACCGCCACCGCTGCCGCTGCCGCGCTCGAGTCCTTCCGGCCCGCTCCGCCCGATCAGCGCGAGCAGCACGATCTCGCCGAGCGCCTCCGGGCGGCTGCGGCCGTGCTGGTTCCAGGGTGGTTGGGCGCGCCCTTGGACGCCCAATCGGAGGACACTCCGCTGGGCGGGCCGCGGCAGCCGCAGTTCGTGCGGGTGGGCACCGCGCAGCCGCTTGACGATGCCCGGTTCCCGGCGATCGTGCCGTTGCTGGGCACCGGCCATCTCACGATCGACGCCGACGCTCGTGATCCACGCGTCGCTGGCCTGCTGCGGGCGGTACTGCTGCGCCTGCTCGCCGCGGCGCCGGCCGGGTCGTTGCTGGTCCGGGCGATCGACGCGGCGGGCGCGGGGTTGGTGTTCGCGCCTTTCGCGCCGCTCGCGGACGCCGGCCTGATGCCGCCGCCGGTCACCGACCGCACGGGCCTGCGCGCCGTTCTGGCGGAGGCGGAGCAATGGGTACGCCCAGCACGGCCGGCCACGGCTCGATACGCGCGGCGCGACCGCACTCTGCTGCTCGCGATCGCCAGCCTGCCGGAGTTGACGGAGGGCGCCGATCTGGCCCGGATCGCGGCGTTGGCGCAGCACGGCCCCGAGGCCGGGTTGCACTTGGTGGTCGCCGGGTGGCCACCGCCGCCGCTGACCGCCGAGACCACCCAGCAGCCTCTGCCGCGCGCCACGATGATCGCCTTGCGCAACCCGTACGCGCTGGTCAGCGACCCGCCGGGCGCCTCGTTCAGCAATCCCACGCCGTCGACTCCCGCGAACGGCCTCAACGCCCCCGTCTTCCTCGACGACGATCCGCCCCCGCACCTGTTCGAGCGGGTGTGCAGCGAGTTGTCGGAGCGTTCCGCCGCGAGCGCCCGCCTGCGGCTCAGCGACTTGTTGGCTGAGGACAGCGAAGGGTTGTGGGCCGAGGAGTCGGTGGATGGCCTGGCCACCACGGTCGGCTTCGACAACGACACTCCGGTGACGGTCCAGTTCAACGACTTGACTCCACACTGGATGATCGGCGGCCGGTCGGGTGCCGGTAAGACGGCTTTCCTCGTCAACGTGCTGTACGGGCTCTGTTCCCGGTACGCGCCTAGTGAGCTCGCCCTGTACCTGCTTGATTTCAAGGAGGGCGTCTCCTTCGCGGAGTTCGTGCCGAGCGAGCGTGACCGCACCTGGCTGCCGCACGCGCGAGCGGTCGGCATCGAGTCCGACCGGGAGTACGGCCTGGCGGTGCTGCGCGAGCTGGACGCCGAGATGACCCGCCGCTCGGTGGCGTACAAGAAGGCGGGCGTGACGCGCTTCGCCGACCTGCGCGAGCACCACGGGTTGCCGCGGATCATCTGTGTGATCGACGAGTTCCAGGTGTTGTTGACGGGTTCCGGGCCGCTGACCGCCGAGGCGGTGAGCCTGCTGGAGTCGCTGGCGAGGAAGGGCCGCTCGTACGGCATCCACCTGATCCTGTCGAGCCAGACCGCGCTGGGCGTCGAGGCCCTGTACGACAAGCGCGACTCGATCTTTGGGCAGTTCCCCGTCAGAGTGGCCCTGCCTGGCGGCGGCGACGTGCTGGAGCCCACCAACGACGCCGCCGCCGGCCTGCCGCTGGGCACCGCCGTGGTCAACACAGCGGGCGGGTTGGGCGGTCCACGCGGCGCGACCCGCGGTCACGAACGCACCGTCCGGTTCCCCGATCCACACAGCGACAAGGCGGAGCTGGCGGCGATACGCCACAAGCTGTGGGAGGAGCGCGACAAGGCCGGGAAGCCACCGAAGATCTTCGCCGGCTACGCCCACCAGTACCTCGACGACGATCCCACGTACCGTGCGGTGCTCAAGGGCGCCGGCGGCCGGCCAACCGCGCTGGTGGGGCGAACCATCGACGTATCGCTGTCGAGTGCGGCGTTCCCGCTCGACAGTTCGCCCGGCCGTCACCTGGCGGTACTCGGTCCCAGCGCGCTCGGAGCCGATGTGCTGGACGCGGCCGCGCGCAGCGTGGCGGCCTATCACGCGCCGGGAAGCGCACGGTTCGTGATCGCCTCGTTGGTCGCCGACGGCGACGAGTTGGCGAGCGCGCTGGCGGACGACCTCGCTCGCCGGCACACCGCGGAACGGGTCGACGGCGCCCGGCTGGGCAAAGCGCTGGACAGCGACGAGCCGGGGTACCTGGTGGTCTTCGGGATGGACGCGATCAGCCGTGGCGGGCTGCCCACCGACCGGCTGCGGCACCTGTTGCGCGAAGGGCCGGGCCAGGGGCTGCACCTGCTGTCGTGGTGGCGCAGCCTGCGGCGGTTCACCGAAGAGGTGGGCGGCAGCGCGGCACGCGAAGACGTCGCCGGTCTGGTGTTCCTCAACGTGCCCGGCAACGACGTGTCGCTGCTCCTCGGCCAGCAGGTCGACTGGCAGCACCGGCCCAATCGAGCCCTCATGTACGACCGGCACGCCGACCGCACCACCGTGATCGTCCCGTACGTACGCCCGGAGCGAGACACATGAAAAGCCCGGAGCGGAAGACGAACGGCGTGGACGGAAACGACGCCTGGGACGACTATGTCGCGGCGGCCCGCCGTCTCGACGCGGTGCGCCGGGGCGCGGCCACCGCCGCCAGCGAGCAGGCGCAGGCCGCTCACCGCGCGCGCGAGGAGCTGTCGGCGCTGCGCGCCCGGCTGGGCGTTGAGCGCGGCCGTTTGCTCCAGATGGGGGTACCGGAGGCGGAGCTCTCGCCGTCACCGTCCGAGGTGTCGCTCGCGGCCCAGGCGATGGCTGGTGGTCCGGTACCGGTGCGTGCCTCCCTGGAGAGCGCCCGCGCGGTCGTGACCGGGGCGGCTCAGCTGGCCGTTCAGCAGGGCACGGCACGCGGCGAGACGCCGGTGTGGCTGCGTAACCTCATGGTGTACGGGCCGTTCGGCTTCGTCGTGTTGATCGTCCAGGTGGCCCTGTACGCCACGGCCGGCACCGAGTTGCCGCTGTTCGCCGTGCTGTGCGGGCTGACCATGCCGGCGGCGGCGTTCGGGCTGAGCTGGCTGACGATCGGCTGGTCGTTCGACCGGTCGCCGGAGGGCACAGTGGACCGTACGCCACTGCTCGGCATCGCGGTCTGCTTCGCGCCGGTACTGGTGACGTGCATGGGCGTGGGCCTGCTCAGCCTGTTCAACTAGGGGTAAGCGAATGGCGAATGTGGAAGAGGTCAAGGCGCACGTGGCGGCCTCGGTCGACCAGACCCACCGGGCGGTGACCGCGCTACGCGGGGTGTCCGACCAGCTCGACGAGGCGCTGGCACGGTTGCGGCTGACCGCCGTGGGTTCGGTCCATCCGACGGTGCTCGACGCGATCTCGCGGCTGGAGCAGGCGAAGAACCGCCTCGACGAGGCGCAGACCCTTGCTCGCGGCGCGATCGACTCCGCCGACCGCTATCGCCTCACTGTCTGAACGAACAGTCAGCCGATGATGAGGCTCATCGCCTCGGCGCGCGACTTGGCGTCGCGCTGAAGGATGCCGCGCACCGCCGACGTGATGGTCTTGCTGCCGGCCTTCTGGATGCCCCGCATCGCCATGCACATGTGCTCGCACTCCAGTACGGCGATGACTCCGCGCGGCTCGAGCTTGGCCATCAGCAGGTCGGCGATCTGAGCGGTGAGGCGCTCTTGCACCTGTGGACGGCGGGCGTAGACCTCGACCAGGCGGGCGAGCTTCGACAGGCCGGTGATGCGACCATGTTCGCCGGGGATGTAGCCGATGTGTGCGACGCCCCGGAACGGCAGCAGATGGTGCTCGCAGAGGCTCATCACCTCGATGTCGCGCACCAGTACCAGTTCTTCGTGGTCGGCCTCGAACGACGTGGTGAGCACCTTGGCGGGGTCGACCCTCAGCCCTGCGAACAGCTCGGCGTAGGCGCGCGCCACTCGGGCCGGCGTGCGGATGAGCCCGTCGCGGTCGGGGTCTTCGCCGACCGCGATGAGGATCTCGCGAACCGCCTTCTCGATGCGTGCCAGGTCGACGGCGTGCTCGACCGGGGTGCCGGTCAGCTTGCCGTCGACCAGTCGCGCGGCGAGATAGTCAAGGGCGTCGTCACCGTCGCCGTTCGGCTCCGTCGACGACGCCCCTGGGTACGCCTCGGTGCTCAGTGGACGCCGTCCGAGTTGGCCGACGAACCGCCCACGGTCGCCTCGGCCCCATCGGCTCGCGCCTGCGCCTGCAGCGCCTCCTTCTCCGACGGTGTGAGCACCGGCGGCTCGGTGGAGGGCTGGCGCTTGCCGAAGCCGTTGTACGGCGCCATCGGCGGCCGCTTGACGACGCGGGCGCAGACGCGGGCCATGTCGGTCTGGGAGAGAGTCTCCCGCTCCATCAGCTCCAGCACGATGTTGTCGAGCACGTCGCGGTACTCGACAAGGATCTCCCACGCTTCGTCGTGCGCCAGCTCGATGAGCGCGCGCACCTCGCCGTCGATCTCGGCGGCGACCGAGTCGGAGTAGTCCCGCTCGTGCCCCATGGTGCGCCCGAGGAACGGCTCGTCGCCGCTGGTGCCGTACTTGACCGCACCGAGCTTCGAGCTCATGCCGTACTGGGTCACCATGGCCCGCGCGAGCGCGCTGGCCTTTTCGATGTCGTTGCCGGCACCGGTGGTGGGCTCGTGGAAGACCAGTTCCTCCGCCGCCCGGCCGCCCAGCGCGTACGCCAGCGTGTCGATCATCTCGGCGCGGGTCTGGGTGTACTTGTCTTCGGTCGGCAGGACAAGCGTGTGGCCCAGCGACCGGCCGCGGGACAGGATCGTCACCTTGTGCACCGGCGCGGAGTGCGGCAGCGCGTACGCCACCAGCGCGTGCCCGCCCTCGTGGTACGCGGTGATCTTCTTCTCGTGGTCGCTCATCACGCGGGTGCGCCGTTGCGGGCCGGCGACCACGCGGTCGATCGACTCTTCGAGGTTGTCGTTGGTGATCGCCCGCTTGTTGTGCCGGGCGGTCAGCAGCGCTGCCTCGTTGATGACGTTGGCCAGGTCGGCACCGGTGAAGCCGGGCGTGCGCCGGGCCACCGCGTCGAGGTCGACGTCGGGGGTGAACGGCTTGCCCTTGGCGTGTACCCGGAGGATGGCCTTGCGGCCCTCCATGTCGGGGGTGTCGACGGCGATCTGGCGGTCGAAGCGGCCCGGGCGCAGCAGCGCCGGGTCGAGGATGTCCGGCCGGTTGGTGGCGGCGATCAGGATGACGCCGCCCTTGGTGTCGAAGCCGTCCATCTCGACGAGGAGCTGGTTGAGCGTCTGCTCGCGCTCGTCGTGGCCGCCGCCCATGCCGGCGCCGCGGTGCCGGCCGACGGCGTCGATCTCGTCGACGAAGACGATGGCGGGCGCGTTGGCCTTGGCCTGCTCGAAGAGGTCGCGGACCCGGGAGGCACCCACGCCGACGAACATCTCGACGAAGTCCGAACCGGAGATCGAGTAGAACGGCACGCCTGCCTCGCCGGCGACCGCGCGGGCGAGCAGCGTCTTACCGGTACCGGGCGGGCCGAAGAGCAGCACGCCCTTCGGGATCTTCGCGCCGAGCGCCTGGTACTTCGCCGGGTTCTGCAGGAAGTCCTTGATCTCGTGGAGCTCCTCGACGGCCTCGTCGGCACCGGCCACGTCCGCGAAGGTGGTCTTCGGCGTGTCCTTGGTGATCATCTTCGCCTTGGACTTGCCGAAGTTGAGCACCCGGGAGCCGCCGCCCTGCATCTGCGACATGAACAGCAGCAGGAGGATCACCAGTACCGCGATGGGCAGCAGGTTGACCAGCAGGGTGAGGAAGACGCTGTCTTCGGAGACCTCGGTGGTGACCGGACCGGTGACCCGGCCGGCGCTCTGGGCGTCCTGGACGTCGCTCCAGATCTCGGCGCCCACCTCGTAGGGGAACTGCGCCTGGATCTTGTCGGTCTTGGTGTCGCCGAACTGCTCAGGGCCACTCAGGTCAAGTTGGAGCGTCTGCTCCTTGTCTTTGAAGACGACCTTCTTGATGTTGCCCTTGTTGTTGAGCTGGTCGAGGGCGACCGATGTATCGACCTTGTGGTAGCTGGGACCACTGGTGAAGAAGGAGCTGAGCGCTATCGCTCCGATGATCACCAGGATGATCCAGACCACCGGTCGGCGGAAGAAACGCGTACGTTCCATACTGTTATCGAGCGCTGCGGCGCCCGGATCCTCCTGATCGACGTCCTGACCGTCTGGTTTGCCCGACAGACCATGCCATCGGTCATTCGAAGGTACACCCCACGTGGCCGCCCGCGGTCCTCGGATGCGGCAGCCCCCATTCAATCCCGGCAAATAGGGCGTCCCAGAAAGCGGGATGCCCACATCCGCGCAGGTCGCAGCGCTTTCTGAGAGTACGCTGTGGGTTCTATCGAACTACTGTTTCCGCAGCATACTCACGCGCGGGCGTACACCTCGGGCTTGAGGACGCCGACGTACGGCAGTTCGCGGTAGCGCTCGGCGAAGTCGAGCCCGTAGCCGACGACGAACTCCTTCGGGATGTCGAATCCCACGTACTTCACCGCCACCGGCACCTTGACCGCCTCCGGCTTGCGGAACAGCGCCACCACCTCGACGCTCGCCGCCGAGCGGGACGCCAGGTACTTCAGCAGCCACGAGAGAGTCAGCCCGGAGTCGACGATGTCTTCCACGACGACGACGTGCCGGCCGGCGATGTCGCGGTCGAGGTCTTTGAGGATGCGTACCACCCCGGACGAGGTGGCTCCCTGGCCGTAGGAGGACACGGCCATGAACTCCAACTCGATGGCCGGACCGTGCCGGCCGAGCGCGCGGGCGAAGTCGGCCATGAACATGACCGCGCCCTTCAGCACGCAGACCAGCAGGAGCCCGCCTTCGACCGTGGCGTGGTCGGCGGACACCTGCTTGGCGAGTTCTTCGATCTTTTCGCGGATCTGCGCTTCGGTGATGATCACGTGATCGATGTCGGCGTCGTACCAGGAGCCGTCAGCCATGCTCTAAGCCTGCCGTACGCGGGTTTCGGCACGTCGCCGGGGGCGGAAACTCGGCAGGTCAGGACATGCGGGGGCGGGAACGCCTCCGTCCGCCTTCAGACGGCTTCCAGTCGGCGGAGTCGCGGCTGTCCTTGGTCCAACCGAACAGCGAGGCGAGGGCGAGGAATACGAAAAACAGCAGGAAAACGAGGAGTTCCATGGCGGCACAACCTTCTTGATCGAGTGTCTTTTTGAGGTTCGCCGCCGGTGCGCACCGGACGTCTGTATCTAGTTTCCGCCGGACGTCACCGCACTGACAGTGGCAGAAATGCCATCACCCCTAAAAATCCTGCCAAGCCTGCGCTACGCTGGTGGCATGCTTCACAAAGTCGCCGTCATCGTGTTCGACGGGGTCGCCGCGTTCGAGCTCGGCGTGCTCTGCGAGGTCTTCGGCACCGACCGCACGGCCGACGGTTTTCCCGGTTACCGCTTCGACCTGTGCAGCGCCGACGGCAAGCCGGTGCGCTGCAAGTCCGGCTTCGAGATCTCGCCCGGTGCCGACCTCACGCCGGTCGAAGACGCCGACCTCGTCGCCGTCCCCGCGCACGCCGACGACGCCTTCGTGCCCGACTCGGTGCTGGAGGCGATCAAGCGCGCCAGCGACCGTGGTGCGTACATCTTCAGTGTCTGCTCCGGCGCGTACGTGCTCGGCGAGGCTGGCCTGCTCGACGGGCGCGAGTGCACCACCCACTGGAAGCACGTCGACGGGCTCCAGGAGCGGTTCCCCAAGGCGCGGGTTCACTGCGACATGCTGTACGTGCAGGACGGCAACCTACTCACCAGCGCCGGCACGGCGGCCGGCATCGACGCGGCGCTGCACCTCGTGCGGCAGGAGCACGGCTCGGCGTTCGCCACCAAGCTCGCCCGGCGGATGGTCGTGCCGCCACACCGCGACGGCGGCCAGGCCCAGTTCGTCGAGGCCCCGATAGCGAAGACCCCGCAGGCGCCCACGCTCGAACCCGTGCTGACCTGGCTGATCAGCAGCCTCGACCACCCGGTGACCGTGGAGGAGATGGCGGCCAAGGCCCACATGGCGCCGCGCACGTTCGCCCGGCGGTTCCGGGCCGAGACCGGCACGACCCCGCACGACTGGATCACCAACCAGCGCGTGCTGCTGGCCCGGCAGCTGCTCGAAGACACCGAGCTGAGCGTCGAGGCGATCGCCACGCGGGCCGGCTTCGGCGATGCCGCCACGATGCGGCACCACTTCACCAAGCGCGTGAAGGCGACCCCGCAGGCGTACCGCGCGACGTTCCGCGACCGAGCCGCCTAACCAGCCGCCACCTAGATGATCGATTCCAAGGGGTCAGTGGTCGTAGGCGGTCAGGGATCGCATGATCGGTTGGCCGGTGTGCCAGTTGTGCCAGATCGCTGCGGT
>NZ_BSDI01000088.1 GCF_027923225.1 Phytohabitans aurantiacus
GTTTGAGTCCGTGGTCGTGGCGGCAGAGGGTGCCGAGGTTTTCTTCGATGGTGGGTCCGCCGTGTGCCCAGTCTTTGATGTGGTCGATGTCGGCTTGGTGGGCGGGTACGCGGCAGCCGGGTGCTCGGCAGGTGCGGTCTCGGGCGGTGATGTGGTCGGCTAGGTCGGTGGTGGGTCTGCGGCGGGTGACGCCGGTGTAGAGGGTGTTGCCGTCGTGGACGGTGAATCGCCATCGGCTGCGTCGTTGTTGTGCGGCGACTTGGCGTGCGATGTCGGCGATGACCGGTCCCCAGCCGGCGAGGTCTCCGGGTAGCTCGGTCAGTCCGATGAGGGTGGATAGCGGCACGGTGAGCTCGACGCCGCCGCGCACCGGGCCGGTGGTGGCGCGTGTCGGGCCGGCGGTGCCAGGCGCCATGTCCCCGCAGGCCGTTTCGCCCGGCTCGAGCCGGCTGGCGGCCGCAGCCGCGCCGGGCACATGGGCAGCCTCTGCCGCGCCGGGCGTATCGGCGGCCTCGGCTGTGCCGGGCCGCTGGGCTGTGCCGCGTGTGTGGCCGGTGCTGGGTCGCTCGTTCGTGCTGTCGGCCTGGCCGGTGCCGGGCTGCCCGGCCGTGCCGGGCTGCCGGTTCGTGTCGTCGGCCTGGCTGGTGTCGAAGGGCGCGGCCATCGTTGGGGTCTTCGCCGCGTTGCAAGGCGCGGCGGACAACGCGGTCGCGGTGTTCAGGCCTTCGAGTAGGTCCAGGAATGTGTCGGCGCGTAGTTGGTCCAGGGTGCGTTCGTCGCCGCCGCGGCGGGCGGCGCGGGCGATCGCGTCGATCCGCGCGGAGGCTGCCGCGGCGCGTTCGGTGGGCAGGTTGGTGCCGCCCAGAAACGCGGTGCCCTCCGGCAGCAGCCCGTGATCCAGGCGCCGGTCGACGACGCTCTTGTCGCGGCGTTTGCGGGCGGCGTCGGGGTCGATGGTGATGACCAGCCGCTGCAACCGCACCCGCAACTGCCCCGTCGTCAGACCGTCCGCGACCGGCAACAGCCGCGCCGCCGCTTCCCGCGCCACATCTTCCGGCAGCACGGAGAGCACGTCGCAGAACACCCGAGCCCGCGGAATGTCGATGTGGCCAGCCCGCAAAGCGGCATACACATCAGGGAGGCGTTCGACCACGTCCAGGGCGAGGGTGAGTTGCTCGCCGGCGGCGCGGCGGGTCCAGCACAACGCGACCCGCACCTCATCGTCTGGGTATCGGCTCAACCCTTTCAACCGCTCGACCGGGCTGTTGAAGATGCCGGGTGGGCAGTGCGCGACTTCCACAATGTCGGCCAGCAGTTCGGCCTGGTCGTGGGCGACTTGGCGGGCGCGGGCCTGCATGACGGTGACCATGTCGTGGCCGTTGACACACGACCGGTCGATACGCGCGAGGATCGCGGCCAACCCCGGACCGGGCGGCATCTCCGCCAGATCTTCAGGAATGACCAGCCTCTCGATCACATGTTTGATTCTATCGAAATCCACCGACATTCGTTGCCCCGCCGGCAATCCAGCGGGGTTCAGGATGGCCGTCTGTCCACAATGGTGATCGCGGCGCACGACCTGCCCTGGTCGGGGTTGGTCGTGCGACGGCGGCGGGTGAGGCCGCGGGAGCAACGGCACGGCGCACGACGAACGCCGCGGTAGCTCACTCGCTCTTCGCTTGGATCTAGCCGATTTGTTGTCGTCCCAGCGGCAGTAAGTCGCCTAGATCTATTGGTGTCCAGGGTTTGAGATGTACGCGCGGAGCGCCTAAAAGCAGCATTGTGGACAGACAAACCTCCACCCCGGAGATCTCTGATTAGAGGGTGGTGACGGCGGCCTCGAACTTTTTGGCCTGCGACGGCTTCACCTTCCCGGTGAGCCGCACCAGGATCCGCTTGTCCGCGGCGCGGTAGTGGTACTCGGTGCCGAGCACCTGCATCTGCTTGAGGGTGTCCTGGATGTACTTCGACCGCGCGTCGGCGTCTTCGACCGTGGCGAACACCTCGACGACCAGGCCGCGGTCGATGCTGTACTTGTCGCCGTTCTTGGCGCCGCCGGGCACGTCGGCCGAGGCGCGCGACGTGTATCCGCCGGGCCGGCCGAGCTTGTCGTTGGGGTCCGTGTTCTCGTCCTGCTCGGCGATGGCGGTCAGGGGCAGGCCGGCGGCCTTGAGCGCGTCGACGACGGCCTTCGCGTCCAGGGCCTCGGCGGGCGCGCTGGGGCTCGGGGCTGGTGGTGGCACGCTCGGGCTGGCGCTGGCCACCGACCCCTGGCTCGCCTGGAGGTCGGTCAGTCTGACCGGGTCGTCGTCACCGCACCCGGCGGTGGCGAGGGCGAGCACCGCGGCGGCGGCGAGTGAAGCGATTCGTCGGGGCACGGCAACTCCTCAATGGACGGACGAGCCGACCGTACGCCATCGCGGCAACGTGCGTGCGTCCTGCTCCGTTCGGGCATCATCGGGGAGTGAAGATGCTGCCCTGCGGCCACATCGCCGCCGCCGGGCGAGCTGCGGCGGCTTGGCCTGCCGTTCGCGTCGCTTGACGCGGCGCCCATCCCTGGCCTGGCGCACCGGTGGCTGCTGCTCGACGAGGGCGCGGTGGTGCGCTGGCGCAGCGACCGGAACGAGGTCGTGGGGCGGGTGCGGGTCACGATGCCGGCACGGGCCGGAGAGGGCTACTTCAAGGACCATCCGGCACGGCCGCGCCTGCACGCGTCGCCCTCCGGACGGTACTGCGCCGCCGTCCTCTACGAACCGGGAGAGTCAACTGACATGTAACATGTCAGTGTGGATCTCAAGCCGGTAGGGCGGACGCTCCTGCGCGACCAGGCGTACCGCGCGATCAAGGACGCGATCGTCGTGGGCACCCTCGCGCCCGGTCAGGTGGTCAAGGACCACGAGCTCGCCGAGCAGCTCGGCTTCTCCCGCGCGCCGGTGCGCGACGCTCTCTCCCGGCTCGCCGACGAGGGCCTGGTCGAGTCCAAGCCGCAGAGCCACACCCGCGTCACGCCGCTGATCCTGCGGGACGTCCACGACGCACTCGTCGTGGTGCGCGCCATGCACGAGGCGGCCGCCCGCGCGGCGGTACCCCGGCTGACCGCGACCGACGTCGACTGGATGCGCGCCGCGAACGACGAGTTCGCGGACGCCGTGCGGGCTGGCGACGTCGAGCGCGCGTTGCGCTCCGACGACGCCCTCCACGATGTACTGGTCGCGGCCTGCGACAACCGTGCCGTCGCCGCCACCATCGACCGGTACACGCCGCTGATCCGCCGGTTGGAGCGGCAGCGGTTCGGCACGCTTCCCGGTCAGCGGTCGGTGGCCCGCCACGAGGAGCTGATCCAGGCGTGCGCGGCCGGCGACGCGGAGGCGGCGGCCGCGATCACCAGCACGATCTGGTCGAGCCTCGAATCACCGGAACCACCCAAGGAGCAGTCATGAGCCTCGAATCGTTCGACCGGTACCCGCTGCTATTCGGCCCGTCACCGGTCCACCCGTTGGAACGGCTCACCGCGCACCTCGGCGGCGCGAAGGTATGGGCGAAGCGGGAAGACTGCAACTCCGGCATCGCGTACGGGGGCAACAAGACGCGCAAGCTGGAGTACCTCGTCGCCGACGCGCTGGCGCAGGGCTGCGACACGCTCGTGTCCATCGGCGGCGTGCAGTCCAACCACACCCGGCAGGTCGCCGCGGTCGCCGCGCGGGCGGGGATGCGCTGCGTCCTGATCCAGGAGAGCTGGGTGGACTGGCCGGACTCCGTCTACGACAAGGTCGGCAACATCCTGCTCTCCCGCCTGGCCGGCGCCGACGTGCGGCTGGTGCGGGCCGGGTTCGGCATCGGCTTCAAGGAGAGCTGGCAGCGGGCGCTGCGCGAGATCGAGGAGGGCGGCGGCAAGCCGTACGCGATCCCGGCCGGCGCCTCCGACCACCGGCTCGGCGGCCTCGGGTTCGCCCGGTGGGCGTACGAGGTGGCGGCCCAGGAGCGCGAGCTCGGCGTCTTCTTCGACACGATCATCGTCTGCTCGGTCACCGGCAGCACGCAGGCCGGCATGATCGCCGGCTGTGCCGCACTGCGCGCCGCCGGCGGCCCGCTCCGCCGCGTCATCGGCATCGACGGCTCCGCCAAGCCGAAGGAGACCTGGGACCAGGTCGCCAGGATCGCTCGCGCCACGGCCACGCTGATCGGCGTCGAGAGCCCGCTGGGCGACGACGAGATCATCCTCGACGAGCGGTACCACGCGGGGACCTACGGCGTCCCCGACGAACGCACGCTCGACGCGATGCGCCTGGCCGCGCGCACCGAAGGCATGATCACCGACCCGGTGTACGAGGGGAAGTCGATGGCCGGTCTCATCGACCTCGTCAGTACCGGCGAGATCGCCAAGGACTCCACCGTCCTGTACGCCCACCTCGGCGGCCAGCCCGCCCTGAACGCCTACAGCGCCCTCTTCTCCTGAGCCACCCGCGGGCCGGGGCGTGATCCGTACGCGAAGTCCTGACGGCTTCGAAGATCGCGGGAACTCGGAGCGGGCCACCGGACATAAACCGGGTATGGAACCACCGACGAGCGACCAAGCCCACGATGTCGAGCTGCTGGCGCGGGCGAACGACGGGGACGGGCAGGCGTACGGGCTGATTTTCCGTCGCCACGCCACCGCCGTCTACAACCACTGCTTCCGCCGGCTCGGCTCGTGGAGCGCGGCCGAGGACGCCACCTCGCTGGTCTTTCTGGAGACCACCTCGCTGGTCTTTCTGGAGACCTGGCGCCGGCGGCGGGACGCCATCGACGCCGACGGTTCGCTGCTGCCGTGGCTGCTCGGCGTCGCGAACAACGTGGTGCGAAACCTGAGCCGCACGGCCCGCCGGTACGACGCCGCGCTGTTCAAGCTGCCGCAACCCGCCGCCGAGCCCGACCACGCGGACGTGGTCGCGGCCAGGCTGGACGACGAGCGGCGGATGCGCGCGGTACTGCACCAGCTGTCCGCCCTCAGCGGCCCGGAGCAGGACGTGGTCGGCCTGGTGCTGATGTCCGGCCTGAGCTACGCCGAGGCGGCGGTCGCTCTGGGCGTACCGGTCGGCACCGTCCGGTCCCGGCTGTCCCGCGCCCGCCAGCGGCTCGGTGCCGGGTCGGCGGCCACCCCACTCGCCCCGGCGCCGGCCCGCACCCGGCAGCAACCCGAAGGAGCACGCTGATGTCCGACCTTTTCGATCTTCCAGCTGACCGCACGATCCCGGAGGCCCGCATGCACACCCGTGAACAGCACGTCGTCGCGTACGCCAGCCCCGCCAAGCCGCAGCGCGCCCGCCGCAAGGTGGGCCGGTACGTCGCCATCCTCGTCGGCGCGTCCGCGCTGGCGCTGGGCGGCACCGCCGCGGCGGCGTACGTGGCGTCCAAGCCAGCCACGCTGCCGGTCAGCGACGGACTCCGTTGCTACACCAAGGCGACGCTGGACGGTGGCGACGACTTCTACGGCACCACCCTCGCCCAGGCGCGGGCGGCCGACGGCAGCTACAGCTCGCGCCGCGCGATCGAGAGCTGCAGCGGCCTGTGGGACCAGGGATTCCTCCAGCTCGACAAGAAGCAGCCGGCCCGCCCGGAGGCCCTGACGCCGGAGCAGCCGATCCCGCCGCTGGTGGCCTGCACGCTCGACAACGGCATGGCCGCGGTCTTCCCCGGCGACGCGCAGACCTGCTTCCACCTGGGCCTGCCCAAACTGGCCGAATAGCCCGGTTACTCCACGGGGGCGCAGGCCAGGGCTGCCGTGTAGCGGTCTTCGGCGAAGAGCATGCCGCACACCTCGCTCCCCGGCGCGGCGCCCGACGCCAGCTCGAACGTCGCCGTCGCCGGGCCGCCAGCGCAGGAGACCGTCTCCAGGTGCGCGAACTCGACGCCGCTCGCGTCCACTCCGGACAGGCGCAGGCCGACGGTACCGCGGCACGCCGCCGCCGGCGTGAACGTGACCGTGCTCCCACCGGTACCGGTCAGCGTGGTGCACAGCCGTCCGGCTGAGTCCCCGCTCGGTGCGGTGGCGAGGAACGCGTCCGCGCACACCGGCGTACCGGCGGAGGCGCTGGCGGTCGGCCGCGCGCTGGCGGACGCGCCGCCGCTCGGGACGGCGCTGGCCATCGGTGCCGGATGGCTGTGCCAGACGGCGGGGCCGCTCGTGGCGGGTGAACGGGGCCGCGCCGACGGGCACGTTGAGCGGCACGTGGCGAGACACCATCGAGATTCCCGCGCAGTCGTCGCGCCAGATCGCGATGAGGTTCACCGACTACGCGGACGACGTGTACGGGTACATGCTCCACTGCCACAACGCGATCCACGAGGACGAAGGCATGATGCTCATGCTGATGGTGAGCGACTCTTGAGCGGCCGGGCGCGTACGTGCATCCGCTCGCCCTGCCGGCCGAACAGGCTCAGGATCTCGACGGGCCGATCCCCGGCGCTGCCGAACCAGTGCGGCACCCGGGTGTCGAACTCGGCCGCCTCGCCGGCCTCCAGTACCAGATCGTGCTCGCCCAGGACGAGGCGCAACCGTCCAGACAGGACGTACAGCCACTCGTAGCCCTCGTGCACGCGGGGATCCGGCTCGGCCTGAGCCGCCGGGACGATGATCTTCCAGGCCTGGAGGCCGCCCGGCTGGCGGGTCAGCGGGAGCACCGTGCGCCCGTGGGCCTGGCGCGGCTGGAGGCGCACCCGGGGATCGCCGACCTCGGGTGCGCCGACGAGCTCGTCCAGCGGTACCCGGTGCGCCTGCGCGATGGGCAGGAGCAGTTCGAGGCTGGGGCGGCGCTGGCCGGCCTCCAGGCGCGACAGGGTGCTCTTGGAGATGCCGGTGGCCTCGGAGAGCGCCGCCAGCGTCACGCCGCGCTGGGTGCGCAGCCGCTTGAGCCGGGGGCCGACGTCGGCCAGGGCGGCGGCGATCGCGGGTGCCTTGCCTACCGGAGCATTGTGGTCCACCCCTCCATCTCACCGCGCCTTTCCCAGAAACGGCAACAATAGTTGTCAAGATCGCAGGACCGGGCGGACCGTGGGCGCATGGATGAGTACGACGTCTTGGTGGTGGGCGGCGGCGCTGCCGGCTTGAGCGCGGCGCTGGTGCTGGCGCGGGCCCGGCGGCGCGTCGTGGTCGTCGACGCCGGCGCCCCGCGCAACGCACCCGCCGCGCACCTGCATGGTTTCCTGTCGCGCGACGGCATGGCGCCGCGCGACCTGCTCGCCGCCGGGCGGGCCGAGGTGACCGGCTACGGCGGTCACCTGGTCGACGGCACGGTGGACGCGATCGAGCCCGGCTTCAAGGTCCGGCTCGCCGACGGCTCGTCGCTGGCCGCCCGCCACGTTCTCGTCACCACCGGCCTGCGCGACGAGCTACCCGGCATCCCGGGCGTCGCCGAGCGGTTCGGCCGGGACGTGCTGCACTGCCCGTACTGCCACGGGTACGAGGTGCGCGACCAGCCGTTGGGCGTGGTGTCGAGCGTCCACCACGCGCTGCTGGTGCGTCAGTGGTCGTCCGACGTGCTCTTCTTCCCGCACACCGCCACCATCGCGCCGGACGACCGCGATCGGCTTGGTGCCCGCGGCATCCGCGTGGTGGACGGGACGGTGACGCGGATAGTGGTGGAGGGCGACCGGCTGCGTGGCGTCGAGCTCGACGGCGGCACCGTCGTACCGCGCGCGGCCGTGTTCGTGGGCCCCCGCTTCGTGCCGAACAGCGGCCTGCTCACCGGCCTGAGATGCGCGGTGGACGGCGACGGTTGGCCCGCCGTCGACCCGGCCGGGCGTACCAGCGTGGCCGGCGTGTGGGCGGCGGGCAACGCCGTCGACCCGCGCGCCCAGCTCATCACCGCGGCGGGCGCGGGCTCGACGGCCGCGATCGCCATCAACACCGAACTCGTGGAAGCCGACATCGCCGCGAGCCTCGCGGCATTCTCCGCCACCGCCGAGCGCCAGGTCGCCGACGCCGTCCTGGGCGCCAGCCGCCACGGCATGTAGATGGCGCGCGGCTCGAGCACGCTGATCGGTCCGCCAGCGGCGGCGTGATCGACACGCGGCGGCAGGCCGCGGCGATTCGGTCAGATCGGGAGCCCGCCGGAGGGGCCAGGCTCGGGATCGGACTTTGAGCTACCGCGGCGTCCGCCGTGCGCCATGCCGTTGCTCCCGCGGCCTCACCCGCCGCGATTCACAGTCGACCCGGCCGGTGCGGGGCCTGAGGTCCGGTGTGGGTCGTGTGGACGCGCAGGGTGAGGCCGCGGGAGCAACGGCCTGTAGCGCGACGAGCGTCGCGGTAGCTCAAGGACGGCGGCGAAGCCCGCCGATCAAGGCCATTCGCATCGATCAAGGGCGAACGCACGCGGAAAAGAGATCGAAGCACGTGCGTTCGCCCTTGATCGACGGACAGGGGGGCGGTCCGCGCGGACAGGGGGCGCGGGCCGCGCGGGGTGCGGCGGGGCCTGCGCCGAACGGGTGGGTCTCGGTATGAAAACGAATGAGTGCAATCGTATGCGCAGGCGAGTATGGTCCCATCAAGCCGGGTGAACTCGAAGCGAGGGAGCGACGGATGAGGACCCGTAGGTGGCCCGTCCTGTTAGCCGCGGCGACCCTGCTCGTCGCGGGCTGCGGCGGAGGGGCCGACGATTCCAACGAAGATCAGAATGCGGCGCCAGCGACCACCGGTTGCGCTTCCAGCGGCGACCTGACGATGTGGGAGCGCTCGGGGGGCAACAAGCCGATGGTGGACATGCTCGTCGAGGCGTGGAACACCAAGAATCCCGACTGCAAGGTCAACCTGACGTACATTCCGCACACGGAGATGGTCGGCAAGATCGCGCAAGGCATCGCGTCCGGTGAGGTGCCCGACCTGATGGGCATGGATCTCATCTACGCGCCGCAGTTCGAGAAGGCGGGTCAGCTCGTCGACCTGACCAGCCGCATCAAGGACTGGCCGGAGCTGAAGACGGCCAGCAAGGGGCACATGACGGTCGCCACGTTCGAGGAGCGGCTGTACGGCGTGCCGCTCTACGCCGACGTGTCGGCGCTGTTCTACAACAAGGACCTGTTCACGCGCGCCGGTCTCGACCCGAACAAGCCGCCCACCAGCCTGGCCGAGCTCCGCGCGGCCGCTGACAAGATCACCGCGCTCGGCGGCGATCTCAAGGGGTACTACCTGCCCGGCAACTGCGCCGGCTGCAACATCTTCACGGTCGGCCCGCTGATGTGGGCCTCGGGTGCCGAGATCGAGGCGGCCACCAAAGACGACGAGCCGCTGACCGGCGACGGCGTCAAGCAGGTGCTCCAGTTCGCCCGCGACATGGTCAAGGCGGGCAACGTGCACGACGGCGACCGGGCGGAGAACGGCGAGACGTTCCACCTCCAGTTCGGCTCCGGCAAGATCGGCATGATGGGCACGGGCAACTTCCAGATCAACCAGATCCGGGAGCAGAACCCGTCGATGAAGTTCGGCATCGGCCTGCTGCCCGGCGCCACGGCCGGCTCGTCCGCGTCGTTCATCGGCGGCGACCTCGTCGTCGTGCCACGCGGCAGCGAGCGGGTCGCCGACGCGGTCAACTTCATGAAGTTCCTGCTCTCCGACGAGGTGCAGGTCGAGGTGTACGCCAAGGCGCTCAACCTGACCACCCGCACCGACATGATCGACAACAAGTACTTCCAGGCCGAGCCGCTCGTGCAGGACGTGGCGAAGGCGCTCGAGGTGGGCCGCACGCCGTACACGCTCACGTTCTTCGAGCAGATCAACTCACCGCAGGGCCCGTGGCTGAAGATGCTCCAACGGGCGTACTACACGGACGAACCGCTCGACACGATCATCGCGGACGCCAAGAAGTCCATGAAGGACATCGCCAGCCAATCCTAGGAGGGGGCCCGGCCGTGCCTACTCGGGTCCTCCCACCCGGGTGGGCACGGCCGCCGGGCCCGCGGGAGGTTGCCCGTGTACCGCAGCACGCGAGGTCGCCTGGTCGGGCTGGCCTATCTGGCTCCGGCGCTCGTGTTCGTGCTCCTGTTCACCGTCTACCCGCTGGGGCGGATGGCCTGGATGTCGCTGCACAACTGGTCTCTGCTCACGCCGCCGGTGTTCGTGGGGTTCGACAACTACGAGCGGGTGTTCGGCGACCGCCAGTTCTGGGTGTCGTTCCTGTTCACACTCAAGTACACGGCGCTCATCACGCCGGTGCTGATCGTGGGCGGCTACCTGCTCGCGCTGCTGACCGCGCACAACTCGCCGCTGCGCAAGGTCACCCGCACGGTGGTGTTCATACCGGTCGTGATCGGCCTCGGCGTGTCGAGCCTGCTGTGGTACTGGCTGTTCAGCGCCGACTTCGGCCTCGTCAACCGGGCGCTGATGGACCTCGGACTGGTCGACAAGCCGGTGCTGTGGCTCGGTGTCGACGCCGACATGTCCAACCTGGCGATCAGCGCCTCGGTGGTGTGGAAGGTCATCGGCTTCGGGATGATCCTGTTCGTCGGCGCGATCCAGGCGGTGCCCACCGAGGTCAACGAGGCGAGCATGGTCGACGGCGCCGGCTACGGCCAGCGCGTCACCCGGGTCATCCTGCCGCTGACCCTCCGCACGGTGCTGCTGGTGACGCTGATCAGCGTGATCGGGTCGCTGCTGGCGTTCGACCAGTTCTACATCATGACGGCCGGGCAGCCGCAGAACGAGACCGCCACCTCCGTCTTCTACGTGTACCTGAACTCCTTCCCGTACCTGAAGCTCGGCTACGGCGCCGCGCTGTCGATGGTGCTGGCGCTGACGATCCTGGCCTTCACCGTGGTCCAGTTGCTGCTCACCCGCAGGAGCGAGGTGTGACGCCCCGGCGCTTCGGGCGCTCCGGCTACCTGGTCGGAGCGGTCTGCCTCGCCATCATCGCGGTCATGCTGGCGCCGCTGGTGATGTCGGTGTTCGCCTCGGTCAAGCCCACGGCGGAAGCGGCGGCGACGCCGCCGACATACGTGCCGCACGGCATCAGCATCGACAGCTACGAGCGGCTCTGGAGCTATCAGGAGGGGCTTCCCGTGTACCTGTGGAACAGCCTCGCCACGGCGTTGCTGACCATAGCCTTCACGCTGCTGCTCACCGTGCCCGCCGCCTACTCGCTGGCGCGCTTTCCGGTGCCGGGCAAGGAAGTCATCTTCGTGGTGCTGCTGCTCGCGCTGATCGTCCCGTACCAGGCGATGCTCACCCCGATGTTCCTGATGTTCGCCGACATCGGGCTGACCAACTCGCTGTTCGGTCTCGCCATCCTGCACACCGCGATCCAGTTGCCGTTCAGCCTCTACATCCTGCGCAACAGCTTCGGCGCCGTGCCCCGCGAGCTCGAAGAGGCGGCCATTGTGGACGGTGCGTCGTCGTGGCAGGCGCTCGTGCGGGTCTTCGTCCCGTCCAGCGTCCCGTCGATCGTCACGGTGGCGCTGTTCGCGTTCATCATGTCGTGGAACGAGTTCCTCGGCGCGCTGGTGATGATGAGCAAGGGCTCGAAGTTCACGCTGCCACTCGTCCTGGCCGCCTCCCGCACCGAAACCAGCCTCGGCGGCACCGACTGGGGCATGCTCCAGGCCGGCGTCACCATCTCGGTCGTCCCGTGCGTCCTGGTCTACCTGTTGCTGCAGCGCTACTACGTGTCCGGTCTGATGAGTGGAGCGACGAAATGAAGGTGACGATCGGAGACGGGTTCTGGGGCGAGCGGCTGCGGACCAACCGGGACCGCACGATCCCGCACGGCTTCGGCCAGTTGCACCGCTCCGGCGTACTGGACAACCTGCGCATGGCCGCCGGCGCCGATGGCCGCTACCAGGCGTACGCCGACAGTGCCGGCACCGGCCTGAAGTTTCTGGACTCCGATGTGTACAAGTGGCTGGAGGCGGTCGGCTGGGAGCTCGGCCGGGCCCGCGATCCGGGCCTGCTCGCCGCGGCCGACGACGCGATCCGCGTGGTGGCGGCGGCCCAGCGCGGCGACGGATACATCAACAGCTTCGTGCAGGTGGTCGGTGGCGGCACGCCGCACCGCGACCTCGAATGGGGGCACGAGTTCTACTGCGTCGGTCACCTGATCCAGGCCGGTGTCGCCTGGCACCGCGCCCTCGGCGACGACCGCCTATTGGGCATCGCCACCCGGGCCGCCGACCGGATCCTCGACGAGTTCGGCCCCGGCCGGCGCGACGGCGTCGACGGGCATCCGGGCATCGAGACGGCGCTCGTCGACCTGACCCGGGTCACGGGGGAGCGGCGGTACCTCGACCTGGCCGCCCGGCTGCTCGACCTGCGCGGTCGGGGGCTGCTCGGGCCGGGGCGGTTCGGTGCCGCGTACTGGCAGGACCACGATTCGGTGCGCAAGGCGACGACGGTGGCCGGCCACGCGGTGCGCCAGCTCTACCTGGACTGCGGCGCCGTCGACGTGGCCGTGGAGCTCGGCGACGACGAGTTGCTCGGCGCGGTGCGCCGCCGCTGGGACGACCTGATGCGCACCCGCACCTACTTGACGGGTGGGATGGGCAGCCGGCACAAGGACGAGGCGTTCGGCGATCCGTTCGAGCTGCCACCCGACCGGGCGTACGCCGAGACGTGCGCGGCCATCGCGAGCGTGATGCTCGCATGGCGGCTGCTGAAGGCGACCGGCGACGTGGGGTACGCGGACGCCATGGAGCGGGCCATGTTCAACGGCGTGCTGTCCGGGGTCTCGTTGACCGGCACCGGTTTTCTCTACGTCAACCCGTTGCAGCGGCGGACGCTGCGCACGTACGAGCCGCCCGGCCATGGCGAGCGCGCCCCGTGGTACCCGTGCGCCTGCTGCCCGCCGAACCTGATGCGCCTGTTCAGCTCCTGGGAGCAGTACCAGGCGACCAGCGACGGTGCCGGCGTGCAGATCCACCAGTACGCGACGTCGGAGATCTCGGCCGGTGGCGTCACGCTGTCGGTGCGCACCGATTACCCGTGGCACGGTCGCGTGACGGTCCACATCGGTCAGACGCCCGACGAGCCGTGGCGGCTGACGCTGCGGGTGCCGCACTGGTGCCGTTCGGCCACCGTCACCGGGCCGGATGGTGCGTGGCACGCGGGCCCCGGTGCCGTGGAGCTGTCCCGGCGCTGGCAGGCGGGGGAAGCGGTCGTGCTCGACCTCGACATGCCGGTGCGGGTCACCGAGCCCGACCCGCGCATCGACGCGGTGCGCGGCAGCGTCGCGGTCCAGCGCGGCCCGATTGTCTACTGTGTAGAGTCGGCCGACGTGCCGCGCCGCACCCAGCTGGAGGAGCTGCGCTGGGACGCGGGCCGGCAGCCGGTCGAGGTGCCGCGCCCCGATATCGGCGCCGGCGTGGTGGGCGTACGCGTTCCGGTGTCGGCGCAGGGCCGGGCCGGCGACCTCACGGCGGGCGCCATCCCGTACTACGCGTGGGGCAACCGCCGCGTCGAGGGCATGCGCGTGTGGATCCCCCGTTAGGCGGGTGGGGCGGTCGAGTCGCGGAGGATCAGCTCGGGCTCGAAGACGTCGAGGTGCGGCTCGCGGGTCGCCTCGGGATCGCGGGCCAGCGTCACCGCCTGGGTTACCGCGTGGCTGACGATCTCCGCGATCGGCATCCGCAGGGTCGTCAGGGCCGGCACGGTGTGGCTGACGATCAGGATGTCGTCGAAGCCGACCACGGAGAGCCGGTCGGGCACGGTCGCACCGAGGCTGTGCGCGGCGTGCAGAACGCCGATCGCCACGAGGTCGGTCGAGGTGGCGACCGCGGTCGGCGGCTCGGGCAGCTCCAGCAGCCGGCGCAGCGCCGCGTCACCACCGGCGAGCGTGTTGGCCGTGCGTTCGAGATAGCCGAGCGGCACCGAGCCGAACCGCTCGCGCATGAAGTCGACGTATGCCGTCTCGCGGACCCGGTAGTCGTTGGGCAGCTCGGCGTTGACGAACGCGATCCGCCGGTGGCCCAGCGAGATCAGGTGCTCCAGCCCGGTGCGGATGCCGGCACGGTCGTCGGCGTCGACGGTGGGAAACTCGAGCGGGCTCGTGCCCTGCCACAGCGCGACGACCGGCGCGCGGGAATCCCGCAGGTCAGCCAGGAGTTGCGGGTGGCTGCCCATGTCGCCGAGCAGGATCATCGCGTCGATGTGCCGGGTCTCCAGCACCGAGGTCAGCGACGCCGCCGCGTCGAGCTTGCCGTGCACGTGACCGAGCACCACGTTGTATCCGTGCGACATCGCCTGGCCGACGAGGGTCTCGACGGCGCCGGCGTAGAAGGGGTCGCTGAAGTCGCGGACCACCACGCCGATCAGGTTGGTGGCGGCGCCGCGCAGGCCGCGGGCCAGCGGGTTTGGCCGGTAGCCGAGCCGGCGCGACGCCTCGATCACGCGCTCCCGGGTCTCGGCACCGATGCGCACCTTGGTCGGCACACCACTGAGCACGCGGGAGACGGTGCTCTGGGAGACTCCGGCAGTGGCCGCGATGTCGCGCATCGTCGCGGCGGGGGGACGAACCGCCGTCCCCGACGCTTCGTCCGGGGTCGACCGAGAAGCTTTCGACATCGCGGCTAGGTTACCACGAATACGTTTGCACTCACGGGTTGGATCTCCGATTGTTCGCCGCGCGCGCGGCCCGTCCGGCGCGGTACTCGGCGACCACGAGGTCGGTCAGCTCCTGCTGCGAGGTCTGTGATGTCGGCTTGTCGAAGGTGATTTCGCCGTGTTGGAGGACGTTGACGCGGTCGCAGACCTGGAGCACCTGAGCGTAGTTGTGGGCGATGATGATGATCGAGACGGTGCCCCGGGCTTTGAGGTCGCTGATCAGGTCGAGGATGAGTGTGCCTTCTTTGGCGCCCATGGCGGCGAGGGGTTCGTCGAGGAGCAGGATGCGGGCGTCGGAGTAGACGGAGCGGGCGACCGCGATCGCTTGGCGTTGCCCGCCGGAGAGCTTGGCGACCTCGACGGTGACGTCTTGGATGTTGACGCCCATGTCGTCTAGGTGTTGTTTGGCGAGGCGTCGCATGAGCCGGTTGTTGAGCAGCGGCCAGCGGATCTTTTCGCGGTTGAGGAACATGTTGTGGTAGACGGACAGTTCGTTGACCAGTGCCAGGTCCTGGTAGACGGTGTCGATGCCGACCTGGCGGGCGTGTTCGACGCTGCGCAGTGCGACCTCTTCGCCTTCGACGAGGATGCGGCCCTCGTCGGGTTTGTGGAAGCCGGACAGGATTTTGATGAGGGTGGATTTTCCGGCGCCGTTGTCGCCGATCAGGCCGAGGACTTCCCCCTGGTTGAGGTGGAGGTTGACGTCGCGCAGGGCGGTGAGCGCCCCGAAGCGTTTGGCGATGTTTTCGACGCGCAGGGCCTGGGTGGGCGCGGCTTCCATCAGGTTCTCCCGGCTCGGCGTAGGCGGGACAGGTACTGGTTGGCGATCATCGAGGCGAGGATGGCGATGCCTTGGATGAGGAAGAACGAGTTGGCGCTGATGCCGAGCAGGTTGAACCCGTTCTGCAGTTCGGCGAGCACGAGCATGCCGAGCAGTGCGCCGATGACGGTGCCGGAGCCGCCGGCCAGTGCGGTGCCGCCGATGACCGCGGCGGCGATGGCGGTGAACGTGATGCGGGTGCCGCCGCCGATGTTGGGGTCGATGGAGTTGATGCGGAACGCTTCGAGCAGGCCGGCGAAGGCTCCGAGGACGCTGACGATCATGAAGTTGCCGGTTTTGACGCGGGTGGCGCGGATGCCGGCCTCGGTGGCGCCGAGTGGGTTGCCGCCGACGGAGATCGTGTGTAGTCCCCATCGGGTTTGGGTGAGCACGATGTGGAAGATGGCCACGACAAGCAGGCACCAGGCGAGGGTTGCCCAGTCGCCGGCGCCGAGCCAGGTCTGGATGTTGCCTTTGGTCGGTTCCGGTATCGCCACGGGGTAGGCGTGCGAGGTGGTGAGTAGGACGCCGTAGAGCAGGTAGAAGGTGCCGAGCGTGGTGACGAACGAGGGCACTTTCAGGCGGATGGTGATGAACCCGTTGACGAAGCCGATGCCGGCGGCTATCACCAACGCGAGCAGGATCGCGGGGATCGCGGGGATCGAGTAGAGGTCGATCGCGTAGTGCATCAGGTAGGGCGCGAGGGCGGCGACCATGCCGACGGATACGTCGATCTCGCCGGAGACCAGGAGCAGCACGATGCCCACGGCCACGATCGCTGTCGGTGCGGTGGCTTGGGCGATGTTGCGGAGGTTGTCGGTGGTCAGGAAGATCGGCGTGGAGGCTTGGAAGTACACGACCAGGCCGATGGCCACGAGCAGCACGCTGGCTTCGCGGCGGCGCAGGAACGCGTCGGTCGCGGTGCGCAGCACGCGCCGCGCGGGGCGTGGCGGTTCCGGCTGGTCGGCGCCGGTGGCCGCGGGGGATGCGATGGTATCGCTCATCAAGGCTCCCTTCGGTGGTGGCGCCGCCCGCGCATGAGCGGGGGCGGCGCCGTCGCGGCTCACTCGTGCGCGATGGGTCCGGAACGCTCGACGAGCTTCGGTGCGGTGTCCGAGCCCTCGTACCGGGTCTTGCTGTTCTGGTACGGGTCGACGTTGTCCTTGGTGACGAACAGCAGGCCGGTGTTGGTCTGCGTCGGCGAGATCAGCCCACCGGAGAGCTTGTACAGGTAGAGGGCGAAGACCGGCAGGAACCCCTGCAGGTACGGCTGCTGGTCGATGGTGTAGTCCAGGTCGCCGGACTTGACGGCGGCGAGGGTCTCGGGCACCAGGTCGAACCCGCCAGCCACCTTCAAACCCTTGTCGCGCAGCTTGTACTTGCCGACCACCTGACCGACGGACTGTGTGGAGCCGGCGTCGACCGCGAGGAGCCCGGCGACGTTTTGGTGGCCCTGCACGTAGGCGTCGATGATGGACAGTCCCTGTGTCACGTCGGCGTTCGTGGCCACCGGGGTGAACGTGATGGGTTTGCCGGAGTCCTTGAACGCCTGCTGCGCGCCGTCGATGCGGGGTTGGATGTTCAGCTGCCCGGGGGTGGCGATGAACCCGGCGACCTCGCCGGAGTCGATCTGCGTCAGCGCGCGTTGCCCGAGCGCGTATCCGGACTCGTAGAGCCCTTGCCCGATGTAGGCCAGCCGGTTGGAGCCGACGTCGTCGCGGGCGCCGTCGGCGTTGTACGACACCACGGGGATGCCGGCGTCCAACGCCTTGTCGACCGGGCCCCGGAACGCCGCCTTGTCCACCACGGCGAGGGCGATGCCGTCGGCGCCTGAGGAGATGGCGGTGTTGGTGGCGTCGACCATCTCCGCCACCACGGAGTTGACCGAGCCGGTCCACTGGTACTCGGCGCCGATCAGCTTGCAGGCGTCTTCGGCGCCGTACTGGGTGGGCGTGAAGAACGGATTCGTCGTGACGTGGCAGACGAAGACGAACTTCCACTTAGGAGTCTTGGGGAAGTTCCCGAACGCGTCGGCGCTGGTTGCCTGGTCTTCGCCGCACGCGGACAGCAGTGCGGTGGCGGCCAGTGACGCGCTGGCCAGGCCGGTGCCGGCCAGGAGCCTGCGGCGGGTGGCTGTGGGCAGGTTGAGGGTTTCGACCGCCTGCTCGACGGGGGGAGGGATTCTTCTCATGGTCACCTTCCCGTGCTGAACTGGTAGATCGTCGTGGTCTGGTAGGTCTGTCCGGGGTTCAGGACCGTGCTGGGGAACTGGGGCTGGTTCGGGGAGTCGGGGTAGTGCTGGGTCTCCAGGGCGAACCCGTCGCCCTGGCGGTACATGCGCCCGCTGGTGCCGATCAGGGTGCCGTCGAGGAAGTTGCCGGCGTAGAACTGGATCCCCGGTTCGGTGGTGTAGATGCTCAACACCCGACCGGATCCCTTCTCCAGCACGCGGGCGGCGAACTCCAGCTTCCGGAACGTGTTGTCGCGGCGGTCCAGGACCCAGTTGTGGTCGTACCCGCGCCCGATGACCAGCTGCTCGAAGTTCACCCGGTTGCGGGCGCCGATGGCGGTGGGTTTGGTGAAGTCCATCGGTGTGCCGGCGACCGGGTCGATCGCACCGGTCGGGATGAGCGTCGGGTCGACGGGCGTGTACCGGCTGGCGTTGAGGGTGAGCAGGTGGTCATCGATGGTGCCGGTGCCTTCGCCGGCGAGGTTGAAGTAGGCGTGGTTGGTGAGGTTGACGACCGTCGGCTTGTCGGTGGTGGCCTTGTAGTCCATCCGGATGCCGTTGTCGCGCGTCAATGTGTAGGTCACTTGTGTATTGAGGGTGCCCGGATAGCCCTGGTCACCGTCTGGACTGGTGAACGTCATGACCAGTCCGACCTCGCTACCACGGGTAAATGGAGCGGCCGTCCAGATGTGCTTGTCGAAGCCGATCGTGCCGCCGTGAAGGCTGTTCGGTGGATTGTTGATCGGCAGTGTGTAGGGGTCGCCGTTCAGGGTGAACTGGCCGTTCGCGATGCGGTTGGCGTATCGCCCGGTGATACACCCGAAGTACGGGCTTCTCTCGACATAGTCGGTGAGGTTGTCGAACCCCAGAGTGACGTTGGCGAGGCGTCCTCTACGGTCCGGGACCTCGATCGTCTGCAGGATCCCGCCGTAGGTGAGGATCCGCACGCGCATACCCTTACCGTTCGTCAGCGTGTACCGGTCGACCTGGCCTTCCGCGGTGCTTCCCCACGCCTCTTCGGTGATCTTCGGGCTGGCGTGCGCGCTGGAACTGTTAACGTGAACCAGGCCGGTCGCCGTAACGCAGAGTGTTATTGCGGCAATTCTGCCCGGTAGGCCGATTCTCCTTATTCGTACGGAGCTCATCGTCTTCCTCCGTGCTTTTACGAGAGAGCTGCCGGCCGCTCGTAATATAAGCACCCAGACACTATGGGGATGACGTCACGAATGCGCCACGTAATTGCCACGCAGGCATAACGAATTTCATTTGATGCATGCAAAAAAAGGGAATTGGCGCCGCAATTCTGGAATTGCGGAAGCGCTGCTCACGCTCTGATCGGTCACCCGACGCGTTCGAGGCGGGCTGGGATGTGTTTGTGCCATGGCGTACCGGCGAACGTGTCCTTCCAGTCCACAGTGGTCAGCGAGTTGGGTGCGGTGCCGGCCGCCGTGGTGGTGCCGTCGGGCGCTGTGAAGTCGGTGCCCATGCCGTTGGGCAGCGATACGTGTCCGGCCTGCATGGTGTCGCTCACCTCGACGGTGACCATCGCGGCGCCGCCCCGGGTGGTCAGGCGCGCGGTGTCGCCGTCCGACAGGCCGAGCCGCCGCGCGTCGTGCGGGCTGACGCGCAGCCGCCCGTCCCGGTCGCGGCGGCGCCAGCCGGGGTCGCGGATGATGGTGTTGGCGGTGAAGGCGCGCCGCTCGCCGGCCGACAGCACCAGCGGGTACTCCTCGGTCGTCCACTCCGACCGGACATTGTGGAGCTCGGCGATCTGGGGCAGCAGGTCGGAAATCGCGATGGTGAACCGCCCATCCGGCCGCCGCACGTACTGCCAGACCTCGTCCCAGGTGTCGCGGGTGAACACGATACCGGTGTCGCTGGCCAGCATCGCGTCGAACAGCGCGTTTCCGGCGGCGAGACCCTCGCCCCGGAAGCCGGCTCGGGCCACCCCGGTCGGGTGGGACATGGCACAGAGCTGGCTGGCGCCCCAGAGCACGGCCGCCCCGCGCAGCTCGGGCGGCAGGGTCTCGCCGAGCGTCTCGTACAGCAGGAAGGGCGCGACCGCGCCGAGCTTCGGCCGGGCCGCCACGGTGGCGAGCAGCGTGGCCGCGTACGTGTCCCGCCCGGCGCGCGCGGCGACCCGCAGCCGGCGCAGGGTGGTTTCGTCGACGGCGCCGAGCCGCCGCACCAGCCGCGCGTAGATCTCCGGCTCGGGCAGCGTGCCGGGCAGCGGTGACAGCAGCGGCTTGCGCAGGTGGAAGACGTTCTCGGGAAACTCGAAGTTGAAGAACGTCGCCTCCACCTTCTCGTACTGGCTGGCGGCGGGCAGCACGTAGTCGGCGAGCCGTGCGGTCTCGGTGAGCGCAACGTCGACCACCACGGCCAGGTCGACGGCTCGCATGGCCTCGCGGAAGCGCGTCGAGTCGGCCAGCGAGTGCGCCGGGTTGGCGCTGTCGACCCACAGCGCGCGGAAGCGGTCCGGGTGGTCGGTGAGGATCTCGTCGGCGATCGAGTTGCACGGCACCAGCCCGCCGATGATCCGCGCACCGGTGACCGGAGTGTGGCGGGCGCTGCTTCCGGCGTACCCGCTGGAACGGATCGTGCGGGCGGCGAGCGGCGCGAGTCCACTGAGGACACCGCGGGCGCCGGCCTCGGTGGCGCGGGCCGCTACCCGCGTCGCGAGCCCCAGCCCGGCGGCGATCCCCTTCGCGAGGGTCGGCCCGAGCGCGGCGACCCCGGCAAGCCGGTGGCGGCGCTGGCGCGGCGTGCCCGGCGGCCGTTCGTTGACCAGCGGCGACAGCGACGAGTGCAGGTACATGGTGCCGAGCCGACCGAAGTTGCCGGTGAGGATCCAGACGAGTTTGTTCAGATAGGACACCAGCGTGCTGTGCGGTCCATGTTGGATGCCCAGATCCTCATAGGTGGCAACGCTTTCGGCGGCAGCGATGCGCCGGGCTGTGCCACGGATCAGGTCTTCGTCGACGCCGCACGTCTGCGCGCACGCGGCGATGTCGATGTCGGCGAAGGCGGCGCGCACCTGCTCGTACCCGTGCGTGCGCGCGGCGAGGAACGCGGCGTCGACGAGATCCTCCTGCACGAGCGTGGCGACCAGCGCCGCCATCAGCCAGGCATCGCGGCCCGGCTTGACGCGCAGGTGGACGTCGGCGAGCTTGGCGGTGTCGCTGATTCGCGGGTCAACAACAATCATCGTCCGATGTGGATCGGCGCTGATCTCCCGCAGCACCGGCCGGGCGCGCGGGAAGCTGTGCGACTGCCACGGGTTCTTGCCCAGAAACAGCACGACCTCGGCGTGCTCGAAGTCGCCCTTGGTGTGTCCACCGTAGAGCTGCGCGTCGACCCAGATCTCGCCGAGCTTCTCCTGGGCGAGAGCGTTGGAGTGGTACCGCGCGCCGAGCGCCTTGCGGAACGCGAGCGCGTTGGCCGCGCCGAGGTGGTTGCCCTGCCCGCCACCGCCGTAGAAGAAGATCTTGTCGCCGCCGTGCCGCTCCTGGATCCCGCGCAGCCGATCGGCGATCTCGGCGATCGCGGTGTCCCAGCCGATTTCAGCGAACGTGCCGTCGGGCAGCCGCTTGAGCGGGCTGGTCAGCCGGTGCGGCCCGTTCTGGTACAGGTCGAGCCGCAGCGCCTTCTCGCACGTGTATCCCTGCGAGGCCGGGTGCGCCTTGTCGCCGCGTATCGAGCTGAGTGACCGCTCGGTCAGCGTGACCGTGATGCCGCAGTTGCACTCACACAACACGCACGCGGTGGCTCGAGCCGTCATCGGGCGACCGCCGCGCTCAGTACCGCCTCCAGTTGCGTGGCCACGGCGTCGAGCGGCGCGATGTCGCGCTTGGCGCGGCACAGCGCCACGCTGCCCTCGACGGCGGCGACCACGAGGGTGGCCAGGCGCGCGGCGTCTGGCGCCGCGACGCCGCGCTCGCCCAGCGCGGCGCCCATCAGCGCCTCCCAGTCCGCGAACACCTCGGCCGCCGCGGCGACCGCCGATCGGTCGCCGGCGGGCGGCTCCTCGATCGCGACTGCCAGGACCGGGCAGCCGGCCTGGAAGTCGGTGCCGAGCACCGTCTGGCGCCAGAGCGCCAGGAAGGCGCGCAGCCCCTCGACCGGACCGGCGGCGAGCTCGCGGCGCAGGACCTTAGAGACGAGCGAGCCGGCGTACCGGACGGCCTCAGCCGCCAGCTCCTGCTTGCCGCCCGGGAAGTAGTGGTACGTCGAGCCCAGCGGCGCCGCTGAGTGCTTGGTCAGCTCGCGCACGCTCGTCGCGTTGAGCCCACGGCGGCGGATCATGTCGGCCGCGCCGGCGACCATGCGCTGCCGCGCCTCCTGCCCCTGCTCGGTCACCTGACGCTCCTCCCGGCTATAACAGTCGTCATAGCCTAGCGCACGGTAACCGTGATCAGGGCGTCCCTCAAGTTGCTAGGGCGACTTCAGGGACGCCCTGATCACGGGTGACCGCCTCCGACAGGAGCGTCAGCGTCTCGTCAACGGGGGAGAGGGAGGCGGGCAGGCTCAGGAAGCCGTGCAGCATCGAGGCGATCGTCACCACCTCGACGGCGACGCCGGACTCGGCGAGGGCGGTGCCGAACGCCTCCCCGGACGCGCGCAGCAGGTCGTACTCCGCGTTGATCAACAGCGTCGGGCACAGGCCGGCCAGGTCCGCCCGCGCGGGCATGGCGTACCCGTCGGGCTCCCGATCGGGCCCCACATAATCGGCGGCGAGGCGGGCGCGGTCAGCGGGCGTGGACCGGACCACCCCCGGCAACTCGGCGAGGGCCGCGGCCAGACTCGGCGACGGGGTCGGTACCTGCGCGTGCAGCGTGGCATATACCGGTACGAGCCGGGCAGGCAGCCAGCCGTCGTCGTCGCGCAGGCGCAGCACCGCCCCGGTGGCGAGGTTGCCGCCCGCGCTGGCGCCTGCCACCGTGACGCGAGCCGGGTCGGCGCCGAGCCGCTCTGCGTTGTCGCGCACCCAGCGGATCGCGGCCACCACGTCGTCGTGCGGCACCGGGTACCGCACGCCGCCGACCGCGAGCCGGTAGTCGACGCTGACCACCACCGCGCCGGCGCGGGCGGCCACCTCGCGCGCGGTCCAGTCGGCCTCGGCCATGTCGAGGTCGCCATGAACGAAGCCACCGCCGTGCACCCACACCAGCACCGGCCGGCGCGGCTCCGGTACACCCCGGTAAATTCGCACCGGTACCGGACCGTGCGGCCCGGGCGCGGCATCGTCCTTAGTGTCCACAGTGGGCAGAGTGGCGGCGGGCGGCCAGACGCGGAAGTCGGACAGGCGCGCCCGGAGGAGCGGGTCGTCCATCGCGTCGCGCCAGGACGGCAGGTCGGCGAGCGGCGCCAGCTTCGCGGCGACAGCGGGATGTACCGGCATGCCATGATCATATGGCGCGGTCTGCCGGCCCTAGATGTGGGCGACGACCTCGCGCACCTCGACGCTGTCCAACGTGGCGAAGGTGGCGCGCGGAGCGTTGGGCAGGGCCTCAGCAGCGGCCTGGGCAGTCTGCCGGCTCTCAAAGAGGAGGACGGTGATGCCCTGCCCGCCGAGTGGCTCCAGCCAGTATCCGGAAACCAGCCCGGGGATCTGCTTCATTCGCGGCAGGACGTTGGCGTTCAGATACTCGATACCTTCCGCCTCATGGCCCGGCTCGATGTTCACGGTGACGACGACAGCATCCATGACGGCCCCCTCGCGTTCGTCGGCCGAGATTCAGCGTAGCGCCGACCGTGCCCGCCGCGGGCAGGTTCGACGCCGTATGGCGTGCGGCGGAACCAAGCAACGGACGTACAGGTCGTCACCGTCACGGACGACCCACCCGAGCACCTGCCGCCACAAACTCGAACCGCCTATCTGCGCTGGTGGTAGATGTTGCGCCGGGGTCTACGCTCACTGTCCACATAGGGTGGTGGAATGAACTCTGGCCGGCCGTCGTCGGCCATCCGCACTTCCCACTCTCCGCGGTGGATGAGCCGGTGATGGTATCCGCACAGCAGGACGCCGTTGTTGAGGGCGGTGTCGCCGCCGTCTGTCCAGTGTCGAATGTGGTGGCCGTCGCACCATTGTGGTGGTCGGTCGCAGCCGGGGAAGGCGCATCCGCCGTCCCGTGCGACGAGTGCTCGGCGTAGTGGTCCGGTGAACAGTCGTCGTTG
>NZ_BSDI01000089.1 GCF_027923225.1 Phytohabitans aurantiacus
CCTCACCCGCCTACACCTCGGCGGCTACCAAACCCCACTACCCGGCCGCAACTCTCCCACCTGACCCACACATCAGACAGGAGAGCCGTGCGTTTGCCCTTGATCGGCGCGAGCCGAGAGCAGCGCGCAGGGTGGGCCGGGAGGGGACGTGTCCCGGGCGGGCGGTGCGGTGGGGGAGAGGTGGGGCTGGGCGGGCTCCACTTTGCTCCACTCCGGGTGCGTGAGGGGTCTGATCGCTGGTGGTATGCCCGGGTTGGCGTACCGGGTTCGTGCCGTGTCTGATAGCAGACGCTCGACGCCCTGCATAGCCCTCCACTCCGCTCCACCCCTTCTGACGTGCGGTTTTGCGTTTTGAGGCTGCGGTGTTTGTCCCCCATTCCGGTTGCGGGTGGAGGGAAGTGGAGTACAGTGGGGCGCAATGGCGAGGCCGGGAGGCTACGCCGGCCCCGGGGGATGAGCGGCTCCGCGAAAGCCGCGCAGAGGCAAGGGGGTGGGCCGAATGTTTCTCGGCACACACACCCCGCGCCTGGACGACAAGGGCCGGTTGATCCTTCCGGCGAAGTTCCGGGACGAGCTGGCGGGAGGTGTCGTGATCACTAAAGGGCAGGAGCGCTGCCTCTACGTCTTTCCGACGCCTGAGTTCCAGCGCATCGCGGACCAGTTGCGTGAGCAGCCGATGACGCACAAGGCGGCTCGGGCATACAGCCGGGTGTTCTTCGCGAGCGCCCATGACGAGGTGCCCGACAAGCAGGGCCGGGTGACGATACCGGGCCACCTGCGGGAGTATGCCGGGCTCAGCCGTGAACTCGTCGTGATCGGTGCGAGCAGCCGGGTGGAGATCTGGGACAAGCAAGCGTGGGAAACCTACCTCGCGGAGAGCGAAGACGACTTCGCTGACATCGAGGAGGGGGTGCTGCCCGGAGGACTGTAGCGGTGCTCGCCGTACTGCGAGATCTCCAGCCGCTCGCGCACCTGGCATCTCTTCCCCGATGCCAGGCGCACCCATCCCGCGGGGGTGGTATCCACCCGCGGGGGCGGGAGGGGCGGATGGGGATCTGGCAGTACGGCGTACGGCGCTTCAGGCACTGGGCGCATGTGGGACGACGCTGGTCTGGGGGTCGACATGGGGGAGCTTCGCGGTACTCACGTACCCGTGTTGCTCGACCGATGCCTCGGGCTGCTCAGCCCAGCCCTAGACCGCAACGACGACGAAACCGTCCACATTGATGCGACGCTCGGGCTCGGCGGGCACGCGGAAGCTGTTCTGGCCGCACACCCCCGGACGGTCCTCATCGGACTGGACCGGGACCAGGAGGCCCTGGCGCACGCCCGGGCGCGGCTGGAACCGTACGCGAACCGCACGCACCTTGTCCACGCGGTTTACGACGAGCTGCCGGACGTGCTGGAGCGGCTCGGATACGAGCGGGTCGACGGCGTGCTGTTCGACCTTGGCGTCTCGTCTCTGCAACTCGACGCGCCCGACCGCGGGTTCGCCTACGCGCAGGACGCGCCGCTGGACATGCGGATGGACCAGAGCCGCGGGATCACCGCCGAGGAGGTCGTCAACACGTACGGCGTCCCGGAGTTGGCCCGCGTGCTGCGGGTGTACGGCGAGGAGAAGTTCGCCGTGCGGATCGCCAACGCGATCGCGCGGGAGCGGGCAAAGGCGCCCATCACCTCGTCGGCGTTGCTGGCCGCGCTCGTGCGGGACGCCATTCCGGCGGCCGCGCGGCGCACCGGCGGCCACCCGGCGAAGCGCTCGTTCCAGGCGTTGCGCATCGAGGTCAATGGGGAACTGGCGGTGCTGGAGTCAGCGCTGCCGGCGGCTCTCGACGCGCTCGCGCCCGGCGGCCGCGTGGTGGTGATGTCCTACCACTCGCTGGAGGACCGGATCACCAAGCGGGCGCTCGCTGAGCGGGCACACAGTACCGGCCCGGTCGACCTGCCGGTCGAACTGCCGGGCAGTGGTCCGACGCTGCGGCTCCTCACCCGCGGCGCCGAACTGCCGAGCGACGACGAGGTCGCTGCCAACCCGCGCGCCGCCTCGGTGCGGCTGCGGGCCGCCGAGCGTATCGACGAGTCGGTGGGTAACCAAAGGTCGGTAGGCACCGCCCGCGAACGGTCGCGCCACCGGATCCCGCCGTTACGGCAACCACAACACAAGAGCCAACCGCACGAGAAACGACAGTCCAAACGGGACGGAGGACACGCGTCGCGCCAAGGGGACAAGCAAGACAAGGGGGAGGCGACATGAGCGTCGACAAGCGCAAAGCACCGCGGTCGGGGGGCCGGACCGCGGCGCAGCACCAGACCATTGGCAACACCGCACTCCAGCCGGAGTCGACCGAGAGCCGGCCGGCTCGGACCCAGTCGTGGCTGCGCGTCGCGCCACCGCTGCCGGTGTCCGTGCCGCGGACGCCGTTCATCGCGCTGATCCTGGTGGTGGTCGTCGGTGGGGTGCTCGGCATCCTGCTGGTCAACACCAAGATCAACGAAAACGCGTTCCGGCTGGGGAAGCTCCAGGAGTCGCAGAGCGCGCTCGACATCCAGGAGCAGCAGCTGAAGCAGGAGATCGCCACGGCGGAAGACCCGGGCACGCTGATCGCGGCGGCGAAGAAGCTCGGCCTGGTGCCGGGTACGCCGGCACAGATCCGGCTGCCGGACGGGCGGGTCACCGGCGTACCTCAGCCGGCGAACGGCCAGCCCGCCATCACCAGCCAGGGTGCGGGGCGGTAGCCGATGGCACAGCGGCCTGACGAGCCGCGCCGGGGTTCCACGGAGCCCCGGCGCGGCTCCGGCCATGGGGACGGTGACGGGTTCTCCGGCATCTCCGAGGCGCGGGCGTACACGCCGCGCGGGCGCACGGTGCGTGACCGTACGCCGCGCAGCAGCCGCACGTCCGACCCGTTCCGTCCGGCGCTGCAGGTCGTCGAGGGGGGCGGCCGGCAGCAGCGCCGGGGGGCGGAGCCAGAGGAGCGCGACGACGCTGCCGGCGTACCAACGCCTCGAAAGCGGGCCGCGCAGGGTGCCGGCCGCGACAAGGCCGCGCCCGACGATGAGCGGGCGGCACCGCGAGGTCGCGCCGCGAAGGCTCCGTCCCGCGCGGACGAGGCCGAAGCGCCGCGCGGTCGCGCCGCGAAGGCCGCGAGCGCGTCCAGGACCGCGCGGGACGACGCGCCCGCGCGCGGCGGGGGAACGGCCGGCACCCGCGACCGGGTGACGAGCCTCGACGCCGGACGCACCGCGAGCACGCGCACCGCGGGCGCCAGCAAAGCCGCGGGCACCCGTGCCACCAAGGCCGCGGGACCCGCCGCAACCGCCAGGTCCGCCGCAACCGCTCGGCCAACCGTGACCGCCAGGCCCGCCGCCAAGACCGCCGCGAAGCCGGTCAAGAGCGCCAAGCCGCGCCGCCCACCGGGCCCGCCGAGGCTCGCGGACTCCAAGCGCCGGCTCCGCGTGGGTACCGTGCTCGCGCTCACGCTCTTCGCCACGGTGGGCATCCGCCTGGTGGCGTTGCAGTTCACGGACTCGCCGACGTTCTCGGCCAAGGGGCTCGACGACCGGCTGGCCCGCGTCGACCTGCCCGCGCCGCGCGGCGCCATCTACGACCGCAACGGCAAGGTGCTCGCGCAGAGCGTCGAGGCTCGGTACGTCGCGGTGGACCCGGAGTGGGTCAAGGACCCGGCGAAGACGGCCGCCGCGCTGTCGCCGCTGCTCGGCATCTCGCAGTCCGACCTGGTCTGGATGCTGCGCAAGCGCACCCAGCCCGGCGGTGGCGCGTCGCGATTCGAGTACCTGGCCCGAGGCGTCAGCATCGCCACCGGCGAAGAGGTGAAGAAGCTCAAGCTGCCCGAGATCATCGTGAAGCGCGACGAGCGCCGCGACGTGCCGGGGCACGACCTCGCCGCCAACATCATCGGCTTCACCGGTGACGGCCTGAACGGCCTGGAGGGCATCGAGGCGCGCTACGACGAGCTGCTGCGGGGCGTCAACGGCAAGCGCGTCTACGAGATCGGCAACGGCGACCTGGCCGCGGAGATCCCCGGCGGGTACCGCAAGGAGACCAAGGCGCAGCCGGGCGGCTCGCTGGAGCTGACGATCGACCGTGACCTCCAGTACCAGGTGCAGTCCATCCTCGCCCAGAACATGACGCGCGTGAAGGCGACCACCGGGGCGGCCGTGGTGATCGACGTGCGTACCGGCGAGGTGCTGGCCCAGGCCAGCCACCCGGTGTACGACGCCGCGGACTGGAGGAAGAGCAAGTCCACCGACCGGGACGACGCCGCGAGCACCTTCGTGGTCGACCCGGGCTCGGTGCACAAGGCGATCACGATCGGGGCGGCGCTCCAGGAGGGCGTGATCACGCCGGAGTCGACGATCGTCGTCGAGCCGAAAATCACCAAGGGCGGGAAGGCGTTCACGGACACCCACCCGCCGCCCGGTTACAAGCCGACGGCGATGACGATCCCGGGCATCTTCGCCTACTCCTCCAATATCGGCACTATCCACATCGCGGACAAACTGGGCGCGGAGAAGCTTGTCGAGTACCAGAAGAAGTTTGGGCTCGGCTCGGCGACCGGCGAAGGCGTGCCGGGCGAGGCGACCGGGCGGGTGCTGGAGCCCAAGGACTGGAGCGGCTCGGCGTACGGCTCCGTGCCGATCGGGCACAGCGTCGACGTGACGCCGCTGCAGATGGCCGCCGCGTACGCCGCCATCGCCAACGACGGCGTCTGGGTGCAGCCCCACCTGGTACGGGAGACCATCGCGCCGGACGGCAAGAGCACGCCGGCCGCCGCGCCGCAGACCCGGCAGGTGCTCAGCGCCGAGAACGCCAGGGTGCTGCGGCAGATGATGGAAGCCGTGGTCACGGTGCCGGATGCCACCGGACGCAAGGCGGCGGTGCCCGGGTACCGGGTGTCGGGCAAGACGGGCACCGGTTCGCGGGTGGTCAACGGGCAGTACGTGCCGGGTGCGGTGGCGTCGTTCGTCGGGATGGCGCCGGCCGAGAACCCCCGGTACGTGATCGCCGTTTTCGCACACGTGCCGGCCGGAGAGGGTGGCGAAGTCGCCGCTCCGGCGTTCAAGCAGATGATGGCGTACACCCTGACGCACTACCGGGTGCCCTCCACCAACACGAAGCCGCCCAAGTTCACCGTGTATCCCTGAGAGCCTCCGACGGGAGTGGCTGTGCGCCGGCCCGGCGGACAACGGGTAGGGTCTAGCGCCGTGCCCGGCAATCCTCGCCCCCGCACCGCGACGCCTCGCGCGCTCGCCGAGCTCGCGGCGCTGATCTCAGCGTCGCCGGCCGGCAGCGCGCGTGATCCGCTGGTCGGCGGCGTCACGCACGCCAGCGACGCGGTCCAACCCGGCGACCTGTTCGCCGCGCTGCCCGGCGCCCGCCGGCACGGGCGGGACTTCATCCCGGCGGCCGCGGCCGCGGGCGCGGTGGCCGTGCTGACCGATGGCGCGGGGGCGCGCGCGGCGCAGGCGGCGGGGCTGCCCGCGCTCGTCGTGCCCGACCCGCGCGCGGTGCTCGGCACCCTCGCCGCCGCCGTCTACGGCGACCCCACCGCGCACCTCGCGGTCATCGGTATCACCGGCACCGCCGGCAAGACCTCGACGGCGTACCTCGTGGAGTCCGGCCTGCGCGCCGCTGGCCACGTGACCGGGCTGATCGGCACCGTCGAGACCCGCCTCGGCGACCTCGTCATCGACAGTGTGCGCACCACGCCCGAGGCCACCGACCTGCACGCGCTGCTGGCCGTCGCCCGCGAGCACGGCGTGACCGCCGTCGTCATGGAGGTCTCCAGCCACGCGCTGGCGATGGGCCGGGTCGGCGGCGTGCGGTTCGCGGTCGGCGGATACACCAACTTCGGCCTGGACCACCTGGACTTCCACACCAGCATCGACGACTACTTCGCCGCCAAGGCCAAGCTCTTCGACGGGCGGTGCCGGGTCGAGGTACTCAACCTGGACGTCCCCGCTCTGGAACCGCTGATGAAGCCCACCACGGTGACGTACTCGGCCGTCGGAAACCCCCGCGCGACCTGGCGTGCCGCCGACGTGGAGACCTCCGCCTTCAGGCAGGTTTTCACCGCCGTCGGCCCGGACACGCGCGTCGAGGCCGGCGTGGCGCTGCCCGGCCTGCACAACGTCGCCAACGCGCTTCTCGCGATCGCGATGCTCACCGGGGTGGGCGTCGACCCGGGCACCGCGGCGCAGGGCGTGGCCGCCTGCCCTGGCGTACCCGGGCGGCTGGAACGGGTCGACGCGCCCGGACCGGTCCTGGGTGTGGTCGACTACGCGCACAAGCCCGACGCGATCGTGGCGGCGCTGGTCGCGCTCCGCGAGCTAGCCACGTCGCGCGGCGGGCATCTGGTCTGCGTGATCGGCGCGGGCGGCGACCGCGACCGCGGCAAGCGGCCCCTCATGGGCGCCGCCGCGGGGCGAGGCGCCGACCTCGTGGTGGTCACCGACGACAATCCACGCACCGAAGACCCGGCGACCATTCGCCGCGAGGTGCTGGCCGGCGCCGCCCGTACGGCGGCGAAGGTCATCGAGGTGGCCGGCCGCCGGGCCGCCATCGACGAGGCAGTGCGGCTCGCGTCGCCGGGCGACGTGGTCGCGGTGTTGGGCAAGGGACACGAGAGAGGCCAGGAGGTGGGCGGCGAGGTGCTGCCGTTCGACGACCGTGTGGAGTTGGCCGCTGCGCTGGCGGAGGCCAACGCATGATCCCTATGACGCTCGCGGAGGTCGCCGCCGCGGTCGGCGGCCAGCTCGTCGGTGCTGATCCGGGGGTACGCGTCACCGGCGGCGTCGAGTTCGACTCGCGCAAGGTGACGCCAGGGGGCCTGTTCGTGGCCTTTCCAGGCGAGAAGGTGGACGGGCACGACTACGCGGCCACCGCCGTGGAGTCCGGCGCCGTCGCGGTACTGGCCAGCCGTCCGGTACCGGTGCCGCACGTGCTCGTCGACGACCAGCTCGACGCGATGGGCGCACTGGCGCGGGCGGTCATCGAGCGGCTGCCCGAGCTGACCATCGTGGGACTGACCGGCTCTTCCGGCAAGACCACGACGAAAGACCTGATCGCGCAGCTGCTCGCCCGGCTGGGCCCGACGGTGGCTCCGCCCGGCTCGTTCAACAACGAGCTCGGCCACCCGTACACGGTGCTGCTGGCCGACGAGAAGACCCGCTTCCTGGTACTGGAGATGGGCACCCGCGGGCACGGCGAGATCCGGTACCTGGCCGAGATCGCCCGCCCGCACGCCGGCGTGGTGATCAACGTGGGCACGGCGCACATCGGCGGGTTCGGTTCGGCCGACGCGATCGCGCAGGCCAAGGGCGAGCTCGTCGAGGCGCTGCCGCCAGACGGTCTCGCGGTGCTCAACGCCGACGACCCGCGGGTACGGGCGATGGCGTCGCGGACCTCCGCCCGCGTGGTACTGGCCGGCGAGTCCGAAGACGCCTCGGTGCGCGCCGTCGACGTGGTCATGGAGGCCGGTCGCGCGTCGTACACGCTGGTCACGCCCGCGGGCAGCGTGCCGGTGCGGCTCGCGATCGCCGGGCGGCACCAGGTAGGCAACTCGCTGCTCGCCGCCGCGGTGGCGCTCAACTACGGCCTCGACCCGCAAGACCTGGCGGCCGCGCTGTCCGAGCTCCGGCTCGTGTCCGTCCGGCGTATGGACGTCTTCGACCGTGCCGACGGTGTCACGGTCATCGACGACTCGTACAACGCCAACCCGTCCTCCACGTCGGCCGCCCTGCGCGCGCTGGTGTCGATCGCCGCCGGGCGGCGCACCATCGCGGTGCTCGGGTACATGGCCGAGCTGGGAGAGTTCGAGCGGGAGGGCCACGAGGAGGTCGGCCGGCTGGCCGCGGAACTGGGCGTCGACCGCCTGATCGCGGTCAGCGAGAATGCCGCGTCCATTTTGGACGGCGCGGCGGCGGTCGGTACGTGGGGAGGAGAATCGGTGCTCGCAACCGATCAGAGCGAGGCCGTCGCGGTGTTGCGGCAGGACCTGCGCTCCGGTGACGTCGTACTGGTGAAGGGCTCGCGGTACCGCACCTGGGACGTGGTCGACGCTTTGCGTCCGGCGTCTTCTGGGGCCTCTTCGTGAGGGCGGTCATCGTCGCGGCGGCGGTCGCGTTCCTGGTGTCGCTGTTCGGCACGCCCATCGGCATCAAGGTCTTCACGGCGCTCAAGGCCGGCCAGCCCATCCGGTCCGTCGGCCCAGCTACCCACCAGGGCAAGAAGGGCACGCCCACGATGGGCGGCGTCGTGTTCATCCTGGCGACGGTCATCGCGTACGTCGCCGGCCACGTCGCCCTCACCACGCTCCCCGAGAAGCAGATCGCCCAAGTCGGCCCGACGATCACCGCGCTGGTACTGCTGGGACTGTTCGTCTTCTGCGGCGCGGTGGGCTTCCTCGACGACTACCTGAAGGTGCGGCGGCGCAACAGCGGTGGCCTCAGCGGGCGGTACAAGCTCGTCGGGCAGGGGCTCGTCGGCGTCGTGTTCGGTGTGGTGGCGCTCTACTTCCCGAGTACCAACGGCGAGACGGTCGGCAGCACCACGATCTCGTTCATCCGCGACATATCGTGGCTGAACGTCGGCAAGGTCGTCTCCGTCATGGTCTTCATCTTCGTGGTGATGGCCGCCAGCAACGGCGTCAACCTCACCGACGGCCTCGACGGCCTCGCCACCGGGGCATCCGTGATGGTGCTCGCCGCGTACGGGCTGATCGCCTTCTGGCAGTACCGCCACTGGTGCGGCGACATCAACTACAGCGGCGGCGGCGCATACTGCTACGCGGTGCGGGATCCACTGGAGATCGCGCTGATAGCGGGGGCGGCCGCCGGTGCCTGCGTGGGCTTCCTGTGGTGGAACACCTCGCCCGCTCGGATCTTCATGGGCGATACGGGAGCCCTGGGGCTCGGCGGGCTGATCGGCGGCTTGGCGATGGCGTCCCGCACGATGCTGCTGCTGCTCATCATCGGCGGGCTCTTCGTCATCATCACGATGTCGGTCGTCATCCAGATCATCTCGTTCAAGACCACGGGCAAACGGGTCTTCCGGATGTCACCGCTCCAGCACCACTTCGAGTTGGCGGGCTGGAGCGAAGTCAACATCGTGGTCCGCTTCTGGATCATCGCCGGTATCGGCGTGGCGATCGGCCTAGGCCTCTTCTACAGCGAATTCCTCACGGCAGTCGGCTAACCCCCACTTCGTGATCAGGGCGTCCCTCAAGTCGTTAGGGCGACGTGAGGGACGCCCTGATCACTGTGGCGGTCGGGCGACACGCCCGGGGACGTGCGTGGGTCTGGGCGTGTCAGCGCCCATGATGGGGCCGTGGGGGAGGACGAGAAGATCGGCGGGCCGCTGGCCGCTCTGCGCGGGCTGCTGCAGCGACCCCTGGCCTCTTACTACCTGCTGATCTCCAGCTCGGCGCTGCTGCTGGTGATCGGGCTCACCATGGTCTTCTCCGCGACCAGCGTCAAGGCGTACGTCAGCAACGGCAACGCCTTCACGATGATTACCAAGCAGGTGCTCTTCGCCATGATCGGGCTGGTCGCCTTCTGGGTGTGCCAGCGCCTCCCGGCCCGTACCTTCCGGGCGCTCGGCAAGCCAGCGCTGGGCGCCGCGCTGCTGCTGCTCGTCATTCTCGACCTGCTCATGGTGTACGCCCGGCTGGCCAACCTCAAAGGGGACCCGCAACTGGGCCCGCTCAAGGCCGACCTGCTCTGGCTTTACCTCGGGCCGATCCAGGTGCAGCCGTCCGAACTGGCCAAGTTCGGCCTCGTACTGTGGGGCGCCGACCTGCTGGTCCGCAAGGGTGAGTCGCTCGGCTGGTGGCGTGAGCTGGCTACCCCGCTCTTCCCGGTCGTGGCCCTGCTGTTCGTACTGGTCGGATACAACGACCTCGGCACCATGCTCTGCCTGCTCGCCGTGGTGGTGGGCATGCTGTGGGCGGCCGGGGTGCGGCTGCGGGTCTTCGGCACGCTGTCGGCGTTGGGCCTTGCGGGCATCGGTCTGCTGGTGGCCGCGGCGTCGGTCGGTGGCGGTTCGGGTGAGGAGGGCGAGGAGAACTATCGGCTGGCCCGGTTGACGTCGTTCTTCAATCCGCCCGAGAACTGCGAGCAGTTCACCTGTTACCAGGCGCTCCAGGCCCGGTACGCGATCGACCACGGCGGCTGGTTCGGCGTGGGCCTCGGCAAGAGCACCCTCAAGTGGGGGTACCTGCCGGCCGAACACAACGACTTCATCTTCGCCGTGGTGGCGGAGGAGCTGGGCGTGGTGGGCTGCGTCGTCGTGCTGGCGCTGTTCGCCGTACTCGCGTACACGGGGCTGCGGATCGCGCGGCGCGTGGACGACCCGTTCCGCCGGCTGGCCGCGGCCGCCGTCACGACCTGGCTGATCAGTCAGGCAGTCATCAACGTCGGCGGGGTGGTGGGGCTGCTGCCCATCACCGGCCTGCCGTTGCCGTTCATCTCGGACGGCGGGAGCGCCCTCGTGGTCACGCTCGCCGCCGTCGGCATGCTCGCCTCGTTCGCCCGCGCGGAGCCCGACGCGGCCCGCGCCCTGAACGCCCGACCGCCCGCCCGATGGGTCCGGCTACTCTGGGCCCCGTTGCCGCCGCTGCCGCCGAGCCCCGCGCCTCGGAAGGCCGCGAAGCCCGCAAAAGCCACGAAAGCGGCGGCATCGGAGCAGGGTGTGGCGAGCGAGAGGAGACGGTGATGAGTGTGCTGCGGTCGGTCCTGCTGGCGGGAGGAGGCACCGGAGGGCACATCTACCCGTTGCTCGCCTTCGCGGACTGCCTTCGCCGCCACGACCCGGACGTCCGCATCACCTGCGTCGGCACGCCGAAAGGGCTGGAAAACGAGCTGATCCCGCCAGCGGGGTACGACCTGCGGCAGATCCCGGCCTACCAGCTCCCCCGTTCCGTGAACATGAACCTGCTCCGCACCCCCGACCGCATGTGGCGGTCGGCGCGCGCGGCGGGCAAGGTCGTCGACGAGGTCCAGGCCGACGTCGTGGTCGGGTTCGGCGGGTACGTGTCGGTGCCCGCGTACCTGGCCGCGTGGCGTCGCGAGCTGCCGATCGTCGTCCACGAGGTCAACGTGCCGCCGGGTGTCGCCAACCGGATGGGCATGAAGTTCACGAAGTTCGTCGCGGCGGGCTTTCCGCATCAGCCGGCCCAGGCGGAGGCGTTGCGCAACGCGAGGGTGGTGGGCGTACCGCTGCGCACCTCGATCTCGCACCTCGACCGCGATGGGTTGCGCGAGCAGGCGCTGGAGCACTTCGGGCTGCGCCCCGACCTGCCGGTGCTGTTCGTGTCGGGCGGTTCGCAGGGCGCGCGTTCGCTCAACCTGGCGGTCTCCGGTGCCGCGAAGGAGATCGCCGCCGCCGGGATACAGGTGCTGCACGTGATCGGCGCGCGCAACGAGCCAGTACCGGTGCCCGCCGACCTGCCGGTCCCGTACGTGACGCTGCCGTACCTGTCCGAGATGGAGCTGGGATACGCGGCCGCCGACCTGATGCTGTGCCGCGGCGGCGCGATGACCTGCGCGGAGGTGGCCGCCATCGGCCTGCCCGCGGTGTACGTCCCGTACCCACACAGCAACCAGGAACAGAAGCGCAACGCGCTCCCGGTCGTTGAAGCTGGCGGTGGCCTGCTCGTCGACGACTCGGAACTGAGTCCGGATTGGATCGAGAGGATGGTGATCCCGCTGGCACGCGACCCGCAGCGGCTGGCGGCGATGAGCGCCGCAGCGGCAGCCTACGGCCGCCGCGACGGCGACGAAGCGCTCCTGGACTACGTATACGAGGCGGTGGCTGCGCAATGAGTGATGTCACCGCCGCTGAGGATCTTGGCACTGTGCATCTCATTGGTATCGGTGGGGTGGGCATGAGTGGCCTTGCCCGGCTGCTGCTGACTCGCGGCATCCCGGTGTCCGGCAGCGAGCTGCGCGAGTGGCCGGCTCTGGTGGGGCTGCGCGCGCTCGGCGGCACCGTCCACATGAGCCACTCACCGTCCAATCTGGACGGTGTCGACACGGTCGTGTACTCCACCGCGATCCCGCAGGACCACGTCGAGCTCGTCGAGGCGCGCCAGCGCGGCTTGCGGGTGCTGCACCGTTCGGAGGCGCTCGCCGCGGCGATGGCCGGCCGGCGGGCGATCGCGATCGCGGGCACGCACGGCAAGACCACCACGACGTCGATGGCGACGCTGATCCTGCAACGGGCCGGCCAGGATCCGTCCTTTGTGATCGGTGGCGAGATCTCCGAGGCCGGTTCGAACGGGCACCACGGCACCGGCGAGTACTTCGTCGTCGAGGCGGACGAGAGTGACCGCTCGTTCCTGCTCTACAAGCCGTTCGTCGCGATCGTCACCAACATCGACGCCGACCACCTCAACACGTACGGCGACCTGGCCGGGCTGTCGGCGGCGTTCGCCGAGTTCTCGCGGCTTGTGGAGCCGGGTGGTTTCGTGGTGACGTGCGCCGACAATCCCGGCACCCGCGCGATGGCCGAGGTGCTGCGGGCCGAGGGGCGCACGGTTTACACGTACGGCGAGGCGGAAGACGCTGACTTGCGGCTCACCGAGGTCCGGTCGTCGGTACACGGCGTGCGCTATCAGGCCACATTGGACGGTGAGTCGCTCGGCGAGATCACGCTGCCGGTACCCGGGCGGCACCTCGGTCTCAACAGTGCCGCGGCGGTGCTCACGGCGCTCCGCCTCGACCTGCCGCTGGAAGCCGCGACGCAGGCGCTCGGGTCGTTCCCGGGAGTACGCCGGCGGTTCGAACGCAAGGGCGTCGCCGGTGCCGTGGCCGTCTATGACGAGTACGCCTATCACCCGACCTCGATGACGGCCGCGCTGGAGACGCTGCGCGAGGTGGCCGCTGGTGGCCGCCTTATCGTGGTTTTCCAGCCGTACCGGGTGTATCGCACCCGCGACCTCGAGGCCGACCTGGCACGCGCCCTGGCGATCGCCGACGAGGTGGTGATGCTGGAGGTCTTCGGGCCCGGCGAGGTACGGCATCCGGGTGAGGGCGGCGCCGCGCTGACCGCGGCGATCGACCTGCCGGCGGAGAGCAAGGTCTTCGTGCCGTCGTGGGAAGACGTGCCCGCGGAGGTCGTGCGCCGGGCGCGGCCGGGCGACGTGGTCGTCACGATGGGCGCCCCGCCGATCTCGCTCATGGGCGACGAACTACTCGCGGCGCTGGCAGGCCGATGACCCGCAACCTCAAGATCAGGGCTGCCCTCAAGTCGCTAGGGCGACTTGAGGGACGCCCTGATCACGGGGAGGTGGGGGCGCGGTGACCGCGCCGGGCGGGCGCGGGCTGGGGCGGGCGCGGCAGTGGCGGCTGGTCCGCGCGCGCAGCGATGCGGTGCCGCCGTCGGTGCGCCGGTTCATGGCGCGGGCCCGGCGGCGGCGCCTGCGCGCCGCGCTGCCGTGGGCCACGGTCGGTGGCGTGCTGGCGCTTGCCGGCCTGACCGCCTGGATCGTGTACGGCACGAGCGTGTTCGGCGTCCGTGACGTGCGGATCACGGGTACCGAGATCCTGTCGGAGGATCAGGTGCGGGTGACCGCCGCGGTGCCGCGGGGCGAGGCGCTGGCGAGCGTCGACCTCGGCGCGATCCGGGGCAGGGTGGCCGCGCTGGCTCCCGTCGGCGAGGTCGTCGTGTCGCGGGACTGGCCGGGCACGGTGGTCGTCGCGGTGGTCGAGCGGGTACCGGTGGCGGCGGTGCCGCAGGGCAAGGAGTTCGTGCTCGTCGACGCGGACGGTGTGGCGTTCCACACGGTACGGTCGCGGCCGTCGAAGCTGCCGCTGGTCAAGGTGCCGGCGCCGGGACCGGACGATCAGGCGACCCGGTCGGCGCTGCGGGTACTGGCCGCGCTGAGCACCGAGCTGCGTGCCGAGCTGTCGGCCCTGGTCGTGGAGGGGCCGGCACGGATACGGCTGGAGTTGCGCAAGGGGCGCGCGGTGGTCTGGGGCGACGCGACGGAGAGCGACGCCAAGTCCCGGGTGGCGACCGCGCTGCTGGCTCGCGAGGGAGACACGATCGACGTCAGCGCGCCGGACGTGGTGACGATCAGGTGACCATGTATCGACGGTCTTCGTTGTAAGCTGATCGGCGTGCAGCCGCGCCGGCGCCCGCCGACCACCGAAGACGTGCTGTGCGGGCTCGTCTCGTTGACCGCCGCTGGCGATCCGGTCGCGTTCGCCGCGCTGTACGACGCGCTGCTCGGCGAGGTCGAGCTGATCGTCCGGCGGCAGCTCGCCAACGGTGCCGAGGCCGCGCGGGTGATCCGGTCGGTGTTCGTCACGGTGTGGCGGGACGCCGCGGTGTGCGAGTCGGGCGCGGAGACGGTACGTCGTTGGGTGCTGCGCCTCGCCGCTCGCCTGGCCGCCGAGCGAATCTGTGCGGGTGGGGCATTTCGGGCCCGATACGCGGCGGAGGACCGGGTCGTGGCGTGCGAGTTGAGGGCGTTGCTGGCGCTCGCCGAGACGCCGGAGCTGGCCATTCCGTCGGGAGGTCTGAAATCGCAGACGGGCGACACGCCGTGTCCGGTCCTTGGATCACGCGGAACCTCCGCTTACGTTGCCGGAGAGGATCAGTAGTTGACATAACTCTAAGCCTCTAGTAGAGGGTGAGGGTTACGCCTTCGCTCAAACGCACGGACCAACCTCGGGAGGGAAGGCAGCCTGATGACTCCACCGCACAACTACCTCGCGGTCATCAAGGTCGTCGGCATCGGTGGCGGAGGTGTCAACGCCGTCAACCGCATGATCGAGGTTGGGCTCAAGGGCGTCGAGTTCATCGCGATCAACACCGACGCCCAGGCGCTCCTCATGAGCGATGCCGACGTCAAGCTCGACGTCGGTCGGGAGCTGACCCGGGGCCTCGGCGCCGGCGCCAACCCGGACGTCGGCAAGAACGCCGCCGAAGACCACCGCGACGAGATCGAAGAGGTGCTCAAGGGCGCCGACATGGTCTTCGTGACCTGTGGTGAGGGCGGCGGCACCGGCACCGGCGGCGCGCCCGTGGTCGCCAACATCGCGCGCAAGCTCGGCGCGCTGACGATCGGTGTGGTCACGCGGCCGTTCTCGTTCGAGGGCAAGCGCCGGCAGGTGCAGGCCGAGGCCGGCATAGAGGAGCTGCGCAACCAGTGCGACACGCTCATCGTGATCCCGAACGACCGGCTGCTCGCCCTCGGTGACCGCGGCATCTCCATGATGGACGCGTTCCGGCAGGCCGACCAGGTACTGCTCTCCGGTGTCCAGGGCATCACCGACCTGATCACCACGCCCGGCCTGATCAACCTGGACTTCGCCGACGTCAAGAGCGTCATGAGCGGGGCCGGCAGCGCGCTCATGGGTATCGGCAGCGCGCGCGGCGACAGCCGGGCCGTCGAGGCGGCCGAGGCGGCGATCTCCAGCCCGCTGCTGGAGCAGAGCATGGACGGTGCGCGCGGCGTACTGCTCTCCATCGCGGGCGGCTCCGACCTGGGCCTGTTCGAGATCAACGACGCGGCGCAACTGGTCACCGACGCGGCTCACCCCGATGCCAACATCATCTTCGGTGCGGTCATCGACGACGCGCTCGGCGACGAGGTGCGGGTCACCGTGATTGCTGCCGGGTTCGACGGTGGCACGCCCTCGTACAAGCCGGCAGAGCCGCCACGCAAGGCGACGCCGCGGGTCGAGACGCCACTGCCGACCAGCGCGCCGCCGGTGTCTCCGACCCCGACCCCGCCGCAGCCGGCTCGCCGCGTCCTCTTCGACGACGTGGACGTCCCGGACTTCCTCAAGAACGGCTCCTGACAAGATCATTGCGTCATTCAAGTCGTAAGGGCGACTTGAATGACGCAATGATCACGGGAGGGGGAGGGTCGCGTGACGCGCGCGGAGGAGATCAGTGCGGGGCTCGCGGCGGTAAACGCGCGTATCGAGCGGGCGTGTGCCGCCGCTGGGCGGGACCCGGACGAGATCACCCTGATTGTCGTGACCAAGACATACCCGGCCAGCGACGTCGAGTTGCTGGCTGGGCTCGGCGTCGTCGACGTGGGGGAAAATCGCGACCAGGAGGCGGCACCCAAGGCAGCCGCGGTGTCGGCGCCGGTGCGGTGGCACTTCGTCGGGCAGCTCCAGCGCAACAAGTGCCGGTCCGTGGTGACGTACGCGGACGCGGTGCACTCCGTCGACGGCGTCCGGCTGGCCGAGACGCTCGCCGGTGCGGCGCAGCGGCATCGGGAGCGGGCGCTGGACGTACTCGTGCAGGTGAGTATCGACGGTGATCCGGCGCGTGGCGGCGCGGTGCGCGGCGGCGATGCGGATCGTGATCTTGAACGGGTGGCGGCGGCCGTCGCCGAGGCGCCCGCGCTGCGCCTCGCCGGCGTGATGGCCGTGGCGCCGATGGACTGGACGCCCGACGCGGCGTTCGCGTCGCTCGCGCGGACGGCGGTCGATCTGCGGGCCGCGTACCCCGAGGCGACGGCGATCTCCGCGGGGATGAGCGGCGATCTGGAGGCGGCGATCGTGCACGGCGCGACACACGTGCGCATCGGCAGCGCGGTGCTCGGAACACGCGACAAGCTGCGGTAGCCTGGCGGCGGGCACCGAACTACATCAGTGTTATTCAAGTTCCGTGCAGGGGGACTCGGGCCGGTTCGCGTGCGCGTCGACGGCACGTTCGCGTGTGCGGCGCGGGCACGCCAGGGCGGGTCGGGGCATGCCGCCCGGCGGAGGGAGGTGAGCGCATGAGCGCTCTGCGCAAGGCAGGCGTGTGGCTCGGTCTGGTCGAGGAGGACGACGACCGTTCCTACGACGACGGCTACGACAAGGGTCGGTACCGCGAACGCGAGTCCAGCTACCGGGACCGCGAGAGCCGGTACGCCGACGACTACGCCGACGACGAGGAGGACATCGACGAGCCGCCGGCACTGCCGCGCAGCCGGTCGCGGCTCGCGCGCGAGCTGACCGCCGCCCGCGGTGACCACGGCGACCGGCCGTCGACGCGTGAGTCGTCCCGGGCCGAGCTGGAGCGGGCCGAGATCGACCGCGACCGCCAGGAGCGGGCCAGCGTGCGCTCGATCACCCGTCCGGCGGCGCCGGAGCCGCAGGCACCCGTCGCGTACCCGACGCGGGAGAACCTTGCGCTCGCGCCCCAGGTGCAACTGCGCGAGCGGGCGGTCGTAGCCGACGAAGACCAGCGGTACCAGATCACCACGCTGCATCCGACCACGTACCGTGAGGCACGCACGATCGGTGAGCACTTCCGCGACGGCGTTCCGGTGATCATCAACCTCACCGAAATGGACGAGGCGGACGCCCGACGACTGGTCGATTTCGCGGCCGGCTTGGCGTTCGGACTGCGCGGTACGATCGAGCGAGTGACCAACCGGGTATTCCTGCTCTCGCCAGCCAACGTCCAGGTCACCGCGGAAGACAAGGCGAAGATCGCTGAGGGCGGATTCTTCACCATGAGTTAACCCGACCGAGGGAACCGCCTGACCGTGTGGACCATCACGCTACAGATCATCTATCTGCTGCTTTATGTCTTCTTTCTGACTCTTTTGGCCAGGTTTGTCCTGGGGGCGGTGCTCCAGTACGGGCGCCGCTGGCAGCCGGGCCGGGGAGCGTCCGCCGCACTTGAGTCGGTGTGGAGCGTCACTGATCCACCCCTCAAGGCGTTGAGGCGTGTGATCCCACCACTGCGAATTGGTACTGTCAGCTTCGACCTAGCCTCCCTTGTGCTGCTGGTTATCCTGTTCGTGCTGATGGAACTCGTGGTACGGCGGTTGATCATCGGGTGAACGTCCGTTGACCAGCCGCTACGCGGCCGCAACTGACCCGAGGAGTTTCGATGCCGCTGACCCCGGCCGACGTCCATAACGTCGCCTTCAAAAAACCTCCGATCGGCAAGCGGGGGTACGACGAGGAGGAGGTCGACGCCTTCCTTGACGAGGTCGAGCGCGAGCTCGCCCGTCTGATCGAAGAGAACAACGAGCTTCGCGCCCAGGTCGAGCGCGGTGGCGGAGGCCGAGGCGGCGCACCAGCCGGCCCGGGCGCCGACCCCCGACTCGCGGCGGAGCTCAACGACATGAAGGCCCAGCTCGACCGGGTGCAGCGCGACAAGGCCGCCGCTGAGCAGGCTGCCCGCGCGATGCAAGCCGAGCTTGAGCAGGTTCGTTCGCAGGGCGGCCCCGTGGTGGGTGGCGACGGCGAGCAGCAGGCTCTGCGGGTCCTCATGATGGCTCAGCGCACGGCCGACGACCACGTCGCCGACGCCCGTCGCGAAGCCGACAAGCTGCTGTCCGACGCCCGGTCGAAGGCGGAAGAGGTCACCCGCGAGGCGCGGGCCAAGGCCGACGCCCTCGAGCGTGACGCCCGGCAGCGTCACCAGGAAGCCATGGGTGGCCTCGACGCCAAGCGCACCGCGCTGCAGAAGCACATCGAGGAGCTCAAGCAGTTCGAGCGCGAGTACCGCACCCGTCTGAAGGCGTACCTGGAGAGCCAGCTCCGCGACCTTGACGGCCGCGGGCAGGGGCTCGAAGCGGAGCTGACCCGTGCCGACAGCAACCGGGCCGCGGGCGGTTCCGGTGGCCTCGCGACGGCTGGCCTTGCCGGCTCGTACGGCGGGGGCCGGTCCAGCGGCCTGGAAAGCGGCCGCTAGCGGGGGCTTCAATAGCCGAAAACGACGAGGGGTGAGCCGTGATTGTCGGAAGTCTGCTGCTCATCCTCGTCGCTGTCACGCTGCTCGTGCTTGGCCTGGCCTACGGGTCCAGCACGCTGCTGATCAGCTCCATCGCGGCGAGCCTGCTCGCCGCGATCGCACTGGTCGTGGGTGCCCGCCAGGCAGCCGCCGCCCGGGCAGACGCCGGTTACGGCGACGACGAGCGCAAGCGTGCCGGCGACGAGGACGAGCACGAGTGGGAGCGCCGCCGCGCGGCCACCACGCAGACGCGGATGACGGAGCCTGTCGGCCGGCGTGCCGGTCGGCTGGGCGGTAGCGACGGTCCGGTGTTCACCCCTCCGGCCCGTTCGGCGCCGGCGCTGGGCGGTTCGCCCGTGGCGCTGGCCGAGCCCGCCCCCGCTCCCGTCTACGCGGAGCCGCCTTTTGTGGAGCCCGCGCCGGCCTTTGTGGAGTCCACGCCGGCCTTTGGGGAACATGCGCCGGCTTTTGTGGAACGCGCTGAGGCGCCGACGCCGCCGCGCGGGATCGGGCAGCCAGCGGTCGCGGCCGAGGTCGTCGACGACGATGACCCGCCAGACGAGCCCGCGCCGCAGTACGTCTCTCCGGCTGACGCCGCCCGGGTGGCCCGGATGACAGCCGACGTCCTCGTGATCGACGGCCGGCCGCGCTACCACCTGACCGGGTGCGTGCACCTGCTCGGCCGGGAAAACGAGGCGCTGCCCGTCGGCGAGGCGGTCGAGCTGGGGTTCACGCCGTGCGGCCGCTGCGAGCCCGACAGCGCGCTGCTGGCCGACGCTCGCCGGGTCTAGATCTTTGGGGGCCGCGCGGCCCGCTCTCCCGGCACAATGAGGCATGGCAGGTCACTGTCCGATCCAGCTAGGAGCCGTGGTTGACTACGGCGGCGCCGCACCCGGATTCCGGTTTGGGTAGCCTCGCCGTTCCCGTGCGGGTCAAGCCGGGCGCTTCGCGCGCCCGGGTCGGTGGCAGGTACGACGGTCCCTATGGGCCCGCCGTAGTCGTCGCGGTGCACGCGCCGGCCGTCGACGGCCGGGCCACCGAGGCGGCTCGGCGTGCACTCGCCGACGCGCTCGGGGTACGCCCTGGCGCGGTCAGCCTGAAAGCCGGCGCGGCCAGCCGGGACAAGCTCTTCGCCGTCAACGCCGACGGTACAGCCGATCTCAACGACCGGGTGACCGCCCTTCGCGACGCCCCATGATCCGCGGCGAAGGGGGTAGTGGATGACCGACGGCCTCGACATCGCGCTCCTCATCGGGGCAGCGGTGCTGTTGGTGGCCGTCGGCGCTGTGCGGATCTCCACCCGGCTGGGCCTGCCGAGCCTCCTGGTCTATCTGGCGCTCGGCGTCGCCATCGGGGAGTCCGGGCTCGGCATCCAGTTCGAAGACGCCGATCTGACGCGGACGCTCGGGTTCTGCGCGCTCATCGTGATCATCGCCGAGGGCGGCCTGACGGCCCGCTGGGGGCAGCTCCGCCCGGTGCTCACCGTCTCCGCCAGCTTGGCCACCGTCGGAGTACTGGTCAGCGTCGCCGTGGTCGGCGTCGTCATGCACCTCACCCTTGGTCTCGACTGGCGGCTTGCGCTCCTGTACGGGGCGGTGCTCTCGTCCACCGACGCGGCGGCTGTCTTCGCCACCCTGCGGCGCCTCCGGTTGCCGCCCCGGCTCGTGGCCACCCTGGAAGCCGAGTCCGGCATGAACGACGCCCCGGCGGTGCTCGTCGTGCTGATGCTCTCCAGTACGCCGATCGGAGGCGGCCACCCCTGGTGGTACGAGGCGCTCGTCATGACCTACGAGCTCGTGGTGGGCGCGATCATCGGGTACGCCGTGGGCGTCGCCGGGCGCTGGACGCTGCGCCACGCGGCACTGCCCTCGTCTGGCCTGTACCCGATCGCGGCGGTCGGCCTCACCGTGCTGGCGTACGCGGCCGGCGCCGTCGCGCACGCCTCCGGCTTCCTCGCCGTGTACGTGGCCGGTGTGGTGCTTGGCAACGCGCGGCTGCCGCACCGGCAGGCCATCCTCGGGTTCGCCGACGGGCTGGCGTGGCTCGCACAGATCGGCCTCTTCGTCATGCTCGGCTTGCTCGTCTCGCCCGCCCGGCTCGACGACGCGCTGCTTCCGGCGATCGTGGCAGGGCTCGCGCTGCTCTTCCTCGCCCGGCCCTTGGCGGTGTTCCTGTCGGCGGCGCCGTTCGGAGTCGGCCTGCGTGACCAGGCGTTCCTGTCGTGGGCGGGGCTTCGGGGCGCGGTACCGATCGTGCTGGCGACCATCCCGCTCTCCGCCCAGGTGCCCGGTGCGTCCCGCCTCTTCGACGCCGTCTTCGTACTCGTGGTCATCTTCACCCTGCTGCAGGTGGGTACGCTCGCGCCTTTCGCACGCCGCTTGGGTGTGACCGCCCCCGCCGAAGCCACCGAACTCAGCGTCGAGACCGCACCGCTCGACCGGATGCAGGCCGACCTGCTCCAGATCGAGATCCCCGAAGGCTCCCGCCTCGCGGGCGTACACGTCGACGAGCTGCGGCTGCCGGTCGGCGCCGCCGTGACCCTGGTACTGCGCGACGGGACCGGCTTCGTGCCCGGCCCCGACACCCGGCTCAAGGTGGGCGACAGTCTCCTGATCGTGGCGACCGCCCAAGTCCGCGACGCAGCCGAACGCCGCCTGCGAGCGGTGAGCCGCCGAGGGCGCCTGGCTCGCTGGTTCTCCGAGTACGGCGAAGACCGCAACCCCTAACAGCTCCGCTTCCGCGCGTCGTTTCCGCGCGTCGCGCGGCGCCCGTCCCGCCCCCTTTCGTCGATCAAGGGCGAATGCACGTGGTTGGATCTCTTTTCGCGTGTTTTCGCCCTTGATCCATGCAGATCTCCTTGATCGGCGTTGCCGATTCGGGCCTCGCGGTCGCGACAACCGGCGCGGGCGCAGCGGCCGGCGTCAGGGTGAGGGCGACGACCGAGCTCGGGCGGCGGCGCCTTCGCCCGACTGGATTGTCCCGTTCCGCGCCGTGGGCCGCTCGCGCTGTGAACAGTTAGTGCTGCTATAGCAGCACTAACTGTTCACAGCGCCGGCACGACCACATTCGCGGCCCAAACGCGATGGCGGATCTCGTTGATCGGCGTCCGCGCCACCCCAAGGACGCGCGCGGCGTAGATCTTGGCGCTCGACCGTCGCCAGGGGCGAGCTCAACCGGTGGTTGCAACACCGAGTAGTTGGGCCATTTTGTCAGCTGGGTTGGCCCAGCCGAGGGTCATTCGGGGT
>NZ_BSDI01000090.1 GCF_027923225.1 Phytohabitans aurantiacus
CTTGGTTCGTCGGGTTTCCCCTCTCCGAGACGCGGGAGCAAACGCGGACCGAGACGCGGGGCAGACACTGCCCGCCATACCGCCACGCCAGAGGCGACCGGGTGGGCAGTCCTACCAGTGCTCCATCCGCAAGCAGCGCCCTGGTCAGGAGATGCGTGCGCGGAGCCGCCATGCCCCCCACGGCGCCACCGCGCCGATGGCGACCAGCACAAGGACCAGGATCCGGTATCCCACTGACGTGCCCACCGAGAACGCGACCCCGCCGCCGACCACCGCTCCGGCGGAGAAGCCGAGCATCGGACGCCAATCTTCGGTCTTGTATGTACCGATCAAGAAGGTAAACGCTAACAGCACCGGCGATACCAGCAACACCGCGAAGTACAGGCCGCCGCCATCCGGTACCTGGCAGCCAGGACGAAGATCGTCGGCGCAGCCCAGGTCGATGCTGTGAGCTGCGGCCCACCCGATGGTGGCCACCAAGACCGCGCTGAACGTGGCCCATGCGATCCTCCGCGACACCATCAAATGATCATAGAAACTGGGCGCAACCGCGCTGACGCGCCGGATCCGGTTGCTCCGGTTGGCCTGGGCCGGATGAGTTGAGGTCCGGGTGAAAACCGGTTCTTGGTTCGCTGGGTTTCCCCTCTGCGAGACGCGGGAGCAAACGCGGACCGGGACGCGGAGCGGAAGCTGCCGTTCGACGTCCCAAAGCGTGGCATTTTGCCGGATGGCACTATCGCGGGCTGTGAATATCGTGAGCGGCCTGTGTAAAGGCCTGGACGAATGTGTTCTCTGGTGCGTTGCGCCAGATGAGTGCCCATTGGCCCTGCGGGGCGTCGTGGATGGGGCGGTAGGTGATGCCGGGTCGCTGGTAGTAGCGGTATGCCTCGGCGAACACGACGCACACGGCCTGGTTTGCGGCGACCACCGCCTGGATTTCCTGGAACGTGGTGACGGTCGGTCCGCGCGGGATCGGACGGCCGCTCGGTGTGTGGAATGGGTGCACCGCCTCTTCCCAGTAGCTGGGGGTGGCGGGGCCTACCTGTGGTACGACGCAGTCGCCGAGGTCTTCCAGGGACACGGAGGGGCGGTCGGCCAGTGGGTGGCTGGTGGAGAGCATCAGCAGGAGCGGGTCGGTGATCACCACCGGTCCGACGGTGAGGTCGGGCTCCCGTACCGGGAGCCAGCAGGTTTGCAGATCGACCTCACCGGCCCGTAGCGCTCCGAACGGGTCGCTGAAGTGCACCTCGCGCGGAACAGCAGTTCGCATCCGGGGTTCCGGGACCGGAACGCGTCGATCACGGCCGTGAGCTCGGACGCCTGCGGTCCGAAGACGCCAAGGGTGAGCCGTCCGGTGGTGCCCCGGGCGGTGTGGGTCGCTGTTTCGATCGCCGTGAGGATCTGCTGGTAGCCGGCGGCCAGGTTCTTGTGAAACTGTTCGCCGAGTGGGGTGAGCTTGGCCGTGCGGCTGGTTCGGTCGAACAGGGCACCGCCGATGCGCCGCTCCTGTTTCTTGATGGCCTGGCTCACCCTGGACTGGGATACCCGCAGGCGGGCTGCGGTGCGGCCGAAGTGCAGTTCCTCGGCGAGGGTCAGGAAGATCTCGATGTCGCGCATCTCCATGGCCGGCCCCGTCTCGTTCGATAACCAGGTGATTATCGACCAAGCGGGACGCGGTGACCTGGCAGGGCAGGCGATGCCCCGCCAGGTCGATCCTGCGTCAGCCGTTCAGCGACGTCCAGAACGGGTAGCGGTGGTCCTGGGCGAAGTCCACCGGCCCGGTCTGCGTCGCGGTGAGCGACTGCACCGTCTGCCGGCCGGCGCTGCATGGCTGCCACTTCGGTGCGCCACCGCCGTTGGGGTCACCAGTGTGCGCGAACCGCGTCCAGTACCCGATCAGTGTGTCGGCGAGGGGTTGCTGTCCGGCCGGCAGGTCCTCGAAGTGGCCCATGGCGAACAGGTACGGCAGTTCGGCGGTGTGGAAGGCGCCCATCGGATAGCTGGTTGTCGGGGTCTGCCGGAACCACGGCCCGCCGGTCTCGGCGAACTCGTACGCGTAGGTGGGCACGTGCTTGGCCAGGGCGCGGGAGCTGTCCAGCGCAGGTCGCGCCCACAGGGCGTCGGTCCACACGGTGGCAAGCGCCTCGCTCGCCGACCCGTACGCCTTGCGCGGGTACCGGGCGAGGATCGCCGCGGCGTCGCTGGGGAACATAGCTCGGACCTGTTCGGCGTAAGCGCTGTCCGGCAGCGGCTTTCCGCCGTACAGGCCCATTTCCATGCCCCATACGTGCAGCCGGGCCTCGTCGTGGGTGATCCCGTGCAGGACCGGTACCTTGGTGAACTGTCCGGACGCGATCGCGGCGGCTGGGTCGACGGGAGCCTGCGACAGTGATCATGGTGTTGGACGCCGACCAAGCCGAGAAAGACCTAGCCGGCGGATCCATCGCCTGCCCATCGTGCGACGGGTCGATACGGCCCTGGTCGCTGGCGGCATCCAGACGGATCCGGCTACGCGAAGGACCCCGCTGGGCACGCTGTAGCCATCACGACGAACTCGTCAACTGATCCGGTTGCACCAACTCGTCGGCGGAGTCGGCGACGCGGTCGTCGGCTACCGCGACGTCCTGGCCGACCGCGTCGCGCTGGTGGTCGACACCGCCAGCCGGATCGACACGACCGAACGCGCCGTTGCGTTGGCAACCGGCGGCACGGTGGGCTACGACTACCTGATCTACACGGTGGGCAGCAGCAGCGCCGACCCGAGCGCGGCCACGAACAAGTACGGCCACCCAGGATCCGGTCCGGGCGTCGCGTGATCGTTCCAGCGGTGGATCAGGGCCGTTCCAGGGGCGCGGAACAGACTCCGGCATAGGCGCTCACGTGGGGTGGGCGGTGGAGTTAGGGGAACCGATATGTTCAGGTCCAGGATCGGTTGGGCTGCGGGGGTGGTGGTGTGTGCCGTGTTGGCCTCGCTCGTCCCGCCCGTCGGTACGGCGGCGGCCGTCGAGGAGACGGTGATCAGTCCGGTCGAGCAGGTGAAGATCGACCTTGCTCGCGGGTTGCGGGAGGCCGCGCGCGAACCGGAGGTCCGTCGGGCGCTCGCTGAGGCGCTCGCCGGCGACGCGGTTGCCGACCCGCGGACGATGTTCGTCGGCTTGGACTCGCTAGCGGGTGAGCGGTTCAGCCAGCAGGCCATTCAGGCTGATGCGTGGCTGAAGGACTTCCTCGGGTTGTCGGCGATGACCGACGCGGCCTTCGCGGTGTACGTGGCCGATGTGGACGGTCGGCTCGAACGGGGGGTGGCGCCGTGGTTCGCCGCGGGGCTGGGAGATGACCAGGCGGCGACCACGCTCATCGCTGACGACCTCGACGGCGTGCAGCACACGGTCGACCTGAACCAGGCACCGCCGGTACCTCTGATCATGGTCGACCTGCACATGGACAACATCACGCCGCAGGCGATGCGGGCGTTCAGTGCCTCGCTGAGGGCAGAGGGCGTACAGAGTGATTTTCTGATCCCGACGGACCAGACACCGCCCGCACCGCAGGACCCGGTGACCCGGCTCGACCGGATCAAGCTCGACGACGATCACGAGCCCGGTGGCGACACCTGGTACTGCCGTTGGTTCATCTCTGATGAATGCCGGGCCGAGATCTTTGTCCTGGCCATGGGCGGCAGCAACGGCCAGCCCCGGGTGGACGTCGTGTCACTGCACACCGTGGACTACTCGGGTAAGACGTACTTCCCGAATCGGAACATCGTCCACTGGCAGCGGTTCAGTTGGGACAAGGTGGATCTGCTGGTCATGGAGGAGGACCCCACGCTGTGTTCCCTGTCGCCCGCGAAGTACGGCAAGATCGTCGCGCGGGCGATCATTCCGCTGGCCGGTAACGCGGCGTATGTGCCCTTGAACACAGCGGCCAGGAACGCGATGGACCAGAGGGAGGAGATCTGCGACGTCCCGTGGCCGCTGTCGTTGGGTGTGAACGTGCCCGACTACGTCGACTCGTTCAACGCGGTTTCGAAGGCGACCGTCGGCACGCAGGTGGGTGTTTTGAACAACGCCGACACGACCATGTCGCTCAACTGACCTGTTCCGACGGGTAGGTCGCTGCGTCCCGGGTCGGTTGGCCCGGGGCGCGGCGTCATGGCGGCGTCTGGTGCAGCTTGGCGCGGACCTGGTCGGAGTCGGGGTGGCCGAGTCTGGTGAAGATGCGCAGGGCGTCCTGCCAGGCACGGCGGGCGGCCTGCGGTTGGCCGGCGTCGTGGTAGGTATCTGCGAAGTGCGAGAGGACGGTCGCCTCGTTGCAGGCGTCAGCGAGATCCCGGTACAGGTCGACGGCGTGCCGGTAGCAGGTGATGGCCCGTTGATGCTCGCCCAGATGCCGGTGGGCGTAGCCGAGGCTGTCCCAGATAGCGGCCTGGCCGTTGCGGTCACCGAGCTCCTGACACACGGCCAACGCTTGTCCACAGTGGATGATGGCCTGGTGGTAGTCGCCGAGTTTGGCGTGTAGCCAGCCGATGTCGTTGCGGAGTACGGCCTGCTGGCTCCGATGTTCGGTGGTCTGGAGCAGGCCGAGAGCGCGGTGCAGGTCGCGCAGTGCGTCGGCGGGTTGGTTCAGTCGTTCCGACAAGCAGCCCCGTACCCTCAGGGCGATGGCCTGGCCGACGTGGTCGCCGGCCTGTTCGAACAGGGCCAGTGCATGGTGAAGGTGCGGGTCGGCGTCGTCGAACCGGCCGGAGCGGGCATCGCCCATACCGAGGCCGAGCAGGGCGTGGGCTTGACCGCTGCGGTGGCCCAGCCGCCGCGCCGCGGCCAAGGCGGTGCGCTGGGCGACCGCGTACTGGTCCCACAGTCCCCGCCGCAGCAGGAACGTGGTCATGGCCCAGGCCAGCTGCCAAGGGTATGGTTCGAGGACGGCCTCAGCAGCCTGCTCAACCGCGGCCAGGAGCACAGTCTGCTCGGCGTCAAACCAGGACAGCGCCGCGTCGTGGCCGTGGTGCCGCTCGATCGTGACTCCCGGTTGGGCCGGGGCTGGGTCGATCGGGACCAGGAATGGGTCCAGCAGCAACGCGGCGGCGTGGGCCGTGTGCAGGTAGTGGTCCAGTAGCCGCTGCGTCGCTGTGCGACGGGTGTGCTCGTCGTCCACGCTTCTGGCCTGTTCGGCGGCGTAGGCGCGCAGCAGGTCATGGAAGGTGTATCGGCCGGGTGTGGGTTCGGTGAGCAGGTGGGCGCCGGTCAACTCGGCCAAGAGCGCGCGCACCTGAGGCGCCGGGACACCGGCGAGGCTAGCGGCGGCCGGTGGCGTGATGTCCGGGCCGCGGTGCAGGCCCAGCAGCCGGAACAGTCGTGCCGCGGCCGGGCTCAACGTCCGGTACGACCAGGAGAACACGGCCCGTATGTCGGTAGCCTGATCACCGCCGTGGAAGGGATCCAGCGTATCGGCGGCCTCGCGTAACTCGCCGGCCAGCGCGGACAGCGGCAGGTGCGGTCGCGTGGCCGCCCGAGCGGCGGTGATGGCTAACGCCAGAGGCAGCCCTGCGCAGCGGCCGATGATGTCATCGACCGCATCCGGTTCCGCCGCGATCCGGCCCGCGCCGACAAGGCCAGCCAGCAGGTCTCGGGCCTGCGCCGGGGTCAACAGGTCCAGCGTCAACGGGACCGCGCCCGCCGTGGCGACCAGAGCGGTGAGCTGATCGCGGCTGGTCACCACGACCAAGCATCCCGGCGAGCCGGGCAAAAGCGGTCGGACCTGGGCAGCGTCGCGGGCGTTGTCCAGGACCACCATTACCCGCTTGCCGGCCAGTTCGCTGCGGTACAGGCTGGCTTGGTCGTCAACACCAGATGGAATCCGCTGTGCCGGAACCCCGAGCGCGTCCAGGAACGACCGCAACGCCGCCGCGGGGTTCAGGACCGACCCGCCGGGGTCGAAGCCGCGCAGGTTCGCGTACAACTGCCCATCGGGGAACCCCCCGGCGACCCGGTGGGCCCAGTGCAGGGCGAGCGCGGTCTTGCCGATCCCCGCTGTCCCAGCCACCGCCGAGATGACGACCGCCGGCGGTTCGGCTGGCTCCGCTTCGCCTGTCGCGGCAGTCCTTGCCAGGATGCTGTCCAGGTAGGCGAGCTCCACGCCGCGGCCGGTAAACGTCAGTGGCGCCAACGGCAGCTGCGAGGGAACCCTCCGTGCCGATGCCACGACGATCGCCGACGCCGGCGCGTCCAAAGCGGCATCGTGTCGAAGAATGGCGGCTTCGAGATCCCGCAACGCCGGCCCCGGATCGATCCCCAGATTCTCGCGTAGCCCGCGCCGTAGCCGCTGGTACCTCTCGAGCGCGTCGGCGTGCCGGCCGGCACGGTACAACGCAAGCATGAGTTGCCCGTGGAGGTGCTCGTGGTACGGCTGCTCGCCGATCAGATACTCAAGCTCCGCCACCACCTCCACATGCTCGCCCACCGCCAGCCTGGCCTCGACCAGCGCGTGCCTGGCCTCCGTCTCCAACTGGGTCAAGCGCCGCGCCTGCCCCTCCAGCCAGCACAGGCCAGCCACGTCCACCAACGCTGGGCCACGCCACAACCCAAGCGCGGACCGTAGCCGTGACACATTCGTCGCCCAGTCCGACGACTGCCGCGCCTGCCCGATAAGGCGTTCGGCGACCGCGACATCAGTGGCCTCGGCACCGACCTGCAGAACATAGCCCGGCGCACGCGCCACGATCACCCCCCGCACACCAAATACCCGCCGCAGGTAGGACACGTGACTCTGCAGCGTATTCACCGCGCTCGCAGGCGGATCATCGCCCCAGATGACATAGGCGAGCCGATCAGCGCTCACCACGCTGCCAGCATTCAACGAAAGCGCCGCAAGCACACCTTTACGCCGTAACCCGGAAACCGGCCGCGCCACACCATCCACACTCACCTCAACCGGCCCGAGAAGCCCCACCCCGTATGTGTTCCCCACCCAGGCAGCCTATGACCCGAAGCGCCGTATCGATGTCTGAAAATCGACCCAGATGCCACCAACAAGTACTTCCGCACCCCGCACCCTCTGGAACACCCCCTCTGAGGGCAGGGCAGGGCAGGGCCGTTGCCGTCCGAGCCGAGGACGGAGCCGAGGCTGTGCTCCTCGAACCCGGCGCCCGCGCCCAGCGCCGCCCGCTGCGGTGCGGTGCGGTGCGGCACCCAAGCACGGCATCTTCACACCCTGCCCGTCGTTTACATGTACGGGACACGAAAACCTGTTCAGAACCCACCCGGAACGGTCGACACCCTCCAAGAAGGAGCCCCGGCGGGTGTACATCTTGCCGCGCCGGCCGAGATCGGGGTGGTAGACCGCGTCGACGTTCCACCGGTCCTCGGGGATCTCACCCACCGTGTCCGAACGGTCCAGCAACAGACTCCACAGCCGTTGTGGGCTGTCAGCACCACCTGGGAGTCTGCATCCGATCCCGACGATCGCGACCGGATCGATAGCTACGGCGTCGGAAGGTGAGTTGGTCACGACTATACGATGCCGATACGCCTTCATCGTTTCTGCATCGAATCGTTCATACCCATACCCGAAGCACACATCAGGACGGGCAGCCCGCTGAGCCTCGATCCACGGATCTGATTCGCGGCGGCCATTGAATTGGTTGCGCTGGTCGTGGTTGGGTGCGGGCAGGGTTGGGCTGCCGATCGCGTGGGTCGGCTTGCTCCAGCGGTGCTTGTTGCGTTGATCGTGTGGTGTGACCGGCACCAGTCGCCTAGGTAGTGTCTGTTATAGACGGTCGGCCGGTGGCGGTGTTGTGTTGACGGTGGCGAACAGGTTGTTCCAGGCGGCCTGCCAGGGCCGATATTCGGGTAGGTGCGGGCGCGGTGGGCCAGCCGGGCGGCGACGTTGAGGAGTTGGGAAGGAGCGAACGCGACTACATCAGCCTGATCGACGCCGCACACCAGCAACTCCACGGCCCAATCGTTCTCGTCTGGGACAACCTGAACGCCCATATCAGCGCCGCCATGCGCCAGATGATCGACGCCCGGAACTGGCTACACGTCATCCGACTACCGGCCTACGCCCCAGACCTCAACCCCACCGAAGCGCTCTGGTCCCACCTCAAACGCAGCATCCGCGACCTCACCGTGACCGGCGTCGACCACCTACAAGCCATCATCAAGAACCGACTCAAAGCCATCCAATACCGCACCGACCTACTCAACGGCTTCCTCGCCCACACCGGACTGACCCTTGAACCCGACACAACCTGACCATTCAAGGCCTGTAGCACGCGGCAACCACGACGAACTCCTCGAACGCAGCGCCGCCTACCGCGATCTGCTCGCCACCCAATACGCAGGGATAATCTCGGCCTGAGCGGCACTTTCCCGGTCAAACAGTGCGTAGGTCGAGCGTGTGCCAGACGGAGCGCCCGCCGGTGCCAGTGGACCACCACAGCACCCCGCCTCGGTAGAAGACGCTGACCGTGGCCTCGGCCGCTCTGACCAACCGGCTCGTTTCCAGGTCGTAGACGAGCAGCCGGCGCCCGCCGATCGCGGCCGCGAGTGTGCTCGTGGTCCCGCAGAGCACTTCGAAGCGGTCGAGTATGGCCACGTCGACGATCGGGGCGGTCGTGCTCTCGTCCGTCACCTGCCGCCGCTCCGAGCCGTCGGGCCACATCAGCTCACTGCGCACCGTGCCCCCGGCGAGCACGAACACCCGGCACCAGGTCGGCCCACATCGGTCCAGCAAGTCGCCACCGGTGTCCACTGTGACCACCCGGGCGGCATCCAGGCCGCGCAACTGCGCGCGTCCGCTGCTGCCGGCGCTGGCCAGCCGCGGCCAAGCCGACAGTGTCCACGTGCCGGGCTCGGTGCGCACTTCGACTGCTCCGCCGCCGATCGCCACCGACCGCACTTCCGTGGCGTCCCGGTCGCCCGGCGCGTCCGCAGTCCAGTACACCCGGCCGGAGGCGATGACGGTGTCGTACTCGGAACCGAAGAACAGCATGTGACCGGTGTTTGCGGTGATCTTCCGCGGCGCCCCACCGGACAGGTCAACCCGCCACAGTTCGGTCCGCGCCGAGCCGTCCCCGGCGGTCGCCGACTCGGCCCACACCAGTTGCCCGCCGGCACAGGCGAAACCGGCGAACTGCGGGGCGGTCGCCGCCGGCAGCCGGCGCAGCACGCGAACCGCACCATCGGCTGTCCACACCACCAGTCGCACCACACCCGGATCGGACGCGGTGCCGACCGACACCCGTCCATCCAGGAAGTAGGCCGGGTGGTAGAGCGCACCGTCCGGCAGCACACCAGGCACATCCGCCCGCCGAGCATGCGGCCAGACCGCCTCCGCGGTGGGCGGAAGCCGGCGCGCCGGCCCACGCCGGTCCGGCGCCCGTGCCAGCAACACCCAGGCCGCGATCAGAGCGGCGACCAGCGCGAGCACGCCATGAACTGGCGGTCCGGACCGGCCTCGCGGCAGCCCTGACCCCGGTCCCGGCTGTCCCTGCGCCACACGAGCAACCGTAGCCGCGGCGTGCACGACAGCGCCCTGGACTGCGCGCAAGAGGCCCGTCGCTCCCATCCCCTCGCCTTCGACTATAATGACAATCGTTTTCAACAGGAGAGGCTTGGATATGTCATCAGCAACTCCGGCTCTGACCCCAACCGCCGCGATTCGGCCGGCTGTGACGGTACTGTCCGGGTTGTGGTCACGCGCCACCTACGCGGTCGCACGGGCGCTGCTCGCCGCCGACCCGTCGCTGCTGCTGGTCCGCTACGACCTGACCGGCACCGGCTATATACGTCGTGTCAGGAGCGCTGACCCCGACCCAGTGGACGAGCAGCGTGGCGGCCTGCTCGACAGCGACATGTCCCGCACGCTGCCGGGCGCGTTCATGCCCGATCTGGTCCAGCTGGCCCGCACCCGCCCGCACCATCATGTGGTGTTGATGCCACCCGCCGTGGTCGAGCCGGAGGCCGTCGCCGCCGCGTGCGCCGGTTGTCTCGTCGACGGTGTCCCGCTGTCCGACCTCATCCGCGTCGACTCGTACGTCACGGTGGTCCACGGCGATTACCTGCTCGACGGGCTGAACAACGGATCCGACCTGGCCACGCTTGGCATCCAGGCCGGCGAAGACGACCACCGGTCACTGGCCGACGTGGTCGTGCGGCAGATCGAGTACGCCGACACACTCGTGCTGTGGGGGTCACGCACCGACGGCGGTCCGTTCGACACCGCGCACCTGCGCGCCCTGCTGCGTCACCTGGCGCCCTGGGCGGCGCAGCTGCACCTGGCTGACGACCTGATCGACGCCACCGACCTCGCCCAGCGACTGCTCGACACCCGCCGACACCGGTGGGACGTCCCCGACACGCTCGCCCGCGGCCTCGAAGGGTTCACGCTTGGCGTGCACGAACCGCACCCCTCGTCCGACGTCGTCACCGCGGTCTTCCGGGCATGCCGCCCGTTCCATCCCCAGCGCCTGCACGAGATGCTCTGGGCGGTCAACGCCGGCGTGCTCCGTTCCCGTGGCCACCTCTGGCTCGCCAGCCAACCCGATGTCGTAATCAGCTGGGACTTAGCCGGCGGCGGGCTCGCCATGCGGACCCTGACTCGGTGGCTGGCCGACACTCCTGAGGAACAGTGGCACCAATTCTCCGACCACCGCCGGCTCGCCGCGTCGGTCGAGTGGCACCCCTACTACGACGACCGGCATCACTACCTGGTCTTCATCGGCATCGACCTGAACACAGCCGACCTGCACCGCACATTGACCCATTGCCTGCTCACCGACGCCGAACTCGCCGACGGCGAGGCGACCTGGCGTGGATACACCGATCCGTTCGCCGGCTGCTTCGCCCTCCCGACGCAGCCGCCCACAGCCCCTCGGCCGGATTTCCATGAGACCCACCCCCGGCAACCGTGACCGTCGCGTCCGTCCGGACCGGTTCGCCGGCACCCACGGTCGGGGACGGCCGGAGCTGACCGGCGACCAAGGCATGGCCGGTCAGGTCAACCGCTGGCTGCGCGACTGGGAGTCCATGATGGACGGCTACCTTCCCGGGCGCGGTGACCTGATGATGGCCGGCATGCAGACCGCCGAGACAGTTCTCGGGCGGCCACCAGTGGCGGTGCTCGACCTGGGCGGCGGACCTGGCACCACCGCGCGGAAACTGCTGCGCCGTTGGCCGAGCAGCCAGGTCAGCGTCCTCGACATCGACCCAGTCCTGCTGGCGCTCGCCCGAGCGGCCGCGCGTGCCGCCGCGATCCGCCGCGCGGACCTCGGCACCGCGCGGTGGCGCATGACCGCCGGCGGCCCGTACGACCTGGTACTGGCCGTGATGGCCCTGCATTACTTTCCCGAGGGCCGGATACGGCAGCTGTACCCGGAGATCCGGCGGCTGTTGCGACCCGGCGGCCTGCTCCTGGTCGCCGAGCCGATGCCGGAGCAAGCCTCGCCGAACCGACGGCAACCGCCGGACGGCCTCGGCCCGTGGCAGCGGTGGTGGCGCGCCCTGGCCGGCCATCCGGCCCTCGCGCAGCCGATGCGGGAGCGGGAACGGGTGTTAGCAGGCCAGAAATCCACGCAGTTCGTCGCCGACCTGGACTGGCACCAGGCCGCCGCCTGGGACGCCGGCTACGCCGAGTCATGGCTGGCGTGGCGCCGCGACGACCACGCGCTGCTGGCCGCCCGCAACACCTGAGCCCGAAGACGGACTCGGCCGGAGCAGACGTCACCGGTACCGAAGAATCTCCAGCGTATGACCGTCCCGCTACACCGCCGTCAGGCGGAGTCAGTGCTCGTCATAGTGGCCCTCGTGGCCGGCGTGGCGGTGCCCGTCGTGCAGGTAGTCCGCGTGGTCGCCGTGCGCGACGGCCTCGTGCCCGCAGCCGTCGCCATGGGTGTGCTCGTGCGCCTCCGCCTCGACGTGCAAACCCTCGATGTCACACTCGTCGTAGTGGTCGCCGTGGCCATGGTGCGCGTGCCCGTCGTGCAGGTAGTCGACGTGGTCACCGTGCTGGACGCTGGCGTGCCCGCAGTCGCCGGCGTGGGCGTGCTCGTGCCCGGTGTGCGGGCGATGCTCTGTCGTGGTCGTCATCGCTGCTCTTCCTCTCGTATGTGGCCGATGGCGTCCCGCACCATGTGCGCCACATGGACATCACTCGGCGTGTACACCATCTCCCGCCCCCTGCGGACCCGCCGCACCAACCGGGCGTCCCACAGCACCTTCAAGTGCTACGACACCAGCGGCTGCGCCAACCCGGTCGCCACCACCAACTGGCGCACCAGGCGCTCCTGGTCGGCCAGCAGGTCCACGATCGCCACCCGGACCGAAGAGGCCAGCACCCGGAACAGGCCCACCTCGTCGTAGCGATCCAGCGATGCCTCCGTCACCGAAACATAGCCATATTCGCAACATATCATGTAAAGTCGGCCTATTTAGGCCGATTGAAGTCGACGTTGACCAGAAGCCGTGCTGGCACTGCGGGGCGTGCTAGCCGGCGGTGGCGCCTGCACGGGCAGCCAGTCGTAGTCGACGACCAGCTCGCGCTCCACCGCGCCGTCCTCTGCCAGGACGCGGTACCGCATGGTCCACACCACGCGGTAGGGGCCGGCTGGGCGGGCGGTGCCGCTGCCTTGGCAGGTCCGGCGGCCTGCTGGGACGCACGTGAACGGGTCTCGGGCACGGTGACCGGCTCCGTCGGTGGCTGGAGGTTGACCACCAGCGGCACCGCGGGCGCCAGCCTGGGCCGCCCAGAGGGCGCGGCGCCAGTCCGGCGCGAGGTGCCCGCCCATGTTGATCGCGAGTACGGCGCCGAGCCGGTCCGGTAGCACCATGCCGGCCGCATCGGCCGCCTGGGCGGTGACCCGCCGTTGCAGGTCGTGGTTGGCCAGGCGGGCCAACAGGGAGGAGCGCAGGATCGGGGACGGCTCGACCGCGATGAGCTCGGCGGTCGGCACGGTTTGGGCGGCGACCCGGGTGCCCAGGCCGGTGCCGATGTCGGCGATCGGGCCCTGCGCCGGCCGGGCCTCGGACACAGGGCTGCCGTGTGCGGACAGGTCGCCGCTGGCGTGGTCGGGCAGGTCGCGGTCGGCGTGGTCGGCTTGGAAGAGCGCCTCGTCAAGCAGGTGGCGAACGTGCACGTCGGCGGCCAAGTAGTAGACGAACGTGCCTTCGCGGCGGGGCGTCACTGCGGCGCCACCGCGGGCCGACCCCGGACCCCTCGGGTACTCGAGTACGGCAGGGTCTATCTGGCCGCATGCAGAATGGGGCGCACCTCCCCGTTCTCGCCGAACCGGAAGCGCAGGGCCCACTTGCTGAAGTCGGCGGTAACGCGGTCGTTGTGGTGCTGCAGCTTTTCCAGCAACATCTGGGACAGGTCCTTCGGGGCGCCCCGGTCACGGGGTTGGGCAGTAAACGTCAGCAGATAGACCAGTGCCCTCGCGATGGGGAACATCCGCTCGTCGCCGAGGCGGTCGTCGTCGACCAGGTGTTCCAGGTGTTCGCTCAGTTGGTCACGTACGTTCGCGGCGTCCTGTTCTGCACCGACTGCCCCGTAGCAGTCGCCGATCGCGAACAGTGCCGTGTGCAGCTCGTTGATCTCGGATTCGGTCAGGCTATCGGCGCGGCACACCGCGTCACAGGCATCACGGCAGGCGGAGATCAACGATCGGGCGGTAGTCCTGCTGCGGTGCTGCATGAAGCCCAGGGCGAAACTGGCACGGATGCGCATCCACGACTCAGTCCGGGAATCACGCAGGACCTGGCTCAACGCTCTGGCCACCGGTTCGACGTATCCGCCCGCGCTTACCGCGTCGATTGCCGTGCGCCGCTCGACACCGGCGTTCTGCAGCAGCATGTGTTCAAACAGCTTGATTGTGCCCTCTCGAACCTGGAGCGGGATGTTCTCCAAGGTCAGCATCTCCACGGCCTTGGTGATCGCCTCGAACCAGGGCTCGTCCACCCTCATCTGCTGCCAGTCGTTGCACAGGTTCACCCGGTTGTGCACAACGTGGTCGAGGGTGGTGGCGACCCACCTCAGTCCCGAGGCGATGTCCGGCCGCTGTTCTTCGGCCTCGCGGAAGTGCGTGATGAGCGTGGCCATCCTGGCCTGCACGTTTTCATGTTCGGCGTGACCAGCCGCCATCGCCCGCTGCCAGAGTCCATGCGCTGCGGTCGCACGTTCCCGCAACGTTGCCTGAGGGTTGGTGGCGCGGACATATAGCAGGTCGGTCACTGACGTGGGTGATCCGAGCCAGCGCAGGGGTACTGCGATCGCCAGTTCAAGATCTAGGGACCGGCCCGGGTAGATGCTGTCGTTGCGGATTTCGGCGGCTTCGGACAGTAGGCGCGACACTCGCGGCTTGAGCACCTGGGACAGGTAGGCGCCATGACCGTCTTGTTCAGCCTGGCTCAACAATAGAATCTTGGTCAGAGCCCGCCATACCCGGAAACCCAACGCGGTGTGCCGCAACGAATCTTCGAGGCGTCCGAAAGTGATCTCGAATGCATACTTGGCCAGGCTCCCGAGCAGAATCTGCGCTTCGACGTTGCGCGGGGTAGGGGGCGCGCCGGCGATGAGGATGAGCCGCTCGACGACGTCTTTGATCTGTCCTGCGTGTTTGTCGCGCAGCGCGGCAATAGGACGGCCGGCCTTCTCCACCGTCAGGAACCTGTCCAGGATGCCCGCGGCCTGGGTCATCACGTGCAGTTCGTCCTCGGAGCGGGCCGTGGTGCCAACAAAGTAGTTCGGCGGCACAGAGGCAGTGAGGCTTTCCCGGTCCAACAACTGACGCATCCGTACGCCGAACTGCGCCAGCCCGGTCGTGTGGTCCAGCGCAGGAGCCAGGGCCACACCGGCCTTGTCGATCTCGTGCAGAGTCTGAATGGTGAATTTCTGCCGGCCGGCAAGGCAATGGCTGAGATTGGCCGCATTGATCGTCAGCACCTTGGCCACAGTCGCCTGGCTGATATCAGCTTCGTTCAACCGTGCCAGTTGAGCAGCGGCGGCGTACCTGACCAGACTCTCATGTCCGCCGATGTCGGCGATCGGATGCTCGATCCGCCCGGACGTTGCCGCGTCACCGGCTGACCCGGTCACCGCCGAGGCGCTGTCGCTACGCGCTCGACCTGCCCGGCGGCGAGCGGGGGGCACGGCGGACGCCGGCCGGTCAGATGAGCCTTCTGTGCCCGGTGGGTAGCTCATTGTGTGAAGTTAGCAACGGCTCAAGGGCTGCCGGATGCGGTGTCGGCCAGATGACATCGGCACAACCCGTGAGGACTTCAACCGCCGCCAATCGGCGGAATCGTTGTGCGTTGAGGGCTGATCTGTTGTGTCCCGAGGGCGTCGCGCTGTCGCCATTCGGACCCTGGTCCACCGCCCGTCGTCCTTCACCGACAAGGACCAATGCCCATTTACGAGACTGCGGCGCAACCCCTACCGGCAACCACTGACCTGGGTCAAATTGGACTCGGACACCTCGCTACAGGTGTCCGAGTCCGGTCCGACACGTCTAAGCCTTAGGAGACCATCGTGTCAACCACCCAGAGTAGACCCACTAGAACCCGAACGCCATGGACCACCAGAATCAAGCCCGCGCCTGACGGCACTGGGCTGATCTACGACGGTCCCCCGCCAAGTGGGCACGCCACCGTGGCTATCAACAGCATGTTGAGTACCGCCACCGTGGCAATGTCGGTCGTCTCCGCCCAGGGGCCGGGCGACATGGAACTCACGCTGCCGATATGCGCAACCGCGGTTCCGCTCGCCCTGTACCTGGGCCGGTTCGCCTCCATGCGCAGCGCGTTCCTCACCCGCGTCATCCCCGCCGGCGTAGGGTCGTCGGCCCTGCTATACAACATCGCACACCACGGGGGCTGGCCGTTGACCGTGTTCTCCGCGGCGATCTGCGCAGTGTTCCTGCTCACCTGCACCGGTAAGCTCCTGCACCGCAAATTCGGCGCGCCGGCGGACACCAGCGACCCCGAGGACCTGCGCCAACTACTGGCAGAGGCCGAGGTCCGTGAACGGGATCTGCTCAACCGGCTCGCCTGCCTGGAGTCAGGCACCCCGCCAGGCGGGGACCAGCCAACAGAGCAGACCTGATCGCCTAGCATGTCCGCGCTGCTCTCGCCGGACATACGGCTCGACCGCCGCGAAACGGGGGCCCCACCTGATAGGCGGGGCCCCCGTTTCCTGCGCGGCGCCTGTTGATCTCCTTCGTTGCGGCTACCCATCACGGTCGCTTCGCGCTGGCATGCCATCCAGCGGCGCCCCGGCGACTGTCGGTTTCCAGGGCGGCAACGCGCCGGTCGGCGGCCTGGCGTCGCTCGGTCGCCGCGAGGGCCATGGCCGTGCTGCGCTCCTGTTCGGCCACGCGGTCCTTCGCGATGATTGACCTCGGAGCGGGCGGCATCGACGCCCCTCTGTCTCATCGGCGGTGCCGTGCGGGCACGGCGGCGGTCGTGTCAACGTGGCCAGGAGAAGGTGCGCATCACGCCTTGGCGGTGGCGATAGGGCGTCGACATCGTGGATCGCGGTGCTGCGCCTCGCCGCCGAGGGCACGCTCACGCGGTGATTTGACGGCCAATCGAACTGCAACTACTCTCGTTGCAGTTTGTTGGGTGGGCGGAAGGGGTCATGGTGGGGCTCAGTAGCAGAAGCGCGGTCGCGATCCATGCGCTGACGATGCTGGGCCGGTGGGACGACCGCTCGCTGACGTCCGCGGATATTGCCGACAGCCTGGCGAGTAATCCCGTGCTTGTGCGGCGCGTCCTCGGCAGCCTGCGCGACGCCGGCCTTGTGTGGTCCACCGAGGGGCGAGGCGGGGGCTGGTCCCTCGCGCGGGGGTCGCGCGAGATCACGCTCTTCGACGCGTACACGGCGGTCGAGGACGGGCCGGTCCTGTCCCGGCACCCCCATCCGCCCAGCGACGCGTGTGAGGTCGGGCGGCATATGCAGGAACTACTCGAGACGGAGTTCCGGGCCGCAGAGCAGGCCATGAAGGAGCGACTCGGCCGCACGACCATCGCCGACCTGGTGCGGCAGGTGCTGGTCGCCGAGCGTCGACAGGCGGTGCCGCACCGCTAGCTAAGTGACGGCACAGGCACGCTCTCCGCGTCATTGTGCCCAAACTGTAACTACGACGGTGGCAGTTAATGCCACGTCGAGGAAACGCCGGATGACATCCACATCCACCACGACCGAACGGACCAGCTCGGGGCTCGCGCTGCTCGCGGTGCTCATGCCGGCGGTGCTCGCCACGGTCATCGCCAGCGACATGGTCAACCTCATGCTCCCCTCGATCGGCGCGGAGTTCCGGGCGTCCGAGGCGCAGCTCGCGTGGGTCGTCACCGGCTTCCTGCTGGTGTTCTCGGTTGGCATCCCCTTCTACGGCCGCGTATCCGACCGCGTGAGCCTGCGGCGCCTGTTCACTTTCGCTCTGCTGGCCTACGCCGCTGGGAGCCTGGTCTGCGCGCTCGCCCCGAACCTGCTCGTGCTCGTGGTCGGGCGGATCGTGATGGGCATCGGCGCGGCCGCGCTGCCCGTGCTGTCGATCATCGCGGTCACCCGGCTGCTGCCAGAGAACAGGCGCGGGATGGGGATCGGCGTCGTCTCCGCGGCCACGGGTGTCGGCACCGCCGCCGGACCGGCCATCGGCGGCGGGATCGGCCAACTGCTCGGCTGGCCCGCGCTGTTCTGGCTGATGCTCGTGGTCGCGCTGGTGCTGCTTCCCGCGGCGCGACGGGTGCTGCCGGGCGAGCCGCCGAACGGTGCGCGCCGGTTCGACTTGCCCGGCGGCATCCTCCTGGGCCTCGGCGCCGGCCTCGTGCTGTTCGGCATCACCCAGGCGCAGGTCGCCGGCTTCGGTGCGGTCTCGTCCTCGGGCAGCCTCGTCGCGGCGGTCACCGCGCTCGCGCTCTTCGGATGGCGTACCGTCCGCGCCGCGCAGCCGTTCGTCCCACCCGCCCTATTCACCAACCGGGTGTACCGGACGGCGGTCGCCGTCGCGTCCCTGGCCATGCTGGTCAACCTCGGCGGCCTGGTGTTCGTGTCACTGCTGGTGATCGACGTCAACAGCCTCGCCCCCGGCACCGGCGCGCTCGTCATGATCCCGGCCGGGGTAGCAGTCGTCGTCCTATCGCCGCTGATCGGCCGCCTCACCGACCGCATCGGCACCCAGTCCCTGGTGCTCGCCGGACTTGCGCTGATGGGCCTGTTCGCCCTGTTCCTGTCGACCGTCGCCGGCGGCGGATCGGTGGTCCCCCCAGCGGTCGGGATGCTCGGGGTGAGCGTCGGCTTCATCCTGGTGATCACGCCGATCATCAGCGCGGCAGCCGGCGCCCTCCCGCCCGACCAGGTCGGTATCGGCCTGGGGATTCTGCAGGGCGCCCAGTTCCTCGGCGCCGGAACCGGACCGGCCCTGTTCGGCGTGCTGGTGGCCGCACGGCAGCAGAGCGGCAGCGGCGCCGTCAACCCCATCCAGACCGGGCACGACGGCGCCGCCTTCTCCGACGCCTTCCTGGCCATGGCCGCGATCGTCGCGGTAACACTGGTGCTCGCGCTCCGGATGCGCCCTGCGGCGGACGCCAGCCCAGAGAGCCTCACGGGCGGCGAGTCGACCAGCATCAGCCGGAGCTGAACCAGGGTGCGCTGCGGCGTTCACCGTCCCGGCCGGGGTGCTGCATCGGCCCGTCGTTCCAATCCGCAGCACCGTTACTGCTGATCGAGAAGGCCGCCGTCATCGCCACCGGAAACTGACTCGCCTGGAGTTCGGCCACAGCCACAACGACCCAACACGTGAACCGGGAGGACCACCTTGCACACCTCACTGCGCCGGGGACTGACCGCGCGGCTGGACTGACCGCCATCGGGAGCGGGCAGCTCCAGGAACGCGACGGCGATGCCCGAGCCGGATGACCACGACGAGGCCGAGGCCGATCCACAGTGCCACCGAGGTCGCCGAACCTAAGAACCGCTCTTCTGTTCCGCGCCGCTCATGAGTCACCTATACCGCCAGGCTCCCCTTACGCGAGGAGAAGCCAGCGCAGGACCAGCACAGCCTGCCCGTAGCCGTCGGGTCAGTCCACCGTCAGGATGACCTTGCCGCGCACGTGTCCGGTCTGCATTTCGTGGTGCGCCTGGCCAGCCTGTGTGAGTGGGAACGTCGCGTGGATGGGTAGCTGCAGCATGCCTGCTTCGTAGAGTGCGATGAGGTCGGCCAGCGCGGCGGTCGAGCGGGCGCCGACGCGAAGTATCCCGAATGTCTTCGCGGCTTCGGTGTCGACCAGGGTGCCGATGCGGTGCCGGTCACGTACGAGCGCGAGGGAGGCGGTGATGGCGTCGCCGCCGATGGCGTCGAGCGCTGCGTCGACGCCATCGGGTGCGAGTGCACGGATCCGGTCGACGAGGCCGTCTCCGTAGCTGACCGGGGTCGCGCCGAGGGAGCGGAGGTGGTCGTGGTTGTGTTCGCTGGCGGTGCCGATGACGGTGGCACCCCAGTGACGGGCGAGTTGCACGGCGATGGTGCCCACGCCGCCAGCTGCGGCGTGGATGAGGACGGTGTCGCCGGGCTTGACGGCGATCTGGCGCAATGCGGTGTGGGCGGCCTGGCCGACTGCGGGGAGGCCGGCGGCGACCGTCCAGGGCATGGCGGCCGGCTTGCGTACCGCATTCGTGGCATCGACGACGACGTACTCGCAGTAGCTCTGGGCGGTGGCCGAGCCGAGAACCTCATCTCCCACCACGAGGCCGACTACGTTGTCGCCGACATGGTCAACGATGCCGGCGTACTCGTTGCCGAGGCGTTGCGGAAAGTTGGCCGGCATGGTTGCGGCGAAGTCGCCGCGCCGCATTTTGGTGTCGACGGGATTGACGCCTGCGGCCTTGACCCGGACGCGGATCTGGCCCGCGGCGGGCGTTGGCAGCTCGATCTCGATCGGGTGGAGCACGTCGGGGCCGCCGTAGGCGGTGAACGCGATCGCCGTAACCATCGGGGTGCGCCTTTCGGTGATCAGGCGGGGTAGGGCTGGGCGGCGCGGGCGGCGCGCAGCGCTTGGGCCCACCAGGTGAGGTGGTGTAGGAGCGTGTCGGCGGCGGTGTTGGCGGTGTGCGGGTTGATGAGTTCCCCGTGGGGGTTGAATTGGTTGTGTGCCATGTGGAAGCTGACGGTCTCGCGGATACCGACGGCGTGTACCTCGGCTAAGACCTGTCGTAGCTGTTCGACCGCGCGCAGGCCGCCGGCCAGTCCGCCGTAGGAGACGAAACCCACCGGTTTGGCCTGCCATTCGGAACGGACGGCGTCGATCGCGCGTTTCAGCGCGGCGGGGTAGCCGTGGTTGTACTCGGGAGTGACGAGGACGAAAGCGTCGGCGGCGCCGACGCGGGCGGTAAACGCCGTCACCTGTGCTGTCTGCTCCAGGTTGTCCGGTAGCGGGATGTCATACAGGTCGATGATGTCGAGTTTCAGGGCGTCGTGTTGCTCGGCCCGAGTGACGAACCAGCGGCCCACCGTCTCGCCGAAGCGTCCTGTCCGGGTGCTCGCGATGATGACCGCGATCCGCAGCGGCCCGTCGATCCCGTGGTGTTCAGCGCTCATCGTGCCGTCCTTTCCTGGGTGGTGCGTGCCCCACGGTCGGCCGGGTCCCGTCGGATATGGGCTGTCAGGTCCGACATGCCTCGACGGACATCGGCGAGCGTCTGGGCGAGGTCCGCGCGCTGCTGATCGGTCAGCCCACCGAAGGTGAGCCGTTCAAGCTCGGACCAGATCTCGCGGACCTTGGGACACAATCGCCGACCCTTACCTGATAGAGCGACGATCATCGTTCTCTTGTCAGTGCTGGACGGTGTGCGCGTGATGAGGCCGGCACGCTCCATCGCCTGCAGGGTGTTGGTGACGGTCGACCGGTCACGCCCGAGGAAATGGACGATCTCAGACTGTGGAGATCGCCCGTTCTCCTGCAGGAACAGCAGCACCAGTTCCTGCGGGGCGACCAGGTCGAGGCGTTGCAACATCGCGGTCGCGACCGTGGCGTGCGCGCGGACGGACTGCAGGAGCAGCGAGCTCAACGGCGCCTCGGCGACGCTAATCCCCACGTGCGGCGCGCGAGCGCCACCTGGGCCAGTCTCGGTGGTCATGATCTCACACTAACGCTTTTGTTGGCATGCCATCAATCGTGCCATAGTGTTGGCATGCCAACAAGGTGGGGACAGATGAGTCGGGACGCGGGCGAGACAGGGTGACCGATCGGGAGACCAGACAGCAGTACCTTGCAGGCGCGCCGACGACGACAGATCGACTGGATTCGGCGCTGCTCAGGCTCGCCGGGATCGTGCTCTTTGGAGCGATGGCCGCACTGCTGGACACCACCCTCATCAGCGTCGCGCTGGAGCAGCTCAGCCGGGCGTTCGGAGTGCCTGTCTCCACCGTGCAATGGGTATCCACGGCGTACCTGCTCGCGATGGCGCTGGTCATCCCACTCACCGGGTGGTGCGTCGATCGCTTCGGCGCCAAGGCGACATGGCTGTGCACGCTGGCGCTGTTTCTCGCCGGTTCAGCGCTGTGCGCAGTTGCCTGGTCGGCGGCAAGCCTGATCGCCTTCCGGGTGGTGCAGGGACTCGGCGCCGGAATGATCTTGCCGCTGACCCAGGTCATCCTGGCGCAGGCAGCCGGCTCACGCCGCTTCGGCCGGGTCATGGCGCTTGTGGCCATCCCCGGAAACCTCGTCCCCATCGTCGGACCAGTGCTCGGCGGTCTCATGCTCAACGCCCTGCCGTGGCGCTGGATCTTCCTGATCAACGTGCCCGTCTGCGTACTCGCCCTGGTGCTGGCCTGGTGGAAGCTGCCCGCCGACCCGCCCCAAAGCCGCCCCCCGCTTGATGTGCTTGGCCTCGCCGTTCTCTCAACGGCCGTAGTGGCGATGCTCTACGGTCTGTCCAAGGCGTACGCCGAATCCAACTTCGCAGCTCTCGATGTGCTCGTACCCCTCGCGATCGGTCTCACCTCCCTCGTGGTGTTCGGCATGCACGCCCTACGCACATCCAAGACTCCCATCATCGACCTTCGCCTGTTCCGGCACCGCTCGTTCAGCGCGTCAGCCGCGCTGATGTTCCTCTGCGGAGCGGCACTGTACGGTCCAATGTTCCTGCTGCCCCTCTACTACCAACAGGTCCGCGGGTTCGACGCGCTCGCCACGGGCCTCACGCTCGCCCCTCAAGGCGTCGGCACGGCCCTCGCCCTGGCCATCGTCGGCCCACTAGTGCGCTGACCAGAAACGTTCACCGGGTTTGCTGACACGCCGGGCGTGGTCGGTCGGTTCCGGTTAGATCGCCTGCACGCTCGATAGCGA
>NZ_BSDI01000091.1 GCF_027923225.1 Phytohabitans aurantiacus
CTACGCGAACGCGCACCCGCCGCGGGGTTTTCGTTGGAGTCGGAGACGATCACAGAGGACGCCGGCGTACGCCTGGTCTTCGCGGTCGGACGGGGAGGCGGTCATGGCTGACGAGCCGCGCATCGTGGTGACCGTCTCCGGTGACGGCACGGTCAGCGCCGAGACCTTGGGGCTGACCGGTGCCGCCTGCCTCGACTACATCGCGGTGCTGGAGGACCTGCTGGACGCCCGCACCGTCCACAGTGCCTATACGGCCGAGTACGACCAGGCGGCCGTGGACGCCACGGACCAGCAGGAGCTGCGCGATGTCGACCCCGCCTGACGGCCGGTGGCGGCCCACTCCCGACGTGCTTTCCACGTGGGTGGCGATCTCGCTGCTGGGAATGTGCTTCCTGAACGGTGTCGGGTTCGTCTACATCGGACTGCGGTCCCGCCGGCCGGCGTGGTGGATCCCCGGCACCGTCTACCTGCTGGCCGGCCCGGCGTACTTCGTGTACTCCGCGCTAGGGACGTCGAAAACGGGAGCGGGTTTCTGGATCTGGGGAACCGTGGCCTGGTTGGCGATCTGGGCGGTCAGCTTCGTGCACCTCTTCCTCGTCACGGCGTGGCTGACCTCGCGCACCGACCAGCCTGCCCCGGCACCCGGCCCGGCACCCGGCCCGGCGCCCGGCCCGGCGGGCGTCCCAGTCGGCCTGGCGCCACCGCCCGTGCCGGTCGACGTGAACACCGCCGGGTCCGAGCAGCTCGCGACGCTGCCCGGCTTCGCCCCGGACCGGGTGCGGCGGGTGCTGGCCGAAAGGCAGGCCCGGCGCGGCTTCGGCAGCGTCGAGGAGTTCGCCGCGGCCGCGAGCCTGGCCCCGCACGAGTTCCTCCGGGTACGCGAGCTGGTGGTGTGCGTCCCGGCCGCACGGCCGCGGCCCTCGACGGAGGGGCGGGTCCTCGATGTCTGAGCCCCTGCCGGATGAGCGCGGCGACCAGTGAGCATCTCGTTGATCCTCGTCCCGCTGGCGGTGGCCGCGGTCGCCGCCGTCAACGGCGCCCGGTCCACCCGGGACGCGACGGGGCAGGTGGTGTGCGAGGTACGGACCCGGATGCGCGACGAGCGGCTACTGGCCGCGGCGCTTGAGGAGACGGGTGCGGCGGTGACCGCCGACGAACGTGAGATCGCCGCGCAATGGGCCGGGGTACGGGCGGCGTTCGCCCGGGACACCGAAGGCGTCTGGTCGGCACACTTCACCGGAGACGTCGACGAGTCCCGGGCAGTGGAGATCATCCGGGCGGTCGACGTGGGCTACGGACGTCAGGTACAACGAGCCGTACTGGAACGGCTACGCGAACGCGCACCCGCCGCGGGGTTTTCGTTGGAGTCGGAGACGATCACAGAGGACGCCGGCGTACGCCTGGTCTTCGCGGTCGGACGGGAAGGCATTCATGACTGACAGCCGGCCCCGACCGACCTTCGGCTGGCGGGTCGTGCACAGCTGGTGGCTGCTGTTCCCGATCCTCGGACTGGGCTGTCTGAACGGCACCGGCTTCATCTACATCGGACTGCGGGCCCGCCGGCCGGACTGGTGGATCGCCGGCATCGTCTACCTGGTGGCCGGCCCGGCGTTGTTCCTGTTCGCCTCGGACGGGGGGCCCGAAAAGGAGCCGAACACCTGGTTGTCCATGGGGTGGTTCGCGGGCTGGGTGGCCAGCCTCATACACGCCTGCATCATCAACCCCGCGTGGCTGCGCTGGCGGTCCGGCTACGTGCCGTGGCACGCCCGGCGATCGGCCGTCCAGTACACCGGGGCCGGCTACCCGGCGCCACCACCCGGTCCGGTGGACCTCCCCGCCGGTCTCGCACCGCCGCCCGGCCAGTACTACGGTCAGTCCCCTTCAGAGGCGCCTGCCGCGCCGGTGCCGCAGCCTCCGGCCATACCCGTCGCGCCGGTCGACGTGAACACGGCGGAGCCCGCGCAGCTCGCCTCGCTGCCCGGATTCGACCCGGACCGGGTACGGCGCGTGCTGGCCGAACGGCAGGCCCGGCGCGGCTTCGGCAGCGTCGAGGAGTTCGCCGCGGCCGCGACCCTGGCTCCGCACGAGTTCATCCAGGTACGGGGCCTGGTCGTGTGCACCCCCATGCCGCCGGCGCCGCCACCGTCCACGGGACGGATCCTCGATGTCTGAACCCGCGCGGAGCGCTTCGCCGGACCTGGTGCGGATGGCGCGTTTCCTGGCGTCGACCCGCGCCGAGGGGCCCGGCGAACGGACGGCCGTGTGGGTGCAGGGCTGCGCCATCCGCTGCGCCGGCTGCTTCAACCCGCACCTGTGGAGCAACCGGGGCGGCGAGCCGGTGCCGCCCGACGAGTTGGCCGCCCGGGTCGTCGCCGCGGGCACCGACGGGCTGACGCTGCTCGGTGGCGAGCCGTTCGACCAGGCAGCCGCACTGGCCCGGGTGGCTGCCGGCGTGCGCGCGGCGGGCCGCTCCGTCATGACCTTCACCGGGTACCGGAGCGACGAGCTGACCCGGGCGGTCGACACCGGTCGCGACGACGTCGCCGCGCTGCTGGCCGCGACCGACCTGCTGGTGGCCGGCCCGTTCATCGCCGACCGGATCGACCGCGCGCGACCCTGGGTCGGCTCGACGAACCAGGAGTTCGTCCTGCTGACCGACCGGATCGCCGGCTCGGTCGAGGAGTTGTGGGCGGACCCGGACCGGCTGGAGGTCCACGTCGACGCGACCGGCCGGGTCGCCGTGAACGGCTGGGCCACCCCGGACGCACTCGATCATCTCCTCGCGTCGCTCTAAACAGCCTCCGGCGCCGGTGGCGGGGCTTTGTGGGCGCGGCGGGTGAGGCCGCGGGAGCGACGGTCTGGCGCACGGCGGACGTCGCGGTAGCTCAAAATGCTCGAATGGCGCGGGGAGGCCGGCGGCGTGCCGGCCTCCCCGCTTTTCGGTCTTGTCAGATGGTGCAGGTGATCGGCGCCGGCACCGTCGGGGTGCCGGTGACGGTGGCCTGGAAGCCGACCGTCACGGTGCCGCCCGCCGGTATCGAGGCGCCGAACCCGGTGCCCGTGGCGGTCGCCGCCGTGCCGACCTTGGTGACGGTCACGCCCCAGCTGTTGTAGACGCTCTCGTTACCGGTGAAGTTCCACTGCGCCGTCCAGCCGTTGATCGGCGACGTGGTGGTGTTCTCGACGACCAGGTTGACCTGGACGTTTCCGGGCCAGGTGCTGCTGATCACGTAGTTCGCCTCGCACGAGGCCGGCGCGGGGCCGGACGTACGGTACGCGGCGATGCCGGCGGCCTTGCCCGCCATGACCGCGGCGTTGTTGCGGGAGCCGGCGATGCCGGTGACCCAGCCGTTGGCGGTCACGTTCGGGTTCGAGAAGTACGGGATCCGCGTGCAGGTGGTGCAGCCGTTGGCGGCGTTGGCGTACGCCATCACCGTCCGGAGGTTCGCGGCCGGGTCGACGTGGGCGAACGCCTCGAAACCGCACGGGTTCGACGTGACGTTCGCCGGGTCGTGGTGGGCGCACATGTTGTGCCCGACCTCGTGCGGGAAGGTCAGGTTGCTGACCGCGCACGCGCCATCGGTCAGCGAGTACGCGTCGAGCTCGGCCGAGTTGCCGCTGACCGGCAGGTACCCGACGCCGCAGACCGACGTCGCGTCCGTGATGACCGAGACGAGGTCGGCGCTGTTCGCGTCGCGCTGGGTGTGCACGACGTCCACGATCCCGTCGGTCTTGCCGCGGATCCTGGCCAGGTAGGTCTGCTCGTCGGTGGTGCCGTCGGTCGCGTTCGGCGTGTAGCCCAGGTCGACGATGTTGGTGAGCGCCAGCTGCTGGTCGATCTGCGAGTTGGCGTACGTCATGTTGCTCACGTTGATCATTTCGAGGATCTCGGCCTCGATGGCGGAGACGCTGCCGAACATGGCTTGCGCGGTCTCGTCGAAGGCGACCATCATGTCGATCACCGACGTGGCCAGCGTGCCGGTGCCGCCCGTGACGGAAGCGGCCGTACCCTTCTGACCCTCCTGCGACACCGGCACGGCCTCGTTCGGGAACGTGCGGCCGTCCTCGTACACCAGGTGCCGGCCGCCGCCCAGCGGCTCGATGCCGTACTTGGCGCGCCCCTTCCACAAGGACACGTGCAGGTCACCGCCGATGAGGGTGGCGACCGCCGCTCCGCCATCGCCACCGGCCGAGTACGTGCTCGATGTCCTGCCGCCGACCGCGGCGCCCTTGCTCAGGGCCACATTCGTCGTCAGGTCGACGGTGACGTCGTCGAACAGCTCGATGGCCACCGACTCGGCCGCGAACGACGGGGAGAGCGCGGCGGCGTCGAGCTGCACCGTCCGCGCCCGCTTGGCGTCGCGCACGATCTGCGCCAGGTACGGCGACAGCGGGGCCGCCTTCAGCGATGCCGGGGCGTCGTCGAACGCGATCTCAGCCGACGTACCGGCGACGGGCTCCGCCCAGGTGCTGGCCCGCGACGGATAGGGCGCGCTCGGCGCCGCCGCGACCGGCCCGCTCAGGCCGACGAGGCCGCTCCCGACCAGGGCGGCTCCCGTCATGGCGATGCACACTTTCCGGACTCTGCGTTTCTGGTTGGACAGCAACCAACTACCTCCGGTGATATCTGGCCGTGGGACCGCTCCCACGGATCTTCCACCGTGCCGGGCAGAACTTGCGAAACTCTTACAAAGTCGTGAACCATCAGTGACACGCGTCGCTGCCCGCGTCACCGTCCACAGTCGACTAAATGACGGGCAGATGTAGGCAGGAACCGCAGAATCCACCGGGCGGCGGCGGGCCGTCCTCGGGTACGTAGACGACAGGCGTGTCGACCAGGGGATCGGTCGTCGGGATCGACTCGATCGTCGCGGGACCGGTCGTCGGGAAGCTCACCCGCACGCAGGCGATCCGGTCGCGAGTGGTCCGCATGGCGCACACCCCGACCTCCCCCGCCGACGGCTCCGACGTGAAGAGACCCTGAAACGGGGACCGCCCGCTGGGCTGGTACCAGCGCAGCCTGTCGCGGTACACCACCTCGACGTCGTTGCCGTGGTTGAAGGTGACCAGGGTGAACATGGCCTCGGTCGGATACTGCGAGCACCGCGTCAGGTCACCGCGCAGGGCGTGCCATCCGTATTCGACGACCGTGATGTCGATGAACCGCCCGGTCGCGCAGAACGCCGGTATCCAGGCATTGGTCGAGGGCTTGGTCGGCGCCGGCGTCAAGGACGGGACGGCCGCCGCCGCCGCGAACGCCTGGTCGACGGGGCCCGCCCGATGGCCGGATGTGACGAACGCCGACCCAACGGCCAGCAGCAGCGCCACGGCGAACACCGTGGCGGCGCGCAAGAACGGCCGCGCGTGCGGCTGTGACATGGACTCTCTCCCCCCGTGGGCACCATGGCCGCACACAGGAGAACACGGCGGGCGGCGCCTGTGAAGGGGCACCGTCACGCGGTTGCACGATCATGCAACCGCGTGTCGAGCGGGAGTTCGAAGTGGATGGTCTCGAAACGGGGGTCGCGCTCGTCGGCGTCGCCGCGGGCATCGTGTACCTCGACGACCGGCAGCGAGCGCCAGAATGCCTCCGCCCCCGGGACACGGGCGTTGGTGTGCAGGTAGATGGTGCGGTAGCCGCCGTCCTGGCGGGCGAAGTCGAGGCAGGCGGCGACGAGTCGGCGGGCCAGCCCGTGCCGGCGGTGCTCCGGGTGGGTCGCGACCCGCAACAGCTGCGCGACACGGGCCCGGTCGGCGTACCGGTCGGCCAGCCAGGCGGCGTGCGGCGGGCTCTGCGGGCCCCCGATCCGGACCGCCGCCGTGGCCACCACATCGGACGGTGTCGCGGCCACGAACATCGCCTGCCGGCCATTGTCCACATAGGTCTCCACCATGCGGTCGAGGTCCCAGTGCCACCGTGGCGTGTACCCGTAGCCGAGGTCGCGCTCGGCCACGTCGAGGACGAGCTCGCGCGCGCCCCGCAGGTCCGCGCCGCTGGTGGCGCGGCGGATGAGGTATCGGTCAGCCGACATGTGTTTCCCCCGTTGGATGGCAGTCGATCAACGCTCGGGTGAGCGGGTGCGTACCGTCGTCGCGCAGTGCGGCGGCGGGCAGGTCCTCGACGATCCGGCCGGCGTCGAGCACGGCGATGCGGTGGCAGAGCGCCTCCAGCACGTGCAGGTCGTGCGAGATGACCAGGGCGGCCATGCCGTGCTCGCGCACCACGTCGCCGAGCAGGTCGAGCACGCCCTGGCGCAGCGGCGCGTCCAGCGCGGTGACCGGCTCGTCCGCCACCAGCAGCCGGGGCCGTACGGCCAGCGCGCGGGCGATAGCGACGCGCTGGCACTGGCCGGTGCTCAGCTGGCCCGGCCGGCGGTGCTCCAGCCCGGCCAGTCCCACCCGGTCCAGCAACTCGTCCGCGCGTGCCCGCCGCTGCGCCCGGGTGCCGATCCGGTGGGCGTCGAGGGGGTCGGCGACCAGATCCCCGGCGGTCCGCCAGGGGTTCAGGGAGGCGCGCGGGTCCTGCGGCACCACCTGTACCAGGCGGCGCAGCGACCGCCAACCGGCCTCGGCGGGCGTGCGACCGGCGATCCGCAGCTCGCCGCCGTCGGGTCGCTCCAGCCCGACCAGGCAGCGCAGCAGGGTCGTCTTGCCGGCGCCGCTGCGCCCGGCGATGCCGACCACCTCACCGTCGGCCACGTCCAGGTCGACGCCGTCCAGCACAGGGCCGGTGCCGCGGTACCGCTTGCGCAGCCCCCGTACCGACAGCATGGCGGCGCCGTCCCGATCCGCCGGCGGGGGCACGCTGACGGCGATCCGGCGGATGCCCTGATGGCGCGGCACGCCCTCCGCCAACCGTCCATCGTGGAGCCGTCCGTCATCGAGCGTCGTGACGTCGTCGGCGAGCCCGGCGGCCAGCGCCACGTCGTGGGTGACAAGTACGACGGCGGCCCCATCGTTGGCCACCTGCCGGAGCGTCGCGGCGAGCCGGGCCCGGGCGAGGCCGTCCAGGGCGGTACTCGGCTCGTCCGCGAGCAGCACGGCCGGGCGCGGCGCCACGGCCAGGCCGACGCCGAGCCGCTGCGCCATCCCGCCGGACAGTTCGAAGCAGTACCGGGAGGCGACCGCCCGGGGATCGGTGAAGCCGGCCGCGCGCAGTACCTCCGCCACGCGCCCGCGGTCCGCTGTGCCGCCGGTCAGCCGGTCGGCCTCGCGCACCAGCGAACCGGCTCGCCGCAGCGGGGTGAGCGCCTGGGCCGGGTCCTGGGCGATCAGCCCGACGTGCCGGCCGCGTACCTGGCGCCAGGCGTCCGGAGTGGACAGATCGACCTCTCCGCCGGCGGTACGCAGCAGGAACCGCCGCGCCGACACCTGCCCCGGCGACGGCACCATCCCGATGAGCGCCCGCAACAGCGTCGACTTGCCGGACCCGCTCGCGCCGAGTATCACGTGCACCCGCCCGGCGACCAGGTCGAGGTCGATGCCGTCGAGCACGGGGAGCTGGCCGTAGGTGACGGTCAGGCCGGACACCGACAGCACAGGGGTGCTCATTCGGGCACCACCTGTCCGGCGCGGTCCAGCATGTCCCGCAGCCCCTCGGCCATGCAGGTCAGTCCGAGCACAGTGACGAGCACCGCGATGCCGGGTGCCAGTACCAGGTGCGGCGCCGACCACAGCGCGGCGCGTCCCTCCTGGAGCATGGCGCCCCACTCGGCGCTGGGCGGCTGGGCGCCGAGCCCGAGAAAGCTCAGCCCCGCCACCACGCCGATCAGTTGGGCGGCCTCCACGGCGGCCAGTACCAGCACCGGTCCGCGCAGCCGGGGCCACACCTCGTACCGCAGCAGCCGCAGGCGGCCGGCCCCCAGCGCCCGGGCGGCGACCGCGGACGGCTCCGCCAGCGCGGTGCGCACCAGCGACCGGGACAGCCGGGCGAACGGCGCCCACAGCACGATGAGTACGCCGGCCAGCGCCGTGCCCAGCGACGGCCCCCACAGCCCGACCAGCGCCAGCGCCACCACCATCACCGGAAACGCGACCAGCAGGTCGAACAGCGGCCGCGCCAACCGGTCCACGATCGACCCCACGGCGGCGACGGCGGCACCGACCAGGGTGCCGACCGACACCACGAGCGCCAGGGCCGCCGCGGTCGCCAGCAGCGTCGTCCGTCCACCGTGGAGCACCCGGGCCGCGAGGTCGCGGCCGAACCGGTCGGTGCCGAGCCAGTGCTCGACGCTGGGTCCGGCGAGGGCCGGCCCGACGCCCTGCGCGGCCGGGTCGTAGCGGGAGATCAGCGGTGCGGCGACGGCCAGCAGGACCATCAGCCCGACCAGCGCGACGCCGACCGCGAACAGCCCGCGCCCGGTGCCCCTCACGCGACCTGCGCCGCGTGCGCGACGCGCGGGTCCAGCAGGTGCTGAAGCACGTCCATCGTCCGGTTGACGACCACCACGACCGCGACCACCAGCAGCAGGTACGCCTGCACGACCGGGTAGTCCTTGGCCGAGATGGCCGAGACGGCGTACTCGGAGACTCCGGGCCACGAAAAGATCACCTCCGTGATGACCGAGGCGGCCACCAGACTCGACAGGGTCAGCCCGGCGAGGGTCAGCAGCGGGGCGAACGCGGGCCGCATCACGTGCCGGAACGTCAGGCGGGCCGTCGACGTGCCCCGGGCCCGTGCCGCGAGCGCGTACGGGCGGCCGTACTCGGTGATCAGCGACGCCCGCAGCAGCCGCGCCACCACCGGCATCGCGCCCACGCCGAGCACCACCGCCGGCAGCCACAGCCGGCGCCACGACGCCTCACCGGCCACCGGATAGCCGAACCATTCGGCCGCGTACCGCAGGCCGAGGCTGCCCAGCAGGAACGTGGGCACCGCCGTGGCCGTCAGCGACAGCACCCGCAGGGCGTGGTCGAGCAGACCGCCGGGCCGGCGGGCGGACAACGCCGCGATCAGCCAGGCGACGGTGAGCGCGACCAGGAACCCGGCACCGCCGAGCGCCGCGCTGGCCGCGACCCGGTCGCCGAGCTCGTCAGCCACCGGCCGGCCGGTGCGAAACGACGTGCCGAGGTCCAGCCGCACCACCCGGTCCAGCCAGCGGGCGTACTGCTCCGGGACGCTGCGGTCCAGGCCCAGTTCCCGGGCCCGCTGCGCCCGCGCGACCGCCTCCTCCTCAGGGCTGAGCAGGGCGCTGGCTCCCGACTCGCCGAACTCGACGTCGACGGCGTCGCCGGGCGCCGCGCGGACCAGTGCGAACACGAGCATGGAGGCGACCAGCAGCAGACCGGCCGCGGTGGCCACGCCACGGGCGACGACGGCCACCGCACCGGTCCAGGCCCGCCGGTCAGCCAAGGGTCATCGTGGGCTGCACGATGTTCTCGTACTGCAAGGGGTGCGCCACGAATCCGGTCACCTTCTTCGAGACGCCGGTGGCCAGTACCCGTGGATGCACCGGGATCGACGGCGCCAGCTCGACCATCAGCTTGTTCAGGTCGTAGACGGCGGCCGTGCGCTGGTCCTCGCTCGGCGCGCCGGCCGCCTGCGCCAGCAGGCCAGCGATCCGCGGATCGGTGTACTTGCCGTGGTTGGCCGCGCCGGCCGGCCCGATCTGGGCGGCCATCAGCTTCGCCGTGTCGCCGAGCGTGGTCCACGCCTGCGTCACCGCGTCCCAGTCCCCCTTGTCGATGGACTGGTTGATCAGCGAGCTCTCCACGTTTCGTACTTGCACGTCGATGCCGAGCCGCGCCCACTGCGCCTGCAGCACCTCGCCGGTGGCGGCCTCCGCGCCGAAGGTCAGCAACCGCAACGTCAGCTTCGTGCCGGCCTTGGCGCGCTTGCCGTCCGCTCCGACCCGCCAGCCGGCCTCGTCGAGGAGCCGCTCGGCGGTCGCCTTGTCGAACCGGACGTAGCCCTGCTTGGCGGCGTCCGGAAACGCCGGGTTGGACGCGAGCCAGCTCGACGCCGGCACGCTGAGGCCGTTGGTGGCCAGGTCGACCACCTCCTGCCGGTCGACGCCCCACGAAAGGGCCTGCCGGACCCGCTGGTCGGCCAGTGCCGGTGCGGCGGCCGATGACGGGTTCAGGTACACGGTGACGGTGTTGGCGGCCGGCTTGGCCACCAGCGCCATGCCCGGCGCCGCCGACAGCTCCTTGGCCCGGTCGGTCGGCAGGTCCTGCACGATCTCGGCCTGCCCCGAGAGCGCGATCTGCGCCCGCGCCTGCGGGTCACCGACCTTCTGTACCTCCACGCGCGCCAGGCCGGGCGTGCCGCCCCACCACCGGTCGTTGCGCTCCAGCACCATCCGCCGGTCCGACTCGAACCCGGTGATCCGGTACGGGCCGGTCAGGTCGGCTTCCTTGGGGGCGCTGGCCACGTTGTGGATGACCAACTGGTAATGGCTCAGCGCGGACGGCAGGCTGTGCGACGGCTCCTTGGTGGTGAAGGTGACGGTCCGGTCGCCGGTGGCGGCGACGGTCACGTCCTTGAGCAGTCCGGCGGCGAGCGTGTTCTCGGCGCGGGCCCGCTCCATCGACGCCACGACGGCGGCGGCGTCCACGGTGCCGCCCTTCCAGAACGTCACGCCGGGCCGCAGCGTGGCCGTCCACACCGTCGGCGAGGTGGCCTCGACCTTCTCGGCGAGTTCCGGCGCCACGGTGCCGTCGGCCCGGGTCCGCATCAGGCCCTCCGCGGCGCCGACCGAGCGCAGGTACGACGCGCTCAGCTCCGCCATCGGGTCCACGCTCGCGGCCAACGCGCTGGTCGCCACCCGCAACGTCTCCGAGCCGCCCTGTCCCGCCGTGGCCTGGCCGCCACATCCCGCCAACACCAGCACCGCGGCCGCCGCCGCGCCAAGTCTCCATCTCACGCCAGAGATCTAACACTACTTGAGAACGGTTTTCAATTCCATCTCTTGAGACGTGTAGAGTGATCCCGTCAGCGGAGCGACGAGGGAGGTGAGCCCGGTGAACACCCAATGTCACGTCTGGGCGCTCCACCCGGCCATCCCATCCATCTGACCTCGCGTCGGTGGAGCGCCCTCCTAACCGGAGGACCGATGACCTTCTCCCCGTTCCACATCGCCGTGCCCGACGAGGCACTCGACGATCTGCGGAGCCGGCTGAGCCGCACCCGCTTCACCACCCGCAGCGGCGATGAACCGTGGCGCGCCGGCACCGACCCGGACTACCTGCGGCACCTGGTGAGCTACTGGCTCGACGAGTTCGACTGGCGCGCTCGCGAGGCCGAGCTCAACGCGCTGCCGCACTACCAGGCTCAGATCGACGGCCAGCGCCTGCACTTCCTGCACGTACCGGCGGTGCGCCCGGCCGGCGCGCCGGCACCACCGCCCCTGCTGCTGAGTCACGGCTGGCCCAGCTGCTTCGTGGAGATGCTGCCGCTGGCCGATCGCCTGACCGATCCCGCCAAGTACGGCGGCGACCCCGCCGACGCATTCGACGTGGTCGTACCGTCACTGCCCGGCTTCCTCTACTCGGACCTGCCCAAGGGCCCACTGACCCGCGCCGCGATGGCACAGGTGCTGCATCGGCTGATGACCGACGTCCTCGGCCATCACCGGTACGGCGCCTTCGGCGGCGACATCGGCGGTGTGGTGTCCGGCTGGCTGGGCGCCCTCTATCCCGAGCAGGTGGCCGGCATCCACATGATCCACGCGCCGTTTCCCGCCAGCTTCGACGCCCGCCCGCTCTCGCCCGCCGAGCAGGCGTACCTCGACGCCGAGGCGGCGTACGACCTGACCGACGGCGGGTACAGCGCCATCATGGGTACCCGGCCCGACACCCTCGCCGCGGCGCTGGCCGACTCACCGGCCGGGCTGGCGGCCTGGCTCGTCGACAAGTACCGGGACTGGAGCGACAACCACGGCGACCTGGAAAACAGCTTCGACCGCGACACCCTGCTCACGATCATCACCCTGTACTGGACGAGCGGCGCGATCGGCACGTCGTTCCGGCAGTACCTCGACTTCGACCACAACAGCCCGCGACCCGACATCACCGTGCCGGCCGCGGTCACCCTGAGCACCGAACCCGCGCAGGCGGGCCTGCCCCGCGAGCTCGCCGAACGGGCGTGCACCGATCTGCGGCACTGGAGCGAACCGGGCAGAGGCGGGCACTTCATGCCGCTGGAGGAACCCGAGCTGCTCGCCGGCGAGATGACGCGGTTCTTCACGTCACTTCGCCCGTCCTAGCAACCAGATCATGAGGGAGCCGGCTCGATCCGGCTCCCTCGATCTTGGTCGGCTAGCCTCGTCCGGGTGACCGCAGACCTGCCGACGTTCGAGTTCGCCTTTCCCGGACCGCTGCGCGACAAGCTCGTCGCCGCCGTACTGGACGGGACCAAGACCACCACGACCGGCCTGCTCCAGGACTACGAGATCGAGGGCGAGCCGCTACCGGTCGCGGGCACCAGAGCTGCCGTGATCGACTCCGCCGGCCAGCGGGTCGCGGTCATCGAGCTGACCGAGGTGCGGGTCGAACGGCTCGGCGATGTCGACCTCGACCACGCCCGCGACGAGGGCGAAGGCCACGACTCCGTCGCGGCCTGGCGGGCGGGGCACGAGGAGTACTGGCACGGGTCCGACTACCGCGGCTGGCTCGGTGACCCGGACTTCACCGTCGACGACGGCACGGAAGCGGTACTGGAGCGGTTCCGCGTCGTCGAGAGGCTCTGACCGCACTCGTTAACACCGCGCTCGTTAACACCATGTTCGCGGCCCCGCTCCTACGTTCCCGGCATGAGAACCCGAAGGAGCGGCGCCACCCGGACCGCGACGGTCGCGCTGGCGCTCGGCGCCACACTGGCCGTGACGGCCGCCTGTACCGCCGACGACCCGGCGCCGGACCGCCCGACCGTCTCGGCCAACCCGCGGTGTGACGCGAGGCTGGACGCGGCTTTCAGCGCGTGGGCGCGGGCCGGCTTCAGCGGCGCCGTCGCCATCTCGACCGGTGACCGGTTCGAGTGCCTCGCCGGCTACGGGGCGGCCGACGACGCCACCGGCGCCCGGAACACCGCCGACACGGTCTACAGCATCGGATCGGTCACCAAGGCGTTCACCGCCACCGCGATCCTCAAGCTCGTCGAGGACGGGAAGCTGTCCCTCGACGACCCGGTCGGCAAGCTGGTGCCGGCGATCGTCGGGCCGGTGGCCACGGCGACGGTACGCCAGGTGCTGCTGCACACCAGCGGGCTCGGCGGTTCGATCGGCGCCGACGACCAGCCGCTCGACCGGGCCGGCGCGATCGCCGCGATCAACAAGCTGGAGCTGGTCTTCCCACCCGGCAAGGGCAACGCCTACTCCAACGCCGGGTACACGCTGCTGGCCGCCATCATCGACACCGTGTCCGGCATGCCGTACCGGGACTACACGCGCACGCGGGTCCTGACCCTGCCCGGCGGTACCGTCACCGGCGGCTTCTGGAGCGGCCGCCCGCCCGCCGCCGGCCCCCGCGCGGCCGGGTACCTCGACGACGGCAGGCCCGGCCACACGGGCGACTTCGCCGGTCCATATTGGACGACGGAGGGCAACGGCTCGCTGGCGATGACCGCCAGGGAACTGGCCACCTGGGCCCGCGCGCTGTTCCGCGGCACGCTGGTCGCACCGGAGTCGGCCAGGCTCGCCGCCGCTCCCGGCTACCCGGCGGGCGACGGCCGGTCGTACACGCTGGGCGGCTGGGTGGCGTTCGACGCCCGGGTGTACGGCAAGCCGGTCGTGGCCATCGCCGGCGGTGGCGGCGACGTCGGGCACAACGCGGCGGTCGGGTGGATTCCCGAACGGGACCAGGTGATCGTCATGTCGTCCAACCGCTCGGTGCTCACCGCCGAGAAGCTGCTGGCCGCGACGGTACCGTCACTCGTTTCCGGCGACCCGCTGCCGACGCCGTCCGCGCCGGCCGGCGGTGGCGACCCGGCCGCCCTCACCGGCGGGTACCGGCTCGACACCGGCGGGTCGTACGAGGTGACCGTCGCCGACAACCGCCCCCGGATCTCGGCCAGCGGCGCGGACGCGGTCGGCGCGCTGTTTCCACCCCGCGGCCGCTTCTCCGCCGGCGACCTGCGCGAGCACGAGAGGCGCGTGCTGTCCATGCTCGCGGGTAAGACCCGGGAGGGCCGCGAAGAGCGCAAGGCGGTGGAAGCCGAACACGGACCGATCTCCACCGTGGCCGCCGCCGGCACCATCGTCGCCGAGGGCGAGATGCGTACGTACGTCACCCTCACCACCCGCGACGGCCCGCGGCTCGGCTGGTACGCGGTCGACGAGCACAGCAACATCGGCGCGGTGGAGCTGCCGACCGATCCGCCGGCCCTGGCGCTGGTACCGGTCGGGACGCACCGGTACCGCCCGGACGACCCGACCGGTACCGGCCCGGACGTGACCCTCGACTTCGCCGGCGGCACGGTGACCGTCTCCGGGCCGGCCGGCACGGCGACCGCTGCTAGGAAACCGTGATGTACGCGGACAGCGCGCGGAGGAAATCGGCCGCGTCGAAGATCTCGCCAGCGGAGGCGACACCGGTCGTCTTCGTCCGGCCGTCGAGGATGCGCTGGACCGCCTCGACCGCCAGCGGCGCGCTGATGGCGTAGATGTCCTGGCCCCTCGCCACGGCGCGCCGCCGGTCCTCGCCGGAGCGCACGACCACGTCGACGGTGAACGTCTGCGCGGACCGGCCCAGCTCGTCGACCGCCGCCGGCGCGGGCGTCTCCGGGGCGGCCAGCTCCCGGGCCGCCTCGACGGTCATGTACGTGCGGACCTCGGGGATGGGCAGGTGACTGGGGACGGTGACGACGTCGGCCATCGTGAAGTCGCCGAAGACGTCACGGGGGCCCATCGGGGCGGGGAAGTCCCACTCAAGGGTCGGCAGGGCGCCCTCGGCGGGGTAGTACTCCAGCCGGCCACCGCGGAAGCGGACGCGCTGGCCGTCGCGCCGGTCCCGGGAGACGGTGCCGGAGGCCACGGTGCCGGCGGTGGGGTGCCAGCCGCTGAGCCCGTACGCGATGTGCGCCTCGTCGGCCGCGGTCCAGTCGCCCATCGCGGCCGTCACCAGCAGGTCGCCGAGCCCGCCGTAGAAGGCCATCGCCGGTACCACCGCGACGCCCGCGGCCTTGGCGCGGTCGGTGAAGTGCGCGAACGTGTCGACGTTGGCCTCGATCTCGGCGGCCACGTCGACGTACGGGATCCCCGCGCGCAGGGCGGCCTCGATCAGGGGGCCGGCGGTCGAGGCGAACGGGCCGGCGCTGTTGACGACCGCGGCGGCGCCCTTCAGCGCCTGATCGAGCGAGGCCGGGTCGTCGACCGAGGCCACCTGGTACTCGAGCCCGGGGTGTGACGCGGCCAGCGCCTGGAGCTTGGCGGCGTCGCGACCGACCAGCAGCGGTACGAGCCCGCGGTCACGCAACTCCGTCACCACGAACCGCCCGGTGTGCCCGTACGCCCCGAACACCGCCACGGTCTGACCTGCACTCATCTTCGCTCCTTGAAAGATCGACTTTCGCTTCTTGAAAGATCGACTAAGGAGATCGTGGCAGCAGGGGACGCCCCCGGACAGTGTCTGGAACGCCATGCCCCATACAGTTTCGGACATGACCACGATCGCGCTCGCCGCCACCGACGGGATGCTGCATTTCGAACTCGCCACGGTGTGCGAGGTCTTCGTCCGTGACCCTTCCGGCCAGGCGGACCCGTGGTACGACGTGGTGGTCTGCGGCTCGGGCCCGGTGCGGGTCGGGCGATTCTGGGTGGAGCCCGACGACGGTCTGGAGCGGCTCGCCCGCGCCGACACCGTGATCGTCCCCGCCGTGGAGGACGTCGACGCGGACGTGCCACCCGACCTGCTCGACGCCGTCCGCACGGCCCACCGGGCGGGCGCCCGGATGGTGTCGCTGTGCACCGGCGCCTTCGTGCTGGCCGCCGCCGGGGTCTTCGACGGGCTGCGCGCGACCACGCATTGGGCGCACACCGACGTGCTGGCGGCCCGCTATCCACGCGTCGAGGTCGACCCGGACGTGCTCTACGTCGACAACGGCGATGTGCTCGCCTCCGCCGGCAAGGCAGCGGCGATCGACCTGTGCCTGCACCTGATCCGCCGCGACCACGGCTCGACGGTCGCCAACGCCGTGGCCCGTCGGCTGGTCGTGCCGCCGCACCGCGCCGGCGGGCAGGCCCAGTTCGTCACCACCCCGGTGCCGGCCCGTGACGACCATCCCCTCGTCAACCTGTTCCCCTGGGCGATGGAACGGTTGGACCGGCCGTTGACGGTGGAGGATCTGGCCCGCCAGGCGAACATGAGCTCGCGCCACCTGGCCCGCCACTTCAGGTCGGTGACGGGTACCACGCCGCTGCAGTGGCTGTCGACGCAGCGCATCCGCCGCGCCCAGGAGTTGCTGGAGAACACCGACAACAGCATCGACGCGATCGCGGAGGCGGCCGGCATGGGCACCGCGACGACGCTGCGCCGGCATTTCCACCGCACCGTCGGCGTACCACCGGACGCCTACCGCCGCACGTTCCGGAGCAGCTGACCCCCATCATGGTGTATACGTGCGGTGTATACACCATGGTGTACAGTCGCTGGCATGTCTATTGGCCAGACCTTCCTGGGGCTGCTGGAGTCCAGCCCCAGGCACGGATACGACCTCAAGCGCGCCTACGACGAGCGGTTCGGCCGGACCCGACCGCTGCCGTACGGCCAGGTCTACGCGACGCTGTCCCGCCTACTCAAGAGCGGCCTCGTGGAGGTGGACAGCGTCGAGCCCGGCGAAGGGCCGGAACGCAAGCGGTACGCGATCACTGAAGCCGGCGTCACCGACGTCGACCGCTGGCTGTCCCACGCGGAGAAGCCCGAGCCGTACCTGCAGAGCGTCCTCTACACCAAGGTCGTGCTGGCGCTGCTCACCGACCGGCCCGCGGCCGACCTGCTCGACACCCAGACCGCCGAGCACCTGCGGCTGATGCGCGAGCTGACCCGGCGCAAGGACGGCGGCGACCTCGCCGAGCAGCTCATCTGCGACCACGCCCTATTCCACCTGGAGGCCGACCTGCGCTGGCTGGAGCTGACCGCGGCGCGCCTGGACGAGCTGGCGCGGGAGGTGCGGTCGCATGGCTAAGTTGCTGGTCGCCGACGGCCTGCGCAAGGCGTTCGGCCAGACGCCCGCGCTCGACGGCGCCTCGATCAGCGTCGGCGCCGGCGAGATCGTAGCCGTGATGGGCCCGTCCGGCTCGGGCAAGTCGACCCTGCTGCACTGCCTGGCCGGGATCACGCAACCCGACGCCGGCAAGGTGCGCTACGAGGGCCGCAAGCTCACCGAGATGACAGACCGCGAGCGCAGCGCGCTGCGGCGCGGAAAGTTCGGCTTCGTGTTCCAGTTCGGCCAGCTCGTACCGGAGCTGACCTGCCTAGAAAACGTGGCCCTGCCGCTGCGGATGGATCGGGTGCGCCGCCGCGAGGCCGAGCGCCGCGCCACCGAGTGGCTCGAACGGCTGGAGGTGACCGACGTCGCCGGCAAGCGACCCGGCGAGGTCTCCGGTGGCCAGGGCCAGCGGGTCGCCGTGGCGCGGGCGCTGGTCGCCAACCCACGAGTGATCTTCGCGGACGAGCCGACCGGCGCGCTCGACTCGCTCAACGGCGAGCGGGTGATGCGCCTGCTGACCCAGAGCGCCCGCGAGTCGCACGCCGCGGTGGTACTGGTGACGCACGAGGCGCGCGTCGCCTCGTACTCGGACCGCGAGGTCGTCGTCCGCGACGGCCGCGTCCGCGACCTGACGGGTGCCAGCCGTGGATGATTTTCTCCTGGGTGCTCGGATGGCGATCGCCGGCGGGCGCGACGGCTGGACCCGTGCCCTGCTGGCCGCGGTCGCCATGGGCATCGGAGTGGCCGCGCTGCTGATCGCCACCGCCGTGCCCGGCGCGCTGGACTCCCGCCAGGACCGCATCGACGCCCGCCGCCCGGCATCGTCCGGTGATATCCGCGCCCCCGGTGACGCGCCCGCCGCGGCCAACACGCTGCTGATGACGGAGCTGTTCGACGCGGCGTTCCGCGACCAGGCGGTGTACGCGGCCCTGGTGCGTGCCGTGGGGCCGGACGCGCCGCTCCCGCCCGGCGTCACCCGCCTGCCCCAACCCGGCGAGGTGATCGTCTCCCCCGCGCTGCGCGACCTGCTGGCGTCCAAGGACGGCGACCTGTTCGCGCCCCGGCTGGAAGGCGCCCGGATCGCCGGCACCATCGGACCCGCCGGCCTGGCCGGTCCCGGGGAGTTGGCGTACTACCTCGGCACCGACAAGCTGACACTCGACAACGACCAGGCCGTCACCGCGTTCGGCGACACCAACACCGCCGAGTTCAGCCCGATCCTCGCGCTGCTCATCGTGGTCATCTCGGTCGTACTGCTGCTGCCCATCGCGGTGCTCATCGGCACGGCCGTACGGTTCGGCGGCGAGCGGCGCGACCGGCGCCTCGCCGCCCTGCGACTGGTCGGCGCCGACGAGCGGATGACCCGCCGCGTCGCGGCCGGCGAGGCGCTCGCCACCGCGCTGCTGTCCCTCGCGGCGGGCGCGGTCTTCTTCCTGCTCGGCCGCCAGGTGGTGCCGCTGTTCACCCTCTGGGACGTCAGCCTGAACGCGGGCGACCTGAGTCCCAGCCCGCTGCTCGCCCTCGCCGTGGCGCTGGCCGTGCCGGCCCTGGCGGTGGCGGTCACCATGGTGGCGATGCGCGGCGTGGTGGTCGAGCCCCTCGGCGTGACCCGCCGCGCCGGCACCACCCGCCGCCGGCTGTGGTGGCGGCTGATCCTGCCGCTGGCCGGCCTCGCCGCGCTCTATCCACTGTTCGGCGACATCCGCTCCAGTACGGTCGACAACCGGTACCAGATCGCGGCCGGCGCCATCCTGCTGCTGTTCGGCGCGGTGGCCCTGCTGCCCTGGGTCATCGACCTGGTCGTACGCCGCATCCGGGGCGGGGCGGTGCCCTGGCAGCTGGCGGTCCGCCGCCTCCAGCAGGACAGCGCCACCTCGGCCCGCATGGTCAACGGCGTCGCCGTGGCGGTCGCCGGCACGATCGGGCTCCAGATGCTCTTCGCCGGCGTGGAGGGCGACTTCCGCACCGACACCGGCGCCGACACCTCGCGGGCCGACATCATCGCGCAGAGTACGAACGGCGACGGGCGGGAGCTGCCGCGTCGGCTGCGCGCCGTCCCCGGCGTCACCTCGGTGGCGAGCATCCTCCAGACGACCGCCATCAAGGCCGATAAGCCGGAACTGTTCACCCTCGTCTTCGTGGCCGACTGTGCGGGGCTGGCCGAGGCTCTCGTGCTGGAGCGCTGCGCGGACGGCGACGTGTTCGTGGCCAAGCCCTCCGGCAACGTCCTAGGTCCGTACTACGCCGCCGCGCCAGGTGACCAGATCCTGCTCGGCGCCGACAAGCAGCTGGCGTGGACGGTGCCGGCCCATCTCCGGGAGGTGCCCGGCCGCTCGGACCCGGGTGGCTTCAACCGCGGTACGGGCCTGTTCATCACCCCAGGCGCGGTCGACACCTCCCGGTTCGGCCCGCTGGAGGGATGGGTATCGCTGCGCACCGACCCCGCGGACCCCGACGCGATCGAGCGGGTGCGCAACGCGGCGGCCGCGGTCGACCAGCGAACCTTCGTCTACCGCCTGAGCCGCGTCGACGAGGCCAACCGGTTCGTCAACGTGCGGCGCGGGCTCTACATCGGCGCCCTGGTCACGCTGCTGCTGGTCGGCGCGAGCCTGCTCGTCGGCCTGCTGGAGCACCTGCGCGAGCGGCGCCGCCTGCTGGCGATCCTGGTCGCCATGGGCACGCGGCGCGGCACGCTGCTGTGGTCGGTGGTGTGGCAGACCGTCGTACCGGTGGTCCTGGGGCTCGCTCTCGCGGTCGGCTTCGGCCTGACGCTCGGCGCGGTCCTGCTCCGCCTGGTGACGGTGCCGATCGCGGTCAACTGGGCGGTCGTGGGCCTGTCCGTGGCGCTGGCGGCCGCGGTGATGACCGTAGTCACGCTGCTCAGCCTTCCTCCGCTGTGGCGCCTGACCCGCCCCGACGGCCTCCGCGCCGAATAGCGCGACGCGCCCGCTCCCCCAGGCGACAGGTGGAGCGGGCGTGCGGCGGCGGCAATAAACTGTGCGCGTGGACGAGCGGCCCGAGCGCCGGCTGCTGGATGTCACGATCGAGGTCGCCGGCGACCGCGTCACGATCGTGGCGCCCCGCGGCGAGCTGGACGTCGACACCGCCGCGCAGCTGAGGGCGACCATCGACGGCCTGCTGGCCCGCGGCACCACACGTATCGTGGTCGACCTGTCCGGGCTGGGCTTCTGCGACTCGGTCGGGCTGTCCACATTCACCGTCGCCAGCGCCGCCTGTGCCCGGGCGGGTGGATACCTGCGGCTGGCGGCCCCCACCGCCTTCCTGGCCCGCCTGCTGGACGTCGTCGGCCTGCTCCAGCGCCTGCCCGTGTACGCCACCGTCGACGCCGCCCGCCACGGCGACACCGCCGGACTCGTACCCCCTCCAGACCCCGGCCCGCAGCGCCCATAGACCTGCGTTCTATGGCCGCCGGTGGTGGACGTTGCGCTGGGGTTTGCGGTCGGGGTCCACATAGGGCGGTGGGATGAACTCGGGTCTGCCGTCGGCGGCGATGCGGACTTCCCAGTCGCCGCGGTGGATGAGCCGATGGTGATACTGGCAAAGCAGGACACCGTTGTCGAGGGCGGTGTCGCCACCGTCGGTCCAATGTCTAATGTGGTGCGCGTCGCACCATCGCGGCGGTCGATCACACCCCGGAAACGCACATCCGCCATCCCTGACGACCAGCGCCCGCCGCAGCGGCCCGGTAAACAGTCGCCGCGACTGCCCGACGTCGAGGATCTGCCCATCGCCGCCGAGCACCACCGGAAGAATGCGAGCATCACACGCCAGCCGCCGCACCTGCTCGACGGTAAGCCGCTCCCCAGAGTCCAGCTGCCCGACCCGCAGCTGCCCGCGAACCACGTCATACGGCACGGTGAGGGCGATCTGTGGCCGGTCACCACCGTTGTCCGGCAGTTGTTCGGTGCGCAGGGCGAGTCGGCAGATTTCCACGAGGGCGTCGGCCCGCCGCTGGGCCGGTGTGCGGTCAAGGTCAGGCTTGCACAGCGGATCCAACGCGGCGTCGACGATCGCGGCAGCTTCGGCGTCGAGCCAGCCGGTGACCCGGAAACGGCCATCACCGTTGTTGGTCAACGTGAACGCCCGCGTCTGCTCAGCCCGCTTCTCCTCCCGCTCGGTCGCCCGCCGGTCGGCGTCTTCGGCCACCTCTGGCGCCACATGCGCCAGGATCCGAGCACCGATCCTGCGCAAGGCCGTCGGCTCCCAACCGGCGTGCTCCTCGACCAGGGTCTTCTCGGCCAGATCCACCACATCCGGCGACACCTCGCCAGCCAGGTCATGGACCGCCTTGGCAACCACCTGCGCCTGCTCGACGTTGACCGCCGCGCTCGACAACGCGGCATCCAGCACCGGCCGCTCATCCAACACCCGCGCCAAATCAACCATCCGACGCGCGGCATTGACGCTCACCCGCAAACGCCCGCGCAACCACACAGCGGTGCTCGCCGCCTCCTGCGCGATGGGCAGACTCCGGCCGTCGATCTCCCGCACCAAATGCAGCCTGACCGCCGCCAGCATCTGCTCCGCGTCATGGACCGCGCGCACAGCGCCGACGAGGTCGGCATCGGGCAGCGACCACACCGGGGCGCCGGCACACTGCCCGGCGATCTCCCTCAGCTGCTCCAACGCCTCTCGCACACATCAATTCTCGTACATCCGTGCGATGATCACCGCCCCGAAAGGCGCCACGCCGACACGACACGCCGAAGCCGGAAAAAATCATTCCCGGCCCCGATGAACGGCGCGATGCGAGTTCGATGAACGGCATCTCTCATGCTGGGCACATCGCGGCTGAGGGACTACCTGCGGCCGATCGGCGACGGCTGGAGGTTGACCATGCGGACGACGCTTACGCGACTGACTCGCTGGCTGATGGTCGCGGCGGCAGCGGCGATGGTGGCGCCGATCGCCGGCGCCAGCGCCGCCCACGCTGATCTGCGCGCCTGGGAGACCCGGCGGGGGACGCTCACGCTGGCACCGGGCGCGTCGGGTTCGGTGACCGTCGACTGTCAGAGCTGGGGCGTCGCGATCAGCGGCGGGTTCTCGGCCAGCACAGCCAACGACGTGTTCATCGACACCTCGCGCCCCTCGTCGACGAGCAACGGATGGTTCGTCAGCGCCCTCAACATGCTGACCACGACCCAGACGGTCGAGGTCTTCGCGGTCTGCGCCAGCATCGACGGCCGCACGTTCGACTCCCGCACCATCTCCGTCGCACCGGGCGCGAACCCCGCCGTCACAAAGACATGCCCCGCCGGTACGTCGAACACGGGCGGCGGATTCCGCGTCGACGCTGTCGATCGCCTCGTCGTGATGCTCTCCGGCCCGGCCAGCACCGGTCAGGGCTGGACGGTGATGCCGTTCAACGCCACGACGGTCACTCGCTCGGCCACCGTCTACACCGTCTGCGCGAACTTCGCCGGACGGCGGGTCGCCAAGCAAAGCGCCATCCTCGAGCCGGGTACCTCACTCACTCTGCCCGCCGCCTGCACGAACACCGAATTCGCGATCGGCGGTGGCTGGGAGCACGGCGGCGGCACCCGCTGGCTCGTCGACCGCGCGACACAATCCGGGCTCAGCGCCTGGACCGCGCACTACGTCAACACCACGACCACCGTGCGATTCGGCGTCGCCACCTACGCCGTCTGCGCCGGCCGACCAACCTGACCGGGACCGAACGGGGTCGGGCTTGGCGCGCGGTGCTGGCAGCGTGGGCCGGGGGTTTCGGCGAGCGCTTGCGAGCCGCCGGCCCGCGCGGTGCCCGCGGGAGCATGCGGTCCGCAACTGGCGCGGACCGGGGCACAAAATCCTCAGTAGACCTGGAGGCCGGGCGGCGCAAGCCGGCGCGGGCTGGCACGCGTGCGGATCGTCGAGCGCGACGGCGAGCACATTTACAGACCCGGAGTCCGCGGGCCTCAGTCCGTCGCCACATCCTGTGGGTCGAGGGCCGCTACGAGGGCGTCGAGGTGGCCGCGGACGCGGGCGGCGGTGAGGTGGTCGAAGTAGTCGCGGGAGCTGACGATCTGGCCGTCGCGCACCCGGAGCACGAAGATGCCGGGCAGCGCGAACGGCTCTCCGGTGTCGGCGACGGTGCCCTGGTACTCGAACTCGGCGACGATGACCTCGGGGTCGGTCGTCTCGTGGATGGTGATGTTGGTTGCCCGACGGCGCAGCCGTGGGCTTGTGCCGGTCGGCCGGAAGTGCTCGCGCAGTTCGTCGCGGGAGCGCAGCGCCGGCGCGCGAAGCGGGTCGAACGGGTGCGCGACGTCGGTCTGTTCCGCGTAGAGGCCGGGGAGATCGTCCCAGCGCTCCTCCGCGACACCGTTGACCAGGGCGAGAAAGACCTCTCGGGGGCTGAGGGGTGGGGTCAAGGGGATCCTCCCGTTAGCGGGACGCGTACGATCCGGAGTGTCGACTCTGACTATACGGAGTCTCGACTTCGGATATCAAACGGACGGGCGGGGCGGTTGAGTACCTCGGACAGGCGCCAGACCGGCGGCGGGCGAGCGCGACGCGTCGACGCGGAAGCCAATCGGAGCCGCATCCTGGACGTCGCCGAACAGGTATTCGGCGCGGGCGGCGAGTCCGCGTCGACGGAGGAGGTGGCTCGGCTCGCGGGGGTTGGCATCGCCACCGTCTTCCGCCACTTCCCCACCAAGGCGGCGCTGCTGCGGGCTGTGCTCGTCAGGCGGTTCGATCGCCTGCGCGAGCAGGCCGAGGCGTTGCTCGACACCGCCGACCCCGGCACCGCGTTCTTCGACTTCTTTCGCCATCTCGTCGCCGACGCCGCAACGAAAATCGCCATTGGTGAGGCGCTGCTCGACGCCGGCGGTGACAGCGACGGCGAGGCCGCAGAAGCGTCGAACGGGCTACGCCGCGCGGTCGGCGCGCTCCTGCGGCGTGCCCAGCAAGCCGGTGCCGTGCGAGACGACGTCGAGCTGCCCGAGGTCTACGCCCTGCTGGTAGCCACATCCCGGACGGCCGCACACGCCGGCCTCGACGAGGAGGTGCGGGCCAGGGCGCTCACCATCGTCTTCGACGGCCTCGCGCCGCATCGTCATCAGCCGGGCGCCGGCTGAGCGATTCCTGGTCGCCGGACGGGTACCGTCACCTCGTCGCCAACCAGGAAAGGGCCCGATGAGCAGCACCTGGCGCCACCTACCCACTACCGCCCGGGCGGTCGCGGTCACCGCGTCGGACGCGGTCGCCGCCGCTCAGGAGCAGGACCGAGACGGGCTCCAGGCCGCCGTCGACCCCCTCGCCGCGGCCGAGGGCTCCGGACTGGTACTGGGAACGGTGGTCCGGATGCTCCTCGAGGAGACCCACCCCGACGGGCTGGGCGGTGACGACGTCCGCGGGATCATCGAGCGTTGCACGCGAGCCGCCGCGGTCTGGGAGCCAGCCGTCGATCCTCATGTGCTGCTCGTGCTGCTGGCGGGCGCGTTGGGCGTCCACGATCCGGACGAGCAGGCGCCCCGGCCGGCTCCCGAGTCGCTGGCGCGGCACGCGGCGCTGCTGGTGGCTCACCTGTTGGCATCGACGTCGAGTCCACTCGCGACCTATCTCGCGGCCGCGTTCGCCGAGATCGAGCGCACCGAGTCGCAGGACTGACCCGGCCATGCCGCTGCCGCGCTGGCTCGCTCGCATCAACAGGCGCTTTCTCAACCCCGCGGAGATCCGTCGGGGCGTTCGCCCCGTGCTGATTCACGTGGGCAGGTCGTCGGGTACGACGTACCGGACGCCGCTCGACGCCCATCCGATCGCCGGCGGTTACGTGTTCATCCCGATGTACGGGCCGCGGACCGACTGGGTGCGGAACGCGCTCGCCGCCGGAACGGCCCGGCTGTCCGTCGGCGGCGCGGAGGTCGCGCTGTCGTCACCGCGGCTGGTGGCGAAGAAGGATGTCTGGCCGCTGCTGCCACCGGGTACCAGGACGCCGATCACGGTCTCGAACGACACCAAACTGCTGCGTATGGACCTAGACCTCAGACCTTGACACCCGTCGAAGCGACGCGCACCCTGTTCTGCACCTACGTGAAAGGGATTCATGATGACCGCCTCGCGTCGCAGGCCGGTCGCCCTGGGCCTGGCCGTCGTGGTGTCCGTCGCAGCCCTGGCGGTCGCCGCGATCCCCGGTGCGTCCGCCGCCACCAGGATCACCGGCCCGGCTGACTCCCTCGACGGGGTCTGCGCCACCCTGGAGGTCTACAGCGGATCACGGTCGAACGGCTACGTGGTGCGCGACGGCTCCGGATACGCCTTCACGTCCGCCGCCTCGTCCGCGACGCCGTTCCGGCTGGAGGCGACGCAGCTGTCCCGGTACGAGCTGCTGGGTCCGGACGGCGCGCCCGCGTACCAGAGCGTCGTCGGCTTCATCCTCGCCGGTGACAAGTACGGCGACCGGGCCGACTACACCCTGGCCGCGAGCGGCGACCGGTACCGCTTCGCCGCCACCGCCACCGGCCAGACCATGGGATCCTTCCTGTGGCGGCTCGGCGCGGGCGGGTCCGGCGACACCGTCGCCCTGGCCGCCGCCGGTGGCTGCTACACGCCGCCCGACATCGCCACCGGCGTCACCGGCACGGCGGCACCCGGCGTCGACACCAGCGGCAAGCTCGTGGGGACGATCGACGCCCACGCGCACGTCACCGCGGCCGCCGCCTTCGGTGGCCGGCTGCGCTGCGGCGAGGCGTGGGCCTCCGGCGGCGTCGAGGTGGCCCTCGCCGGATGCGCCTCGCACGCCAGCCTCAGCCTGGGCGCGCTGCTTGAGGCGATCATCGGCGGCTCCGACCCGATCGACTCGCGCGAGGACGGCTGGCCCACGTTCGGCGACTGGCCGCAACACAACTCGCTGCTGCACGAACAGTCGTACTTCCGGGGCATCGAGCGCTCCTGGCGGGCCGGCCAGCGGGTACTGAACGCGCTGCTCGTGGCGAACCGCGTGATCTGCGGCCTGTACCCGTCACGGGACACCTCCTGCGACGAGATGGACCAGCTGCGGGCGCAGTCCCGGTACCTGTACTCGATGCAGGACTACGTCGACGCGCAGAGCGGCGGCGCGGGCAAGGGTTGGTTCCGCATCGCCACCACGCCGGCGCAGGTACGCGCGATCGCCGCCCAGGGCAAGCTCGCCGTGGTCGTCGGCGTCGAGAACTCGGAGCTGTTCGGCTGCCGGGAGATCAACGACGCGCCGCAATGCACCCGGGCCGACATCGACGCCGGCCTCGACGAGCTGCGGGCGATGGGCGTGTCCGGCCTGTATCCGGTGCACAAGTTCGACAACGCGTTCGGCGGCACCCGCTTCGACTCGGGCGTCACCGGCGCGGCGGTCAACGTCGGCAACCTGCTCTCCACCGGCCACTGGTGGCAGGCGACCAGCTGCGCCGGCCCGTCCGACAACGAGCAGCCGCTGGTCAGCGACGACTTCGCCGAGTTGCTCAAGCTCGGTCCGCTGAACCTGCCAGCCGGGACGCTGCTGCCCGTGTACCCGAGCGGCCAGATCTGCAACACGCGCGGCCTGACCGGCCTTGGCCGGTACCTCATCGAGCAGGTGATGGCGCGCGGGATGATCATCCACATTGACCACATGGGTGTGAAGACCGCGCAAGCGGTCCTCGACATGGCCGAGGCCGCCGGGTACCCCGGCGTCGCGTCGGTGCACACCTGGTCCGACCGGGCCATCGTCGACCGGATCCTCGCCCTGGGTGGGTTCGTCGCCTCGTACGCCTACGCGGCACACGACGCGGGCAACGACCTGCCGGACTTCCTGGCCGAGTGGCGCGCCAACCGGGCGCTGGCGCACGGCGGCGCCATCACCGGGTACGGGTTCGGCAGCGACGTCAACGGCCTGGGGCCGCAGGCGCCGCCACGCCTGAACGCCGGTGCGAGCCCGCTGGGGTACCCGTTCACCGCACCCAACGGCACGACGGTGAGCCGGCAGGTCTTCGGCACGCGCACCTTCGACCTGAACGTCGACGGCGTGGCCCAGTACGGCCTCTACGCGGACTGGACCGTCGACCTCATCCAGCAGGCCGGAGCCGACGGTGCCGCGCTGCGGGCGGATCTGCTGAACGGCGCGGAAGCGTACACCGTGATGTGGGAGCGGTCGCTCTCATGACCGCTCACCACAGCCGCTTCAGGTCCAGCATCATGAACGTGCCGTCCGCGTCGAACCAGGTCTGCACCGGCGACCGCGGATCGTAGTCGACCTGCTCGACGATGCCCCCGCCGAGACTGGGACTCCTTTCGGGCGACTCGATCCGCGCTGCCCGGCCGCTGCCCCGGTCCCACAGGACCCGCCCCATGCTCGGGCCGCTGACCGCGAGGCGCCCGTCGAGGCCCGGAACGAAGCTGCCCTTCTGCTTCAATTCCACATAGCCGCCGCCGTCCAGAGCCTGAAACGCGATGTAGCCACCGACAGCCGACCCCGTACACCAGTCGGGTCCACATGCGACAGTCCACTCGAACTCGTCATTCGCCTTCCACTGCACCCGCCGCCCGGTAGCGACCTCAACCAAAGTCCCGGTGCGCTCCGGCTCACCAAACGGCGTACCCGGATACTGCGACGTAATCCACCCCGGCACGGTCGACAACCAATATCCCCGCGAACCCGGCACATCAGCGACCGGCCCACCGTTCAGCGACAGCCGACGGATCACGATGTCGTCCTGCCCCTGACCCGGACCATGCTGCTCCCAAATCAACGCCTCACCGGCCAGGACC
>NZ_BSDI01000092.1 GCF_027923225.1 Phytohabitans aurantiacus
ACCCCACTACCCGGCCGCAACTCTCCCACCTGACCCACACATCAGACAGGAGAGCCGTGCGAATGCCCTTGATCGACGACCCTTCGCGGGGTAAGGGCAAGCCCAGAACCAGGACCGAGGTCTGAGCTACCGCGACGTCCGTCGTGCGCGGGATCGTTGCTCCCGCGGCCTCACCCCGCGTGTCCCCCTGGGGTTGTGGGTGCGCGGAGGGTGAGGCTGCGGGAGCGGCGGTCTTGCGCACGACGGACGTCGCGGTAGCTCAGGTCTTGATCGTGTTCCTGAATCGGGGTCTGCCTGTCCATATCGGCCCGCGTCGAGGGTGACTGTGGCGCCTGTCCGTGTTCGTCGCCTGTGCGCGGCCGCGCACGGCGGCGCGCGTGCCCCGCCGGCCGGCGAGGCGTGTTCACGCCTCGCCGATCAAGGGCATTCGCATGGATCAAGGGCGAATGCACGCGGAAATGAGATCCAACCGCGTGCATTCGCCCTTGATCGGCGCGGCGCACGGGGCGCCGCGCACGGCGCGCGGTGCGGTGCGGCGCAGCGCGCGGTGCGGTGCGGTGGCGCGCGCGGTGCGGCGCGCGGTGTGGTGGCGCGCGGCCCGGCGGCGCGTGGTGCGCACCACGCGCGGTGCGGCGTGGGGTGGGGCGGTGTCGTTACTGGCTGAGGTGTTGGTAGCGGCGGATGGCCAAGGGGACGAACGCGGCGATGATGAGGGCGGGCCAGATCAGTGCGGCGGTCATCGCGTGGTCCTCGATCCAGTAGCCGCTCGCGACCGCGGGGGAGGCGAACAGGTCACGGATCGCGCCCGCCGTGGAGGAGACCGGGTTCCACGCGGCGATCGCGCCGAGCCATCCTGGCATCAGGTCGGGTGGCGAGAACACGGAGGACAGCATCCCGAACGGGAACGCGAGCGCGAACAGGTTTCCCGCCATCTCGGTGTTCTTCACCAGCAGTCCGAGGAAGATGCCGACGAAGATCAGCGCGAGCCGCAGCCACAGCAGGAGCGCGAACGCGGCGAAGGTGTCGCCGAGGCCGCCGCCGGGCCGCCAGCCGAGTACGAGGGCGATCATCACGAGGATCGTCAGGTCGACGGTGGCGTGGATGATGTCGGCGACGCCCCTGCCGGTGACCACGGCCGAGGAGGCCATTGGCATCGACCGGAACCGGTCGATGAAGCCCTTCTCCTTGGTCATCGCCACCGCGAACGCCGTGTTCATGAAGCCGAACGCCATGGTGAGGGTGAACATGCCGGGCATCGCGTAGTCGAGGTAGCCCTCGCCGGCGCCCTGGCCCGAGACGTCCATGGCGCTGCCGAAGACGTACACGAACAGCAGCACCATGACGATCGGGAACCCGAGCTGCCAGGCGAACGTCGACGGCTGGCGTACCAGGTGGGTCAGCTCCTGGAGCACGACGGTCCAGGAGTCGACGACGGCCCATTTCGTCCGGCTGGCGAGCGAGTCGTCCGTGTCCGGTACGAGGTCCACTGTGGTCACTTCGCGCCCTCCGTCAGGTGCAGGAATGCCTCGTCCAGGGTGGGCCGGCGCAGGCCGAGGTCGGCGACCGTGACGCCCCGCTCGCGCAGTTCGACGGCGACCTCGGTCAGCGCCCGCACGCCGTCGGTGACGGCCACGCTCGCGGCCAGCCCGGTATCGTCCACAGTGGCCTCACGGTCGCCGGAGCCGGCCTTGTTCAACAGCTCTGTGATCTGTGGCAGGTCGCCAGGGTCGCTGGCGACGACCTCGAGGCGCTCGTTGCCGATCCGGCGCTTCAGCCCGTCGGGCGTGTCCTCGACGATGTTGCGGCCGTGGTCGATGACGCCGATCCGGTCGCAGAGCCTGTCGGCCTCGTCCAGGTAGTGCGTGGTGAGCAGCACCGTGGTGCCGGCGGCCGCCAGCTTGCCGACCTGCTGCCACACCTCGCGCCGCCCGGCGGGGTCCAGGCCGGTGGTGGGCTCGTCGAGAAACAGCACCTCCGGCGCCAGGATCATGCTGGAGGCCAGGTCGAGGCGGCGCCGCATGCCTCCCGAGAACGTCTTCGGCGCCTTGTCGGCCGCGTCGGCGAGCCCGAACTGGTCGAGCAGCTCGCCCGCGCGCCGCCGGGCCGCGACCTTCCCGATGTGGAACAGCCGCCCGAACATGACCAGGTTCTGCCGGGCGGTGATCGAGTCGTCGACGGCGGTCTGCTGGCCGGTCAGGCCGATCCGGCGCCGTACCAGTCGCGCCTGCGTGCGCAGGTCGTAACCGGCCACCTCGGCACGGCCGCCGTCCGAGCGGGCCAGGGTGGTGAGGATGCGCACGGCCGTGGTCTTGCCGGCGCCGTTCGGGCCGAGCAGCCCGTAGACCGTGCCGCGGGGCACGGCCAGGTGCAGGTCGTCCAGCGCGACGGTGTCGCGGTACCGCTTTCGCAGGCCGTCCGCGACGACCGCGTACTCGGATCTTGACAAGGTGTCCCTCCCCGTAACTGGGTACGTCGTACGCAGATTAGCGTACGCTGTACCCAGAGGCCACCCGATTTATAGGATGAGCGGCGATGAACAGCGAACGCACGCCCGCCGAGCAGCTCCGGCGCAGCATGGAACTGCTCTGGGGGGAATGGGTGCGGCCCAGCCGCGGCCCCAAGCCCAGCCTCAATCTGGAGCGGATCGTCGACGCCGCGATCGCTCTCGCAGACCGGGAGGGGATCGAGGCGCTCTCCATGCGTCGCGTCGCGGCCGAGCTCGGTGCCGGCACGATGTCGCTGTACCGGCACGTGCCCGGCAAGGCGGAGCTGCTCGCCCTGATGCTCGACAAGGTCAGCGAGCTCGGCGACGACGCGGACCGGATCGCGGAGGCGGGCTGGCGCGAGGTGGTCGAGACGGCCGCGCGCGGCTCCTACCAGCTCTACCAGCGGCACCCGTGGCTGATCCAGGTCAACTGGACCCGGCCGGTGCTCGGGCCCAACATCCTGGCCGGCGTCGAGCTGTTCGTGCGCGGCCTGCGCGGGCTCGACATCACCGACCAGGAGCGGGTCTCCATCATGATCATGGTGGACGGGTACGTCACCGGCATCGTCCGGCAGCGGATCCAGAACGCGGCGGTGGGTGAGGAGACCGGGCTGACCGACGAGGAGTTCTGGAGTCATCAGTACCCCGTGCTCGTCAAGGCGATGGAGTCCGGCGACTACCCGTACATGGCCGCGATGAGCGATGACGCCTTCGGTCTCGGCTGGGACGAGACCTTCGAGTTCGGGCTGCAGCGCGTGCTCGACGGGATCGCGGCCCTGCTCGACTCGCGGGCGCGGTCCGCGGCGACGGAATCCGGGCGCTGACACAGCGTGTCGCTATCGTGACTCTCCTGTGTGGACTATGATGGCCGAAGATCGTTGTCGTATGGTGTAGGGGATGAACGCCTACGACGACGTCAATGCCGCGCGCGGCCGGGCCCAGATTCCAGGCCCCACGGGTGACAACAGACCCGCCGTAGGCGAACCACCACAGCGCACAAGCAGCGGCCGCGCGTCGGTCGGTTCGGCGTCCGTTGGCTCTGCCTCCGTTGGCTCTGCGTCGGTCGGCTCTGCGTCGGTCGGTTCGGCGTCGGTCGGTTCGGCGCCGGTGGGTACGGGTCGGGCGAGCGTCGGCGGTCGGGCGTCCGTCAGCCCCGCGCCGGCTCCCGCGGGTCGTGCCACGGTGGGTCGGGCGTCCGTGGCCGGCGTCGCCCCGGTGTCCGGCAGCCCGGACGCACCGCAGGGCCCGGGTGGCCCCGAGGGTCCGACGGGTCCCGGGCGGCGCGCCGCGAGGAAAGCCGCGAGTGGCAAGGGCGGCAAGGGCGGCGATCCGGCGGCCATCAAGAAGGCCAAGCGGCGCAAGCGCGTCAACCTGCTCGTCGCCGCGTTCGCCGTGATGGTCATCATGGCCGGCGGCGCGGTGGTCGGCCTGACGTGGTTCTACGACGACGTGCCTGAGTACCGGACCGAGGAGCTCCAGGCCACCAGCATCGTGTTCGAGAACGGCAACACGATGGCGACGCTGGGTGAGTTCAACCGCACGGTGGTGCCGGCGGGTGAGATCTCGCCGCTGGTGAAGCACGCGGTGGTCGCGGCCGAGGACAAGAACTTCGAAGACCACGAGGGCATCGACGTCAAGGGCATCATGCGCGCCGCGTGGAACAACTTCACCGGTGGCGGCAAGCAGGGTGCCTCGACGATCACGCAGCAGTACGCGCGGCACGCGGCGGATCTGACGGGGATCAACTACAACCGCAAGATCCGTGAAGCGGTACTGGCCCGCAAGCTGGAGCAGGAGTACACGAAGGACGAGATCCTCGGCTTCTACCTCAACGCCATCTACCTTGGCCGCGGCTGCTATGGCATCGAGGCGGCCGCGCAGTGCTACTTCGGCAAGTCGGCCGTGGCCAAGCCCGGTCAGAAGAACGCGTTGACCGCTGCCGAGGCGGCGGTCCTGGCGTCGGTGATCAAGCAGCCCGAGCCGGACCCGCTGACCGGGCACCAGGGCTTCGACCCGCAGCTGAACCTGCCGGAGGCGCAGGCGCGGTGGGAGTACACGCTCAACAACATGGTCGAGAAGAAGTGGCTCAGTGCGGAGGAGCGGGCCGCCGCGCAGTACCCGAAGTTCAACAAGTACGACCCGAAGAAGTGCCAGGTGGGCTGCGGTCTCGACAAGCCGACCGGCAACGTCGTCAACTACGTGCGCGACGAGTTGGAGGCGATGGGCATTCCGGCGGCCGAGTGGAAGAAGGGCGGCTACCGGATCACCACGACGATCAACAAGAAGGCGCAGGCGGCCGCCGAGGCCGCGGCGCGCCGGGCGAGCAAGACCTCACCGATGTCGAAGCTGCCCGCCCACTACCAGGCGGCGCTCGTGGCGGTGAACCCGAAGAACGGCCGCGTGATGGCCTACTACGGCGGCGACAACGGCACGGGTACGGACTTCGCGGGCCTGAACGGCGACGGCACCGGGCCGCACGCGCCCGGCTCGACCTTCAAGATCTACACGCTGGCGGCGGCGATGCGCGCCGGCATCCAGGTGGACTCGTACTGGGACCTGACCAAGCTCAAGGACGGCGACCGCGTCATCAACAACGCGGGCCGCACCAACATCCCCTGCGGCAAGTCCTGCACGCTTGAGCATTCCACGGTCCAGTCGTACAACGCGCCGTTCTACTGGATCTCCAAGGAACTCGGTCCGGAGAAGGTCGTGCAGGCGGCCCGCGACGCCGGCATCACGCTCATGAAGGACACCGCGACCGGCAAGGTGCACGACATCGCCAAGGCCGACCCGAAGACCGTCGCGCCGAAGTACTTCGACATCCAGGTCGGCTTCGGCCAGTACCCGGTGACGGTGCTCGACCACGCGAACGGCGTGGCGACCCTCGCCAACCGCGGCAACTTCGTCAAGGCGCACTTCATCGAGAAGGTCGAGAAGCGCAACCCGGCGACCGGCAAGTACGACCGGGTGCCGGGCAGCGGCGAGAAGATCAAGTCGGTGCGGAAGTTCGACGAGGCCGAGATCGACAACATCAACTCGGTGCTCAAGCAGATCCCGGGCAGCGTCGGCAACGGGCTCGCCGGCGGTCGCGAGGCGATCGGCAAGACCGGCACCTGGGAGCTGGACGACAGCGGTAAGGGTGCCAGCGGCGACGCGTGGATGGTCGGCGCGACCCATCAGGTGGCGGCCGCGGTCTGGGTCGGCACCTCCGGCGCGCGCAGAGCCATCAAGGAGCCCGGCGGCGGTTCCATGAGCGGTGGCGGCACGCCAGCGACCATCTGGGAACTGTTCATGGAGCAGGTGCACAAGGACCTGGACCTCGAGCGGGAGTCGTTCGCCGCGCGCAAGAACATCGGCGACCCCAACAGCCCGTACCCGAACGGCGTCAAGCCGCAGGACAAGCCCGTCGACCCGTGCGACCTGCTGCCGGAGGGCGCCTGCGGTGGTCGCGATGACGACGGTGGCGGCGATGACGACGACAACGACGGCCCGGTGCAACCCAGGCCCGACTTCTCCATACGACCACGAGATTGACGCTCGCCAATTGAATTGATAGCTTTCAATTCATGCAGCGATCCCGTGCCCTCATGGCGGTCGCCCTCGGCGCGACGTTCGCCACGCTGGCCGCGTCGGCCACGACACTTCTCGCCCCGCGGGTGAGCGCCCAGACGTCGGCGCCGCTCGCGGCGGCACCCGCCTTCCCCGGCGCGGTCGGCTTCGGCGCGGCCGTGACCGGGGGACGCGGTGGCCCCGTCTACCACGTGACGAACCTGAACGACTCCGGCGCCGGCTCGTTCCGCGACGCGGTCAGCCAAGGGCCACGGATCGTGGTGTTCGACGTCGGCGGATACATCAACCTGGCTTCGCCGCTGAGCATCAAGAGCAACATCACGGTCGCCGGCCAGACGGCTCCGGGCGAGGGCGTCGCCACCCGCGGGTACCAGGTCTCGCTCTCGAACGCCAACAACGTGATCGTGCGATACATGCGGTTCCGGCACGGGCTGACGCCGAACCAGAACCGCGACGGCATCACCATCAACGAGGGCAGCAACCAGATCTTCGACCACGTCTCGGTCTCCTGGGGCCGTGACGAGAACTTCTCCATCAACAGCAGCACCAACATCACGGTGCAGAACTCGATCATCTCCGAGGGCCTCGACCCGCACTCGTGCGGCGGGCTGATCCAGAGCGACGGCGTGACCCTGTTCCGCAACCTGTACGCGCACAACAAGACCCGGAACCCGAAGGTCAAGGGCCGCAACCAGTTCGTCAACAACGTGGTCTACAACTGGGGGTCCGACGCCTACATCGAGGGCGACTCCGCCGGGCGCAGCGACGCCAACGTGATCGGCAACTACTTCGTCAAGGGCCCGTCGACCGGCTCCGCCGGCCCGTTCACGCGCGGCAACCTGAACTTCCACATCTACGCGTCGGGCAACTACTACGACGCGGACAAGGACGGCACCCTCGACGGCCGGCCGACGACGGTCGCCGACCTCGGCAACGTCGTGGTCGAACCGGCGCCGTTCCCGTTCCCGGCGATCACCGCCGTATCGGCCGCGGCCGCACACCAGGCGGTCGTCGACCGGGCCGGTGCGTCCCTGCGCCGGGACGCCGTCGACCGCAGGCTGATCGCCGACCTGACCCGCCAGACCGGCGCGATCATCACCGATCCGGCGGCGGTCGGCGGCTTCGGCTCGCTCGCGGGCGGCGCGGCACCGGCCGACGGCGACCGCGACGGCATGCCGGACGCGTGGGAGGTGTCCAACGGGCTGAACCCGGCGAACGCCGGCGACGGCGACGACTACGCGGCGGACGGCTACACCAACGTCGAGCGGTACCTGAACAGCCTCGCGCCGTAAGGCGCTCTCTACCGACCGTCACCTTGCGCGGGCGTGCTATCCGTGTGTGCATCACGGATCAACACGTCCGCGCCTCGCCGCGCGGGCGCGTCACGGGGGAGCGGGTATGGGCGGGCGGGAACATGGCCGTGGGGATCTGACCCCGGCACTGCTGGATACACCGGTCTGGTCCGACGCCCTCGTCGAGTCGGCCGGCATCCCCGTACGCGACGCCCCGTTCGTCACCGTGGGCGGCGGGATCGGCTCGTTCGTACTGGTCGACTACCTGCGCATCGCGGGCGTGCCGACCTCTGACATCCGGGTACTGTCCAACATCGACCAGCCGTGGCAGACGTACCAGTACCTGACCCGCGTCTCGCAGATACCGGAGCCGGAGCGGATCCGCTCGGACTCCTCGTCGCGGCCGGACAACATCTGGGGCTTCCCGTCGTACGCGCTCAGCGAGGCGTGGCGTGACCGCACCATCCGCCCCCTGCTCCACGTTCTCGGCGAGCCCATCTTCGCGGACTACTGGACCCCTCGGGTGGGCGACGTCTTCACGAGCATGGCCCGGGAGGCCGCCCGCATCGGCTACTCCCGGATGCTGGACCGGGGTGTGGTGCGGATGGTGCGCCGCCGCGACAAGGGCGGCTACTTCACGATCCTCACCCCGCCGGAGGGCACCAGCGAGACGCGCCGGATCGCGTACCGGTCGCGGTTCGCGCACGTCGCGGTCGGCTACCCCGGCCTGCGGTTCCTGCCGGACCTGCAGGAGTTCCGGGAGAAGTACGGCGACTACACGCGGGTGGTCAACGCCTACGAGCCGCACGAGCACGTCTACGAGTTCCTCAAGACCCGCCCCGGCACCGTCGTCGTCCGGGGCGGCGGCATCGTCGCGTCCCGGGTGCTGCAACGGCTGATGGACGACCGGGAGCGGCACAACCTACAGACCAGGATCGTGCACATCTTCCGCACCTTCGTCACCGGCGCGCACGGCCCGCACCTCTGGGCCCGCCGCAAGGGCGGCGACGGCTGGGCGTACCAGGGCTTCAACTACCCCAAGTCGGTGTGGGGCGGCCAGCTCAAGGCCCGCATGCGCAAGCTTGACGGCGCCGAGCGCGCGGCCCTCTACAAGGAGATGGGCGGCACCAACACCCCGAAGCGCCGCCGGTGGCAGCAGCAGATGCGCGCCGGCCGGGAGGGCGGCTGGTACGAGGCGTTCCAGGGCGTGGTGGAGCGGGTCGAGCCCGGCGTCGACGGCACCCTCACCAGCATCGTGACCAGCGACCTCACGGGCGAATCAGCCACCCAGAAGATCGGCTCCAACTACATCATCGACTGCACCGGCCTGGAGGCCGACATCGCCGAGCACCGCATCCTGGCCGACCTGCTCAGCCACGCCGGCGCGGGCCGCAACCCGCTGGGCCGGCTGGATGTCGAGCGGCACTTCGAGATCAAGGGCACGGCGAGCGGAGACGGCGCGCTGTACGCCACGGGCGCCGCGACGCTCGGCGGGTACTTCCCGGGCGTCGACACGTTCCTGGGCCTCCAGGTAGGCGCGCAGGAAATCACCGACGACCTCGCCCGGCGCGGTTTCTGCCGCCGCATCGGCCCGATCCGGTCGGCCACCCAGTGGGTACGGTGGGCGCTCGGCCGCCCGGTGAAGGAGGCCTGAGCGTGGTACCCGTGCTGCTGGGTCGGATACAGACCCGGCTGTTCCTGCTCGCCTTCGTGGGCTCGGCGGTGACCGCCATCGTCACGCCGCTCGTCGGTGCTACCTACGGCACCACGTTCGCCATCCTGGCCGCCGTCGCGGTGCTCGGCGTCGGCTGGGAGCTGCTGTACCACCTGCTGATGCAGTTCCGCTGGGAGAAGGACTGGCCATCGCTGTTCGGGCTGCTCACCGCGGTACCAGAGGGGCTGCTGCTGTGGGCGCTGCTGAAGCGCGGCGCGGTGCCCACTGTGGACGCGGCGCCGTCGCTGGCGGCGTATGCCGCGCATTTCCTCGCCGTCTGGATCGCGGTCTGGCTGGTCGCCAACGGGCCGATGCGGGTGCCGTTCCCGCGCTGGCGCTTTCACGGAGGGCGGCTGATATGAGCCCGCGCCAACCCGACCCCACCGCGCCTTTCGAGGCCGTGCTGCTGATCCCCGGCGCCGACGACGCGCCCACGGTGCGCTACGACGGGCCCTCGGTCGTCCTCGTCGAGGGCGTGCACTGCGCCAACCGCCACTTCAACGATCCCGCCCTGCGCTACTGCCAGCGCTGCGGCATCTCCATGGCGCAGCTGACGCACGTGACGGTGCTCGGGCCGCGGCCGCCGCTGGGCGTGCTGCTGCTCGACGACGGCGCGACGTTCCGGCTCGACGCCGACTACGTCGTCGGCCGGGATCCACATCGGAATCCCGCGGTGGCCGCCGGCAGCCGGGCGCTGCGCGTGTCCGGCGCGGTCAGCGGCGTCTCCCGGCATCACCTGCGGATCTCGCTCGACGGCTGGACCGTGCGGGCCACCGACCTCGGCTCGGTCAACGGCACCCACGTGGAACCGCCCGGCGAGCCCAGCCCGCGCCGGCTCGACCCGGGCAAGCCCGCCGAGATCCGGCCCGGCACCCGCGTGCTGTTCGGGTCGCGGTGGCTGCGCTACGAGTCGCACCGCAACCCGTGAACCGGACCGATCCAGGAGAGCACATGCGCGGCATCGCCGACTACGAGTTCATCAGAGCGCTCGGCTCGGGCAACCACGGCCACTACTACCTGGCCAACCGGCCGGCCCGGCTGCCCATCGACGCGGACCAGGTGGCCGTCAAGGTGCTGGCGGCGGAGTCGACCGCGACCGCCTTCCGCCGTGCCACCCGCGAGCTGAAGGCGTTCGCCGCGGTCCGCTCGCCGTACCTGGTCGCCCCGTACGACGCCGGGCAGCAGGACGGCGTCTTCTACTACTCGACGGCGTACCTGCCGGGCGGCTCGCTCGCCTCCCCGGCGTCGCCGCTGTCCACAGGGGACGCTCTACGGGCCGCCGCGCACGCGGCACGGGCGGCGGCCGCCCTGCACGCCGCCGGCATCGTGCACCGCGACATCAAGCCCGGCAACGTCCTGCTCCACGAGAGCGGGGCGCAGCTGTCCGACCTCGGCCTGGCGCAGGTGTTCGCCGAGGGCGTCACGCTCACCGGCATGGGTGGACTGGACGCCGTCGAGTACGTGGACCCGAGCCTGCTGCTCGGCGAGGCGCCCGGACCCGCCAACGACGTGTGGTCCCTGGGGATGCTGGTGCACCGCGTGGTGGCCGGCACCGGCGTCTACGGCCCGCTGCCCGAGGAGGACGGCCTGCTGGCCCTGCGGCGGGTGCTGTCGACCCCGCCGAAGCTCAGCGACGCGCTGCCCGAGCCGGTGGCCGCCCTCGTGCGGGACTGCATAGCCCCCACTGTGGAGCGTCCATCCGCCGGCGCCGTGGCGGACCGCCTCGACCAGATCCGGGACGGCGTCCGGTGAGCGCGCACGCCGTCATGCAGTTCCTGCTGGCGATCGCGGCCATCATCGTGCTCGCCCGGGTGCTGGGCCGGCTGGCCCGCATGGTCGGCCAGCCGCCCGTGATCGGCGAGATCGTGGCCGGCATCCTCATTGGACCGACGCTGTTCGGCACGGCGGTCACCGACAGGCTCATGCCCACCGACATCCGGCCGGCCCTGTCCGGGCTCGCCAACCTGGGCCTGGTCCTGTTCATGTTCATCGTCGGCTACGAGCTGGACCAGGCGTCGCTGCGCGGTCGCGGCCGGACGGCGACCTCGGTGTCGATCGGGTCCGTCGTGGTGCCGCTCGGCCTCGGCGTCGTGCTCGCCCTGTGGCTCGCCGGCCGGCACGGCGTCACCGACGAGGTGCCGTTCGCGCTGTTCATCGGCGCGGCGATGTCGGTCACCGCGTTTCCGGTACTGGCCCGCATCCTCACCGACCGCGGCATGGTGCGCACACCGGTCGGCGGGCTCGCGCTCGCCAGCGCCGCCGTCGACGACGTGGTCGCCTGGTCGCTGCTCGCCGTCGTCGTGGGCATCGCCGGCGCCGACGGTGGCTCGTCGTGGGTGATCCTGCTCTCGGCGCCGTACCTGGCGTTGATGCTCCTCGTCGTGCGGCCGCTCCTGCGCCGCCTCGTCGCCGCCCGCGACCGCGCCGGGCGCCTCACCCCGGACATCCTCGCGGTCGTGCTCACCGGCATGCTGCTGTCCTGCGTGGCCACCGAGTGGCTGGGCCTGCACGCCATCTTCGGCGCCTTCCTGTTCGGCGCGGTCATGCCGAAGACCGGTACCGGCGACGTGCTGCGCGTCGAGATCCTCGAACGCCTCGAACAGGTCAGCGTCCTGCTCCTGCTGCCGGTCTTCTTCGTCCTCTCCGGGCTGCGCGTCGACCTGTCGACGATCGGCGGCACCGGCCTGCTGGAGCTCGGCGCGATCCTGGCCGTGGCGATCGGCGGCAAGTTCGCCGGCGCGTACGCGGCCGCGCGGCTGAACCGGGTGCCCAGCCGGCAGTCGGGCGCCCTCGCCATCCTCATGAACACCCGCGGGCTCACCGAGATCGTCATCCTGACCGTTGGCCTGCAACTCGGCCTCATCGACCAGCGGGTCTTCTCGATGATGGTGGTGATGGCGCTCGTCACCACCGCGATGGCGGGCCCGCTGCTCGCCGTCGTCTATCCACAACGGACGATCGAGCGGGACATCCTGGAGGCGGAGCGCGCGGCGGCCGCCGCGCCGGCCGGCTACCGGGTACTGGTATCGCTGCCCGCTGGTGACGCGGCCCGTCCGCTCGTCGACCAGGCCGCCGACCTGGCGGCCGCCGCGGGCGGGCCGGCCGAGGTCGTCCTGAGCCGCCTCGTGCCGGCGCCCACGACACCGCTGGAGGTCGGCAGTGGACTGTCGGAGGAACTGCTGGCGATGACGGCCGCCATGGACGAGCTGGCCGGGCTCGCCGAGTCGGTGCGGGCCCGCGGGCTCGCCGCGCCGGTACTGGTGCGGTTCAGCCGCGACCCCGAGGCCGACCTGGCCGCTCAGGTCGAGGCGGTGCGGCCCGACGTCCTGCTGACGTCCGCGGGTCGCTCGCTGGTGACGCGTGCATGAGCGGCGACCAGGGGCCGCGGGGTGCCTCGCTGCGCCCGGGTGACCTGCGGCGGCTTGGCCGGTACGAGGTTCTCGGGCGGCTCGGCGAGGGCGGCATGGGCACCGTGTACCTCGCCCGCGACCCCGACGCCCGGCAGGTGGCCATCAAGGTGATCCGGGCCGAGCTGACGATCGACGACGAGTTCCGGCGGCGGTTCCGCGGCGAGGTCGACCGGGCCCGGCAGGTGCCGCCGTTCTGCACCGCGGAGGTGCTCGACGCCGACCCGGACCACGAGCGCCCGTACCTCGTCGTGGAGTACGTCGACGGCCCCAGCCTGGCGACCGTGGTGGAGGAGCGCGGCCCGCTCACCCCCGCCAACCTGCACGGGCTCGCGATCGGGGTGGCCACCGCGCTGACCGCGATCCACGGCGCGGGCGTCATCCACCGCGACCTCAAACCCAGCAACGTGCTGCTGGCGCCGGGCAGCCCGAAGGTCATCGACTTCGGCATCGCGCGGGCGGTGGAGGCGACCAGCCGGCACACGCGTACCAACCAGATGGTCGGCACGGCGGCGTACATGGCTCCGGAGCGGTTCGGGCCCGACGCCGGTACCGCCCTGACGCCGGCGGCGGACGTCTTCTCCTGGGGCGCGGTCGTCGCGTACGCGGGCTCCGGCCGCACACCGTTCGGTGCCGGTACGCCCGCCGTGGTCGCCGCCCGCATCCTCACCGGGCAACCCAACCTGACCGGACTCGCGCCGCCGCTGCGCGACCTGGTCGAGCGGACCCTGGCCAAGGACCCGGCGCGGCGCCCCACCGCCCGCGAACTGCTCGACATGCTGCTCACCGCCGGCCCGCACCGGCCAGCGGTGGTCGCGGCCGCCCTGGCCGAGCAGCCGGCCCTGCTCGTCGCCGCCGAGGAGGCCCAGGCGGCCACCGACCACCACCCGAACCGCCTGGCGGCGGTGGCGCCACCCGAACCCGCCCCGGCCGCCGAACTCGCCGGGGCGGCTGAGTCAACCGGCTCCGCGACCACCTACCTCGGCCCGCTCGGCCTCTCCGCGCCAGCCCCAACGCCGGTGTCGTTCGAGCCCGGCGCCGCACCGATCCCACCCGATCCCGCCCCACCGCCCATCCCGCCTGCGCCCGACTCGGTCGCGTCCGGCTCGCCCGGCCTGGCCGCACCCGGCTTGGGCGGGTCGGGCTCCGCCTCCGCTGTGCCGGCGGCGACGGTTGCCGGCGACACCGAGCCGGACGCGTCCGCCGGTGCGCATGCCCTGCCGGCTCCTCGCGCCGGCGGGCGGATGGGGCGGATCGCCACTCTGGCGCTGGCGCTCGCGGTCTTCATCACGTCGCTGACCGTGGCCGGCGTGGTGACCGGCAGGCTCCCTCCCGACCGCGGCGGCGCCCCGGCGCCCACACCCGCTTCCCCCACGGCTTCGGCGAGCGCCTCCGCCCGGGCCAGCCAGGTGGTGATCGAGGACCCGCTGACCGCGCCGCGCGGCTGGCGGACCCGCGACGACACGGCCGAGAAGACCACCTGCCGCTTCGACGGCGCCCTGGTGGTCACCCGCGACCAGCAGGGCTCGTACCGGTGTCCGGGCCCGGTGGACCCGCACACCGACTTCACGGTCGCCGTCGACGTACGCCTCCGCACCCAGGGCACGTGCGCGGCCATCTGGTTCCGGTTCGACGGCCCTGGCGGGTACCTGCTGCGGATCTGCCAGGAGGGCTACTACCTGGCGACCCACGGTGCCGGCGACGGGCGGACGGTGCGGGTCCTACGCACGATGCCGTTCGCCAGCGCGCTCCCGCTCGGCGACACGATCCGCGTCGGCGTGACGGTGGAGGGTACGACCATCTCGGTGGAACGCGACGGCGACCCGGTCGGCACCGTCCGGGACGCCACGTTCGCCCAGGGCCGCGTGGTGCTGGGCATCTTCTCCCAGACCCCCGACCACGCCCCACCCTTCACGGTGACCTTCGCCAACATCGAGATCCGCACCTTCACCCCGTGACCGCGCCGCACGCCCCCGCCGGCGTGTCGTCGCGCGCTGCGCGCGCCGATCAAGGGCATTCGGGTGGATCAAGGGCGAATGCACGCGGAAGGGAGATCGAACCGCGTGCGTTTGCCCTTGATCGGCGTGCTCGGCGTGGCGACACGCCGTCGCGGGCCGTCGCGGGCACCGCGCGCCGCTGCGGGTGGGCGCGCGGCGGCCCGAGGCGGCGCGCGGTGGGGGTGGGTGCGGGCTTGGCAGTGGAGGTCGGGGGGGGCGGGGAGCGCTAGCTCGCCGCCGGCCGGAACGGTGCCCGCGGGAGCATGCGGTCCGGCGCTGACGCGGACCGGGGTATATGTGATTGAGGATGGTGGTTAGAGGGGCTAACTATTAGAGTCGGGAACTGTGAGGGTTCCTATCGAGGCGGTGCGCGTGCTGGCGCGGCTCAGCCGCGTGCTGGAGTCGGCTGACGCCGAGCTGACTGTGCCGCAGTACCGGATGCTGTCCGCGCTCAGCGAGGGTGGGCTGCGCTCGGCGCGCCTCGCCGAGCGGCTCGCGGTGCGCAAGCCGACCGTGACCGCGCTCGCCGATGCCATGATCGCCGCTGGGTACGTGGCGCGGGAGAGTGAGGCGGGCGACCGGCGGATCGTGCGGCTGTCGCTGACCGAGGCGGGCCAGGAGGCGCTCGAGCGGGCCGACGCGGCCTACCTCGCCCGGCTGGAGCCGTTGCTCGCCGGCGTGCCCGACCAGGAGGCGTTTCTCGGCAGCCTGCGGGCCGTCGGCGAGGCGCTGGACGCCAGGCTCGCCAGGGCCGAGCGGTGAGGGAGCGGGGCTGGCTGCGCCGGCTGTTCGGGTACTGCCTGCGCTACCGGGGCCGGGTGGCGCTCGCCTTCGGGGCGTCGGTGGTGGGGATGGCGGTCACCGCGGCGGCGCCCCTGATCCAGCGTGCCATCGTCGACGACGCGATCCTGTCCGACAAGCGTCCCCTCGCACCGCTGGCCGGCCTGCTGATCGCCGCCGCCGTCGTCAACTACGCGGCCTCCTATGTGCGGCGGTACGAGGGCGGGCGGCTGGCGCTGGACGTGCAGCACGACCTGCGTACGGAGATGTTCGGCGCGCTGGGCAGGCTCGACGGCGCCCGCCAGGACGAGCTGCCGACCGGGCAGGTCATCAGCCGGGCGACCTCCGACATCACCATGGTGCAGGGGCTGCTCAGCATGGTGCCGATCATGGTCGGAAACCTGCTGCTGTTCGTGCTGTCGCTGGCCGTCATGCTGGTGCTGTCGCCGGTGCTGACCCTGATCGCGCTCGCCGTCGGGCCGGGCCTGTGGTGGGTGGCGACGCTGTCGCGTACCAAGCTGTTTCCGGCCACCTGGGAGGCGCAGCAGCAGGCCAGCGCGGTCGCCTCGGTGGTCGACGACGCGGTGACCGGGGTACGGGTCGTCAAGGGGTTCGGCCAGGAGGAGCAGGAGCTCGACAAGCTGGCCCGGGTCGCGCGCCGCCTGTTCGCGTCGCGGCTGCGGGCCAACCGCCTCAACAGCCGGTACAACCCGACGCTGCAGGCGATCCCCGCACTCGGTCAGGTCGGTGTGCTCGCCCTCGGTGGCTGGCTCGCCGTACACGGCCACATCAGCCTCGGCACGTTCCTGGCCTTCTCCGCCTACCTGGCCCAGCTCGTCGGGCCGGTGCGGATGCTGTCGAACCTGCTCACCGCCGGCCAGCAGGCCAAGGCCAGCGTCATCCGGGTCTTCGAGGTCATCGACTCGCGGCCGGTGGCGTCGGAGTCGCCGTCGGCCGTGCCGCTGCCCGCCACCGCACCTGCCGGTGTCGCGTTCGAGGACGTCACCTTCGGGTACGGCGATGGGCCGCCGGTGCTGCGTGGCCTGTCGCTGTCGGTGCGTCCGGGGGAGACCGTCGCGCTGATCGGCACCGCCGGCTCCGGCAAGTCGACGGTGTCGCTGCTGCTGCAACGCTTCTACGATCCGCGGTCCGGTGTGGTCCGCGTCGGCGGCCACGACGTGCGCTCGCTGACCCTGGAGTCGTTGCGCGGCACCGTGGCCGTCGTCATGGAGGACAGCTTCCTGTTCTCGCAGAGCGTGCGCGCCAACATCGCCTACGGGCGGCCCGACGCCACCGACGCGGAGGTCGAAGCCGCGGCGCGGGCGGTCGAGGCGCACGAGTTCATCATGGCGCTGCCCGACGGATACGACACGGTCATCGGCGAGCAAGGGCTGACCCTGTCCGGCGGGCAGCGACAGCGGGTGTCGCTGGCCCGGGCGCTGCTCACCGACCCCCGGGTGCTGGTCCTCGACGACGCCACCTCCGCCGTGGACGCCCAGGTCGAGGCGGAGATCCACGCGGCCCTGCACGGGTTGGTGAGCGATCGCACCACGATCCTCATCGCGCACCGGCGTTCGACGCTCGCCCTCGCCGACCGGATCGCGGTACTCGACGAGGGCCGCGTCGTCGATACCGGTACGCACGAGGAGCTGACCGCCCGCTGTCCGCTGTACCGGCTGCTGCTGACCGGTCCGGGAGACGCCCCGGAGCCACCACCGGCGACGGAGGGAGTCACGGCGGAGCTGTGGGAGTCCATCGCCACCGGCGCCGAGCATCACCTCACCAAGGACCTGGCCGCCGGCGCCATCCCGAACCGCGGGCGCGGATTCGGGGGCGTCAACGGGCCGATGGCGGGCGCGCTGTCCGGTGCGCCGCCGACCCCGGAGCTGCTGGCCCAGGTCGCGGCGCTGCCACCGGCGACCGGCGAGCCGCACGTGGACGAGCCGGCGGTACGCGCACCCGATCCCGCGTTCAGCCTGCGCCGCCTGCTGCGCCCGCTCGCCGGCCCGCTGCTGCTCGCCCTGGCGCTGGTGGCCGTGGACACCGCGCTGAGCCTGACCCTGCCGGTGCTGACCCGCGACGGCGTGGACCACGGCGTCGGGCAGGGCGCGCCGCACATCATCGCGGTGGTGTCGGCGATCGGCCTGGTCGTGGTACTGGTCGACCTGCTGGTCAACGTGCTCCAGATCCGGGTGGCCGGACGCACCGGGGAGCGGCTGCTGTACTCCCTGCGGGTCAAGAGCTTCGCCCACCTGCAGCGGCTCGGCCTGGACTACTACGAGCGCGAGATGTCCGGCCGGATCATGACGCGGATGACCACGGACATCGACGCGTTCTCCTCGTTCCTCCAAACTGGACTGGTCACGGCGGCGGTCAGCGTGCTCACCTTCGTCGGCATCCTGGTCGCGCTGCTGGTGCTCAACCTCCAGCTGGGCCTCGTCGTGCTGTGCACGATGCCGGTGATGGTGCTGGCCACCGCGGTGTTCCGGGCGAAGTCCGCGAAGGCGTACACCGAGGCGCGGGACAAGGTCAGCATCGTCAACGCCGACCTGCAGGAGAACGTCGCCGGGATGCGGATCACGCAGGCGTACCGGCGGGAGGCGTACAACCGCGGGCGGTTCGCCGAGCTGAGCGACGACTACCGGGTCAGCCGCACCCGGGCGCAGCGGTACATCGCCACCTACTTCCCGTTCGTCCAGCTGCTGTCGAGCGTCGCGGCGGCGCTCGCGTTGATCGCGGGCGCCCGCCTCGTGCACGCCGGCACGCTCACCACCGGGGCGCTGATCGCCTACCTGCTGTACATCGACATGTTCTTCGCGCCGATCCAGCAGCTGTCGCAGGTGTTCGACGGGTACCAGCAGGCCGCCGTCGGCCTCAGCCGGGTGCGGGACCTGTTGCGCACGCCGAGCAGTACACCCGTCGCGAGCGCGCCCGTCGCGGTGCCGGCACGGCTGGCGGGCGCCGTCTCGTTCGAGAACGTCCGCTTCGCCTATGGGCCGCAGGCCCCGGAGGCGATCCGCGGCGTCACGCTGCGGGTGGCGCCGGGGGAGACGGTCGCCCTGGTCGGTCAGACCGGCGCCGGCAAGTCCACCATGGTCAAGCTCGTCTCCCGGTTCTACGACGCCACCGGCGGCGCGGTGCTCGTCGACGGCGTCGACGTCCGCCGTTTCGACCTTCCCGGGTACCGGCACCGGCTCGGCCTGGTGCCCCAGGAGGCGTACCTGTTTCCGGGCTCGGTGCGCGACACCATCGCGTACGGCCGGCCGGACGCCACCGACGCGCAGGTCGAGGCGGCGGCCCGTGCGGTGGGCGCCCACGAGATGATCGCGCACCTCGACGGCGGGTACCGGCACCAGGTCGCCGAGCGCGGCCGCAACCTGTCGGCGGGGCAGCGGCAGCTGCTCGCCCTGGCCCGCGCGGAGCTGGTGGATCCCGACATCCTGCTGATGGACGAGGCGACGGCCGCGCTGGACCTGGCGACGGAGGCCGCGGTGACGCGCGCGGCCGACCGCCTCGCCCGGCGGCGCACGACGCTGGTGGTGGCGCACCGGCTGACCACGGCGGCGCGCGCCGACCGGATCGCGGTCCTGGAGCACGGGCGGCTCGTCGAGGTGGGCACCCACGAGGAGTTGCTGGCGGCGGGCGGCACGTACGCGTCCCAGTGGCGCGCCTACACCGGCGCCCCCGCCCTCCGATGATCATCGTCAACCCGTGATCAGGGCGTCCCTCAAGTCGTTAGGGCTACTTCAGGGACGCCCTGATCACGGTGCGGGCTAGTGCGGTGACCATGAACGTTCACCGGGTCTGGTCGTCAGGCCGCCTTGGTGCGGGGTCGGCCCCAGCGTTGTTGGCGTTCGCTGCGGAT
>NZ_BSDI01000093.1 GCF_027923225.1 Phytohabitans aurantiacus
ACCCAGGTGATCTACACCGGGGCGGCCGCCGTCACCTGTAGTGACACCCGTGGCCCTGACCACAGTGGACGATCAGACGTTCTGAATAGCGCTCCCGGACTGCCGAAAGGTGCGGACTGCCGAAAGTGCCGAACTGCCGCACCGTGCGGCACCATGTCGCCAGCAGGTTTGGCACTGCCGCAGCGAGCCGCCACACCCGGGCCTGTGTGGACGCCAAAGCGCCGAATCCGCCGGCATCCTCCCGAACTGCCGGATACGCAGCGTAACCGTCGGTCAGTAACATCTGGAGGGCCCGGCGAAACCTCGCGGTGGGACCCGGGAGGCACCCGCCCCGCCAGCCGTGATCCCAACCCACTCCCCGTGCCAGCCGGCACACCGACCGCGTCAGCGTTGTCTTGCCGAGTGGCCGTGCCGCCGACCTGTCCTGTTTTCATCGCATCTGGATCGCGCCCCGCCGGGCTGAACGCGGCGGCTGACGGATCTGATGAGACGGACGGCGGCGGTTGTCTCAGCGGATCTGGTTCGCGGATCGCGGCGTCTCAACCTTGTTGGTCCCATCCGACAGGTCTGCGTTGGCGGCTGACGTACCCAGGCACGGCGCCGGAAGAGACAGCGCGGTGCTCGTTGACGACGGTCTCATAGGCGGAGCCATGACCGTCCCGATGGGACGCGGACAGATTCGCTGAGACGGGACACGACCAGTTGACCTGCGCTGTCAGTATCTCGGGGGCGCTGTCAGATCGGAGGGTGTTCGCCACGTCTGACAAGACCCGGTTGGTCATGGGAGGCTTCCGCTGCTCGGCCGATGTCGTCCGGCTCGCGCTGCCCCGGCTCGACAAGGTCCACACGTCGCACAGCGTCGCGCACTGAGGCTGCTTGCCCAGGACATGCGCCACGTCGTCCGCGACCCCGGCGGTACCGCGCGCCTCATCAGCGGCGATCTGCGTCCGCGGCCGTGTCGCTGGCGATCGCGCATCCATCGACTGAACCTTTGATGCGACGGGCTCTCATCGGGTTGCCGTGCCCATCGCGGGTTGGAAGCCGGTCGGCCTCCTCCGGCAGCGCGCTTCCTTGTCTGGAACCCACCGGTGAGGAACGCTCGTCACCAGCGGACGGCAGTCGATTGGCCTCCACGGGATCGGCGCTACCTTGATGGGAAGTGGAGACTAGGTGAACGATAACGGCCGTCCAGAGCTGGTGATCTTTGACTGCGACGGGGTACTGGTTCAGAGCGAACCGATCGTGATCAGCGTGCTGGCCAAGCGCCTGCGGCTACTGGGTGTTGAGATCAGTGACGAGGAGTGCTTCCGAAAGTTTGTGGGGTTGTCGCAGGAGGCGGCGGAGCGTCTGATCTTCCGCCTCGTCGGTTCCGATGTGTCCCCTGGATGGTTCGATGACCTGACGATCGCGGTGGATGCCGCGTTACGGGTCCAGGTCGAGCCGACCCCTGGCCTCGTCGAGGTGCTGGATCGGCTGAACATACCGGTGTGCGTGGCGTCGAACGGACGGCCGGAAAAGGTCGCGTTGACCTTGGAGGTGACTGGGCTCGCGCGGTATTTCGCGGGTCGCGTGTTCACCGCTGCGGACGTTGAGCGAGGCAAGCCGGCCCCTGACCTGTTTCTGCTGGCGGCGTCCCGTATGGGCGCGCCACCGGGTCGCTGCGTCGTGGTCGAGGACAGCGAGACCGGTTTGGCCGCCGCTCGGGCCGCAGGCATGCGAGTTGTCCGATACGCACCCGATAGTTGGCTGCCGTTGGACGCCAGCGAGGCAACCTTTCGGCGCATGGCGGAGCTGCCTGCGCGGCTCGACGGGCGCCCGGTTGACGCCGTGTCCCGCGACGCGCTTTCGCCTTCGGATATGGAGCCTGCGGCACGGTAATGTCGACCCTATGGGTCCGACAGCACGTAAGGTCTCCTTGACTGGCATCAAGCCCACTGGAGAGCCACACCTGGGCAACTACATCGGTGCGATCGTTCCCGCGCTCGAATTGGCTAATACATACGAGTCCGTGTACTTTATCGCGGACTATCACGCGCTGACGACAATCCGCGATCGTGACCTGCTGCAGCATTACACCCGCTCCGTGGCGGCGACGTGGCTTGCGGCTGGACTCGACCCAGACCGGACCACGTTCTATCGACAGTCGGACATTACTGAGACCTTCGAGCTGGCCTGGGTGCTTTCCTGTGTGAGCGCCAAGGGCTTGATGAACAGGGCGCATGCGTACAAGGCCGCGCGCGACCGGAACCGAGAAGCGGGCAAAGAAGATCTTGACGCGGGCGTGAACATGGGGCTGTTCAATTATCCGGTGTTGATGGCGGTCGACATCTTGATCATGGACGCGGACGTAGTGCCGGTGGGTCGCGACCAGCTCCAGCATGTCGAGTACGCCGCTGACATCGCGGGAGCGTTCAACAGCGTCTACGGCGACCGGTTCAAGTTCAAGGTCCCGGCACCAGTTGTCCCGCCGGAGGATTCGGCGCATACCTTGCCGGGCACGGACGGGCGCAAGATGAGCAAGTCCTACGACAACACGATCCCGCTGTTCGCGCCTGAGGCCAGCTTGCGCAAGGTGATCAGGCGCATTCCGACCGATAGCGTGCCGGTCGAGGCCCCCAAGGATCCGGACTCGGCGGCAGTCTTCACGCTGCTGGAGCGTTTCGGCGGCGACGACGTGGTGGCTGACACCAGGGCTCGGTTGCTCGCTGGTGGGATGGGCTGGGGCGAGGTCAAGGCCCAGCTGACCGATGCCTTGATCGCACGGTTCGGGCCGATGCGGGAGCGCTACGAGGCACTGATGGCGCCGGGCAGCGAGCTGGACGATCTGCTCGTTCACGGCGCGGACAAGGCCCGTAAGCAGACCCGGCCGGTGCTGGAACGGGTGAGGGACGCGATCGGTATCGCATAGCGGCTCAGCGCCCTCACATGAGGGCGTCGACCACTCGGTCGGCGCAGTGCCACGCGGTGGTCCACTTGCCAGGGAGCGCGACGACGAGGTTGGCGGCTGGGGACCAGCCGGCTGGCGGGTCTCGGAGGTCGATCACGGCGGCGGACGGATCGGCATGTGGAGTGGCGGGTTCGCATACTGTGCCCCACAGCAGTTCGAGGCTGGAGGCGAGCGAGTCGAATCCGCGTTGGCCGAGCGCGACTCGAAGCCGCGTGTGCTCGGTCGCGGTCGTGCCGTACATGCCGGTGAGGCCGGGCAGGCCAACGCGGACACCGTTGAGGTCGGGACTGATCGCCAACAGGTCGCCGTCCAGCCAGTACGTCAGCGTTTTCGTGCCGGCTCCGGTGGCCCGGCCCCAGGCGATACAGCGCACATGCAATGTGTGCTGGATTCCCGCGCGGGACAGGATGCCCGGCGTAGCCGCCCCGGTCGCCAGCACGACCACGCGCGCTTGCGGAATGGACCATCCGGCTGAGACGAGGGTGCTGTCGGCGGCGCGGCGCAGCGTGACCGCTTCCCGTGCCGTTGGTACTCCGGTCGCGTGGGCGAGTTCGACCAGGCGGACGCGCAGGGCCGCAAGGTTCACGCTGTGATCGGGAATGCGGAAGGCCGCCGCTGGTGGAGTGACGTGCCCGACGGTACGCGGGTCCACCTCTTCCACACCCTCGATGCCGGCCTCGCTCCAGGCGTGGCGGTAGCGGTCGACAGTGTCGGTCGCATGGAACAGTGCCAGCCCCGTGGATTCGCCGACCCGGGCCGTTTGGACCAGGTCACCCCAGCGATTGCGATGTTGCCAGCAGTCTCGCGCGACTGCGGGAAGCACTGGCGCGTAGACGGCTCCGGAGTGGTACTGGCCGAAGTTGGCCAGGGACGCGCCAGGCAGTTCGTCGCCGAGGCATAGAACCCGCAGCCCGCGACGCGCGGCGGTAACCGCGGTCGTCAAGCCGCACAAGCCCGACCCGACGACGAGAACGTCCACACGCTCGTCAGGCATGTAGCGGCCCTCGGCGGTTCAGGGAAGACCCGGCGGTCCGCTCGTCGATGATCGAGAGGTGGTACCGCTCAGCGAAGCGGCGGACCAGGCCGACCGGCGCCAGGTGGTGGTCAACGCGACCTCGGAGCCGCTGCGGCGTCAGGCGTAGCCGACTTCGGGCGGCCGCGCGGTGAGCCTGCATGCAATCGCGGCTCAGGATGAGGCTGTGCAGATGGGTCAGGACGGCGGTGCTTGCGGCAGACAGCGGTGTGTCCTCGTCCTTGGTGGCGGGGGCGGCGAAGTCGAGCGCGTAGACCGCGAAGCTCGAACGCCAGGGCGCTGCAAGGACGGCCTCGACGACCCGGCACGCGGCCTGTTCGAAGGACCAGGCTGCTCCATCCACCGGTCCGGTGCTGGGCCACTGCGCGAGTTGAGGCAGGAGCAGGGCGGCGCCCAGGATGCCGGCGCGTGCGTAGGTGATGACCTGCCTTCGTTTCGCCAGCCCGTACGGGGTCTGGTAGAGGAAGGAGGCCAGGACGGCCGTGGTGCTCGCCGCGACCAGCGCACACGTCCGGCGCCCGTCGCCGAACCGTTCGCGTAGTGCGAAGACGACACTGGTCGCGCCTTGGATGCTGCGCCGCATGGCCGCGACTCCCCTGCGGTCAAGAACGGTGTCGACGACGCAGATGTGGTCATGGCCGGCCGCCCACGCCTCTAGCGTTGCCACGATTCGGGTCCGGTCTTCCTCAAGCGTCACGTCCGCAGTGATCCAGCGAACGTCCTGCGGCGGGCCGACGGTTAGCGGTGTTCGCGTCACCGCCGCGATGTCGAAGCCGGACTCGGCGAGTACCGGTAGGACGCGACAGCCGAGCCGCCCCGACGCACCGAGGACGATCACAGCCCTCTTCACGGAGCACACTCCTGCCACAGGCCGGCGAACTGAACGAAGGTGTCACCGAACTCCCGGCGCACCTTTCGCCATGCGTCTGGGTGCACAGCGCGTTCGACGAACGCCACACGGGCGCGATCGACGTCAGTGCCGTCCCAGCCGCTGCTCAACTCGATGGCCGAAAGGATCGCGGGTTGGCTCGCCTCGTCGTCGCTCATGATGCGGTCGGCGATCTCACTCGGAGCCATGTTGAGGTGGATGCTGGACACTGGGATGCTTTTGGACATTTTCGGGTAGCCAGCGAACCCTTCCAGAACCCGGAAGTACAGAGCGCCGATCTGCCCGCTCCAGCCCAAGCTCAGGTCGCCGGCCTCCGCCTGCCGGTTAAGGACCAATCGGGCCAGGTCGGTGAAGTACGCCTCCTCCATTCCGGACACCATGAGGATGTTCGTGGCTCCACTGTCGAACGGGGCGAGCACGTCGGCGACGGTGTATAGCGAGTCGACGACCACGCCTGTCTCGCTGCCGAGCAATCCGTGATCCGCGTAGAGCTCCAACAAACTTTCGCGGTTCTCCTGAAAGTCCGACCGCGACAGGTAACGAGCGATCCGGCCGGCCCTGATGAGGTTGTCGTGGTCGAGGTGAGAACGCAGATGCGCTTTGTCCACGTCCAGCCCGAGCGCCGCGAGGAAGGCGAACATCTGGTCCCTGACCCGAACGAGGGTCGACCAAGGGACATTGCGAGAGTTCCACGCCCCTAGGTCGGAGATGACGACAGTCATCGGTGCGTGAAGGCGGCGCTGCAACTCGACGGCCCCGAGCATGACTGAGAGCGTCCCGGCGGTCGGCGCGTTCGTCGGTCCGAACCCGGTGACGACGGCCAACGAGTTCCGCACCTCGGGGTCGAGCACCGTGACCGCGTCGTCGAGATGGGTGAAGCGGACGGCCGTTGTCCCGAGCTGTCCGGCGAGGGCCTCGGCCGATCGCTGACCTATTGGCTTGGCAGGCATCGGTGCTCCCTATTGGAGGTGAGTCAGCGTCGTGAGCAGTCGTGTGGCCCGCCCGGATCGACGAGCCTCACGGACCTGGTCGGTCGCCTCGTCGAGGTCGACTCCGGCTCGGCTCGCGGTGACGACGAGGGCGGCGTTCAGCTCCACGAGCCGGGCGACTGGTGTGTCGTTGCATGAGGTGACTGCGGCGGCGACGAGAGCCGCATTGCCGCCGTGTGTCGGTCGGTGCGCCACAGCGGTACGCCACGCTTCCGCTGGCGCACTCCTCCGACGCACCTCGCTGATGATCACGCCATCCGTGAGGTGGGCGATACGTGCCACACCAACATCGCTATGTTCGTCGATCATTTCGCCGGGCGTCAGCTCGGTGGATGCGACTACGCCTGTGGCGATATCGGGTCGGATTCGCCGCAGTGCCGCGGCGGCGAGCATGACATCGCGGTGTGCGAGGCCGAGCACGTATCCGCCCGCCCGCACGCACAACGCCGCCACTGGCATGAAGAAGCTCGCCGGGGTGAGCTTCTCGAAAACGCCGTCATAGCGAGCTGCGTACCGAGGGCAGAAGTTCGCGTAGGCGGTGCAGGCGATGCCATGCCGATCCAGCGCCTCAGTGATGGCGGCAGGGTGGTCGACTGGCCGTATTCCGAGGACATCGAGAATGTCGGCGGCGCCGGACACTGCGGACACCGACTGCGAGACGCCTTTGACCACCGGGACCCCGGCTGCTGCCGCCAGGATCGCTGCCGCGGTGCTGACGTTGAACGTCTTGAAGTGTTCCTTGCCGCTTCCGGCGACCACAACAGTGTTGTCGGGTGTTGCTACAGGTTTGTTGGTGTAGGCGCTGAGCACTGGGTCGAACTCGATGATCACGTCCCACCACTCGTGGAGTTCGACCGGTCCGATGAGGTCGGCGTGGAGCAGGTGAGCGCACCATCGCCGCCATCGCTCGTCCGATGCCGCAGACGGGTCTCGCAGTAGCGTTTGAAGGAGATCTGGCGACCACGTATCGGCTTGCGCGGCGACGGAGCCGCCTCTCACGCTGCCCATTGCGGTCCCACCAAAATGCTGTGCCGTGCCTGGTATAACGACGAATGGGTGCGGTACCCGTCGTCGGTCTTGCCGGTAGTCCTTCCGGCGTCGAGAGGCGACGCCGGAAGATCGGTGCGCTGAATAGATGTGGCTGTCACGATCGCTTCGTCGCCAGCACCCATGCCATTGGCCTCCCCGATGTTCTGGTCGTTCCCTGTGAAATCTGTCGTGTGGGTGAAGTGGTCTGGTGACACGTAAGGCAGGCCCATGACGGCGATACGGGTGCCGTTTCCATTCACATGGGGGGTGCGGGTAGGCGGGCCCGCCTCACGTGTCCCACACCACTTCACGCCAATTCCGTTATGCGGCTACGCCCCTTGTCATCGCATGGCCTGCACGGCGAGGTCGCCACGGCCGGCGTCAACGGCGGTGATGACGTCGTGGATGGTCCGGTTGTGTCGCTCGCCGAGGTCACGCAGCAAGCGGTTGAGTTGGTGGTTGGGCAGGTCCAGGTACAGGAACGGCGCCAGTTCCAACACATGGACGAGGCCGGATAGGGCGGCGCACTGGTCGTCGGGCCTCTCGCGGTGGCGGTGCTGTGGGTGGGCGAGGCCGTGCAGGATCGAGCGGATTTGGCCACGGGCGCGGACGGCCCACGCGGTGTCGACGGCGAGGTAGGCGTCGGTTTTTACCAGGCCGCCCAAGCGGCGGCGGCTGGTGCGGCGCAGCACGCCGACGGTGAGCATGTTGGCGCGGACGCGTTCGTACAGGTCGGTTGCGGCGAAGATGCGCAGCCACCGGCGGAGCTGGTCCTGTTCGGGTGGCGTGTGGTCGGTCTGGCGGATGACGGCCATGGCGGCGGCGCCGAGCGGGTCGCCAGCTGGGTCTGTGTTCGCGATGGTGATCCGGCCCGGGTTCGGGACCCAACCCTGACGCAATGGGTTGTAGGTCCAGCCGATCGCGACGCGCTGGTCCAACCACAGTTCCAGGAGGATGGCGCCGGCCAGCCCGACTGCGAGGGATTGGATGTTGATGGTTGGTTCGCCGGTGTCGTCGTCGTGGGCGAGCAGGAACAGTTCGGCTCGCAGCGGCAGCCGGGCCAGCCGGTCGGGTGTGGTCGGATGCACGGTTCGGGCCTCGTCAACGGTGGGGATGCTCATCGCCGGCCGTTCCAGGCTCGTGGGGGCGGCGGTATCTGCCGCAGCCGCTCGTGTACGGCGGTGTAGGCGACGGCTGCGCCGAGATACTGCTTGTCCAGGCGGGCCAGCATCGTGTAGTTCGGGTCGCACACGTTGCCGACCGGTGCCGTACCCGCCTGAGCGACGAGCTGGTAGGCGTCCAACATGTCCAGTCCGGTCAGCGAGGCTGTCCAGGTCACCAGGTCGTGTTGGCTGATCCGGAACGCGTCCTCCAGAGGGCGTGCGCAGCCCACCGACATGAGCGCGTCGTCGGACTCGATACGCGGCCAGGGGGTGACCACGCCTTTGATCACCTCGACGGCGATCGTGGTGTTCATGGCGACCTCGACCGCGACACCAGACACCTCACCCTGGCCCTGCCGTGCGTGGCCGTCGCCGAGGCACAGCATGGCGCCGTGCACGTTGACACCCAGGTACAGGGTGGCGCCGGCGCGTAGTTCCGGCGTGTCCAGGTTCCCACCGTGGGAGTCCGGGACGATCGTGGAGCGGACTTCGAACCCGGCGGGCGCGACCCCGACGGTGCCGTGCATCGGATCCAGGGGAAGGACCACTCGGTAGTCGGCGTTGCGGGCGCGGTAGGTCACGGTCCCGGCGCAGGTGTCGATGTCGTACAGCCACACCCGCTCTTCCAACGGCGGCTGCAACGTAGGCGTCTGGGAGGTGGAGGTGAGCGCACCGAAGTGCGGGAACGTGCTGGACACACCCACAGGGCGGGCGGGCACGATGGATACGAAATGCACGGCCAGGGTGTCACCGGGTTCGGCGTCTTCGATGAAGAACGGCCCGGACACCGGGTTGAGATACGGCATCTGGCACACCCTGGACGGCAGGTCGTCCACGGTGGACACCGCGCCGCCGAAGCAGTCCTCGGTGTAGGTGGTCAGTACGTCACCGGATTGCAGGTGGGCTACCGGGAGCCGGCCGCCGAACGTATACGCCAGGTCGTCCTTCGCCGGGATGTGTGTGATTGGTGCGGCCACGGCTCACACCCCCTCGCGCACTGGAAGGGTCTCGCGCCGAGCGGGGGTGAGCCCGGACAGTACCGGCCGCCGACCGGCCGCGTAGAGGCCGATCAATACAAGCAGGCCGATGCCGATCCAGACGAAGCCGAGCCGTTGAGCGGCAACGTTCGCGTTCCACACGACCAGGCTGAGGATGGTGGCGCCGATGGCGGGCATCATCAGGTGCGCGAACACGTTTCGGCTGCGTTGGCGGATCGTGTAGTGCACGACCACGGACACGTGGAGTGCGAGGAACGCGGTCAACGCCCCGAAGTTGATCAGGCTGGCAAGCAGGCTGATGCCGTCGTCGCGTTGGTTCATGTACAGCCCCAGCCCGAGAGAGACGGCCGCGACCAGCACGATGGCGTTGGTGGGCACGTTGTGCTTGCGGGACACCTTCGCGAGGAAGCTGGGGAGCTGGCGGTCGCGGGCCATCGCGTACAGCAGCCGGGAGATGGCCACCTGCGCCACCATCGAGTCCGGCAGCCCCCACGCGATGGCGGTGGCGACCGCGCACAGCGTGGCCAGCCACGGCCCGGCAGCCACCTCGGCAGCGGCGTAGAAGGCGGTGCCATCCGGGTCGCCGTTGGCGATCAGTGCCTGCGGGTCCGGGGTCAGGATGGCTGCCACCCATGTTTGGACGATGAACAGCAGCCCTGCGAGCAGCAGCGCACCCGCCATCGCCCGGCCAATCATCCGAGATCCGCCGCGCGCTTCCTCCGACAACATGGCGATTCCGTCGAAGCCAAGGAAGCTGAGCACGGCTACCGCTGTGGCGGCGAGCACCAGCGACCAACCGAAGGTGTCCGGGTTGTAGATCGGGTCCCACGTCCACCGGCCCTCGCCGCTGAGGATGGCCCACCCGCCGATGCCGAGGAATACGAACAGCACGACCAGCTCGCCGGCCAGCATGAGCCAGGTGAACGTGGCGGTCATCTTGATACCGAACGAGTTGACGACCGTGTTCACGAGTACGAAGCCGACCAGCCACGCCCACACCGGAATCGCCGTCACGGTTGCGTTCATCGCGACCGAAGCCACCAGGTACAGCAACGACGGCACCAGGATGTAGTCGAGCATGATCGCCCACCCGGCCAGGAACCCGACCGGTGCGCCGATCCCACGGCCGACGTAGTTGTAGACGCTGCCCGACAGAGGGAACGCCTTGACCATCTGCGAGTACGAGAACGCCGTAAAAATCAACGCGACCGCGCCGATGGCGTAGGCGAGGACAACCATCCCACCGGACGCCGAAAACACCGCGCCGAAAATCGCCATAGGGGCGATCGGCACCATGAAGATCAGTCCGTAGGCCAGGAGGTCGCGGAACCTCAACGCACGTCGCAGCTCCTGCTGGTAACCGAACCGCTGCAACTCATCAACCGGATACGACACCGGGGAATCCCTTCACTGGCACGTCTCATCGGGGGCGCAAGTCCGCACGCCGGCGATGGGCCTGCGGGCAGTCATAGTCGTTGCGATCGCCTCATTGGGTGGGATCACCCGCCGGCGCAGCCATTTGTGGCAGTACGCCAGCGGGGATTTCATACCGTCAAGCACACCGTGCCAGCGGCTGTCGACGGGAGGCGATCAGGCCGTCAAATCCGTCAACTTCGACGTCGCGGCCGGCCATAACGTTCGCTACGGTCAATACACCAAGCGTGGAAGGAGGCAGCGCAAACGCATGTCCCGGCAAACGAGTCAGCGCAGCAACCCGTCGCTCGCCGCACACCTCACCGAGGCCGGGCTGACGCCGCGCGCGCTCGCACGAGACCTGAACAGGCTGTTCGGGTCGGGCACAGTCGCCGAGACCGCGCCCTACCACTGGCGTGATGCGGGCGGGATTCCGCGCCCACCGCTACCAGCGCTCACCGCGTACACCATCTCCCGGCACCTCGGCCGAGTTGTCACCGTCCGGGACCTTTGGCCCGGGCAAGCCGGCGCGAACGATGCCACGCTGATCTTGCCGGCAAGCGCCGGCATGGACGGACCATGGACGCTGGCGACCACGATGAAGATCGCCGAGGACTGGCTGTTGGGAGGGCTCGTGGACCGCCGCAGGTTTCTGTCTGTCTCGGGCGCCGCGCTCGCCCAGATGGTGAGCACTTACCTTGCCGCACAGAGCCCGGCCTCTGCTGCCGTACCCGCCGCAACGACGGACGACCCGCTCGTCGACCAGATCGAGGCCAGCGTCCCGCGCCTACAGATGCTGGACGACGAGCGTGGCGGAGCCGCCGGCCTCAGCTACGTTGGCGCCCAGATGCGGGCGGTACTTCTGGTACTGCGCGACGGCGGACACACCGACGCCACCACCCGGCGTCTGCTCGTCGCATTGGCCGACCTCGCGCAGCTCGCCGGCTGGAAAGCCGTGGATGCCGCCCAGCCCGGCCTGGCGCAGCGCTACCTGCTCACCGGGTTACGCGCCGCGCACGACGCCGGCTACCGGTCCATGGAGGCACACATCCTCGCCGATCTTGCCTTTCAGGCAGCCTCTGCCGGCGACGGACGAGACGCGGTAGCACTCGGAGAAGCGGCCACCCGCGTCGCCGAAACCGGACCCGCGAGCGTCCACGCGTCGGTCACGTCCCGCCTGGCGTTCGCCCACTCGGCGGCAGGCAACCTTGCCGAATGCGAACGAGCCTGGCTCAACGCTCAGGACCACCTGACCGGCCGGCGCACAGGGCAGGATCCCGACTGGCTGTACTACCTGACCTCGAACCACCTCGACTGCCAGGCCGGCTACGCCATGATCCTCGCCGGGCGCCGCAACGCCAGCAACGCCGCCGGCCGCGCGCTACTGCGCAGGGGAGCTGCACTGTTGCGTACAGGCGCGTACGCCCGCCCAGCCAGCGAACCATCGCAGCGGCGCGCCCTGTACGAAGGCGCATGGCTCGCGCTCGGCTACACCGCACACGGCAAGCTCGACGCCGCCGCCCGCGTCGTCCGGCTCGCGCTGCCCCGACTCGGCACCGTCCGATCACCGCGTAGCGTCGCTCTACTCACGCAGCTCGCCCAGGACATGCGCCGCCGCAAACGCAACCAGATCGTCGCCGACCTGCTACCAGACTTGGAAACCGCTCTCGCCCAACACCGCAACTGACAGTACGGTCGAAGCCGTGGGGAGAGACGACCTTGACGCCCTGGTGATCGGTGCCGGCGTGTCCGGCCTCACCACCGCCGTACGCCTGGTCGAAGCGGGCCTGCGCGTGCGAATATGGGCCGCCGAACCGCCCGAAGCCACCACATCCATGGCCGCCGGCGCGATGTGGGGCCCATACCTGGTCGAGCCACTGGACAAGGTGCGGGTCTGGAGCCGCCAGACACTCGATGAGCTACGCAGGCTCGCCATCCAGCCCGATACCGGCGTTCGGCTCGTACCCGGAATCGAGGCATCCCGTACGCCAGTAGAACCGCCAGAATGGGGCAACCAGCTCGACGGCTTCCGGATGTGCAGCGAGAGCGACCTGCCCAAGGGGTTCGCCGCCGGCTGGCGGTTCCTCGCCCCCCTGGTCGACATGCCCATCTACTTGTCCTACCTACAACGCCGACTCGCCACCGCTGGCGTCGCCGTCGAGATCCGCCGCATCGACAAGCTCGCCCAGGTCACCGGCATGAGCCCGATTGTCGTCAACTGCACCGGGATCGGCGCCCGAAATCTTGTGCCCGACCCGGATCTGACTGCGATCCGCGGCCAGCTTGTCGTCGTCGAGAACCCAGGCATCACCGACTTCTTCGCTGAAGACACCGGACCGTCGCCAGACCTGCTGCATATCTACCCCCAAGGCGACACGATCGTGCTCGGCGGCCTCGCCGCCACAGGCGAATGGGACCTCCAACCTGACCCCGCCGTCGCGGCGGCGATCCTCGCTCGCTGCATCGAGGTTGAGCCGCGCTTACGCCATGCTCGCGTAATCGGCCACCGGGTCGGGCTGCGACCCACCAGGCCACAGGTCCGAGTCGAAAAAGCACTCATCGACAGCACGACCGTGATCCACAACTACGGACACAGCGGAGCCGGCGTGACCCTATCCTGGGGCTGCGCCACCGAGGTCACTGCCATCGCCAGCAAAAGTGCGCCAGGACTTCGATCACATTGATTCCACAGCACAACCCCAGTGTCCGCCAGAAGGCGAAACAGCAGACGCTGTATGCGGGCACGAGCGGGACATCGCCGAGGCAGTCCTAGCTACCACTGTCGCCGAGGGCCACGGCGACATGACTCACGCCGAGGCCGGACTAGGCTTCTCCTTCTCAATCAAGCCCGTCAGCAGCATGACTTCGTAGAGATCCGCCAGCCAAAATGATCGCGGCTGGTGGAGTCCGCCGCCACAAATTTCCACGACCCGAACGGCGCCGCAAGCACCTGGCTGTCTCGCCGTGCTCCGATGCCTGGCTCTGGTCACGGGAGACCGGCCTGGTCGAACTCGCGCTGGAGGCGCGGACGACGGCGGTGCTCCTCCCGCAACGTACCGATCAGCTCGTCGATTTCGACCGCCCGTTCCGTACCGGCAGCCAGCCCTCGCATCCGGCGAAGCCGGCGGGCCGCCTGCCGGTACCCGCGGGCGTCCGCCTCACGCAGATCCCCGACAACAAGGTCATGCAGCACCGGCAGCACACCCAGCGGATCGACCCGCTCGTAGGCGTCGGCCAGATCGCTCCAGGTACGCGCGTCGGTCAGCTCAAGGTTGTGCGCCAGTATCCAGGCCAGCTCCACATCGCCGAGGTGGTGCAGCGCGAAGACGACCGCATCCCGCGGTGAACGGCCCAGGGTGTCGAGTACCTCATCGCGGTGGGCCGGCCATGCCTCACCCGCAGCTCGACGCAGTTGCTGCGCTGTCGAGGAGGACGGCCAGCGGCGGAACACCTCCAACCGGGCCGCGAGTTCAGCGTCAGGCCGATGCTGGGCCAGCAGCTCACACCAGTAGCCGGCGGCATCCAATGACTGATGGCCACGATCGAAGTCGGCGGCCTGCCTGGCCCAGTCGACGGCCAGGTCAACCTCGCCGGTCTCGGCCAGCGCCCGCGCGGTGTCGTGCAGCCACGCGGCCACCTTCCGGTCCCGGGCGTGGGTGGCGATGATCGCGTCAACGTCGCGGTCGACAACCGCGAGCCGGCGGGCGTTGGCCTCCAGCAGGAACCGCGTATGCCGGTCCTGTGCCGCCTTCTGCCAGCCTTCGGGATCGCTGAGCCATGCCCCGGACACATCCTCGGCCGGCTCCGGCCCGAGCCCGCCAGCGATCTCGGCCAGCTGGGCCCGGTACAGTACCAACCCCTCCGGCCCAAGCACCGAGGCATAGTCGGCGACATCGATGGAGAAGAAGTCCTGCGTACCGTCGAACTGGAACTTGACCATCCAGGCGGCCAGCCTCGACGGGGACGGCCGGGCTTTGGACGCGACCTGGGTGTGGAGTTCGAGTAGATCGCGGATAGCGTCGCCGATGATTCCGCTGGAGTCGTCGGCGCGCAGTACCACCCGCACGGCGGCCGCGATCGCCTTCTCCACGACCGCCAGCAGCACAGCGGGATCGGCCGACTCGGCGGCGTCCCGCAGCAGGCCCACGGCCTCGTGCATCTGACGTCCGTGCGCGTTGGCGGCACCCCAACGGTGCAGATCCGCCCGGGTCCTGATCAACCCGAGCGCCACATCACCAACGTTCTCGTCACGAACACCACTACTCACACCCGCGATTATCACCAACCCGGGAACCACACCACCGCGCCCGCCCGCACCCGTCCCGGGCCGACGCGCCTCCCCCGCCATCGCTCCAGCCCGGGTAGGCGCACGCGACATTCGCGATACACATCAAAAGATCGTTGGCCGCGCGCCGCAGCCGTACCGGCGCTGACATCCCGGCAAGGGGCTACGTCCGGCTGTACCTCCACTAGACGCGCCTGGCCGACAGCGGCAGCGAAGGCCGCGACAGCGCCGGCATGCTTCGTCGTGGCAGACCGGATGCGGATCGTCTTGGTATCCATGGGAGTCGAGGAGTTTCGCTTCTACACACCGTGTGCGAGCAGGCCGGCCATCTACCCGTGGCTTACGCGTGCTTCCGCTCGATGCGGCCACGGCGCAGCGCCGACTCGTACGCGATGCGGACAGCGAAATCGGAGGCCCAGGACACGTCGACCCGGACTGCCGGGCTGACCACCCCGACGCCGGCCCGGACGGCATGCCACCCGGATGATGAACATCGCTTGGCTCGGTGCCGCCCAGTTGCTCCGCAGCGCCCTCTGGTTCCTCGCCTCCCCATGATCAAGGCGCCCCTCAAGTGCCGGTGATCAGCTTGACCTCGTGGCGGCAGCCCCAGTCGTGGGGCAGTACCTCGTCGAGTTACACACGGCCGAGTTCATCCGCGCCCTCGTCGGTGGCGACCGTGAAGCTCACCACCCCCGTCGTACCGGATCACCAGGAGTGGCTCCGGTGTATAGCCCACGAAGGATAGCTCCAGCGCGGCGCCGATGAGGCTTGCCCGATCAAGCTTGAGGTCCTTGACGCAGCCTGTATGTGGGGAAGCCTCGATGGGTATCAGGTTGCCGCTCTACCGTGCGTTCTGTTGGCGGTGAGAGTGAGTTTGATGTGCGCTTGGCGGGTGTCAGGCAGGGTTACTTCCAGCTTGACGATGTCAAACAGCGCTCGCTGCAACCGTTCGGGAAGGTCCACGAGCCGCACGTCGCGCACGGTGTCCAGCAATTCCGTCTTGCCTGGATCCGCCTCGTCGGGTTGCGTGGCGATCAGTTCGGCAAGCCACGCCTGCTTCTGGGTTCGGCGGGTCTCAAGTTCTTCGAAGCGTTCGCGGAGTCTGGTTCGCCAGGCATGGTGGTCTTCGGTGGTCTGTTCCACTTCGGCGGCGATGGTGTCCTGTCGGTTGGTGATGTCGTCCAAGGTCCGGCGGGTGGCCTCAATTTGTTCGGCGTGGGTCCGGGCCTGTCGAGCTGGTGTCGCGCTGTCTTGCTCGGCCAGGTGGCTGTGTCTGTGCGGTCCGAGGACCTGCTCGGCGACGGCGTGGTAGATGACCGGCAGGAGGTAGTCCTCGCGGATGTAGAAGGTGCCGGGATGATCCGGCATGGTGGGCTCGCCGCGGGTGTTGCGGGGGCCGTGACAGCCGTAGTAGATGTGGTCGCCGTGGAGGGTGCCTTGCATCCGGCGGCCGCACTGCTGGTGGCGTAGGTAGCCGCGCAACAGATAGGTGCGCTTGGTGGCGGGATGTGCGTTCGGTTCATGACCGGACCGGTGACCTGCCTGCCGACCTGCTGCCGCGACGGCGGCTTGGAAGTCTGCCACCGAGACCAGCGCGGTGTGCGTGGGTGTCGGCGACCATACCCACTGGTCGACTGGGTTGGTCCGGTGGGATTTCTTGCGGCGGACGGTGACGCCGGTGCGGGTGGTGGTGCGGTTCCACACCATGTAGCCGGTGTACTTCGGGTTGGCCAGCATGCCGCGGATGGTCGACCCGGTCCACCGGCCGACTGCGGTGTTCTTGCGGGTTGGCTCCGGCGGCGGGTAACGGTCCAGATCGCGGTTGAGTAGCTCGGCGATTTGCCAGTAGGTCAGCTGGTGATGGACACGCCAACCGAAGATTTGGGTGATCACCGGCCCGCGGATTTGGTCGACCACGAGTTTGGACTTGGTCCGGGCTCCTTCGCGGTGGGGTTGCGTGCGGTAGCCGTAGGGGGCGCGGCCGAGGTTGTAGCCCGAGGTGGTGTGGGTCTTGAGGCCGTCCCACGTCTGCTCGAATGTGTTGATCACGGTCCACTCGCCTACCGCCTGTTTGATCCGCCGCAGTAGTACTTTGGCGGCCTTCTTGCCGTCCAGGTCGATGGGTTCGTCGGCGGCGAACAGTTCGATGCCGTGGGTGGCGAGCTCGTACTCGATGCGGGTGTTGAAGTACACGTAGCGGGCCATCCGCTCGGCGCTCTCGCAGATGACCGCGGCGAACCGGCAGTCGCGGTGTTTCGCCTCCGCGAGCAGCTCCGGCAGCCCGCCGGCTCGATCGACCGGCAGTAGCAGGTTCAGGTGCGCGGTGCCGGCACCGCGTTCGTCGAACTCCATCCGCCCGGACTCGATGTCGATGAACCAGGCCACCACCTGCCACCCTACGGGCAACGCCGCTACGCAGTTACCCACCTGGCGCCTGGCTGATCCGACCGGATCCTGCAGGTCGTCTGTGGAGACTCGGATCAATCCGGCGACGGGTACGCGTTCGCCCATGGCGGAGACCCGGGAGATGACGCTCCACGGGGAGGTCGGGCCGTGACCGCCCGGCCCGATCATTGCTCGTTTGACAATCCCGTCGCCGGCTTGGCTGCTTCCTGCCCGGGGTGGGGATGGTCGATGGTCCATTGCAGGACCTCCTTGATGACGAGCCACTGGCGGTGCGCCAGATCCTCGGCCTGGTCGCCGGTCACCCAGTTGACCTCAACCGTGACCTCCATCGGCGGCGGAGCCCGCCATCGACGCTTCTTACGCGGTGCGTCGACGCTCTGGCCATCTGTTGAATCGCGGCTGTTCACGACGAGCCCCGCGGCCTTCGTGGTACGAGCGCGGCCGTTGCCTCGGCCGCCCGCTGGCCGACGGTGCCGATGAGGTGTCCGTACGTGGATCGGATAAGCGCTGGACTGGTGTGACCGACCCGCATGGCGATGACGGTCTCGGAAACACCGGCTTCCAGTTGCAGGGAGATGTTGACGTGGCGTAAGCCATGCAGCTTCAGATGCGACAGTCCAGCTTGGCGGACGAGCTGGACGAAGGTTTGGTACGTCATTCCGGGGTCCAGCGGCCGTCCGTCTTCACGGGTGAAGACAAGGTCGCCGTGGTCGTCGATCGGTCCGGCGTACGCCGGACCCCATTCCAGTCGCTCCAGCAGCTGAGTCCTGCGCCACTGGCGCAGGACGTACACGGTCGCGGCGTCGAGGTCGACGACGCGGTCCTCGCCGGCGAGCGTCTTGGGCTTAGTGCGGTACCGGCCAGGCCGGCCCTCCTGCTCGGCTTTGCGCGCTGTCACGTAGCTGCGTTGGGTGATCTGCCAGCGGACGGTGATCCGGCCTACGTCCAGGTCGACGTCGTCCCAGCCGAGCCCGCACAGCTCGCCGCGGCGCAGCCCGGCGAACGCGGCCAGATGGTAGAGCGGATACAGCCGCTGCGGCTCGATCGCGTCCAGGAATCTACCGAGCTGCTGCGCGGTCCACACTGTGGTCTTCGACCGGGTCAGCTTGGGCAGGTCCGCGTCCGGCGCTGGGTTCCGGAGGATCAGTCCGGCCCGGGTCGCGGTGCGCAGCGCCCCGGAGAGGGTGTTGTGGATGCGCCGCATCGTTTGCGGGCCGAGCGGACGCGGGACCGGCACCAGCTTCGGCACCCGGGGGCGGCCGGAGCGGCGGACCGTGTTCGTGACGGCCGCCGCCGCGCGCCGCTGCTCGTTGATCGCCTCGGCCGCGACGATCTGCGCGGCGCGTTCCCGGCGGATCGCATCGTACGCGGCGCTCAGGTGGGGCGGGCGCAGGTCGACGAGGCGGATGTGGCCCAGCCGCGGGATCAGGAACCGATCGATGTTGTCGCGGTAGTTCTCGGCGGTGCCGTCGCGGATTTCGCCGCGCTCGTAGCGGGCCGCGAGCCAGGTCGGTAGCCATCGCCCCACGGTCAGGTTGGGGTCGGCGACTGGACCGCCGGCCTTGGTCTCGCGCAGGACATGGGTGCGGGCAGCCAGTGCCTGGCGGGCGGTGGCGAAGCCGCCCTTGGCGTGCTGGCGGCGCGCTCCGCCGGGTCCAGACGGTAGTTCCACTGTGTACTGCCAGCGGTGGCGGTCGCACCGGTTCTGGTCGCACTGGTCGGTGCACCGCTGGTACACCCCGGGCACCCGGCGGCCACGGTAGACGTTGCCAGCGGACACGAAAAAATCGGAGCTGGCGGACAGTTCGCTCCGGGCTGGTGGACATGAAAACTCCGGGCCGGTGGTCACCGGATCTCCGGA
>NZ_BSDI01000094.1 GCF_027923225.1 Phytohabitans aurantiacus
CTGCGCGCGGCTCTGCGCGCGGCTCTGCGCGCGGCTCTGCGCGCGCCGCCCTGGGCCTGCGCGCGGGGTTTGCGCGCGGGGTTCTGCGCGCAGGGCGCGCGCCGATCAAGGGCGAACGCACGTGCTTTGATCTCCAATCCACGCGCAGGCGCCGCCCGGCTGGCACGGCACGGCGTGTCGCCACACCGGTCGCGCCGATCAAGGGCAAAGGCACGCGGTTGGATCTCTTTCCGCGTGCATTCGCCCTTGATCCATGCAGATCTCCTTGATCGGCGCGGTCGCGGTACGCGGTCCAACGCCACATCAAGCCCGCTAAGCCCGATAAGCCCGACCTGAGCTACCGCGATGTCCGTCGCGGGCCAGACCGTCGCTCCCGCAGCCTCACCCTCCGCCCCAACTCACGCTCACCCCTTACCGCCCGCTCGCCGTCGACCCAGACCCTGCGGCGATCTTGCACTTGTCACGTCCCAAACCGGGCATTCCGCCATGACAACTGCAAGATCAGCGCACGGTGAGGTCTTGCACGCGCGAGCGTCCATGCCGCGGGTCGGGCTTGGCGCGTCGATCAAGGGCGTCTGCGTCGATCAAGGGCGAATACACGCGGATAAGAGATCCAACCGCGTGCGTTAGCCCTTGATCGACGGAGAAGGCGCCTCCGGCGCGGGCGCGGGCGTCGGCGCGGACGCGGCAGGCCCCGATACGGACGCCGACGGCGCAGGCAGGGGCTCGGCGGGCGTGACTGCGGCGTCCGCGGGCGTGACCTCGGCGGGCGCGGACGCAGCGTCCGTGAGCTGGACCTCGGCGTCCGCGCGCGCGGGGACCGCAGGCGCGGGGACCGCAGGCGCGGGGGGCGCGGGGACCGCGGGCGCGGGGGCCGCGGGCGTAGGCGGGACGGGTGGGGAGGGGAGTTGGTCGGGGTCTAACGGTGGGAGGGTGCGGTCTGAGGCGTGGTCGAGGACGCGGAGGGCTGCCAGCGTCGCCATCGGCACGGTCAAGGCGGCCACCGCGCCCGCCACATCCAAACCCGAGCCTCCCAGTACGCCGCCGATCATGGCCGCCGTCGTGATGCCGACCATCGCGGCACGGATCGCCGGGTACAGGCCGAGGAGCCGCTTCAAGCCGCCCCATGGTCGTAGCAGAGCGAACCATACGAGTACCACGCCCACCACGGCGAGCACGGTCAGCGGGCTGTCGTCGAGGGCGCCGACGCTGGAGGCGGCCGCCCGTTGGACGGCGCGGCCGCCGGTGCCGTCGCCGAGTGCGGTGATGAAGCGGCCGAGGCGGTCGCGTTCGGCGTCGGGGCGGGACAGGTCGAACAGCGCGAACCCGGCCGTCACGAACAGGCCGGCGAGGGTCGCCCAGGCGAGTCTCGCGAACGTCAGCCAGCCGCCGGTGCTGATGGCGGCCGCGATGCACACGCCGGCGGTGAGCGCGATCGCCCCGACCGCGTCCGCGCCCAGGTACGGGCTGCCGACCAGGAGGATGCCGGCCCCGCCGACGGTGCCGAACACGACCGGGCGCCACGCTCGGCGTACCTGCTGTGCCAGGCAGCCGGACACGAGCAGGGTGCCGGCGAGGAAGACGCCGAGGCCGACGCGCCCCAGTCCCGCGTACCGGTTGCCGGTCAGCGCGGAGTAGCCGGCCACGCCGTTGAGCTGGAGCCGGGCGCCGGTGATCACGTCGGCGGCGACGACGATGGCGGCGACCGCGGCGACCATGGCGAGCGGGCCGAGGGTCGCCCGGTACCGCGGGCTGTATCGGATCGCGGCGGTGCCTGCCGCCAGTACCGCCAAAGTGACCGCCGCGAACAGCAAGCCGGCGTGGTCGGAGCGCCACCACGGCACCGCGTCCGCGACCAGCGCGGCCGGGATGGCCAGCGCGGCCGCGACCAGCAGCACCTCGACGGCGGCGACGAGCCCTCGCGGCGCCGGCCGCGGGCCGTGCGGACCGATGTGGCCGCGGGCGCGGCGCAGCAGCGGCACGACAAGGATGGCCAGCAGCAGTTGCAGGCCGGCGAGCAGCCCGAAGAACCAGGTGGCGACGTCGCGTTGGGCGCCGGCTTCGCGGTCGGCGTCGGCGGGTTGGGTGACGGCGACGTCGAGTTCGGCGGGGCGGCCGGGGACGGTGCGGGCGGGTTGGCCGCCGAAGACCCGTTGGGGCAGTTCGCGGCCGAGTGCCGCGAGGGCGGTGGGTGCCAGGTCGACGAGCTGTAGGTACCCGTCGCGGCCGGTGCTGGCCGAGGTGAGCCAGTCGCCTTCCCAGCCGGGTCCGTCGGCGATCGCGACGTGCAGGCGGTTGACGCGGTCGGTGTCGGACAGGCCGGCGACGATGACCAGCGAGTCGGCGGGGCGGGCGGCGAGTACCGCGGCCAGCGCCCTGTCGGCGCGCCGGGCCTCCGCTTCCCGCAGGGTGGCGTCCTGGGCGGCGACGGTGCCGAGGTCGACGATGCCGAGGCGGCAGTCGTCGAGCAGGTCCTGGGGTTGGGCGGGCAGCGCGGGCTCGTACCGGTCGACCCGCCCGAACGGCCGCGCGGCGGCGACGGCGGCACCGGTGCCGACCGCGACCGTGCACCGCACGGACTCGGCGAGCGCGCCGGGCACCGCCCCGTACGGCATCTGCTCCTGGTTGTACCGGACGACCTGCCGCACCTCGGGCAGGTACGCGCCGATGCCGTCGGGACGTTCGACGGTGACGTCGCGGCGGGCGCAGACCGGCGGTGGCGTGCGCGACGGCGTACTGGTGACCCAGGCGGCCCGGTTGCCGGCGCCGAGCGTGACCCAGCCGTCGAGCGGGCAGGTGGGCTGCTGCGCGGAGCGCACCGACAGCGAGCCGATCGAGCCGCGCTCGGCCATCGCCCACAGCGTGGGTGTGTTCTGCGCGTCGATGTCTTCCCAGCGCAGCCCGGCGACGCCCGCGATGATCACGTAGTCGACCGGTGCCGGGCTCGGTGCGGGTGCCGCCGCGGCCGGGCCGCCACTCAGAAAGACCGGGGTGCCGCTCAGAAAGACCAGGAGCACAGCGGACAGCGCGAACCAGAACCTCATCGCGGCTGGGCCGCCACGACCTCGGCGTACACCGCCTGCACGGCGGCGACGGTGTCGGACTCGTTCGGCCAGGTGGCCGCCTGGATCGGTCCCCGCCGCGCGTACTCGGCGCGCAGCGCGGGGTCGGCGAGCATCTCGCGGATGGCCGCGTCGACCGCGTCGACGTCGCCGGGCGGCACGAGCTTGGCGGCGTCGTGTACCAGGCCGGGCACCCCGCCGACGGCGGTGGCGACCAGCGGTACCCCGGCCTGCAGCGCCTCCTGCGCGAACAGTTGGCGAGCCTCCCAGTCGCTGGTGACGACCGCCAGGTCGGCGCCGGCGAGCAGGTCGGACACGTCGGTGCGGTGCCCGAGCAGGGTGACCGGGGCACGGGCGGCGGAGATGGTCTGCGCGAGGGACATGTACGCCGGCCCGGTGCCGGCGATCACCACGCGCGGCGCGGGGCGCAGGTCACGCCAGCGGGCGGCGGCGTCGACCAGGATGTCGTACCGCTTCTGCGGGTGCAGCCGCCCGACGGACAGCACGAGGGGTCGCTCGGGCTCGACGGCGAACTCGGCGCGCACCGCGGCGCGGCTGCGCCGGGGCGGTGGCAGCGCGGGCGCCGCGACGGGGCACAGGCGGGCGTTACGAGCGCCGACCTCGGCGGCGCGGGCGACCAGGTCGTCGGAGGCGCCGAGGGAGATTTGTGCGGTGCGGGCCACGACGCGTTCGAGCAGGCGGGACGCGGCGCCGCGCAGGCCGGCGGCGAGCACCGCGTTGTGCCAGGTGACCACCAGCGGTGGCCGGGGCCGCACCAGCGCGGCGACGAACCCGGCGCGCAGCCCGTGCGCGTGCACCACGTCGACGGTGCCGATGGCCCGGCGCAGGTCTCCCACGGCGCGCGCGTCGGTAAGGCGGGGGTTGGGCGGGATCTCGACGGCCTCGAACCGGGCGCCGGCCGCCGCGAACCCGAACCGCTCGTCGGTGTCGGCGGGACCACACACGGTCACGCTGGCGCCACCGGCCAGGAGTCCCCGGGTCAGCGACGAGACATGCTGCCCGACCCCGCCGGTGCTGGAAGCGAGGACCAAGGCGACATCACCAGTGAAGGCGCTCATGATCTCCTTCCCCGTAGTGCCGCTCTCATCATGGGCCGCACGTCGTGCCGGTCAAGCGGGTACGCGACACCGGCGAACACGGCGGCCACGACGGCTCCGGACAGCATGCCCTGAAGGACCGCGCCGCCGTCGGTCGGGGTACCGGTCGCGCGGGTGACCAGCCACCCCGCGGCGGCCGCGGCACCACCGGCGAGGACACCGACCAGCGCCGCCCTGGAAAGGCCCGCCAGCGCCGTCCGTCCGGCCCGCCGCACCAGTACCGCGACCAGCAGCGCGCCCAGCACGACCATGCCGATGGAGTTACCCAGCGTGAGGGCGAGCACTCGCCGTTCGTCGGCCAGCCCGGCGGCCAGCCCGATCGCGGCGAGCGCGGCGCATCCCCAGCCGGCGGCGGTGGCGGCTGCCGCCGGTCCGGGTTCGCCGCGCGCGTACATCGCCCGGGTGAGCACCGCGAACATCCCATACCCGACCAAACCAGGCGCGAACCCGGCGATGCCCTGCTCGGCGGCCGGCACCTGGAAGAACCGCGCCACCGGTCCGGCGACCGCCACCAGCGCGGCGGCGCCGAGGCAGGACAGCAGCAGGATGCCGCGCACGGCCGGGGCGAGGGTCTCGCGGTACCGCCGCTCGTCGTCGCGGGCGGCCGCCAGCGCCGGGTACGCCGCCGTGGCCAGCGGCACCGCCAGCACCGCCCAGGGCAGCAGGTAGATCGTCTGCGCCAGGTTGTACTCGACGTAGGTGCCCTCGGGCCCGCCCGATGACAGCCGCAACGCCACGAGTATCGCCACCTGCTGCGCACCGACCGTGACCGCGCCGGCGAGCGCCAGCCCACCGACGTCGCGGCGCGCCTCGACCGGGAAGTGGTAGGTCGGCCGCGGCCGCAGCCCCAGCGTGCGCACCGGGATCAGCAGGCACGACGACAGCACGACGACGCCCAGCGTGGTGCCCACCGCCAGGATCATCTCGCCGGTCAGGCCGACCTGCCCGAGGCCGGCGCGGCGCCCCTCGACCGCGCCGAACGTCACGTACGCGCCGATCACGGTGACGCTCGACAGCAGAGGCGCTATCACGGGCCACGCGAACCGTCGGTGCGCCTGCAACACACCGGTCAGCACAATCCCGATGCCATACAGGGGTAATTGCGGTGCGAAGACTCGGAGCATTCGCTCCCCCGCCTCGAGTTGCTCCGGGCTACCGCCCGGATAGAGCACCGACACGATCGGGCCGGCCAGCAGCGCCACCAGCGCCGCGAGCGGCAGCAGCAGGCTCGTGGTCCAGGTCAGAAGCGCCGACGTCGTGGCCGACACCTCGGCCCGATCACCCTTGTCGACACTTCCAGCCAGCAGGGGTACCACCAGACTGGCCAGCGCCCCACCGGCCACGATCTCGAAGATGATGTTGGGGACGGTGTTCGCCGCGAGGTAGATGTCACCCAGATCGGTGTTTCCCACCACCCACGTGAACGTGCCCGTGCGCGCGAACCCGGCGAGCCGGCTCGCCACCGTCAGGACGGCGATCAGCGCCGCGGCACCGGCGATCCGGCCGGTGGCCGCCACGTCAGGGACGCCGGCCGAGCGCATCCAGTTCGCGCAGGCCGGGCGTGCTCTGGATGACCTGGGTGAAGGAGACCTTTTCGCTGGCGGCGGTCAGCGCGACAAGGCCGGCCAGCGCCGCCGCGCGCCCGACCGGCCCGGTGCGGGAGGCGATCGCCACGCCCAGCAGCGCCCCGTACGCGTTGGCGCCGCAGTCGCCGAGCATCGCCCGCTCGCCGAGATCGTCGGGCAGCACCCCGGCCGCGCCCCCCAACGCCCCCGCCACCATGGCCGCACTCCCCCCAGCGCTCCCCCTCCCGTGATCAGGGCGTCCCTCAAGTCGTTCTAGCGACTTCGGGGACGCCCTGATCACGGGGGTGCGGCCTGTGGTGAGGAGCGGGGTGGCGATGAGGGCGCCGGCCTTGATCGCCCGTCCGGGGCGCAGGTCGAACAGGTTGAGCAGGTTGGCAGTACCGGCGATGACGCCCGCTCCGAGCAGGACATCCGCGACGAGCCCGGTGCGGCTCTTGCGCCGCCGGCCGGGGTCGGCCGCGAGCAGCGCGGAGGCCGCGAGGCCGGCGGCGCCCACGCCCGCGATCTTCACCAGGCCGCTCGTGACGCGCCCTTCGCGCAGCGCCGTCAGGTGGCCTTTGAAGCCTTTCGCCGCCTTCTGCTCCGGCCGAGCCCCCACCACATCGTCGTACAGGCCGACGACGCCGGCGCCGAGCCCAGCGGTGAGCGCCGCCGCGGCCGCCGCCGGCGTGGGCGCCCCCGCGGCGGCACCGACCGACGCGCCCGCGGCCAGCGCCGGCCCGCCAGCGAGCGTGACCTCGCGACCCCGGAAGTTGGTGCGGCGCAGCACCTCAGGCGACCCGGCACGGCGCAACACCGCCCGAGAGACCGCCGCGCCTATCGCAAAAGCGAGCCCGCGCCTCACTTCTCGTTCTGCTTCGGCATCATCGAGGAGTTGCCGGCGCCCAGCCCGTACTGGCCAGCCTTGCCCTGGGTCAGCTGCTCCACCACGGCGAGCGCGGTGACGACCTGACCCTGCGTGGTGTTGCTGTTGTCGACGGTCGAGATGCTCTTGGACAGCGCGGGATCGCCCCGCACGCCGGCGACCAGGTTGCCGTCGGTGGCGCCGTTGCCGGCCACCACCAGCGGGCCCACCTTGTCGAACTGGTCGGCGACCGTCACCACGGCCTCGTCCTTCTTGACCGACTCGCTGTCGGTGTAGGGCTGGCCGGAGACGATCACGACCGCCTCGGCCGGGCCGGTGACCTTGTCGTCTTCGACGCTGATGTAGCCAGCCGACGAGTACGCGGCCAGCAGCGCCTTCAGGTCGGTCGCCGAGACCGGCACCGCCGCGGCCGGCCGGTCGAGCAGGGCCGTCGCCAGCAGCGCGCTGGAGGTCTCGATGCCGTCGCTGTTGGCCGGCAGGCCGGTGGTCGGGATGGTGGGCTGGGACGCCTGGTCGGCCAGGTCCAGCAGCTCGACGCTGTTGTCCGGGTTGACCAGCTTGTCCTGGACGTCCACCCGGCCGGTGATGGTCGCGCCGGCCATCTCCAGCATCTTCTTCACACCGTCGGCCTGATCCCGGCCGCTCGGCATCGTCAGCAGCAGGACGCGGCGGCCGCTCAGCTTGCCGGCCAGCATGTACGGCGCGCTCTCGGTGGCGAAGTCTTCTTCCCGGTTCGCCTCCTCCTGGAGGCTGCTGACCTGCTCGCGCAGCTGGCGGTTGTCTTTGCCGAGGGCGTTGACGCGGTCCTTCAACGAATCGGCGACCGGGCCGTTCAGCGCCGCGGTGCCGACCACCAGCCCGATCGCCAAGGCGAGGAACACGGCGGTCAGCGACACCACGTGGTACCGGAAATTGATCACACGTATCGCCCCGTCAGAAAAGCTGGCCGAGTTGGAAGACCAGATTGTCCCACCACTCCGAGACCACAGCGAGGTAGGCCTTGCCCACGGTGGACACCGCCACCGCCGATGTCATGGCCGCGATCGCCGACAGCACCAGCAACAGCAGCGACGACCCGGAGATGCTCTGCCGGTACAGCCGGCTCACGCCCTTGGCGTCGACCAGCTTGCCGCCCACCTTCAGCCGGGTCAGGAACGTCGACGCCATGCCGCCGCGCCCCTTGTCGAGGAACTCCACCAGCGTCGCGTGCGTGCCCACCGCCACGATCAGCGAGGCACCCTTCTCGTCGGCGAGCAGCATCGCCAGGTCTTCGCTGGTCGCTGCCGCCGGGAACGTGATCGCCGCCAGGCCGAGCTGCTGCACCCGCGCCAGGCCCGGCGCGCGCCCGTCCGGGTACGCGTGCACGACTACCTCGGCACCGCAGCGCAGCACGTCGTCGGTGACCGAGTCCATGTCACCGATGATCATGTCGGGCGTGTAGCCGGCCTCGACCAGGGCGTCGGCGCCTCCGTCGACGCCGATCAGCACCGGCTTGAACTCCCGGATGTACGGCCGGAGAACCTCCAGGTCGGCCTTGTAGTCGTAGCCGCGCACCACGATCAGGCAGTGCCGCCCGCCGATGTGCGTCTCGATGTCGGGCACGCCGACACCGTCGAGCAGCAGGTCACGCTCCTGCTTGAGGTACTCCATCGTGTTGGCGGCGAACGCCTCCAACTGCACCGACAGGCCCTCGCGCGCGTCGGCCATCGCCTTCGCGACCGACTCGGCGTCCTGCCGCACCCCGCTGCCGACCGGCTCGGCGCCCACGAAGACCTTGTCGCCCTCGACGCGGACCGTGTCGCCCTCGCGTATCGCTTGGAAGATGCCTTCGCCCAGGTCGTCGACCAGCGGGATGCCCGCCTGGATCAACACCTCAGGGCCAAGGTTCGGATACCGCCCGGAGACGGACGGCTTCGCGTTGAGCACCGCGGAGACCCCGACCGCCACGAGCGAGTCGGCCGCGACCCGATCGATGTCGACGTGGTCAATGACCGCGACGTCGCCCGGGCGCAACCGGCCCGCCAGACGCTTGGTCCGGCGGTCGAGGCGCGCGGTGCCGGTTACAGTGCCCGGTTCTGCGCTCCGGGTCCGGCGCAAAGTGGGTAGACGCATCGTGACCATCGTGGCATGGCCGCCAAACTTTTTCCGACCGCGACGCGCCTGACCTGCGGCTCAGCGAAAATCGATGTGACGCTAGTCACCCGGCAGGGTGTTACCCGCGCTTTTCGCGGGCGGCGACCGCCAGCAATTCCTCCGCATGCGCGATACCCAGGTCGGAGTCCGGCAAACCAGCCAGCATCCGAGCCAGCTCCCGGGCCCGGTCGGTGTCTTCCACTACCCGGACCCCGCTGGTCGTGACCGCCCCACCGGTGTCCTTGGCCACCACCAGGTGCCGATCGGCAAACGCGGCCACCTGCGGCAGGTGCGTCACCACCAGTACCTGGTGGCTGCGCGCCAGCCGCGCCAGCCGCTTGCCGATCTCCACGGCCGCCTGCCCGCCGACCCCGGAGTCGACCTCGTCGAACACCAGCGTGGGCGGACCGCCCGCACCCGCGAACACCACCTCGATCGCCAGCATCACCCGCGACAGCTCGCCGCCGGACGCGCCGCGCTGCAACGGCAACGACGGGGCGCCGGGGTGGGCGAGCAACCGCAGCTCGACCTCGTCGGCGCCGTCGGGGCCCACCTCGCGCGGCACCACCGCCACCTCGATGCGGGCGTGCGGCATCGCCAGGCCGGCGAGCTCGACGGTCACCTGATCGGCGAACCGGCCGGCCGCCTCGCGACGGGCCTCGGTGAGCCGCTCACCGAGCGCCGTCACCTCGCCGGCCAGCCGCTGGCGCTCCCGGTCGAGCTCTTCGAGCAGCTCGTCGGAGGTGTCCAGCACGGACAGGCGCTCGCGCGCTCGCGCCGCCCACGCGATCACCCCGTCGACGTCGTCGGCGTACTTGCGGGTCAGCCCCCGCAGCGCCGCCCGTCGCTCGTAGATCGTCTCCAGGCGCGCCGGGTCGGCGTCGAGCGCGTCGAGGTACGCCGACAGCTCGGCGGCCACGTCACCCATCAGAGTGGCGGCCTCTTCGAGCCGGACCGACAGGTCGCCGAGCTTGCTGTCGAGCCCGGCCTGCCCTTCCAGGGTGCGGCGGGCCAGGCCCAGCAGGCTCGTGGCGTCGGGCGTGTCGTCGCCACCCTCCGCGCCGCCGGCCACCGACTGGTACGCCAGCGCGGCCGCCGTGCGCAGGCCCTCGGCGTGCTCGAGCCGCTGCGCCTCGGCCTTCAGCTCGTCGTCTTCGCCCTCTTGCGGGTCGACCCGGGTGATCTCGTCGAGGCCGAGCCGCAGCAGGTCGGCCTCCTGATTACGCTCCCGGGCGTTGCGCCAGCGATCAGCGAGGTCGTCTTCGACCTGCCGCCACTGCGTGTATGCCTCGCGGTAGGTGTCGAGCAGCTTCTCGTGCTCCGGCCCGGCGAACCGGTCGAGCGCCCCCCTCTGCTCCGAGGGGCGCAGCAGCCTCAGCTGGTCGGACTGCCCGTGCACAGCCACGACGTGCTCGCCCACGTCGGCGAGCACCGACACCGGCGCACCGCGACCGCCCACATGCGCCCGCGACCGGCCCTCAACCGTGACAGTGCGGCTGAGCAGCACCGTGCCGTCGTCGTCGGGCTCGGCGCCAGCGTCGGCGATGCGGGCCTGGACCGCGGCGGCAGTGGGGTCGACCAGCCTGAGCCGGCCCTCGACGACCGCCCGCCCCGGGTCGGCGCGCACCCGGCCAGCGTCGGCACGCCCGCCGAACAGCAGGCCCAGACCGGTGACGACCATTGTCTTGCCCGCGCCGGTCTCGCCGGTGATGACATTCATCCCACCGGTCAACGGCAGGGTGGTGTCATCGATGACCCCGAGGCCGGTGATGCGAAGCTCTTCCAGCACGCCTCAAGACAGTAATAGCGCCGTCCGACACCCACCACCCGCAGGGCCGGCCTGTGGAAAAGCTACCGGCGATTCCCGCGCCAACCTTCGACAGGCAGTTCGAACTTGGCCACCAGCCGGTCACTGAACGGCCGCGACCCGAGCCGCACGATACGCACCGGAAGGCTGCCGCGCCGCACCGTGACCTTCGCGCCGGGCGGCAGGTCGACCACGCGCCGGCCGTCGCAGCACATCGTCGCCGACGTCGTGTACGGGTCGACGGTGATCACGAACGTCGACGTCGGCGCGGTAACCAGCGGCCGGCTGAACAGCGCGTGCGCGCTCACCGGCACCAGCAGCAGCGCCTCGACCTCCGGCCACACCACGGGCCCGCCGGCCGAAAACGCGTACGCCGTCGAACCGGTCGGCGTCGCGCACACCACGCCGTCGCACCCGTACCGCGAGATCGGCCGACCGTCCACATCGACCAGTAGCTCGATCATGTGAGAACGCTGGCCTTTTTCGACGCTCACCTCGTTGAGAGCCCACGACTCGACGGTGCGTTCCCCGTCCACGTCGGCGATAACGTCGAGCGTCAGACGTTCGTCCACTGTGTAGTCACGCGCCACCACCCCGCGCACGGCCGTATCCAGGTCGTCAATCTCAGCCTCCGCAAGGAATCCCACCTTGCCCAGGTTGATGCCCAGCAGCGGCGCCTTCGCCGGCCGCGCCAGTTCGGCGGCGCGCAGAAACGTGCCATCGCCGCCGAGCGCGAAGACGATCTCGGTACCGTCAGCCGCCGCCAACCCGCTCACCGGCGTCACCCCGGGCAGCCCGAGATCGGCCACCTCCTCGGCGACCACCCGCACCTCGAACCCGGCCGCGATCAGGTCAGCCGCCACCGTCCGGGCATGCTGCGTGCTGTCCTGCCGCCCGGTGTGCGTCACCAGCAGGGCGCTTCTCATCCGTTCACCACCGCGTGCACCTGTTCCTCGTCCACGTCCGGCGCGCCCTGGCGCAGCCACAGGAAGAACTCGACGTTGCCGCTCGGCCCGGGCAGCGGGCTGGCCGCCACCCCGGCGACACCCAGCCCCAGCTCGCGGGCCGCGGCCGCCACGTCGAGCACCGCCTCGGCGCGCAGCGCCGGCTCGCGCACCACTCCGCCGGCGCCCACCCGTTCCTTACCCACCTCGAACTGTGGCTTCACCATCAGAGCCAAATCTCCATCGGCCGCGGTGCACGCGGCCAGCGCGGGCAACACCAACCGCAAAGATATGAACGACAGATCCGCCACCGTGACGGCGGCGGGCCCGCCGATCGTTTCGGGCACGAGGGTACGCACGTTGGTGCGATCGAGTACCTGTACCCGAGGGTCGGTCCGCAACTGCCACGCGAGCTGCCCGTAGCCGACGTCGACGGCCACCACCTCGGCCGCGCCGGCGCGCAGCAGCACGTCGGTGAAGCCGCCCGTGGAAGCGCCCGCGTCCAGGCAGCGCTTGCCCTCGACGCTCAACCCCGCCGGGCCGAACGCCGCCAGCGCGCCAGCGAGCTTGTGCCCGCCACGCGAGACGTACTCGATGACATCGCCGACGACCCGCAGCGGATCGGCGGGGTCGACCATCGCGGCGACCTTCCGCGCCGGCACCCCGCGCAGCTGGACGCGCCCCGCCTCGACCAGCTCCGCGGCCTGCTCGCGCGAGCGTGCGAGGCCGCGGCGAACCAGCTCGGCGTCCAGCCGGGTGCGCTTGGCCATCTCAGCCCTGGTCGATGGTGGCGAGCGTCTCCTGCAGCGTCCGGTGCGCCGCCTCGTACTCGGCGATCTGGTCCCGCAGCGGCACGTTGGCCGCGTTCGCCAAGGACTGGATCACCGCGTCGACCGCCGGATGCCCAGAGCCGTCACCGTCTGACCCAGACACAGCGCCCGCACCGTAGCCCGGCGGCGGCGCGGGTACGGGCGACGCGCCACTTCCCGGCGCCCCGGAGACCGGCGACGCGGGCCCCGGCGCGGCTGGGCCGGCGGGCGGCGGCGTGGGGACGGGCGGCCGGTACGGGCCGGGCGTGGGCCCGGTCACGCTTCACCGGCCGGTGGCGGCGCCGCCTTCTTGGCGGGCGAGGTCTTGCGTGCCGGAGCCTTCTTCGCAGCCGTCTTCTTCGCTGGCGCGACCGGGCTGTCGACCGGCGTGGCGGCTGCCACAAACTCCGGCGCGAGCGCCACCGACTCCGGCGCGGGCGCCGCGCTGTCGACGGCCGGCGCCGCCTTCTTGGCCAGCCCAGCCTTCTTCGCCAGCCCGGCCTTCTTCGCCGGAGCCGCGCTCTTCCTGCCCGGCGCGCTCTTCTTGGCTGGCGCGGCCTTCTGAGCCGCCGGCTCGACCTCGGCCGGAGCCTTCTCCGCGACCGCCTTCTTGGCCACTGTCTTCTTCGCGACCGTCTTCTTGGCCACAGCCTTCTTCGCGACGACCTTCTTCGCGGGCGCCGCGGCCGGCGAGACGGGCGGCGCAGCCGGCGAGACGGGCGCCTGAGCCGACGAGGCTGCCACCGGAGCGGGCGCGACGTCCGCCGAGGCAGGCGTGGCCGGGACCGTCTTGGTGGTCCGCAGCTCCTCCTCCAGCTCGCGCACCCGCGCGGTCAGGTCAGCGACCTCCTCCGCGGTGGCCAGCCCGACCTTGCCCAGCGCGCGATCCACCTCGAACCGCACCAGCTTGGTCAGCGCCTCCCGGTTGGCCACGCTGGTGGCGACCAGTTCCTCCGCCATCGCCTGCAACTGGCCGGCCGTCGCGCCACCCTTGCCGACGAGCTTCTTGGCCGCCTTCTGCGCCTTCTTGCGCGACGCCTCGGTGAGCCCCAGAGCAAGCTCGAGGTATGCCCGCCACGCTTCCATCCCGCGTCCTTCCGCCGGAGTACGAACCTTCACCTGTCACGCTACCGGTCAGCCCGTGAGGACCTTTGAGGTACCGTGCGGTGGATCAGTTGTGGCGCACGATGAGGAGGCTGCCGTGGCCACCGTGCAGGAGTGCCGGCAGGCGCTGGACCAGCTCGCGGCCAAGCTGGAGGCCAACGCGGCCAACGGCGGCAAGCGGATCGACCTCGACCGCACGCTCGCGTGCCGGGTCACCGACCTGGGGGTGGCCTTCCACGCCCGCCTGGCGGGTGGCCGCCTCCAGGACATCACCGACGGCGACGACCCCAAGGCCAAAATCAGCCTGACGACGACCAGCGATGATCTGGTCGCCCTGGTCGAAGGGCGCCTGGACTTCGCCCGCGCCATGGCCGCCCGCCGCCTGTCGATCGGCGCCAGCCCCTTCGACCTGCTAAAACTCCGCAAACTCCTCTAGCCGCGCGGCCCTCACGCGCCGCTCCCCTTCGTGATCAGGGCGTCCCTCAAGTCGTTAGGGCGACGTGAGGGACGCCCTGATCACGGTGGAGCTCAGAGGCCCAGGGTGTGGAACGCGTCGCGCGCCGCGCTCGACGTGGGGCGGACCTTGGCGCCGGCCCAGGTCGCGGCACACAGCAGGCGTAGCGCGTCCAACACCGCACCGCTGCCGGAAAGCCCGTCGCCGTCCAGCTGCCAGCCGTCGACGGCCACGGGCGGCACGCGTACCGCCTCGTCCACTTCGAACAGCCCCGACAGGTCAGCCGCCACGAACGTCGGTCGCCGCGACTCCGGCGCTGCCAGCAGATCGGCCGCCCCGGACACCCCCGTCAGCACCAGCAGGCTGTCCATGCCGGCACGCACCGCGCCCTCGATGTCGGTGTCCAGCCGGTCACCGACCACCAACGGCCGCCGCGCGCCAACCAGCCGCGCCGCGGTCGCGAACAGCTCCGGCTCCGGCTTGCCCACGACCACGTCCGGTTCGCGGCCCAGCGCCGTACGCAGCGCCGCCACCAACGAACCATTCCCCGGCAACGGCCCGCGTGGGCTCGGCAGGGTGCGGTCGGTGTTGGTCGCGACCCACAGCGCCCCGCCACGCACGGCCACACACGCCTCGGCCAGATCGGCCCAGCCAACCTCCGGCCCATACCCCTGCACCACCGCCACCGGCGCCTCACCCGCCGCCGACACCGGCGTCAGGCCCGCCTCGCGCACCTCGGCGCGCAGCGCCTCGGCGCCCACCACCAGGACACGATCACCCGGCGACAGCCTCTGCGCCAGCACGGCCGCCGCCGCGCCAGCTGAGGTGAGCACCTCGTCAGCAGTCGCGGGTACGCCCAGCGCGGTCAGCAGATCAGCGACCTCACCCGATCGGCGCGAGGCGTTGTTCGTCGCGTACGCCAACGGGGTGCCGCCCCGGTGCAGCTCGGCCACGGCTTCCACGGCACCGGGTATCGGCCGGTCGATCAGGTAGACGACCCCGTCCAGGTCGAAGATGACCAGGTCATACCCGTCGACCAGCCGCTTCCCCGTACTCACGACTTGTCGCTCTCCCCAGCCTTCACGTCGCCACCGGTGCCGGCCGGCTTCTCGGCGTCGTCATCCTCGGCCGCGTAAGCGAACTCGTCCTCGGCCACCTTGTCCTCGACGACGTCTTCGTGGTCGCCCTCGCCGCGAGCGACCACCGCCGTGACGACGTCGTCCTCGCCGTCAACGCCATCCGCGTCACCATCGCCGTTCTCGCCCACGTCGCGGGCGTCGGCCTTCAGCGCGGCGTCCGCGTCGAAGGCGGCGTCAGCTTCCAAGGCGGCGTCCGCATCCTGCGCGGCGCCGGCGTCCTCATCCGCCTCGTCGTCCGCCTCGTCGTCCAAGGCCGCGTCCACGCCGTCCTCGTCCGCCTCGTCGTCCAAGGCCGCTTCCACGTCCTCGTCCGTGTCGGCGCCATCGTCGGCGTCGGCGTCGGCGTCGGCGTCGGCGATCGTGTCCTCGTAGTCCTCTTCGTCTTCGTCGTAGTCGTCGTCTTCGTCGTCCTCGTCGTACGAGGCTTCGCCCTCTTCGAACTCGTCGTCGGCGTCAGCCTCGTCGTCTTCCTCTTCGACGTCGGCTTCCGCGTCGGCGTCGTAGCCGGCCTCGTCCTCGTCGAACTCGTCGTCGTCGCCCTCCAGCACCACGCCATCGAGCTCGAGCAGCCGCTCGGCGGCGTCCGTGGTCGAGTCTTCGTCGACCTCCGCCGCCCGCGCGAACCACTCCCGCGCCTCGTCACGACGATCCACGGCGAGCAGCATGTCGGCGTACGCGTACCGCAGTCGCGCGGTCCACGGCTCCGCCGGCTCAGCGGTCAGCTCGCGCACCTGGAGCATCGCGACGGCAGCGTCCTTCTGATCGAGGTCACTCCGCGCGCCGGCCGCCACGATCAGCAGCTCCACGGCCTCGCCCGGGTCCATTGTGGACCGATCCGCCGCCCGGAACAGGTCGATCGCCCGCTCCGGCCGCCCCAGCGCGCGCTCGCTGTCAGCGACCACCGCGAGATGCGTCTGCGTACCGCTCATCCGGTGGTATGTGCGCAGCTCCGCGATCGCCGTCTGCCACTCCCCAGCGTGGTACGCCGCCAGCCCGACCGCTTCCCGCACCGCGGCGATCCGGGACGCCAACCGCCGTGCCGCGACAGCGTGCGCCAGCGCCTCAGCCGGGTCCTCGTCGATCAGCTTGCCGGTGGCCACCAGGTGCCGCGCCACCGTGTCAGCGATACCCCGCGCCAGCGACAGCAGCTCGGCGCGCACCTCACCTGCGAGGTCCGACGCCTCGATGTCGTCGGGCAGTACCGGCGGACCCGTGCGCTCGGTCCGCTCGCCGCTCTCGTCGCCGTCGCGCACCTGGTCACGGTCCTCCGGGCCGCGGTCGCCACCAGGCGCCCCGACGTCCCGGCGCTCGAACCGCCGCTCCCCCTGGCCCGCGCGGTCGCCGTAGCCGCCCCCGTCGCCACGGTCCCGGAACCCGGGCCGGTCGCCGCCGCGCGCCCTGTCATCGCGGAACCCCGGACGCCCGTCACGATCCCTGGAGCTCGGCCGGTCAGGGCCGCCGCTGTCACGGAATCCGGTGCGCTCCCGCCGGTCGCCGTACCCGCCACGGTCGCCGTCCCGGCGCGGCCCGCCCTCGCGGAACCCGCCCCGGTCGCCACCGAACCCGCCTTCGCGGCGCGCGCCACCATCGCGGAAGCCGCCACGGTCGCCATCTCGACCACCGTCACGCCCACCGAACCCGGCCCGATCGCCACCGTCACGCCGCGGCCCGCCGCCAAAGCCGGCCCGGCCACCGCCGTCACTCGCGTCCCGGCGTCCCGCTCCACCGCCATCACGGTCACGGAACCCGCCACGGTCGCCATCGCGGCGCGGACCACTGTCACGGAAGCCACCGCCGTCGCGTCGCGGGCCGCCGCCGAAGCCGCCCCGGTCGCCGTCTCTGCGAGGACCACCCTCGCGTCCGCCGAACCCGGCCCCGTCGCGGCGGGGGCCGCTGTCGCGGAAGCCGCCCCGGTCACCGTCACGGCGCGGACCACCGCTGAATCCAGGGCGGTCGCCATCGCGACGCGGCCCGCTGTCACGGAACCCGCCACGGTCACCATCGCGACGCGGACCACTGTCACGGAACCCGCCACGGTCACCATCGCGACGCGGACCACTGTCACGGAAGCCACCCCGGTCACCATCGCGACGCGGACCGCCATCGCGGAACCCGCCACGGTCGCCGTCGCGGCGTGGCCCGCCGCCGAAGCCGGCCCGGCCGCCGCCGTCGCTCGCGTCCCGGCGTCCCGATCCACCGCCATCACGGTCACGGAAGCCGCCCCGGTCGCCACCGTCGCGACGCGGCCCGCTGTCGCGGAAGCCGCCCCGATCACCGTCACGGCGCGGACCACCGTCGCGACCGCCGAAACCCGGGCGGTCACCGTCACGGCGCGGACCACCGTCGCGGAAGCCACCTCGGTCGCCGTCGCGGCGCGGACCACCGTCGCGGAAACCGCCGCGGTCGCCGTCACGACGCGGGCCGCCGCCAAAGCCGCCCCGGTCGCCGTCTCTGCGCGGACCACCGTCGCGGCCGCCGGATCCAGCTCGGTCGCCGCGCGCACCACCGTCACGGTCGCGGAATCCGCCGCCGTCGCGGCCGCGGAACGACCGCTGATCGCCACCGAACCGGCCGCCGCCACGCGAGTCGTCGCGCTGCCCGCCGCGGTATCCCGCGCCGTCGCGGAACCCGCCCCGGTCGTCGCGGTCTCGACCGCCCCGGAAACCGCCTTCGCCGCCGTCACGGGAGCCACGGGGCCGGTCACCGCCCCGATCGTCGCGCCCGCGGAAGCCACCTTCGCGGTCACCCGTGCCACGTGACCCACCGGACCGGTCGCGGAAGCCGCCCCGGTCGTCACCGCCCCTGCCGCCGTCGCGGAACCCGCCGGAGCCGCCCGGGCGGTCGCCTCGGTCGCGGGAACCCGGCCGGTCGTCGCGGCCACGGTATCCGCCGTCACGGCCGGACCGGTCGGTCGCACCCCGGTCGCGGGAGCCTGAGCGGTCATCGCGGAAGCCGCCGTCGCGGGAACCCCCACGCGAGCCGCCGTCCCGGCCGCCGCTGTATCCGCCCCGCTGGCCACCCGAGAAGCCGCGATCGTCGCGACGGCCTCCGCCATCACGGTCGCCCGACCCCTGGTTGTCCGCCTGGGCCCGATACCGCGGGTTATCCCCGCGAGGTTCCTCACTCACAGGTACATCCTCCCTGTACTCGACGAGGGCCGCTCGCTCGGGGCGGCCTGTCGCCGCCTGCCCCGCCCCGCCGAGGCCAAACACACATTGAGGGCCACCCCATTTGGGGTGGCCCTCAATAAGAAGATGTCCGGCGGTGTCCTACTCTCCCACACCCTCCCGAGTGCAGTACCATCGGCGCTGGAAGGCTTAGCTTCCGGGTTCGGAATGTTACCGGGCGTTTCCCTTCCGCCATGACCGCCGTAACTCTGTGAACCGG
>NZ_BSDI01000095.1 GCF_027923225.1 Phytohabitans aurantiacus
CAACCACCAGGGACACCAAGTAGAACATCAACCGAGGGCCACACCCTGGGGAATTACTTGAGCCCAGCCCCGGGGAATTCCGTGAGCGACGACACCTGAGACATTGCCGGCGTGTCCGAGGCATCCGGGCTCTTCCGCCGGTCCGGGCTACCTCGCTCCGCGCGGCGCGCTGCCGGGCGGTCATTTCGACAGCCCGCGCTTAAGGGTGCTGGTAAGAAACGTGTCACCAGTGCGGCCGTTGCTGTTGTGGCGGACACTGCGCTCCGTTGTCGGCCTCTGCGGTGAGCTCCGTCCGCGTGTCCGGGCGAGGTCGCCGGGGCACAAAGACGGACCGATGGACGGCCCGATGAGGGCCGTCCGGGGTACGGCACGGTCGGCGTCAGTCGACGGTGTCGCATGCGTCGCCCCGACGCTTCCCGTCCCGACCCGTGTGCCGCAGCGGCCGTGATCCGGCGTGGTGAAAGCGAGATACCATCGCCCGGCGAGGAACCTACTGGAACACAAAGGGGGCATTCTGTTTTCGTTGAACGCCCCGTTGTGTTCAGAACATCGTGTTGTCGTTGGCGGAGGTGGCTGGAACGTCCTGAAGCACGTCCCAGTGCTCGACGATCTTCCCGCCCTGTACCCGGAACAGATCCACGGCGGCCTGCCCGCGCTCGCCGGGCGCGTTCACGTAGTGACTGTGGACGGCGACCAGATCCCCCTCGGCGACAACGCGCTTGCGGGAGACGGTCAGCTCCGGGAACGCCCGGAAGTACGCCCCAAGCCCGTCCCGCGCACCGGCCACACCATCCGCGATGCCGGGATTGTGCTGGTGGTACCCGGCGCTCCAGTACATGTCGAGCGCGGACAGGTCCTTGTCGACGATGAGCCGGTCGAATGCCTTGGTGACGAGGTTCTTGTGGTAGGCGGTGAGCCACCGCGGACCTGGTTGCCCGGTCTGCGGCCGACTGACTGTGGAGAACATGTCGTTGCCGTTGACACTGCTGTCGGGGACGTTCTGCACGGTGTCCCAATGCTCGGCGATCTTGCCGCCCTGGAACCGGAAAATGTCGAATACGGCCGAGCCTGGACTTCCCGGCGTCAATACGAGGTTGGAGTGCACCACGACGAGGTCGTCCTCCGAGATGACCCGCTTGATGTCGTACCTGGCGTTGGGGAACTGCTGATGCATCCCGACAGCCAAGTTCTTCAACGTCTCGGCACCATCGGGCGCGAGGGGGTTGTGCTGGATGTAATCGGCCCGCACGAACCTGTCCACGACCGCGGTGTCACCCCGTTCGAACGCCCCCTTCAGGACGCGTACGGCAACGGTCTTCTGGTAGTCGAGCCGGGCGCCGCCGTCGACGTGCCCGAAGGCGTGACCCGCGCTGACGGGCGGCGAGGCGAAGGCGGGTACGGTCGCGGCGCCCAGCATGGCGGACGTGGCGACCGTGGTGACGAGGATGCGACGGGTGGCCATGCGTTGGCGGGACATGCGGGAAGTCACGATGTTCCCTTTCTTGCAACTTGGGCGGTTTCCTGGGGCGGTTTCCTGGACGGTTGGAGCGGAGTCAGCTCTTAGGGCCGAACATGTAGGCGTTGGCGACGTCGATGAGGGCTGCGCCCTGGTAGGTGGGGTAGCGCTCGGTGATGGCCTTCTTGTAGGCGTCGCCGTCGTCACCGAGCAGCTCCCGGCCGGCGTTGACGTAGTCGGTGATTTCGGCCCAGATGGCCGGGGTGGTCGGCTCGCCGTGGCCGGGCAGGATGGTGTCGTACTCGGTCTGGGCTGCGAAGCGGTCGATGTTGGCCTGCCAGCCGTCGAAGTCCTTGTCCAGCAGCCACAGGTGGGTTCGGTTGTAGACGACGTCCTGAGCGACCAGGACACCCTGCTCGGGCAGTTTGATCACGAGGGTGGTGTGGATCTCGCCGCCGGTGACCTTCTCGAACACGAACGGGATGCCGTCGATGACCTCGGTGCCCGGGGTGATCTGTACGGTCGGAGTCATATCGGCGAGCGGGATCGGGGCGCCGGTGGGCAGATCCGTCTTGGCGCCCACGGCGACGATCTCCGCGGTGGTCTCCGGTAGCGCGTGCACGGCGACGCCGAAGCGGGCCGCGCCCTGGTAGTGGTCCGGATGCGCATGGCTGATGATGAGGCGGTCGAGCGGCTTGCCAAGGCTCTTGGCGTAGGCGACGACCTCGTCGGCGTAGGCCAGGACGAACTGCGCGTCGACGGCGATGATCCGCGACGGCGTCTCGATCAGCTGGGTGGTGACGCCCAGGCCGTCCTGGGGTGCGTTGTAGCTGTGGATGCGTACCGGGCCCTTGTCGATGACCGTGAGGGTGCCGTGCATTTTTGTGCTCCTCTGTCGAAATGTGGATGTGCGGTGAGGGGACGCGGGAAGGGGCGGATCGTCGATGCCGGCTCACGACCGACCATCGGCCGCAACGGACACGGCTGGCTTTCCAACCCCATGGGCTCGCGCCCTTGGAACAACTCCATACTGGGACGGAACCGGCAGTCCGGCGAGGTACACTGCGGTCTCGTGATGGTCCGCAGGCGACAAGCAGGGCAGAAGGCCGGTCGGTGGGAGCGGGGACTGCCGAGGGTGGCTTTCCATCCTCCGGCCGGGACCCCGGCCGGCATGGAGGTCATGACCCTGGCCGACTTCCGCGACCGTACCCGTGACTGGCCCTGGCAGATCGCCACCCCGCACCGGCAGGACTTCCATGTCCTGATGCTGGTCACCGCCGGCATCCTGCGCCACCGTGTCGACTTCACCGGGTACGTCCTGCCGCCCGGTTCCTGGCTGTGGATCCGGCCCGGCCAGGTGCACCAGTGGCAGAACCCTGACCAGGCCGAGGCCATCCTGATCTTCTTCCAGGAGGACTTCGTCGCCCCCGAGACCGCAGAACTGGCCGGACTCGGCACCAGCACTGCCCGGATGCCCTTGTACAGCCCCGATCGTTCGCAGGCTCCCGTACTGGCAGCCGCGGCCGAGCAACTGGCCGCGGAGTTCTCCCAGTCGCACCGCCATCCCCTGCCGGTGCACACCGCCCTGCTGCACCGCCTGCTCGACGTCGTACTCCTGCGCCTGGCCTACCTGCAGCAGCACGGCCAGGCCGCGGAATCGGCCCCCGAGCCCTTCATGCGCTTTCGCGACGCTGTCGAACGAGGCTTCTCCCGCACCCATCGCATCGACGACTACGCCCGTCAACTCGGCTACACCACCCGCACGCTCACCCGCGCCACCCAGACCGCAACGGGCCTGAGCGCCAAGGACTACCTCGACCAGCGCCTCGCCCTGGAGGCCAAGCGACTGCTCGCCCACGGCACCGAACCCGCCTCCACCATCGCGGCCCACCTCGGCTTCACCAGCGCCACCCACTTCGGCAAGTTCTTCCAACGCCACACCGGCCGCACCCCCCTGGCCTTTCGTGCCTCCCAACGCGCGTTGCCCCCTGCGTAGCCGCCCACACCACCTGACTGCGTAAACGAGGTCCACACGTCAGCGCGCTACGCCACCGGCGGTGGGCTAGTGGGATCAGCAGGGCACGGTAATCGGCGTGATCCTTGTGGCATGTGGTGCGATGTGGTCGCGTTTCCATTTATCGGGGTCGGAATGGCGCGACGGTCACGGCGGCGGTGCGATGGACTTGCGCCTGCGTAGCGGCATCGGCACCAGGCAGGACGCGGCGGGCTGGCCGTCGAGCAGTAGCTCGACGGCGCGGCGCCCCATCTGCTCGTGCGGCAGCGCGGCCGTGGTTAGGCTCGGCCGCAGCCAGGCCGCGATCGGGTCGTCGTCGAACGCGACGACCGAGACGTCGTCCGGGACGCGCAGGCCCGCGTCGGCGATGGCCTGGTACGCGCCGAAGGCGAGCCGGTCGTTCATGCAGATGACGGCGGTGGGCGCGGTCGGCTTGCGCAGCAGCGTGCGGATCGCCCGGTACCCGAACTCGGGTAGCCATTCCTGGCAGAACGCGTCGGCGAACACGGTCGTGCCTGCCTCGGCGAGCGTGTCGCGGATGCCCCGCATGCGGGCCTCGGCGGCGATGGAGACCTCGGCGTTGCTTTCCTTGAGCTGGTTGCGGCCGATGACGGCGATGCGGTCGTGGTGGCTCTGATCGAGCAGCGCGGCGGCGACGGTCCGGCCGGCTTGCTCGTCGTCCGGCAGCACGCATGGCAGGTCGTCCGGGCCGGTCGCGTTGAGCAGGACCGCCGGGCCGGTCAGCAGGGCGGGCGGCACCGTCAGCCGGCGGGACTGCATCGCGGCGTAGATGACGCCGTCGACCTGGCGGTCCAGCATCGCCTCGATGGCGTACTGCTCGAAGGCGGCGTCGCCTTGCGTCTCCGCGATCAGCAGGACGTGGTCGCGCTCGCGGGCGGCGTCCAGGGCGCCGCGGATCAGCCCGCTGGCGAAGCGGGTCGTGGCGACGATGTCGGAGACGAACGCGATGGTGGCGGTCTTGCGGGTGCGCAGGCTTCGCGCGGCGATGTTGGGCCGGTACCCGAGATCCTCGGCCGCCTGGAAGACCCGCTGGTGTGCCTCGGCGGACAACCGGGTGCCCTCGCGGCCGTTGAGCACCATCGACGCGGCCGTCTTGGACAGGCCCGCCCGGCGGGCCACGTCCGCCAGGGTGACTCGGTCGCGGCCCATCAGTCCTCCGAGCGGCGGTCGGGATATCGCTTTCCAACATCATGCCCGCCGCGCCGCCGGATGTGGGAGTCAGCCCTTGAGGGAACCCTGGAGCAGGGCCTTGATGAACTGGCGCTGGAAGATGAGGAAGACGATCAGTGTGGGCGTGAGGATGAGCAGCGAGCCGGCGCACAGCAGGACTTGGTCGGTGCCCCACTGGCCTTGGAACGCGCCCAGCGCCCCGGCCATCGTGCGCTTGGTGGAGTCGTCGACCAGCACGATCGCCAGCAGGAACTGGTTCCACGTCCACAGGAACAGCAGGATGGTCAGCGAGGCGATCGCCGGCCGGGCCAGCGGCACCTGCACGCGCCAGAACAGCTGCCAGGTGTTGCTGCCGTCGACGCGGGCGGCGTCGGCGAGCTCGCGGGGGACGTTGACGAAGTGGGCGCGCATCCAGAACACGGCGAACGGCATGTAGAGGCCGATCAGCGGCAGGATGATCGCCCACCGGGTGTTGAGCAGGCCCAGATCCTGTACCTGGTAGTAGATGGGCGTGATCACGGCCTCGAACGGCAGGGTGAGGCCGAGCAGGAACAGCAGGAAGACGAACCGGCCGCCGGGTACGCGCAGGTGGCCGAGGCCGAAGCCGGCCATGGTCGCGATCAGGACGGACGCGGGCACGACGCCGGCGACGATGAGCAGGCTGGAGCGCAGCAGCGCCCCCATGTTGGCGACGGTGAACGCGTCGACGAAGTTGCCCCAGTGCGGGTCGGTCGGCCAGGCCAGACCGGTGGGCACGGTGCCGCGCGGCTGCAGGGCCGCCGAGAGCATGCTGAGGAACGGCAGCAGCGTGACCACGACCAGGGCGATCAGGAAGACGCGGCCGGTGAGCTGTTCGCGCCGGGTCAGGTTCATTCCTTCTCCTCCCGGGTCAGGCGCTGGATCGGCAGCACGCAGATGAGTACCAGTGCCATCAGCACGACGCCGAGGGCCGAGGCGAGGCCGACCTGGCGCTGGGCGAAGGCGAGCCGGTAGATCTCCAGGCCGGGCACGGTGGTTTGCAGGCCGGGGCCGCCGCCGGTGGCGATGTAGACGATGTCGAAGCTGGCCAGGGCCGCGATGACGGTGACGGTGAGGCAGACGCCGATCTCTTGGCGCAGGCTGGGCAGGGTGATGGCGAAGAACTCGCGGATCGGGCCGGCGCCGTCGAGCCGGGCCGACTCGTACAGCGCGGGGTCGATCTTGCTTATGCCGGTGATCAGCAGGATCGTGCACAGGCCCAGTAGGACCCATGCGCCGATGAACCCGACGGAGGGCAGGGCGGTGTCGAACTCGCCCAGCCACGCCCGCGCGAGCCCGTCCTGCCCGATGGCGCGCAGCGCCTGGTTGACCAGGCCGGTGGAGGACAGTAGCCAGCTCCAGGCGATGCCGGCCGCGACCAGCGGGATGATTTGCGGCAGGAACAGGATGGTGCGCACGGTGGTGCCGAACGGGCCGCTGCTGATCCGGCGTGCCAGGGCGGCGACGAGCAGGCCGAGGCTGACCGGGATGAAGCTGAAGAAGATGATCAGGATGAAGGCGTTGCCGACGATCTTCAGCAGGTCGCGGTCGGTGAAGACCGTGGCGTAGTTGGACAGGCCGGCCCAGCGGGCCACGCCGATGCCGTTCCAGTGGTAGAGCGAGTACTGGAACGTCAGCGCCAGCGGCCGGAGCACGAAGACCGCGTACATCACCAGGGCGGGCAGCACCCACAGCCAGCCGCTCCACCGGGCAAGGCGGGGCCGCCGGCGCCGGCGGGGCGGTCCGGCCGTCGGGTGGCCGGGGCGGGCCAGCCCGGTGAGGCCGGCCCGCTGGGCTGTCACGCTGCCGGGGGCAGTCGTCACTGGGACAGTTCCTTCTCGTACTCGGTCTGGACGGCCTTCACGTACCCCTCGGGGGTCTGCTGGCCGGCGACGAGTTTCTGCATCTCCGGGGTGATGGCGGAGGCGAAGATGGCGCCGGTGGCGTTGGCGGTGAAGTCGACCGCGCCGTTCTCCGCGCCGAGCTGCGCGGATGCCTTGAGCGTCTGGGCCAGGAGGCTGCCCTCGGCGGCGGCCGGCACGGTCAGGTCCGGCGGGCCGCCGGGGCTGGAGCCGCCGATCTTCACCGTAATCTCGCGGGCCTTGGCGTTGGTGTGCGCCCAGTTGAGGAAGAACGCGGCCGCGTCCGGGTGCTTGGCCTTGGCGCTGACGCCGAAGGTGTTCGGCGCGGACATCGCCACGTGCTTGGCGCCCGCCGTCTCGCCGGGGAACAGGAAGAAGCCGACGTTGCCGGGCATGCCCTTGTCGAGGGTGGCCGACTCCCAGTCGCCGTTGAACATGAACAGGCCGCCGCCGGACTGGAACTGGCCCATCATCGCGGTGTAGTCGATCGCGTTCGCGTCTTTGGGGAAGTAGCCCGCCTGCGCCCACTTCTGGATGGTCTGGGTCGCCTTCAGCGCCGCCGGGGTGTCGAAGGTGGCGTCCGGCTTCTGGAAGATCCAGTCGGCGATCTTCGCGGGGTCGCCGAACTGGTTCTGCAGCGCCTGGTGCGGGAAGTTGATGCCGGCCGTGTTCTTGTTGAACTGCATGATGGGCTGCACGTTGGCGGCCTTCGCCTTGGCCAGCAGCGCCTCGAATTCGGCGACCGTCGCCGGCGGCGCGGTCATGCCGACCTTCTGCGCCAGCTGCTTGTTGTAGAAGACGCCGGTGACGCTGTACCCGAGCCCCATGGCGTAGAGCGAGCCGGTGCCGCGCGGCCGGCCGCCCTCGGCGACGCGCAGCTGCACGAGTTGGGAGGCGGGGAACTTGTCCCACCCGTACGCGGTGAAATAGGGGTCGAGGTTCTTCAACAGGCCGTCCTTGACCAGGTCGACCATCGTGGGCAGCCGGATGATGTCGGGTGCGTTGTCGGAGGCCATCACCCGTGGCGCGTTCTCCACGATGACGGTGAACTGGTCCTCCCGGATGGTGAACTTCACGTTCGGGTGCTGCTTGGTGAACTCCTCCGCGAGCGCCTTGGCGAGGGGGAATCCGGTCTCGGCGTACATCTCCAGGGTGATCTGCTCGCCGCCGAGCTCGGTGCTGACCGCCGCGCTGGCGTCCGCGGACGACGAGCCCTCGTCCGCGCCGGGCGCGCTGCACGCCGCTGCGAGCATCGCCAGCGCGGCTATCGCCGCACCGCGCCGCGACAAGCGCGTCATTCTGTGTTCGGGCATCTATGGCTCCTTGCTCGTACCGGCACCCGGCGGCCGCCCCCACGGGCGGCGTCGCGCGGACTCGTGTACCGCTCAACGCGAGCGGGTCAAGTTCGCTAAACTGATTTAGCACGAGCATGGTCGCGGCTCCGACTCGTGTCAAGGACCATTTCGGCAACGCACCGGAAAAGACCGGTTCACACGCCGACCGCGACGACGCGACCCGACTCGGAGGACCTATGGCGCACGACAGAGTGACCCTGGCGGACGTGGCGCGCCGGGCGGGTCTGTCCAAGACGGCCGCGTCGATGGTGCTCAACGGCCGCGAGGGCACCCGGTTGTCCGCCGAGGCACACCAGCGGGTCTTCCAGGCGGCCGAGGATCTCGGGTACCGGCCCAACATCGCCGCGCGAAGCCTGCGCACCCGCAAGACCGCCACCATCGCGTTCGTCTCCGACATCGTCGCCACGACCCGCTTCGCCGGCGGGTTGATCCGCGGCGCGCTGGACGCCGCCCGCGAGCGCGACCACGTCCTGCTGATCGCCGAGACGCAAGGCGATCCGGCCTTTGAGCGGCACGCGATCGACGCCATGCTCGACCGCCAGGTGGACGGCGTCATCTACGCCGCGATGGCCACCCGCCGGCTCACCGTGCCGCCCGCACTGCTGGCCGGCTCGGTAGTGCTGCTCAACGCCACCACCGACGCCAGCCCGGACGACCTGCCCTGCGTGGTCCCCGACGACCAGTTGGCCGGGCGGGCCGCGGTCACCGCGCTTCTGGAGAACGGACACCGGGACCGGATTGCGGTCATCGGCCGCAACCGACTCAAAGAGGACGACCCGCAGGTGTCGCTGGCCGCCACCGCACGACTTGAGGGCATCCGGGGCGCGCTCGCCGAGGCGGGCGCCGCCGTCCATCGCGAGGTCTCCTGCCCTGACTGGCTGCCGGAGCATGGCTACACCGCGATGCGGACGCTGCTGCGCAAGCCGGACCGGCCCACCGCGGTCGTGTGCATGAACGACCGCCTCGCGTTCGGCGCCTACCAGGCCGTCGCCGAGGCGGGCCTGAGCGTGCCGCGGGACGTCTCGGTCGTCTCGTTCGACGACGACCCGATCGCCGCGTGGCTGCATCCCGGGCTGTCGACGCTGGCGCTGCCCCACGAGGCGATGGGCCGCCGCGCCGTGGACCTCGTGCTGGACGGGGGCGGCGCCGGGCCCACGCTCGTCCCGATGGACTTGCGGCGCCGCAAGTCCATCGCGCCGCCGCCCTAGCCCTTAGCGCTAAATCGGTTCACCTGGTACCTTCCCGCGTATGCTTCGACTGCCGGACCACTGGGTGTGGGACAGTTGGTACGCGCGGGACGACGACGGCGCATGGCACGCCTTCTTCCTGCGCGCCTCCCGCGCCCTGCTCGACCCGGAACGCCGCCACCAGCGCGCCTCGATCGGCCACGCCGTCTCCACCGACCTGCGCTCCTGGCGGCTGCTACCCGACGCGCTCGTCGCCGCCGACGCGCCGAACTGGGACGACCTGGCGGTCTGGACCGGCTGCACCGTCCGCGCTCCGGACGGCCGGTGGCTGCTGTACTACACCGGCGTCAGCCGCACCGAACACGGGCTGGTGCAGCGCGTCGGCCTAGCCGTCTCCGACGACCTCATCACCTGGCGCCGCCACGGCACCGAGCCCCTCGTGGAGGCCGACCCGACCTGGTACGAACTGCTGGACCCGGACGCCTGGTACGAGCAGGCGTGGCGGGATCCTTGGGTCTTCCCCGACCCCGCCGGCGACGGCTGGCACATGCTGCTGACCGCCCGCGCCAACGCCGGCCCGCCGGCCGGTCGCGGCGTCATCGGCCACGCCACCTCCCCCGACCTGCTCCACTGGACGGTCCAGCCGCCCCTGTCCGCGCCGGCCGCCTTCGGGCACCTAGAGGTGCCGCAGGTCGCGGTCGTGGACGGCCATCCGATCCTGCTGTTCTGCACCAACGCCGGGCCCTCGGAGCACCGCGTCTGGGTCGCGCCCGGACCTGGCCTCACCGGACCGTGGGACGTCGCCGCCGCCCGCCCCTACGCCGACCCGCACCTGTACGCCCCGCGCCTGGTGACCGATGTGGACGGTGGCTGGTCGGTCATCGGCTTCCTCGACCGCGTCGACGGCGCCTTCGTCGGCGCGCTGAGCGACCCGAGCCCGGTGCGCTACCACCCGGCGGCGGGACTGGTGCCCCGGGCGCCGGGGGCACTCCCACTGTCCACTTCAGACGGTCCAAACGGCTGACCGCACGCGGCCGGCCTGCTCTGACTGAGCAGCCACCGCAGAATGGATCCGTCCTCGTAGTTCGGTCCGTAGACGGCGTGGTAATCGGGCAGTCGCCGGTCGATGTCGGCGAGGACGTCCGCGTCGGCGATGGTTGCCAGGCGCACCGTCAGGCCGCCGGAGGCGCCGCCCCGGTTGGCCGACGGCGCGGGAGCGGGAACGGTTGTGCACCGTCGTTGGCCAGGGCGTAGTCGTAGCCGAGCCGCCGGTAAGTAGGGGATTCCCTCGATCACCTGTATCGGCACACCGTCGACCGCGTACCGCTGGTGCACGGTGGCGAACAGTCGTTCGGTGAGCCGGTTGCCTCGGTACTCCGCCGACCAGTTCGACGGCTACCGGCCACTGCGGCTACCCGCCCAGGGCTAACCCCTGGCTGCGCGGCTTACGGCGGCCGAATCGTTCGATCTCGTTGGGCGCGGTCAACAGTTCGGGCCCTGGTCCCCACGCCGACGAGCGCGGCGGAGTTGGATGCGGCTGGTTTCAGGTGGGGCGGCGGATGGCCTGGACGGCGGTGTCGTACAGGTCGAGCATATCGGCCTGCCCGCGCAGGCGAACCCATTCCTCGTTCGCCACCTGCAGGCAGACGATCGCGGTGGCGGCGATCGCCCGGGCTTGCAGGGTGCCCCGTTCGGTATCGGGTAGTCGCGGTTCGATCAGTGGTGCGAGCAGGTCTTGCCAGCGGGCTTGTTTCTCGGCGTGTCCGGCGCGTAGGGAGTCGTTGCCGAACAGCAGTGTGATGAATTCCAGGCGCCCTTCGGCGGTCATGTCGATCTCTTCGAGTACCTGGAACGCCGCGCGCAGCGCCGCCCAGGGATCTTCGTCGGCCGGGCGTTCGGCGAGGCGCGCGGCGATCAGGTCGCCCTGTTCGGCCAGGCTGCTCAGCGCGAGGTCTTCCTTGTTGCGGAAGTAGTTGAACAGGGTCCGCCGGGAGATGCCCGCGGCGGCGGCGACCTCGTCGAGGGTCGTGTTGTCGTAGCCCTTGGCGGCGAACAGCTCGATGGCGGTGCGGGCCAGCAGTGAGCGGACCACCGAGCGGGTCTGTTCGCGCAGGGGTGTCGGTTTCACGGTCATGCACCGATGGTACTTCAGATCACCCAATGCACTCACTTGCACTGGGTGCAAGAGTGTGCGTAGAGTGAACGGCATGAGCAAAGTTGATTACCGCAGTCAGACCGTCATCGTCACCGGCGCCAGCTCCGGCCTCGGCGCCGAATTCGCCCGCCAACTCGCCCGCCGCGGCGCCAACCTGGTCCTGGTCGCCCGCCGCGCCGACCGCCTGCAGAGCCTGGCCGCCGAACTGACCCGCGCCCACAACGTGACGGTGACCACCGTCGCCCGCGACCTCGGCCTGCCCGACGCCGGCCGCACCCTGCGCGCCGAACTCGAGTCCCGCGGCATCTACGCCACCGGACTGGTCAACAACGCCGGCTTCGGCACCCACGACGCCTTCACCGACGAAGACCCCGACCGCCTGCAAAGCATGATCGCGTTGAACATCAGCGCCCTGGTCGACCTCAGCCGCGCCTACGTCGGCCCGCTGACCGCCACCGGCAACGGCATCCTGATCAACGTCGCCAGCCTGCTCGGCTTCCAGCCGAACCCGTACATGGCCGTCTACGGCGCCACCAAAGCCTTCGTCCTGAACTTCACCGAGGCGCTGTGGGAAGAGAGCCACGGCACCGGCCTGCGCGTGCTGGCCGTGGCGCCCGGCGCGACGAAGACCGAGTTCTACGACGCCGCCGGCCAGAACGCCGACTACGGCACGAAACGGGCCACCCCCGAGCAGGTCGTCAAGATCGCTCTGGACACCCTCGACCGCCGCTCCGCACCCCCGTCGGTGATCACCAACAGCGGCTCGCTCGCCGTCGCCAGCAAGCTCCTGCCCCGCCGCACCATGGTCCGGATCATGGGCTGGGCGGCCCGCCGCTCGCTCCCCCAGCCGGCCACCGCCCGCTGAGGAAAGCCCGCACCCCCAGCCCTCCGCCGCCCATCTCCACCAACCGCTAAAGGAGCACCGTCATGACCGTCACCGACGTCACCGCCCAGCCCACCGACGCCGAGCGCTTCGGTCACATCCTGCAGGTGCAGCGTGCCGCCTACCGGCGCGACGGCGCACCCGCCCTCGCCGCACGGCGCAACGACCTGGCCAGGTTCAAGGCGGCGCTGATCGCCCGGCGCAGCGCGATCGAGGAGGCGATCAACACCGACTTCGGGCACCGCTCACGGCACGAGACCGCGTTCATGGAGATCGTCGGCGTGGTGCAAAGCATCGAGTATCTGCAGCGCAACCTGCGCCGGTTCATGCGCCCGACCCGCCGCCATATCGAGCTGCTGCTGCGGTTCGGCAGCAACCGCATCGAGTACCAGCCGCTCGGCGTGGTCGGGGTCATCTCGCCGTGGAACTATCCCGTCAACCTGTCCCTGGTGCCGGTGGTCACCGCGATCGCCGCCGGCAACCGGGTCATGCTCAAACCCTCGAAGCTGACTCCGGCGACCAACGCGGTGCTCGCGGTGATGCTCGCCGATCTGTTCCCGCCGGAGCAGGTCACCATGGTCAACGGTGACGGCTCCGCGTTCTCCGGCCTGCCGTTCGACCATCTCGTCTTCACCGGCAGCACCGAGGTCGGCCGGGCCGTGATGAAGGCCGCCAGCGAGCATCTCGTCCCCGTCACCCTGGAACTGGGCGGCAAGTCACCGACCATCGTGGCCAAGGGACACGTCACGGATCAGGCTGTGGCCGACATCGTCTTCGGCAAACTCCTCAGTGGCGGGCAGACCTGCATCGCCCCCGACTACGCCTTGGTACACGAGTCCGAGATCGACACCTTCATCGCCGCCTATGACCGGCTGGTCAAGGCCGCCTACCCCGCAGGGCCGACCAGCGACGACTACACCTCGATCGTCAACGACAAGGAGTACCAGAACCTCACCGGCCTACTCGACGACGCCCGCAACCACGGCGCCCAGATCATCGAGGTCGGCCACCGGCCGCACGAGGCGGCCGACCGCCCACACACTCTCGCCCCCACCGTCGTGCTCGGCGTCACCGACGACATGCGCATCGCCCACCAGGAGATCTTCGGCCCCATCCTGCCCGTCTTCGGCTACCGCACCGTCGACGACGCCATCGACTACGTCAACGCACGTCCCCGGCCCCTCGCGCTCTACTACTTCGGCGACGACAACCCCGAGCGGCGCAAGGTCCTGGACCGCACCACCTCCGGCAACGTCACCATCAACGGCACCCTCATGCATGTCGCCCAGGACGACCTGCCCTTCGGCGGCGTCGGCGCCAGCGGCATGGGCAAATACCACGGCATCGAAGGCTTCCGCACCCTCAGCCACCCCAAAGGCATCTACACACAAGGCCGCTGGAACGCCACCCGCCTGCTGAGGGCCCCCTTCAACAAGCGCACCGATGCCCTCCTCAACTTCTTCCTCCGCTGAACGAGCATCACCCGCGCCCCTGCCGGCCCTGAACACCACCCACCCACGAGTGCCGCCGGCCGTTCCGTCGAGACCATCGGCGGCTCGGCGCAGACCCCGAACGTCGACGGCGAGCATCAGGACGCACCACCACCCCGTGCCGCGGCCAGGCCCTGGCCGCGGCGAACACCCTCCGAAAAGGAAACCCACCGATGACTGACCACGACCTCGTTCTCGTCACCGGCGCCGGCGGCGTGGGCCGTCTCGTCACCGAACGGCTGCGCGCGCACAACGTACCGGTCCGCGTCCTGACCCGCCGCCAGGACCACCGCGCCGCCCAGGTGCGGGCCCTGGGCGCCGAGGTCGTCACCGCAGACCTGACCCGGGCCGAAACGGTGGCCGCCGCACTCCACGGCGTCCGCCGGGCATACTTCGGGCTCAGCGTCTCCCCGGACCACCTACTCGCGGCGACCATCCTGGCCACCGTCGCCAAGGCACACGGCAACCTCGACCTGCTGCTGGACATGTCGCAGATGACGGTGTCACAGATGACCGCCACCAGCACCACCGAATCCCACCAGCAACGGCTGCACTGGCTGGCCGAGCAGGTGCTGGACTGGTCTGGCCTGCCCGTGGTGCACGTACGCCCAACAACATTCCTCGACAACCCGCTGTTCACCACCCTCGCCGCACGGTCGATCCGCGCCAACGGCACCCTGACGCTGCCGTTCGGCACCGGACGCACCTCACCGGTCGCCGCCGCCGACGTCGCCCGGGTCGCCGCGACCATCCTGCGCGATCCCGGCGAACACGCCGGGAAGGTGTACGAGCTGACCGGACCACGCACGCTCGACATGACCGAAATAGCCCACGAGTTCTCTCAAGCGCTCGGCCGCACCGTCACCTACCGCGACGTCCCCCTGCAACAGTGGCGCACCGAGGTACTCGCCAACGCGGGCCTGCCCCCGCACACCGAGCAACACATCGCCACCATGGCACAACTGCACCACGCGAACCGCTACGACCGGGCCACCACCGACGTCGAACGCATCACCGGGAAACGACCCCTGACCGTCGAGGAGTTCGTCGCCGCCCGCAAAGACTTCTACCTCAGCTGACTGCGCGAATCCATAGCTGCGCGCTACGTCGGTTTCGCCACGGAACGACCCCTGCGGGTAAGGCTGCTTTCCGTTGGTGAGGCGGGGCTCGGAGGATCGCGCAGCGAAAGTCAGGTCGAGCAGGGCGGTCAGGTCCTGCCGGGTACCGGTGAAGGTTGTCGGGGTGCGCCGACGGCGTATCCGTGGAGGAACAGCTGAACTGCCCGCTGGACCGTCGCGGTGAGTCTCTCCTCGGTGATGGTCTCGCCGAGCAGGGCACGCTCGCGTAGTTCGCCGTAGGCGAGCATCCCGAATTGGCGGCAGGCGGCCTCGGGGTCGGTGATCGCCAGGGTGCCGGCGGCGGCCTGCTCGCGCAGGTAGTTGGTGAGCGTCGAACGGATCACCTCCATCGTCGAGATGAAGATCTCGGCGAGCTGAGGGAAGCGGACGACCTCGCTGATGATCAGCCGGTAGATGGCCACGTCGCGCGGTGTGGTCCAGCCCCGGGCGATCCGCATCCCGAACCGGGTCAGCGCCTGGGCCGGTTCGCCGGTCATGGTGGTCATGCCGTCCAGCGCGGCGTTGCGGGTCCGGGTCACGAGGTCCTCGAACACCGCCAAGAGCAGGGCGTCCTTGGTCGGGAAGCGGCCGTAGATCGTCTTCTTCGACACCCCGGCGTCGCGGGCGATGCGCGAGACGCTGGCCTCGGCGAATCCTCGCGTCACGAATTCGTCACCGGCGACCGAGAGGAGGTGACGCATGCGCGCCTCAAGAGTGGCCTGTGGCGGCCGGCCGGGGCTGATGTTCGCTGGGCGCTGCCGGCTCGGGGCGGGTGGCTTCTCGGTCGACATGGCTCCAACATGGCACACCGGGCGTGACCGGGGAAAACATCTGATTGACAAAGGAACCCGTACGTTCCTTTAATGGGTACCGGCAACCGGCACGCCGCCCGGCGACGAGGCTGGTGCCAGCGGCAACGCCGTTCCGGCAGATACCGCGCCGGAGCGGCAGGGTGGAGGAATACCGTGTGAACCATGGGACGGCCACCACGGGGTCTGCTCCGACTGGCACCAGGTGGGCAGCGACGCTGCACTGGCCTGCCGGGAGCGATTTGTGCACCAACTCGTGCACCCAGAGGTCGGCGGCCGGCGTCGCTGATCGTCGAGTCTCACTTCGAAGGACATGAGTCCGATGCCCGAGCTACGCCTCCGGATCAACGGAGAAGACCATAAAGCGGACGTGGCGCCGCAGGTCAGCCTGCTCGACGTGCTCCGTGAGCACCTGTGGCTGACTGGTACCAAGAAGGGCTGTGACCAGGGGGCCTGCGGTGCCTGCACGGTGCTGGTCGACGGGCGGCGCATCGTGTCGTGCCTGGCCCTGGCGGTGCAGTACGAAGGGCGGGAGATCACCACGATCGAGGGCGTCGACCACCCGTTGCAGGAGGCCTTCGTCCGCCACGATGGCTTGCAGTGTGGCTACTGCACGCCGGGGCAGATCTGCTCGGCGATCGGGATGCTGAGCGAGCACGCCGCGGGCGCGCCGAGCGCCGCCACCGAGGCACTGGCCCCCGAAGCGCTGACACCTGCGGAGATCCGCGAGCGGATGAGCGGCAACATCTGCCGCTGCGGGGCCTACAACGGCATCGCCGAGGCGATTCAGGAAGTCGCGTCATGAAGACCTTCAACTACCTGCGGGCCACCGACGTCGACGTCGCCTTGCAGCGGATCGCCGTCGAGCCGGGCGCCAGGTTCCTCGGCGGCGGTACCAATCTCGTAGACCTCATGCGGGAGGGCATCGAGGCGCCCGAGACGCTGATCGACATCACCCGGCTGCCGCTGGACGGCATCGAGGAACTCCCCGACGGCGGGCTGCGCATCGGCGCCCTGGTACGTAACAGTGACCTGGCCGCCCATCCGGTCGTGCGTGGCCGCTACCCGTTCCTGTCGCAGGCGATTCTGCTGGGCGCCACCGGGCAGATCCGCAATATGGCAACGGTCGGCGGGAACCTGCTGCAGCGCACCCGCTGCCTCTACTTCTACGACGAGGCCTCGGCGTGCAACAAGCGGGAGCCCGGCGCCGGCTGCGCGGCCCGGGAGGGCTTCAACCGGGGCAACGCGGTGCTCGGCACCAGCGACGCCTGCGTCGCCACCCACCCCTCCGACATGGCCGTGGCCTTGGCCGCGATCGACGCCGTCGTCGAGGTCCGCAGCAGCCGCGGCACCCGGCACATCCCGCTGACCGAATTCCACCTCCTGCCGGGAACGACGCCGCACCTGGAGTCGCAGCTGGAGTCCGACGAGCTGATCACCGCGGTCGAGCTGCCGCCGTTGCCGGTCGCCGCCCATTCGTACTACCGCAAGGTCCGCGACCGCGCGTCGTACGCCTTCGCCCTGGTTTCGGTCGCCGCGGCGCTCGACTTCGGCGCTGACGGCCGCATCGCCGACGTCCGGCTGGCGCTCGGCGGGGTCGCGACCAAGCCGTGGCGGGCGCGGACCGCCGAACAGCTGCTGCTCGGCGCCGCGGCCAGCGAGGACAGCTTCGCCACCGCGGCCGCCGCCGAGCTGGCCGCCGCTGTTCCGCTGCCCGGCAACGCATTCAAGATCGACCTGGCGTGTCGGACGGTCGTGGCTGTGCTCCGCCGACTCACCACCGAACGGAGCGGATCATGACCACACACGCCAAGACCCCCGTCGACCCCGCCCCTTCCGTGCCGGTCGGCGGCGCGGTCGGCCGCCCGGTCGACCGCCGCGACGGCCACGCAAAGGTGACCGGGGCGGCACGGTTCTCCGCCGAACATCATTACCCGGACCTCACGTACGCGACGATGGTGCACGCCACCATCGCCCGCGGCACGATCACCGCCATCGACACGGCGGCTGCCGTTGCGGTGCCCGGTGTCGTGGCGGTCCTCACCCACCTCAACGCGCCCAGGATCCGGCCGGTACGCAAGGGCAACATCGTGCGGGACCTGGGGCCGAGTGTGTCGGGGACCGAGGTGAACTACCTCAACACCGACCAGGTCTTCTGGGACGGCCAGCCGATCGCTGTCGTGGTCGCGCAGACCTCGGTCGCGGCGAACGAGGCCGCCCCGCTGGTCACGGTCACCTACCGCGAGCAGCAGGCGCGGGTGGACTTCGCCGCCGAGCAGCACAACGCCACCCCAGCCAAGGGCGACCTCACATTCGCCGGCACGAAGAAGAAGGGCGACGCCGAGGCCGCGCTGGCCACGGCGCAGGTCTCGGTCGACCTGCGCTACACCACGCCCGGCCTGCAGCACAACACGATCGAACCGCACGCGACCATCGCGGTGTGGTCCGGTGACCACCTCACCGTGCACGACACCACCCAGTCCACCGACGCCAGCCACAAGTACCTGGCCTGGCGGTTCGGCGTGCCGGCCGCCCAGGTCCGGGTACGGGCGGAGTTCGTGGGTGGCGCCTTTGGTGGGAAGTTCGCCGTGTGGCCCGGCACGGTCATCGCGGCGATGGCGGCCAAGGCCGTCGGGCGGCCCGTGCGCCTGGCACTGAGCCGCAAGGCCGTCAGCCGCGCCGCCGGCGGCCGTACCGCCTCGACCAACCGGATCGCGCTCGGCGCCACCCGCGACGGCCGGCTCACCGCACTGATCCAGGACAGCATCACCCACGTCGGCTCGGTCGGCGGCCTGCTCGAAGCGACCAGCTCTCCCGCCCGGCACCTCTACGGCGCGAAGAACATGCTGACCCGGCAGAACCTGGTCGAGATGGATCTGCTGCCCAACACCTGGCTGCGTGCCCCCGGCGAGGCGATCGGCAGTTTCGTCCTGGAATCGGCCATGGACGAACTCGCCTACGAGCTGGCGATGGACCCCATCGACTTGCGGATGCGCAACGAGCCGGCGACCGATCCGACCAGCGGCAAGAAGTTCTCCCAGCGGATGCTGCGCGAGGCCTTCGAGGCCGGCGCGGAAAGGTTCGGCTGGGCGGACCGTAACCCCTCACCCCGCTCGATGCGCGACGGCGAATGGCTCGTCGGCATGGGTGCGGCCACCGCCTACCACCCGGTCCTGCGCCTGGTCGCCGACGTCAAGGTGCGGCTGAGCAACGACGGCACCGCGCTCGTCCAGTGCGGCTTCCACGAGATGGGCATGGCCGCCGCGACCGTCCAGGCGCAGATCGCCGCCGACGCGCTCGGCATCGCCTACGAGAAGGTCCGGGTCGAATACGGCGATTCGGACCTGCCGCCCGGCCCGATGGCCGGCAACTCCAACCAGACCGCGACCGTGGCCACCAGCGTCCTCGCTGCCTGCGCCGAACTCACCCGCAAGGTGACCGCCTTGGCCCGGAAAACGGGCACCACCGGTCAGGAACCGGCAGCCACCCTGCGAGCGGCACACACCCCGTTCCTGGAAGCCTCGGTTGGATCGACCAGCCGGCTGGGGTCCCTGCGCAGCCAGGGCCGGTTCCTGGCCACCTTCCTGAAGGACCAGCGCTGGTCCAAGGCCGCCCGCGGCGCACAGTTCTGCGAGGTACGCGTCAACGCCGACACCGGCGAACTGCGGATCTCCCGCTGGCTCGGCATGTTCGACGTCGGCCACATCATCAACCCCAAAACCGCCGCCAGCCAACTGCGCGGCTCCATCGTCATGGGCATCGGCATGGCAATGTCCGAACAGACCCTCGTCGACCCCCGCAACGGACGCACCATGAGCGCCGGCCTCGACTCCTACTACCTGCCCGTACACGCCGACATCCCCCCGATCGACGTCGCCTGGCTCAACGAACCCGACAAGAGCATGCCCCTGGGCATCATCGGGCTCGGCGAGGTCGGCATGACCGGCGTAGCCGCCGCCATCGCCAACGCCGTCTACCACGCCACCGGCCGACGCATCCGCGACCTCCCCATCTCCCTGGACAAAACGCTGTAACCCCGCACGGCGCCGGTTTCCAGGACACAGCCGCCGGCACCAGCACCCACCTCGCTGGGCGGGTGGCCTCGCGTCAGCACTGTCCTGTCGGGAGACGGAAATGATCGACATCGCCGACCAGCTCACCGACTGGGGCCGCCCGCGGGCGTGACTTCGCCGACGCCACCGTGGTGGCCGTCACCGGCAGCGCACCACGCCCCGCCGGCGCCGCCCTCGCCGTCGACAGCCACGGCACGGTCATCGGATCCGTCTCCGGCGGATGTGTGGAAGGCGCGGTTTACGAGCTGTGGCAGCAGGCGCTCCAGGACGGCACACCGGTCATCGAACGGTTCGGCTACAGCGACGCCGATGCCTTCGCCGTCGGCCTGACCTGTGGCGGCGTCATCCAAATGGTCGCAGGCGGCTCACTCGGCGAAGCGGCCGGATACCTCGGCATCGCCGCCACCGACACCACGCACGAACGCAAGGGCCGGATCTACTCCGGCGCAGGCCACGTCCACCGCATCGCCAAGACCCACCCCGACCCATACGCCTTCGAAACAACGCTCAACGCCCTCGCCAACGAACTCGACCAGCCCTCCACCCAACTGATCAACTACCAGCAGCGACGCCGAGCCCTCGATGCCTGGTCCCTCGACGCAGACACCTGGAACGACCTCGTCGCCCGCCGTCCCAGGCCCCCAAGAACCCGAACTCGGCGACCGCAAGCGTCAAATCGCCTCCATCAACATCTGGGTCCAGATCACCTCCGGCGAGCACCACTTCGCCCCCAGACCCATCGAAGCCGCCCAGCCCGCAAACATCCAGCACGCCTGGAAACTACGACGCAACACCATCTGGCACCTCTTCCAAAGCGACCTACCCCGCCCCCACTACACCGGCCTCAAAGCCGAACTCAACGCCCTCGCCGCCGCCCTCGCCCGAACGATCGACGCTGCCGCCGATCCGCAGCCGCCAACAAAACCTGGGAACCGCCATCTATAGCTGGGGTCGCACATCGCTGATCACGATCCGTGGGAGCAGTGCCATCTGTCGCTGAAAAGTGCCAACTACGACTGAAAGTCACATCCGCAGCGCAGCGCGCCGCGCCGCGCTCACGCGCCGGAACGCACAGACGCGCCTTTTTCGTTTCTGGAGTACTCCACCGTCATTCGGGGCGCCCAAACGCGCCCTTTTTGTGTTTCTGACGGATTCTCACGTCCATCCACGGTGGAAATGCCATGGCCGCCAGGAGGGCAACAACGCCCGCCGGTGCCGTGATCCAGCGTTCGGCTTGGATGGGGGCGGAACAGCTGATGTCAGCCCACGACGCCGCGCGGCCCTGGGTGCGCCCTTCTCGACCAACAGCCGTGCCAGGCCCGTGCCAACCGCCGCCTGGTCGGCCGCGGGCCGGGGGCTCATGTTGGTGGTGCGGGCTGTAGCCATCGTCGGGTGGTGGCGCCGATGGTGGGGAACGCGGCGCGGAAGGTGTGGCCGATCAGGACTGTGCACCACCAGGCGATGGCGATCAGGAAGGCGGTGCGTAGGACCTGGGCGGTGGTGGTGCTGTAGAACAGCACGCCGGCGGCGGCCAGGATGGTGGCGACGGCGGCGCGCAGTAGCCAGCGGTGGGTGAGGATGGCGGCAGCGGCGAGGGCGATGAGGATGGCGCCGGTCCGTCCGACCAGGCGGTGGTATCCGATGGTGGAGACGGGGAAGCTGCCGTTGAGGCCGGCGACCAGCAGTAGGACGCCGAGGCTGCCGGTGAGGATGGCCGCCAGGGGTGGCCGGGCGGTGGGCAGCCAGTCGGGTAGCGCGTGGTGGGGGATGCGCGGTCCGATGATGGTGATGAGGATGGCGGCGAGGGCGGCGAAGCTGGCGCCGGACAGGCTCCAGGTTAGGTAGGGGCCCACGGACAGCCAGGCGGTTTGGTACTGGTTGGGGATGCTGACGGGTACCACCATGCCGAACAGGGCGGCCATGGCCAGCCCGACGAGGGCGACGCCGGGGTAGACGCGTCGCATCGCCGGGCCGACCGGCGGCAGACCGGCCGGTGCGGGATCGGCGGTGTTGGGGGAGCTGGTGAGCAGGCCGGTGACCGCGATCTGCCCGATGGCCAGTGTGGACAGTGCGGCGAGGGCGCCGGCGAGGGCGATCACTTCCATGTCGGTGGCGGCCTGGACGATGGTCAGCACACCCTGGGTCCAGGTTTCGGTGGTCCTGATCGCCTGCCACAGCAGCAGCGCGGACGCGATCCAGATCAGGATCGGCGCGGCCAGGTCGCGCATCCGCAGCCGGAGCGTGGGCAGGGCGGCCGCGGGTGTGGCGGTGTGTGCCAGGTGTGGGCTGGCGGCGCGTAGGGCGCCGTCGGCGGCGGCGAGGTCGGAGCGGGCCGGTGCGGCCGGCTGGTGGCCGGTGGCGGCGGTCAGGGTTTCGGCCAGGCCGGGCAGGCGGGCGCCGCCGCCGGTGAGTACGACGGCGGCCAGGTGGCCGCGGTCGATGTCCGCGGCGGCCAGGACCTGGTCGATGTGGTGGGGGAGGGCGGCCAGGATCGGTGCGGTGGCGGCGGCCAGGTCGGCGCGGTCCAGCACCGCGGGTGAATAGGGTTTGGGTAGCGGTACCGCCGCCTGGTCCTGCTGCCAGAGCGCCTGTTTGGCGGCGCGGACGGTCTGCCGCAGGCTGTGCCGTCGCCGCTGGTCGTCGAGGCTGTTCGGCTGGAGGATCCGGTGCCAGGTGTCCGGGTCGGCGGCCGTGATGGTGCGGGCGGCGACGGCGGCGAGCGCGGTGTCGATGGTGTCGCCGCCGCAGTCCGGGTGCTCGGCGGTGGCCAGCAGCGCCGGGCCGGCGGTGGTGTGCTGCACGACCGACAGACGCAGGCTGCTGGCGCCGGCGTCGCAGACCAGCAGGCAGGTGCTGTCGGGGATGGACAGTGCGGCTGGGCCGGTCAGGTGTGCGTACAGCGCCAGGGGTGTGGTCACCAGGATCGCGGGCGGCAGGCCGGCGCGGGCGACGGCCTGCTGGAGCCGGTCGCGGCGGCGTGGACCCCAGCCGGCGGGCACCGCGATCACGGCGGCGGTCGGTGGGGTGCCGGCCAGCAGGACGGTTTCGTCGGCGAGCCGGCGCAGCACCGCCGCGGCCGGGTCTGTCGCCCCGATGTCGCGGCCGCCGACCCGTATGGCGCCGGCTGGTGTGTTGGTGGCGAACAGGGCGTACGGATTGGGCAGGTAGCAGTCCGGGCGGGCGATGGCGGCGGCGCGGGCCGGCTCGCCGACCAGCAGATGGCCGCCGTCCGGGTCCACATAGACGCCGGAGGGCAGCACGGGGGCGCCGTCGGGCATCAGGGGCAGCCAAGGCCCGCCGGGCAGTGCCACGACCGCGCAGGTGCGGGCGGCGCCGATGTCGATGCCGATGCGCACGGGTGCGGGCATTCGGGCAGTGTGCCAAACCCGCCTGCCGGTCGCTGACCGTGCCATGGGGATGGTGGTCGATGTGCGAATGGTGAAAACCCTTCATCGGAGGGTAGCGGTTCGGTGACGGACGCGTTAGATGGGTACGGTCGGTCGGATCACATGGGGGGCGGTTCTGGCGGGTCCACAGCAGACACCCGGGAAGGCGGCGCCGCGCACGTCGGCGCCGTTGGACGGTATGTGGCCCGCCCCGACACCGTCCGGACCACGCCGTAGCCGTGCGGCTGGTCTGGTACGCGGGCTGGTGTCGTTGCTGGCCATCGGTGTGTTTGTGGCGGGCCCGCCGGTCGCCGCGGTCGTGACCGCCGGCTGGTGGCGGCAGCATGTGCCCCGCCGGGGGCAGGTGTGGCACTTCCTGACCTCCACCGACGAAAGCCTCGACGTCAAGCCGGTGCTGGCCGGCCTGCTGGTCCTCGTCCTGGTGGCGCTGTGGGTGGTGCTGGCCACCCTGCTGGTCCGCGACCTGGTCGCCGCGTTGGCTCGGCGCGGTCCCGTCCAGCGTCGGTTGCGGCTGCCTGCACCGTTGCACACCCTGGTGACTGCCGCGGCCGGGGCCGCCGCGATCACTGTCACCACCGGCGCTGCGCACGCCACACCGCCGCCCGCGTCCGCCGGTATCGTCGCGACCCAGCCCGCCACCCCGACCCCAGCCGGCGCGCCGCTCGCGGCGCGGACCGTGTCGACCACCGCCGCGCCTGTCTATCAGGTGCGGGAGGGGGACTGGCTGTGGCACGTCGCCGACCGGTTCCTCGGCGACCCGCTGCGCTACCCCGACATCACCGCCCTCAACCCCGACCACCGCCGCCAGCACGCCGGCTTCCCCGACCACATCGAGCCCGGCTGGCGGCTCCACCTGCCCGCCGACGCCCGCGACCGCGGACCCCGCCGACACGCCACCGGTACCCTCGCGACGCCGCCGACTACCAAACCCCCGGCCCCGCCGTCTGCGCCGGCCACACCACCGGCTGTCCCCGAACCGTCGCCGAGCACCGCGACCACCGCGCCGGCATCGGCGCCGCCGGCCACCGCCACACCACGGGACCGCCGCGAAGCCGCGCACGGGGTGAACCTGGGCAGGTACGGCTGGCTCACCGGCCCGGTCGCCGCCGCGATCGCCGCGGCCTCCACCCTGGTGTGGCTGCGCCGCCGCCGCTCCTACCAGCCTCGCCCACCCACCGGGATACGCCGTGCCGACCCCGACCTCATCGCACCGGCACCCGCGATCGCCGCCCTCCCCGCAGCGGCACCCGCCCATTCCTCGGCGGCGGCCGCTGACGGCGGCGCGGTCGGCGTGGACGGCGACCGCCTGCTCGCCCTCACCGAGCTACCGGCCGGGGGAGCAGGGCTGAGCGGGCCCGGCACCCCGGACGCCGCACGAGGACTACTCGTCGCCGCCCTCGCCGCCGGCGGCGAGGACGCCACGGTGCTGACCACCACCGGCGACCTCGACCTGCTCCTGCCCGCCGGCAAGGCGTTGCGTGCGCTGGAGGCGCTGCGGGTCGTCGACAACCTCACCGACGCCCTCACCGTGCTGGAACAGGAACTGCTGCGCCGCTCCCGCACGATCGCCGAAACCGACGACGACGCCGACGATCAGGCGATCACGCCGGCACCGTTGTTGCTGCTCACCGCCGCACCCGAAGCCACCGCCGGCACCCGACTGGCCGCCATCCTCGCCGTCGGTTCCCGCCTGGGCATCCACGCCGTCCTGCTCGGCAGCTGGCCATCCGGGCCCACCTGGCACGTCGCCGCCGACGGTACTGTCCGCGCTGGCGAGCAGGCCCCCGCCACCGCGGCGCGGCTCAACATCCTGACCGCCGACGCCACCGTCGACGTCCTGGACACCCTCGCCCTGGCCAGCATCGTCGAAGACGACACCGCGCAGCCGCCACCACTGCCCCGATTGGCATCCACCACTGTGGAGCCAGCCGAGCCGGAAACCCCAGAGGCAGATGCGCTAGCCGAGCCCGTAGCTGACGGCCAGCATGGCGGCACGGTCGGCAGGCTGCGGCTGACGCTGCTCGGTCCGCCCACCGTCACTGTCACCGACCACACCGGACAGTCCGATGAGGTGTACATCCGGCGCAGTGACAGCCTCCACGTCCTGTACTACCTCGCCGTCGAACCACGCGGTGGCACCATCGACGAGATCATGGAAGCCCTCTACCCCGAGGAACGCCGCACCCCCGCCCGGCGCAAGTTCCACACCAGCGCCTCCGAACTACGCAACACACTGCGCGACGCGACCGGCGCCGACCTGATCCTCAAGACCAACAACCGGTACCGCCTCGACCGCCGCCACGTCGACGTCGACCTGTGGCGCCTCCACGCGGCCATCGACGCCGCCGCCAACGCCGTCGACCCCGACACCGAACAACAACATCTACGCGAGGCCGTCGAGGCGTACGCCGGGCCGCTGGCCGACGGCGACGACCGGCACTGGCTGACCGTCCCCCGCGAAGCCCTCCGCCGCCACATCATCGACGCCTACACCCGCCTCGCCGACCACCACACCGACCCGGCCGCCGCACTCACCCTCATCCAGGACGCCATCCGCGTCGACCCCTACAACGAACCCCTCTACCAGCGGGCCATCGTCCTGCACGGAACGCTCGGCAACGCCGACGGCATCCACACCACCCTGCGCACCCTCACCGAACGACTCCGCGAACTCCGTACACCCATCAGCCAGCGGACTAAGCATCTGGCGGCCGAACGGATCGCTGCCATCCAGGGCCGCCGCTGACACGGCGGTGCCGCTGCGTCGTGGGCAAGGGCACGGACGCGTCGCGCCACTGCAATCAGCTCGGGTAGCTCCTCCGGCGTGCTCAGCTTGGCGATGTGGACGGTCGATAGCCACCGGACGCCGCCGACTTCGGCCTGTTGGGGTGCGAGCTCGCTAGACATGGCCGGCGCACGTAGACCAGGTAGATGTGAACGGCCCGGCCGGCGATCGGCGGGCGCGGCACTCGCTCATCGACCACCATGTGCAGCTGGACATCGCCGCCCGGTTGGTGAAAATCCGGCGATACCCGAACGGCTGACGTCCCGTGCGCCGACGCATGCGGCATGGGCATAGTCGGCTGTCGGGTGTTCGGTGCCTGCCGGGTTGGACCGCCGAATCCGTGTCACCGACCATGACGACAATGCCGCCGGGTAGAAGGGACCGATCAGGTGAGCAGCGCTACCGAGGAAACCCGCCAGCGCGGCGGCATCCCGCAGCGGGCGGACGGCGCCGCGTCACAGCCGGCGTTGCCCGAGCTGCGGCCGATGTGGTGGGAGCACGGCATGCGGGCGCGCGTCGACGCCGGCTTGTTGGGGGTGTTCGCGCAGCTGCCTCGCCTGGTGGTTGAGGCGGTCCGGATCGGTTGGCGTGCCGACCGCGCGCGTACTGCGACCGTTGCGGTCTCGACGCTGGTGGCGGGGGCGATGGCGACGTTCGGGTTGCTGGCCACCCAGCGGGTGCTGGTCGAGTTGTTCGCCGGTGGCCCGACACCTGATCGGGTAC
>NZ_BSDI01000096.1 GCF_027923225.1 Phytohabitans aurantiacus
GCCGGCGCCGCGACCCTCACTCCTCCGCAGCGCACAGCCTCAGGTTTCGTCTTCGCGCATTCGACGTTGCAGCGAATGCAATTCCGCTCCTTTCGGGTAGTGCGGCAGGGTGGAGTGGCAGACGATGAAGCCTTCCGTGGCGCGGGTCTCGGAGACCAGGTCTTTCAGTCGCCCCTCTTGTAGGTGCATGAGGTTGCCGGGCTTGAAGATGCAGGTGGCGCATTGCCGCGACAGCAGGCGGCTCTTGCCGAGTACCGGGTCGCCGACGCTGAGGTCGCGGTCGGCGGGCATGGGGTTCATGGTGGCGCTCCTCGCGGTCGTGCAAGGTCCGCCGGACTGGCGGACCTTTGGGGTGGGTGCGTGACGAGCGGGGGCAAGGTCGGGCCCGTGGGCCGAGGGCGGCCCGAACACCAGATGCGGCGTCGCCGAGGGATTGGGTCATCGGATCGGGTTGGGCGGAGTGGTGGTTGACCATGTCGGCGGTGTCGGCGGCAGCGCGTCGACCGGCGTGTATCTGGTCGATGTCGTACCGGCGTAGGCCGGTGTATCCGTTGACAGGTACCAGGAGCGGGGGATGCCCTCGGCGGTGCGTCGCTGCGCGTCGTGGGGTCCTTGCCGCCGTGCTCGTTGTCGAGTACGGCGACCGGCCGGGCGCCGGTCCGGGCGTAGAGGCCGACCAGATTGGCCTTCGGCACCAGGCGACGCCGTGGTGGTGATGTTCGATGACGGTCAGTTCGTCGGGCTGAGGTTGGTGTGCGACTGGGTTGCGGCGGGTGCGGTCGATGGCCAGCGGCGGCGAATCCGCCTCAGACACGACGTGGGGGCCGCCGGAACAACGAACTAGGGATTGGCTCAGCCGGCGGCAGCGCCGCTGGTCGGCCGGTCGGCTGCGATCGCCTCGGCTGCCCGATCGCGGAGCTGTTGCAGGCTCGCCCCGGCCGCGGTTCGCCAGTTGGGCCAGCCTTTACAGGGGTAGCCGGCGATCGAGCTGGCGCAGGTTCCCGGGGTGATGTGGACGGCTCCGTCGGCGGTGACCAGGCGGCCGGCGTCATCGACGGTGGCGGTGTGCACCTCGCCGAGGTTGCGGCGATACCACGTGACCGTGTCCCCCACGGCGAGCGTCCCCGCCGCGATGAGCGGCATCAACGCTCCGGACCCGGACGCACCCGCGCGGGCGGACACCCGCTCGGCGGGGGGCATCCCGAGTAGGCGACGGACGATGTCGTTGTGGGTGTCGCCGAACCGACCGTGTTCGCGCAGATGCGCCATCAGGGCATCATCGATGCGAACGAAGGGCATGGGTGATCTCCAAACGGGTATGAGGGAAGTTCGTCTGGCCGCCGCGCGGCGGTCGACATGATCCACGCGTATGCCGTCGCGCCGGTCAAGTCATTGCCGAAATCAGTCGTCAGCAACGTGAGCCCCGGCTCAGGTCGGGGCTCGGGGGGCTGACCGGCAGACGCCGACGGCGCGGTGCTGTAGCGCGGGAACGGCGTGTCATCGGTTGTCGGCGGGGCGAACGTAGGGGCTTCACGCGACGATCGGGGGAGTTGTCGTCGGTGGGGGTGGCGGGGTCAGTCAGGACTGCGGGTCGGCGTCAGGCTGGCTGTGGTGTTCTGGTCACGGGTTCGTTGGCAGCCATGGCCGGTGGGCAGGTGATGCCAGGCCGTGTGGAGTTGGGCGAGGTGGTTGCGCAGGATCTCTTGCCGTGCCTGTGCGGTGTGCGCCGCGAGCGCCAGGGCTGCGATGTCGGTGATGTTGGTCCATCCCTCACGGGTCAGGTCGGTCGCGGTGTCGCGGCTGCGTTCGGCTAGGTCGTGGGCGATAGGGCGCATGCTGTCGGTCGCCTCGCTCAGCGCGGCAGCGGCCTCGTCGAGCAGGCGGGCGATTTCGCAGCGTGCCGGGCAGGGGTGATCGAGGTCGGCGCGCCATGGCCGGCCGGTGACGGTTTGGCCTAGGGCGGCTTTGAGCCAGTTGGTGATGGGGTCGGTGGGTTCGCCAGTGATGGGGTCGGGCTGCGGGTCGGCGTCGACGCTCAGCGTGCTGAAGGCCCCGTGGACGGTGATCCGTAGCTGCGTGTGGTCTTGGCGCAGCAGGTCCGGCAGGTCGTCGATGGGCTGGCCGAACACCCCGATCACGGTGATGGTGCGCAGGTCGAGGGTTGCGAGCCGGCCGGGTAGGGCGGGGTCGCCGGGTGCCCAGCCGTGGGCGAACACGCGGCTGGTGTCGGCGTCGGGGACCAGCACGTCGATGGGGATGCCGGGTAGGCCGTTGGATGCCAGCCAGATCCCGTGTGCGCCCTTGACTAGCCACAGGGTCGGCATGGCGGGGTCGCTGAGGCGGTCGGGGTCGACGGCGTGACTGGGTGCGGCGAGGGCGTGTTCGGCCAGCAGTGCGACCGGTGCGAGGTCGAAGTACAGGTTGATGGACATTGTTGTGCGGTTACCTTTCGTCATTCGGAGAGCGTGGCTGGGTTGGTCCGGCGACGGCCACGCGGAAGGGTTCGCCTGTCGGCGAGCCGGTTCGCTGTGGCCGTCGCCGGCGCGATCTGCGGTGTTCTGGTGGTTCGCGCCACCCGCGTTACGGGGTGCTTGACTGCCCGGCTCTTTTCGGGCGCCGATGTTCATCGGGTGCGGCGCGGGCGGGTTAGGCGTTTTCGAGTGCGGTGATCGCGGCGGCGCAGATCTGTTCGATCGCCTCGACCGGGTTGGCTACGGTCAGGGTGGTGGTGTGGCCGAAGGTGTGGCCGGACAGGCCGTCGGGGCGTAGCCACAGCACGGTGCACCCGGAGCGGTGCAGGGTGGTGATGAGCTTCTGCCCAGTGTCGATGTCGTCGAGTGCGCCGTCGGAGACCACGGCGAGCATCCGCAGAGGGCCGCGCTGGCGCATGTCGAGGATTTGGTCGGCGAGTTTGACCGCGTCGCCGAACGCCGACGTGCCGCCGCCGGGGCTGATGTCCAGAACCTGGGTGGGGCGTTGCCGGGCCGGGACGAGCAGGGTGGCGGTGCTGCCGAACGCGATGGTGGCGGTCGCGGCGTGGTTACGGTGGGCGGCCGTGGAAAGGATCCATCCGGCTGAGGACAGCGGCCCGGCGTAGGAGTCCATTGAGGCGGAGGTGTCGACCAGCACCGCGATCCGCAGGGTGGGCTTGGGAGGCGGCAGCGTGGCGCGTTGTCGCCAGGGCGCGGCGGTGGGGATGGCGCCAGCGTCGCGCTGCGCGTCGGCGGTGATGGCCTGGCGCACCCGCAGCCGGCCGGGCGGGATGACCGAAGGCCGGGTGTCGGGTTCGGGCTGGTGGCTGCGGGCGGCCTGCAACCGGGCCGCGAGCTGCCGGGCGGCTTGCTGCTCTTCGACGGTCGGGTTCCGGCGACGCCATGTGGCTGGGGCGCTGTGCCGGCTAGCGATCAGCTGGGCGGTGAACTCGGCCGGGCTGATCCCGGCGACGGCGGCGAGGTAGTCGCCTAATGCCTTGGCGAGTTGCCCGGGGAACACGCCGGCGTCGGCTACCGGAACCTTCCGTCGCTTGCGCGGATCGATGCCGAGGGCCTGGCACCATTGCCAGCCCAAGTCGATCATCGTGGCGGCGTCGTCATCATCCACGGTGTGGGCGGCTTTCCAGATCTCCCGCAACCGCTTCAGTTTCTTGGCCCCGAGCACGGTGAGGATCGCTCCACGCACGGTGCGGACGTCTTTGCTGGTCACGATTCGGGCATCGACGCGGGCCAGCAGCAGTCCGGCGAGGTGGCCGGCGTGCCACGGGTCGTCGACGGGGGCCTCGTCGGCGGTGATCAGGGTGTTGACGGTGTGGCGTAGCCAGCGCCGGTCGGCGCGGCGCCGGCCGCGTTGGCGGCTTTCGGCCCGGGATTCCTCGAGCAGGTCGGCTGCGGCGGCCACAATCGGTGGGGTGCCGCGCGGGGTCTGCCAGCGGCTGTGGGTGGCGTGTGCGGCCTCGTGGACGAGCAGCCCGTAGGCGGTGGGCACGGTCCTGCGGTGGGCGGCGCGGGCGGGGTCGGCGATGTCGGGCTTGTCCCCGATGTGGGTGGCGTTGACCTCGATCCGCTTCTCGGTCGGGTAGAAGCAGGCGGGGGCGCCGCCACCTGCGCCGGGGGCGACGATGACGGTCAGGTCGGTGCGTCCGGTCAGGACCTTGATGTGTTTGGTCCAGGCATTAGACCAAGCCTGCCAGTCCTTGTCGCCCGGTTTGGGGCTGCCAGCGGGCCGGAGGTGACCGCTCGGGTGCGGCATCGCAAAGCTCCCTTCGTCGATGGGTTAGTGCTGCGGGCCGAGGCTTAGCGCGGTGACGGTGGTGCCGAAGTGGGTGGCAAGGGCCTTGATGACGGCTTCTCGGTCGTGGTCGGGGGCGCGGCCGGCCAGGTTGGACACCGCCGTGGCAAGGCTCAGGGTCTTGTGGAGGCGGGCGAAGCCGAGCAGTTCGCGCAGTTGCGGCGCCCAGGTGACGGTGCCTGCGGCGAGTTCGTTGTTGAGGTCGATCGCGGCGGCCACGGCGCGGGCGGCGACGCCGAGGCGGCGGGCCAGGTCCCAGTCGGTGGTGACCTCGATATGCACCCCGAACCGGGAGGCGAGGGCCTCGGTCAGCACGGCGCCGTGTACGCCGGGGTTGTGGCCGGCGATGACGTAGAACCCGTCGGCGGCTTCGACGCGTTCGTTGCGGTAGGCGGTCAGGTGGATGACGCGGCGGCCGTCCATCGCCGGGTAGAGCACGGAAAGTACGCGGGGTGGGATGAGGGTGGCGTCGTCGACCAGCAGCGGCCGGCCGTCGCGCATCGCGACGACGAGGGGCCCGTAGACGTATTCGTAGCCGCCGTCGGGTAGTGGGATGAAGTTGCCGACGAAGTCCTCCACCACGGTGTCGCCGGTGCCGGCGACGGTGAGCAGGTCGTCGAAGGCGGCCTCGACCATGGCGGTTTTGCCGGTTCCGGGCGGCCCGTACAGCAGCACCGGCATCTGCGCGGCGCGTAGCCGGCGCAGCACCTCGATGTCGGTGCCGCCGGCCAGCTTGCGCGGCAAGTACAGTTCCCCGTTCGGGCGGGTCACCGGCTTGCGCTTGCCTGAGCGGCTGCGAGCGCCGCTGGACGCGCCGCGCGGGGCCGGGGGCGGCAGCGTGCCGGCGGCGGCGATCCCGGCCGGGGTGATCTGGAACCGGTGGTGGGGATCCCTGATGTGCGTGGCGTAGCCGACGGCGGCCATCTTCTTGAGCACCTCGAACACCGCGCCGGACGACGGCGCGCCGATCGCTTGGGTGATCTGCCGAACCTTGAGCGGGCTGTCGGGGTTGTCGACCAGGTACTGCGCGACGCGCGGATACAGATGCCCCATCCGACGACCGGAGCCGCTGGCGGGAGCGGTGGGCGTGGAGGTGGGGTTCGCGCCGGGGCTGGCCGGCTGCGGTGACGTCGGGTTCATAAGGTGTGGCTCCTGTCGCGACAGGGCCCGCGCACCCGTCTCCGGATGCGCGGGCGGTGGAACGAACGACCGCACGGGCGGAGACGGGGGTGGCCAGCGCCGAGCCCGACGTGAGGGCTGGGCGGTGCACCCGCTGCGTACAGGGGACAAAGGGGTGGGTGCCGTACCGTTCGCGTGCGACGGCGTGGCAGCGTGTGGCGCTTTCGTGGTGCCGTTGGCTATGGCGGGTTAGCGGCTGCGGGCCAGGCGGGCGAGCCAGTGCAGGCCGGTGACCACGCTGAGGTGGTGGCTGCGGGCGGGCACATGCATCCAGCGGTCGACGAGCAGGGTGTCGGTGCCGGGACCCGGATAACCCGGTGCAGGCGCAGGTCGGTGTCCACGGCCGCCGCGACGCGGATCTCGCTCCGCTGGCTGGAAGGTGCTTTGGCCAGGTCGCCGTACCGGTACCCGGACCGGATCGGACCCGCCCACGCCTCGAAAGCGAGGCCGACCCCGACGCAGGTGCGCCCCTTGAAGTAGCGCCAGTCCTCCAGCCAGCGGCGGGCGGCCGGGTTGGTCAGGTCGGTGGCGAAGCGGTGCAGGACGACCGGTACGGGCAGTGGGACGCCGTGCCGGTGCGGGTCGGGTGTGGTCCACAGGTCGGGGTCGGCGATGGTGGGGTCGACCTCAATCGTGGTGGTGCCGTCGGCCCTGACGTAGTCGAACAGGCCGAACAGGACCGGTTGCTGGTCCCGTCCGTACCGGTGCTCGGCGGCCTCGGTGTTGAGCAGGATCGTGGTGATTGCCGCTGACGTGTCTGCCCGCAGTCGTCTGCGGGCGGCCATACCGGTGCTGTCGCGATGGATTCTCAAGTGGTCACTGCCGTCGTGGACGACGGCACGAGTGCGGTCTGATGTGGACAGTGCGAATCGCGGGCCATGGCGGTGTGCGTCGCCGACCCGTGCATCGGATGTGGGCATGGTGGGGCGCCCGCTCCACCTCGGCTCGGGCGCCCGTTGGGACCGCGCCGCGGCCAACCGCCTCCGCGCGCAGCCGTACCCGTCCCGCGCTCCTGCCCGACCGTTCGCCGGCCACGGGTGAACGCGACGGCCATGTCCACTGGGCGCAGCTTGACGTCAGCGAGGACGCCGAATCGCTGCTGTGCCACGAATGCGGACAGTGGAACGCGCGCTGGGCACCCATGCCTGGTACCGGCGTGGCATCACCGCCGTGCAGTACCGCCGACGACACGGGTTGTCCTCAGGTCAGTCGCTCGCGTTGCCGGCCGTCCCAGGCATGCTTTGCCGCCATCCCACAGGCGCAGGAAGGCAGCACCGGCCGCCGCTCCCTGGAAGCACACCGCGACCCCGACCGTGCCCGCGCGGCGATGACAGATGAGGGCCAGCACCGGGCGCAGCTGCGGGCGACGCGTGCCGCACCGGAGCCCGCGCCCGCCAAGGCAGGCCGTTGACCCCGGACGCAATCGCCGCTCTCGCCGCCGTAGACATCGACACGTGGGCGCACACCGCACAGCGACTCGTCGATGACGGCGTGCGGCAGGCAGAGATCAGCCGTGTCACCGGCATCCCGACACCCACCGTGTCTCAACGCCTGCACCGGCGTCGCTGACCAGCCATGATCCGACCTCGCCCGGCCCTCGTGCCGTGGCATAGGGAGGGCTTCTGGCGCGAACCCACCGGCCCGAGCTATTGTGCTATTGCCGTTTTGCCGGCCAGTCCAGGCGGGCACGGTGCCTCCGATGAGGAGGCTTCCCCGCGCATGCGGGGTTCCCGGATCTCCCGAGAGGACCCCGTCATGTCCGAAGACCTTCCCGCCGGTCGGCTCGTCCGCCACTGCGTCTGTGGGCAGCCCATGCACGTCGGCTCGGTCCTGGCCACTACAAGCGAGCAGGAAGGCTCATACCAGGCCATCGTGATCCGGGTCGGGCCGATGATGGCAGAGCCCCTGCACCGGGTACTGGATGTGGTGTCGTTGACCCGCGGCCAGTTTCTGCAACACGTCGGCGACCTGCTCCACTGGCAGATGGAGGTGGGTGCACCGATCCTTTGCGGCAGCGTTGGTGACATCCCGCCGCCCTGCCCGAACCTGGCACCCGGCTGCCAAGACGAGCGGCAACTTCGGCTGTTCTGGCAGAGTACCTACACACCGGATTTGCTCGGTACGCCATCAGCCTGATCTCTCGTCTGCGGCGCCTTGGGGTCTGCCCGCCGAGGTCCGCGACCAGTCGGCGCTATCGCGACACGCCGGTGATCGCGATGTGGTCGGAGCCGTCGCATCGGCCAGGCCGTCACCCGCCGTGCTCGATGGCAACCCGACCCGCACCGCAGGCGCGCCGGCGCCGAGGCGCGGAAGCAAAGACGCCCGGGTGGTGCTCATCCACCCTGCCGAAACAGTCGGGTCTCGCCTTGATGGGGTGCGCGGGCGAGGGCGGCGTAGTAGAGCCGCCGCTGCTGGTCGGGGCTCAGGGCTCCGCCCCTCGGCGGTCAGGAAATGTCGGCGATGTTTATCGGTTCGTCTGCGTCCTGGTTGTGGTATCGGGGCTTTGGGTGAGTAGCCGGATGCGGTCGCCGGCGTCCAGGAGCATGGCCAGGGTGGAGCCGCTGTCCCAGACGATCGACACCGTGCTGCTGTCCCGCTGGTCGAAGGCGACGGTGCCCTGGTCGCCGGGGCGCAGTTGGGTGTGCGGGTCGTTGGTGTGCTCGAGCACGACGCGGTCACCGTGGCGGTAGCGCCCGTCGGGCGGGGCCGGTGGGGTGTTGGGGTCCAGCGGGTGCAGGCTGTGCGGCAGCCACCGGTCGTGGACGGTGGCCTCGTACACCCGGATCGTCTGTGCGGCGGCGTCGATCAGGTACATCCACTCCGTGTAGTCGTGCCGGGCGGCGGTGGCGACGTTGCCGCGCACCGGCGGGTGCGCCGCGGCCAAGGCGTGCCCGACGCCGGTGACCGCGGTGGTGGCCGGCGGCCGGCGGTGCTTGCCGGTGGGGCGCAGGCTGAACCAGTCGTGGCCCAGCAGGGTCGACACCGTAGCGGCGGTGTCCCGGCCGAACTGGTCCGTCCAGATGGCGCGTAGGGCGGCCACGGCATCGGTTGGGTTGCCCGCCCAGTGCAGATATCGGGCGGTGAACGTGCCGTCGGCGGTGATCACGCCGACGAGTGCGGGCTCGGACAAGGGGATTCCTCTCTTCTCATGATTGCCGCAGGGCAGGACCGCAGCGTCGGGGATGCGGGCGTGGCCTGGCATCCGGCCTCGGCCTGCAGGGGTCGCGGTGCGGTTCAGTCCCGTGCTGGGAGCAGGTCGGCGGCGACGACCAGCCGCCGCCGGTCGTAGAGCGGGGTGTCGGTGGCCTCGGCGTCGCTGACTTCACCCACCCAGGGCTTGTTGACCTTCAACAGGCGGGCGGCGGCTTTGCGTAGCGCGTCGGCCGACGGCGTGGTCGAGTGGACGATCTCGTGCAGGCCCTGGACGAGGGTGCGGCGGATCTGTTCCAGGTGGTCGCGTTCCTTCTCGATCCGGGCCCAGACGCGGGCCTGGGCGAGGGCGACCTCGTCGAGGTCCTGGCTGCGGCAGCCGGCCGGGACGAGTGCGATCGCGGCGTGCAATAGCCGGTGGGCGTCGATGCGTTCGTGGTCGGCGCGGATCCGTTCCCGGACGGCGATGCGGTCGTAGTGCTCGATGACGTCGGCGCTGGTCGGGCCCTCTTGGCGGGGGACGCCGGCCCAGCCGTGCTCGTACCAGGCGGCGAGCCAGTCGAGCACCTCACGGGTCTGTGCTCGCGACAGCAGCAGCGACCGGCCGTCGCCGGTGGTGCGGTGCCGCACGCTCAGGACAAGGTCGTCGGACAGCGCCGGCCGGTGCCGGGGCCCGATGGCCAGCGCGCTGTTGTCGCCGATGTTGTGCAGTTCGAACACGTCAGTGGTGGCGCGGCTGGGCAGCGGTTCGGTGGCGATGGTGGTCCTCCCTGGGGCTGGGGTGCGCCCGCGCCGGCCGGGCCGGCCAGCACGGGGCGCGCGAATGGGGATATTGGTGGCGCGGTTGGTCGATGGATCCGGCGTGTTGGGCCGGATTGGGGTCAGGGGTGGCTGGGCGTGCCGTTGTCGGCGGGCAGGTGCTGCCACAGGCTCACCAGTTCCTTCAGGTGGTCGATGCCGGCGGCGCGGATTGCGATGAGGGCGTCGAAGCGGGGTCCGCGCGACTGCAGTTCGCCGAGTGTGTTGAGGCTGGGTGCGCGCTCGCCGGGTCCGGCGGCGAGGTTGAGGGTCACTGCCGCGGTGGCGTGGTCGATGGCGGCGCCGTGGTGGGCCAGTTCCCTCTCGGCGGTGTCGATCGCGGCCACGGCGCGGATCAGGGCATCGGCCAGTGCGGCGGCCGCGCCGCCGTGGCCGTGCTGCGCGGCGATCGCCTCGCAGGTGACGGTCACATCGGTGTACTTGCCGGTGAGTCGTTCAACGTCCATCCCTGTTCTCCTGTTGTGACGGTGGATCGGTGGCGTGGTCGCCGTGCTCGGACGGCTCCTGTTGGCCGGTGGGGGCCGGTCGGTCGGCGTCGGCGCCGCTGGCGGCGAGCCGGCCCAGCTCGAGGCCCTCGGCGGCGGATAGCGTCGGCAGGTCGTCGACCGGCAGTCCGGCTTCCCTGCCGGACTCGCGGTGCGCGGCGCGCAGCAGGTCGCGGATTTGCTCGTCGCTCATCCGCGGGTCCAGGGGGATTCCTTCGCCGGCCGCCAGATGGACCATGTGGTCGCGGTCGAGGCGCTCGTACAGCGCCTCGGCGATGATGTGGGCCAGAAGCTGCCCCACGTTGGGCTGCCGCTGCGCCGGATCGGCGATGGCGCCGGAGCCGGTGATGCTGGCTAGGTGGTGCCAACCCGCACCGGTCCACCACTGCCACAGGCGGCCCTGCGGGTGCGGGGCCAGCTGCCGCAGTCGTTGGCCGAGCTGCCTGCGCGCCGTGTAGTCGCGCGGGGCGGGCCACACCGGTCGCAGCCGCAGAATGGTGCCGTCAGCGTCCAGCAGCCGGGTCAGCACACCACCGTCGGCTTCGGCCTGGCGTGCCGCCTGCCCGATCTGGTGCTCGGTGACCAGGGCGTCGAGGATATGCGTCTCGGACACCGGCACCCCGTACCGTCGGCAGCCGGCGACGTATCCGGTCCAGTCGTTGCGGCCGAAAGCGGCACTCAATCTCGTGATGGCGCTGCCGTCGGCGCTGGTGCGGGCCTCGGCGACCGGTTTGTCGTCCAGCGCCAGGGTGGCCAGGGATGCCGCCGGGGTGCCGGGGAACTTCTGCAGGTGCGTGACGCGTAGGCGGTCGTGCGGAACCCACATGCCGCTGTGGGGCAGTTCGACGAACTGCTGCTCCTGGCCGGGGGCGGGCAGGTCCCCGACGATGCGGTCGCAGTCGTGCGGATCAACCGCTTGCCAGCACCAGGATCCGCCCATGACCACGTACCGGCCGTCCCGATCGGGTTCTATCCGGGTCACCGCGCTCGGGTCGCCGTAGACCGCGGTTTCATCGACGACGATCGTGTCCCCGTTGAAGCGCATCGTCCCCATCGCGTCGTCTACCTCGCGGGCGGCGTCGTCGGGGCTGCGGCCTCGGTCGATGAGATCGGCCTGGAGGCGGTCGCGTTGCGCTTGCTGCTCGGCGACGATCGCCTCGGCCACCGTTCGGGTACAGGTGAACACGGCCCAGCCGTTCCACCGGTCGATCAAGGTGCCGGCGTACCCCATTGGGATGCGGATCTGCCCGGATGGGCCTTCGGTGCAGGACCAGTCCCCGGCGAATACGCCAACGCGACCGATGCGCAGCCGGTCCGGGTGTAGGTGGGACAGGTCCCGGCCGGCGCCGTCGGTGGGGTTGAGCACGTGCAGGCAGTGCTCCGCGACTCGGCCGGCCAGCGCGGTGCGGGCGGCGGTCCGCCAGGCGTCGAGGACCTTGGTGCGGTGCGCCGGCGTCAGCGTCGACCAGTTCGGCTCTTCGACCAGGCCGGCCAGTTCCGCCGGCGGTGTGTCCCCAGGGGCGCTGAGGTCGGGTTGGGGCAGGGTTCGCGCGATGGCGGGGTCGCCGGTCAGCATCCGCCAGGCGGTTTCTCTGGCTTGCGCGGGTGCACGGCCGTTGAGGGTGTCCTGCGCCCATGTGTCGGCTAGGTGCTGGCCGACCGTGGCACCGACGGACCGTGCGGCGGCGAGAAGTTCCGCGCGTAGAAGGGCGGCCGGTGCTGGTGGGCCGGTGAGGCAGTGCACGTTGAGCGGTGTGGTGAGCTCGGCCGCCTCGTAGACCGCGATCGTCGACTGCGCGGGGTCGATGACGTAGACCCACCTGACGTGGTCGACCGGACCGTCCACGGGCAGCGCCTCGACCGTGCTGCCGACATCGAACTCGCTGGCCACACCGACGCCGGGTACCGGCCGCTCGCCGGCGAACGTGACGGAGGTGTCGGCGGTGACATCGGCGTCGAGGTACGACCACTCGTGCGCCAGCAGCGCCTCGAGCAATGCCGTGGCGTCGTGCGCGCAAGTGGTCGACCAGATCCGGTCGAGGGTGGGCAGGATGTTCGTGGGATGGCCGTCGAAGTGGACGTGCCGGACGCGGATGGTGGCTGGGTCGTCGGCGTTGATGGTGCCGACCAGGCAATGGGTACTCACGGATGCTCCTTCTCAGGTTCTCGCTGAGTGACTGGTGTGGATGGGTCGTGACTGGCGTTGCGGCTGCGCGGGGCAGGCGAGGGGGAACGTGCCGTCCGGCCGTGCGTGCGGGAGGAACAGCAACTGCTGCCGGGAAGAACCATGGCGGCGGGGCATGGCTGAAGAACCCTGGGCAGCCTGTGCACCGGGTTGCGGGGTATGGCTGCCGGACGGCGGCAAGGGCCGGGAAGCCGGGCCTTTGCCGTACGCTGTCGGTCACGGGTGTGCTTCGGTCGTTGACGCCGCGGTCAGGTACCGGGCGGAAGCTCGCAGGGCGGTGGCGTGGTGGTGGTGGTGAACCGGCCCAGCGGGGCGCAGACCCCGGCCATGAAGACCACCGGATCCACAGCCGTGGCCGGACTGTGGTCTCCCAGGTGGACCTCATAGTGCAAATGCGGGCCGGAGGAGTGCCCAGAGCTGCCGGAGACGCCGATGACGTGTCCGGCCACGACGTGCTGACCCTCAACGACGGCGGGGCGGGTGAGCAGATGGCAGTAGCGGGTGACGATGACCCCGCCCGGCCCGCCAGGGTTGGGGTGCTCGATGTCGACGTACCAGCCTTCTCTGCACCAAGCGAGACGACACGCCGGATCATCAGTGTGGACGGTGCCTGGACTGCGGGACCTTATGTCAAGGCGGCTGTCCGACATGCCTCAATGAGATGCACCTACGATCCGGGTCGGATCCCTGTAGAGCGAACGCCGGCCGCACGTTGCGCTTGGGGCCGAACGCTTTGCCATTTGCGGGCGGTGTTCGAGGTCGGCGGTCGATGGCGTTGGGTTCGGTTGCCGGGTGGCGTTGGTGCAGGGTCATTGCGTTCTCGGTTGGGGGCGCTTTGAGTTGCGGTTGCGTGGTGGTTAATTTGTGGCGGGGGCCGGGGCGGGGCCTCGCCCGCCAGCGGGGGTTCGCCTGGCGCCAGGGGATTGATCTCGGGGGCTACGCTGTGCCGCACTACGAACGGGGGTGGGCGGGTGCGGCTTCGGCTTCAGCAGGTCGCGGTGCTGTTGGTTGGTGTGGTGCTGCTGGGCACGGTTGGCCTGGCAGTGGGCTCCTGGTACGGCGGTCGCGGTGCCGCGCCGCTCAGCTCCGACCGGGCTCAGGGCGTGGCGACAGAGCTCCTTCCCGAGGCCAAGCCACCCAGCTCCGCGTTCGTGCGTGGCTATCGGTACGGCATCTTTCTGGCTACTGATGATTTCGGTTCCGCTCACGGCGAGTTCCATTACGACAGTGGGGCCGACTGCGCGCTCTCTGACGAGCTACGGCGCAACGCCGCGTCGCGGGGGTGGCAGGGCCTGCGCCGCGTGCCGGGCGACTTGTGCGACGGCTGGCGGGCCGAGGCGGACGGGCTGATGCTCACGTTCACTCAGCGGGGGGCGTGGTTCGTGCTGCGCGTGGCGCCGGCCGCGCCGGATGGGTTCCTCGCCGCCACGGTTCTTGCCACCCTCCTCGGCGCCGCCACCGGTGCGGCGCTGTTCTGGATGGTGGTGCGACGTCCGCCCGTGTCCCGGCTGGTCGTCACGCTGGTCACGGTGCCCCTGTTGCCGGGCGCTTACCTCACCTTGCAGGATCTGTTCCTCGACGGGCTTGCCGAGCCGGTGTGGCCCATTTGGCGGTCACTCGCTCCTGTGCTGGTTCCGCTATGGCTCGTGCTTCTGCTAGTGGGACTGATCGTTCTCGCCCGGCGACAGGACCCGTCCGGCATCGCCCCCGAGGTGGCGGCGACCGTGCGGGAAGCCGGCCCAACTGTCAGCAGGGGTGGCTAGTCATCGGTGCGCCGCCCGTCGAGCCGGGAGCGGACCGGGATCTCGCATCCCGTACGGGCGCTCGCGGGGAACCATAGGGTCATTGCGTTCTTGGGTAGTCGCTGGTCACGGCGGTGATGAGGTCGTGAGGACGGCGGTTGGCGGGTCTGGTCGCACGGGCGATGGTCTACGTCGCCGTTGAGACGGTGGAAACCGATCGAAGTGTTACGGAGGGTCGCTATAACCCAATGCCGCGTAGTTAAGCGGTTTCCTGGCTTGTGCCTGGGCAGATGTCGATGCGGTAGCTCGCGGTTGCGCTGCTCATGCCTGGTTCCTTGGCTGTCGGCGCTCACGGAATGTTCCCAGCGAGGCGTGATTCGCTCACGTAATTGACCCGCTCGCCGCTCGTCCTGCCCAGGCGCGCTCATGGTGCTCGTGGTGGATACGGCGAGCGTTCGGCTGTCGCAGTACCTCAGAACGCGCCCGGGCCGCCGAAATCCTTGACCACGGAGAGTCGCGTCCTGTGCCATGGACACAAGGTCAACACCTCTACCGCGCCACTGCCGCTCCTCGCCGCTGCGCGGCTCCGGTGCGGGTCGGCTTGCTACCGGGCTACGTCGCGGCGCGGTGGCCATCGATAGCTCGACAGGGCGGGCGCCGACCGTCACCCTCTGCTGTGATCGCACGGCCGTGCCCAGGCTCATCGTTGGGTGTGCGCGATCGATGGAACGTTGGTCTTGGCCTTGGTGAGTCTCCCAGCGGAGGTGGGGCTAGATGATCGATTCGTGCGCCCAGGAGAGCGGGAGGTGAAGCTGTGAGTGGCTGATCCTGTCGTTTGTAAGCTCGTCGTCGCCTGCCGGTGTGAGTCCGGTCCGGGTAGCTGCCAGGAGGCCCGGTAGCAGGCTGGCGGTCCGGTCTGGAAACGGGTCGGGTCGAAGCCCAGCGTCAAGAGCCCTTTTGGGGGGAGCGACGATGCGGTCCGTAGCGTGAAGCGAAGCCTGCGGCGTCGTTACGTCACCCGCCTGTGAGGGTGGGCCAAGGGAGAGCCGAGCCCGCGAATACGGGGTGAAGGCCATGGACGCGGTGTAGATCCTGGATTGCAGCCGTCAAGAACTCCCCGGCGTAGGGGGCACGGAACGTATCGATGGTGGCGGCGGGAACTGGGGAGGCCCTCCCCGGCCCGGTGACCTGCGGAGATTGTGTCACCGGAGCGTGGTGTCCTATAACCGGTTTACGCCGGGAAGTGGATCACTAGCTGGGTGGGCGTCGGAGGCGGCCGTAGTACCGGTTGAGCCGAGCGGACAACAGAACCGCCGGTGAGGGAAGGGCCGCTACTTCGTCGATGCGTCTGTTGACTGGAGGGGCCCGGTGAGTGCCGTTTCGGCTAGTCCCACCGCTTTGGGGTCAGTTCGTGATCCGGTTCGTGCCTTGCAGCATGCGCTCTACCGGGCGGCCAAGGCCGATCCCGGACGACGGTTCCACGCGCTCGCGGACAAGGTCTACCGCAGAGACGTGTTGTGGCGTGCGTGGGTCGCGGTGCGCGTGAACGATGGCGCACCGGGCATCGACAAGACCACCCTGGACCAGGTCGAGCAGTACGGGATTGCCCGGTTGCTCGATGAGCTGGCCGTCGAGTTGCGGGACGGCAGTTATCGGCCGCTGGCGGCGCGCCAGGTCTTCATTGCGAAGCCCGGCACCGTCGAGCTGCGGCCGTTGTCGATTCCTTCGGTTCGGGACCGCATCGTGCAGGCCGCGCTGAAGATCGTGCTCGAGCCGGTCTTCGAAGCGGACATGCTCTCGTGCAGCTTCGGGTTCCGTCCGAAGCGTTCGGCGCACGATGCCCTGCAGGTACTCATCGATGAGTCCTGGCGGGGCAGACGGTGGGTGGTCGAGACGGATGTCGCTGACTGCTTTTCGGCGATTCCGCATGAGCAGTTGATGCAGGCGGTGCAGGAACGTGTCTGTGATCAGACGGTGCTCAAACTGCTGCGCGCGATCCTGCGCGCGGGAGTGATGGAGGACGGGCAGGTACGGCGCCCGGTGACGGGTGCTGCGCAGGGCGGTGTGATTTCTCCGATGTTGTGCAACGTCTACCTGCACCGGCTGGACCGGCAATGGTCGACTCGCGAACACGGTGTCCTCGTGCGCTATGCCGACGATCTGATCGCGGTGTGCAAGTCCAGGCAGCAGGCCGAGGCCGCGTTGCAGCGGATCACGGTGTTGTTGGCGGAGTTGGGGTTGCAGCCCAAGGCGGCCAAGACCCGGATCGTGCATCTGGAGGTCGGTGGGGAAGGGCTGGACTTTCTCGGCTTCCACCACCGGCTGGTGCGCTCAAGCGGGAAGACCGGCCGCCGGCGGGTGACGTTTCTGGCTCGTTGGCCCGCGGACAGGGCGATGCAGCACGCCCGGGACCGGATTCGGGAGTTGACCGAGCGGTCCCGGCTGCTGCTGCCGGTGGAAGTGATGGTGGAGGACGTCAATCGGTTCCTGCGCGGCTGGGCCGCGTATTTCCGGTACGGCGTCTCCTCCCAGCACTTCGGCAAGATCAGGAGCTATGCGTTGATGCGGCTGGCGTTGGTATATGCCAAGCGGCACCGCCGATCTCGCAAGTTCGGCTGGTCGGTGGTCGCCTTCCAAGCCGCCGACACGCTTGGTCTGATCACCCTGTCAGGAATCGTCGTCCCACCCAGACCCTTCCGGGACTGGCGGGCAAGGCTGAATGCCGGCGGTGAACGACGTCGGTGAGCCGTGTGCGGGAGAACCGCATGCACGGTTCGAGGTGGCGGGAGTTGGAAACGGGCACGAACCTGACCACGGTCGCTGGGGTGGGACAACCGACCGGGAAACCGGCGGCACTTGAAGGCCCCAAGCCCTACCGCAGGTGAAAGCACCGCGCCAGCTCCCGACCCTACCAAGGGATAGGGGACAGCAAACAGACGCGAGGGCATCCATGATCGACGCTGCTGAGCAACGATGACCATGGAGGCCACGTGCACGTCGATCTG
>NZ_BSDI01000097.1 GCF_027923225.1 Phytohabitans aurantiacus
ACGGCCGCAACCTACCCATCACGCAGCAGGCCGCCAGCACCGCCGTCTGGCTCCGCGAACGCCTCCACATCAGCATCCACACCGCCCGCCGCACCGTCGACCTGGCCAAGACACTCGACCAACGGCCGACGCTGGACACGGCACTGTCAAGCGGCACTATCAACGTCGAACAGGCCCACATCGTCGCCAAGACCGTCCACGACCTGGCCGACGAGAATTCGGCGGATGTGGTGGACCTGGCCGAGAAAACGTTGATCGCGGACTTCGCCGACTGGGAACCGGCCACCTTCCGCAAAGCAGCGGAGCGGATCCTCGCGCACGTGGCACCGGAAGCGGCCGACGAAGCCGACCGACGCGCCGCCGAACGAGACGAAAAACGCGCCCAACGGACACGGGCGTTCACCCTGACCAACAACGGCGACGGCCGCTACCGAGTCACCGGCTGGCTCGACGCCGAGGCCGCCGCCATCGTCAACGCCGCCCTCGACCCACTATGCAAACCCGACCTCGAACGCACACCGGCCCAACGCCGCGCCGACGCCCTCGTGGAAGTGTGCCAGCTGGCGCTACGCACCGAGCAGCTACCGGACAACGGCGGAGACCGGCCACAGGTTGCCGTCACCGTGCCGTACGACGTCGTGCGTAAAGAACTGGGCGTCGGGCAGCTCGACACCGGGGAACGGTTGACCGCGCAGCAGGTGCGACGGCTGGCCTGCGACGCCCACATCCTGCCCATCGTGCTGGGCGGGCACGGGCAGATCCTCGACGTCGGACAGCAACGACGGCTGTTCACCGGACCACTGCGACGAGCGCTGGTCGCACGGGACGGTGGATGTGCCTTCCCCGGATGCGACCGACCCCCACAGTGGTGCGACGGCCACCACATTCGACATTGGACAGACGGCGGCGATACCGTGCTGAACAACGGCGTGTTGTTGTGTGGATACCATCATCGGCTCATCCATCGCGGGGAGTGGGAGGTGCGGATGGCTGACGATGGCCGGCCGGAGTTCATCCCACCGCCCTATGTGGATAGTGAGCGTAAACCTCGCTGCAACATCTACCACCGGCGGACGTGACGTCAACGACCAGCCTTTGCGGCCACGCCGGTTGGCCAAACGCGTCCGGCAGATACGGCAGCGCCACCACGGCGTGCCGCCGCACAAAGCCACCACAGGCTAGGCGATGCCGTTGGCTTTGCGGTGCGTGGCCGCGGTGCCCTCGCCGCGCCAGAACCTGGCTAAGGCCGAGTGTGGCTACCGCCCTACCGTCGTCAAACGCGCCCGGGGCTGCGCTCCAAAGGGTATCGGTCGACGTGCGGGTGCGGGCATGAGGCTGCGCGACGCCTCTGGGCGGTGCCTGGTAGCACGGGTGCGCGTGCTGGCCGCCGCCCGCACCGGCGATGGAGCTGCGCAGCGACCGACGAGGCCGCCGCCCCGAGGCGACACCAACTTCCTGCAGGATGGCGACGGCGTCGAGGGCATCTTTGAGCACGCCACCGCGCGCCACCCCGCGCCGGTCGTCGACGCGGACGGGCTGGCCAGGTAGGCCGACCGCGACAGGGACCGGGAAGTGCGACCTAGGCGCGTTTGAGTGGGGGCTCGGCGTCGAGGAGGTGGGCGCCGGGTCCGCGGCCGGATAGCTCGTCGCTGGGGTTGACCAGGGCGCATTCTTCGAATGACAGGCAGCCGCAGCCGACGCAGCTCGTAAACCGGTCGCGCATTCGCTCCATTTTCGCGATCCGCGCGTTCAACGCTTCCGTCCAGCACTCTGACGCGCGGAGCCAGAACTCCTTCGTCGGGGCCGCGTCCTTCGGCAGGAAGTCTAGGACCTCGCCGATGAGCGCCAGCGGGATGCCGACGCTCTGGGAGGCGCGGATGAACGCGACGCGGCGCAGTGTGGTGCGGGCGTACCGGCGCTGGCCGCCGGTGGTGCGGCGGCTGTGGATGAGGCCCTGTCGCTCGTAGAAGCGTAGTGCGGAGGTGGACACGCCGCTGCGCTCCGCCAGCTGGCCGACTGTCAACTCCGATGCGACCTGCGCCACCATGCCGCAACCGTAGCTTGACTTCAATAATTGTTTAAGTTCAAGGCTGGCACGCATGACCGATACCAAGAAGATTCTCGTCATCGGCGCGACCGGCAACATCGGGCGGCATGTGGTGGCCGGGCTTCGCGCTCGGAGGGCCGCCGTGCGGGCGGTGGCGCGCGTTCCCGCGCTGGCCGGGATGCCGGAGGGCGTCGAGACGGTCGCCGGCGACCTCACGGTGCCCGACTCGCTGCGGCCCGCGCTCGCCGGTGTGGACTCTGTGTTTCTGTTGTGGCCGTTCCTGTCGGCGGAGGGCGCGCCCGCGGTCGCGCGGGTGATCGCCGAACGAGTCAAGCATGTCGTCTACGTCTCGGCGATGAGCGTGCGCGACGACCGCTCCCCCGCCCAGAATGGCGTCTGGGGCCAGGTCGAGGACGCGATCCGCCGGACCGGTGTGGACTGGACGTTCCTGCGCCCCAGCGGGTTCGCCACCAACACCCTCGCGTGGGCCGCCGCGATACGCGCTGGCGCGCCGGTGCGCATCCCCTACCCCCGGGCGGCGCGGTCGTTGATCCACGAGCGCGATATCGCCGATGTCGCCGTGCGCGCGCTGACCGAGCCGGGACACGTCGGGGCGGCCTACGTGCTCACCGGGCCGGCCGCGATCACGCAGGCGGCGCAGGTGCGCATCCTGGGTGAAGTGGCCGGTCGGCCGGTACAGCTGGAGGAGATCGCGCCGGACGAGGCGCGGGCGGCGATGCTCAGCTGGGCCGACTCGGACTTCGCCGACCAGGCCCTGGCCTACTGGGCGTCGCTCGTCGACGATCCCGAGCCGGTGACCGATACGGTTCAGGCCGTCACCGGAGCGCCTGCCCGGGGCTTCGAGCAGTGGGCCCGCGACCACATCGACGAGGTGGCTGGGCGCTAGCGCTTTGGCCACTGCCACGTGGGCTCGTCGAAGCGGTCCCGACCGGCCACCCGGGTCTCGCCGAAGTCCTTGATCAGCTCGATGGCGGTCAGGTCGCCGGACGTGGCCGCCAGGGCGTCGAGCAGGCCGCGGGCGTGGCTGACCACGACGACCTGGGTGCGGGCCGCGCCGGCCACGATCAGGCCGGCGAGCGGGCGCAGCAGGTCGGGGTGCAGGCTGGTCTCCGGCTCGTTGAGCACCAGCAGCGCCGGCGGGCGCGGGCTGAGCAGCGCCGCGACCCACAGCAGGTACCGGAGGGTGCCGTCGGACAGTTCGGCGGTGGTCAGCGGCCGCAGCAGCCCATGTTGGCGCAGCCGCAGCTCGAACCGGCCGTCGTGCACGGCGATGTCGAGTTCGCTGCCGGGAAACGCGGCGTCGATCGCCTCGGCGAGCACGTCCGGCTCACCGATCTCGGCGATGGTCTGCAGCGCGGCGGCGAGGTCGGCGCCGTCGACGCTGAGCACGGGCGTGCGGGTGCCGATCTGCGGCCGCCGGGCCGGAGCCGCCGCGTCGGTGCGCATGTGGTCGTAGAAGCGCCACGACCGGATGCGCTCCCGCATGGTCAGCAGTTCCGGGGCTTGGCGCGGGTCGGTGTACTCGCTGAGCATGCTGTCGAAGGGCCGCACCGCGTCGTGCAGGGCCAGCCACGCGCGGCCGTCGCGCACCCGCAGCGCGGTGCCGGCGCGCTCGGCGAGCAGCGTGCCTGGGCGCAGCACCGGGCCCGACCAGACCGCTTCGCGCTTGACCTCCGGGTCCAGCTCGAAGGCGGACTCCGTGCGGGGCGGCGGCAGCCCGAAGTCGATCGCGTACCCGTAGTCGTCGCCCGCGAAGCCGAGCTTCAGGCTCACCGGGCCGCGCCGGACGGTGCCCTGCACGGGGTACCGGCCGGCGCGCACCGCCTTGCCGATGGTCTCGGGGCCGGCCCACAGCGTGTTGGGCAGGCCGCCCTCGCGGGCCAGGGCGGCGACCGCGCCGTTGCGGGCGGAGTCGGCGAGCAGCCGCAGCGCCCGGTACAGGCTGGACTTGCCGGTGCCGTTGGCGCCGGTCACGACGGTCAGCGGGCCGAGTTCGAGGACCAGGCTGCGCAGCGACCGGTAGCTCTCCACCGCCAGGACGCGGATCATCCGCCCAGGCTACGGCGCTCGCTACCCCCACGGGGGTACGTCGAGGGTCCTCGCCGGGGTGACGTTCGGGGCGCCGTACGGCCATAGCGTCCCTGGTCATGAGTGAGTTGGTCCGGCAGGTGTGGCAGGCGGTCCGTCCGGTGACCGCCCAGCAGCGGTTTCTGTGGTGGTGCGGGACGCTGATGCTGGCGTCCGGCGCGGTACACGGCGTGGTGGCGCTGGTCGACTGGGCGCCCTGGTACGGCGCGGTGTCGTGGCGCAAGCCGACGGTGTTCGGGATGTCGTTCGGCATCCTGGCGTGGTCGGCGGTGTGGATCATGCGGCAGCTGCCGGTGCGGCGGTGGGGCTGGCTGCCGGTCGGCCTGCTCGGCGCCGGGTCGGTGGCCGAGATCGCGATGGTCACGACGCAGCGGTGGCGAGGGGTGCCCTCGCACTTCAACCAGGAGACCGGCTTCGACGCGGGGATCTGGTCGGCCATGGGAAACATCGTGGTACTGGTGGCGCTGGCGATAGCCATTTTGCTGGTGTGGTCGCTGGTGCGCTTCGAAGGCACCACCGTGGCGCGGATCGCCGTGGTGGTGGGGCTGCTGGCCATCGAGGTGAGCGGGTACATCGGGTTCGGCATGGCGGCCGAGGGTGAGGCCTATGTGGACGCCACCGGACGGGTGCCCGAGACGATCGTCTTCGGCGCGGCGGGCAGTGCGAAACTCGCACACGCCATCGGTATGCACGGGCTGCAGGTGTTGGGCCTGCTGGCGATCGGCCTGGGAATGGCGGCGCTCCCGAAGGGTACCCAGGCAAAGGTCATGGCGGCTGCCGTGACCGGATATGCGGCCGTGTTCGGCGCGGTGGCCGCGACCGCCTATGCCGGGCGGCCCTGGACCTCGCCGTCGGCGCCGGTGGCCGTGCTCGGCCTCGCGGGGGTGGTGGCTCTGGTGGCGGTGGCCGGGTTCGTCGCGGCGCGGCTGCTCGGCGGTCGTGGACGCGCCCGCGCCGGCGTGGTGAGCTGACGCCATGCACCGGTTCGCCGAGCTCGTCTCGTGGGTCAACGCGCTGCCGGCGCGCGCCGTCGACGGCGCTCTGGCCGGCATCGCGGTGGTGATGCTCGTCAGCGAGCGGCTGACCACGACGCCCTCGCTGGGCGGGCGGCTGCCGGCGGCGCTCGCGCTGGCCGTGGTGATCGGCGGCAGCCTCGCGGTCCGCCGCCGGTGGCCGCTCGCCGGGTACGCGGTGGGCACGGCGGCGGTGGCCGTCGACGCGCTGTGGCTGGGCCCCGCCGGCCTCTCACCGCTCGCGAACCTGGTCGGCCTGTACTCGCTCGGCGCCCACCCGAAACCGCGGCGCGCGCTGTGGGGGCCGCCGCTGATGCTGGTCGCGATCGTGACGTACTTCGTGGGCGACGACGGCAGCCCGCCGGCCGCCGTTCCGGCGGTCATCGTGTTCGTGTGGCTGGGCGTGTGGGCCGGTGGCTACGCGGCGGCGCGCCGGCGGGAGCGCCAGGAGGGCGACCGGCGGCTGATGCGGCGGGACGCGGTGGTCGACGAGCGGCACCGCATCGCCCGGGAGCTGCACGACCTGCTGGGGCACACGATGAGCGTGATGCTGGTGCAGACCGGTGCGGCGCGCGTGGTGCTGGACAACGATCCCGGCAAGGCCCGCGCCATCCTGTCCGGTGTGGAGCGAACGGGGCGGGAAGCCCTCGACGAGCTGGACCGGGTGCTGGGCGTGCTGCGCCGCGACGATGGCGAGAGCGCCGACCTGCGTCCGGGCCTGGCCGCGCTGCCACGCCTGGTCGAACGCATGGCAGAGGCGGGGATGGCGGTGACCGTCCACATCGAACCACCTGAGCCGCACCTGCCCGGCAGCCTCGACCAGTCGGCGTACCGGATCGTGCAGGAGGCGCTCACCAACGCCTTGCGGCACGGGAAGGCCACGTCCGCCGCGGTGACCGTGTGCGTGGACGGGCGGCGCGTGGAGGTCGAGGTCCGCGACGACGGGCGCGGCCCGCTGCCGGGATACCAGCCGGGGCGGGGTTTGCTGGGCATCTCGGAACGCGCGGCCGTGTTCGGGGGCACAGTGGAGCACGGCGGTGCGGGACACGGCGGCGTGGGGCAAGGGTTCCGGGTACGGGCCGTGCTGCCGGTGCCGCAAGGGGGCGAGCGGGAATGACGGTACGGGTACTGCTGGCCGACGACGACGCGCTCATGCGAGCCGGCCTCGGCGTCGTACTGGACAACGCCGGCGGCATCGAGGTGGTCGGCGAGGCGGCCGACGGCCTGCGCGCCGTCGAGCTGTGCCGGACGCTGGAGCCCGACGTGGTGCTGATGGACGTGCGGATGCCCGGCGTCGACGGCATCGAGGCCACCCGGCGGGTCGTCGCGGCCGAGCTCGCGACGCGGGTACTGGTGCTCACCACGTTCCGCCACGACGAGTACGTGTGGGGAGCGCTGCGCGCGGGTGCCAGCGGGTTCCTGCTCAAGCGCGCGTCGCCGGAGCGGCTGGTCGACGCGGTCCGCACCGTCGCCGCCGGCGAGACCCTGCTCGACCCGGCGGTGACCCGGGAACTGGTCGAGCACTTCGTGCTGCGGGCCACCGGCGGGCCGGACGCGGCCGGCTCCGACGAGGTGAAGCGAATCGCGGCGCTGACCCAGCGGGAGGTGCAGGTGCTGCGCCTCATCGCGCAAGGACTGTCCAATGAGGAGATCGCCGACCTGCTCGTCATCGCCGAGTCCACCGCCAAGACGCACGTGAAGCGCATCCTGGCGAAGATCGGGGCGCGCGACCGTGCCCAGGCGGTCGTGTTCGCGTACCGGGCCGGGATCACGCTCCCCGACGCGTCCTGAGCCGGCGGTCAGCTCCCGGCCAGCGCCGCGTGTACGCCCAGCACGTCGAGGACCCGCCTGGCGATGCGGGTCGCACCGGACACGCGGTACGGGATGCCGCGGTCGCGCGCACGGCGGCTGCCGTCGATCAGTACGCCCGCACCCGAGGCGTCCAAAAAGGACACGCCAGCGATGTCGACGATCAGCTCCGCCGGGCGGAGCCCGACACCCTGCTCGATGGCGTACCGGAGTACGCGAGCCGATTCCAGGTCCACCTCTCCGACGGCGGTCAGCGTCACGACGCCATCCGCGTCGGCGCAGCCCACGGTGAGGTACTTCGAGACGGGCCACGAAGCGCTCACTGCCGCGACCTCCAACCCGGACACGCGGGCAGCTGCGCCCAGACCCGCTTTCCACCCTCATGGTCCTCGACGCCCCACCGCGGGGCGAACGCCTCGATCAGGGCGAGACCGCGGCCACCGGTGCCGTCGGCTCGCCGTCGCCGCGGTACCACGGACGAACCGTCCGCGGCGCTCACGATCACCCGGTCTCCGTGCGCCTGCACGCGCAACTCCACACAGCCGTCGCCGTGGCGCACGGCGTTGCTGATCAGCTCGCTGACAACCACCCGCGCACCGTCCAGCCAGTCTTCGTCGCCAAAGCCCCACCCGGCCAGTACCGCGCCCACCGCGCGGCGCGCCATCCGGGGCGCCTGTTCACTCAGCGGCATGTCGAACCGCGCAGACAGCTCACTCACCGTCCTGACCTCCATCGGTCGCTGGCCACGATGTACCCGATGCCGGCGCCCGACCAAACCGTGATGCCCCACTCGGAGGAACGTTCGCCTGCGCGACCCCTTCCACACGCTGAGTGACCAGCATAGATTCGGGGATGTCGAATCATCGTTCCCGGGAGGAGAGCACATCGTGGTGTCCCACTCGTTACGACGACGCCTTGGCGGCGTTGCCGCCGTGGCGGTCCTGCTGGGCACGTTCGCCGTGGTCACACCGGCACAGGCGACGTCCGGCGGCAACGACGTGCGGAAACTGACCAGGTCCGTCACGCTGGCGGGCCTCCTGCGCCATCTCGTGGCCTTACAGGCCATCGCCACCCTCAACGGCGGCAACCGCGCGTCCGGCGGTCCCGGTTACGACCGGAGCGCGGACTACGTCGCGACACTGATGAGGCACGCCGGATACACGGTCACCCGCCAACCGTTCCAGTTCAACTTCTGCGAGGACACCGGCTCGTCGTTCGCGCAGAACTCGCCGACACCGACGACGTACGCCGACCAGACCGACTACGACGTCCTCGACTGCTCGGGCAACGGCACGGCCACCGGCCTCGTCGTGCCGGTCGACCTCGCGCTCACCACACCGAACGCCAGCTCGTCCGGCTGCGAGGCGACCGACTTCACCCCGGCCGTCGCCGGCAACATCGCGCTGCTGCAGCGCGGCACCTGCCCCTTCGGGCAGAAGGTCGCCAACGCCGAGGCGGCGGGCGCCATCGGGGCCATCATGATGAACCAGGGCAACAGCACCGCGCCCGACCGCCAGAACCTGTTCTTCGGCACGCTGGGTAACCCGGTCGGCATCCCGGCCATCTCGGTGTCGTATCCGATGGGTGTCGCGTTCGCCGGCACGCCGAACCTCAACGTCACCATCACCACCCAAACCATCGCCGAGGTGCGCGACACCGAAAACGTCTTCGCCGAGTCGCGCTGGGGCGACCCGGACGAGGTCGTCATGGTGGGCGCGCACCTGGACTCCGAGCCGGACACCGCCGGCATCAACGACAACGGCACCGGCAGCGCCGGCATCCTCGAGGTCGCGCTGCAGATGCGGAAGATGAAGACGAAGAACAAGGTGCGGTTCGCGTGGTGGGGCGCCGAGGAGTCCAACCTGGCCGGCTCGACGTTCTACGTCAACAACCTCACGGACGAGCAGCGGGCCGCGATCGCCCTGTACCTCAACTTCGACATGATCGGGTCGCCCAACTACACGTTCGGCGTGTACGACGGTGACGACTCGGCCGGCCAGGGCAGCGGTCCCGGCCCGGCCGGCTCGGCGCAGATCGAGGCCGTGTTCCAGGCGTTCTTCGCCGCGCGCGGGGAAGCCACCGCCGCGGCGGACTTCACCGGACGCTCCGACTACGGTCCGTTCATCGCCACCGGCATCCCCGCCGGCGGCCTGTTCACCGGTGCCGAGGTGCAGAAGACCGAGGCGGACGTCGCGCTGTGGGGCGGTGTCGCGGGTGCCCAGTACGACCCGTGCTACCACGCGCCGTGCGACAGCCTGACGCCCGAACGCAACGGCGCCGACGCCGCGCTCTATCGCCAGCTGCGGCGGGAGTACCGGCTGTTCGGCAACGTCAACACGTTCGCGTTCGACACGAACGCGGACGCCGTGGCGACAGCGGTCGCCACGTTCGCGAACGACACCTCCACCATCCCGCCGCGCCCGGCGGCGTTGTCGGGAACCCGGTCGGCGGCGGCACGCGGTGCCGCGGCCGGCTCGCTGACGGAGTAGTCAGTCAGGGGCGGCGCGCACCGCGGGTGCGCGCCGCCCTCCGGCACGTGGACGGGAACCGTGCGGATCAGCGGGGATGCAGGACGGCGCCGACGCCCAGGCGGGCGGCGCGTTGGGCGTCGGCTATCAACGCCGCCGCCGCGGTGCGGCCGTTTTCGCCCGTGTGAGACATGCGGGCCGCTATCAGGCCGGCGACCAGCGGGGTCGAGAACGAGGTGCCGCTCCACCTCGCCATGCCCGTGAACGCCTCGATCCTCGGCTTGGGGACGTCGGGCGGGATGTTCGGCGCCTCCTGGTACGTGTACGTGCCGACCGGGAACGCGTTGACCAGGTTCTCGCCGGGGGCGTACACGTCGACCCAGCCGCCGTGGTTGCTGAACTCGGCCCGCCCGTCCCACCGCTCGTTGAGCGCGCCGACCGAGACGCTGAACGGTGACGCCGCCGGCCAGAACGGCACCCGGCTGGCGTCATTGCCGGCGGCCGCCACGAGTGCCACGCCCTTGTGCTGGCTGAGCACCGTGCGGTTGAACGCGTCGAACGCCAGCAGGCCCGAGTTGCGGTACGTGCGGGTGCCGGCGGACAGCACGATGATGTCGGGGCTCTGGGTGGCCAGTACCCGGGTCAGCTCCCGCACCACCTCGGTCTCGGCGAGCGCGCCGCCGCGCCAGAACGCGGACGTCACGAACACCTCCGCCCGCGGCGCCAGGCACCGGACGACGCCCGCGATGAACGTGCCGTGCCCGGCGTACTTGAGCAGTTCGTCCGGTGTGATGGCCGGGTCGGGCTCGCCCTCGACCTGGTCGAGCCAGCGGTGCTTGAGGGGCGCGTCCGGGTCCAGGCCGGTGTCGACGACGACCACCCGCACGCCGTGGCCGGCGGCCGAGTCGAAGGTCGGCGCGGGTTCGGGCGTGGTCGCCTCGACCGGCTCCGGCTCGACGGCCGGGCAGCGCGACACCACGTCCGAAATGGACAGTATGTGCTCGGGGGCGGCGCAGCCTTCGCCGAGGCCGCCGGCCCCGTCGAGCAGGCTGTCGAGGGCCGAGCGCATCTCGACGTCCTTCATCAGCGGTATCCGCCGGATGCCCGCCACCGCTGGGGCCGCGTCACGCTCGCGCTCGCGGTCCACGCGGGCGCCGAGGAGCTGGCTCGCGCGGTTCGCGTACTCCTCGCGCACCAGGATCCAGCCCTTGCGGTACAGGTAGCCGCCCTCGGGATCCTCGGCCACGTCGCCGCGGAACGCCTCGATGATGTGCTTGGTCTGATCGCGCAGCCTGCGCGCCGCCACCCCGTCGGGATCGCGGGCCAGCGCACGGGCCGCCGCCTGGCGCAACGCGTCGGCGCTGAGTGTCTCGCGGCGTCGCCTGCGCCGGTGCCAGCGCTGCCAGAAGCTCATCATGCCTCCATGGGTAAGCATCTAAGATGCTTCGATCTACGATTTATCGATGCGTGCCGGGGAACTGCTGGCACTCGCGCTGGCACGGCCGATGGCCGCCCTCGCGCGCGCCGACGAGTTGCTGCGCCACGACCCCGAGCCGGCGGTCGCGGCGCTCGCGCACCAGGCGCGAGCGATCGTGCTGCGCGACACCGGGCGGGTCGACGAGGCGATCCGCGAGCTCCGCACAGCCTTGCGCTTCGCCGAGCGCTCCGGCGACGGCGATCGTACGACCGACGTGCGAGCCACGCTCGGCCTCACCCTCGGCCTCGCCGGGCGCACCGCCGCTGGCCTGCGCGCGCTCGACCAGGCGGCCGCCGCGAGCACGGGTGCGGTACACGGACGGGTGCTGATGCGCCGCGGCCACCTGCTGGCGGTGGTCGGCCGGTACGAGGAGGCGCTGGCCGACTTCCGCACCTCGATCGCCCGGTTGCACCGTGCCGGCGACGGCGTCTGGGAGGCCCGGGTGCGGGTCGCGCGCTTCTCGGTGTACGCCCGGCTCGGCCAGGCGGCGCGCGGCGACCGCGACCTCGTGGTGGCCGAGCGGCTCTTCACGGCGGCCGGGCAGGACCTGGAGTCCACGATGACCGTCCACAACCGGGCGGACGTGGCGTTTCAGGTGGGCGACCTGCCGGCCGCGCTGGACCTGCTCGACCGGGCGGGCGCCCGGTACGCGGAGTTGGGCGCGCACAAGCCGGAGCTGGCGATCGACCGGTGCGCGGTGCTGCTCGCGGCGGGGCTGCCCGCCGAGGCGGTCACCACGACGGAAGCCGCGATCCGCGAGCACGTCGGCCGCGGCGGCGAGGCGACCAAGACCGCCGAACTGCTGTTCGTGGCGGCCCGCGCGGCGCAGGCGGCCGGCCGGGCGGACCGGGCCGCCGAGTGGGCGGGACAGGCCCGCACGCTCTTCCGGCGCCAGCACCGGCAGGGCTGGCAGGCGCGGGCCGCGTTCATCGTCGCGCAGGCGCGGTACGCCGCCGACGGCCGGCCCTCCCAGCTGCGCGCGCAGGTGAGCCGGCTGGCCGACCGGCTGACCGAGCTGCGCGCACTGGAAGCGCCGGCGGCGCACCTGCTCGCGGGCCGCCTCGCCACCGGTGCCGTGGCCGACCGGCACCTGGCCCGGGCGGCGCGCTACCGGTACGGCGGCCCCACGTTCGGCCGCGCGGCGGGCTGGCTGGCCCAGGCGCTGCGGGCGCGGGAACGCGGTGCGACGGCGGCGATGCTGGCCGCCTGCCGTCGCGGGCTGGACGCGGCCGGCGAGCACCAGCGCTCGCTCGCCGCGCCGGAGCTGCGCGCGCACGCGGCCGGGTACGGCACGGAGCTGGCCGCGCTGGCCCAGCGGCACGCGGTGGGTCGCGGCGACGCCCGCATGCTGCTGCGCTGGAGCGAACGGTGGCGGGCCGGGGCGCTGGCGGTACCGCTGGTGCGGCCGCCGGACGACCGTGAGCTGGCCGCGGACCTGGCGTCGCTGCGACAGGTCATGCGGCTCCTGGGTGCGCCCGGCGCTCCTGTCGTCGAGCTGGACCGCGAACGCCGCCGGCTGGAGGCCGCCATCCGCTCGCGCACCCGTCGGGTGCGTGAGCGACCACCGGTGGCGGATGAGCCGCCGGTGCCGTTCGACCGGCTCGCCGGCCACCTCCTGGTCGAGCTGACCGTGGTCGACGGCGTCCTGTACGCGGTGACCGTCACCGGCAAGCGGGGGCGGCTGCACGAGGTCGGCGCGGAGGCGGACGCGGTACGCGAGGTGGAGCTCGCCCGGTCGCTGCTGCGGCGCCTCGCCCACGGCCGGCCGGCGCCCCAGGCCCTTTCGACCCTCGACCGCGCCGGCGCCGCCCTGGAGCGCGCCCTGCTCGGTCCGGCGGCCGCCGACCTCGGTGGCGCTCCGGTCCTGGTCGTGCCGCCGGCACGCCTGCACGCCGTGCCGTGGTCGCTGCTGCCGACCCTGCGCTGCGGGCCGGTGACCGTGGCGCCGTCGGCGGCGACCTGGCTGCGCGCCGGCCGCGCCGCGCCGCGGCGTGCGCACGCGGCGTTCGTCGTCGGTCCGGGCCTCACGGGCAGCGCGGCCGAGGTCAAGCGCATCGCCGACGGGTACCCGGACCCGATCGTGCTCGGCGGCGGGAGGGCGACCGCCGAGGCGACCCTCGCCGCGCTGGACGGCGCCGCCATCGCCCACGTCGCCGCGCACGGCGTCTTCCGCGCCGACAACCCGCTGTTCTCCGCGCTGTCGCTCGACGACGGGCCGCTGACCGTGTACGACCTGGGGCGGCTGCGGCGGGCGCCGGCCCGGCTGGTGCTCAGCAGCTGTGAGTCGGGGGTGGCCGCCGAGGTCGCCGCCGACGAGCTGCTGGGCATGGTGAGCGCGCTGGTGCCGCTCGGCACCGCCAGCATCCTGGCCAGCATCGTGCCGGTCAACGACGCCGCGACGGCGCCAGTCATGGTCGGGTTTCACGAGCGGCTGCTGGCCGGGCGCACGTTCGGCGAAGCGCTGCACGGTGCGCGCGCGGCCGCCGAGGCCGACGGCGATCCGGTCGCCGTGGCCACCGCCCTCTCGTTCGTCGCGCTCGGCCGGTAGGGCCCGTGTCACCGTCTGGGTCACACCGTCACCCATGAGGTGGCCACGGTGCGGCCGGCCGGGCCGCGGCAGCGCAGCCGCAGCGGCCCCGGGCGCACACCGCCGACCAGGAACCGGCCGAGCTCGTCGAGCGGCACGAGCTGGCGGCTGCCGTCGCCGCGCTCCAGCACGCACGCGTCCGCGCCGCTGACGTGTCCAATCAGGACGGTGCGGCCACCGGCCACCTCGACGTCCAGGTCGACCTGCACGCCCCCGCCGTCGAACGCCAGCAGCCGCGCCGCGACCGCCCCCGACCGCACGGGCTCGAAGCCCGCCTCGGCCGAGTCGGCGACAAGCCGCGCGAGCTCCAGGTCGGTGTCGCGCATCGTGAACGCGGCCCGGGCCGCCGCCAGCACATTCTCGGGTACCGCGTCGGCCTCGGCGGCCACCTGGCGCAGCCGCTCCAACAACTGGTCGTCGTCTTCGTCGGGGCTCATGGCTGTCTCATCCCTCAGTCTCTTAGACCGGCTCTGGGCCGAGCCGCATCAGTTGCCGGAGCGCGGCGAGGCAGCGCTGTCGGGTCGGGCCGATGCTGCCGACCGGCATGTCCAGGGCCAGCGCCACGTCGGCGTAGCTGGGCGCCGGGTCGGCCATGAGCACCCGCAGCAGCGCCTGGCAGCGCGGGCGCAGCGCCCGCAGCGCCCGCCACAGGGCGGCGTCGCGCTCCTCGCGGATCAGCCCGTCTTCCAGCGGGTCGGCCGGCGCGGGCAGGTCGTCCCAGCCGTCCGCGGGCTGGACGCGCTCGCGCCGGGCGATCGCGGCCAGGCACTCGCGGCGCATCGTGGTCGCGAGCCAGCCGCCGACCCGGTCCGGGTGGCGGATCGTGTCGATCCGCTCGACCAGCCGCAGCCAGGTGGTCTGCACGGCGTCCGCCGCGTCCTGCTCGCTGAGGCGCATCCCGCGCGCCAGCGACCAGAGCAGGTTCGTGTACTGCCCCGTCAGCTCGGCCCATGCGGCGTCATCGCCGGCACGCACTCGGCCGAGCAGGTCCACACTGTCCACGTCGATCGACCGGTCCATGACAGCCCTCCGTCGCATTCACGAACAACGAGACCGATCAGTGTCCCCGTGATACGTCTCGCTGTGACGGTGAACACCTTTCGCGTTAATGGGCACGATTTTTGTCGTAGCTGATCTTTACGTTGGTTGGGCGGTCGGATGGCCGTGCCCGAACACACCCCGAGAGGCATTGAAATGTCGCAGAACCCCGCCGCGGCAACGGAGGCGCCGGCCCCCGGCGTGCCAGCGGCCGACCCGAAGCGCTGGGTGGCGCTCGCGGTCATCGCCATCGCCCAGCTCATGGTCGTGCTCGACGCGACGATCGTCAATATCGCAATGCCGTCAGCGCAGGAGGCACTGCACATCTCCGACGCCAACCGGCAGTGGATCGTCACGGCATACACGCTGGCGTTCGGTGGCCTGCTGCTGCTCGGTGGTCGGATCGCCGACTACGTCGGCCGGCGCAAGATCTTCCTCATCGGCTTGATCGGTTTCGCGGGTGCGTCCGCGCTGGGCGGCATCGCGACCAACGCGGGCACGCTCTTCGCCGCCCGCGGACTCCAGGGCCTGTTCGGCGCGCTGCTCGCGCCCGCGGCACTGTCGTTGATCACGGTCACGTTCACCGACGTCAAGGACCGCGCGAAGGCGTTCGGCGTCTTCGGTGCCATCTCCGGCGTCGGCGCCGCGATCGGTCTGATCATGGGCGGCCTGCTGACCGAGTACACGACGTGGCGCTGGTGCCTGCTCGTTAACATCCCGATCGCGCTGGGCGCGTTCTTCCTCGCCCTTCCGGTGGTGCGGGAGAGCAAGGCCGAAGGCAACACGAAGTACGACATCCCGGGCACCATCCTGGCCACCGGTGGCCTGGTCGCGCTCGTGTACGCGTTCACCAAGGCGGCCGAGGACAGCTGGTCGTCCGGCGTGACCATCACGCTGTTCGTGGTGGCCGCCGTGCTGCTGGTCGGCTTCGTGGTCTGGGAGGCCCGCTCGGCTCACCCGCTGCTGCCGCTGCGCGTGGTGCTGCACCGCAACCGGGGTGGCTCGTTCCTGGTATCGGTGCTGCTGGGCGCCGGCATGATGGGCATGTTCCTGTTCATGACGTACTACTTCCAGGGCACGCTGCAGTACTCCCCGCTCAAGAGCGGCGTGGCGTACCTGCCGTTCTCGCTGGCGATCATCGTCACCGCCATCGTGGCCAGCGGCCTGCTGCCCAAGATCGGCCCGCGCGTCATGATGACCATCGGCGGCGTGCTCGCCACCGCCGGCATGACCTGGCTGACCCAGCTGCGGATCGACTCGTCGTACGCCACACTGATCCTGCCCGCCCTGGTCATCATGGCGGTCGGCATGGGCCTGGTGTTCGTGCCGCTGGGCAACACCGCGCTGACCGGCGTCAGCAACCACGACGCCGGCGTGGCCAGCGCGATGGTCAACACCACCCAGCAGATCGGCGGCTCGCTCGGCGTAGCGCTGCTCAACACCGTATTCACGACCGCCGTGACCGACTACGTGACCGAGAACGGACCGGCATCGACGCCGCTGGGCGTGGTGCACGGATACAACGTGGCGTTCACGGTGAGCGCGGTGCTGCTGGCAGCGTCCGCGCTGCTCATCTTCCTGCTCATCCGCAACGCCCGCACCCCCGTCGGCACCACCGCCGAAGGCGCTGAGGCCGCCACTCCAGTGGCGGTTCACGTCGGCTAAAGGCGCACGGACACGGCGCGGCCAGTCCGCGCCGTGTCCGCACACGCCGCGCACGCGCCGTGCCTGCGGCGCCCACGCCCACGGGCGTCCGCGCCGTACCCGTGCGCGGCGCGGCGCTCTCGGCCCGCGCGCGGCGCGGCACGGCGCGTCCGTCTTCGGTCCGTGCGCGGCGTGGCGCCCGCGCCCCTCGGCCTGTGCGCGGCCGCGGCGCGTTCGCCCCTCGGTCCGTGCGCGGCCGCGGCGCCTCGGCGCCCGCGCGCCCTCGGCGCGTCGATCAAGGGCGAATGCACGTGGTTGGAGGTCTTTCCGCGTGCGTTCGCCCTTGATCCATGCGGATCTCCTTGATCGAGCGCCCTCCCCCGGAGCGCGCCACGCCACGCCCGCCATGCCGCCACGACAACCCTGGGCTGACGGGCCGCCGGCCCACGCCCAGACCGGGACGCCAGACCGGTGCCGGCCAGTCCGCCGTTGCGTCGAAGGGCGCGGCCGGCGCCAAGGTCAGTTGGCGTTTCTACCGAGGTGCTGTGAACGTTTAGGGCTGCCAGAGCAGCCCTAAACGTTCACAGCCCGGGCAGCGGTGGCACAGAACGGGGCAATCAGGTCGTCGGTCGGGCGCCGCTGGCGCCCG
>NZ_BSDI01000098.1 GCF_027923225.1 Phytohabitans aurantiacus
GGGCGTGGGCGCGGCCGCCGCAAGCCAGCGGTCGCCGTATCCGCGGGTCGGTGGCGTCGGGCCCCGTATCCGTCCGGACGTCGACGGTAGGCGGACACAGCACCACACGCGGCCGCGGCGTTTGCCTGGGGCCGGCTGCTATGTGGCGGCGGCAAGGGCGTTTGCACGGATCGAGGGCGAACGCACGTGGCGAGGGTTTGGCCTGTGGGTGGCAGGGGTTGGCCTGTGGGCGGCGAGGGGTTTGCGCTCGGCCGGCAAGGGGTTGCGGGCGATGAAGGGGTTGGCCCGCGATGGCGGGGGCCCTGGGCGGCGAGGGGGTTTGCCCTCGGAGGCGAGGAGGGCGCCTGGCCCGTCCGAGGGTGCGATAACCGGGTTGGCGAGCAGCGGGGGCGCAGGTGATGATCACGGGGTGGGTGTCAATCATGCCGACGGCCGTGCTGGTATCGATGCTGCGCTGGTGAAGCGGCTGATCGCTGCCCAGTTTCCGCAGTGGAGCGACTTGCCGGTCACGCCCGTCGAGGTCGACGGGTGGGACAACCGCACCTACCGGCTGGGTGACGATATGACAGCGCGGCTGCCCACCGCGGCCGGTTATGTGCCCGCCGTGGCCAAGGAGAACGAGTGGCTGCCGCGTCTGGCGCCCGGTCTGCCCGTCGCCGTGCCGCCGATCCTGGCGATGGGTGAGCCCGGGGAAGGGTACCCGTTTCCATGGTCGGTGCGAGGATGGCTTTCAGGCGCGCCGGCGGCCCCTGGGCGCATCGACGATATGCCGGCGTTCGCGGTCTCGGTGGCCGAGTTTATCCTTGCCCTGCAACGATGTGACACCGCCGGTGGGCCGCCAGCCGGGGAACACAGTTGGCACCGGGGCGCGTCGCCGGCCTACTACGACGGCGAGGCACGGCGGGATCTGGCGACGCTGGACGGTCGCATCGACGCGGTCGCCGCCGGCGCCGTATGGGATGCGGCACTGGCCGCCGAGTGGCGTGGTGAGCCGGTGTGGTTCCACGGCGACATCGCCGCCGGCAACCTGTTGGTCGCCGATGGGAAGCTCGTCGCGGTCATCGACTTCGGTACCTCGGGCGTCGGTGACCCAGCCTGTGATCTCGTGATCGCGTGGACGATGTTCTCCGGCGACAGCCGGCGCGCGTTTCGCGAGGCGGTCGCCCACGACGAGGGCGCGTGGGCGCGGGCGCGGGGTTGGGCGCTCTGGAAGGCCATGCTGGTCCTGTCCGGGAGCACGGACCCACAGGAGAGCGCCGTCAACCAGCGGGTGATTGGCGAGGTCCTGGCAGACCACAACGAGTATGCGTAGGCGTCGGGCTCCGTCCGATGGATCGCACGTGTACAGGGAAGTCGAGGCGGCCGCGCCGGTGGCCGAGGTACGGGCGCGGCACGGCGTCCGCACGGTGCGCAGCCACTCCCGGGCGCGCAGCGCCTGCAACTCGGCGATCAAGGAGATCTCCATCGATCAAGGGCGAACGCACGCGGAAAAGAGATCCAACCACGTGCATTTGCCCTTGATCGGCGAGGCGAGGCGAGCGAGGCCGGCGGGCGGCGAGGGCAAGAGCCGGCGGGCGGCGAGTGCGGGGGTGGCGAGGACGGGGGCGGGTGGTTGGGTGGGCGGGTTGACGGGGGCCGGAAGGGCGGGGGAGGATCGGAAAGCGTTTTCCTCAACCGAAGAGTGGAAGTAACCACAGCATGTCGCAACGCAGTTACCGTACGGCGATCGTCGGCACCGGAGCGATCGCGACCGCCCACGCGCGTGCCGTGCGCGCCGCGACCGACCGGGCTGACCTCGTGGCGGCGGTCGACATCGACGTCGACCGGGCCAGGGCGTTCGCCGAGACGTGGGGCGTGCCGCGCTCCTTCGCGAGCCTGTCCGAGCTGCTGCTGGAGGAGAAGGTCGACGTCGTGCACATCTGCACGCCGCCACAGCAGCACGCCGGGCTGGCGATCGAGTGCCTGGCCGCCGGGGTGACCGCGGTCGTGGAGAAGCCGCCGACGCTCTCCCTGGCCGAGTTGGACGAGTTGGTCGCCGCGGAGAGCCGCTCGACGGCCCACATGGCGACGATTTTCCAGCACCGTTTCGGGTCCGGCGCGGTCCGGCTGCGGCGGATGGCCGCCGAGGGCGAGCTCGGACGGCCGCTGCTCGCCACGTGCGACACGCAGTGGTACCGGGACGAGGCTTACTTCGCGGTGCCGTGGCGCGGCAAGTGGGAGAACGAGGGTGGCGGGCCCACGATGGGCCACGGCATCCACCAGTTTGACCTGTTGCTGTCGGTGCTGGGCCCGTGGGAAGAGGTTACCGCCGTCGCGGCCCGCCGGGCTCGTCCCACCGAGACGGAAGACGTCTCGATGGCTCTGGTGACGTTCGAGAGTGGCGTCGTGGCGTCGGTGGTGAACTCGGTGGTGTCGCCGCGCGAGACGTCGGTCCTCCGGTTCGACTACGAAAACGCCACCGTCGAGCTGGAGCACCTCTACGGGTACACGGACAAGAACTGGACGGTCACGCCGGCGCCCGGGCACGATGGCCTCGTCGACCGCTGGGCGGCCGACACGGTATCGGTGCCGAGCGGTCACGACGCGCAGCTCGCGGCGGTGTACGACGCCCTCGACGCGGGCGAGGCGCCACCGGTGACGCTCGCCGAGACCCGGCGCACCATGGAGTTCGTCGCGGCGCTGTACGCGTCCGCGTTCACGGGGGAGAGAGTCCGGTGTGGACAGATCGGGGCGGACAGTCCGTTCGCCAAGAGGATGGACGGCACGGGCACGCCGTGGGGAAAGGTGACCGCCCAGTGAGCACGCTCGCAGCGAACCACGCCCTCGACCACTCGGTGACCGTATCCGCCGGCGCCGTCGAGCTTTTCACCTACACGTACCGGCCGGACACGCCCACATTGGAGTCTCCGAAGCCGTACCTGCACCCGATCCGCACGCTCACCGGCGACCTCGTCAGCCTGTACCGGCCGCACGACCACGTGTGGCACAAGGGGATCGCGTGGTCGCTGCCGCACGTCGGCCCGCACAACTTCTGGGGCGGCCCGACGTACACGCACGGCCAGTTCTACGTGCAGAAGGAGAACAACGGCAGCGCCGTACACCGGGAGCTGACCGAGCTGTCAGTCAGCGGCGACCGGGTCGCGATCGCGCACCGGCTCGACTGGTACTCGCAGGCCGGCGAGCCGGTCATCGACGAGCACCGGGCGCTGTCGGCCACCGTGCTCGACGGCACCACCTGGGTGCTGACCTTCGACACCACGATGACCAACGTGTCCGGGGAGACCCTCGACATCGGCTCGCCGACCACCAAGGGGCGGGAGAACGCGGGGTACGGCGGGCTCTTCTGGCGTGGGCCCCGCTCGTTCACCGGCGGCCTCGTGCAGTCGCCGGCCGGAAAGGGCAGCGGCAACGACCTGCGGGGCACCCGCGCCGAGTGGCTGGCGTTCCGCGGCAAGCACGACGAGACCGGCACCGCCTCGACCGTCGTGATGGTCGACGACGCGGGCAACCCGCAGCATCCTCCACTGTGGTTCGTGCGCAGCGAGGAGTTCGCCTGTATCTGCCCGGCGCCGTTCTTCGACGAGGAGCTGCCGGTGCCGCCGGGCACCACGATCCGCTTCCGGTACGCCGTCGTGGTAGCCGACGGAGACCGCGGCGACGAGGGTACGGCGGAGCTGGCGGCCCGGGGCCGGCAGGTACTGGCATGAACTTCCCGGGCGGCACGTCGGTCACCCGGCTGTCCGTCTACAACGGAGCGTGCCGGGACGGGCTCGAAGGCGGCACGCCGCACGTGCACACCGCGTCCACCGAGGCGTACGTCGTGGTGGGCGGGGAAGGCGCGCTGCACACCCTCGACGCTTCCGGATTCCGGGAGACGCCGCTGCGGGCCGGCTCGACGGTGTGGTTCTCGCCCGGCACCATCCACCGCGCCGTCAACCGGGGCGGCCTTGAGGTCGTCGTCGTCATGTCGAACGCGGGGCTGCCCGAGGCCGGCGACGCGGTGATGACTTTCCCGCCGGAGGTGGTCGGCGACGCGGATCGGTACCGTGCCGCCGCCACGCTGCCGTCCGATGTGGACGATGTCGAGATGCGCATGGCCGCGGAGTACCGGCGGGATCTCGCGGTCGCGGGATTCCTGGAACTGGTCGCGAGTGTCCAGAGTGGAGACAGCGGGCCGCTCGAGCGCTTCTACGATCAGGCCGCGGCGCTGGTGCGGCCGAAGGTGGCCGGGTGGCGCGAGACGTGGGAGCGCACCGTGGCGGCGGAGGTGCGGCACACCGGCGAGGTGCTCGACGCGCTCGCCGGGGGCGACGGCCGGCACCTGCGAGAGTCCGCGCTGCTGGAGTCGCCGCCGAGCACCGAGGTCGGCTGGGGCATGTGCGGCCGCCTGCGCAAGCTGCACACCCCACAAGCGTGATCAGGGCGTCCCTCAAGTCGTTAGGGCGACTTGAGGGACGCCCTGATCACGGGTGGGGGAGGGTCACGAGTGGGCGCGGAGGGTTCTTAACGCTTCGACGGTCACCGCGGGGCGGGCCTCGAAGGCCGTCGTGGGTGACCACTGGCGCCACAGGATGGGCCAGCCGCCGTCGTCCTGCTGGGCGGCGGCGAGGTGGTCCAGCGCCGCGGCCCACTCGGTGCCGGTGAACCAGGCCGCCGCGAGGCTCGACGGCGTGGGCGCGAAGTCGTAGGCGTAGTGGAACTCGGTTTCGGCGTACCCGGGAGCGGGTCGGGCGGTCTCGGGGCGGGACGGGTCGACAAGTACCAGAGACTCGTCACGGACCAGGTCCCCCAACCGCGCTGCCGCTTTCGCGGCGCGCGACCGGTCCGGTGCGTGGTCGAGGAACGCGACCGCGCTCTCCACCTCATAAGGGTGACTGGTGGTCAGGCCCTCGACGGCCGACCAGCAGAACTCGACCGCGCCGTCCAGCCACGGCGCGCCTACGCCGTGCTTGAGCAGCAGGCCAGCGATGCGGCCGGTCGGCAGCAGGCCACCCGCGAGCGGCTCCGGCGGCACGATCCACGGCGGCCGCGGATACGCGAGGATCGTGCCGAGTACCGCCGGAATGCCCCCGTCGGGCGTGACGTGCCCGGCCAGCCAGGTGCAGATCCGCGCGGCGCGTCCGGCGTCCAGCGCGCCGACCTCGTCGAGCACCCGCAGGGCGGTCATCGACGTCAGGGGCTGGGGGAGAGGACCTCGAATGTCCGGTTCGAGCGCAAATGCGTGTCCGCCGTCACTCGTCTCGTAGGCATCCAGAGCTCTCAGGACCTCGTCGACGCCGTTGCCGCCGGTAAAGTGGGCCAGCCGGCGCTGGTCCAGCACCCGCCCGGTGAGCCATACGAACGCGGCGGCCCGGCGCGACATGTCCGGATTCAGTCGGTTCATGGCTCAACGTTACGGATCGTTATAGCGGTCGGCTTGAACGAATCGGACAGTACTGTGTCCGACCGCTACGATGCGTCCGGGCGGTGCGGGCCGCCCGCGCCGGTACCCCATGTGTTTGTGAATCGAGGTCATCCCGTGAGTTCGCCTGGCGCACCGCACCCGTCCACGAGCGACGCGCCGACCGTCCAGATCCCGGCCGTCCCGCCCGCCGCCACCCCGCCGCGCACGTCCCGCCGGCGCGTGTTCATCGGCGCCGCCGTCGCCGCGGTGGTGCTCGTGGCCGCCGGAGGCGTCGCGCTGTACGGGTTCGCGGGCGACGTGCCGCGCGGCACCACGGTGCTGGGCATCGACATCGGCGCCAAGAGCAAGGCGGACGCCGCGAAGGCGCTGCGGGTCGGCCTGGCGGGCCGGCTCGACACCGCCGTGCCGGTGCGCCTCGGTGACAAGACGGTGGAGATCAGCCCAGCCGAGGTGGGGCTGGCCATGGACATCGACGCCACGGTCGCGGCGGCCGCGGACGGTGGCTGGCACATGTTCGGCTCGCGCACCGTCAAGCCGGTCGTCACGGTCGACGCCGAGCGCCTCGACGCCGCGCTCCGCGACGACCTGGGCAAGGACGCGCAGGCCATGCGGATGCCGGCGATCACGTTCGAGGGGACCACACCCAAGCCCGTGTACCCCAAGCCGGGCACCGGGCTGGAGCCGGAGAAGACCGCGCAGGCCGTCCGCGAGGGCTGGCTGGGCACCTACCCGCTGACCGTGCCGATCGTCGAGGTGCACCCGGCGACCACCGCCGAAGAGGTCGACAAGCTGGTCGCCGACCTGGCCACGCCCGCCGTCTCCGGACCGGTCACCGTGACCACCAATCGCGGCACGGTGACGGTACTGCCGGCCGAGATCGCCAAGAGCCTCGTGCTGACCGCCGACAAGACCGGCAAGATCACGCCGAGGATCGACGAGAAGAAGCTGCGCGCCGCGATCGCGAAGCCACTCGCCAAGGTCGAGGTCAAGGCCAAGGACGCCACGGTCGCGATCGTCGCCGGCAAGCCGAAGGTCACCGCCGGCACCGCGGGGCACGAGGTGGACACCGCCGCCCTGTCGCGTGACCTGCTCGGCGTCCTCCCCAAGACCGACGGCCGCACGGTCGCCGCGACAATGAAGGACTCGGCGCCCAAGACCACCGACGCCGACATCGCCAAGCTGGGCATCAAGGAGCGGGTGTCGACGTTCACGACGAAGTTCACCGGCGGGCTGTCGTCGCCGCGTAGCCAGAACATCGTGCTCGCGTCCAAACAGGTCGATGGCGCGCTGGTGAAGCCCGGCGAGACGTTCTCGCTCAACGGGCACACCGGCATGCGCGGCTACGCCGACGGGTACAAGGACGCGCCGACCATCGTCGGCGGCAAGCTGGTGCCGGGCGTGGGCGGCGGCGTCTCGCAGTTCACCACGACGCTGTTCAACGCCTCGTACTACGCCGGGCTCAAGGACGTCGAGCACAAGCCGCACTCGTACTACTTCAGCCGGTACCCGGCGGTCATCGAGTCGACGATCTTCTGGCCCGATCTGGACTTCAAGTTCCGCAACGACTCGCCGTACGGCGTCGTCATCGACACCTCCTACACGTCGAACTCGATCACAGTGTCGATGTGGAGCACGAAGGTGTACGAGAGCGTCAAGACCGAGTGGAGCCCGCGCCGCAACATCACCAAGCCGCGCACGGTCTACCTCGATCCCGGGCCGAGCTGCATCGAGGCGAGCGGCAGCGACGGCTTCACGCAGGACGCGTACCGGGTCTTCCGCAAGGGCGGCAAGGAGGTCAAGCGCGAGAAGTTCAGCTGGACCTACCAGGCCGAGCCGCGCTTCATCTGCGCCAAGAAGCCGGCTGGCGAGTAGCGCTCGCGGCGCTGGCTACCCCGCGTGGTGCGGCTCGCGGCGCTGGCCGCCGCCTGCGGCGCCCGTCGGCTGCCGGCCGCGGCGCCCGCCGGCTGCCGTCGATCAAGGGCGAATGCACGTGGTTCGATCTCAAAACCGCGTGTATTCGCCCTTGATCGATGCGATTGCCCTTGATCGGCGCGCGCCGCGCGGTTGCGCGCCGCCCCGTGCGCGGCGGCCCGGCGGGTGGTTGTGCGCCCGGGCGGCCATGAGGCGCCCGCTATGCGGGCGGTTGCGGCCGTTCAGGAGCGCACGAGCCTCGCGATCGCCTCGGACGCCTCTTTGACCTTCGCGTCAGCCTCGGGCCCGCCGGCCGCCGCGGCCTCGACGACGCAGTGGCTCAGGTGCTCGTCGAGCAGGCCGAGCGCGACCGACTGGAGGGCCTTCGTCATCGCGGACACCTGGGTGAGAATGTCGATGCAGTACTTCTCTTCCTCAACCATGCGCTGCAGGCCGCGCGCCTGACCCTCGATGCGCCGCAGCCGGCGCAGATAGTCGTCCTTGTTGTGGATGTAGCCGTGCTGCTCCATGTCGCCCTCTCACCGCCGCTGCGCTGGAACTGTAACACCGGCGCGGGGCGGAGGGCCCTCGCGCGGCGCGCATCGCGCGCCGATCAAGGGACATCGCATCGATCAAGGGCAAACGCACGCGGATTTGAGATCCAACCGCGTGCATTCGCCCTTGATCGGCGGGAAGCCGCACCCCGCGCGGGAGGCCGCACCCCGCGCGGGAGGCCGCACCCCGCGCGGGAAGCCGCACCCGCGCGGCGGGAGGCCGCACCCGCGCGGCGGGAGGCCGCACCCCGCGCGGCGGGTAGCCCGGCGCGGGGCGGAGGGGCTAGACCCGACGGCGGCGGGCGAGCACCATGCCGAGCAGGTTCAGGCTGCCCGCGTACAGGATGATGCCGCCAACCAGCGCGACCAGCGCGCCCTTGCCGCCGTCGCCCACGGTGACCGGCGGGTCGGGCCAGACGTCGACGGACATGGTGGTCAGCGGTATCGCCGTCGCGGCGGCGAGCGGCGGGAGTACCCACAGCAGCCACTCCGGCCCGCCCCATCGGTCGTCCTGCGTCAGGCCGATCGCCCACATGATCGCGAAGGCGGGCAGCGCCAGCGGCAGGAGATACCAGCGGCGCCCCAGCGCCAGGCCCAGGCCGACGCCCACCGCGGCGAAGAGCGGGAACGCCGCCAGTTCCACGGTCACCAGCCGCGCGATCGCGGCGTCGGTGAGGGGCGCCCTCCCGTCGCGGGCGTAGGACACCGCGAAGACCGTCGCCGCGAGGACCGCGCCGAGCGGCACGGCCGTCGCGAGGGCCCAGGCCCGCTGGCGCAACGCCAGCACGGCGCCCGCGAGCAGCGCCACGAGCTGTCCACACAGGACACCCGACGTGTACCGGAAGGCGATCGTCGTCTGATGGCGTTCGTACTGCTGGGCGTCGCCCTGCGGGTCGTAGTTGACCCAGAACTCGTAGAACCCGTCGTTGAGGGGGAGGAGCATCGCGGCCAGCAACGCCACGAGCGGGATCGACAGCAGTACCCACCACCGGCTCACCTCGCCAACCTAGCGGTATTTGACATTGTTGGCGCATGTGCCGCCTCGGCCTCGTGGCCGACGGGATGGAGGACAGTCCCGCCGGCGCGTGCTCGCGCGCCGGTGGGCGCTCGCCGGGGCGGGGCCGGCCGCGGCGGTGGGGTAGGTTGCATCGGGTAACGGGGACGCTGGCCCGGTTGGCCGGCAACTCAGAGGCCGGCACTGAGAGGCCGCCACTCAGAGGGATGTGTTGCTGTGAGGCGCTACCGGCGCACCCGCCTAGCTGTGCTTTTGTCTACTGTGCTGGCCGCCGGGGCCGCCGTCCTGGCGTCCGCCCTCCCCGCCGACGCGATCGCCAACGGTGAGGAAGTGCCGATCGGGATGTACCCGTTCTCGGTCAAACTGACCATGACGGGCATCCCCACTCCCGACGGCGGCAAGCGCAACAGCGCCTGCTCCGGCTCGCTGGTCGCGCCCCAGTGGGTGATGACGGCGGGCCACTGCTTCCGCGACGTCAACGGCGTCCGGGTGGAGCGGCCGGTCGCCGACCTCACCACCGCCACGGTCGGCCGCACCGACCTTTCCGGCACCGGCGGCCACGTCGTCACCGTCGTCGCCGTGCGGCAGTCGCCGACCAACGACATCGCGCTCGCCCAGATCGAGACCCCGATCACCGACATCAAGCCGCTTCGGCTGGCCATCGCGCCGCCGGCGGTCGGCACGGTGGTCCGGCTGACCGGGTACGGGTCGCTGACCAGTACCAATCCGGTGCCCGTGACCCGGCTGCGCACCGGCCAGCTCAAGGTGGTGTCGGTCGCGACGTCGACCATCGCCATGACCGGGTTCGCGCCGCAGTCCAACACCACGCCGTGCCCCTACGACTCGGGCGGCCCGTACTTCACCGAGCGGCGCGCGGCGAAGCCCGAGCTGCGCTACGAACTGGTGGCGGTGGAGAGCGGCGGGCCGAGCTGCCCGCACACCGGCGAGGAGACCACCGGGCGGATCGACAACATCCGGCCCTGGATCCGCGGCATCATCGGCTGACGCGTAGCGGCCTGGCCGCATGGGTACTACGAAAACATGCAACCGATTCCCTTCGCTCCCTGGGTCTGGCGAGACCCCGGCCTGATCGCCGCCACCGCCGGCACCGAGATGGAGCCGCCCGGCGACCGTCCCGAAGACGACGAGCGTGCGAGCGCCGACCTGTCCGGATACGACGTCGAGGCCATCGACGGCGGCATCGGCAAGGTCGACAAGGCGAACTACGAGGTCGGCGGCGCCCACCTGGTCGTCGACACCGGCCCGTGGATCTTCGGTCGGAAGGTGCTGCTGCCCGCGGGCACCGTCGACCGCATCGACCACGACGGGCGCACGGTCTACGTCGACCGGACCAAGGAACAGGTCAAGAACTCTCCCGAGTACGACAAGGACACGTTCGACACCACCGAGTACCGCGACCAGGTCGGCGGGTACTACGCCGGAACGTACGAATAGCGCATAACGATCTCCACAGGTCGTTCACAACTCGCGCGGTTCCTCTCCACGACCGCTGCATAGAGTGCGGGCATGAGTGAGCGTCGTGTCCTGGTCGTGGAAGACGAGCGCACCATCGCCGACTCGGTGGCCGCCAGGCTGCGCGCCGAGGGGTTCGTGGTGCGGATCGCCGGCGACGGCCCGAGCGCGGTCGTCGCGGCGCGTGAGATGCGCCCCGATCTGGTCGTGCTCGACATCATGCTGCCCGGCTTCGACGGCCTCGAGGTGTGCCGCCGGATCCAGGCCGAGCGGCCGGTGCCGGTGCTCATGCTCACCGCCCGCGACGACGAAAACGACCTGCTGGTCGGCCTGGCGGTCGGTGCCGACGACTACCTGACCAAGCCGTTCTCGCTGCGCGAACTGGCCGCGCGCGTGCACGCGCTGCTGCGGCGGTTCGAGCGTGCCGCCGCGGCCGCCCGCGACAACGCGCCCTCGATCCGGCTCGGCGATCTCGAAATCAACCAGGCGGAGCGCCGGGTGCGCCGGGCCGGTGTCGAGGCGCACCTGACGCCCACCGAGTTCGACCTGCTGGTGCACTTCGCGGGCCGGCCGCGCACCGTGCTGCCCCGCACGCAGCTGCTCGCCGACGTGTGGGGCTGGGCCGACGAGTGCAGCACCCGCACGGTCGACAGCCACGTCAAGGCGTTGCGCCGCAAGCTCGGCGGCGACCTCATCCGCACCGTGCACGGCGTCGGCTACGCCCTGGAGGTGCGGCAATGAGCGAGGGAGCTGGCGCGGCGGCGCCTGGACGACGCGACGCGCCGACGCAGTCGTGCGTGGCGCGGAGGACGGCGTCGCCCTCGGCGCCGCGCGACCGAGCGAATCAGGAGGCACAGTGAGTGCGCTGATGGACGCCCTGCCACGCCCGCTCGACCCGGTGCGCTCCATCAAGGTGAAGCTGGGCATCCTGCTGGTCAGCTCCGGTGCGGCCGGGCTCGCCGTCTTCTGGCAGGGCATCGGCTGGATCCCGTACTTCACCTCGGCCACCGCGATCGGCGTCGCGCTGCTCACCTCGCAGGTCCTCGCGCACGGCATGACCTCGCCGCTGCGCGAGATGACCGCCGCCGCCCGCGCCATGGCCCGGGGCGACTACACCCGCCGGGTCCGCGCCACCTCCCGCGACGAGGTGGGAGAGCTGGCGCTCGCGTTCAACCAGATGGCCGCCGACCTGGCGGCCGCCGACCAGCAGCGCCGCGAGCTGATCGCGAACGTCTCGCACGAGCTGCGCACGCCCATCACGGCCCTGCAGGGCCTGCTGGAGAACCTCGTCGACGGGGTCGCGCGCGCCGACACCGCGACGCTGCGCACGGCACTCGCGCAGTCCGAACGGCTCGGCCGCCTCGTGGTCGAGCTGCTGGACCTGTCCCGGCTCGACGCCGGGGTGGTGCCGCTCGACCGCGTCGAGATCGACGTCGCGGAGTTCCTGGACGCAGCCATCCAGGAGGCCGCGGTGACCGCGACCGGCGCCGGGCGTCAGGTTGATTTTCGGGTACGCGGTGCCGCGTCCGCCGGCACCGTAATAGCGGACGCCGACCGGCTGCGGCAGGTGTTCGCCAACCTGCTCGACAACGCGGCCCGGCACAGCCCGCCCGGCGGCACCGTGCTCGTGTCCGCCATAGCCGGCACCGACCGGACGCACTTCGAGGTGATCGACGAGGGCGAGGGCATCCCGCCGGACCAGCGGGCCCGGGTGTTCGAGCGGTTCACGCGCGGCGACCGGGCCGGCGCGGCGGACGGCGGCACCGGCCTGGGGCTGGCGATCGCGCGCTGGGTGGTGGAGATGCACGGCGGCACCGTGGCCGCGCTCGACCGCACCGACGCGAAGCCCGGCTGCCGGATCCGGGTCACCATCCCCACTCCGACCACAGTGGACGATAAGAGGCCGACATGACAGCTCCGCCGAAGCGACCCGCCCCACCGCCCACCCAGCCGCCGCCCGCCGTCGCGCCCGGTGCCCAGCCGTGGCAGCCCGTACTGGGCCCGCGCCCGCCGACACCCTTCGAGAAGCGGTGGCCCGGCCCGCTCAGGTCCGCCCCGGCGCTCGCGCTGGGCGCGGCCGCCGCGACCGGTGTCGTGGCGGCGGCCAGCGTTCCCCTCGACCGGCCCGGCATTGGCTGGCTCGTCACCGCGCTGACGGCCACGACCGCGCTCGTCACCCTGTCCCGGCGCCACTTCCCGGGCCGCCTCCAACCACTGTGGACAGCCGCCACCGTGACGCTGATCGGTCTGGGAACGATCCGGGCCGCCGGTTGGCTGTTCCTCCTCTGCCTGCTGGCGGCGGCGGTGACCGCCTCGCTCGCGGTGACACCGGCACACGGATTCCGCTCGATCTTCGCGGCGTCCGGCACGATCCCGGTGGCGGTGCTGCGCGCGACACCGTGGGCGTGGCACGCACTGCGCGCGCTGCGACACAAGCGCCGGAGCGCCCCGAACGTGCGCGTCGTCGCGGCGGTCGCCATGACCGTCCTGCTGGTCGTCGTCTTCGGCGCGCTGTTCGCGGGTGCCGACGCCGCCTTCGCCGAGCTCGTCGGGCGGCTCGTTCCAGAAGCCGACATCGCGGTACACATGGACAAGGTGTGGCTGTTCCTCTTCGGCGCGGCGGCCGTGATCGGCGCCGCGTACCTGCTCGCCGGGCCGCCGAGCTTCGCGGACCTGGAGAAGCCGGCGAAGGCGAAGCTGCACCGTCTGGAGTGGACACTGCCGCTGGCCGCCCTGAACGTGGTCTTCGCCGTCTTCGTGGCCGTGCAGATCGCGGTGCTGTTCGGCGGCGAGAAGCATGTGCTGAGCACCGCTGGGCTGACCTACGCCGAGTACGCGCGCAAGGGATTCTGGCAGCTGCTCGTGGTCACCGCGCTCACCCTGGCCATCCTGGCGGCGGCCGCTCGCTGGGCACCCCGGGAGCTGCGCGGCGACCGGGTGCTGGTGCGGGTACTGCTCGGCGGGCTCGCCGCACTCTGCCTGGTGATCGTCGCCTCCGCGCTGTACCGGATGCACACCTACGAGGAGGCGTACGGTTTTACGCGCCTGCGGGTGCTGGTGAGCGTGTGCGAGCTGTGGCTCGGCGTCGTACTGGCGATGGTGCTCACCGCGGGGATCCGGCTGCGCGCCGGCTGGCTGCCCCGTGCGGTGGTCGGCAGCGCGGTGGCGGCGCTGATCGGGCTGGCGGCGCTCAACCCCGACCGGTTCATCGCCGAGCGCAACGTCGAGCGGCACGAGCAGACCGGCAAGATCGACACCGCGTACCTGTCGGGCCTGTCCGCGGACGCGGCGCCGGCACTGGAGGAACTGCCGGCGCCACTGCGCGGCTGCGCGCTGCAGGAGATCGCACACGATCTGGCCCTGAAGCCGGACGGCTGGCGGGAGTGGAACCTAGGCCGTCGCGAGGCCCGCGAGGTAGTGGCCGCCATCCCCGCCGCGAACCTAACGTGGAACTCGGCCTGCGGCCCCGCGTGGAGCCGCTACTGACGACCGCTCCGCCAGCTCCCGCGCCCGATCGCGCCCCCTCCCGCCGATCAAGGGCGTATGCACGTGGTTGGATCTCAAAACCGCGTGTATTCGTCCTTGATCCATGCGATTGCCCTTGATCGGCGCGCTGGGCGCGGCGGCACGCCGCTGCCAGTCCTCAAGCCCGGCGGCTGGCCCCCGGCCGCGACGGCGCGCCGCCTCACACCGCGGATGGCCTTGATCGGCGATCTGGTTCCAAGGCAGGAGCTGAGCTGCCGCGATGGCCGTCGTGGGCGATGCCGTTGCTCCCGCGGCCTCACCCTCCGCGTCCCCACACCCCCCACCAGCGTGATCAGGGCGTCCCTGAAGTCGTTAGAGCGACCTGAGGGACGCCCTGATCACGGCGGGGTGCGGGGTTGTGAATCGCGCGGGGTGAGGCCGCGGGAGCAACGGTCGTGAGCGCGGCGGACGTCGCGGTAGCCCGAATCCCGGTCTTGGTTCTTAGTTCTTGACGGCGGTGGCGACCGCGTCCGCCAGCGGGGTGGTCGGGCGGCCGATGAGGCGGCTCAGGTCGCCGCTGCCGATGAACAGCGCGCCCTTGCGGACCTCGACGTCGCAGGCGGCGAGCACGTTGGCGTACACGTCGGGCACGCCGGCGGCGACGAGCGCCTTCTCGTACTCGTCGGCGGGCAGGTCCCGGTAGGCGACTTCGGTGCCGCTCTGGCGGGTCACCTCGGCGGCCAGCTCGGCCATCGTGAACGGCTCGTCGCCGCCCAGCTCGTACACCGCGTTCTCGTGGCCGTCGCCGGTCAGCACAGCGGCGGCCGCGGCGGCGAAGTCGGCCCGGGTGGCGGCGGAGATCCGGCCATCGCCGGCCGAGCCGAGCAGCGCGCCGTACTGGAGGGCGGACGCGAGGTTCTCGGTGTAGTTCTCGAAGTACCAGCCGTTGCGCAGGAACACGAACGGCACGCCGGAGGCTCGGATGATCTCCTCGGTGGCCTTGTGCTCGGGGGCGACGGGCAGGTCGGTGGTGTCCGCGTACGGCGCGCTGGTGTAAGCGATCAGCTTGACGCCCGCCTCGACCGCGGCCTTGACCGCGTTGGTGTGCTGCGGGACCCGCTGACCGACCTCGCTGCCCGAGATCAGGAGCAGCTTCTCGGCGCCGGCGAACGCGCTGGCCAGGGTCTCGGGCTTCGAGTAGTCGGCCTCGCGGACCTGTACGCCCTGGGCGGCGAGGTCGGAGAGCTTCTCCGGCGTGCGAGCCGTGGCCACGATCTGGTTGGCGGGGACACCCTGGTCGAGCAGGGCCTGGACAGCGAGGCGGCCGAGGTGGCCACTGGCGGCGGTGACGGTGAAGGTCATGCCGACCAGACTGCACTAACTTTTAGAAAGTGCCAACCGACAGTGAGTACCGTTACATCAGCAAGTACCCGGTGAGCAGGTAGCCTATGGGCATGGACGAGATGGAGGAACTGGTCGCCGACGTGTTCGCGCGTGCCTGCACCTCCCGCGCGGTCCTGGAAAACGTCGCCGGCAAGTGGGGCGTCCTGGCCCTGGCGGCCCTGTCCGAGGGCGCGTACCGGTTCAACGCGCTGCGCCGGCGGGTCGACGGCATCAGCGAGAAAATGCTGTCGCAGACCCTCCAGGCGCTGGAGCGCGACGGGCTCGTACGCCGCGACGTCCAGGCGACGATCCCGCCCAAGGTCGAATACAGCCTGACGCCAGCCGGGGAGCGGATCGCCGGCAAGCTGATCGAGCTGATCGAGCTGGTGGAGGGCGAAATGCCCGAGGTCATGGCCGCCCAACGGCGCTACGACACGGAGCGCACCCCCACCCCAACCCGCGCATAACGCGCCGTCCCGTCCCGTCCCGTCCCTGCCCGCGGGCGTCGGGCGCTCCGCGCCGCACCCCCCGACGCCGCGCTCCCCGCGCCGGGCTCCCGCCCGCGCCGCCCGCCCGGCGCCGCCGCCGCGCCTCGCCGCACCGGGCTCCCGCGCCATGCCGGCGTCCCGGCCCGCCGATCAAGGGCAAACGCACGTGGTTTGATCGCTTTTCCGCGTGTATTCGCCCTTGATCGATGCGAATGCCCTTGATCGGCGAAGCCGATCGCGGGTGTCGCCCTACACCCCGCGGCGGGCGAGGACGACCGCCTGCTGGACCTTGTCGTTACCGATGCGTTCGCGTACTAGCGTCGCGTACATTGCGAAGCCGGCGGCGGTCAGCTCGTCCGCGATACGTTCGGGCCGCAACCGCTGGAAGTCCAGCGCCACCTCGTGCCCGAGCGCCTCGGACACACGCAGCGCCTCGTCGCCCACCTGGAAGGCGAGCAGCAGAGGCGCGCCGGGCGCCAAGGCCCGGTGGAGCTCGGCGAACACGGCCGGGCGCTGATCCGGCGCGATGTGGATGATCGAGTACCAGGCGACGATGCCGGCGAGCTCACCGTCCACGACGTCGAGGGCCGACATCGTGCCCTCTTCGAAGAGCAGGTGCGGGTACGTCTTGCGCGCCACCGCCAGCATTCCCGGCGAGAGGTCCATGCCGTACGCGTCGAGGCCCAGGTCGTGCAACAGCGTGGTCACCCGACCCGGGCCGCACCCGACGTCAGCGACGCGTCCTCCAGCGCCGGCGATCTCAGCGAAGGCCGCGAGCATGGCGCGGTCCACCGGCCGGTCGTCCAGCTCGTTCGCGAGGTACTCCGCGTAGTCGGTGGCGATGATGTCATAGGAGGCGCGCGTGGGGTTCTCGATCACGACGACGAACCTATCCGCGGCAGCGCGCTCATGGCGGCGCACTCGCGCCGGCGCCGCGATCGGCTTTGCCGATCAAGGGCATTTGCATGGATCAAGGGCGAATGCTCGCGAATGAGCGATCGAACCGCGTGCGTTTGTCCTTGATCGGCGGGCGCTGGGGATTTAAGGATCTGTTTGTGATTTTTGTCGTGTTCGGGGGTGGGGGTCCACATAGGAGCGGTCGTCTTGGCATGATCCTTTCCGCCAAA
>NZ_BSDI01000099.1 GCF_027923225.1 Phytohabitans aurantiacus
ATCCGTTCCCGCTCCAACGCGGACAATCTCTCTGCCACAACCCACTCCTACCTGCAGAAACGTGGGTGTTGCAGCCAGATCTTGAAACCGCCATGGCGACGGTAGAGCTCCAAGATCTAGCGCGCGACGGGTCGGCGCGGTGTCGCGCTAGGGGCTGCCATGACTCACGTGGGCTGGACCGTCCGTCGTCACGACCGCCCGCGCCCGCCGGCTTCTGCCGGCCGGCTTCCGCCGGCTTCCGCCGTGCGGCGATCAAGGGCATTTGCATGGATCAAGGGCAAATACACGCGGAAGAGAGATCCAATCGCGTGCGTTCGCCCTTGATCGACGAGAAGAGGGCGCGGCGCCGCGCCGGGGACGCGGCGTGAGCGGTACGGCGCGGCGTGAGTGGTGCGGCGCTGGCATGGTGCCGCGCGGCCGGGCGCGGGCGGGCGCGCGGCGCGGGCGTGGGGCGCGGCGTCGGCGTGGGGCGCGGCGCGGGCGGGTGGTGCGGCGTGGGGGGTGCGGCGCGGGGCGCGGGTGTGGCCGGGGTGGGGTGGGGTGGATGGGGGGATTTGCTGATCGTGGGGTGGGGAGGGTGGGTTTGCGGGAGGCTCAGAAGCGGGCATAGGGGCGGCGAGGGGTAGAGGAGGGGCGCCATGGCTGATGTGCTCAAGAACGGGGCCCGGCCGGTCGCGGAGCAGTCGACTGGCGAACTTGTGCAGCGGGCCAGTGAGCAGATCTCGCGGCTGGTGCGTGACGAGCTGGCGCTGGCCAAGGCGGAGCTTGCCGAGAAAGGGAAGCACGCCGGCCTCGGCATCGGGCTGTTCGGTGGCGGGGGTGCGCTGGCGTTCTATGGGCTGGGGGCGCTGGTCGCCACCGGCATTCTGCTGCTTGATCTTGTCTTGCCGGCGTGGGCGGCGGCGCTCATCGTGACGGTGGTGCTCTTTGTGATGGCGGGCGTGCTGGCGCTGGTCGGGCGCAGGCAGGTGAAGCAGGCGGTGCCGCCGACGCCGAGCGCGGCGGCGATGAGCGTGCGCGCCGACGTCGACGCGGTGACGTCCGCGATCAAGAAGGACGCGGTGAAGCAGGACGCGGTGACGCAGGACGCGGTCAAGGATGACGCGGTCAAGCAGGACGCGGTCAAGCAGGACGCGGCCAAGAAGGACCGGGTCACGGGAGGGATCAAGAAGGACAGGGTCACGGGAGGGCGGTTCGCATGAACGGTACTAATGGCAGCGGGGACGTGGAGATGCTGCGCGAGGATATCCGGCAGGCACGGGCCGACCTGGGCGAGACGGTGCAGGCGCTCGCGGCGAAGGCGGACGTCAAGGCTCGGATGCGGGCCTCCGCGGAGCACACCAAGGAGCGTGCCCTGGCGCAGGTGCACGGTGCGGGGGACGCGGTACGTCGCAACCCGGTGCCGTGGGCGGCCATGCTGGCTGGTGCCGGTGCCGCGATTATCGTTCTGATGATGATCCAGAGGAGGCGAGGGTGAGCAAAACGGTCAACAAGCTGGCGTACAAGCCGGTTGGCCTCCTGCTGGGCGTCGGCGCGGGCATCGTCGCCGGGGCCCTGTTCAAGCAGGTGTGGAAGATGGCCGCGGGCGACGACGACGCCCCGAACGCCACCGACGAGGAACGGGGCTGGGGTGAGGTGTTGGCCGCCGCGGCGCTGCAAGGGGCCATCTTCGCGGTGGTGAAAGCGGCCGTAGATAGGGGCGGAGCTGCGGGAATGCGGCGTCTGACCGGTCGCTGGCCGGCCTGAGCCCTACCGCTTCGGGAGGCCTCATCAGGTCACATGTCGGAGAAATTCCTCGGGTAGGCTGTACGAAGTTTTTGCGTACGTGGTTTGCTGGTCCACGCTGTTGTAGAGACGGCGTGGGTTATGAGAAGTCCTCCTTCTGGGGGCCGCCTCAAGCGCCGCTGCTCGAAAACGGCCAACCGGCCGCACGGTGCTCGGCCGTCAGTTTCAGAAGGAGATACAGCATGGCGCAAGGAACCGTGAAGTGGTTCAACGCTGACAAGGGCTTCGGCTTCATCACCGTGGATGGTGGGGGTGCCGACGTGTTTGTCCACTTCTCGGCGATCCAGACCAGCGGTTACCGGACCCTGGAGGAGAACCAGCGGGTGGAGTTCGAGATCGCGCAGGGCCAGAAGGGCCCGCAGGCCGAGCAGGTTCGCCCGCTCTGACCGAGCTCAGTCGCGCCCCCGCACCCGTCCCCGGGTGCGGGGGCGCGATCCGTTCTAACCCCGTTTGCGGGTTCGTAGGCCGTACCAGATCAGGGCCAGGCCGGCGAGCGCCACGAGGGGGCCCACGATGGCCCAGACGCGTTCGTCGGTCATCACGCTGCCTGTCAGGTGCCCCAGGCCCTGCAGCGTCCATACCGCACCGACGACGACGGCGAGGAGCCCCAGCGCGAGGGCGAGCCAGCCCTTCACCAGCGGTGGTGGATCTGCGGGCGGATGAGCTCGTCGTAGACGGCCTTGACCTGCTCGTGCGCCTCGGGGGAGAGCGGTGCCAGGTCGGCGGCCGCCGCGTTGGCTTGGGCCTGCTCCGGGTTGCGGGCGCCCGGAATCACCACGGTCACGGCCGGCTGGTCGAGGATCCAGCGCAGCGCGAACTGGGCCGTGGTAGCGCCTTCGGGTACCAGGGGCGTCAAGCGGCGTACCGCTTCGAGTCCGATGTGGTATTCGACGCCGGAGAACGTCTCGCCGACGTCGAAGGAGCCGCCATGGCGGTTGTAGGTGCGATGGTCGTTCTCGGGAAAGTGCGTGTTCTCGTCGTACCGGCCGGATAGCAGGCCGCTCGCCAGCGGTACCCGGGCGATGATGCCGACGCCCGCCTCGGCGGCCGCTGGCAGTACCTCTTCGAGGGGCTTGTGCCGCAGCGCGTTCAGGATGATCTGCACGCTCGCGATACCCGGCCGGGCGATGGCGGCGAGCGCCTCTTCGCAGGTCTCGACGCTGACCCCGTACGCCGCGATGCGCTTCTCCTGCACCAGCGTGTCGAGGGCCTCGTAGACCTGGTCGGTGTGGAACACGGCGGTGGGCGGGCAGTGCAACTGCACCAGGTCGAGGGTGTCGACGCCGAGGTTTTCCCGGGAGCGGTCGTTCCATTCGCGGAAGTTGTTGAGCGTGTACGCGGCAGGGTCCTGCTCGACCCGCCGGCCCATTTTGGTGGCCACGGTGAGGCCGTTGCCGGCGGGGTGCTCGCGAAGGAAACGGCCGATGATCTGCTCGCTGCGCCCGTCTCCGTATACGTCAGCGGTGTCGATGAAGGTCACGCCCGCCTCGACGGCGGCTGCCAGGGTGGCGAACGCCGTATCTTCGCTCACCTCGCCCCAGTCGGCGCCGAGCTGCCAGGCGCCGAGTCCGATCACGCTTGAGTCGCGGTCCATTCGTGCAAATTTGCGCTTCTCCACGGCCCCAACAGTAGCGGTATGGTAAATAAGACGGACGTACGGTTTGGAGGAGTTGCCATGTGGGACCCATCGACCTACCTGCGCTTCGGTGACGAGCGGTCGCGGCCGTTCTTCGATCTTGTGGCCCGGATCCCCACCGAGCGGCCACGCGCCGTAGTCGATCTCGGATGCGGGCCGGGCAACCTCACGGCCGCCCTCGCGGAGCGCTGGCCGGGCGCCCGGATCCGCGGGTTCGACTCCTCGACTGAAATGATCGAAAAGGCGCGCACGGAGCAGTACCCGATCGAATTTTCGGTGGGCGACGTGCGCGAGTGGAGCCCGCGGCCCGACGACGACGTGGCCGTCTCCAACGCCGTCCTGCAGTGGGTGCCCGGCCACGACGACCTGCTGCGGCGCTGGTCCGGCGCCCTGGCGCCGGGCGCGTGCCTCGCGGTGCAGGTGCCCGGAAACTTCGCCGCGCCGTCGCACCGCGCGCTGCGCGCGGTGGCGAGCGAGGCCCGCTGGCAGGCACCGCTCGCGTACCTGTCGCGCGACATGCCGGTCCTGGATTCTTCCGGGTACGCGGACATACTGCACGCCGACTGTGTGGTCGACGCGTGGGAAACCACCTACCTGCACCAGCTTCCCGTCGCGCCCGGCGGTGACCACCCGGTGCTGACCTGGATGGAGGGCACCGCGCTGCGGCCGGTGCGCGCGGCTCTCGGCGACGACGACTGGGCCGTGTTCCGCGACACCCTCGGCGCGCGCCTGGCGAAGGAGTACCCGGCCAGCGGTAACGTCGTGTTCTTCCCGTTCCACCGGATCTTCTTCGTCGCCGTCAAAAAGGGGTAGCTGAAGGTGCGCGACTTCATCGCCGGACTGCCAAAAGCCGAGCTGCACGTGCACCACGTCGGGTCGGCGTCGCCGCGGATCGTCGCCGAGCTGGCCGCGCGGCACGAGGGCAAGACGCCGGTACCGGCCGACCCGGCGCTGCTGGCGAAGTACTTCGAGTTTCGCGACTTCGCGCACTTCGTGGAGATCTACCTCAGCGTGGTCGACCTGATCCGCGAACCGGAAGACGTGCGCATCCTGACCTACGAGGTGGCGCGCGAGCTGGCCCGGCAGCAGGTGCGGTACGCGGAGCTGACCGTCACGCCGTACTCGCACGTGAAGCGGGGCATGCCGGCGCCGGTGTTCTGCGAGGCGATCGAGGACGCCCGGGTGCGCGCCGAGTCCGAGCTGGGCATCGTGCTGCGCTGGTGCTTCGACATTCCCGGCGAGGCGGGGCTGCCCGCGGCCGAGGAGACGCTGCGGATCGCCCTCGACGAGCGGCCCGACGGGCTGGTCAGCTTCGGTCTCGGCGGCCCCGAGATCGGGGTGCCGCGGCCGCAGTTCAAGCCGTACTTCGACAAGGCGCGCGCGGCGGGGCTGCGCTCGGTACCGCACGCGGGCGAGACCACCGGCCCGGAGACGATCTGGGACGCGATCCGGGAGCTGGGCGCCGAGCGGATCGGGCACGGCGTCTCGGCGGTACGGGACGAGTCGCTGCTGGCGTACCTGGCCGAGCACCGGATCCCGCTGGAGGTCTGCCCGACGTCCAATGTGCGCACCCGGGCGGTGCCGGTGATTTCGGAGCACCCGCTGCGCACGCTGGTCGACGCGGGCGTGCTGGTATCGATCAACTCGGACGACCCGCCGATGTTCGGCACCACGCTCAACGACGAGTACGCCGTGGCGGCCGAGCTGCTCGACCTGGACGAAGGCGGGCTGCGTTCGCTCGCCAAGGCGGCAGTGGAGGCATCATTCCTCCCGCTGGAGCGCAAGCGCCCCCTCCTAGCGGAGATCGACGCCTACGGTGGGGTCACGGGGGCGTAGACCGGGTCTTGCCAGCACGCGAGCACGGCCAGGATCAGGGCACCGCCGATCGCGGCCCAGCGGATGAGCCGGCGCTTGTTGAGGCGCCTGGTGGGAGAGGGGCGCTGGGCGGTCTCGGCGGTGGGTTCAGGGGCCACGCGCGCGCACTCCTCCTGTGAGGTGGGCGCGCGGCGGGATCAGGGTTGGGGGACCGTCTCCCGCCGCGCGCAAGCTCCGCCGGACCGGGGTGGGTGGACAGGTACTGCGGGCGGTGGTCCGGGGAACCGGATGGGATCGCTCCCGATGCTGCCATCCGGTTCGTGCCCGGTCGTGCCCGTTAACTCAGACCTAAGAGAGACTTGTACTTGCGCTACTCTTCGGCCGGGCGTTGGCGGGGCCAGCGCCGCGAGCCGGGCTCCCGGGCCAGTCGCCCCACCAGGCCAAACCTGCTCATTTGCCGCGGTGTGGCCTCGGCGTCGGCGAGCAGCATGATCACGCTTGCGCCGCCCAGTTGGGCGCGGTCGAGGCTCACCGAGCCCCGTGCCTGCTGGGCGACCCGCTTGGCGATGTCGAGCCCGAGGCCGGTGGAGCCCCGGTCACTGGCGCCGCGGCGCAGGGCCCGGTCGGGGTTGGCGATGCCGGGGCCGGCGTCGTCGACGCGTACCGCCACGTAGCCGTCGCGCCGCGAGATCGCCACCTCGAAGGCGGTGCCCTGCGGCGTGTACCGGAACACGTTGCCGAGCACCGCGTCGAGCGCGGCTGCCAGCTCGGGGCGGGGCACCGGTACGGGGATGCGGGTGTGCGCGCCGATCACCTTGTACGGGCGCTGCTGGTCGCTGGCGAGCTGCGACCAGAAGACCATCCGCTCGCGGACCACCTCGCTGGCGTCGCACATGCCGCCGCCCTCCGGAGGCGCGGCCTGCGCCACCGCCTTCCGGCTGGTGTTGATCAGTACGTCGACCTCGCCCTCCAGCGTGACGATGGCCTGGCGGATGCGGCGGATCGTGCGGCGCCGGTCGAGCTCGGCCTCGCTGAAGGTGCCCACGCTGGTGTCGTCGGAGTCGAGCGCGTCGGCGTCCAGCCGCAGGGCGGTGAGCGGGGTACGCAGCCGGTGCGACAGGTCGGCGACCATCTCGCGTTCGTTGGTGCGCGAGGTGACCAGGCGGTCGGCCATGCGGTTGAACGCGTACCCGGCCTCGGCCAGCTCGCGCGGGCCGCTCGGCTGCACGCGTACCGCTAGATCGCCATCACCCACGGCCATGGCGGCCTGGACCAGGCCGCGCGCGGCGGCGACCGCCTTCGCGGCCAGCCGGTCGACGACGAACACGGACGCGGCGATCAGCCCGACGACCAGGCCGATGAGCAGCCACCAGTTGCCGCCCTGCTGGGCGGAGTCGGGGATGAAGACCTCGACGACGGCGGTGTCGGCGCCGACCCGCACGGGCTGCAGGTATGCGGCGCCGCCGGACACGTCGACGACCAGCGACGTGGTGCCGCTGGCCGCGCGGGTGACGTCGTCTTCGCCGGCCCGCCCGTCGGTGTCCCGGCCGAGGCCGTACACGACCGGTGTGCCGCCCGGCCCGGTGCCGGCGGCGGCGAGGGAGCGCTCGACCGCGTCGCGCCCGGTCGCGATGCTGAGCGCGCCGGCCACGGCTCCGGCGCGCTGGCGCGCGTCGGCGACCGCGCGGTCGCGCGCCTCACCGTCTTGCTCGATGCCCAGCGGGATCATGAACGCCAGCGCCGCGATCGCGGTCAGCGCGGCGGTGACGTACGCGTGCGCCTGCCTTAGTCCGGTGCCACCAACCGGAAGCCGACCCCCCGCACGGTGCGCAGGTAGCGGGGCTTCGCCGCGGACTCGCCCATTTTGCGGCGCAGCCAGTACAGATGCACGTCGATGGTCTGATCCTCGCCTACCGAGGGTTGCCGCCATACCTCCTCCAACAGCTCCCGGCGTGAAACCACGCGGCCGGGTCGCGCCGCCAGGTAGGCGAGCAGGTCGAACTCCTTGCGGGTCAGCGCGAGCGGGACGCCGTCGAGCTGCGCGCTGCGCTCGCCCACGTCGACCCGGAGCCCACCGACCTCGTGTACAGCAGGTTGTACGGTGCGGCTGGCCCGTCCGGCTCGACGCAGGACGCTGGTGATTCTGGCGTCGAGGTGGGCACCGGTGAACGGCTTGACCATGTAGTCGTCGGCGCCGGCCCGCAGCAGTCGCACGATGGCCTGCTCGTCGTCACGCGCAGTAGCGATGATGATCGGTATGTCGGTGATCCCGCGCAGCATCCGCAGGGCGTCGGCGCCGTCGAGGTCGGGCAGGCCGAGGTCGAGAACGACCAGGTCAGGGGTTTCGGCCGCGACCCTGCGCAGCGCGTCGAGGGCCGTGCCGACCGCGTGCACGGCGTGCCCGCGGTCGGCCAGCGAACGCAGCATCGCCCCGCGTACGACGTGGTCGTCTTCGACCAGGAGCACGGTGGCCATGCGAAGACGGTACTGCGCTTGGCAAGCCTTCAGTACGTCAGGCCGAAGCCGTAGGGGTAGAGAGGCGGCTTGCCGTCGCCGCTGTTGATGGGTTGCTGGCCCGCCGACGCCATCCAGGTGACGGGTAGTTTGCCGGTCGGCCGGTACCCGCCGAACAGCACGTCAGCGACGCCCTGACCCTCCGTGCCGGGCAGCCAGGAGGCCAGCAGCGCGCGCCAGTTCGGCACCTGTGTCGCGATGTCGAGCGGCCGGCCTGAGACGAGCACCACGATGACCGGTACGCCGGCGGCGCGGAGCCGGGCGATGGTGTTGAGGTCGGTGCTGGCGAGGCCCATCGCGCCGGGCCGGTCGCCCTGGCCCTCGGCGTACGGGGTCTCACCGACCACCGCGATGGCGGCTCGGTAGGAGGAGTCGATACCGGTGCCGTTGGCGTTGTAGGTGACGGTGGTCGAGGGCGCCACGCTGGCCCGGATGCCGGCCAGGATCGAGGTGCCCGGCGTGATCGCCCCGCTGCCGCCCTGCCAGGTGATCGTCCAGCCGCCGCTCTGGTACCCGATGTTGTCGGCGCTCCGGCCGGCGACGAAGATCCGGTTGCCTTCCCTGGCCAGGGGCAGGATGTTGCCGTCGTTCTTGAGCAGCACCTGCGACTGCCGCACGGCCTGCCTCGCCAGCGCCCGGTGCTCCGCGGTGCCGATCGGAGCGCGCACGGCGTAGGGGCGCTCGAAGAGGCCGAGCTCGAACTTCTTCGTGAGGATACGGCGGTTCGCGTCGTCGATCCGCGCCTGCGTGACCCGGCCGGCCTGTACCTCGGCCCGGAGGTGGCCGATGAAGGTGCGCCACGCCTCGGGGACCATGACCATGTCGATCCCGGCGTTGACCGCCTGCCGCACCTCCGCCGCGGTCATGCCGGGGGCGCCGTCGATCTGGTCGATGCCGTTCCAGTCGGAGACCACGAACCCGGTGAAGCCCAGCTCGCCCTTGAGCACATTGGTGATCAGGTGCTGGTGGCCGTGCAGCTTCTGGCCGTTCCACGAGCTGAACGAGATCATCACCGAGCCGACGCCCTTGCGCACGGCCTCGGCGAACGGCGGCAGGTGGATCGCTCGCAGGTCGGCCTCGCTCAGCTGGGTGTCGCCCTGGTCGTCGCCGCCGGTGGTGCCGCCGTCGCCGATGTAGTGCTTGGCCGTGGCGAGCACGCCTCCGCCCTGTACACCGGTGATGTAGCTGGTCATCGCGGTGGCGATCTCCGGCTGCTCGCCGAACGACTCGTACGTGCGGCCCCACCGGTCGTTGCGGGCCACGCAGAGGCAGGGCGCGAAGTTCCAGTCCAGGCCGGTGGCGGCGACCTCGTCGGCGGTGGCCCGCCCGATCTGCTCCACCAGCGCCGGGTCGCGGGCGGCGCCCAGGCCGATGTTGTGCGGGAAGATCGTCGCGCCGTGCACGTTGTTGTGGCCGTGCACCGCGTCGACCCCGTAGACGAGCGGGATCGCCAAGGGCGTGGCGAGCGCCCGCGACTGGAAGCGGTCGTACATGTCGGCCCACGAGGTCGCGGTGTTGGGCGACGGCGCCGAGCCGCCGCCGGACAGCAGGGAGCCCAGCCGGTACGTCGTGATGTCGGCGTCGGTGACGGAGGCCCGTTCGGCCTGCGTCATCTGGCCGATCTTCTCGTCGAGGCTCATCCGGCCGAGCAGGTCGTCGACGCGCGCGGCGATCGGGAGGCTGGGATCCTGGTACGGCGGCGCGGCGGCATCCGCGCGTGGCGCCCCGATCAACGCGATCACCAGCGTCACCGTGGCCACGACATTGACGGACCTCATTGAATGAAGGTACCCGACATTCCGTTCTGCGGGATACGGCGCGGTATCGCCGCATGACTGGAGATCTCCTGGGAAAGTGTGTCGGGTGAATCGCGCCACCGTCGCGCCGGCTCCCGAGGCTGGCGCCGCCATCAGTGACGATGCCCTCTGGAAGGGCGCCGCGGCCGTCCTCGACGCCAACTGGGAACGGGACCACACGGTGCCATCCCGGACCCTCTATCCGCACCACTGGAACTGGGACGCCGGGTTCATCGCGGTGGGGCTCGCCCACCACGACCCCGCCCGGGCGTGGGCCGACCTGCACAGCCTGTTCTCGGCGCAGTGGATCGACGGGCGGGTGCCGCACATCGTCTTCGACCCCGACGTGTCCGAACGGGACTACTTCCCGGGGCCGGCGTTCTGGGACAGCGCCGCGATGCCCGGCCGCCTCGCCGGTCTGACGACCGGCATCGTGCAGCCGCCGGTACACGCGCTCGCGGTGGTCGAGATGTGGCGGCGGTCGCCCGACGAGGTCGAGTTGCGATGGCTGTACGAGCGATTGGCGCACCAGCAGCGGTACCTGCTCGAACGGCGGAACGTCGGCGGGGCGGGGCTGGCCAGCATCGTGCACCCGTGGGAGTCGGGCCTCGACAACAGCCCGTCGTGGGACGCGGTGCTCGGCGCGATCCCGGTCGACCTGGAGATGATGCGCAAGTACCGCCGGCGGGACAACCGGGTGGCCAACTCGGACCACCGGCCCACCGACGCGGACTACGCGCGGTACATCGCGATCGCGGCCAACTACCGCGACGGCGGGTACCTGGACGCGGGGCTGATCGACCGGCACCTGTTCCTGGTGGAATGCCCCGGTTTCAACGCGATTCTCGGCGCGGCTGAGCACGCCCTCGCCGAGCTGGCCGAGGTGGTGGGTGCCGACCCGGCACCGCACCGCGAGCGGGCTTCCAAGATCACGCGCGCGCTGGTCGACACGCTGTACGCGGACGGCTCCTTCCGCTCGCGTGACGTGCGCACCGGCGAGCTCAGCCCGGCGCTTTGCGTCAACGGGCTGATTCCCCTGGTCCTGCCCGACCTGCCGGCTGACGTGGTCGACTCGCTGGTGGCGACCGCCACCTCGGAGCGCTTCGGCATCGGGCCGCTGCCGGTGCCCAGCTACGACCGTACCGCGCCCGACTTCGACCGGCTGCGGTACTGGCGCGGCCCGATCTGGATCAACGTGAACTGGCTGCTCTGGCGGGGGCTGCGCACCCACGGGCGCGCGCAGGAGGCGGCGGTGCTGCGGGAGTCGATGCTGTCGCTCGTGCGGCGGGGTGGCTACCACGAGTACTTCGATCCGGTGACCGGAGACGGCATCGGGTCGGCCGCGTTCTCCTGGACGGCCGCGCTGACGATGGATCTCCTCACGGGGGGCTAATCCGCCGATCTTGGGCGGCGCATAGCATGGCACGGTCATCACCGACGAGTACCGAGGAGATCACCGTGTCCGCACCCCGTACCCCAGCTGTGGCCGACCCCATCGTCGTCCCGGCCGGTACGACGGCGGCCGACGCGGTGGCCGCCGCCGGCCTGCCCACGACGGGCGCGAAGGCGATCGTGGTCGTGCGCGCCGCCTCCGGTGATCTTCGCGACCTGGACTGGGCGCCCTCGTCGGACGAGACCGTCACGCCGGTGGCGATCGACGAGCCCGACGGGCTCAACGTGCTGCGGCACTCCACCGCGCACGTGCTCGCCCAGGCCGTCCAGGACGTGTTTCCCGAGGCCAAGCTCGGTATCGGTCCGCCCGTCACCAACGGGTTCTACTACGACTTCGACGTGCCGCGGCCGTTCCAGCCGGACGACCTCGGCAAGCTCGAAAAGCGCATGCAGGAGATCGTCAAGGCGGGGCAGCGGTTCCGGCGGCGGCGGTTCGAGAGCGTCGACGAGGCCCGCGCGGAGCTGGCCGACGAGCCGTACAAGCTGGAGCTGGTCGGCACCGCCGGTGCCGGCGGCTTCGACGCGGCCGAGATCATGGAGGTGGGGGAGGGCGACCTCACCATCTACGACAACGTCGACGCCGCCACCGACAAGGTGTGCTGGTCCGACCTGTGCCGCGGCCCGCACCTGCCCAACACCCGGCTGATCGGCGCGTTCAAGCTCATGCGCTCCGCCGCCGCGTACTGGCGGGGTTCGGAGAAGAACCCGCAGCTCCAGCGCGTGTACGGGACCGCCTGGCCGACCCGGGACGCGCTCAAGGGATACCTGAAGCTGCTCGAAGAGGCCGCCCGGCGCGACCACCGCAAGCTCGGCGCGGACCTCGACCTGTTCTCCTTCCCCGACGAGATCGGCTCGGGCCTCGCGGTGTTCCACCCCAAGGGCGGGATCATCCGGCGCGAGCTGGAAAACTACTCGCGGGTGCGGCACGAGCAGTCCGGGTACGAGTTCGTCAACACGCCGCACATCACCAAGGCGCACCTGTTCGAGACCTCGGGGCACCTGCCGTACTACGCCGACACGATGTTCCCTCCGATGGACCTCGAAGGCGCGCAGTACTACCTCAAGGCAATGAACTGCCCGATGCACAACCTGATCTTCCGGTCGCGCGGCCGGTCGTACCGGGAGCTGCCGCTGCGGCTGTTCGAGTTCGGCACGGTGTACCGGTACGAGAAGTCGGGCGTCGTGCACGGGCTGACCCGGGTGCGCGGCCTGACCATGGACGACTCGCACATCTACTGCACCAAGGAGCAGATGCCGGGCGAGCTGCGCACGCTGCTGGCGTTCGTGCTCGACCTGCTGCGCGACTACGGCCTCGACGACTTCTACCTCGAGCTGTCGACCCGCGGCGACTCCGACAAGTTCATCGGGTCCGACGAGGAGTGGGCCGAGGCCACCGAGACGCTGCGGCAGGCCGCCGAAGACTCCGGGCTGGAGCTCGTGCCGGATCCGGGCGGCGCGGCGTTCTACGGTCCGAAAATCTCGGTGCAGGCCCGCGACGCGATCGGGCGCACGTGGCAGATGTCGACCATCCAGCTCGACTTCAACCAGCCGAAGCGGTTCGGGCTGGAGTACCAGGCGGCCGACGGCACGCGGCAGCAGCCAATCATGATCCACCGGGCGCTGTTCGGGTCGATCGAGCGGTTCTTCGGCATCCTGACCGAGCACTACGCGGGGGCGTTCCCGGCGTGGCTGGCGCCCGTGCAGGTGGTGGGTATCCCGATCCGCGACGACCACGCTTCCTACCTGGCTGATTTCGTCTCTTCTCTGCGTGAGGCCGGCATTCGGGCCGAAGTGGACGCCTCCGACGACCGGATGCAGAAGAAGATCCGGACGGCGCAGCAGCAGAAGATCCCGTTCATGGCGATCGCGGGCGACGCGGATGTCGAGGCGGGCACGGTGTCGTTCCGGTACCGGGACGGGGCGCAGCGCAACGGCGTACCGCTCGAAGAGGCCGTGGCGCACGTGGTCAACGTCGTCCGCTCCCGCACCAACGCGGGCCCATCCGCGCCCTAGCTCCGCGCACGCTTTTCGCCGCGGCGCCTGCGCGCCGCGCGCTGCGCCTGCGCGCCGCGCGCTGCGCCTGCGCGCCGCGCGCTGCGCCTCTTCTCGTCGATCAAGGGCGAATGCACGTGGTTTGATCTCTTTTCCGCGTGTATTTGCCCTTGATCCATGCGATCTCCCTTGATCGGCGCCGCTTGCGAGCGGCGGGGCGGCGCGGTGGTGGGGCGGCACGGTGCGCGGCGTGGTGGGGCGGCGCGGTGGTGGGGCGGCACGGTGCGCGGCGTGGTGGGGCGGCGCGGTGGTGGGGCGGCGTGGCACGGTGGCGGCGCGGTGGGCGCGCGGTGGCGTGCGCCGGAATCCTGCGCCTATGACCAGATCGAAGCGCATCCTCGGCGTGGCCGGCGCCCTTCTCGCGGTCGCTGGCATGACGGTTCTCGTGGGCGACGTGCCGGCGGCCCAGGCCGCCCGGCGCGACGCGACCTGCGTGGGCGGGGTCGGCGACGCGGCCACCATCCAGAACGCGATCAATACCTCCAACCCCGGCGACGAGGTCGTCATCACCGGCCGCTGCCTGATCACCACCACGATCAAGCTGCTCGACGAGCGCACCTACCGCGGTGACGCGCGCGGCGACGCGGACGGCGGCGGCGGTACCGTGCTGCGCCAAGCCGACGGCCGCAACCTGCCCGCGTTGCTGGCCACCGAGACCTGGGTCGACAACGAGACCTGGGTCTCCGGGGGCATCCGGATCGAGCATCTCACCCTCGACGGCAACCGCGCGGCCAACACTGGCACGGTCGGCCTCATGCTGCGCACGTGGGACAGCCGCGTGTACGACGTACGGGTCCAGCACACCCCGAGCGACGGCATCCGGCTGACCAGCCTGTCCAGCGACGGCACCAGGCTGGCGGAGCGCAACAACAGCGTCAACGGCGTGATCGCGGACTCGTTCATCGAGAACAGCGGCGGCGCCGGCATCCGGGTGGTCGACCCCGACAATCACATCACCGACTGGGTACTGGAGCGCAGCTGGATCTCCAAGAGCGGCGGCAGCGGCGTAGACCTCGACAACGCGGCCGGGTGGCAGGTGCGCGACCTGCACGTGTACGAGTCGCAGGCGCACGCCATCGACGCCCGGCGCTGCTACAACGCGGGCATCCACGACAACTACATCGAAGACTTCGGCCTGCAGGGCACAGCCGGGTCCGTCTACTTTGGAATCCGCTGCACGCTGCAGCCCGGCACGCCGGCCACGTTCGTCGGCAACAAAATCAATTATCTGTACGGGACACTGCCCCCGGCGTCCTATGTGTACCTTGCCGTGGAGGGGCACAGTGCCGGCACCTCGTACGCGGCGGTGACCGGAAACGCGCTCGTCGGCCGGGGCACCGCCCGGGAGACGGGGCTGCGATACGCGCTGGGTGCGGGCACGGCGATCACCGTCGCCTCCACCGGCAACCTGGTGGCGGGCATGGGCACCGCCCGCTCGGTCGGCACCGGCGTGACCGTGAGCGCGGGCCAGTAGCGCCACCGTCCGTCGGGGCCGGGCGCGGCCCCGACGGACGAACGGCACCCTAGGATCGGGGTGTGACGGATGGGTTGGAGCGGCTGTGGACGCCACACCGGATGACGTACATCGCCGGCAAGGACCAGCCGCCCGGCTGCCCGTTCTGCGTCGCGCCCGGCATGACCGAGGGCAGCCTTGTGGTCGCCCGCGGCAAGCTGGTCTACGCGGTCCTCAACCTGTACCCGTACAACCCGGGCCACCTGCTCGTCTGCCCGTACCGGCACGTGCCCGACTACACCGACCTCGACACCGACGAGACGGCTGAGCTGGCTCACTTCACCCAGACCGCGATGCGGGTGATCCGGTCGGTGAGCGGGGCGCACGGCTTCAACATCGGCATGAACCAGGGGTCGGTCGCCGGTGCGGGCATCGCCGCCCACCTCCACCAGCACGTGGTGCCGAGGTGGGGCGGCGACAGCAACTTCATGCCCGTGGTCGGCCAGACCAAGGTTCTCCCGCAGCTCCTGACCGATACCCGCGACCTGATAACAGCAGCCTGGCCGGCAGACGCCTAACCCGGGCCACATACCCACACGGCCCGCGCTCGCCCCCCGCGCAGTGCCGCGCCGCCCGCGCCCGGCGCGCGCGGACCTTTTCGCCGATCAAGGGCGAATGCACGCGGTTCGATCGCTTTTCCGCGTGCGTTCACCCTTGATCGATGCGAATGCCCTTGATCGGCGGAGGTGCGCAGGCTTCGGTGCCCGACGCGGCCACGGTCAGGTCGGTTCGCGCGTACATGCGCCGTGGGCCAAGGGTGCCGTCCGCGGAGCGGGGACGCGACGCCGGGATGGAGTAGGCGGGAGCGAAGGCGAACGCATGTTCAAGATCGCCGCGATGTGGCGGAGCTGCGCTCAACGTTCACGGCCGAGCGGCCGCCGGACGCGCACGTGGGGTTGACTTTGAGTGTGCTCTAACTGGAACGCTGGCCCGCATGAGGACGCTTGGGCGTAGTGGCATCGAGGTGAGTGACCTCGGGTTCGGGTGCTGGGCCATCGGTGGGCCGTTCTGGAGGGACGAGCAGCCGCTCGGCTGGGGTGAGGTCGACGACGAGGAGTCGGCGCGGGCGTTGCGGCGGGCGGTGGAGCTGGGCGTGACGTTCTTCGACACGGCTGACGTGTACGGCACCGGGCACAGCGAGGAGGTCGTCGGGCGGGCGCTGCGGACGGTCCGCGACGAGGTGGTGATCGCGACAAAGTGGGGCAACACGTTCGACCCCGCCACGCGGCAGGCGACCGGCACCGACGCGTCGCCCGGCTATCTCACCAAGGCTGTCGAGGGCTCGTTGCGGCGGCTGGGCACCGACCGGATCGACCTGTACCAGCTGCACTTGGGCGATCTGCCGATCGCCCAAGGGCTGGAGCTGGTCCACACGCTGGAGGAGCTGGTCGCGGCGGGCAAGATCCGCGCGTACGGCTGGAGTACGGACCTCGCCGACCGGGCCACGGCGTTCGCGACCGCCGGCACGCACGCGACGTCTGTGCAGCACGCGTTTTCGGTACTGGAGGACTCGCAAGCCGTACTGGACGTGTGCGAGAAGTTCGACCTCGCGAGCATCAACCGGGGGCCGCTCGCGATGGGGCTGCTGACCGGGAAGTACACGGAGTCGTCGACGCTCGGCCCGGACGACGTGCGGGGGATCGCGCCGCAGTGGTTGAGCTTCTTCCGTGACGGCCGGCCGGCACCGGAGTGGCTGGCGCGGGTGGCGGCGCTGCGCGACGCGTTGACGGCGGACGGGCGGACGCTGGTGCAGGGCGCGCTGGGATACCTGTGGGCGCGCAGTGGGCGTACCGTGCCGATCCCTGGCTGCCGGACGGTGGCCCAGGTGGAGGAGAACGCGGGGGCGCTGGCGTATGGGCCGCTGCCCGCCGACGCGTACGCGGAGGTGGAGCGCCTCCGCACGACGGCGCTGAGCTGATCGCGGCGATCAAGGGCATTTCGCGCGATCAAGGGCGAACGCACGCGGAAAAGAGATCCAACCACGTGCATTCGGCTCTTCGCCCCGATGTGTGGGTTGGGGTCGGGTTGGTGATTGGGGCACGCCGTTGCCTGGCCTAGGTTTCGGACTGTCTGA
>NZ_BSDI01000100.1 GCF_027923225.1 Phytohabitans aurantiacus
ATGGGCGCACGTTCATCGTGTACTCGGCTTCGCATTGTTCGACGCCGGATTACAAGTTGGGGATGTTGGAGTATGTGAGTGGGGATCCGTTGAATTCTGCGTCGTGGCGGAAGTTCCCGAATCCGGTGTTCCAGCGTTCGAACGCGAATGGTGTGTATGGTCCGGGGCATAACGGGTTCTTCAAGTCTCCGGATGGCACGGAGGACTGGATCGTGTATCACGCGAACTCGTCGGCGTCGGGTGGGTGTGACATGAACCGGTCGACGCGGGCGCAGAAGTTCACGTGGAACGCGGATGGCACGCCGAACTTCGGCACTCCGGTGTCGTTGGGCACCCAACTGGCCGTCCCATCGGGCGAACCGGCTTCCTGAGCACGCGGCTACGGTCCGCGGCGAAGCACCCGCTCCGCCGCGGCCCCGCGCCGCACGGGCGCCGCTTCGCGGGACCGCTTTGCGCGGCCCGTATGGGCGCCGCTCCGCGCGCGCCCGGCCCCCTTTCCGTCGATCAAGGGCGAATGCACGTGGTTGGATCGCATTTCCGCGTGCATTCGCCCTTGATCGATGCGATTGGCCTTGATCGCGTGCGCTCGCCCTGTGGCAGTCAAAGGAGCCGGCGCCGTCGGGATAAGCCAGACCGCTCTCCGGGCCCGCCGGTCATCGATTCATGCGGTCGTGGGGAGCTGGACCCGCGCCGGACTCGGCGGCGCGGATCAAGGTCGTCGTTTCGCAGCGCGGGTTGCGGTGCGAATGGGGCAATTCGGCTGGCTTGAGGGCTTGGCGGCGCCCGCCGGGCGCGGTGATCGGCCACGCAGCGGCCGCTACGCGCGACTCACGGCCTTGATCAAGGAGATGTGCATGGATCAAGGGCGATTGCACGTGGAAAAGAGATCCAACCACGTGCAATCGCCCTTGATCGACGGAAGAGGGCGCGGATCGTGCGACGGAGGCGCAGAGGGCGCGCGGAGGGCACGGGGAGGGCACGGTGAGGTCCGGCGGGCATTGATTGACTTCTGTTTAAGTGCCCGCTAGGCTGGGGAAAGCGCTTTCCAGCGTATCCGGGGGTCTGCCACCTCGACTGTGGACGCAGTTAGGAAGGGCAGGCCCCGCATGCTCAGAAGAAGTCTCGCTGCCGCCGTGCTGGTGACCGGTGCTCTGGTCGGCTGGCCCGACACCGCGCTCGCCGCCGACGGTCCGGTCGGCTTCGCCACCGTCAACGCGCTCGGCCAGAACGGCACTACCGGAGGCGCCGGCGGTCCCACCGTCACGGTGACGACAACCGCGCAGTTTCTGGACTACATCGCGCGTCCCGGCCCTTACGTTATCCAGGTCTCCGGCCGGATCACGCTGCCCACCGGCAACACCGACGGCATGCACAACGTGACCTCGGACAAGACGATTGTCGGCCTCGGAGCCACCGCCGCACTCGTCGGCGGCGGGCTGAACATCGGAGTGCCTGTCAATGATGATGTCACGACGCCACCCGCCAACGCCGTGCACAACATCATTATCCGCAACCTATCGATCACCGGTGCCACCGACGATCTCATCAACGTGCAGATGTTTTCGCACCACATCTGGATCGACCACAATGATCTGTCTAATGGAGACGATGGTGCGATCGACATCAAGCGAGGCTCAGACTACGTGACGGTGTCGTGGAACCGTTTCCACGATCACGACAAGACTACGCTCGTCGGCCACGATGACGACAACGGCGCCCAGGACAGTGGCCGCCTGCGCGTGACGTACCACCACAACTTCTTTGACACCTCGGACCAGCGCAACCCGCGCGTGCGGTTCTCGTCGCTGGTGCACGTCTTCAACAATTACTACTACGACAACAGCTACGGTATCGCGTCCACAAACGAGTCCGGGCTGTTCGTCGAAGGCAACTACTTCTACAGCGTCAACAACCCGGGCCGCGTCGACTTCAGCGGGCCGCTCGGCCGGATGGTGCAACGCGACAACATTCTCATCGCCTGCAACCACGCCATCGAAACCCGCGGCACCGTCACGGACCCGCGCACCTACTACGCCTACACCGCCGGACCCGCGTCCACTGTCCCGACCGTCGTACCCGCCGGTGCGGGCGTCGGGAAGATCTGAGGAGCCGCCACGATGACCAGTACACGCAAAGCTTTTGTCGCGGGCCTTGCGGCGGCGCTGACCGCCGCGCTCACGGCGGCGCTCGTCGGCTTCGCCGGCGGCGCCCAAGCCGCCACCATCTTCACGGACAACTTCGAAGACGGAGACAGCGCCGGCTGGACCGCCAGCGGCGGCACCTGGTCCGTCGCCGCCGATACCTCGCGGGTGCTGCGCCAGTCCGGCACGAGCAGCGACGCCCGGTCTCGCGCCGGGAGCGCGAGCTGGACTGATTACACAGTCAGCACTCGGGTACGTCCAACCGCGTTCAACGGCACCAACCGGTTCGTCGCGCTGGCGGCCCGTGCCCAGTCGGCGACGAGCTACTACTACGTGGCCCTGCGTTCAAACAACACCGTCGAGCTGAAGAAACTGGTCAACGGCTCAGCGACGACGCTGGCGTCGACCAGCGTGACGGTGTCGGCCGGCACCACGTACACGCTCTCCTTGCAGGTGTCCGGCTCGACGCTGCGCAGTACGGTCAATGGCGGTTCGACGCTGACCGCGACCGACACCGCATACGCCGCCGGCGGCATCGGCGTCGCGACGTACTACGCGTCGGCCGACTTCGACGACGTGACAGTGGAGACAACGGCCACCACACCCACCACGCCGCCCGCGACGACGACGCCTCCTCCCACCAGCGCCCCGCCGGTGCCCACCGGCGGACCAATCGGCTTCGCTGGTGTCAACGCGCTCGGTCTCAACGGCACCACCGGCGGTGCGGGCGGCCGCACAGTCACCGCGACCAACGCGACAGACTTCCTGGAGTACATCGACAGCACCGAGGCGCTGATCATCCGCGTGCAGGGGCAAATCAACATTACGAGCAAGCAGGGCGTCCGTCCAAACAAGACAATCATCGGCGTCGGGACCAGCGGGCACATCAATGGCGGCGGCCTAGATTTCTACCGGTCGTACAACGTGATCGTGCGGAACCTGCTCTTCACCAACGCCGAAGACGACGCCGTCAACGTGGGTCAGGAGTCGCACCACATCTGGATCGACCACAACACCTTCCGGGGCGCCGTCGACGGTTCGATCGACATCGTCCGGGGAGCCGACTACGTCACCGCGTCGTGGAACCACTTCGACCACTCCGACAAGAGCATGCTGATCAGCCACTCAGACGGTGCCTCATCGACGGATGTGGGGCACCTGAAGGTGACCATCCACCACAACTTCTTCGACAACAGCCGGCAGCGGCACCCGCGCATCCGTTTCGGCGAGCCGGTACACGTGTTCAACAACTACTTCCTGAACAACGAGCTGTACGGTGTCGCCTCCGTGCAGCAGGCCGGCGCGCTCGTCGAAAGCAACTACTTCGAAAACGTGCCGTTCCCGTGCTTCTCCGCGAGCGGGTACGCCGACAGCGGCCCCGGCCGGCTGGTGCACCGCAACAATGTCTTCGTCAATTCCGGTACCTGCGAGGCGGCGGGCACGGTCGCCGAGCCGCGCACCTACTACAACTACACCGCCGACAGCGCGTCCAGCGTGCCCTCCTCGGTACGCGCCGGCGCCGGCTACGGAAGGCTCTGACAGTACGACGTCTCGGCCGATCAAGGGCGAACGTTTACACGCTCGCCCTTGATCCACGCCGTATCCTGCCCCCGTGATTGCAGGGTTTCTCGCCTTCGCGGGTCGGCAGCGCCGAGCCATCCTGGCCGTCGGCGTGGTCCTGTCCGCTAGCTACCTACTCGTCCACGCTTGGGCGCCGTCGCTGGGGCGGCGCGCGTTTCCGGCGCTGGCGGCGATCTGCCTATCGCTGCTGGCGCTCGGCCTCGCCGCGACGATCCGGAGGCGCCCGGCGGCCTTTGTGATTCAACCCGGACTGCCGGCGTTCAGCGCCTCACCGCAACCGGCGTCCCTGATCATGGCGCTCGCGCTTCTCACCCTGGGTACCGCCATGACCGGCATTGCCATCCGATACGGGGAGCCGAACGCGTTCCTGGATCAGCTACTGGCATGGAGTCTGGCGGCTGCCACCCTCTTGCACGTCGTCCTCGTGTGGCGCGATCAAGGGGTGCAGCTCCGACCGGACGGCCTGTGGCAGCACGGCTTCACGGGCTGGCTCGTAATCCCGTGGGACGCCTCGCCGACAGTCCCGACCCTGCCGCCGTCTCCCGGCGCCATCAGCGTGCGGCTGAGGTTCGGCCGGCCCGACCTGGTGCGCCGGCACGGCCTGCCCGTGTATCGGCGCTCACTGCGTACCCAAGACGTCGACCCCGGATTCATCACCGCGGCCATCCGTTACTACGTCGCCCACCCCGAGCACCGTCCGGCGATCGGAACACGCGCGGAGTATGAGCGACTCATGCCGCAGCTCACCTCCGCCGAGGATGGCTGCGGGCTACCGACGGCTAGCCGGTGCGGCACAGTGGAGCGGTGACGGAACAGCCGCCTGCTCAATTCCTGACCATTGTCGTGTGCGCCGCCGGCCCGGCCGGTGAGGCTTACCGGCTGGTCGAGCTGGCACTGGAGCGAGGCTGGAAGGTGGATGTGGTCGCCACGCCGGCCGCGTTGCCGTTCCTCGACGCGCCCAAGCTGGAAGCCGTGACCGGCCGTCCGGTGCGTAGTGAGCATCGGAAGCCGACCGAGGATCGGGGCCGTTCGCCGTCGGATGCTGACGCGTTCGTGGTCGCGCCGGCGACGTTCAACACGGTGTGCAAGCTGGCGCTGGGCGTGGGTGATACGTACGCGCTGAGCATTCTGGGTGAGGCGATCGGGCGGGGCGTTCCGGTCGTGGTCCTGCCGTTCGTGAACTCCGCGCTGGCGGGGCGGAAGCCGTTCGTGGAGGCGGTGGAGTCGTTGCGGACGGAGGGTGTGCGGGTCCTGTTCGGACCGGGTGAGTGGCTGCCGCATCCACCAGCGACCGGGGACGGCCGGATCGCATCGTTTCCCTGGGGCGCCGCGCTCGATGCGGCCGGTGTCCGCCTGCCTGGCTGATCAAGAGCGTGCGGATGGCGGCGGACCGGAAACAGATTCCGCTCACGTCGGCTGAGCCGGTATGGGGTTGGGGCTTGCGCCGCGGAGGGTGAGGCCGCGGGAGCAGCGGTCGGGACCGCGGCGGACGTCGCGGTAGCCCATGTCTGTCTCGCGAAAAAGATCATCTAGGGCAAAACGGCGGCCCAGGTCGGACGGGAGGGCCGCTGACCTGGGCCGGAGCGAGAAGAGCGGGCGACGAGAATCGAACTCGCACCGTCAGTTTGGAAGACTGAAGCTCTGCCATTGAGCTACGCCCGCGTGCGCCCCGACCATCCGGGGTGCGGTCCCTAGCGTACTGGGTGCCCGACCGTCTTCGCGTCCCGGTATGCCCCCACACGCCGGCCGGGCAACGGCGGGTGGGAGGGACGGCATACACTGCTCACGGCTACGGGGTGTGGCGCAGCTTGGTAGCGCACTCGCTTTGGGAGCGAGGGGCCGTGGGTTCAAATCCCGCCACCCCGACACTAGTCAGGCGCCCTTCACATCGTGAAGGGCGCCTGATCGTCTAGAAGATCTATATATGCCGGGCTACCGCGATGCCCGCCGTGCTCCATGCCGCTGCTCCCGCAGCCTCACCCTCCGCGCTACACGCAGGTGCCGCAGAAATGGTCGCGCACCGGGTCGTCCAGCGGGCGGGTCGTCAAGAGATCATCAGTGGGGATCGGCGTGATCTGTGGGAGCTCCGACTCGTCGGCGGGGTCCACGCGCACGCAGGCTATCCGGCCGGTTGGGCGGGGTGAGTAGACCAGGCAGACGGCGCGGAGCGGCTCGCTCAGCTGAGCGGCGTCGAAGGAACGTGTGAATTCCGTCGGCGCGGTCAGCCCGCCGGTGTAGGGCAGGAGCTCTCCCGTTCCGGCCGCCTTCTCGCCGTAATAGGCGACCGCGAACCGGGTGGGGAGGTCGATGGCCGTCGGGCATGGCTGGATCCAGCCGGACACGGTGACGGTTCCACCGGGGGTGTACTTGGCGGTCATCGCGCCGGTCGCGCATCTCACCGTGATCCACGGGGCCGTCGCGGCCGCCGCCGCACCGGGGAACGCGGCCGCCGTGAGCGCGGCCACCGCGGCGAACAACAGGCGGGCTCGCATCACGCCTCCTCGCCTGCCGGCGCCGGGCCTGTCGACGTTACGACGCCGAGCGAACCTATCGCGAGGCCCAGTTGGAAGCGGTTGTCGACGCCCAGCCGATCCATGAGATAACGCAGCGTGTTCGATACGGTCCGGCGGCTGATTCGCATCGTGTCGGCGGCGCCCGCGTCCGTGTACCCCTGAGCCAGCAGGCCGAGAAGCGTGCGTTCGCGTGCGGTGAGCGAGATTCGCGGCATGGGTTGCTCCTGGCGGGTTTCGGCGGCCTCCCAGCGCCGTTCGAACAGGGCGACGAACGCGGACACGACAGCCTCCTGGGTGATCTCCAGGTAGCCGCGGTCGAGGTCGTCGGGGCTTACCGGGAGGAAGGCGATCCGGCGGTCCATGACGATCAACTTCACCGGTACCTCGGGGGCCTCGCGGTAGTCCGGGGTGAGGTCCTCGGCCTGGCGGCCGTAGGCGGCCAGTGGATCTCCGCCGTCCGCTGGCTGGGCACCCAGGACCCGCATTCGCACGCCCCGGGTCAGCAGCGCGCGGTCCATCGGCACCGCCGGGCGGGCCGATTCGGCGTCGTACGCGCGTTCGGGCTGCATCGCCAGGTGCTCGTGCCGGACGGCGCCGACCAGCTCGGCCAGCCGCGCACGGGTCAGGGCCCGGCTGGGGAGGTGCCGCACGCCGTCGTCGAGAGGTACCGGTTGGGGCAGGGCGTCGCGGATGGGCGCCGAGTGTCGGGAGCGCCGCTGTCTTCGCAGCGAGGAGATCAAGCCGTCGGGCTCCACGGGCGCCCAGTGGGTGGGTCGCCGGTCGACAGCACCAGCGGCGTGCAGTTCGTCCAGGCCCCGGGCGACCCGGTGCCGCGAGAGGCCCAGCCCGCGCTCCAACTGCCTGGACGTCTGAGACCCGAACATCAACATGCAGCGGTACATGAGATCCGCGTCCACCGAGAGGCCCCAGACCGACAACGAAGGTGCATCACGCAAACCAGCCCTCCCCATGACGCGCAGCGAACCACGAAGCGGGTCCACCTCCCGGCGCGGTTACCCTTCCGTGATCTCAGGGTGCGCAATTGCGCAAACCGCGTGCCGCGGGCCCGTCGCGTGGTCGACGCGTTTGCGCAGGTCGCCGCGTTCCCGTGACCAGGTGTGAGCGTGGCCGGCCGGCTATGGTTGACTCCCAATGGCCCCGTGCGTTCAAAAGCCATGTGATCCATCGAGGAGTACGCCTGTGAAGAGCACCGTCGAGACCTTGAGCCCGACCCGGGTGCGGCTCGCCATCGAGGTGCCGTTCGTCGAGCTTGAGCCGAGCGTCAAGAAGGCGTACCGGGACATCGCCGCCCAGGTTCAGGTGCCGGGCTTCCGTAAGGGCAAGGTGCCGGCCGCCGTCATCGACGCGCGTGTCGGCCGCGCCGCCGTGCTGAACGAGGCGGCCCAGGAAGCCATCCCGGCGCAGATCCTCGCCGCGGTCCGCGAGCACGACGTCAAGATGCTCGGCCGTCCGGAGCTGGAGACGTTCCCCGAGCTCAAAGACGGTGAGCCGCTGGTCTTCACCGCCGAGATCGACGTACGGCCCGAGATCACGCTGCCCGACCTGTCCGCGATCGAGATCACGGTCGACGAGCTCCAGATCGGTGACGGCGAGGTCGACGAGCAGATCAGTGGCCTGCGCGAGCGCTTCGCCACCCTGAAGACCGCCGAGCGGGCCGCCCAGGTCGGTGACTACGTCCAGGTCGACCTGGCCGCGACCGTCGACGGCGAAGAGGTGCCGGGTGGCTCGGCCACCAACATCTCGCACGAGGTGGGCAGCAAGCAGCTCCTGCCGGGCCTCGACGACGTGCTGGTGGGCATGTCCGCCAACGACTCGGCTACCTTCGTCACGCAGCTGGTGGGCGGCGACTTCGCCGGGCGCGACGCCGACGTGTCGGTGACCGTGCGCACGGTCAAGGAGAAGCAGCTCCCCGAGCTCAACGACGAGTTCGCCCAGATGGCGAGCGAGTTCGACACGCTCGACGAGCTGCGCGAAGACCTCAAGGCCCGGATCACCCGGGTGAAGAAGGTCGAGCAGCTCTACGCCGCCCGTGACAAGGCGCTCGCCGAGCTGGTCAAGGCCGCCGACGTGCCGGCGCCGGAGGGCGTCGTCAAGGAAGAGGTCGAGCACCGCAAGCAGGCGATGGTCGACCAGCTCGAGCGGATCGGCGCCTCCCTGGAGGAGTACCTGGCCGCCGAGGAGAAGACCGAGGAGCAGGTCGACGAGGAGCTGACCGAGGCGGCCACCGAAGGCGTCCGGATCCAGCTGCTGCTCGACTCGCTGGCCGACGCCGAAGACGTGCAGGTCAGCGACGACGAGTTCGGCCACGAGATCGTCCACCGGGCGCAGCGGGCCGGCGTGCAGCCGCAGCAGTACTACGACCAGCTCGTCCGGTCCGGCACCGCGGGTGCCGTCTTCGGCGACGTCCGCCGGGGCAAGGCGCTCGCCGTGGTCATGGAGCGCGTCAAGATCCGCGACGAGGCCGGCAACGAGCTCAGCCTCGACGAGCTCCGCGGCGACGGCGCGGAGGGCGCCGGCGAGCACGACCACGACCACTGATCGGGTACGCCGTCCGCGTGCGCTGACAGCGAACGCGGAAGCCGAGCCTGCCAGCAGTGGTTAAGGTCGGTCGTACGGAGACATATTGCGAAGGGCTTGCCATGACCGATCTGCACATCCCAGCGACGTCGATCCGGGCCGTTGACGCCCGGGGCGGCGACGCGCTCAGTGGCAACCTGGACGACACGGTCTACAACCGGTTGCTCAAGGAGCGCATCATCTTCCTGGGCAGCGAGGTCACCGACCAGGTCGCCAACCGCATCTGCGCGCAGCTGCTGCTGCTCGCGGCGGAAGACCCCGAGAGTGACATCAACCTCTACATCAACTCGCCGGGCGGCTCGGTGTACTCGGGCATGGCGATCTACGACACGATGCAGTACGTCACCAACGACGTGGCGACGATCGCGATGGGCATGGCGGCCTCGATGGGCCAGCTCCTGCTCTGCGCCGGCACCCGTGGCAAGCGGTACGCCCTGCCGCACGCGCGGATCATGATGCACCAGCCGTCGGGTGGCATGGGCGGCACGGCATCCGACATCGCCATCCAGGCCGAGCAGATGCTGTACACGAAGCGGATGTTCCAGGAGCGTGTGGCGCACCACACCGGGCAGTCGCAGCCGCAGATCGAGGCCGACTCCGACCGTGACCGCTGGTTCACGGCGCAGGAGGCCAAGGACTACGGCTTCATCGACCACGTGATCACCGGAGCGGCCCAGGTTCCGACCGGCGCCGGCACTTTGAGCTGAGGAAGGCACGATGACTGAGCTACAGGTTCCGGCTGGCCTCCAGGTCTACAACCGGTACATCATTCCGTCGTTCGTCGAGCGCACGTCGTACGGGGTCAAGGAGTCCAACCCGTACAACAAGATGTTCGAGGACCGGATCATCTTCCTCGGCGTGCAGATCGACGACGCGTCCGCCAACGACGTGATGGCGCAGCTGCTGACGCTCGAGGGCACCGACCCGGACCGCGACATCACCATGTACATCAACTCGCCCGGTGGCTCGTTCACGGCCATGACGGCGATCTACGACACGATGCAGTACGTCCGGCCCGACATCGTCACGGTGTGCCTGGGCCAGGCCGCCAGCGCCGCGTCGGTGCTGCTCGCCGCCGGTACGCCCGGCAAGCGGATGGCGTTGCCACACTCCCGCGTGATCATGCACCAGCCGGCCACTGAGGGCGGCTACGGCCAGGGCTCGGACATCGAGATCCAGGCTCGCGAGATCATGCGGATGCGCAACCAGCTCGAAGAGCTGTACGCGCGCCACACCGGCCAGCCCGTCGAAAAGGTTCGCAAGGACATCGACCGCGATAAGATCCTTACGGCCGCTGAGGCGAAGGACTACGGCGTGGTCGACACCGTCCTGGCCAGCCGAAAGAAGGGGCTCGTCGGCGCTGGCGCCGGCAGCTGACCGCTTGGGCGTCAGGGGCCAGCTCGAAGGCAGTACACTGGCTGGCTCCTGACACACCCATTTTGGGGGTCGGAGAAACCTCCGGCACCGGGTAACGTCGAGGTGCACAGATCGTCCGGCGACATCGCCGGTGGCAAGATCGCAAGATCAATGGGCATGACCGTCCTCAGGCCAGGGGCCGGCTCACCGGCCGATGAGCGCTAGGAGAACGTAGGTGGCACGGATCGGTGACGGTGGCGACCTACTCAAATGCTCTTTCTGCGGTAAGTCGCAGAAGCAGGTCAAGAAGCTCATCGCGGGCCCAGGCGTTTATATCTGCGACGAGTGCATCGACCTCTGTAACGAGATCATCGAGGAAGAGCTGGCCGAGTCCGGCGAGGTGAAGTGGGAAGAGCTTCCCAAGCCGATGGAGATCTGCCAGTTCCTCGACCAGTACGTGGTGGGGCAGGACCAGGCCAAGAAGGCGCTAGCCGTGGCGGTCTACAACCACTACAAGCGCATCCAGGCCGAGGCGGCTGGCGCGCCGGGCAACGGTGGCGAGACCGTCGAGCTGGCGAAGTCCAACATCCTGCTCATCGGTCCCACGGGTTGCGGCAAGACCCACCTGGCGCAAACGCTCGCCCGCATGCTCAACGTGCCGTTCGCGATCGCTGACGCCACGGCGCTCACCGAGGCGGGCTACGTCGGCGAGGATGTCGAAAACATCCTGCTCAAACTGATCCAGGCCGCTGACTACGACATCAAGCGCGCCGAGACGGGCATCATCTACATCGACGAGGTCGACAAGATCGCCCGCAAGTCGGAAAACCCGTCGATCACGCGCGACGTCTCCGGCGAGGGCGTTCAGCAGGCCCTGCTCAAGATCCTTGAGGGTACGGTGGCCAACGTGCCGCCGCAGGGCGGGCGCAAGCACCCCCACCAGGAGTTCATCCAGATCGACACCACCAACGTGCTGTTCATCTGCGGTGGCGCGTTCGCTGGGCTCGACCAGATCATCGAGTCCCGCACCGGGCGGGGTGGCCTAGGCTTCGGCGCCCACCTGCGGGCGGTGTCCGAGCGGTCGACCGACGACATCTTCAGCCAGGTCATGCCGGAAGACATGCTCAAGTTCGGGCTGATCCCGGAGTTCATCGGCCGGCTTCCCGTGATCACCACGGTGCGCAACCTCGACCGTGAGGCGCTCATCAAGATCCTCACCGAGCCGCGCAACGCGTACGTGAAGCAGTACCAGCGGCTGTTCGAGCTCGACGGGGTGGAGCTGGAGTTCGACATCTCCTCCCTGGAGGCGATCGCCGACCAGGCGATGTTGCGGGGCACCGGGGCACGTGGTCTGCGCGCCATCATGGAAGAGGTCCTGCTCTCCGTGATGTACGAGGTGCCGAGCAACCCCGACGCCGCCCGTGTACTGATCACCCGCGAGGTCGTCCTCGAAAACGTGTACCCGACGATCGTGCCGCGCGAGTTCACCGGCCGCCGTCGTCGCGAACACCGCGAGGAAAAAACCGCCTAGCTCTCGCTCTTCCGCTCCTTGCTCCCGCGCCCCGCACTCTCCGCGTTTCCGGCTCTCCGCGTTTCCGGCTCTCCGCGTCGATCAAGGGCGAATGCACGTGGTTGGATCTCTTTTCCGCGTGCGTTTGCCCTTGATCCATGCGATCTTCCTTGATCGGCGGCGGGGTTCGCTCTCGGTGGTCGTCCTGCGGCCCGTCGGCGGTGGGCTCCGTCCACCGTGCTCTGCGGCGGTGGTCGGCCCTGTGGTGGGCTTTGCTCTCGCCGGTGGCCCGCCCTGCGGCGGGCTTTGTCTCCGGCGTCGGCCGGCCTCGCGACCCGTGCCCGCCGGCGCGAGCCTCCGGTGATCCACGTCGATACAGGCCCTAGCCTTGCCGGCGGTCCCATTCGCCGGGGGGCATCACGACGACCATGACGATCCGCGCTGGGGCGGTGCCCTCGTTTCGGTAACCGTGCGGTCGGTCGGCGAGCAGGTCGATCGTCTGTCCGGTGCGGACCAGGTGGTCGACGCCGTCCACGGTCGTGATCAGCTCGCCTTCGAGCACATGCAGCAGCTCCCGTGTGCCGGGCGCGTGCTCAGCCGAGGTGTGTCGGTCACCGGGCGCGAAGATCCACTCCCACAGCTCCGTGAAGCTCGGCGAGTTGAGCCCGCGCAAAAGTCGACCGAACCCGCCGGCGTCGCCCCGCCATAGCCGCGGCGCGTCGCCGGCTGACGAGATGTGGACCGTGCGGTCCTCGGACGGCTCGAGCAGCCGGGCCACCGTCACGCCGAACGCGTCCGCGATTCGTGCCAGCGTGCCGACACTCGGGTTGGTGCGGGCGCCCTCGATCTGCACGACCATGCCCTTGCTCACGCCCGACCGCCCGGCCAGTTCGTCGAGCGACCAGCCCCGGGAGGTACGCAGTGCACGCACATGCCCGGCTACGGCCGCGGTGAGTGCCGCCACATTGTCGGTCAATAGAGTGTCCTTCACGGTCAACATTATGGTACGACTTCAGAGTGATCCCCATTGTCCTCGCCGCCGTGTCCGCCCTGGTCTGGGGCACCGCCGACTTTTCGGGTGGTAAGGCGTCACAGCGCGCCGAGCCGCTGGTGGTCACTGTCGCTTCGCAGCTCTTCTGCCTGCCGGCGCTCGTCGCGTGCCTGCTGATCGTGCCCGGCACCCCGCGGGTCGCGGACATCGCGTGGGGCGTCGGCGCCGGCGTCGCCGGCTTCGGCGGCATCGTGCTGCTCTACCGGGCGCTCGCAAGCGGCGCCATGGCCGTGGTCGCTCCGGCAACGGCGGTGACGGCAGCGGTGGTACCAATCGTGGCCGGGCTGTTCACCGACCATACCCCCGGCACTCTCGCCCTCAGCGGAGCCGGACTGGCCGTCGTAGCCATCGCGCTCGTCAGCCTTGGCCCAGGTGGCGACCGCCGCGCGGTGACCCCGCGGCTGATCGGCATCTCCTTGCTCGCGGGTCTGCTCTTCGGGCTCTTCTTCGCGCTACTCGGCCAGTCGACGGAAGAAGCGGGCATGTGGCCGCTCGCCGCCGGCCGGATCAGCTCGATCGCCATCGGGCTTCTGCTGCTCGCCCGCGCGAGAACGTCGCTGCGACTGCCCCGCGCGGTCCTGCCCTGGGCCGTCGTGGCCGGCACGCTCGACATCGTCGCAAACGCGCTATACCTGGCGGCCGCTGTCCGCGGACACCTCAGCATCGTCGCCGCGATCGCCGCCCTCTATCCGGCCAGTACGGTGCTGCTCGCGCTCGCCGTCGACCGTGAGCGCCTACGCCTGCTGCAGATCGCGGGACTGGGGCTCGCGGCGACCGCACTCGTCCTGACAACGACCTAGCAACAGGCGGCCGATCGGTGTGCGCGCCCTTGCCTGGGCGGCGGCCTTGGGGGCGTGTGCGATCTTGCCAGCGCGGCGGTGGCCTTGCCAGCGGCGAGCCGTCGAGCGTAGGCGAGGCTGGCGGTAGAGCCGTAGGCTGGCGGGCATGCGCGTAGCCGTGTGCCAGCTCAACACCCGCGACAATCGCGCCACCAACCTGGTGACAGCTGGTGAGCTGCTCAAGCAGGCCGCCGCAGCCGGTGCCGATCTTGCAGTCCTGCCCGAGTATGTCGACTACCTCGGGCCGGCGGCCGGCGTGCCGAAACCGGAGCCCGTCGACGGCGAGTTTGCCGCGTTCTTCGCGACGGCGGCGCGCACTCTGGGCATGTGGGTGCTGGCCGGCTCGTTCCACGAAGCCGGCCCCGACGCCGAACGCACCTACAACACATCGCTGGTCTTCGATCGTGACGGTGAGCTCGCAGCCACATATCGGAAGATCCACCTGTACGACGTGGAGATCCCCGGACGGGTCTCCTACCAGGAGTCCAAGACCGTCGCGCCCGGCACGGAGCCGGTCGTGGTGGAGATCGATGGGGCCCGGGTGGGCCTGTCGATCTGCTACGACCTGCGGTTTCCTGAGCTCTACCGGCGATTGGCGGTCGAGGGTCGTGCTGAGGTCCTGGTCGTGCCCGCCGCGTTCATGATGCACACCGGTCGCGACCACTGGGAGGTGCTGCTGCGGGCGAGGGCGATCGAAAACCAGTGCTACGTGGTGGCCGCCGGCCAGATCGGCGACCACGACCCTGGGCGTACCTGTTTCGGTCGCAGCATGGTCATCGACCCGTGGGGCACGGTGCTCGCCCAAGCCCCCGACACGACGGGTGTGGTGGTGGCCGACATCGACCTCGACCGCCTGGCCACGATCCGCCAAGAACTCCCCAGCCTGGCCAACCGCCGCCTCTAACCGCGCCGACCGGCAGGCCGTGCGCCGCCGGCCCGGGACTCGTCCGCTTCGCGTGTGGCGCCAGCGCCCTCGTCCGCCGATCAAGGGCGAACGCACGCGTGTTGATCCCCGATCCCGGCGCCGGCGCCACGCGGCGAGCGTGGCACGGCGTGTCGCCGCGCCGCCCGCGCCGATCAAGGGCGAATGCACGTGGTTGGATCTCCGATCCACGGGCGAGCGCCGCGCGGCGAGCGTGGCACGGCGTGTCGCCGCGCCGCCCGCGCCGATCAAGGGCGAACGCACGTGGTTGGATCGCTTTCCGCGTGCGTTTGCCCTTGATCCATGCGATTGCCCTTGATCGCAGCGGGCGACCGCGCGGTCCTGGGCGTCGTAGGCCAGCGCGAGACGGTGACACCGAGCGCCCCGGTGTGGCGAGCATCAACTACCGCGGCTTCGCCGACGCGGTCGAATGCCGGCGCTCCTGCGCTGCCGGCGCTGCTCGCGGTACCGCGAGCAGCGCGGTACCGCGCTGCCATCACCCGCCCCTCGATGGGGCGACGGTGGGGGGCAGTGATGGCGCGGACAGCAACTCTCGACAGTCGGCACCGCGGTGGCAGGCGCCGCGCTGAGACGAACAACGGCATCAGCGCCGTCTCGATACCCGCACGGCAGGAGGTCTAGCTGAGCAGGGTGCCGATCACGGCAAGGCCGATCACCACGCCGCCGCTGATCAGCATCCCGGTCATCATCCTCGACCGGCCGCGCTGGGCGAGCCGCCTCACCGACAGCACGAGGGTCACCACGACGAAGGCCGCGATGACGAGCTGCCAGAAGGGGAAGAGCATGCCCAGGAGCGCGTCTTCGGCGAGATACCGGGGGTCCACGCTTTGCACCCTACGGCGCCAGCGAGGCAATCGACCTACGCTGATTTGCGTTCCTGGCGGCGGCCGCGTAACTTTCTCTCTGCGCACGGGGTACGGACACTTCGCCCAACACGGGCAGAGCGGCCAGAACTAGCGCAAACGGGCGGTGCGGAAGCCGATTTGGCAAAGCGAAGCCGACCGGGTAAAGTAGTCAAGCCGGCAGGGAGCCGGGCGAGCATGCGGCGAAAGCCGCGGCGGCCGGTCTGCTGGTTCCCCCTTCGAAACGTTGATCGAGTGATCGGTCTGTGCGTGCGCGGAGGGACGTTCGGATGAAGTGAAGTTAGGCCAAAGATACGGCTTGACAAACCAAGTCCGGCAGGTAAGATAGAGCAGTTGCCCCAAGGGCGGGCCCCGGAGTTCCGGGGTCGGTGGTTTGGTGTGTGTTTGTTCTTTGAGAACTCAACAGGGTGCTTTGAAAGCCAGTGCCAATGTTTGTGTGTAACCTTTGGCAAATTTTTTGTC
>NZ_BSDI01000101.1 GCF_027923225.1 Phytohabitans aurantiacus
GCGGCGGAACCTTCCGCTCGTCACCCTCCTTCGACGGCCAATGCTCCGTCGACTCGAACACCATCGACGACGACATGTACGTCACCTTCTGCAACCGGCCATCCCGGTGCGCCGCGATCGCCGCATCACACGACGCCGCCATGATCCGCTCATTCGTCGCCAACAAGTCATACGCGTACGCGTGGAAGTACGAGATGCCACCGATCATCGCCGCACCCGCGATGAAGTGATCACAATCCGAGAGCAGCTTCGTCACCAACTCGGTGTCGCGAGCGTCACCCTCGACAAAGTCATAGCGCGGGTGCGAGTCATAGCTGTGCGAGACCGGCCCGTACTTGGAAAAGTTGTCCAGCCCGACCACCTCATGGCCACGGCCCAACAACTCCTCGACCACGTACCCGCCGATAAACCCGGCCGAACCGGTAACCAGGACCTTAGCCACTTACCTTGCTCTCCTTCTCAACCGAGTCCACGACAGGGTCTGCCGCGACCTGCGAAACAGTCAGCCTGCGACCAAACGCGAAAAAGTACCAACGCAGATACGAGGGCATGAACCGGCCCATGTCGAAGTTGGATTCGCCGAGCTGCCGATCCAGCCAGATCGTCGGGATCTCGGCGACCGGACGGCGCAAGCGGGTCGCTTTCGCGGTCAGCTCCAGGCCGATCTCGAACCCGGTGCGCGACTCGATCCCCACTTCCCGCACGAACGCGGTGTCGTACGCCTTGAAGCTGTTCGTCGCGTCGCGGGTGCCCACCCGGGCGAACCAGTGCAGCGTGCGCCCCGCCCACCGCGACAGGAACCGCTTCAGCCGCGGCCCGCCCACCTGCTGCCCACCCGGCATGTACCGCGACGCGGCCGCCACGACCACGCCGCGCTCGACGAGCCGAGCGAGGTCGTCGATCTGGCGCGGGTCGTCGGACCCGTCGGCCATCGTGACGACCGTGACCGGCGCGCAGGCGGTGTCGATGCCGAAGCGGATCGCGTTGGCGGGCCCGCGCCCGTACGTGTTGAGTACCGGCCGCACGTGCGGGTTTTCGGTGGCGAGCTTCTCCGCGTACGGCACGGTGGTGTCTTCGGGCATGTCGTGCACCAGCAGGATTTCGCTGGGCAGCAGCACGTCACGCAGGATGCGGTCGACGCACCGGAGGATCGCCTCACCCTCGTTGTAGACGGGGATGACGATCGAGACACGCGGGGTCATGCGCCGCCTCCCGCAGCCGCCACGAAGCGAAGGGAGCGCAGCGACCGGAGCGACTGGCGGTTACAGGGAGGCACAGAAGGCGCATGACCCGCGCTCGCGGAGCGAGCGCCAATTAGCCCAGTCACACCAGCACGCCCTGCCGGGTGATGCCCCACATGTCGATCACGGGGCGTTCGGTGTCGAGATCGCGGTACTCAGGGTGCGGGCTGGCGATCACCAGAAGGTCGGCGCGCTCCAGCACCTCCTCCAATGGCGTGAACCGCTCATCGGAGATGTACGGATCGGTGCACAGTGTTTCTCGCGCTTTCAGCAGCAGGATCTTGCGCAGCTTGTACGCCAACGACTCACGAGGGTCGTCGCTGCCACCCTTGAACGCCATCCCCAGCACGCCAACAGTCATCGAAGACAGGTCGAAACGCGATTCGAGCCGCGACACCAGATACAGCGGCAGACCCTCGTTGATGAGCATCGCCGAGTGCCCCAACACGAAGTTGTTCCGGTTGAACGCCGCCAACTGCATCGTGTCCTTGAACAAACACGGCCCCGCCGCGAACCCCGGCATCGGCAGATCCGCCGCCCGCGGATAGTCGAACGTGATCGCATGCCGGATCCGCGCGAAATCCAGACCGAAATCGTTCGCCATCATCCAGAACTGATTCGCCGTCGCGAACTTGATGTACCGCCACGTGTTCGTAAACAGCTTCGCCAGCTCCGCCTCCTCCGGCTCCAACGGCACGATCTGATCCGTCAGGTTGCGGAAGAACTTCTCGGCGCGCGCGGTCACCTCCGGGGTGCGCGCGGCGACGATCTGGGGGAGGTCGAAGAGTTCGGTGAGCGCCTTGCCCTCGGCGATCCGCTCGGGGCAGAACGCCACGTCGACCGCCAAGCCCTTGCTGGAGAGCAACTTCTCGGTCAAGGCGGTCACACCCGGATACACGGTGCTGCGCAGGATCACGAGCTGCCCGGGTGCGAGGTGCTCGACGCACTGCTCCAGCGCGCGCGGCACGGCGCCGAGGTCGGGGTTGAGGTGCTCGTCGACCGGCGTACCCACGACGACGATCAGGTGTTCGGCGCTGCCCACACTCGCCGGGTCTGTGGTGGCGACGAGCCGGCCCGCGGCGGTGACCTCCGCGAGCAGCGGGTCGGCGCCCTCCTCGGCGAACGGCATCACCCCGGCGTTGACGGTGTCGACCGCGGTGGCGTTGATGTCGTACAGCGTCACGGTGAGCCCGCGAGAGGCGAGCGCGATGCCGAGCGGTAGGCCGACGCGGCCACACCCGCCGATGATTACCGCGTCCCGCCGAAACTGATGTGCCTGCACAGCGATGCCTCCCGGTCCCAGCGAACTGCTAGAGACTATTGACCGGCGCAGGCCAGGGCGTTTCCTGTGTCTGGAACGTGACACGGGGTGGCGACGGGTGGCCGGGGACCCTCTACCCAACCACCCGATGGCGCCTCACTCTTAGCGCTGCTGCTGGCGCGGCACGACCACTTCGCGAAGGATCAACTGGACGGCCGCGACTGCCGGGATGGCCACCAGCGCGCCGATCACCCCGAAGAGCGCCACGCCGAGCAGCGCGGCGACGATCGCGGCGACGTCGCTGACCTCCACCGAGCGGCGCATCACCTTTGGGTAGATCAGGTAGTTCTCCACCTGCTGGTACACGATGAAGAAGATGGCGCAGGCGATGCCGACGGGCAGCGATTCCGCGAATCCGACGATGCTCACCACGACGGCGCCGATCGTCGCGCCGATCTGCGGGATGAGGTCGCAGACCGCGACCACCACCGCCAGCGCGAACGGGTACGCGACGCCGGCGATTATCAGGAAGATGTACGTGCTGACGCCCGCCACCACCGCGATGGCGATCGCGCCCACCATGTACGCGCCGACCTTGCTCAGGATCTCGTCGGTGATCAGCGCGACGCGCTCCCGACGGGAAGCCGGCACGAGCTGGTAGGCGGCGCCCTTGATGCGGTCGAACGCGGCCATGAAGTAGATGGTCAGCACGAGCACCGTCAGCACCCGGAAGACGGTGCCGAAGAGGAACTGCGCGCCGCCGAGCACGCCGCCCAAAGCTCCGCTGATGGTGTCGGCGTTGACCGCGTTCTGCACCTTGTCGATGACGTCGTAGCGCTCGTTCAGATCGTTGATCGTCGCGTTGTTCTTGAGATCCTCGATGTACTGCGGCAGCTTGTCGGCGAACTCGGTCGACTGCGTCACCACCGGCGGCACCAGGGCGAAGAGCCCGCCACACAGCAGGAGCAGCAGGCCGAACGTCACGGCGGCCACGGCCGCGCCGCGAGGCAGCCCGAAGCGGCGCAGCCGATCGACGGCCGGATTCAGGCCGATCGCGAGGAAGAGCGCGACGAAGATCAGGATGAGGACGCCGGCCGCGTTCTGGATGGCCTGGTAGGCCGTGTACGCGAGCAGGGCGCCCAGGCCGCCGATGAACCCGATCAGGAACGGGCTCTGGCGCAGCGGCCGCCCCGGGCGGCCGAACCGACCGGTCGACGCTGGCACCGGCGCCTCGTCCGGCCCGGGAGTGGGCTCAGGGTCCGGCGACGCATGTGGCGCAGACTCGCCCTCGACAGCAGCCCGCTCTTCGTCCGACACCGCACGATCCTCCCCGCCGTGTGATCAGCCAACGGCAGGGTAGCGGGTATCTTCCAGGCACGCCGAGGTCAGTCGGCCTCGGCGCCGACCTTCTGCGGCTCGTCCTTCGCGGCGGGGGGCGCGGGCTTGCCCGGCTTGGCGCCGGCCATCTTGCGCATCGCGTCCTTCGCCGCCCCCTCCTTCGGGGCCCCTTCCTTCGGCGCGGCGTCCGCGTCAGCGGCGGGACCGGACTCGGGTGAGGACTCCGCGGCGGCCGAGGCTTCCTCCGCCCGCTTGGCCTGGTTACGCGCCTCAACGGCCTCCCGCTCGGCGTCCTCCGCCGTGCGCTGGACCTCCGCGAGCCGCTTCCGCTCTGTCGCGAGCTGCTGCTGTACCTCCGAGAGGCCCCGCTTGAACTGGTCGGCCTGCTGCCGCGTCTCCACCGTCTGCTTGCGCAGCTCGGCAAGCGCCTGCTGAGCCTGGGCGACCTGCTGCTGTACCTGCGCCAGCAGCTGACCCGCCGCGGCCGTCTCCTGCTGGGTGGCCGCCAGGTGCTGCTGCGTCGCGGCGAGGTGGCCCTGCGCGGTGGCGGCCTGCTCCTCCGACTGCCGGCGGGTCGCCTCTGCCTGCTCCTCGGCCTCCTCGATCAGGGCGGTGACCTGCTGCTCCACCTGCGCGCGGACCTCGGCGGCGTATCGCTCAGCCTCGCTGCGCGCGGCGGTGACCTCCTGCTCGACGGTCGTACGCCACTGGTTGACCTCGTGCTCGGTGGTGGCGCGACGCTCGGTCAGCTCGCGGTCGGCGACGGCCCTTCGCTCGGCGATCTCCTGCTCGACGCTGGCCCGCCACTGCGCCAGCTCCTGCTGCGCCTGCGAGCGGGTCGACTGCACGTACGCACTCGTCTCGGCCTGCGCCTTGTCGACGATCTGCTTGGCGTGCGCCGTGGCCCGCTGTACCTCTTGCTGCGCCTCGATCTTCGCGGCCTGCGCCTCGGCACGGATGCGAGCGGCGTCTTCGTGTGCGGCGGCGAGAGCGGCATCGGCCGCGGCCTGGCGCTCCGCGAATGCCTTCTCCTCGTCGGTGCGGCGCGCCGCGAGCGCGATCTCGAAATCGCGGACGGCCTCGGCCGCCTGTGCCCTGGCCTCGGCGATGATCCGCTCAGCCTCGACGCGACGGTCGGCGATCTCCTGGCTGGCGCTCGCGCGGATGTCCTCGGCCTGCTCTTCGGCGAGGGTGAGGATCTGCTCGACGCGCCGGCCGAGGTGACGGAACGACACCTGGTCGATGCCGCCGGCCTGGCGCCGCACGTTCTGCATCTCGGCCTGCAGCTGCTCGATCTGGCCGCCGAGGTGTTGGATCTGCGCGTACGCCTGCTCACGCTCGGTGGTGAGGGTGGCTATTTCGCTCTCCGCGCGGGCGACGTACCGGTCGACCTGGCCTTTGGCGTACCCCCGCATCGCCGACTCAAAGGTCGGTTCGGAAGCGACGTGTTCTCCAAGTCCGAAGAGTTCTCCGCCATGCGACATGTTCTTTATCCTCACACGGCTCGCTGAGTAGTGCCTGGATACACACCTTTTGGCGGAACATCGACCGAAGTCTGGGAGTCGAGTTCCGAGCGTGCTGACCCCGAGCATGCCGATGCCGGTCGCACCGGTGTCCCGGTGCGACCGGCCATCAGTCGCATGTGCCCCGCGAGTTCAGCCTTCCCCAATGACGGTCAGCTCGACGAGCTGGCCGGTACCTCGTCCTTGTCGGCCTTGGCGCTTTCGGACTTGCCAGCCGGCGGCGCCGTCGGCACGATGCCGGCCAGGCCGGACAGCATCTGGCCGAGCTGCGACGTGACGGCGTCCTTCTGGCGGGTGAGGTCGTCGACCTCGCGCCGCGCGGCCTGCGTGGTCAGCTCGGCCTCGGTGCGGGCCTCGGTGACCAGGCGGTGCGCCTCGGCGCGCGCCTCGTTGACCGTCTTCTCGGACAGCGCCTTGGCCTTTTCGACCGTCTCGGTGGCGTTGCGCTCGGACTCGATGCGGCGCGCCTCGGCACGCTGCTCGATTTCCTTGGCGCGGTCTTCGGCGGCGCGGGCGCGCTCTTCGGCCTCGGCGACAAGCTTCTGCGTCTGGGCGACCTGGGCGGCGTGCCGCTCGGACTCCTCGCGCTCGGACTTCTCGCGACGCTCGGCCAGCTCGAGGGCGAGGGCCTGAAGGTCCTTGTCGCGCTTGTCGCGGGCGTCGGTCAGCAGCTTGGTGGCCTCGGCGCGCTTCTCCTCGGCTTCCCGGGCGGCCTTGGCGCGGAGCTGGGTGATCTCCCGCTCGGCGGTCGCCCGCAGCGTCGCGACCTCGCGCTCCACCGTGGACTTCAGCTCGGCGACCTCGTGCGCGGTGACGGCGCGAAGCTGCTTGGTCTCGCGGTCGGCGTCGGCGCGCAGCGTGTCGGCCTCGCGGCGGGCCTGCACGCGTACCTCAGCGGCCTCCCGCTCGGAGGCGGTGCGGATGCTGCCGGCCTCGCGCTCGGCGGTGGCCTTCATGGCCGCGGCCTCGGCGCGCGCCTTGTCCGTGATTTCGCGGGCCTCCAGGCGGGCGGCGGAAAGGATGCCCTCCGACTCGCGCTTCGCCTCGCCCCGGTGGTCGTTGGCCTGCTCCTCCGCGAGGCGCAGGATCTGCTCGACCCGCGTGCCGAGACCCGAAAGGGTCGGCCGGTTGTTCTCTTCGAGCTGCTTGTTGGTGTCGGTGAGCTTCTGCTCAAGGGAGTTGAGGCGCTGCTCGGCCTGGCGCAGGCGACGCTGTGCGTCGTTCATGCGCTGCTCGGCCTCGCCACGGGCCTGCTCCGACTGGGTCAGAGCGGCGCTGAGCCTGCCGACGAAGTCGTCGACCTGCCCACGGTCGTAACCCCGCAGGACGACGGTGAAGTCGTGCTGGGAGTTCGCGTTCTCGAAGAACGCAAGGGAGGACTGCTGTTGCTGCTGGGGCATTGGGACATACTCGCAGACTGCCGGGGGTACTTCGCAAGAGCGTACGGTGCATGTCGCTCGCCATTGTCAAGGTCAAGTTGTGTGGGTAGGCGCCGATATGTACCCGCGGTAATCAGAACGGGCGGCGGGCGGGCCACCAACGAACCGGTTGATCCGCCGGTGGCGCCAGCCTTTCGGATGAATTTGGGACTGACGCTCAGTGACCGCGGAACCTGTTGATGGCGGGTTCGTGTCTTTCGCGGAGTGCGCGATCGCGGACACCGAGACCGTCGACCGGGGCGAGGCAGCGCACGCCGACTTTGCCCTGGTGCGCGTTGCGATGTACCTCGTAAGCGGCCTGGCCGGTCTGCTCCAACGGGTAGGTGCGTGACACCGTCGGGTGAATGCGGCCCAGCGCGATGAGGCGGTTGGCCTCCCAGGCCTCGCGATAGTTCGCGAAGTGACTGCCGATGATGCGCTTGACGTTCATCCACAGGTACCGGTTGTCGAACTGGTGCATGAAGCCACTGGTCGACGCGCACGTGACGACCGTGCCACCGCGCTTGGCGACATAGACGCTCGCGCCGAACGTCTCCCGTCCGGGGTGCTCGAAGACGATGTCGGGGTCTTCGCCGCCGGTCAGCTCGCGGATGCGCGCGCCGAACCGCCGCCACTCGCCGGTGTCCTGCGTCTGCTCGTCCTGCCAGAAGGTGAATTCGGTGCGGTCGATGACCAGCTCCGCGCCCATCCGCCGGCACAGCTCCGCCTTCTCCGGCGACGACACCACGCAGACCGGTATCGCGCCGCCGTGCAGGGCGAGTTGGGTGGCGTACCCGCCGAGGCCACCGGAGGCGCCCCAGATCAGTACGACGTCGCCCTGCTTCATGGCGGCGCCGTGGTGCGAGACGAGCTGCCGGTACGCGGTGGAGTTGACGAGGCCGGGGCTGGCCGCCTCTTCCCAGGACAGGTGCGCCGGCTTGGGCATGAGCTGGTTGGACTTGACGACCGCCAGCTCCGCCAGCCCGCCGAAGTTCGTCTCGAAGCCCCAGATCCGCTGTTGCGGGTCGAGCAGCGTGTCGTCGTGCCCGGCGGGATCCTCCAGCTCGACCGAGAGGCAGTGCGCGACCACCTCGTCGCCGGGCTTCCACTTCGTCACGCCGGCACCGACGCGCAGCACCACGCCGGCGGCGTCCGAGCCCACGACGTGGTACGGCAGGTCGTGCCGGCGGGTGAGGTCGGAGAGCTTCCCGTACTTCTTCAGGAACGAAAACGTGGACACCGGCTCGAAGATGCTCGTCCAGACGGTGTTGTAGTTGATCGCGCTCGCCATGACCGCCACCAGCGCCTCACCCGGGCCCAGTTCCGGGGTCGGCACCTCCTGCACGTGCAGCGACTTTCGGGGGTCCTTCTCCCGGGTGGCCATGCCGTCGAACACCTCGACCTCGTCGGCGCGTACCACTACCCCGCGGTAGCTTTCCGGCACCGCGAGCCCGGCCACCGCGGCCAGCTCCTTCGCCGGGTCGCTGGCCCCTTCAGCCGCCATGATCGCATCGAGGATGTCCCGCATCGCGTCAGGTTACTTAACGGTAGCTAGGGTGCGGTATCCGTTTGTGAAAAACTGCATCCAGTCAGTGTTCGACCAGCTCCACGAGCACACCGCCGGCGTCCTTGGGGTGCACGAAGTTGACGAGCGAGCCCGCGGTGCCCCGCTTCGGCTCGTCGTACAGCATCCGCATGCCCCGCTCGCGCAGCGCCGCGCTCGCCGCGACGACATCGGTCACCGTGTACGCGACCTGCTGCACACCGGGACCGCTCCGGTCGAGGAACTTGGCGATGGTCGAGGCGGCGGACAGGGGTGCCAGCAACTGCACGCACCCGCCCTCCTCGGTCGGCCCGACGGCCATCATCGCCTCGCGTACGCCCTGCTCCTCGTTGACTTCCTGGTGGACGCAGCGCATGCCGAAGACGCGTTCATAGAACTCGATCGCCTTGTCGAGATCCGCGACTGCGACCCCGACGTGATCGATGCGCACCAGTCCGATGCCTGTGACATAGTCCGCAGAAGAGTGGTCGGCCATGAGCGTTAGTCTGCACTAAGTAATCGTTAAGTAGCGCGGGAGGTCGTCATGTCGGGTTCTGTGATTGTCAGCGGCGCGCGTACCCCGATGGGGCGGCTGCTCGGCAACCTCAAGGACTTTCCGGCGACGGCGCTCGGCGGCTTCGCCATCAAGGCCGCGCTCGAACGTTCCGGCGTTACGCCCGAGCAGGTCCAGTACGTGATCATGGGGCAGGTGCTCCAGGCGGGCGCCGGCCAGATCCCCGCCCGCCAGGCGGCCGTCGACGCGGGCATCCCGATGAGCGTCCCGGCCTTGACCATCAACAAGGTCTGCCTCTCCGGGCTCGATGCGATCGCGCTGGCCGACCAGCTGATCCGGGCCGGTGAGTTCGACATCGTGGTGGCCGGTGGCATGGAGTCGATGACCAACGCGCCGCACCTGCTCGTGGGGCAGCGGCAGGGTTACAAGTACGGCGACGTGGTCATCAAGGACCACATGGCGCTCGACGGCCTGACCGACGTCTGGGACTGCTGCTCGATGGGCGAGTCCACCGAGCGGCACGGCGCCCAGCACGGGATCTCCCGCGAGGAGCAGGATGTGTTCTCCGCGGCCAGCCACCAGCGTGCGGCCGCCGCGCAGAAGAACGGCGTCTTCGCCGAGGAGATCGCCCCCATCCAGGTGCCGCAGCGCCGGGGCGAGCCGGTCGTGGTGGCGGACGACGAAGGCATCCGGCCCGACACGACGGCCGAGTCGCTGGCCAAGCTGCGCCCGGCGTTCACCAAGGACGGCACGATCACCGCGGGCAGTTCCTCGCCTATCTCCGACGGCGCCGCGGCGGTCGTCGTGATGAGCAGGGCCAAGGCCGAGGAACTGGGCCTCCGCTGGCTCGCCGAGATCCGCGCGCACGGCAACGTGGCCGGCCCCGACAACTCCCTGCATGCCCAGCCCGCCAACGCGATCGAGCACGCGCTCACCAAGGCGGGTCTCACGGTCGCCGACCTCGATCTCATCGAGATCAACGAGGCGTTCGCCCAGGTCGGCATCCTGTCGACCCGCCAGCTCGGCGTCAGTGCCGACATCGTCAACGTCAACGGTGGCGCGATCGCGCTCGGTCACCCCATCGGCATGTCGGGCGCGCGTCTCGTACTGTCGCTGGCCATGGAACTCAAGCGGCGCGGCGGCGGCACCGGCGCGGCGGCCCTGTGCGGCGGCGGTGGCCAGGGCGATGCCCTCATCATTACCGCATGAGGCGGAGCCGGGATGTACCCGAACTCGTTGCCGCGGCGCGCGAGGGTGATCCTCGCGCGGTCGCGCGCCTGATCACGCTCGTCGAAAACGGTGACGAACTCGTACAGGAGATCGCCGCCGCCCTCGCGCCGCACACCGGAAACGCGCAGGTCATCGGGCTGACCGGATCACCCGGCGTGGGCAAGTCCACCACGACGACCGAGCTGGTGCGGGTGCTGCGCGCGCAGGGGCACCGCGTGGGCGTGCTCGCCGTCGACCCGTCGAGCCCGTTCACCGGCGGCGCGATCCTCGGCGACCGGGTCCGCATGCAGCAGCACGCCACCGACAGCGGCGTCTACATCCGCTCCATGTCGAGCCGCGGGCACCTCGGCGGGCTCGCCGCCGCCACCCCACAGGCGGTGCGCGTGCTGGAAGGCGCCGGCTGCGACGTGGTACTCGTCGAGACCGTCGGTGTCGGCCAGGCCGAGGTCGAGGTGGCGTCGTTGGCCGATACCACCGTGGTGTTGTTGGCACCCGGCATGGGCGACGCGATCCAGGCCGTCAAGGCCGGGATCCTGGAAATCGCGGACGTCTTCGTCGTCAACAAGGCCGACCGCGACGGCGCCGACGCCACCTACCACGACATCCAGGGCATGATCGGGCTCGGCGAGCGCGGTCCCGGCGAGTGGCGACCGCAGGTCGTGCGCGCGATCGCGTCGCGCGGCGAGGGCATCGACGACGTGGTGGCGGCGATCGACAAGCACCGCGGGTGGCTGGTCGAGCGCGGCGAACTGCGGCGCCGTCGGGAGGCGCGGGCCGCCGCCGAGATCGAGGCGATCGCGCTGGGCCGCCTGCGCGCACGCATGGGCTCGCTTCGCGCTGGTACCGCGCTTCCGGCGCTCGCCGCCGAGGTGGCCGCCGGCAGTACCGACCCGTTCACGGCGGCGGACACGCTCCTGCGCGACATGGGCTAAGGTCGCCCGCATGGTCGTCGATGGGGTCTTCGTTGCGTATGGAGACGGCGAGCCGGTGCTGCGCGACGTGTCCGTGACCGTCGAGCCGGGGCAGGTGCTCGCGGTGACCGGTCCGTCCGGTGCGGGCAAGACCACCCTGCTGTGGACGATGGCCGGGATCCTGCGGCCCTCGGCCGGCAAGGTGGAGGTGGCCGGCGAGCCGCTGCGCGACCGCGACCACGCCGTGGCCCGCAAGGTCGTGCTGGTGCCGCAAGACAACGGGTTGGCCGCGATCCTGACGGCCGGGGAAAACCTGCAGGTCGCGCTCATCGCCGCCGGCGTCACGCCGCCCGATGCCCGCCGGCTGACCGCCGAGTCCCTGGAACGGCTCGGGCTCGCCCAGCAGACGGACCAGCTGGTCGAGGAGCTGTCCGGCGGCCAGCAGCAGCGCACCGCGATCGCCCGGGGCCTGGCGCTCGCCGGTGACGTGCTGCTCGCCGACGAGGTGACCAGCGAGCTCGACGCGGCCAACCGGCAACGGGTACTCGATCTGCTGCACGAGGAAGCGGCGCGTGGGGCTGCGGTGCTCTTCGCTACCCACGATCCGGAGGCCGCGGCCGCCTGTGACCTGGAACTTCACCTCGTCGACGGGCAGGCCGAGCTGGTCCGCGCGGGGTGACGAGGTCGCACCGGGCGGGTACGCTCCGGGCCGTTGGCCTGCCAGCGATCAGGGGGAGTTGTTGATGACAGACGTAGCGCAGCAGGATGTCGTAGAGCCAGCGGTCACCGACGTGGTGCCGGAGCCCGTGCCCGTCCCTGTCCCCGTCACCGAGCAGGTCAGCGACGCCGTCGAGCGGGCCGCCGCCGCGTCGGGTCGGGTGGCCTCGCAGGTGGTCGAACGGTTCCGCAACAACGCCGAGCTCGCCGCCGAGCGGGGCATCACGAAGATCGCCGACGAGGTCGTCGAAAAGATCGCCGGCATCGCCGCGCGCGACGTGCCGGGCGTCTACGACCTGGGCGGCGACGTCGCCCGCTTCTTCGCGAGCGTCAAGGAGCGCATCGGCCTCGGCGAGGCCGACGACGACGCCGACCGCGGCATGTCGGTCCGGCTGGAGGGCCGCAGCGCGGTCGTCAACATCACCCTTGTCATCGAGTACGGGTACGTCCTGCACTCGGTCACCGAAAAGGTGCGCGCCAAGGTGATCAGCGCGATCGAAAACCTGCTCGGCCTCGACGTCACCGAGGTCAACATCCTGGTCGACGACGTGCACGTCGAAGACAACGGCCCGGTCGGCGACGACGAGGCCCGCGCCGCTGACTACCAGTGAGCCTTTCTTCGTGATCAGGGCGTCCCTCAAGTCGTCCCGAGTCGCCTTGGGATCCAGCTAGGAGCCGTGGCGGCCAACGACGGTGAATGACCCGAATTCCGGTTTGGGTTGCTTGAGGGACGCCCTGATCATGGATGTGGGTGGGCGCGGCTGGCTTAGCGATCGTTAAGATAGCGTCATGGACGCCGAGGAGATCGCTGCCGGCCGGGCCCGCTGGCAGGCCCGGTACGACGCCGCCCGCAAGCGTGACGCCGACTTCACCACCCTGTCGGGCGCGACCGTCGACCCCGTCTACGGCCCGCCGGCCGGCGCCGACGTGCCCGGTTTCGAGCGGATCGGCTGGCCCGGCGAATACCCGTACACCCGCGGCCTGTACCCAACCGGCTACCGCGGGCGCACCTGGACCATCCGGCAGTTCGCCGGGTTCGGCAGCGCCCGGCAGACCAACGAGCGATACAAGATGATCCTCGGGGCGGGCGGCGGTGGCCTGTCCGTCGCGTTCGACATGCCGACCCTGATGGGGCGAGACTCCGACGATCCCCAGTCGCTCGGCGAAGTCGGCCACTGCGGCGTCGCCATCGACTCGGCCGCCGACATGGACGTGCTCTTCGAGGGCATCGACCTGTCCGCCGTTACCACGAGCATGACCATCTCCGGTCCGGCGGTGCCGATCTTCTGCATGTACCTCGTCGCGGCCGAACGGCAGGGCGCCGATCTGTCCACACTGGACGGCACGCTGCAGACGGACATCTTCAAGGAGTACATCGCGCAGAAGGAGTGGCTCTTCGATCCCGAGCCGCACCTACGCCTCATCGGCGACCTGATGGAGTACTGCGCGCACGAGATCCCGCGGTACAAGCCGCTGTCGGTGTCCGGGTACCACATCCGGGAGGCTGGCTCCACCGCCGCGCAGGAATTGGCGTACACGCTCGCCGACGGGTTCGGGTACGTGGAACTCGGGCTCTCGCGCGGGCTCGACGTCAACAAGTTCGCGCCCGGGCTGTCGTTCTTCTTCGACGCGCACCTCGACTTCTTCGAGGAGATCGCCAAGTTCCGCGCCGCCCGGCGGATCTGGGCGCGGTGGCTACGCGACGTGTACGGCGCCACCGACGAACGGGCCATGTGGCTGCGGTTCCACACCCAGACCGCTGGCGTCTCGCTGACCGCGCAGCAGCCCGTCAACAACGTTGTGCGTACCGCCGTCGAGGCGCTCGCCGCAGTGCTCGGCGGCACCAATTCGCTGCACACCAACGCGCTCGACGAGACCCTCGCCCTGCCCACCGACGAGTCCGCCGAGATCGCCCTGCGTACCCAGCAGGTGCTCATGGACGAGACCGGCGTGACAAACGTGGCCGACCCGCTCGGCGGTTCCTGGTACGTCGAGGCGCTCACCGACCGGATCGAAGCCGAAGCCGAGGAGATCTTCGCCCGGATCACCGCGATGGGCTCAGACGGCACGATCACGTCCGGCATCCTGCGCGGTATCGAAGACGGCTGGTTCACCGGTCAGATCGCGGAGGCGGCGTTCACGTACCAGCAGGCCCTGGAGAAGGGCCTCAAGCACGTCGTCGGCGTCACCCAGCACACGTCGACCGTGAGCCGGCCGCTGGAGATCCTGCGCATCTCCCACGAGGTGGAGCTGGAACAGCGCGAGTTGCTCTCCACCCGCCGCACGGACCGCGACAAGGCGGCGGTGGATGACGCCCTGGCCCGTCTGGTGGAAGCCGCCCGAGGCGCCGACAACATGATCCCCGCGATGCTCGACGCCGCCCGAGTGGAGGCAACGCTCGGCGAAATCTGCGACGCCCTACGCGCCGAATGGGGCGTCTACCACGAACCAGCCCGCTTCTAACCCCCTTGCCCACCTCCGGCCCTGCGCTCCGCGCCGTCCGCGCCCCGCCCTGCGTGACGCGCCGCACCGTCCGCGCCCCGGGCCGCGCCGTCCCCGCGGCCGCCACGCCGCCCGCTCTCCCTGCCGCCTGGTCTCCGCGCCGCCCGCTCTCCCCGCCGCCCGCTCTCCCCGCCGCCCGCTCTCCCCGCCGCCCGCTCTCCCCGCCGCCCGCCCTCCGCGCCGCCCGCTCTCCGCGCCGCCCGGTCTGCGCGCCGATCAAGGACAAACGCACGCGATTGGATCTCCGATCCACGCGCGGGCGCCGCTCGGCCGCCGGGGCACGGCGTGTCGCCACGCCGGTTGCGCCGATCAAGGGCAAACGCACGTGGTTGGATCTCTTTCCGCGTGCATTTGCCCTTGATCCATGCGAATGGCCTTGATCGCGGGACCACACGGGCGCGGCGGCCGTGGTAAGCAGGGAGTCGTGAGCGGACTGGCGGTCGCGTGTCGGCGCGTGGTGCACATTTATCGGGCCGAAGGCGGCGATGTGGTCGCGCTGTCCGGCGTCGACCTCTCCATCAACCCCGGCGAGATGCTCGCGCTGGTCGGCCCGTCCGGATCCGGCAAATCCACCCTGGTCGCCCTCCTCGCCGGACTCATGCGCCCATCCGCCGGCCGGGTCAGCGTCGGCACGTATGACCTGGGCAAGCTGACCGACGCCGAAGTCTCCCGCCTGCGCGGCACCGAGATCGGCGTCGTGCTCCAGGGCGCCGCCCGCAACCTCCTGCCGTACGCGACGCTGCACCGCAACATATGGCTGGCCCAGCGCCGCGCCGCCCGCACCGCCGGCATCGAGCTCGACGACCCGGAGCGGATCCTCGACCTAGTCGGCCTGCGCGGCAAGGCCACCGCGAAGATCGACGAGCTGCCACCCGGCGCTCGGCAACGGGCCGCCCTCGCCGTGGGCATCGCCGCCTCGCCCGGGCTGCTACTGGTCGACGAACCGACCAGCCAACTCGACACGCACGGCCGCGACGAGGTACTGGCCGCACTCGAAACCGTCAACCACGAACGCGGTACCACGATCGTCGTCGTCACCCACGACGCGGAGGTGGGCGCGCGACTGGGCCGGGCGGTGACGATCCGCGACGGCCGGGTGGGCGCGGAGGGGCGCGGAGGGCAGGATTTCGCGGTCGTGGCCGGCGACGGCACGATCCAGCTTCCGCCGGAGGTGCTCGGCGAGTTCCCGCCTGGCACCCTCTTCACGGTCGACCACGTAGACGGGTCCGTCACCCTGGTGATCGGCGACTCCCGCTAGGTACCCGGGGCGCGCCGGCCGACCGCGCCAGAGCGAGCGGGGCCCGCTGGCGCCCGGCGGGCCGTGCCGCGCCTGCAAGGCGCAAACCTCTCCACGGTCGGACGCCGCCGCGCACCACCCGTCGGCCGGCGCCGACGGCCGGGCTTCCACCGCTCGGCGCTCGATGCAACGCCGCCTGCCGGCATTCGCGGCCTCTGTGCTCCAGCGGAGGCAGGCGAAGCCTGCGCCGATCAAGGGAGATTGCACTGGGGATTTAAGGATCTGTTTTGTGATTTTTGTCGTGTTCGGGGGTGGGGGTCCACATAGGAGCGGTCGTCTTGGCATGATCCTTTCCGCCAAAGAAGAGGATCTACAAGACGACCGCAGGGGTTCATTGTGCATCACGGTGTGGGTGGGTTGCC
>NZ_BSDI01000102.1 GCF_027923225.1 Phytohabitans aurantiacus
CCGCCACCCCGACGTGCTGGCCGCACAACGCCGCGAACGCGCCCGCATCCGCAGCGAACGCCAACAACGCTGGGGCCGACCCCGCACCAAGGCGGCCTGACGACCAGACCCGGTGAACGTTCATGGTCACCGCACTAGCCGCAAGGCGCCGACACCGGCATGACACCGGCGCAACGCAGCCGCCGCGCCCGGATCGCAGCACACGCCTCGTGGGCCAAGACCGTCGACCGCACCGCGCGCACCGCCGCCGGAACCAAAGCATTCTGCGACCGATTCGAGCGCCAGGTCGACCCGGACGGCCTGCTGCCCGCCGACGTCCGCGAACGGATGGCCCGGCACGCCCGGACCGCGTACATGCTCCAGCTAGCCGAGCGATCAGCGAAAGCGCGCCGTGCTCGAAGGCGGCAGCCGCGGTAGGTGGTGCGCGATGCGCCCGTCTTCGGCCTGGCGCGCGGCGACTGTACCCGCTGCGATCGCGGCGGCCCGGGCGGCCGTATACCGCGTTCACAGGTGCCGCTGTCGCCGCGGCAGCCGGTTACCTGCTGTCACCCTGCGTGAGAAAGGCATGGCCAGAGCTCTGGCACGGGCTGCGGCGGTTCGCCGCCCACCGAAGCAGCGACAGCAGGGCGGCTGCGCTCCATAAGTTGATGCTGGAGGACGATCTGACGGCCCTGTAGGACTCCAGGTCCACCTGGTGTTTTGAACCGGGTTACCGGTCAGATGCCCGCTGGCCCGTTCCTATTGTGCGAGGTCGCGACAGGCGGAATCCCAGCGACTCGGTTTCGGCCTGGATGCCCGTCGATGTCGTTGCTTCGCAACACGTTGCGGAGGTCGTGGACGAGAACCGGTTTGCGAGCTTGAAACGCTGCATGGCGGACTCGCTAACGGACCGATCACCGACCTCTGGGTGATTTCGGGGTGACGGTCGGTTGTGACGGGTGGTAAGAGCCCTTTCTGATAACTGGTTAGCTGGCTCCTAGCCGGGCTGGGCGATGATAAACGGTGGACGGCCACCGGGCAGATCCCCTCGCCGGTGATGGTGTGGACGCCCATGCAGACCGGGGCGTTCCTCGACCACGCCGCTGCCGCCGACGACGACCGGTATGCCCTCTACCACCTCGTGGCCTACCGCGGCCTGCGCCGAGGCGAAGCCTGCGGTCTACATTGGACCGACGTCGACCTCGACAGCGCGCAGCTGACCGTCCGGTGGCAGCTCGCGCAACTCGGCTGGGCCACCAGCCTCAAAGCCCCGGAGACCGACAGCAGCGAAGACGTCGTCGCCCTCGACGCCGAAACCGTGGCCGCGCTGCGAGCGCATCGTAGGCGCCAGCGCAAGCAGCGCCTCGCCGCCGGCCCAGCGTGGGTCGACAGCGGACTGGTGTTCACCACACCCACCGGTCAGGCCGTACACCCAGCCGAGGTCACTGACCACTTCCAACACCTCGCCCGGCAAGCAGGGCTACCGCCCATCCGCCTACACAACCTTCGGCACGGCGCCGCCACCCTCGCCCTCGCCGCCGGAGTGGACATGAAACCGTCCAGGCGATACTGCGGCACTCCTCCATCACCATCACCGCCGACACCTACACCAGCGTCCTACCCGAATTCGCCCCCGGAGCAGCCGAGAAGACCGCCGCGATCGTCCCCCGACGGGTACGGCCGGTCACGGATGGAAAACAGGCCAAGGCCGGATAGCGGCCCCGGCCGCGTCGGGCGGGGGCGTCGCTGCGACGCTCCCGCCCGACGAGTGCCTTGTCGTCCGCACTGTAGACCTTGACGATGAAGCCCGTCATCGCGGCGGCGCAGACGGGCGCGGACTCGGCCGCTGCGGTGCGCCCCTTTGCCTACGGCGAGATCGTCGACAAGGCGGGGCAACGCATTGTCTCCAGGCTCGCAGGCCGCCCTGTTCTTGTGGAGCTGTGCAGCGGCATTACGGATGGAGACCTCTGGACCACGATCAACGCTGCCGAGCAGGTCGACCTGCCAGGTGCGCCGGACGGGATGTTATCGCTCAAGATCACAGCCGACGTGGAGAAATTGAAGTTCGTGTCGGCCGTCGCTCTCCACATGACGATGTTGGGCTGGCAACTCTACGACAAGCGGTCCCGTGCGCCGTACTGAACGCCATCACGTGCCCAACTGCCGAACACCTGCGCCTACTCGACCAACACGCCCGCTCGGCCAGGAAGCCGGACGCGATGTGACACCCCCAATACGCCCGAGACCCAGAGGAGGGGCGGCCCTCCGAGCCTCGGGCGTATCCAGCCGTCAGCGGATGTGGTCCAAGATCATCTCGATCCAGTGAACAGCCTGGGCAATCGAGGCGGATGCGACCGCAACCTTCCCCACGATGTCGATCGTCATCGAGAGCCTGTGACGGCGCGCTCGCTCGACGTTCGGCGACGGTGGCCGCTGCTCACCGCGCAGCTCTAACATAGATTTGTCCTTTCTGGGTCTATCGCACGGCACGGACTGGGCGTCTGGGTGGGCGGTCGCTCCAACAACCGCCCACCCTCTTGAATCCTTCGCTCGTTTGCCTAGGTGATCTCGGCATGCACGGAGGACCTTTACCTATATATTCGCGCGCAAATAATCCCAGGTCAAAGCTCATATGGCTACCCTCGTGGCGGGGTATTATCCCTGCCGTAGCGGATGAAGACCGAGATGGCACCGTAGAGACATCGAGCCTGGCACGGTGTAACGTTGAGCCAGTGCAGGGGAGTTATAAGGAAGGGACCCCGGGACCCCTATTACTCCTCGGACCCCAGTACTCCCGATTGCCCCGCTACGAAGGTAGGACGGTTTGGACTCGCCGACCTTGAAGCCGACGTTGGAGTCCAAGCGCCTGCTCGACCGCGCGATTGACAAGTCGAAGCGCTCGCAAGGCATCCAGCTACCGCCCGGCTTCGTCCGAGACGACGCCGACGGCGAGCCTCCGCTCGCAAAGATGGTGCGCGGTGGTAGGGGCGGGGAGGTGCGGCTCAAGTTGTATCTGACTATGACCCTTGTGGCGGTCCACAAGCCATACGACATCAAGTCGCTGCCCGGCCGCCCATGGGCGGAGATGCTGGGTCTCCCCGACCCGGCGCGTAATGGTGCTCGCCGCATCGGAGACGCTCTGGATTGGCTGGAGAAGGCTGATCTCGTCAAGATCAAACGGCATCCGGGGCTGCCGCCGACAGTCGCCCTGCGTCACCCGGACGGAACCGGCACTAGGTATAGCTGGCGTGGCGGACGGTACATCGGCCTCCCTCTCGGATTCTGGAGGAACCGGTGGATCTACCGCCTCTCCAGCACCGGCGTGGCCCTCCTCTTGGTGCTACGCGAAATGTGCGGCGGAAGATCAGAATCGAGCCCGCCCTGGTTAACCGGCGACCAACGGAAGCGCTATGGCTTGTCCGATGACACCTGGACCAGGGCGACGCAGGAGCTGGTGAAGCATGGCCTTCTGACCGTGGGTCGAACGCCGCAGGGCGGGGACTTCGACTACCGCCGCATGCGCAACACCTACTGGCTGCACATCGACAGGCTGACTGAACCGATGTCCGAAGACGCCGAGGTGGTATAGCCGTCACGCCAGAACGGCTCCCCGAGTACAACGATCGTCCAGCGCTGGCCACCGCGGTTAGATAATGCCGCGCGGTTGCCCGAGGAGTTCTCCAGCCCGGATGAGCACGAGCACGTACAAATGCCGCCCCTCATCATCGAGCGCGGCCTCAACCTCCTGATGGCAGCGCAGCTGCACCGATCGGAGTACCAGCGCCTTGCCGGCCGCGTCGGCCAGGCCATTTGCCGTCAGTACCCGTTTAATCCGCTGGCGGGTGGGCTTGCCGACCGTGGAATTCTCCAGTACCAACTCCAGCGCCGCGTTGAGGTCGGCGATGTCCTCACTGCGCGGGATGGTGTAACGCGCCACCCTCGGTTCCTTCCCTGCTCGCTGCCGCAGGCGGATGATAGCCCGCAAAGGCGGGAGCCGGCCGCCTCGGCGATTGTGGCATCAACCGGGCCTGGTTGCTGCCCGTTGATTAGGGTTGCGTCGCCGTTACCGTCGCACGCAGTGCTGACACAAGATTCGCTTCACGCTGGACTCGGTGATCCCAGACCTTTGGGCCACGGCTTGGACGGTGGCACCGGCGTGGAACCACTCGATCATGGCGGGGGATGGCATCGGCCGGGAGCCGGTCCACCACCTTGCGCCGGGAAGGGTCAGGTGCCGGCGTAGCGGAGCGGCAGGCAGGCCAGGCGCGGCAGAGCGGTCGCCCACGGCGAGCCGTTCCAGCAGCTCAAGCCGGGCGTCCAGTCGTTGTGACCAGTGACTCCACCGCGTTGACAGTCTCTAGCATCGTCTCTCTCTTCCACCCTCCGAGCAGCGCTGGTTAGGGCAGAAGACGTCGATCCGAAGATCGACGCCCGTCGGACTGGGGGCCGGCGGGGAGGGAGTGGCTTGGCAACCCCAGTCACGTCTAGGTTCCCACGGCAGGGCAAGGGGAGCGCAGACATCACTCGGCCGGGAGGTGTTATCTCCGGCGTCGTCGAGGGAGACGAATGCACTCCCGACACCCGAATCAGGCTGGCGTCCCAAATGACGAGACATGGCTATTGTTCACCCTGAAGGAGCTGTATACCGGTGGTTAGGCGCCGGGATGAACCTCCCGACTTTCCCTTCAAAGGGGGAGTCTCGGGAGGTTTGTTGTATGGGTACGGAGTGGAGCGCCCTACTTGGCCACGTTGGGCCAGTCGGCCTCGTCGTGGGTGTGGGTGCCGCCGCGACCTTGATCCTCCGGTGGCTCCTGATCGCCGTGGTTGTGCTGTGGTCGCTCCGCACGGACGAGAAGGGCCGGAAGCACGCGCTCGGGCTCCTCCACCTCCTCGGCGCCAAACACCGGATCGGTTTAGCCGGTCGCCCCGCCGCGCCTGAGGTAACGCAGGACGGAGGGGTCGGAGGGTGGGCCGATGCTCCTCCGTGAGACTGCGTGGTGGTAACTCTGGCGTCGTCGAGGCAGACAAACTGGAGGCGGTCGTACGCCGTTGATCACGCTGGGAGATCATTTGCTCGCGTGTTGTAGCCTGTCGATTCGTGCGGTTGCTAGTCGCCGAGCCAGAAACAGTGCAGCAATACACATTCTGGGAAAATGTGGCGGGAGTCTTGACACTCTCCGCTCTACTATGTCTTGGTCTGTTCTATTTGGTCGGATTCAAACTCAGGGCGAAGTGCCTGGTGATCGGCAAGACTACGAAGAAGCCGTGCCCGAGAGACGGGTCCGTCGTACTGGGGTGCCGGCAGGCTCACAAGTGGAAGAAGCCGGTGGCTTGGATACGGCACATGGGCGCGGCGCGATGGCTCGACCCGTGGCTCTACCGCCTGCATATCGTCCCGCCCTCCTTCGCCCCAATGCCGATGCCGACTGTTGAGGCTGTGGCTGCCGGAGCCGCTCCCTCGTCGCCGCTGGAGGTGCCGGGGTCGAGGATGACTATGGAGGCAAAGGTCGCCATATGGTCTCTGATCTTCGCGATCATTCAGACCTTCTTGGCCGCAATCTCGTTGGCCGTCGGGGGCGGTAGCTAAGGGCGTCGTCGAGGTAGACGGATTCACTCCACGCGCTCGCGGGCGTTGTTACACGTCAACGGTAGAATCGAGAGTGCCGATGAGGAGGCACGATGCCCGATCCGCAGACCATTCGAGCGGAGCAGGAGCGCAGGCTCCGCTTCCTGTTTGCCCTGTACGACCGCGAGCAGGCCGGCGAGGAGTTTTCGCGGGCCGACCAGGTGGCGAAGAACATCGGGATGGACCCGGGCACCTGGTATCCCATCGGCCGGATCACCCAGGCGCTCGCGGCCGACTACCTGATTACCGGTAGCGAGGCCGGCGCCGAGCTGAACGGCCTTTATTTCGTGCGGCTGACAGGCGACGGCCGGCGACTCGTGGAGTCAAAGCTCGCGGGCCATGAGCCACCGGGCGGCTCGCCGGCCAGCATCGGCGACATCACGATCAGCGGCTCGGGCAACCAGACCGTCTTCAATATCCAACAGAACTCGCCCGGGGCGACTCAGGACGCGACGCAGTACGGCGAGATCACCGCGTTCGACAAGCGCCGGATTCTGGAGTGGGTCGCCGACGTCGAGCAGCGGGCGCCCAGCCACGGACTCAGCCCGGACGACCTCGCAGACGTCCTACAGGAGGTCGCCGAGCTGCGCGCGGAAGTCGAGAAAGCTGAGCCGGACGTGAGTAGGTTGCGGCGGCTCGGCCGGAGCGCGCTCCGCATCCTGGGAGCCGGCGCCGGGAGTCTGGCCTCCAACGGTCTCGTTTTGGCTGGGCAGGAGGTCTTCAGCCAGCTCGGTACGTGATCCCGTGGGGTACGGCGGGCGCACCCTGTGGAGTAGTGGCCGCTTCGTCGAGTAGACCAATGCACACCTAGACAGCCAGAAGCCCCCGCACGCGACGGGGGCTTCTGCGTTCAGGCGGCGAGTAGGTGCTCTTCGGCTTCGATCTCGCGGAGGCGTTGTGCCTCGGGGTCGCCGAAGACGCCAATCTCGAAGCGGGTCTTCGCAGGAATAGTTCGCTTGCGGGGCTCGCGATGGACGTACACGCGGACGCCTGCCATGCGGAGCAGGTCGCCGCGCCCGGCGGGGTCGTTCTCCCAAACGGTGCGGTAGGTCTCGCCGGTCGGCTCGTCGACCCACCGATCGGGGGTCTCAGGGAGCTTGCGCAGCGTGGCGAGATGCTCCTTGTGCTCACCCATCCGGGCGAGGATGGCGGCCTCGGACGCTCCCCCAGACGGCACCTTCTCAAGCCGCTCGACCAACCGACCGAGGGCGGCCTCGGTCTCCTGGATCTCCTCGGCGTGACTCTCGCCAGGGACGAAAACGCGCTGCATGATCTCGAAGTGGCCGACGTGTCTAAGGAACTCCTCGCCGACGAGCGCCTCCAGCCACAGGTCCGGCGTGCTCCCGTTGGCGCACCCGCCCCCCGATGGACTTCGACGAGCACCGGTAGTAGCTGTGCGTGCGGCCGGGGTAGACGTACATCGGGCGGGGCTCCGGGCAGACGTCGCAGAACGCGACCTGCCGAAGCATGGCGCGGTTCCGGCGGGGGCGTGGCTTGCGGTTCCTCGCGCGGTCGCCGATCTCGCGCTGAAGCTTCGCCCACTCGGCGGCCTTCAGGATCTCCGGTGTGCGGCGCACGCGTCGGCCCGCGTCGTCGACGATCGGCGAGCCGTCGTCGGTGACCATGTACCCCCTCAGCGTCTCGGAACGCAGGAGCTTCGAGAGGTTCCCTACACGCCAGTGGTAGCCCTTCGCTCCTCGCCTCGGCGGATGCGTTGCACATCCAGGGACGTGTAAACGCCTCTCGTGTTCAGGTCCGCCACGATCCCGTTGATTGACTCGCCGTCGATGACCCGTCGCGCTACCTCGCGGATGACCTCAGCGGGGGTGGGGGTCAACCTCAAGGACGTAGCCGGCGCCGCTCGGGTTAGGGGCCTGACGGTAGTCGTAGGGCACGTAGCCGCCCCGGTGCCGGCCAACGCTCGTCAGGTAGTTGTAGGAGCCCTCTGACCACGGGGTAAGGAGTGGTTCTGGACGATCGGCGGCAACATTGTCGAGACTGGCACCGACTCCTACCTCCTCGCAAACACACCCGCCAGAAACAAACCCACCCGGGCGGCGGCCTGACGATCACGGCCACATGCCGCACGTCCCGCCCGCCACCGGGCCCACCCGGCGGGGGGCGGGCCATGCAGCTAGCCGCCCAGTGCGTCAGGTCGTGCGGACATGCCACCGCTATTTGTAGCTGTACGGGCTCTGCCCCGGTCGTCTTCGGCGAGGCCGAGGCGCAGCGCCTTCGCGAAGTCGGCGTCGAAGGGGCGCTTCTCGCGCCTGAACGCAAAGGAAGCCCCCGTCGTGGAGAGGGCTTCCTGCTGTCCAAATGGGAAAAGCGGAGTCGCGACCTGCGCGTCCCCGCTTCCCAAGCTGGGCGGGACTCGAACCCGCAACCTTCCCTTTGCGAAAAGGGCGCTCTGATCCGTTGAGCTACCAGACGCCTGGGTTCCGCTAGGAACGGAAGCGATCCTACACCGAGGGTCGTCCGCTCCCTGCCTACGCTGCCTCGGGGAAGGCGTCGGCCGGAAACTTGCCGTCAACCAAGCAGACCGGCCCGTCGCTCATGTCACCGCCGATTGTGCCGTACAGCTTGCCTTCCGCGGCCGTCTTCCTCATCTGCGCGAGTTCATCCTCGCTCGGCTGCGGGAACGTGGCGGAAAACGGTGATACCGGCGCCTGGTGGGCGACGACGCAGCACGTTCCCGCGCCATGGGCGAGTGGGATGCGCCCCACATACGCCGTGCCCATCGCGTTCTTACCGGGCCACCCGGCCATGTTCGCCCCCGGACGCTCAATGAAGAGGCTGAACGTCGTCGGCTCGCTCTCGGGCCCCACGCGGAGCAGGCGGGCGCCGGACGGGGTCTCAAGATCGAGCATGGCCACGACGACCGGCTGAACGATGGCGAGGGCGCGCGTGTAGCCGGGGACGATCTCGTTCGGTCGCGGCCACCGATGCAGGTCTCGCTTCCGGGTCGCCCGGACGTACCACTGTCCCGATGCGTGGAGGCTGACGTGCGTGACACGGGGAAAGTTTTCGCGCTCGACGAACAGCTCAGGCTGGTTCGCTCCCGCGCGTACGCGCCACGTGTACGACCGCCTGCCGTCTACGAAGATCCCGAACCGGAGGTCCGGGCTATGCAGGCTCATGGCGCCTGATGCTAGGCCGGCGCGACCTGAACTGCCTCAAGGTTTCGGTCGGCTAGGCCGTTGTGTCCCATGTTGTCCAGGAGCGATACCCTCGATGATCGTGCAGGCCAACCGAAGCGCCGTCTGGACCGCGGTCCACATGGCGCACCGCCACAGGTCTCAGGCGGTCGTGATCCGCAACGCCGCCTTCCGGGAGCGCGCGGCGCTCGTCCTCCAGACGGTCGTCGACACGCGGCCCGACGTTGACCACCTCCGCTCCCTCGCCGAGGTCGTCGAAGAGATCAAGGCGCAGGAGCTGGAGCCCGCCGAGGCGGTCGCGGTGATCCGTGCGCGGACGGCGTTCGCTCGCCTCGCCGGCATCCTGCCCGAGACGAAGGCCGAGTTCTACGGCCTCCTTGAGGTGCTTATCGCGGCGCTGGCGCTGATCGTGGCGATCGTCGGGTCTCCGCGCCAAGACGAGCAGGCTCCGACGATCACCCCGGAGCAGGTCGAGGAGATCATTCAGCGCGTCGTGGAGAACGTCGAGGACGACGCGGAACCTGCGCCGCCGACCTCGTCCGGTACACCGACGCCGACCTCGACCGCGACGCCATCGGCAACGGGTGAGGGCCACTGCTGACGAGTTAGGGGCGCTGGTGCGCGGCCCTACTTGGAGTCGCGCTCATGAATGGCCCTAATGACCTGCGACCCCATCGCCGTTGACACCAACGACAGCGGCGGACGGTGGCCATGACCTATGCATATGTCACACCCGGCGCACGCAGCGCAAGCCACAGCGACCGCCGGTCATCACGCTAAGTAACCCTTGGCAGCGCCGACATCACCGCAAGATCGCGATTTTGGGAACTGTGAATCCCACGTCGATCCCACAATTGTCCACGGTAGACACGAGAGAGGTTCTGATCCGACGTGAACCGCCAGGTCAGAGCCTTGATCAAACGTGCGCCGCCAGGGTCCCGCAGAACAACCCGAACCGTCGCTGACCAGTCGATACGCGGTCAGCTTCAGATCGAGGAGGTCATCCCGCTGCGGTCTCGCTGACGCCGCGTCCGCGTCCGGCCTGCTCGGGCTGGCTGGTCGGGTACTGGGCGAAGTACTCCAGCGCCGCGCGGACCGCGGCCGCCTGCCTGCTCATCAGCTGCTCGGCGGCGTCGCCGTCCACCACCACAAACTCATACCGGACCGTCCAGCCCTCGGCCGCCGCCCGACTCCCAGCCGCCGCCACCGCGTCTGAGTCGGGCTGGGCACGGTGAATCAGCCCGGTGACGGCAACCTGCTCGGCCATGCCCCCAATGAAGCACACACCGGCGCACCAAACGACCGATCGGTGTGGAGTCCACCCATTTGAACGAACCAACCAGGGCAGAGGCACACCCTTCCCTCGCCCGCCCGCCGGAACGGCCTAGCGATCTTTGGTCGCTAGCGATCTTTGGTCGGTAGGATGTCGTGGGTATCGATCAAGTCCGCACACGAGTCAGTTGATCGACATCTATCTCGTTGCGATCTTGGTGTTCGGGGGACGAACATCTCGGCCATGCCAACGCTGCGTAGCCGCAGGCTCGAGAACCTCTTCGGCGGACCGATCGATCGCACGTTGACCTTCGAACAGGTCAAAGGGCTCATTCCCAACGCGGGTGAAGGCCCCGACCTTGACTTCAAGCGGGACACCTACGTGACGTCCGGCAATGGAGGCCATAAGGGCACAAAGGACCTCTGCGGAGACATCGGTGGCATGGCCAACGCCAGCGGCGGTGTGATCGTGCTCGGCATCGACGAGGACGACCAAGCTCGCGCGTCCGGATACAGCCCGGTAGACACCACGGACGAGGAGTGCCGGCGCCTGCGCCAAACCGTGTACGGAAACCTCTTTCCCATGCCCGCCTTCGACGTCGTGCCCGTCGAGGACCCGAAGAACCCAGGTATGGGATTCTTGGTCATCTGGGTCGCGCGCACAGCCGGAGCTCCGCACGCCTTCGCCCCTCAGGGAACAGGCCTGCACTACCCGCGCCGCATCGGCACCGAGAAGGACTGGCTCTCGGAGGCAGAAGTCGCGGAGGCGTACCGGGCGCGATTTGCCGGCCTCGCCGATCGACTTGCCCGGGTCACCGAAGTCGAGGGCGAGCTCCTGCCCCGCCTCGCCCCTAGCAAGATCTTTGTCCTCGTCACGCTCGTACCCGATCTGCCCGGTGCAATGACCATCGACACCGCCGCATTCGACACATTCCGGCGCGGCAACGCGAACCGTCAGTTCGGCGCGTTCGGCATCCCGATGGCCGGCTTCACGCATTCGACAGTGCGGCGTCGACGCCTCGTCGCGACCAGTTCGCAGACCTCCAACGAGGTCAGCACCGGCTCCGCCTGCGAGCTACACGAGGACGGCTGCGGTGTGTTCGCTACGACCATCGAGTCACCCATAGCGGACAACATTGAGCGACAAGAAGGGCTCGTGGACAACAACTGGCTGGTCCTGGGCATCGCCACGGCGCTACGGCGCCTCGGCCAGCACGCCCGCGACACCGCAGCGGCAGGCGGGTTGGCGAACATCCGGGCAACCATCTGGACCGGCGAGGACCGGCCGATAGCCCTGGTGTCCAACGTCGGATGGCGCAACGAGCAGGTTGGCCACGGACTCGTTCACGGCGCGACGTCGTCCGACACAGTCGCGGACCTCGACGACCTGGCCACCGACGGGCCAGGCGGGGTCGCAGCAACCTACCGGCTCGTCAACGGGCTCTTCCAGGAGTTCGGGAAGCCCGAGGCGACGCTCGTCAGCCGTGAAGGCGGAATCCGCATCCGGTACTGGCATTCGTCCGCACACGCAGACATCCGCAGGTGGGCGGAAGGCGCCGGGGTCGACATCCTCACCGACACTCTGAGCTGACCCGGTCTTGTCGGGCAATCGGGCCGGACCGTCGCTCTCGGCCCGACGCGCCGCCGCCCACCGGCGTGAGGGAGCCTCGAGCCAGCAATGCGCTGTCGGGCCGAGAACTCGGCCGGCTGCGTCACAAGGTGTGCGCCGAGGGAGATTCGCCGAGCGGGGCCGCCCGCGCCGCTGTGGCTGGCTGATCAGCCCAGGGCTACGTCCACAGCGGACCTCCAGCTCGGGTTCAGGGTGGTCAGGGCGGCGGTGAGCGCCTTGAAGAGGGACGTTGCTGCTGCAATCGCGCCGGCGACCTTCGCTAACGAGTAAGGCAGCGGGCCACGCACGGTGGCTCAACTCCTAACTAGCTATTCGTCACGGCCGAATCCCAATGCCTCGTCACGCAGACGCTCCAGGACTTCGACGTTGTGCAGCAGGACGCGGGGATCGTGCGTATGGGTCGCCTTCAGCCTCGACGCCCGGTCGAGCACCTCCTCGTCGGTCAGCTGGGTGAGCCACGCCGCGATCTGCTGGTCGCTCGGGGAGCCCGTCATCTGACCAATGAGGTCGACCAGGTCGCGCCGTGCTGATGCGGCGACGAGGCGCCGGTTGTGGCGATCTGCCGCCGACGTCGTCGAACCCGTTGACATAGCGCGGCGTTCGTCCTGGTGGCCTACGGCGATCTCGTAGCGCGTCGGAAGCCCTGGCTCCGGCGGCTCCGCGCCTGTGAGGAGGCGCGGCACTGCCTGAGTACGGACCCAATGTGAGATCTCGTCGAGCTCCTGCATCAGCACGGGCCACTGGTCCGTGCCCGGTCGATTGATCCCGATCGTCGGAAACAGCGTGACGGGGACTCTTGTGCCCCGCAGGGTTTCCGCGATGACGTCGCCGACGCGTAGCGGCTCCTCGGGCCGTGGAGGCAGGTCGCGAACCGAGCGAGGCACCTGGTCGTCCTGGTACATGGCAGCCAAGCGGACCGCCGTGATCGCGGGCGTCCGGTGCTTCGCGTGGTTCGTGTGGAGCACCAATCGAGCCAGCGGGTGCATCGGAGGGTTAATCTGCCGGTGGAAGGGCTGCAGGCGATCGATACGGCGCACGAGTTCGCTGCCATCTCGCAGTGACGGCGGACGGTCGCGGAGGTTCTTCCTCTTCCACTGCTCGAACTTCTCGTATGTGTCCGACGCCGGCATGTCGACGAGCCTGGCTGCCTTCTCATCGAGTGGTGCACCGTCCAAGAACTCAACCTCGGCGAAAAGCGCATGCTCGAGCGCGGCTCGCATTGCTACCAACGCGTCTGCCACGAGAAGCGGCACCTTGCGTGGGAACGGAGCTACACGCTCCACGACAGTGCGACTAAACGACCCGGCCGGAACCTCGCGCAAGCCGACTACGCCGTGGTCCTGCGTCTGGTAGGCGAAGAGCAGATCGCCAACCTGTCCAATCAGCTCGTCCGCGTGCGACAGCGTCGCGGCGATGCCAAGATGGCGCTCCGGGAGCCAATGGTGCGCCATATCCGTCACGCTGCGATCTTACGTCGCATCCACGTCGGGCATCCCTCGTGCAGCGCCCACCAGGGACCGCCGGGGCTGATCCGGTCGTCCGGTGATGGCGTTTGCGGCGTGCTATCTGATCGCTCCATCCCTGGCCCTCGCTCGGGTGCAGGTCGCTACCGAAGTGGACCGCTGCCTTGTCCTGATTCGCCGCCCCGTATGATGGAATGAGTGCGTGACGATCTTCTCCGTGACTACCCGGACGGATCGGTCTCCCGCAGCTCACGGAGAGAGCCAGTTCCGGTTCTTCGATCGCGTGTCTGGGTCGTATTGGGACCAGGTCCGTGACCTGATCGAAGACTGGTTCGCCCGGCTCTGCCCTGACGCCCAAGCCGACGTCCAAGGCCGCCTACGGTCCACGGACAATCGGCAGTCCAAAGGCGCGTTCTTTGAGCTGTACCTTCACGAGTGCCTACTTCGGATGGGCTACTCCGTAACCTGCCACCCGGAACTCGATGGGACGAGCAGACGGCCCGACTTCCTTGCTGAGAAGGACGGGCGGCGGATCTATGTCGAAGCTCGGTCGGCCTCACCCAGCAACGTCACAGTCGTCAAGTCAGCTCGTGTAAACGAGGAGCGTTATTCAGAACGTGGTTATCCCCAGGTTCGGTAGATCTCCAGTCCGGTGACGGTGCGTAGGACTTCGGGAAAGTCGGTGAGGCGTCCGCGCCAGCCGGTATCGAGGACCTTCCAGTTGACCAGGTGGGCG
>NZ_BSDI01000103.1:0-13971 GCF_027923225.1 Phytohabitans aurantiacus
ACCGGGCGATCTGCCGGATCGACTCACCCGCCGCCCGACCCAACCCGATCCGTTCCCGCTCCAACGCGGACAATCTCTCTGCCACAACCCACTCCTACCTGCAGAAACGTGGGTGTTGCAGCCAGATCTTGAAACCGCCAGAGCAACAACAAATGTTCAAGATTGACTTCGCTCACCACATTCGCTGTCTGGTCTAAGCCGCGGAGCCTTTGCGGCGCCGATACCGTAACCACAGAACCAACGAGGCGCCCCCACCTGCGGCCACAAGAATCGCCACCACCACCGGAAAAAGCCGCCCGCCACCTTCACGGCCAGGCTTGGCTACAGACGATGTGGCCGAGGATTCGACACCCGGGGAAAGCGGCGGCACATCGGCAGTCAACGCCGCGACAAGATTGAGCACCCCATACCCGTACATCTCGTCCCGCCCAGGCGGCCCTTTGTCAGTAGCAGTCGCTGTGAGCCGATGAACAACCTCCCGCGCCGACAGTTCCGGATACTTACTCCGGACCAACGCGGCCGCCCCCGCCACAATCGCCGTAGCGTCCGACGTTCCAGTACCCTTGCGGTACTTGTCGCCGTAGCTGGTGCTGTAAATATCGACTCCTGGCGCCGAAATGACAACCTCCGGCCCAGCTACAGAAGCATCAATATGGGAGCCGCTGCGGTCGACCGCCCCCACCGCAACAACACCTTCCAACCGTGCCGGAAATCCGACCGAGGCTGCGGCTGGTCTGTTTCCCGCTGCTGCGACAACAACTACATCGTGCTGAAGGGCCAAGTCTATGGCGCTGCGGAGTCGGGCCGATGGCCCGCCGGAGAGCGAAATATTCACTACGGACGCCTGATGTGCGACCGCCCATTCGATTCCAGCGGCGAGGTTATCTGCGGTACTCTGCGTGCCCTCAAGAGCTGCGCGGATAGGGAGTATGTCCGCACTTGGTGCAATTCCCATTGCGCCTTCATCGCGAGTGGAGCCGTGGGCTGCAATTAGGCCAGCCATACCTGTTCCGTGAGAGTCGGTGTCTTCATGGCCTATGCCGATGCTTCCAGTAACATCGGCGCCCGTAAGAAGATTTTTGCGGAGATCGCGATGAGGTGATACGCCGGTGTCAATGACCGCGACCGTAACCCCCTCGCCGAGACTGTACTTGTGCGCGTCAGCGACGCGCAGAGAGTGGAGGTGCCACTGGTCTTCCCTGATGCGGTCCAGTTGAAGGGAAGGAAGGCAAAGGACTAGAATCGTGGCAAGTATTGAAGCCCTTTTCAAGGGGATGCCACCGCCTTACAGTCCGATCGCTGGGCCTGGATCGAATGAGTCAGCCCTCTTTGGCGGCGTTATCACTGGACTAATGCCTTCCAGTGTCTCCCAGGGAGTGTTGGTATTCGAGCGCAGACGATTCGGATCTCGCCTGGGATCTATGGGGCGGCTAGCAAATAATGGCGACGGCACGGGGCTGCCGATCACGCCACCCGCAGGATTGACTCGGCTTGGCGTCCTTGCATCCTTTACCACGATGCTCGATCCGGGGACCTGCCCAATTAGACCTCCGGGTGCGGGGGTTCGGCGAGGCCAGTCCAAAGCCTCTGTAGGCATGCCGGATCTAGATCCGATGGTTCTCTCGGATGATCCATCCGAAGCGGGCGAGATAGTAGAGGAAGAAGTTGGCCTTATTCGCGAAGGCGAAGGCGTCGGCGACTGTGCGGCGGGCCGGTTCGTCGTCGGAGATCCCAGTTGAGGTGCCCGCCCGTCTCGGACGGCATCGGGGGTGCCTGCCGTCGATGCGGTCTGCGAAGGTCTGATGCGCTCCGCGCCTTCGGTTGAGTAGATGTCCGGATCTCCATAGTCGAAGGTTGACTGGGGCATGTAGGTCGGAGGGTGTTTCAGGGCGGCTTCGGCCTCGATCAGGGTGTGGCTCAGGGAGAACATGATGGCGCGCGCCCGATTGTTCAGCACCTCGAGATCAGCCCGCGTCGCTGGCGGGCGGCCCACTGTGCTTACTGCCTCGGACGCGGCGTTGTGGGCGACCAGCGCCTCGTGGTCGCGGATCGCTAGCAGTGTGCGGATGTACTCGTCGTGTAGCGGCTTCAGGTCGCGCTGGGCGCCTGCGAGTGCCCCAACGGTCGCGCCGAACGTGGTGTAGTTTGCGACCGCGACTTCGTGGGTCGTGCGTACATTTTGGATGAGGAAGTCGAGGCGGGACACGTATGCGGCCGCGGCGGCGTTGCGGTCGGGTGGCCAGGCTGCGATCAGGTTGGCACGGTACTGCTCAAGGCGGCTCAAATGAGTAGACGTCAGCTCGGCGGTGCGGCGCCAGCCGGATACGAGTTTCCAGTGGCCGTCGGTGTGCTGGTCTTCGACGGCCTGCCACATTGACGTTACGTCGTGGCGGCGCCAGTCGGTGCCGGTGTAGCCGCCGGGGATGCCGCTGCGCTCCCAGGACATGTCACGCCTCGGCCGAAGGTGGGCGAGCGGCGGCGGTCTGGTCGAGTGCATCCTCCACTTCGGACACTCGGGCGGCGGAGAACGCGTCTACTTCGCCGTAGCGGGTGCTGATGTCGGATGCGGCGGTGGCTAGGCCCCAGGTGGCTTCCTGGTAGAAGTACACGAGATCGGATGTGTTGAGCTGCGAGTCTCGGTGTGCCCGCGCGAAGTTTGCCAGCTCGGGAAATGACTCCGGTGGCTCGGGCAGCTCGGTGGCAAGCTCGTCAGAGACGTGCACCGCGCGGGGTGCGTAATTGTCGACGACTTCGGAGCGCAGCAGTGCGGCGAATTCGGCCATCTGGCTGATATCAGCCTCGATTTGGGCGTAGTCGCTCAGCCACCCCGGTGTGGGGTCGTCAAACGGCCGCGCCACCACATCACGATGTTAGTCGATTCCATCCCCACCCCGCGCCCCCACCGGGACGGGCACTGCGCGCCCAACGCGAGACCGCGGGCGGCGCCGGGGTAGTGGGGCGGGTGCGCGCCAGGACGGCGCCGACCAGAGCGGCCAGCTCTTCCGCCGTGGGTGTGCCGTGGATCACTCGGAACATCGGTTCAGACTCCGACATGACAAGCAGTGTACGTCACATCGACGGACTCCCGGACGGTGTAGCTGTTGTGCTGACAGGGTAAAGTCCACGGGTGTCTGCCACCCCCCAACTCATCGCCGATCGTTACCGGCTGATCGAACCGCTCGGTCAGGGCGGGATGGGGCGCGTGTGGAAGGCCCGCGACGAAGTGTTGCACCGTGACGTCGCCATCAAGGAGCTGGTGCCGCCGCCCGGGCTGACGCCTGAGGAGCGGCAGGAGATGCGGGAGCGCTCCCTTCGCGAAGCGCGCGCGATCGCCCGGCTCAACAACGTCAACGTGGTCCGCATCTTCGACGTTCTGCGCACCGACGCTGACCCCTGGATCGTCATGGAGTACGTGGCGTCGCGGTCCCTGCAGGACGTGCTCGCGAGCGATGGACCGGTCACGCCGGTGCGGGCGGCTGAGATCGGGCTCGGTGTGCTGGGCGCGTTGAATGCCGCGCACCGTTCGGGTGTCGTGCACCGCGATGTCAAGCCGGGCAACGTTTTGCTGGCGGATGACGGTCGTGTGGTGCTCACCGACTTCGGCTTGGCCACGGTGCCCGGCGACCCCAATGTGACCCGCACAGGGCTGGTGCTGGGGTCCCCGGCATACATCGCTCCGGAGCGTGCCCGCGACGGCACAGCCGGTCCAGAAGCCGACCTGTGGTCGCTGGGCGCGACGCTTTTCGCCGCTGTCGAGGGCCAGTCGCCTTATGCACGCCCATCCGCGATCGGCACGCTGGCCGCGCTGGCGACCGAGCCGCCGCCACCGCCGCGCCGCGCGGGTCCGATGAAGCCGGTGCTCAACGGCTTGCTGCGTAAGGATCCCCGGTCCCGGATCACGGCAGACGAGGCGGAGAAGCTGTTGCGGCGCGCGTCCGGCCGCCGGCCGCGCACGGTGCGTCCTCTTCTTGATGGTGTACGCCGGCCGAGCATGTTCGGTCCGCGCGAGCCTGACACGGCCACCAAGGTCGTACCGTCACCAAGGCAGTCGTCGGAGATGGCAGTCCCGGTCATTCCGGGCAAAACGGTAAAGATCGCGATGCCAACCGCGACGCCGACTCCCGAGTCCCCGCCCGCCGAGCCCTCACCGGCCAAGACGAAGGCCGCGGAGACAACGGCCGCCAAGACAACGGCCGCCAAGACGAAAGCCGCCGAGACAAAGACCGCCGAGACGAAGTCTGCGGAGGCAACAGCCGCAGAGGCAGCAGCCGCGGAGACGACGGTCGTAGAACCGGCGGCCGCCGAGACGACGGTCGTCAAGTCCGCCGAGGCGGCTCCGACGGCCGTAGACCAGACCAAGGTCGTCAACCAGGCCAAAGTCGTAGACGAGACCAAAATCGTCAACCAGACCAAGGTCGTCGAGCTCACTCCCGACGGGCCGGTCGCCCCGAGCGAGCCCAAGCCGGTCAACCGGATGCCGTGGCTCGCCGCGGTCGCCGCGCTACTGGTGGTGGTGCTCGCGGTGGTGCTCATCTCGGCGCTGAACGACGACGACGAGGTACCGGGCGGCCCGACAGCGGCCACCTCCGGTCCGACCACGCCGGCCGCCGCACCGACGACGGGGGCGCCGAAACCGGCACCGACGACCGCCGCGCCCACGCCGGCACCCGCGCCAAGCGCGACGGGCGCCCCGAACGGCGTTGTGCTGCCGGCGGGTTGGCGTATCTACACCGACCGCACTGGTTTCTCCGTGGCAGTGCCCCAGAACTGGACGGTGAGCCGCGACCGCACGATGGTCTACTTCCGCGAGCAGGGTGGCGAGTTCCGCGTCCTCGGCATCGACCAGACCGACCGGCCGAAGTCCGACCCGGTGGCCGACTGGACCGCGCAGGAGCGGCAGCGTCGCAACGACTACCGCAGCTACCAGCGCGTGAAGATCGCCGCGGTGGACTACTTCGACAAGGCCGCCGACTGGGAGTGGATCTACACGAGTCGCAACGGCAACCGGATCCACGTCGTCAACCGCGGCTTCGTCACCGCGCCCGACAAGGCGTACGCGATCTACTGGTCCACGCCGGACGCCACGTGGGCGGCCAACCAAGACGAGTTTGCCCTGATAGCGAGCAGTTTCAAGCCCGTTCGGAACTAAACGGCATGTTCCGCGCGCGTCGGGGGTACCACTTCCGTCGTGAGGTACCGACGACATGCGACGAAGCCGACGATGGCCCTTTGGGCGCTGATCGCGGCGGGTGACGCCGCCCTGCTGGTCTCGGGCGTGAGCGCCGCCGTCATGCTCCTCGTTCTCGCGGTGGCCGCCGTGACCGCCCTCGGCGTGGCCGCCGCCTGGATGCTCCTCCGGCACGCTGGCTCTGAACAAACGGCGCCGGCGCGCCCGATGGGAGCAGCCACAGCAGTGCGAAAATTTTCGCGCTAACTATTGTGATCTTGGGCAGTTTCCTTCAAGGATGGGCTCAGGTCAGTCCCGGTCCTGGGGAGGCGAGACGGCCATGAGATGGGGCGGCGCCAATGGCGCCGCCCCATCCGTTATGTGTCACCACCACCAGTGGTGATGGTGGTGACCGCAGAAGTCGTACCAGAGCCACTCCCAGCAGTGATCGTGGTGGTGATGGTGGTGCCCACCGCGTGACGCCTGGGAGGGTGCCGCTGAGGCGGCCGCGCCCGTGGAGGCGAGGAGGCCGGTAGCCAGGGTGGCCGCGGTGGCCAGCACCGCGAGCCTGCGAAGCGTGGTTCTCATCTGATCCCCCATGATGTGCGCCGATCCGGTGTGGACCGGGGAGGGGCGAAGTGCCCGTCCGTAGGCAGCATGCGCAGTGCGTCACACCCGTTGGGCCGATATCCGGTAATTCGTCCGTAACCCATGAAGCGTGCGAGAGAATATGACGCTAGGCTCGCGGGCTGTGTTGTCTCTCGACGGCGTGACCGACCTCTGGGACAAGCTCTTCGGTGCCCAGCCTGATCCGCCCCTGCTGCTCGTCGCCATCACCGGCCTCGCGGCGCTCGTGGTGGTGCTGACCCGCCTGCCGTGGCGGATAGCCCGTAACGCCATAACCATCGCGCACGAAGGCGGGCACGCGCTGATAGCCCTCCTGACCGGACGCAAGCTGCGCGGCATCCGCCTGCACTCCGACACGTCCGGCCTGACGCTGTCAGCGGGCCGCCCGACCGGGCTCGGCATGGTGTTCACGCTGCTCGCCGGCTACGTCGCGCCGTCGCTGATCGGCCTCGCCGGTGCCTGGCTGCTCGGCGGCAACCGCATCACGCTGTTGCTGTGGGTAGCCATCGCGCTGCTGCTGGCGATGCTCGTGATGATCCGGAACGTCTTCGGGATCATCTCGCTGCTGGTGACCGGCGGCGTCGTGTTCTGCGTCTCCTGGTTCGCGCCGGCCGACGTACAGGCCGCGTTCGCCTACGCGGGCGTGTGGTTCCTGCTGATCGGCGGTGTGCGCCCGGTGGGCGAGCTGCAGACACTGCGCTCGCGCGGGCGCCTGCCGGACTCGGACGCCGACCAGCTGGCCGGGCTGACGCGCGTTCCCGGCCTGTTCTGGGTGGGCTTCTTCGGCCTGGTGAACCTGGCCGCCCTGATAGCCGGAGCGGCTCTGCTCGCAAGCCCGTTCATTTAAAGACTTTTGAGCTACCGCGACGTCCGCGGCGCTCGAGACCGTTGCTCCCGCGGCCTCACCCTCCGCGTGCGGTCAGAGGGGGATGTTGCCGTGCTTCTTCGGCGGCAACGTCTCTCGCTTGGTGCGCAGCGCGCGCAGGGCTCGCACGACCTGCACCCGCGTCTGCGATGGCCGGATCACGGCGTCGACATAGCCTCGTTCGGCGGCGACGTACGGGTTGGCGAGCGTGTCCTCGTACTCGGCGATGAGGTCGGCACGCAGCGCTGCCGGGTCGTCAGCGGCGGCCAGCGCGGCGCGATGCAGGATGTTGACCGCGCCCTGCGCCCCCATGACCGCGATTTGCGCGGTGGGCCAAGCGAAGTTCAGGTCGGCGCCGAGGTGCTTCGAGCCCATGACGTCGTACGCGCCGCCGTACGCCTTCCGCGTGATGACGGTGACCTTCGGGACGGTGGCTTCCGCGTACGCGTAGATGAGCTTGGCGCCGCGCCGGATGATGCCGTCCCACTCCTGTCCGGTACCAGGCAGGAAACCAGGAACGTCCACAAAGGTCAGTACGGGAATGTTGAACGCGTCGCACGTGCGCACGAACCGGGCCGCCTTTTCGGAAGCCGCGATGTCGAGGCAGCCCGCGAAGTGCATGGGCTGGTTGGCGACGACGCCGACCGGCCGGCCCTCGACCCGGCCGAAGCCGACGACGATGTTCTGCGCGTACAACGGTTGTACTTCAAGGAACTCACCGTCGTCGAGCACGTGCTCGATCACCCGGTGGATGTCGTACGGCTGGTTGGCTGAGTCGGGAATCAGCGTGTCGAGCGCCAGGTCGTCGTCGGTGACGTCCACAGAGGACTCGACGGAAACCACCGGCGGGTCGTCCATGTTGTTGGATGGCAGATACGACAGCAACGCCTTGACGTAGTCGATGGCGTCTTCCTCGTCGGCACCGAGGTAGTGCGCGTTGCCGCTGCGGGTGTTGTGGGTGCGCGCGCCGCCAAGTTCTTCGAAACCAACGTCTTCACCGGTGACGGTCTTGATGACGTCGGGCCCGGTGATGAACATGTGCGATGTCTGGTCGACCATCACGGTGAAGTCGGTGACGGCGGGGGAGTACACCGCGCCACCCGCGCACGGGCCCATGACCAGCGAGATCTGCGGGATCACGCCGCTGGCGCGCACGTTGCGGAAGAAGATCTCGCCGTACAGGCCGAGGCTGACCACGCCCTCCTGGATGCGGGCGCCGCCGGAGTCGTTGATGCCGATGACCGGGCAACCCGTCTTCATCGCCAGGTCCATGACCTTGACGATCTTCTCGCCGAAGACCTCGCCGAGCGAACCACCGAAGACGGTGAAGTCCTGTGCGAAGACGCAGACCTGCCGGCCGTCGACCGTGCCGTACCCGGTGACCACCCCGTCGCCGTACGGGCGCGTCTTGTCGAGCCCGAAGTTGGTCGACCGGTGCCGGGCCAGCTCGTCCATCTCCATGAAGGAGCCCGGGTCGAGCAGCATCTCGACCCGCTCGCGGGCCGTCTTCTTGCCGCGGGCGTGCTGCTTCTCCACCGCCCGGGCGGAGCCGGCGTGTGCGGCGTCGTCGACCCGGCGTTCCAGGTCAGCCAGCTTGCCGGCGGTCGTGTGGACATTGATCTCGGCGGTGGTCATGCCTGGATCGTATCGACGGTGGGAAGGCGGCAGGGGATCGCTGCCTGTGCGGTTCGCCTCAACGTTTCGTCCGCATTGCCCTCTTCGTTGACATAACGTGACGGTGTTGGGTCTAGTGCTCATCCTGCTGGGAGCGGGTGTGCTGGTGGCGATGCGCCACCAGCGCTGGCCGTGGCGCACCCACGACGCGGCGCCCGAGCCGGCCGACGAGCGTCCAGTGATCGACTTCGAGGCGCAACCGATCTACGTACCGGAAGAGCGGGGCACCATCTACGTCTCCGGAATACCCCATCTGGAGGAAGACTAGGTTGGGTTGGTGAGTTCGCCGTACACCGACATCGACCGGCCGCCGCTGCACGGGCGCAACCTGGAGCGGGCCCTGGTGCGGCCGGGTGGGCTCTGGACCCGCCTCGACCTGCGCGCGGAGACCGCCTCGACCAACGCCGACGCGGTCGAGGCGGCCCAGGGCGGCGAACCCGAGGGCCTGGTCGTGGTCGCCGAGCGGCAGACCGCCGGCCGTGGGCGGCGCGACCGCACCTGGATCTCCCCGGCGCGTGCCGGCATCGCCGTGAGCGTGCTGCTGCGGCCCGGTCGGCCCGACGCCGAGCGGGACTGGCTGGCGGTGCCCGTGGCGGCGTACGGCTGGCTGCCGCTGCTGGCGGGCGTCGCCCTGGTCGAGACCGTCACCAGGGTTGCCGAGATCCCGGCGGTTCTCAAGTGGCCAAACGACCTGATGATCGGCGATTCCAAGTGCGCGGGCATCCTCGCCGAGGGAGTGGCGGGCGCGGTCGTCGTCGGCATCGGGCTCAACGTGACCCTGCGCGCGAACGAACTGCCCACCGACCGTCCGGCGACCTCACTCCAGCTCGCGGGCGCGGAGTCGACTGACCGCGACCCGCTGCTGCGGTCGCTGCTGCGCGGCATCGCGACCTGGTACGACCGGTGGCGGCTGGCGGGCGGCGACGCCGAGGCGAGTGGTCTGCGGGAGGCGTACCGGCACCACTGCGGCACGCTCGGCCGGGAGGTACGGGTGCGGTTGCCCGGGGGCTCCGAGCTGGCTGGCACGGCCACCGGCATCGACGTCGACGGTCAGTTGGTGCTGCGTGATTACGCAGGAGAACACACGGTGGCGGCCGGAGACGTGCTCCACGTGCGCTGAAGCGCTACCGTCAGCCCGTCATATCGGTATGAGGAGGTTGGCGTGGCTTTCCCCGATGACGTGCTCACCAAGGATGAGCAGGTCGTTCTCCATATGCACCCGCACTGGAAAGAAGCGATCAAGCCAGTATTCGTGCTGGTCCTGGCCCTCGCGGCGGTCATCGCCGGATGGGTGCTGCTGCCGTCCGGCACGGGCGGCATGATCGCGCTGTATGTGATCGCCGCCGCGGCGCTCGTCCTGGTGCTCTGGCAGGCGCTGTGGCCAGTCCTGCTCTGGCGCACCACCCACCATGTCTTCACGAACGAGCGGGTCATCCTCCAGCACGGCGTCTTCTCCCGCGACCGGCGCGACATCCCGCTGGGCCGGGTCAACGACCACTCCATGAGCCAGACGTTCATCGAGCGGATGCTCGGCTGCGGCACGCTGACCATCGAGTCGGCCGGCGAGCGTGGCCAGGCGGTGCTCCGCGACATGCCGCAGGTCGAGAAGGTCCAGACCACGCTCTACGAGCTGATCGAGGCCAACAACGACAAGCACTCCCTCGGCGACGAGGAGATGCGGCAGATCATGAAGGAAACCCAGCAGTAACCGCGGAGGGCTTTCAGGCGCCCGCTACGGCGGGCGCCGCCCCGCGCCGCTGAAACCAGCCGCGGAATCGCAGGCGTAGTACCTCGCGCTCGTCGCGCAGCATCACGCCTTGCAGCGTCACCGTGCCGAGGTGCGGCTTCGCGGCGGACGGTCGCTGATCGAGTACTTCCAGCCGCACCACCAGCCGATCGCCGGCGCGCACCGCGGCCAGCCACCGCAGCTCTTCAAGCCCCGGAGAGGCGTCGGCCGCGGCCCGGGCGAGCACGTGATCGACGTACGCCCGCATGAACAGGCTCACCGTGTAGAACCCGCTGGCGATCAGGCCCCCGTACTCGCTCTCCGCGGCCAGCGCGGCGTCGACGTGGTACCACTGCGGGTCGTACCGCTCGGCGAACGCCACCATCTCGGTGCCGTCGACGGTCACGGCGCCCAGGTCGAACCGCCGGCCGGGCACGAGATCCTCGAAGAAGAGCTCCGCTTCCGCCCCGGTGCCCGAGCGCACGGCCGGGCTCAGGAGGTCGTGGACCGCTGCGCGGCGTCCAACTCGGCCGCGAGCTCGATGTCGAGCTCGTCTATGCCCTCGTCGGCTTTGATGCCCTCGGCCGCCTTCGCCGAGCGTGGCTGCGGCGGCACGACGGTGGCCGGCTCTTCCAGCTCGGCGACCGCCTCGACCAGCTCACCAACCGGGTCGAAGTGGTGCGGGTGCTCGACGCCGGCGGGCGCCGGACGGAAGACGAACGTGCGGTAGGACCAGAAGCGGAAGACCATGCCGAGCACCAGCCCGACGGTCTTGACCAGGTTGATGGCGAGCAGGCCGGTGAGGCCGAGCCCGTACTTCGCGATCGCCAGGATGCCCAGCTCGATGACCAGGCCGGCGGCGTTGAACACGAAGAACAGGAGGTACTCGCGGCGCATCGCCGACTTCGACCGGTCGCGGAACGTCCAGTGCCGGTTCATGAAGTACGACGATGTGGTGGCCACCACAGTCGCGATCACCGTCGCCTTGAGCTGACCGTCTTTGAGGACGGTGAGCACAAGAATGTTGAACAATCCGTAGTTGATGACGGTGTTGATGCCGCCTACGGCACCGAATTTGAACGCCTCGCGGAGAAACTTCTGCCAACGCTCGGGCAGCAGGCGGACAAGACGCATTGGGCCACCTTACGGCAGTTCGGCGGCCGCGTCCTGGCGACCGGCAACAGGTTTGGCGCACGTCACTCGGAGCTACTCGCTCTCCGTGACGACCGCAGGCACACGCTGTGTATCTGGCTCGGCATCCGGGTTCAGGAATACCCAACGGCGGTACGACCAGAAACGGAACGTGGTGCCCATCGCAGCGCCAACAAAGTTTGCGGAAATGTTATCCATGACCGGGGTTTGAAATACCGGCCACACACTCCCCAGGCCGTAGTGCGAAATCGCGAGCGTAATGAGGCTGAAGCCCAGCCCAATCGCGTTGAGTACGAAGTAGAGGATGTACTCCCGGGCGAGGTTGGAGCGTGCGCGGTGCCGCCACGTCCAGAACCGGTTGCCGACGAAGGCCACCGAGGCCGCGATCACCGTGGAAAAGACCTTGGCGGTGAGCGACTCCATATTGAGGACGGACAACGCGATATTGAACAAGATCAGATCGACGATGAACGCTATGACACCGACGACCCCGAACTTGCCCAACTCGTGCACCAGATGGCCGAAGCGCTCCCACAGCCGGCGCAGGAGGCCGGATGGCGGTGTGGGTGCGGATGGCTCACCGGTGACGGTCGCTGACACGGAGTCGAGAGTACCGGCTGCCGTCACCCGGCACCTGCCGCCTCCCGTTCGTATATCTGACGCAGCCGCTCCCTGGCTCGGAACGCGAGCGCGGCGACGCCGCCGGGTGTGAGGCCCAGCAGCGGCGCGACCTGCGCGTGCGGCTCTCCTTCGATGGCGGTGTGCCACAGCACCGTGCGCCATCGCTCGGGCAGCTTGGCGAACGCCCGGGCGGCGTGCAGCCGCTCCAGCCGCGCGATCGTCGTGTCGTGGAAGGGCACCACCTGCTCGTACCGCGAAAGCACCTGCTCGTAGCGGGACATGTCGTCGGTGAACTCGATGCGGCGGTCGCGGCGCACCCGGTCGTACCGGACGTGCCGCAGCGTGGTGTGCAGGTAGGCCCGGAACGCGACGTGCGGGCCGCGACCGGCGCGCAGCACCGCGAGCACCTTGGCGAACGTCTCGGCGACGAGGTCGTCGGCGTCGGCCGGGCAGTGGACGAGCGTGTATGCGAGCCGCCGGGCGGCTCCCGCGTGCCGCGTGTAAAGCGCGCCGTACGCGGTGATGTCGCCGCCGCGTACGGCGGCGAGCAGATGGGCGTCACTCAACTCCTGGGTCGTCAACTCCGCCTCCAGGGGGACTAATCGGGCGGTTCACCAGATAGCTGTCACCCTAGGGCAATACGGGCGAGTAGCGAAGAGGTGATTTTCACCAAACCCGGAACATGATCCGTCTGAAAACCTTGCGCGAAGTTGCGCGTGGGAGCGCGGAAAAATCCGTCATAGTGCAGGTCGGCCGAAGCTTGTGCACATTTTCACAACCGTCCACGCTGCCCCAACCGGCCGCTCGGTTTACGCTGACTGGAAATCCTGTGACCTCGTACGGCGTGACGGTTTTTCCGGTACGTCCGTACTGGCTATTTCCAATTTCGGTCAACGACGACCACCAAGGAGAACAGGTCATGACGGCTCCTCCGGCTACCGTCCCCGGGCTCGACAGTGCCCCTACCCACCACCCGAAGCTCCTCGCATGGGTTCGTGAGGTCGCCGATCTGACCACACCCGACCGGGTCGTCTGGTGTGACGGCTCCGAGGCTGAGTGGCGGCGGCTCACCGATGAACTGGTCGAGGCCGGCACGCTGGTCCGGCTCGACGCGGCACGCAAGCCCAACTCGTTCTGGGCGCGCACCGACCCGTCCGATGTCGCACGGGTCGAGGAGCGCACGTTCATCTGCTCGGTCGACGAGGCCGACGCCGGTCCCACCAACAACTGGATGGCGCCGGCGCAGATGAAGCGCACCATGACCGACCTGTACCGGGGCAGCATGCGGGGCCGGACGATGTACGTGATCCCGTTCTGCATGGGCTCGCTGGAGGCGGCCGAGCCGATGTTCGGCGTCGAGCTGACCGACAGCCCGTACGTCGTGGCGTCCATGCGGATCATGACGCGGATGGGCACCAAGGTGCTCGAGGCCATGGGCGACGACGCCTGGTTCGTGCACGCGCTGCACTCGATCGGCGCGCCCCTTGAGCACGGTGAAGCAGACGTGGCCTGGCCGTGCAGCCAGACGAAGTACATCTCGCACTTCCCGGAGACCCGGGAGATCTGGTCGTACGGCTCGGGGTACGGCGGCAACTCGCTGCTGGGCAAGAAGTGCTACTCCCTGCGTATCGCCAGCGTCATGGCCCGTGACGAGGGCTGGCTGGCCGAGCACATGCTGATCCTCAAGCTGACCTCGCCCGAGGGGCGTGTGCACTACGTGGCGGGCGCGTTCCCGTCGGCGTGCGGCAAGACCAACCTCGCGATGCTCGAGCCGACGATTCCCGGCTGGAAGGTCGAGACGATCGGCGACGACATCGCGTGGATGCGTTTCGGTGACGACGGTCGCCTGTACGCCACGAACCCCGAGTACGGGCTGTTCGGCGTGGCGCCGGGCACGGACTGGAAGACGAACCCCAACGCCATGCGCACGCTGGACCGGGGCAACTCCGTGTTCACCAACGTGGCGCTCACCGACGAGGGCGACATCTGGTGGGAGGGCATGGGCGAGCCGCCCGCGCACCTGACCGACTGGAAGGGCAACGACTGGACGCCGGATTCGGACGAGCTGTCGAGCCACCCCAACTCGCGTTTCTGCACGCCGATCACGCAGTGCCCGATCCTCGCCGACGAGTACGACGA
>NZ_BSDI01000103.1:13990-14661 GCF_027923225.1 Phytohabitans aurantiacus
ACGAACCCCGAGTACGGGCTGTTCGGCGTGGCGCCGGGCACGGACTGGAAGACGAACCCCAACGCCATGCGCACGCTGGACCGGGGTAACTCCGTGTTCACCAACGTGGCGCTCACCGACGAGGGCGACGTCTGGTGGGAGGGCATGGGCGAGCCGCCCGCGCACCTGACGGACTGGAAGGGCAACGACTGGACGCCGGATTCGGACGAGCTGTCGAGCCACCCCAACTCGCGTTTCTGCACGCCGATCACGCAGTGCCCGATCCTCGCCGACGAGTACGACGACCCGCGCGGCGTGCCGATCGACGCGATCCTGTTCGGTGGCCGCCGCAAGACCACGATCCCGCTGGTCACCGAGGCTCGCGACTGGGTGCACGGCGTCTACATGGGAGCCACGCTCTCGTCCGAGACGACCGCCGCCGCGGTTGGCCAGGTCGGCGTCGTGCGGCGTGACCCGATGGCGATGCTGCCGTTCATCGGGTACCACGGTGGCGACTACTTCCGGCACTGGATCGAGATGGGCAAGGGCGCGGGCGCCGGTGCCGGCGACGCCAGCAAGCTCCCGAAGATCTTCTACGTGAACTGGTTCCGCCGCGGCGATGACGGCCGCTTCCTGTGGCCGGGCTTCGGCGAGAACTCGCGGGTTCTCAAGTGGATCGTCGAGCGGCTGGA
>NZ_BSDI01000104.1 GCF_027923225.1 Phytohabitans aurantiacus
CGCCGAGGAGATCGCCAGCGTTGTTCGCCCGGACCTCGCCGCCGGCGCCGCGTGACGAATAGCGCAGCCTTCGAATAGGTGTTCTCCACCAGTACTTAAGGCACGTCACGTACGTCAGGTACTTCGAGTACTTGACGTACGTGACGTACTGGCGCATTCTTGTTCCCAAAGGGGAGGGATGCGATGTCGGCGGTTCACTACGACAGCTACACGCAAGCGCGTACCCATCTGAAGGCTCTGCTCGACGCGGCCGAGCGTGGGCGGGTCGCCACGGTCCGCCGCGATGCGCGCACGACGGCGTTCGTAGACCGGGAGCGCCTGCGTCACTTCCTGGCCGGGGTCACTCCCTCCCGCGCCCAGGTCGTCGCCGAAGACGGCGGCTGGTCGATCTTCATCCCCGGGTTGCCCGTAGCGGCGGATGGTGCGTCGTTCGACGAGGCGCTCGACGAGATGATCACCGCCTTGCGTGAGTACGCCGAGGATTGGCAGGAGCGGCTGCTCGACGCGCCCAACCACGCCGACAACTGGGGCCTGGTGCAGCTGGTGAGTCTGAGTGACGACACCGAGTTGCGGGAGTGGCTGGTCGGGCCCGGAAAATGACATGGCCGCAGCCGACCCGGCAGTTTCACGGAAAGTTCTGCCACGTCGAGGGGTGGACTCCGGTGCGAGACGCCCGCGGGCGCACCGGCACCCACCACGTCACCTACGAGCTCGGCCTTCACGACGGCCGCATCCTCCGGACCCGGATCTCACACCCGGTCGATCGCACCACATATGGGCCGAGCATCTGGGGCCACATCCTGCGCGATCAACTCCAGGTCTCCGACGTGGCCTTCTGGCGGTGCGTGCAAGACGGCGTCAAGCCGGATCGCGGCCAGCCCAAGGTGCCGGCCGAAGCCCTTCCAGCAGAGGTCGTCCACCTGCTCATCACCCGGGTCGGCCTCGACGAGGCGACGGTCGCCGCGATGACCAGGGACGAAGCCGTGAGCCGGTTGAACGAGTACTGGGCGGGCGGCATCTGACTAACTCGCGTGACGCGCCTGGCGTGATGTCGCTAGCGTGTCGGCGTGCTTCGCATCGTGCTTTCGCCACCCGCTCGCTGAGCGGGCGGCCTCTCCACTGACCCACACCGCCGGACCGGTCCAGGTCCCGCGGTCGATGGTTGTCGCCCGCTTCTCGCGGCCCTATCAACCATCCACAGTGGAGTGTCATCGTGCCCGCACGTGGTCTTTTCTTCATCTCCGTCGCCGCGACGAGCTGGGGCACCGGTGCCGCCGCCGCGGTACTGCTGTACCGCACCAGTGGTCTCGGTCCCGTCGCCGTCTCGTACTGGCGCTTCGTCATCGGCGGCGCCATCCTCGCCGCGCTACTCGCCATCCGCTCCCGCCCGGCCGCCGCGCGAGCCAGCCAACGCCGGTCGGTGCTGCTGCTCACCGGCATCGGCCTCGCCGTCTATCACACCGCCTTCTACGGCGCGATCGCGTACGCCGGCCTCGCTGTCGGCACGGTCGTCACGCTCGGCGCGGGTCCGATCCTCATCGCGATCGGCGGCCGCCTCATCACCGGCGAACGCCTCGGGCGCGGTGGCGCCATCGCCGTCACCCTCGCCCTGGTCGGGCTGGTCCTGCTCACCGGTGGCATGGGCGCGGTCGGACCGCGCCCCTGGCTCGGGATCGGGCTGGCGTTGGTTTCGGCCATCGGGTACGCCGGCGTGACGCTCATGACCAGAGCCACCGGTACCGCCAGTGACCCGTACCGCACGGCGCTGGTCGGGTTCGTCGTCGGCGGGCTGTGCCTGCTGCCGTTGGCGCTCGCCGAGGGCGTGGTGCCGTCCAGCGTCGGGCTGGCACAGTCGGTGGGCTGGCTGCTGTACCTGGGCGCGGTGCCCACCGCGCTCGCGTACGGGTTGTTCTTCGCCGGGCTGGCGGTGGTGAGGGCCACCACCGCCTCGGTCGTCGCCCTGCTCGAACCGGTCACCGCGGCCGCCATCGCCGTCTACGCCTTCGGTGAGCGGCTCACGCCCACCGCGCTGGTCGGAGCCGTCCTCATGCTGGCCGCCGTGGCCGCCACGGCGAAGGCCACCGGCGGGTAGCCTCCACGGCGTGAGGGATCGTCTGCGGGAGCCGCATCCGTCGCGGCTCCCGCCGGACCACCCGCACCGTCGCGAGATCATCGCCGCCCACGACCGTGCGCTGGCGGCGGACGAGGCCGGCTATCTGGATCCCCAGACCGGCCTGTTCGTGCTGACGGCGGCGTTCCTCACGCGGCGCGGCACGTGCTGCGGCCGCGGCTGCCGCCACTGCCCCTACATCGACGACGAAACACCACCCTGATTACGAGAGGGGGTCGGGGCGGGTAGGGTCCGGCGCATGGCGAAGTTCGTGGTGGTGGGGGCCGGGATCGTGGGGCTCGCGACCGCGCACAGGATCACCCTCGACTACCCGGACGCGCAGGTCACCGTGCTCGAAAAGGAGCCACGGGTCGCGGCGCACCAGACCGGGCACAACTCCGGGGTGATCCACGCCGGCGTGTACTACAAGCCGGGCAGCCTCAAGGCCAAGCTCTGCCGCGCGGGCAGCCAGTCGATGGTCGACTTCTGCACCGAGCACGGCATCCCCGTGCAGGTGTGCGGCAAGCTGATCGTGGCGACCGACGAGTCCGAACTGCCCCGCCTGCGAGCCCTGCACGAGCGCGCCACCGCAAACGGCTTACCCGTGCGGCTGGTCGGTCCGGCTGAGGCCGCCGAGCACGAACCGCACGTGCGTTGCGTCGAGGCGATGCACGTGGCGTCGACCGGCATCGTCGATTTTACGGCGGTTTGCACGACCCTGGCTGCGCTGGTGGAGAAGGCGGGCGCGGAGATCCGGTTCGGTTCGCGGGTCACAGGGATCGTCGAGCGGGGCGGCAACCAGATCGTGCAGACCACCACCGGGGAGATCGTCGCCGATGCGGTGGTCAACTGCGCGGGGCTGCACGCCGACCGGGTGGCGCGGCTTGCCGGCATCGACCCGCCGGCCCGGATCGTCCCCTTCCGCGGGGAGTACTTCGAGCTGCGCCCCGATCGGCGTGACCTGGTGCGGGGGCTGATCTATCCGGTGCCGGACCCGCAGTTTCCGTTCCTCGGCGTGCACCTGACGCGGATGATCGACGGCAGCGTCCACGCCGGCCCCAACGCGGTGCTCGCGCTCGCCCGCGAGGGGTACTCGTGGGACCGGATCAACCCGCGTGACATCGCCGACTTCGCTGTCTACTCAGGACTGTGGAGGCTGGCCCGTAAGCACCTGCGGTACGGGCTCACCGAGGTGCGCCGTTCCCTGTCGCGCCAGCGGTTCGCGGAGAGCCTGGCTCGGCTGGTACCCGATGTGACAGCCGCGGACCTGGAGCCAAGCGCGGCCGGGGTGCGCGCGCAGGCCATCGCGCCCGATGGGGCGCTCGTCGACGACTTCCTCATCGTGGCCCGCGACCGCCAGGTGCACGTGCTGAACGCCCCCTCACCTGCCGCGACCAGCTCGCTGGAGATCGCGAAGCACATCGTCGCTGAGCTGCCGGGCTTTCGCGGGCGGCGTTGAGCATCTAGGGTGTCGGCCGTGCGTATGGCTGCGCGTAGATTCGGCGCGGGGTTGCTGCTGCTCGCGGCGGGTGCCGGGTGCGGCGACGAGGCAGGGGCGAAGGCTCCGCCCGCCCCGGCACCCGTTGTCGCGACTCTGCCGGCCGCCTCGGCGGGCGGCGTGTGCGGGCTGCTCGACTACGAGGCGATCGAAGGGGCGCTGGGCACCCGGTTCGACGTCGCGGCGGCCAGCACCCACAAAGACACCGCCACCTGCATGGTGCAGGCAAACGGGGCGCCCCGCCCAGACCTGATGCTCTCGGTGACGGAGACGGCGGCCGACGCGGCGACGTTCACGTCGGAGGTCGCGCCCGACGGGGCGAAGTCGGTCAAGGGCCTGGGCAAGGCCGCGTACCGGACGGCGCGGGCCGCGAGTGGCAAGGCCGGGCCGACCGCCGAGGTGGGCTGGCTGACCGCCGACAAGCGGCTGATCACGCTGCGCTACACGTGCGTGAGCGACGAGCCCAAGGCCACGGCCGAAGAGTTGTCGGTGAAGCTCGTCGAGCTGGCCAAGGCCGTCGACAAGGCCCAATGAGGGCGTCCCTCAAGTAGTTAGAGCTACTTCAGGGACGCCCTGATCACGAAAGAGGGGCTAGCGGGCGGCTACGAAGACTCGGGACGCTACCTCGCGGGGGAGGCGGATCTTGTCGCCGGAACGGTCGATCGTGACGCCGTCGCGCTCCTGCGCCACCGTCACCGTCACGCCCGGGTCGACGCCAGCCGCGTGCAACTGCCGCAGCACCTCGCCGTCGGTCTGCACGCTCTCGCAGATGCGGCGCACGGTCACCTGCCCGGTCAGGCCGGGGAATGCCAGGTTGCGCTCGACGTCTTCGGAGACGGTGAGGGTCTCCGTCGCGGTGGTGCCGAGCTCTTCGAGACCGGGGATCGGGTTGCCATAAGGCGAGCGGGTGGGCCTGTTGAGCAGCTCGTAGACCTTTTTCTCCACCGTGTCGCTCATGACGTGCTCCCACCGGCAGGCCTCTTCGTGGGCCTCCTCGTAGGGCATGCCGATGACGTTGACCAGGAGCAGCTCCGCGAGGCGGTGCTTGCGCATGACCGAGACCGCGTACTTGCGGCCCGCGTCGGTCAGGTGCAGGTGCCGGTCGCCCTCGACGGTGAGTAACCCGTCGCGCTCCATGCGGGCCACGGTCTGGCTCACGGTGGGACCACTTTGGTGCAACCGCTCGGCGATCCGCGCGCGCAGCGGCGTGACACCCTCTTCTTCGAGCTCGAGGATGGTCTTCAGGTACATCTCGGTGGTATCGACAAGGTCGTTCACGGCATTTGCCCTCCCGTCACTCGATGCTACCCTGCGCCACCGACACCCCGCGGTCCCGCATGTGGCCGCTGCCACAACCCCAAAGGGCACACTTGTGCCATGACTCTGGTTGACGTGCCGGCACTCGCCGCGGAGCTCAAATCGAGCGACAAGCCCACGGTACTTGATCTCCGTTGGTGGCTGAGTGGGCCGGTCGGAAGGGACGAGTACGCCAAGGGGCATCTGCCCGGCGCGGTCTTCGTCGACCTCGACGGGGAGTTGTGCGGTGCGCCCGGTCCGGGCCGGCATCCGCTGCCCGACCCGGCCACCCTTCAGGGCGTGCTCCGCGCCGCCGGAGTTCGCGAGGGTCACCCGGTCGTGGTGTACGACGCCGGCGACGGCCTGCCCGCGGCCCGCGCGTGGTGGACGCTGCGCTGGGCGGGGCACGATGACGTCCGGGTGCTCGATGGCGGGTACGCGGCGTGGGTTGCCGCCGATCAGCCGGTCACGACCGAGGTGCCGGCGCCGTCGCGGGGCGACATCACCGTGCGGCCGGGTGGGATGCCGGTGCTCGACGCCGACGACGCCGCCGCGCTGGCCGCGAAGGGGCTGCTCATCGACGTCCGCGCGGCACCGCGGTACCGCGGCGAGGTCGAGCCGATCGACCCGGTCGCCGGCCACATTCCGGGCGCGGTGAACGTGCCGGCCACCGACCATGTCGGCTCCGACGGCCGGTTCCGCGCCGCCGACGCTCTCCGGTCGCGGTTCGCCGAGGCCGGTCTCGCCGATGGTGTACCCGTGGGCGCCTACTGCGGTTCGGGCGTGACCGCCGCACACACCGTCCTGGCGCTGCACCTTGCGGGCCGCACCGACGCCGCCCTGTACGTGGGCTCCTGGAGCGACTGGATCACCGACCCCTCCCGCCCGATTTCGTGATCGATCCGCTGACCGCGCTCACCCGGCTGCACCGCCGGAAGGGCGCGGTCGCCCGCATCCCGATCCCCGGGGTACGGGCATACCTGGTCAGCGATCCGGACGCGATCCAGGACGCGCTGACCCGGACCCAGCGCGAGTACGCCAAAGGGGTTGGCCCGCAAGGGCTGGAGCCGCTGAAACGGGTACTCGGCGATGGGCTGCTCACCAGCCCGCCCGACCTTCACCGCCAACAGCGCCACCTGATCCAGCCGCTCTTCCACGGCGAGCGGGTCGCCGGATGGGCCGGAACGTTCACGGCGCTCGCCGAGGCGGCCAGCGCGTCGTGGCGCGACGGAGAGGTACGCGATCTGCACCGCGACATGACCGAGTTGACCCTCGCGATCGTGGCGCGGACGGTCTTCGACGTATCGGTCGACGCCGAGGCGATCACCACGATCAGCCGCGCCATCGGGCGCAACCAGCGGGCGCTGCGCCGCGAGATCCTGCCCGGTGGCCGGCTGCTCGACCGGCTGCCGTTGCCCGCCACCCGCCGCTTCCAGCGGGACAGCGAAGCCGTCGATGCGGTAGTGCGCCGGCTGATCGACGCCAAACGCGCCGAGCCCGGCGACGACCTGCTCAGCCTGCTGCTCGCCACCGGGATGCCGGACCGGCAGGTGCGCGATGAGGCGATGACCCTGCTGCTCGCCGGGCACGAGACCACCGCCAACGCGCTCGCCTGGACGTTTCACCTGCTGTCCCAGTACCCGCAAGAGCAGGACCGGATCGCGGACGGCGACGCGGACGTCACCACGGCGGTGGTCCGTGAGGCGCTGCGCCTGTACCCGCCGGCTTGGGCGATCTGGCGCCGCCTGGTCTCGGACCGCGAGGTGTGCGGGCGGCGGCTGCGTGCCGGATCGACCCTGATCCTCAGCCCGTGGGTCGTCCACCGCGACCCGCGGTGGTGGCCCGAGCCCGGCGAATTCCGCCCCGAGCGTTGGCTCGGTGAGCCACCCCGCCGCTACACGTACTTCCCGTTCGGGAGCGGGCCGCGGCAGTGCATCGGCAACGGGTTCGCCGAGTTGGAGGCGATCCGGGTGACCGCCGCGATCTGCCGCGGCTGGCGCCTCACGCCCGCGCCCGGTGCCCCGCCCGTCGTGCCGCAGCCGCTGGTCACGCTGCGCCCCCGGCACGGCGTGGCCCTCACGGTGCGCGTGCGACGATGACCGGCATGACGGACGGCACGGTCGTGGTGTGGGACGAGACCCTGCTCGGATACGACATGGGCGACCACCCGCTCGACCCGGTGCGCGTCGAGTTGACCATGGCGCTCGCCCGCGAACTGGGCGTGCTCGACCGGCCCGGCGTCCGCGTCGTCGCGCCCGAGCCGGCCGACGACGCCGCGCTGACCCGTGTCCACCGGCCCGACTACCTCGACGCGGTGCGCGCCGCGCCCGACGACCCGTTCTTCTCCGGGTGGGGGCTCAACACGCCCGACAACCCGGTGTTCGAGGGCATGCACGCGGCGAGCGCGCTGATCTGCGGCGCCACGCTGGCCGCCGCGGAGGCGGTGTGGCGGGGCGAGGCGCGCTCCGGCGTCAACATCTCCGGCGGCCTCCACCACGCGATGCCCGCGCGGGCGGCGGGCTTCTGCGTGTACAACGACCCGGCCGTCGCCATCGCCCGGCTGCTCGACCTCGGTGCGGAGCGGATCGCGTACATCGACATCGACGTGCACCACGGCGACGGCGTACAGGTGATCTTCTACGATGATCCGCGGGTGCTCACGGTGAGCCTGCACGAGACCCCGCTCGCCCTGTTTCCCGGCACCGGGTTTCCGGAGGAGACGGGCGGGCCCGGTGCCGAGGGCAGCTCGGTCAACGTGGCGCTGCCCCCGGGTACCGGCGACGCGGGCTGGCTGCGCGCGTTCCACGCGGTGGTGCCGTCGGTCGTGCGGGCGTTCCGGCCACAGGTGATCTTCGCCCAGTGCGGCGCCGACAGCCACCGCCTCGACCCGCTGGCCGACCTGCGGCTGTCGGTCGACGGCCAGCGCGCCGCGCACTTGGCGCTGCGGGCACTGGCCGACGAGGTGTGCGACGGCCGCTGGGTGGCCACCGGCGGCGGCGGGTACGCGCTGGCCGAGGTCGTGCCGCGGACCTGGACGCACCTGCTGGCGGCGGCCACCGGCGACCCGATCCCGCCCGCCACGCTGACGCCCCTGGGCTGGCGCGACCTGGCGCGCGAGCGGTGCCCCCGGCGCGACATCCCGCTGCGGATGACCGACGACGCCGACACCTCGTACCGGCCGTGGCAGCCGGAAGGGGAGCCGGACGCCGTCGACAGGGCGATCATGGGGACGCGGCGGGCGGTGTTTCCGCTGATCGGCCTCGACCCGTACGACCCGCGTGACTAGGGCCGGTATCGGCCCTAACAGCGGATGATGACGGGGTGACTAGCGACCGGTCCGCTGACGTCCTGCTGAGCGACGGCATGGCCGTCCACCTGCGGCAGATCCGGCCCGACGACGCGCCGGGCATCGTCGCGATGCACTCGCGGTTCTCCGAGCGCACCCGCTACCTGCGGTACTTCTCGCCGTACCCGCGGATCCCCGAGCGTGACCTGCGGCGGTTCGTCAACGTCGATCACGAGGCGCGGGAGGCTTTCGTGGTCTCGTCGGGTGATCGCATCCTGGCGGTCGGCAGGTACGAGCGGCTCGGGCCGGACGCCCCGGACGCCGAGGTCGCGTTCGTGGTCGAAGACGCGTACCAGGGGCGGGGGATCGGCTCGGTGCTCCTGGAGCACCTGGCGGCGGCCGCCCGCGACGCCGGCATCACCCGCTTCGTCGCCGAAGTGCTGCCGGAGAACGGCACCATGCTTCGCGTGTTCGCCGACGCGGGATACCAGGTGCAGCGCGAATACGCCGACGGGGTCGTGCACCTGGCGTTTCCGATCGCGCCCACCGAACGCTCCCTCGAAGTGCAGTGGCGCCGGGAGCAGCGCACCGAGGCCCGGTCGATCGCGCGGCTGCTCGCACCGCGTGGCGTCGCTGTTTACGGCGCCAGCTCCAGCGGCCACGGCATCGGCGCCGCCATCCTCGGCCACCTGCGCGACGGCGGGTTCACCGGCACCGTGTACCCGATCCACCCGACCGCCGCCTCCGTGGCCGGCCTGCCCGCGCTCCGCTCCGCGCCCGCCGCTGCCGTTGATCTCGCGGTGGTAGCCGTGCCGCCCGACGCGGTGCCCGACGTGGTCGCCGACGCGGCCGCGGCGGGAGTGCACGGCCTCGTCGTGGTCTCGGCCGGCTTCGCCGAGGCCGGCGCGCAAGGCGCCGCCGCGCAGCGCGAGCTGATCCGGGCCGCGCACCGTGCCGGCATGCGCGTCGTCGGCCCCAACTGCCTGGGGGTGGCCAACACCGATCCTCGGGTACGCCTGAACGCCACGCTCGCCCCAGGGCTGCCGCTGCCGGGGCGTGCCGGGTTCTTCAGCCAGTCGGGCGCGCTGGGTGTGGCGCTACTGGCCGAGGCGGACCGCCGCGGGCTGGGCCTGTCGAGCTTCGTCTCGGCCGGCAACCGGGCCGACGTCTCCGGCAACGACCTGCTCCAGTACTGGGAGGACGACCCCGGCACCGACGTGATCCTGCTGTACCTGGAGAGCTTCGGTAACCCCCGCAAGTTCGCGCGGCTCGTCCGGCGTATCGGTCGCACCAAGCCCATCGTGGCGGTAGCGTCCCCGGCCCGTCCCGCCATCGCCCCTTCCGTCCCGGCACCTGTCAGCGGCAGCGCGCCGACGGACACCGGGCCGTCCGGCGGAGTCGGGCTTCCTGGCGGTGTGGAGCCTTTGCACGGCGCGGAAGCTTCCGCTGGGCCGGATCGGGACGCCGTCACGGCGCTGTTCGCTCAGGCCGGGGTGGTCCGGGTCGACACGGTGGCCGAGCTCTTCGACGTGGGCGTACTGCTGGCGCACCAGCCGCTGCCGGCCGGCCGCCGCGTGGGCATCGTCGGCAACTCGCCGGCGCTGACCGGGCTGGCCACGGCGGCGTGCCGCGACGCGGGCCTGGCGGTCGGCAGCGACTACCCGCGCGACGTGGGACCGCTGGCGAGCGCGCACGACCTCGGCGACGCCCTGGCCGACGCGGCGGTCGACCGGGACGTCGACGCGCTGGTGGTGGTCGTCGCGCCGCCCCTGCCCGGCCAGCTCGCCGACGAAGACACCGACTTCGCCGCCGCACTCGCCAGCGTCGCGCTCGCCGGAGACAAGCCGATCGTGGCGACATCGCTGGTCGACAAGCTGCCCGCCGGTGTGCCCGCGTACCCGTCGGTGGAAGAGGCGGTGCGGGCGCTCGGCCGGGTGTGCGGGTACGCCGACTGGCTCCGTCAACCGCTCGGCACCGTGCCCACGATATCCACAGTGGAGTCTCCGGATCTGCTTGCCGCGTACGGGATCGAGGTGGTGCCCACGGTGGCGGCAGGCTCGGTCGAGGAGGCGGTGGCGGCGGCTGACGCTCTCGGGTACCCGGTGGCGCTCAAGGCCGCCGGCGAGGCGCTGCGGCACCGGCTCGACCTCGGCGCGGTGCGGCTCGGCCTGGCGGAGGCGGCGACGGTGGCCGCGGTGTACGAGGAGATGGCGGGGCCGTTCGGTGCCGGGGTGCTCGTGCAGCGGATGGTGCCGCCGGGCGTGGCGTGCGTGGTGGAGATGGTCGAAGACCCGGTGTTCGGGCCGGTGGTCGGCTTCGGGCTGGGCGGCGTCGCTACCGACCTGCTCGGCGATCGCGCCTGGCGAGCCGCCCCGCTCACCGACCGCGACGCCGCCGCGCTGGTCGACGAGCCGCGCGCGGCGCCACTCCTGCACGGATACCGGGGCGCCGCGCACGTCGACCGGGGCGCCCTTGCAGATCTGCTCGTGCGGGTCGGTCGGCTGGTCGACGAGCAACCCCAGGTGCGCGCGCTCCGCCTCAACCCCGTACTCGCACGCCCCGACGGCCTGTCCGTCCTACACGCCGACATCCGTTACGGCGTACCGACTCCACGCCCGGACGAAGCGCCCCGCCGCCTCTAGCCCTGATCACGAAGAAAGGCGGGATCGCGCCGGCTCAATATGTGGGAGAGGAATCTCGGTAAGTGGGAATCGCGCGTAAGGTCGAGCGCATGGTTTACACGCATGGGCATCACGAGGCGGTGTTGCGGTCGCACCGGTGGCGTACGGCGGAGAACTCGGCGGGCTACCTGCTCGGCGAGCTGCGGCCCGGGATGTCCCTGCTCGACGTGGGTTGCGGACCGGGCACCATCACCCTCGACCTCGCCGCGCGCGTGGCGCCGGGTCGTGTCGTCGGCATCGACGCCGCACCGGACGCACTGGCCGCCGCGCCATCAACGGCCACAGTGGACTTTCAGGTCGGCGACGTCTACGCCCTCGCGTACGACGATGACGCGTTCGACGTGGTACACGCCCATCAGGTGCTCCAGCATCTCGCGGATCCTGTCGCGGCGCTGCGGGAGATGCGGCGGGTCTGCCGGGCGGGCGGGTTCGTGGCCGCGCGCGACGCCGACTACGCGGCCATGACGTGGCACCCGGAGATTCCCGCCCTCGACGACTGGCTGGCCCTGTACCGCCGGGTGGCCCGGCACAACGGCGGCGAGCCGGACGCGGGCCGCAAGCTGCTGTCGTGGGCGCGCGAAGCGGGCTTCACCGACGTGCGCGCCACGGCTTCCGCCTGGTGTTTCGCGACGCCGGAGGATCGGTTGTGGTGGAGCGACACCTGGGCGCACCGGGTGACCAAGTCGGCGTTCGGCGCGGCGGCGCTCGAGGCGGGGTACGCCACCGAGGCGGATCTGGCGCGGATGGCCGAAGCGTGGCGGGAATGGGGCGCCGTGGAGGACGGCTGGTTCGCCGTCCTCCACGGAGAAGTCCTCTGCCGTTAGCTGGCGTAGGTTTCCAGGCGCTTCGAGCGCGACGGGTGGCGGAGCTTCAGCAGGGTGACCTTTTCGATCTGGCGGATGCGCTCGCGGGACAGCCCGAACTCGCGCCCCACCTCGTCGAGCGTGCGCTGCCGGCCGTCGTCGAGGCCGAAGCGCAGCCGGATCACCGCCTGCTCCCGCTGAGACAATGTGGACAGTACGATCTCGACCTCGTTGCGCAGCTCGCCCTGCGTCACGTTGTCGCCGGGCTCCTGGCGCGGGTCGACCGCCGCCACGAAGTCGCCGAGCGCGCTCTCACCGTCTTCGCCGACCGCCTGGTCGAGGCTGACCGGCTCCCGGTCGTACGAGATCAGCTCGATCACCTGGAACTCCGGCACCCCCATCGCCTGCGCGATCTCGGCGATCGACGGCTCGCGCCCGAGCGAGGTGCTGAGGTCGCGCCGGGCGCGGACCATCCGGTTGACCTGCTCCACCATGTGGACCGGGATGCGGATGGTGCGTGCCTGGTCGGCCATGGCTCGGGTGATGGCCTGGCGGATCCACCAGGTGGCGTACGTGGAGAACTTGTAGCCCTTGGTGTAGTCGAACTTCTCGACCGCGCGGATGAGGCCGAGGTTGCCTTCCTGGATCAGGTCGAGGAAGGCCATGCCGCGCCCCGTGTACCGCTTGGCGATGCTGACCACGAGCCGGAGGTTGGCCTCCAGCAGGTGGTCTTTGGCCGCACGCCCCTCGGCGGCCACGACAACGAGGTCAGCCGCCGCAGGCGAGAGCGAAGCCAGCTTCTCCTCGGCGAACAGTCCCGCCTCGATCCGCTTGGCCAGCTCGACCTCCTGCACGGCCGTCAGCAGTTTGGTGCGGCCGATACCGTTCAGATATGCGCGGACGAGGTCCGCCGAAACGCCACGCTCGTCGGTGGCATCAAGGTCGGCATCGAGGCTGAGCTCGTTGTCGTTCATGTGCAGGACCACCTTCAGTCGCCTCCCCGCGTCGACAAGTGGCACGCGCTCCAGTCGCCGAGTGGCGCTGGTGAGAAAAGCTTGGCGGTTACCGCGTGAAGCGGGGGTGAGGAGAACGTCTGGGTGGCACTAATCCGGTAGTCTGTTTGACCGCTTTGCGAACAACGAGCTAAATATCCAGCAGCACCGTCCGCGGACCCACGTTGACGCTCTCGACCAGCATGTGCGCCCGGAAGCGCCCCGTCGCCACCTTGGCACCCCGTGCCCGCAGCGCCTCTGCGAAGGCCGTGACCAGCGGTTCTGCCACTTCGGCGGGCGCGGCGGCGATCCAGGTGGGCCGGCGGCCCTTGCGGGCGTCGCCGTACAGTGTGAACTGGCTCACTACGAGGATCGGCGCACTGACGTCCGAGGCCGACTTCTCGTCGTCGAGGATTCTCAGCTCCCACACCTTGCGCGCCATCGTGTCCGCGATCGCCGGGGTGTCCGAGTGGGTCACGCCGAGCAGCACGAGCAGCCCGTCGTCGATCGCGCCGACCACCTCGCCGTCGACCGTCACGCTCGCCCGACTCACCGTCTGCACGACCGCCCGCATCAGTCCGTCACCGGCCGAAGAAAGTCGTCGACCGGGCGCAGGATCTCGCGCTCCACCAGGTGCGCCACGATCGGCACCGCCGCCTCGGCCAGCTCCGCCTCCTCTACCTCGTGCGCCATCGCCAGTACCGCGATCGCCTCCCGCAGCGGCACCTCGCCGTCGCAGCCTCCGACCAGGGCCAGTACGAGCGGGTCGGTCTCCTCGGTCCAGCGCAACCCGTGCGGCATCGCGAGCACCTGGCGGTCGACCGCCCAACCCTCTTCGGCGATGGTGGCCTCCTGGCGCAACCGCAGACCGTCAGCCGCCCGGTACCGTGCGGAGAGCAGCGCGTCCGCGTCGCGTACCCGAAGCCAGTCCTGGCGGTCGAACCAGGCCGCGACGTGCCGTCCCAGCAGGCCCTCGACCTGCTGGCGCAGGTCTTCTACGCGCACCACCGGGTCGGCCGCACCGCCGCGACGGAGGGTGACCAACCCGAAGCCGACGCTCTCGATCTTCTGCGCGTCGAACCAGTCCAGCCACGCCGCCTTGCGCGCCGGGTCGGCGGCCTCACCGGCGTCGGCAAGCCAGAGATCCACATAGGACATCGGGTCGGCGACGTCGCGCTGGATCACCCACGCGTCCAGCCCGGTGCCCGCGAACCAGCCGGCGACCCGGTCACCCCAGTCTTCGCCGGCGACGTGCGCCCAGTTCGCCAGGTACTGCATCGTGCCGCCCTCGGTCAGCAGCGCGGGCGCGGCGGCGGCCAACTCCGCGCAGACGCCGTCGCCCACGCGGCCCGAGTCGCGGTAGGTGAAGGTGGTCTCCCCGGGGCCGACGATGAACGGTGGGTTGCTCACCACCAGGTCGAAGCGGCGGCCCGCCACCGGCGCGGTCAGGTCGCCGGCCAGCAGCTCCCAATCCAAGCCGTTGAGCGCCGCGTTCGTCGCCGCGAACCACAGCGCGCGCGGGCTCAGGTCGGTCGCCGTGACGGCGCCCGCGTGCCGCGACAGGTGCAGCGCCTGTACGCCGCAGCCGGTGCCCAGGTCGAGCGCCGTGCCGACCGGACGGCGCACCGTGGCGCCCGCGAGCGTGCTCGACGCGCCGCCCACCCCCAGCACGTGGTCGTGCGCGACGGGCTGTCCGGGGTGGGCGTCGGCGGGCAGGTCGGCCAGCACCCACCAGTCGCCGTACGCCTCCAGATCGAGCCCTCGCCGCAGCCCGTCGGGCGTCTCGATGAGCAGCCCGGCGGCCAGCGCCGCCTCCAGCGGGAGTGGCGCGAGCGCGTCGCGGACGGCGGCGACCGGCTCGGTCTGCTCGCACACGAACAGCCTGATTAGCGTGCCCAGCGGGTCGCGGTCGGCGGTGGCGCGCAGCGCGGCCCGGTAGTCGTTGCGGGCGACCGCTGCTGTGGCGGCGTCGCCGAGTCGTGCGGCGATGCCCGTGGACGTGTATCCCGCGAGCGCCTCGCGCAGCTGCGCGATCCCGGATGCCGTGAACATCACGCCATCCTGAAGTCTGCGAAGTCGAACCCGGGCGCCACCACGCAGCTCACCAGCACCGGCTGGTCGCCGGCGGGCGCCGCGGCCTGCCACACGCCGCCCGGCACCAGGGCCTGCGGGCGCTGGCCGGCGGCCACGTCATCGCCCAGCAGCACCGTCTCGCGGTCGCGCAGGCGCAGCTCCAGCGGACCGCCGGAGTGCCATAGCCACAGCTCGTCCGAGCGCACCACGTGCCACCGCGACTCCTCACCCGGGTTGAGGAGGAAGTAGATCGCGGTCGCCGCCCGGCGCGGCCCCTCGTAACCGTCCGGCGTGAAGGCGTGCTCGCTGCGCCAGGTCTCGCGGTACCAGCCGCCCTCCGGGTGGGGCGCCAGGTCGAGCTGCTCCGCCAGGGCGGGGCGTGGTGGTGAGGTCATCCCGTCATTGTCTCGCGGGGTGCCGCAGCACCTTGTCGTCCCCTGCCTGGACGTCGCCGCGCCCGTCACGGTTCGACGTGGTCAGCCACAGCGCGCCGTCCGGCGCGACCGCGACGGTGCGCAACCGGCCATATCGCCCCTCCAGCTCCGCGCGCGGCTCACCGGCCGTGCCATTTCGCAGCGGTACTGTCCAGAGCCGCTCGCCGCGCAGCGCCGCCACGTAGAGCGTGTCGCCCGCGATGGCCGCGCCCGACGGCGACGCCTCGTCCGTCGACCAGGTGACGATCGGATTCGTGTACCGGCCACCGTCGGTGTCGCCCTTGCCCTCCACCTCGGGCCACCCGTAGTTCTTGCCCGCCTCGATCCGGTTGACCTCGTCGAGCCGGTTCTGGCCGAACTCAGTGGCGTAGAGCCGCCCCGCCGAGTCCCACGCCAGCCCCTGCACGTTGCGGTGGCCGAGGCTGTAGACGGGCGATCCGGCGCGCGGGTTTCCCGGCGCGGGCTCGCCTTCCGGCGTGAGGCGCAGGATCTTGCCGTTCGGGTCGTCCGCGTCCTGCGACGAGCTCCGCTCCGCGGCGTCGCCCGTGCCGGCGTACAGCATGCCGTCCGGCCCGAACGCGATCCGCCCTCCATTGTGGTTGGACGCCTTCGAGATGCCGTCGAACACCACCGCGGGGTTTCCGCCGCCCAACTGGAACCGCACGATCCGGTTGTCGGAGTCGCTCGTGAAATACGCGTACACGTACCGGTCGGTGGCGTAGGCCGGCGACACGGCGAGCCCGAGCAGCCCGCCCTCGCCGACCGCCGAGACTCCCGGCACCCGGTAGACCTGGCGCGCCGCGCCGCCGCCCGGCGACACCTGGAGCACCCGGCCGGTCTCGCGCTCGGCCACCAGCGCGTTGCCGTCCGGCAGGAACGCCAGCCCCCACGGCACCTCGATGCCGCTCGCCACCTGCTGTGGCGCGGCGAGATCGGGAGCACCGTTGGGGCTGCTGGTGGCGCCGCTCGTGGCGCTGCTCGTCGTGGTCGGGGTGGGCACCGGGCTGGTTGGCGGTGGTGCCGGGTCGTCCCCGTCGCCGCACGCCGTCAACGCGACCGCCAAGCCAACCGCTGTCATCGCCGTCCTCATCCGCACCGCTCTATCCAAGCAGGCGCGACCGAAAGACGACGAAAAATCACGCCCGCCCCTTCCTGCGCGACGGCCTACGGCGAGATCACGCCCGCCCGATGCTGTAGCCCTGCCCGCGCAACCGCCGCGCCCAGCCCGCCACCGTGTGCCGAGGCACACCGAAGTGCTCGGCCACACCGGTGATCGTGCCGGTGGCCTGGTAGGCGGCCATCACCTCGTCGGGCTCGGGCATCCGGCGGTACGCGCGGGTGCTGGTCTGCGTGGCCTTGCGTGCCCGGCGCCCCGTGGTTTCCGTTGTGGCTTTGCGGCTTCGCCGCGCCTTCCGCTCCACGGGTTCGGCTTCCGCGGCGGCCCGCCGCCGGCGCGGCTGCGCCGCGGCCTTGCGCCCGCGCGGGCGGTCTTCCGCCGCCTCTTTGGTGGGTTCCACGACGTGTACCGGTTCCGGTGTGGGCGTCGGCGTCAGGGCGGGCGACGGCGCGGGCGCGGTCAGGGCGCGCACCAGCAGGTCGAGGTCGACGGGCGGCAGGTCGCCGGGTGCGAGCCCACCACCGCTCGCGGCCTGCACGGTGAGTTCGGTGATCCGGGTCTGACCCGTCGACGTGTCCACGCGAACCGTGGTGTGTGCGGCGTCCGTGCCGCCGTCGTTGTCGGGGGAGATGGTGATGACGTACCTGCTCACGAAAGCCTCCTGTCAGGGCCGGGCAGCCGCGCACCCCCGCCCTGCGGCGCTCCGCCAATCAGCGTGAGACTACCGGTCGATCATCGATTGTGGACCCTGGCGGTATCGGGCTGCGGTTAGATGGGGAGATGACGCTCACCCTGCCCATCGACGCCGAGGCAAACAAGCTGCTGCAGCGCAGCCCGCTCGCGTTGCTCATCGGCATGGTCCTCGACCAGCAAATCACGTTCGAGAAGGCGTTCTCTTCCCCGTACGAGCTGGTGAAGCGGCTCGGACACGAGCCCACCGCTCAGGAAATCGCCGACTACGACCTCGACGCGCTGACCGTCATCTTCGCAACCCCGCCCGCGCTGCACCGCTTCCCCAAAGCGATGGCGGCTCGGGTGCAGGAGGTGTGCCAGGCTCTCGTGGAAAAGTACGAGGGCGACGCCGAAAAGCTCTGGTCCGACGCGGGCAGTGGCAAGGAACTGTTCACGCGGGTGTCGGGGCTGCCCGGGTTCGGCAAGCAGAAGGCGCAGATCTTCGTCGCGTTGCTGGGCAAGCGATTCGGCGTGACGCCAAGGGGTTGGCGCGCGGCCGCGGGCGACTACGGCCGCGCGGGCGTGCACCGCTCGGTCGCCGACATCGTCGACAACGACTCACTGCTGAAGGTGCGCGAGCACAAGCAGCAAATGAAGGCCGCCGCCAAGGCAGCCAAGGGCTGAGGCGGGTCAGGCCGCTGTCGGATGGGCGAGCGCCGCTATCGCGCGGCGCACGTCGGCCAGGGAGACGGTCGCGGAGTCGTCGAGATCGGCCAGGCCGGCCTCGATCCACTGGCGCATCAACGTGGTCACCCCGATGCCGCGCGCCTCGGCCGCCTCACGTACTCGCTCGTACGTCTCGACGGGTAGTCGCACCGAGCGGCTCACCATCGGCACGTCGCTGTCGGGCACCGGCAACTCGGCCGCCGGTCCGTCGCTGACGAGATCGTCGCCGCCTTCGTGGAACCTCTTGATGGCGTCGTGCCTACTCATCGCACCCACCCCTGTAGCACTTCGTCGTACCGCTTGGACTCGGCGTCGGTCAGGTCGCGCGCGGAGAGGATGTCCCAGTCGTTGTCGGCGTGGTCGGCCTCGGCCAGCAGAATCGCCAGTCGACGGCCCTTCCTCGTCACCGCGTAGACGACCATCGCGTCGTCGCCCAGGTGCCGGATGATCCGGCGCGTGCTGCGTAGCGCCTCCCAGACCTCGCCGGGAGCCACCTCATAGAGACGCAGGTTGCTCAGGCCCTCGTCGGTGAAGCTGAACCTGCTCCCCACGCGATCGAGCGTACCACGCGCGTAACACGAAGGCGGGAGTGCGACTATGGATGGGTGGCGAAGCGACGGAGCGAACGGCCCATCCTGATCACCGACGCCGCCCGCAGCCAGGACGACGAGCGCCGTAGCCGGCAGGTGCGATACACGCTGATGATGTCGATCCGCGCGGTCTGCCTGGTCGCGGCCGCGATACTGGTCGGCACCCGGGCGCCGATGCTGTGGCTGTGGCTGCCGTTGTGCCTGCTCGGCATGGTGCTTGTGCCGTGGCTCGCGGTGATCCTGGCCAACGACCGGCCGCCACGCGACAAGCACCGGCTACGCAACCGCGTCCACCACCAGCCCCCGCCCGAAGACGTCCCCCAAGCCCTCCCCACCCAACGCACCATCGACGCCGACGACTAACCCCCGCGCCCCGGCGCTCCCCGCGCGGTGCCGCGCTTCCCGCGCCGCGTGCCGCGCTCCCCGCGCCGCGCTTTCTCCGCCGATCAAGGGCGAACGCACGGCTCTCCTGTCTGATGTGTGGGTCAGGTGGGAGAGTTGCGGCCGGGTAGTGGGGTTTGGTAGCCGCCGAGGTGTAGGCGGGTGAGG
>NZ_BSDI01000105.1 GCF_027923225.1 Phytohabitans aurantiacus
CAGCGCGGCGCGGACAGCGCGGCGCGGACAGCGCGGCGCGGACAGCGCGGCGCGGACAGCGCGGCGCGGACAGCGCGGCGCGGACAGCGCGGCGCGGACAGCGGGCCATGGGACGGGTTCAGGGTGGTGGGAGGGCTGTGCTGGAGCGGACGACGAGTGTGGGGGTGAGCACGATGCGCTCCGCCGTGGGCGAGCCGCCACCGATCGACTCGCGCAGGCGGACCAGCGCCCGCCGCCCGAGTTCCTCGTAGTCCTGGCGGACGGTGGTCAGCGGCGGGTTGAAGTACGCGGACTCGGGCGTGTCGTCGAACCCGACGATACTAACGTCGTGGGGTACCCGCCGGCCGTGCTCGGCGAAGGCGCGAAGGACGCCCAGGGCGGTCTGGTCGTTGGCGGCCAACACGGCGGTTACCCCGGGTTCGTGGGCGAGTCGCAGGCCCGCCTGGTAGCCGCCGCAGGCGCTCCAGTCGCCGGCGAGAAGGTGTGGCTCGGGCGCGCAGGCGGCGGCGAGGGCGGCCCGCCAGCCCTCGATCCGCAGGGCGGACTCAAACCATCCGTCGGGCCCGGCGACGTGCCAGACGGTCCGGTGGCCGAGGCCGAGCAGGTGCTCGGTCGCCAGGCGCGCGCCGTCCGCCTGGTCACCGGCGACGACCGGGACGCCAGCCTTGGGTAGCGCACCGACGACCACCAGCGGCAACTCCATGGCGAGACCCGCGAGGTCGTCGACGTGTAGCGGAGTCAGGACGATGACGCCGTCGACGCCCTGGCTGACGAGCCGCTCGACCGCGGCTCGCAGTTCGCTGCGCGAGGCTCCCCGGCAGGTTGCCACGCGTACGGAGTAGTTCACTGTGCGGGCGGCCCGCTCGACGCCGGACAGGATGGACATCGGGCCGAACAGCTGGCAGCCGAGCGTGACCACGCCGATGACCCGCGACCGTCCGGTCACCAGCGTGCGGGCCGCCAGGTTGGGGCGGTAGGCCAGGGCCTCCATCGCCGCGAGCACGCGGGCGCGCGTCTCTGGCCTTACCCCGTGGTGTCCATTGAGGACCCGGGAGACGGTCTGGTGCGATACGCCGGCGAGGGCGGCCACGTCGATCATCGACGGGCCAGACCGCCGTTCCCGGGATCTCATGGAAGCGTCAGGACACCTGGACGAGTTGCCACTGCTGGTCGAGCGCGCCCGTGTCGGTCCACTGGATGACCCGGGCACCGTCCGCTGTGGACGCGTCGAGCACGGCCAGCACCTTGCCCGCGTGGCGGTTCACGATCTTGTAGTAGGAGCCGGCCGGTACGAGTCGCCACTGCTGGTCGCCGCCGTTGTTCTCGACCCACTGCACCGCGTTGGCGCCATCGTTGGTAGCCGTACCCCAGATCGACACGACGCGACCGCTGTTGCGGCTGAACAGGGTGCGGTACCCGCCGCCGACGTCGGTGACGTGCCAGTGCTGGTTCTGCCCACCGTTGTCGGCCCACTGCACGAGCTGCGCGCCGTCCTGGAGGTTGCCCTGGTACACGTCCAGCGCCTTGCCGCTGCGCCGGTTGACGAGCTTGTAGTACGCGCCAGCGGAGTTGCCGAGGTCGACGTCGCCGTAGTAGACGCTGTTGCGGGCGTCGACCCAGAACCCCTCGACCGACAGGATGAGCACCCGCCCGCTGCCCCGGACGTACTGGAGCATCCGGCTGTATCCGCGCGGCATGGTGGTGCGCACCGGCGTCCAGGCGCCCGTGCCGTTGCCCGTGTTGATGCGGATGTCGCCCGAGCCGTAGGAGTTGTAGGCGAGCCGCCCGTTGGGCAGCGTGATGACGAACGGGCTGCCGCCGTAGTCGATCGTCGTACCGGAGCTCGACGCGTTCCACGACTCGGGGTTCGAGGAGATCTTGTAGTTGTTCGGGGTGTTTGACTGCCCGACCATCTCGAACACCATGATGTATTGACCGTTGGACATCCGGGTGACCACCGGCATACCCGGGCGCAGGGCACGGTCGGCCATCGCGACGTCTTCGACCACCGGGCCCCAGTTGACCCCGTTGGTGGAGCTTTGGTGCACGATCTTCTGGTCGTGGTTGGCGTCGTCGCGCTCGTCGGAGTAGTACACGATCAGCCGGTTGTTCGCGACCAGCAGGTACGGCTCCCAGATCGGCGTCGGGTTGGCGCTGCCCCACTCGCCGCCGCCGACCGCGACCTCGCTGACCCAGCTCCAGGTGAACCCGTCGTCGTTGCTGCGGTACAGCTGGATCGAGGTCCCGGACCGGTCCGGCGGCGAGACGACACCCGCGAGCAGGACGGTGCCGGCCGGCATGCTCCCGATGGCCTGCGGCAGCACGTACAGGTACGGGTTGGTCCAGTTGCTGCCCCAGCGGCGGGCGGAAGTGTCCGCCACCGAGGCGATCTTCGTCCAGGACTGGCCGTTGTTGGTGCTGCTGAAGATGGGGAACGTCTGGCCGGCCGCGGGTTGGTTGTTGTCCTCGAAGCTGGCCAGGATCCGTCCGGTATTCGTCTGCGCCGACTTGGCGTACGTGGTGCAGTAGGCGCGGTTGCAGGTGCCGGAGGGCGCGAAAAGCACCGACGGCCCGAACGCTTGGGCGGGAGCGGTCAACGCGACTCCTCCCAGCGTGACGCTCGCGATGAGCAACGCCGACAACGACCTTCTCACGGGTGACTCCTTTCGCGGATGGGTTTACTCGACGAGCACCCGCACATCCCAGGCGCCGAGTTCGACCGCCGCGCCAGCGGGCAGGGACGCTCCGCTCAGCACGTCGGTCAGGGGCACGGGTGCCGTCGGCTTGGCGTGCGCCCAACTCCAGTTGTGGAGAATGTGGACGCGGCGGCCGCCGGCTCCGGTTCCGCTCGTCGCCGTGACGGCGGGCGGTAGGTCGCGCCAGCCGCTGACCGGCGCCGGGGTGAGCCACGCAGCCAGCGCCTGGGCCAGGCCGCGGTTGGGGACGGTGCCGGCGTAGGTGACGCGGCCTTCGCCGTGGCGGCGGGTGGTGACCGCGGGCCAGCGTCCGAAGTGTGGATGCTGGTACTGGACGAGCACCTCGGCGTCGACGACGGTGAGCCCGTCGATCCACTGTGTCGCCGCCGCGCCCGCCGGCAGATCCAGAGACCCGCCGACCGGGATCTCCTTGACGTTGCTGAACTCGTCGTACCAGACGCCGGCCGCCTCGACCAGGCGTGCCGGGGCCGGCTCGTGCCGCGCCCGCGCCTCGTGGTCGGCGTAGGCGGTGCGTGGACCGAGCACGAGGTGCCCGCCCGCGCCGGCGTACGCCGCGAGCCAGTCGATGGTCTCGTCGTCGACGACGTAGAGCGCGGGCACGACGAGGACCGGGTGGCGCCCCGCGGCCTCATCCGGCCCCAGCCGACGCAACTGTCGCGCGTGGACGATCCGCACCTGGCGGCCGGCGTCGAACGCGCCACGGTAGAAGGGGTCGAAGATCCGGTGGTACGCGGCCGGATCCGGTTCGCCGTCCGGAGTGGACAGTGGCGGGAACTTCTGCATGAGCCACTTGCTGGGCGTCGAGTACACCATCGCGATGTCGGCGTCCGGCTCGAACCCTGCGACCAGCGTCCCGGCCCTGTCGAACTCGGCGCCCAGGCGCGCCAGTTCGGCATAGGTGCGGCCCGGCTGGCCGCTGTGCGGCAGGACCCCGCCCCAATACGTCTCCGCGCCGAAACGCAGCGTCTGCCACTGCCAGTACTCGATCAGGCGCGCGCCACGGGCCACGTGCGCCCACGCCGCCTGCCGCCACTGACCGTCGTAGCCGGGACGGTTGTCCCACGGGAAGCCGATGGACTGCGCGTTGGTCTCGGTGACCAGGAACGGTGCCTGGCGCGAGGAGTACATCCAGTCGGCGGTCTGGTACATCGACCAGACACCCGTGGTCTTCCAGACCTGCTCGTGCTCGTCCGGTGTCGGATCGGGCAGCAGCAGGCCGTCCTGCATGTCGTAGTACGGGTTTCCGGAGGCGATGTCGAGGCGGGCGGCCAGCTCGTCGTCCGCCACGCCCCGCCGGGTGTACGAGATGCAGGTCGTGACGAACTGGTCGGCGCCCGCGAACTCCCGGACGATGTCGGCCTGCCAGCCGATGAACTCGGTGACCTGGCGGGCCTGGAACTCCCGCCACGCCACGTCGTACTGCGGCTGCGCGTTGCCGTCCGGTGTCCACAGGTCGGCCCATGTGGACAGCCGGTGCGACCAGTAGACCAGGCCCCACTCGCGGTTAAGGGTCTCGACGTCGCCGTACCTCTCGCGCAGGTGGTCCACGAAGCGCTGGAAGACGCCCTGGTTGTGAAACAGGTGCAGGCCGGGTTCGTTGTCGACCTGCCAGCCGATCACCGCGGGGTGCTCGACGTACCGGGCGACGATTTTGCGGATCACCCGCTCGGCGTGGAAGCGGAAGGCGGGATGGGTGAAGTCGACCTCCTGGCGGGCGCCCCAGCCGATGCGCTGCCCGGTGGCGTGCTCGCCGGTGATCTCCGGGTACTGCCGGGCCAGCCACGGCGGTACGGCGTACGTGGGCGTGCCGATGATGACAGAGATCCCGCGTTCGTGTGCGCCGTCGAGGACCGGCAGTAGCCAGTCGAGGTCGAACGTCCCGTTCTCCGGCTCCCACGTGGACCAGACGGACTCGCCGACGCGGATGACGGTGAAGTTGGCCTCCACCATCAGGTCGAGGTCGGTCTTGAGCCGTTCGTCAGCCCTCAGGTCGGGGTCGTAGGCGGGCGTGTACTCGTGGTAGTACGCGGCGCCGAACAGGACTCGGGCGGGCAGTACCGCCATGAAGGAACCTCCGTGTCAGGGCTTGGTGACTTTGATCGGGGCGGATGGCGCTGAGGGCCGGGAGTTGCCGACCGCGTTGACGGCGACGACCTTCGCCGTGTACCGGCCCGGCGCCACATTGGCGAACGTGGCCTGCGTGGCGGTGACGGTCTGGGTCAGCACCTGTCCGGACGCGTGCTTGAGGAACACCTCGTAGCCGGTGATGGGCGATCCGCCATCGGCGGGCGCCTGCCAGGTCACGGTGACGTCGGTGCCGGAGACCGCGATCGCCGGCGCGTCCGGAGCGGACGGCACCGTGGCCGGCCGGACGGTGACCGTGTCCCATACCAGCGGCGTGTGGTCGAAGACCACCGCGAGCTTGAAACGGGTGCCGACCGCGATCGTCTCCGGAAGCGTCACGCTGCCCTTCTGCGCCCCGTCGAAGGCGACCGTGCCGAGATCCGTCACCACGCCGGTGGTCGCGAACGCGTAGGCGTGTCCGGTCGTGTTCGCGTGCAGGGCGGTGCCGGCCGGGTCGGTCGCCGTGGCGTCCAGCGGCAGGGTCGCCTTCTCCCCCACCGGGTTCGCGGCCACCAGTGCCGGCGACTCCGTGGCCGGCGTGAGCGCCTTGCGCACCGGAGCCTGCGGCACGAGCCGCCACTCCTGCCCGCCGTCAGCGGTCGCGTTCTGCAGGGTGAGCGCCGCACCGGCTGACGCGCCGGTCAGGTACATGCTGGTGTTGCGGGCTGCCTGGAGCTTGTAGTACCCGTCAGTGGTCGCGACGAGGTTCCACAGGCCCGCCCGCGTGTCGTCGACCCATTGCCCGATCCGCTGGCCGGCCGTGGCGTTACCGGTCCAGATGGCGGCGGCGCGCCCGCCGGCCTTGTTCAGCAACGTGCGGGCGCCACCGGACTTGGTCACGACGTGCCAGTACTGGGTGTCCTTGTTGGACACCGAGCCGGCCGTTTCCAGCCGGACGTCCGGGTCGTCGCCGTTGCCGATGTTCGCGTCGTTGCTGTTGTCACCGGTGCCGATCACCTGACCGGTCTTGCGGTTGACGACCTGGTAGTAGGCGCCTTCCGAGCGGCCGAGGTCGACCTCGGCGTACGCGATGGTGGAGACGCCCTGGTTCCGCAGGATCACCACGCGCCCGGTGCCCTCGACGTACTGCAGGTTGCGGCTGTATCCGGCACCCAGCGTCGTCTGGTACTCCTTCCACACGCCGTCGCTGCGCCCGCTCTCGTTGACCCACACGTTGCCGCTGCCGGCGGCGTTGTAGACAAGCCGCCCGTCCGGAAGCCGGATGAGCACGGGGCTGCCGCCGGTGGCCAGGGTGCGGGAACCGGCGTCGACCGGCAGCGAGGTGATGGCCGTCCCGGCGGGGTCGCCGTCCGCGTAGAACGTCAGCGGGTCGTCGGCCAGCTTGTACCGGACGTTCGCGCCGCCACCCCAGTACTCGTAGGTGATGAGCCATTTGCCGTCCGTCGTCGGGACGACGTTGGTCATGCCTGGCCGCCCGCCGCCGATCTCGGTCTTGCCGCCGCCCATGTCCTGCGTCAGCCCGGCGACGTCGACGACCGCGTCGCTCCACGTTGGACTACTTCCGTCCCACGTCTTGTGCGCGAGGATCTGGCCGTGCGAGTCGGTGGCGGTGTCGTTGGCCGGGTCCACTGTGGCGACTCCGGTGACCGGGTCGAAGCCCAGGAAGCCGTTCTCGTCGGAGTAGTAGCAGACGAGCCTGCCGCCGTGGACCATCAGGTACGGCTCCCAGAGCGGGTCGACCTGCCGGTACGTGTTGGCGGCGGCGACGTTGCGGCCGACCGCGCCGGCGCTGCCGCCCTGCCATCCGCCGGTCGCGATGACGTTGACGACGTTCCAGGTCAGGCCCTGGTCGGTGCTGGAGAACAGGGCGATGGCCAGGTTTTCGCGGTCGCCGTCGTTCGACGGTGTCCAGTTTGGATCGGCGGCCTTCTGCTCCTGGTAGTAGCGGTCCTCACCCGACACGACGCTCGCCAGCAGCAGCGTGCCGGCTTTCAGGGCACCGACGTCCTGCGGCAGGGCGTACAGGTACGGGTTCGTCCAGTTGCTGACGTACGTGGCGTAGCGCGGGTCATCGGACAGGTACGCCGGCGCCTTGACCTCCGACAGCGGCTGCCACGTCGTGCCGTAGTCGTCACTTTTGTAGATGGGCAGGGTCTCGCCGTCGGCGCCGCCGGTCGCGGGTACGACGGTGGCTTTCTCGAACGAGGCGACCAGCCGCCCGCTGGGCAGTTGCGCCGACTTCGGGTACACCGCGCAGTTGCCGCGGCCCTTGAGACACGGCTCGGCGCCGAGCTGGTACATGACGCCGCCGGTCGGGTCGTACGCCTGGGCGTTGGTTTCGGGAAGCATCATCGTGGCGGCCGCCACGGCGCTGACGCCGAGGACGATGACTCCAAACAGGTGTCTTCTCATGAGGGAACCTCCGTTGTCACTGCTTGACACCGCCGGCGGCGAGGCCGCTCTGCCAGTAGCGCTGCAGCAGCAGGAAAGCCACGACGAGGGGTAGGACCGATAGCAGGGAGCCGGTCACGACGTACGCGAGCATGTCGCTGTTGGCACCGGACCCGCCGCCGACGGCCTGCGCGGACCAGGACGCGAGCCCGACCGTGATCGGGTACAGGCTGGGGTCGTTGAGCATGATGAGCGGTAGGAAATAGTTGTTCCAGGTCGAGACGAGCGTGAAAAGCACCACCGTCACGAAGCCCGGCGCGAGCAGCCGCATGGCGATTCGCGCGAAGATCTGGAATTCGCCGGCCCCGTCGATGCGGGCCGCCTCGATGACGCTGTCCGGCACCGCGTCCTGCGCGTAGACGCGCATCAGGTACAGGCCGAACGGGCTGACCAATGACGGCAGGATGATCGCCCACGGCGTGTTGACCAGGCCCACCTTCGCGAACAGCAGGTAGGTCGGGATGGCGAGGGCCGTGGTCGGCACCATGATGGCGCCCAGCACGACGTTGAAGGCGGCCCGGTCGCCCCGGAAGCGGAACTTGGCGAAGCCGTACCCGCCAGCGGCGGCCAGCAGCGCGGCCCCGAGCGCGCTCGCCACGGCGTAGACGCCGGTGTTGACGAGCCAGCGCACGAATACGCCATCGTCGTGGGTAAGGGCCGCGCGAATGTTCGTCCACAGTTGCGGGCTGTCCGAGAACCACAGCCCGAACGTGGTGAACAGGTCCTGTGTGCTCTTCGTCGAGGCCACGAGCAACCAGAACAGCGGCAGCAGGAAGTACCCGAGCGCCGCCAGCATGGCGATCGTCAGCGGCACGCTGCGCCGGCTCCTCATGCGCTCCTCCCCCGGTTCGCGGTGAGCAGGACGGCGTAGGAGACGATCACGATGACCAAACCGAGCAGGAACGACACCGCGGCCGCGTAGTTGACCTGCTGACTGGTGAAGGCGAGCGAGTACGCGTACAGGTTCGCCGTGTACCCGCTGTCGATGACGTTCGGCGCGATGTCCCTCAGCAGCCTCGGCTCGTTGAACAGCTGGAAGCTGCCGATGACCGAGAACACCAGGGTCAGCAGGAGCGCCGGGCGCAGCGCGGGCAGCTTGATGGACCACGCGATCCGCCACGCCCCGGCACCGTCCACCGCGGCCGCCTCGTACAGGCCCTGCGGGATCGCCCGCAGCGCCGCGTACAGGATGATCATGTTGTAGCCGACGAACTCCCAGGTGACGATGTTCGCCAGGCTGCCGAGCATCCAACCGTCGGTCAGGAAGCGCGGGGTCGGCAGGTCCACCGCCCGGGCCGCCTGGGCGAACGGGCCGTAGTCCGGGCCGTAGAGGTAGCCCCACATGAGCGCGGCGACCACGCTCGGCACCGCGTACGGCACGAAGATGCCCAGCCGCACCACTTTGGACAGCCGCAGCAGTCCACTGTCGAGTGCCAGCGCGAACAGCACCGCCAGCACCAGCATCACCGGCACCTGGATCACGAAGAACGTCGCGACCCGGACGATCCCGCGGATCAGCTGCGGATCCTGGACGGCGGTGACGTAGTTGGCGAGCCCCACGAACGACGTACCGCCGACGAGCCGGTCCCGAAACAGGCTCAGGTAGGCGGCGTACGCCAGCGGTCCGACGAACAGCAGGGCGAACACCAGCAGGAACGGCGCTACGAACAGCGGTCCCGCGGCGCGGCGTTGGGCGATCCTCACGACGCCTGGACCGTGAAGCCTTGGCTCTTGGCGAACGTCGTGAGCCGGGTCTGCCACTGGTCCAGCGCGACAACGGTGTCGGTCTTGTCAGCGAGCGACTTGCCGACCGTCTCGGTCCAGTCCGTCACCGCGCGGTCCAGGAACGGCGGCCACTGGAAGCCAAGGTTGATCGTCGAGTTGATGTCGGCGAAGACCTGGTTCACCTGCTGGCCGCCGTAGAAGGCGGGCGCGTCGCCCACGTAGCTCGGATCGGCCAGCAGCGCCTTGGTCGCCGGGAAGAAGAACTGCTCGGTGGCGAACAGCTTCGCGCTCTCCGGGTCGCTGTTGACGAACTTGGCGAACTCGGCCGCCACGATGGCGTTCTTCGTCGTCTTGATGACCGCGCTCGTGGAGCCGCCCCAGTTGCCGGAGGTCGGCTTCGACGCGTCCCACTGCGGCAGCGGCGCCGCCCGCCACTTGCCCGATGTGGACTTCGCCGAGCCGGCCAGGAATACCGGTCCCCACGCGGCGGTCAGCCAGGTCGCGTACTTGCCGCGGTTGAGCGCGTTGAACCAGGCGTCGGTGAAGTTCGGCTCGGTGCCGATGACGCCTTCCTTCGCGAGCCCGCCCCAGTAACGGGCGAGCTTCTTGGCCGCCTCGTCGTTCACCTTCAGCGAGATGTCGCTGGCGCCGGAGACCGCGTAGGGCGCGCCGCCCGCCTGCCAGAGCAGCCCGTGCCAGGCGCCGGCTTCGTTCGCCGACAGGCAGGTCAGGTACGTGTTGGGGTCAGCCGCGTGCAGCTTGCGGGAGGCGGCGGCGAACTCGTCCCAGGTCTTGGGCACCTCGATGCCGTGCTTGTCGAAGATGTCCTGCCGGTACAGCATGCCCATCGGGCCGGTGTCCTGCGGGATCGCCCAGACCTCGCCGTTCTTGCCGCTGACCTGTCCCCAGGCCCAGTCGACGAACCGGTCCTTGAGGGCCTCCGCGCCGTACGGCCGAAGGTCCAGCAGGTCGTTCGTGATGGTGAAGGTCGGGATGTACTGGTACTCGATCTGCACCACGTCGGGCGCGCCGGTGCCGGCTTTGAGCGCGGTGCGCAGCTTCGTGTACTGCTCGGTGCCCCGGCCGGCGTTGACCACCTTCACCTTGATGGCCGGATACTTCTTCAGGAACAGGTCCACCTCCTGCTGGATGTCCGGCACCCAAGTCCAGAACGTCAGCTCGGTCGGCGTCGACATCGCCTTGTCGATGTCGGCCTGGCTGACCGGCCCGGTGGGCGCCTGGTCGCCGCTGTCGGCGCCGCCCCCGCAGGCGGCCAGCGCGGCGCCGAGCGGCACCGCTCCCGCCGTGGCGAGCAGTGTCCTGCGGCTAACTGGGGGAAGGAATCTAGGCATGGTGAAGCTCCCGTCATGAGGGCAGGGGGAATCAACGCACTGTTGATACAGCGGTGCTATGTGGATGAAGGCGGCTGGTCGGCGTCGACTAGCGGCCGGCGGGTGGTGCGGTGGAGGTGCGTACGATCAGTTCCACCGGTGGGTCGACCGCGATTGGCGGATCAGCGTCCGGTTTCTCGATGGCCTGGACCAGAAGCTTGAGTCCTTCTTGGGCCACGGCGTCGAACGGCTGGCGAACGGTGGTCAGCGGAGGCGTCACGAAGGCGGCGACCGGGATGTCGTCGAAGCCGACGACACTGACGTCTTCCGGCACCCGGCGGCCGGCTTCCAGCAGGGCACGGATCAGGCCAATGGCCATGTCGTCGTTCGCGGCGAAGACCGCGGTCACGTCGCCGTCCGCCGCCAGTTTCCGGCCGGCCTCGTACCCGGACACGGCTGACCAGTCACCCTCGACGACCGCCGGTTCGGCCCGGCCGTGCGCGCGCAGCGCGGATCGCCAGCCGTCCAGGCGGTCCCGCGCGGCGTACCAGCGCTGCGGTCCGGCGAGGTGGTGGACGGTGGCGTGGCCCAGGTCCAGCAGGTGCTCGGTGGCTGCCCGGGCCAGCGCGTCGGCGGCGACCCCGACGGTCATCACGTGCGGGGCGGCGAAGGCCGGGGGCGCGCCGAGCACCAGTACCGGCACATCGACCCGCACCGCGGCCGCGCCCTCGTCTATGGGCTCGGAGATGACGATGCCGTCGACGCCCTGCTCGATCAGCGAGTCGACCGCGCCGGTCACGCCGGCCGGGTCGCCCTCGACGGTGTTGACGACACGCAGCGCGTAGCCGGCGTCGCGGACCGCCCGTTCGACGCCCATCAGCAGCGAAGCGGGGCCGTAGAGGGCGGTGCCGAGGGTGACAACCCCGATGGAACGGGTGCGGCCCGAGGCGAGCGCCCGCGCCGCGTGGTTGAGCCGATAGCCAAGCTCCTCCGCCGCGGCCATGACCCGCTGGCGCACGTCGGCGGAGACGTACGGCTCGTTGTTGAAGACCCTGGACACGGTCTTCTGCGAGACGCCGGCCACGCGTGCGACATCGGCACTGCGCGGCACGGCCGCGTTCCTGCCCCGTCCCACCATCCGCGTCATGCTATCTCCCGACATCCGGCCCTCGCTGGCCCGCTCTGACTGCGCTGTCATGTTTGCGCAGTCATACGAGAACGTCAAGCCCCCGAAACAATCCCGCAACCCAGCCCCACCCACCCCACGCCCCGCGCACCCCGCCCGCGCGCACCCCGCCCGCCCGCGCGCACCCCGCCCGCCCGCGCCGCGCCGCGGCCGCGCGCACCATCGCAGCGTCCGCGCGGCGTCCGCGCGGCCCCGCCGATCAAGGGCGAACGCACGTGGTTGGATCTCTTTTCCGCGTGCGTTCGCCCTTGATCGATGCACATGGCCTTGATCGACGAAAGAGGTCCCGGGGTGCAAGGCGGCACGCCGTCGTGCCCGAAGGCCGGCCGTCGGGGTTTGAGGCGTTGGCGGCGGCGTGTCACCGCGCCCTGCGCGCCGATCAAGGCCATTCGCAAGGATCAAGGCCAAATACACGCGAAGAAGAGATCCAACCACGTGCATACGCCCTTGATCGGCGGAAGCGGCGTGCCGCCGCCGCCCCGCGCGCCGATCAAGGGCAATCGCAAGGATCAAGGCCAAATACACGCGAAAAGAGATCCAATCGCGTGCATACGGCTCTCCTGTCTGATGTGTGGGTCAGGTGGGAGAGTTGCGGCCGGGTAGTGGGGTTTGGTAGCCGCCGAGGTGTAGGCGGGTGAGGGCGAT
>NZ_BSDI01000106.1 GCF_027923225.1 Phytohabitans aurantiacus
GGCGGACTACATCAGCGCACGAGATCGGACATGCCGAGCACCCGGCTGCCGGGTGCCCGCCCACCGCGCCGACATCGACCACATCCGCGACTGGTCACACGGCGGACCCACCGAAGAGCGCAACCTCGGCACCCTCTGCCGCCATGACCACGGGCTCAAACACCACGGAGACTGGGAGTACCACCAAATCGCACCCGGCCTCTTCCAATGGCACACCGCCCTCGGCCACACCTACCTCGTCCCACCCGAACCACGACCAGAGACCTAGAGCACTCTGAGGTCAGGTTCAAGATCGGGCCTTGAGCTACCGCGGCAACCGTCGTGCGCCATACCGTCGCTCCCGCGGCCTCACCCACCGCGTTTCCACAACCCGCCGCCAGCCCGCAGCATGGATCGGCGATGAGGTGGCGTCGTGCCACCTGACAGTCGCGGGCTTCGCCGGCGATGTAGGCCACGCCCGGGCAGGCAGGCAGGTCGAGAGCCCGTAGCGCGTCAAGGCGACGGCGGCCGTCTCGTCTCCCACGAATACGTGGTACGGCGCGGTCTCGTGCCGGACGAGCTTGCCGGTCGGCCGGGTGAAGGCGATCGGCTGGCCGGGCCACCTACGGCAACCTCGACGGTCCGAGCAAGGCGAAGCCATCGAGGACGACTTGGCTCACGAACTCGTTGGTGAGGTCGCTGCTTTGGCAGCGAACGCAGCGCGAACGAAGAGTTCGCTCTACTGGGTCTACTAATGGGAAAAGGCATTAGCTATGCTGCCCGCATGGTCTCGATCTCTCACGAGCGTCCGGTCGAGTCGCAGCGGCGACTCAGGTCGGTGCTTCGTGCCGCGCGACTCGTTCATCTGCCGGGATCGTGGTGCTTCCAGCGCATCGAAAGCCACCTACCCGCTGACGCCCTCGCCACGGTGCGTGACGACGACGGCTGGTGCGCCCTCATACCCGCGACAGCCGACGCCGCCGAGCAGTTCGGTGTCACGCTGACCACGTTCGCGCCGCAGCTCGACAACAGCGGCTACGTCGGCTGGCTGGCCACGACGATCAAGCAGCGCCTGGGCAGCGGCGTGTTCGTCATCTGCGGCGACAACCCGCGCCGCGGCGGCATCTTCGACTACCTCGGCTACCCGCTGGACATCGCCGACGCCGTCCGCGCCCTGATCGACGAACTGGGCCAGCCGATCGCCGCGGATCCGCTCGATCTTGACCTGCACGTGTTCGAGGTCGTGGAGACCTCCCCCACCAGCGCGATCTCGCGCGACACCCGGTTCGAGTTCCGCGAGCAGGGCGGCCAGGTCGAGGCCGGCTACACCGGAGGCGAAATCGTGAGAGGCACGCTCGTCGGGCGTCGCGAACACGACCGCGTGACGACCTCATACGCCCAACTGGGCACCGACGGCCGACCCCGGTCCGGCATGGCCACCATGCACGTCGAGCAGACCGCTGACGGACGACTGCTGCTGTCCGAGGAGTACACCTGGTCGGACGGCACGACGGGCCGCAACGTGCTCCGATCGATCGAGCAGAGCGATGCTGCCTGAACCTGTCGCGATCGCGTTCGCCAACACGCGCTCGTCGGCCGGCAAGGACCGCATCACGACCCTCGTGCAATGGCGGGCCTGGGTCGACCCCTGGCCCGGCCTCCGCCGGGCCGGTCACGCCGTCGACGACGATGGCCTTGCCCTCCTCCGGTCGACGCGGGACGACGTGCAGATGCTCCTGCGCAGTGCCGCGGGCAAAGAGCACCGCGAACCGGAGGCGACCGGAAGGTTGCTGGAACTCGCCCGTTCAATGTCGAGCCTTGACCTGCGCTGGCGGGATGGTCGCCCCACACTCGCCCTGGCACCGGATGCCGCCCCAGCAACGGTAATCGCGCAGCATCTCACCCACGCCGCGCTCGACCTCCTGCTGACCGGACCGCCATTCGTGGCCTGCGAGGGGCTGGAATGCCGCAAACTCTTCGTCGCCTCCCGGCCGGACCGCCGCTGGTGCGACAGCGCCGTCTGCGGCAACCGCGCTCGGGTCCGCACCCACAGCAATCGCGCCCGTCAAGCGAGGACCTCGGGCTGAGGAAACGACAGGTGATTGGTCAGGACGCGATGCGTCCAGCCAGTCACGAACAGGCGGTCACCTGGGCGTCCACCTCCGGTGACCGCCTGCCCCCTCACTGCACGGTCAGCACCAGCTTCCCCGCGGTGCGGCCCGTGTCTCCGAGTTCGTGCGCCTTCGCCGCGTTCGCCAGCTCGAACGTGCCGGCGATCCGGGCGCGCAGCCGGCCGTCGGCCGCAAGGTGGGCGATTGCCGCCATCCCGGCGTGGTCGTCCTCCACCAGCATGACTTCTGCGCGCACACCGAGCCGAGCCGCATCCTCGGCGAGCGCCGGAATCCCATCATCGAGCCGGAGGGAGACCAGGATGCCGCCTGGGCGCAGGCTGTGCAGGGAGCGGATGGCGTGGTCGCTGCCTTGGGAGTCCAGGACGACGTCGGCGTCTTGGACGGCCTTGGTGATGTCCGTGGTGTGGTAGTCGAGGACCTCGTCCGCACCCAGGGCACGTACGAAGTCATGCTTGGAAGCGCTTGCGGTACCGATCACGTACGCCCCGTGGGCCTTGGCGATCTGCACGGCGAGGTGGCCGACGCCGCCGGCCGCTGCGTGGATCAGCACCCGCTGGCCGGCTTCGAGGTGGGCGGTGTCGACGAGGGCCTGCCAGGCGGTGAGGGCGGCAAGCGGCAGGGCGCCGGCCTGCACGTGGTCGATGGCAGCCGGCTTGGGTGCGAAGGCCCGGGCGGGGCCGGTGACGTATTCGGCATGCGAGCCCACTCCGTACGGGTACGGCAGCATGCCGAAGACCTCGTCGCCCGGCTTGAAGAGGGTGACGCCGGCGCCGGTCGCCTCGATCACGCCGGAGACGTCCCAGCCGAGGACGAACGGCGGCTCGCCGAGGAAGAGCCCGGGGACGCTGCGGTGCTTCCAGTCTGTGGGGTTGACCCCGGCCGCGTGTACTCGGACGAGGAGCTCGCTGGGCCCGGGCGTCGGCCGTGGTAGCCGGACTTCCTTGAGTACCTCGGGGCCGCCGAGGACGTCCTGGCTGATCGCGCGCATGGTGGTGGTGTCGTTCATGTGCCCCAGCTTGCGACGCTGGGGCGGCCGGGCGGGAGTGGCATGAATGCCATTGACCGATAGGATCGTGCCATGCATCGTGTCGTCGTCCTGGCGCTCGACGGGGTCTATCCGTATGAGCTGGGCATCCCGCAGCGCGTCTTCGGCACCGCAGACGGCCGATACGAGGTGGTCACCTGCACGATCGACGGCCGCCCGGTGCGTACCTCCGCGGACTTCGCGATCACCGCTGAGAGCGGGCCGGAGGCACTGGCCACCGCCGACACGGTGGTGATCCCGCCGTACCAGTCGGCTCCGGCCTCGGCGCAGCTCCCGGCGCCAGTGGCGGACGCGCTTGCACTGATCCCGGCCGGCGCGCGCCTCGTGTCCATTTGCACCGGCGCCTTCACGCTCGCTGCGGCCGGCCTGCTCGACGGGCGTCCGGCCACGACGCACTGGAATCTGGCGGCCCGGTTCCGGGAATTGTTCCCCAAAGTGGCCCTGGATGCGGACGTGCTGTTCATCGACGACGGCGACATCCTCACCTCGGCCGGGGCCGCGTCCGGCGTGGACGTGTGCCTGCACCTTGTACGCAAGGACCACGGTAGCGAGGTAGCGAACCGCGTCGCGCGCCGGTGCGTGGTGCCGCCGTGGCGCGACGGCGGGCAGGCGCAGTACATCGAGCAGCCGGTGCCCGAGCCGTCGGGAGCCGGGACGGCGGCGACCCGGGACTGGGCGCTTAGGCGGCTGGACGAGCCGCTGACACTGACCGACCTCGCCGGACATGCCCGGATGGGCCTGCGGACGTTCGCCCGCCGGTTCCGCGACGAGGTAGGGATAAGCCCGGGACGGTGGCTGATCCAGCAGCGGATCGCCCGGGCGCGGGAGCTGCTGGAGTCCAGCGACCTACCGGTCGAGCAGATCGCCAGCCGGGTGGGCTTCGCGACGGCCGCGTCGCTGCGGCAGCACCTGCACGCCGCGATCGGCGTCTCACCGCACGCATACCGCCGCACCTTTCAGGCCACGGGCGACCGCTGACCCGCAGTTAGCCCGAGCGGTTCTGACATCTCTGAGGTTGCCCGCGCCAGAACCGAGGGGCAGCGCCACGTTCTCGATCGCGACAGCGGGCCGGTCACCCGTCAGTTCCCATGCCGGGGTTGGCCTCGAGATGCTTGAGCAGGTAGTCGCGAAGATCGACCACGTGATAAGCGGCGGCGGCCTCGGCCTTTGCCGGATCGCCTGCGGCGATGACCTCGTAGAGTTCGCGGTGTGTGCGGAAGACCTGTGCGCTGGAGTCGTAGAACTGCCGGTGCATGCGGAAGGTCTGCAGTAGCGGGAGGCGCAGGCTTTCCCACATGCGAAGCAGCATCGGGCTGTCGGCCAGCCCGAATATGGTCGCGTGGAACTCCATGTCGAGGGTTACCAGGTGGGCCCAGTCGTCGTCTTCGGTGGCCTGGGCCATCCGGTCGAGCACCTCGCGCAGGGCACTGAGGCGGTGCGGATCTCGGTGAGCGAGTAGGAAACGGACCGCGACCGGTTCGAGCGCCTGCCTTATCTCGATGACCTGGGCCGCGTCGGTACGGGTGAGGGTCGCGACTCGGGCGCCGCGCCGCGGCAGCACCTGCACCAGGCCCTCTTTGTCGAGTTGGCGCAGCGCGTCGCGGACTGGACCGCGGCTGACTCCGAACTCCTCCGAGATGTCCCGTTCCACGAGATGGTCGCCGTCCTGGTATCGCCCGGCGAGGATGTCGTTGCGCAGGCGTTCCGTGACCTCGTCGCCGAGGCCGGTGAACGTGATGCGGCGGCTCGGATCGTTCATCGGCTCTCTTCCGGGGGGCAGGCGAGTTCGACCAGGCAGCCGTCGGGGTCACGGAAATATACACTGGTGGCCCAGTTCATGGCGCACTCTTCCCGTGTCGGGCCGTGCTCGATGTCGATGCCGTGCCGCTGCAACAAGTCCATGGCGTCGGCGACCGGTCCGGGAAACCGCAGGCAGAAGTCCGCACTTCCCGCGTGAGGCGTCCGCGCCCGGGGCGTCGCCTCGGTCTCAACCGGATGAATGTTGATCTTCCATCCATCGAAGTGCACTGATGGATAAGGTGTCTCGCCGGCCCGCCACTCGGCGACGTGCCTCGGCGTACCGCCGAGCACGTCTACATAGAAGCGCATGGTCGCCTCCACGTCCCGAGCGACGAGGACGAAATGGTCGACTGCCAGTGATGGGGCCATGAGGCCATGCTACCAGTATTTGGTTAACCATCAACCGTTGACAAGTGACCAACCTCGGGAGCAGGCTTTCAGGCCAATGGGGGACCAGACCGGAAGGAGCCGAGCCGTGCGGATAACGCTCACACTGGCGGTAGCCACCATCGTGACCACTCTGGCCGCCTGTGGTGGCAACAACTCACCCGACGCGGTCGGCAAGGACGACGGATCGCTCTCGCGGGTCCGCGGTGCCGGAAAGTTGACCGTGTGTTCGTCCAACGACGTCCCGTACTTCTACCGTGATCCCAAATCCGGCCAGTTGACGGGCACGGACTACGACATGATCAAGGCGATCGCCGAACGGATCGGCGTCCCGAAGGTTGAGCTCTACGAGGTACCCATCTCGGGAATCATCCCGGCGTTGAACTCCCGCCGCTGCGACATCATCGGGGACAACATCGCCATCACCATCAAGCGGTCCAAGGAAGTGGACTTCTCCGCGCCGATGTACCGGGCCGGTCAGGCGCTTGTGGTCCCCAAGGGGAATCGGGCGAAAATTCTGACCCAGGACGACTTCGGCGGCCACTCGGTCGGCTCCTACCAGGGGACGGTCCAGTTGGACTATCTCAAGGAACTGGCGAAGAAGGATCCCACCATCCGGGTCAAGGAATACAAGAACATCACCGAGATCGTCGCTGACCTCGAGGCGGGCAGGCTGGACGCCGGCGCGTTCGACGACATGGTCGCCGCGGCCATGATAAAGGCGAACCCGTCCCTCGGCATCGAGGTCATCAACTACAAACTGCCCATCGGCGACTACACGGTCGGGGCCGCGTTCCGCAAGGGCGACGTCGCCCTGCGGCACGCGTTCAACGACGGGAACCAGCAGGTCGCACGGGACGGGACGCTGTCGCAGATCTTCGCGAAGTGGGGACTCACACCCGCCGAGAAGTACGAGCCGTACCCCGGCTGCTGCGCTCCACCGGCATGAGCGGGTGAGTCAATGATCGCCCTCATCCGGGACTACGGTCCTCAACTGCTCCGAGGCGCGTGGCTGACAATCGTGCTGGCCGTCGTATCCATGCTGATAGCCATGGTTGTCGGGCTCGGAATCGCCCTCCTGAGCAGTTCCCGATTCTTGGCGGTGCGGATCCTCATCCGGGCGTACGTGGACTTCTTCCGTGGCACTCCGCTCCTCCTGCAACTGTTTTTCATCTACTTCGTCTTCCCCGAGGCCGGCGTGTACCTTTCCCCCGTCGTGGCGGGAGTCTCCGCGCTGTCGCTGAACTACGCCGCCTACCTCTCCGAGGTTTATCGAGCCACCATCGACGCGGTGGACCATGGCCAGTGGGAATCCGCCACGACGTTGGGGATGAGCAGGGCTCTGGCGTTCCGCCGGATCGTGTTTCCGCAGGCGTTCAAAATCGCGGTGCCGCCGGTCGGCAACTACTTCATCGCCATATTCAAGGACACCGCGCTGGTGTCGACCATCACCGTACAGGAGTTGATGTTCAGGACCGATTCGCTCGCGTCGACCACCTATGAGTACCTGCCGCTATACACGGTCGCCTTCGTCATGTACTTCGCGATCAGCTATCCGGCGTCGTTGTTGGTGCGATGGTTCGAGCGGCGCCTGTCACGCCGCGTCAGTGTCTCGACCCCGGCGGGTGTGTGATGATCGAAGCGACCGGGTTGTTCAAGCACTACGGGCCTCACGAGGTACTGCGGGACGTCTGCGTGACCGTCGCGCCAGGAGAGGTCGTCGCGGTCATCGGGCCCAGCGGATCGGGCAAGTCGACCCTGCTGCGTTGCCTGAACGGGCTCGCGGAGATCACCCGGGGCGAGATCACCGTCGCGGGTACGTTGCTGGTGCGCAAGGGGGATCCCGGGCAGCCCGACATCCAGCTGCACGGCCCCGATCTGCGCGCGCTGCGCGCCGAACTCGGCATGGTGTTCCAGCGGTACAACCTGTTTCCGCACATGACCGCGGTGGGCAACGTCATCGAGGCGCCGGTGCATGTCCGGGGCGTCACTGTGGACGAAGCGACGGAACAGGCACACCAACTGTTGCGGCGGGTCGGGTTGACGCACCGCGCACAGCACTATCCGCAACACCTCTCCGGCGGCGAGCAGCAGCGGGTGGCGATAGCCCGCGCCCTCGCCATGCGTCCGAAGGCCATGCTGTTCGACGAGGCGACCAGTGCCCTGGATCCCGAGACGGTCGGCGAGGTTCTTGCCGTGATGCGTGACCTCGCTGCGGACGGGATGACGATGGTCGTGGTCACCCACGAGATCGGCTTCGCCCGCGATGCGGCCGACCGGGTGGTCGTCATGGACGAGGGCAGCGTCGTCGAGGAAGGGCCGGCGAAGCAGGTCCTGTCCGAACCCACCAACCCGAGGACGCAGAGCTTCCTGCGCCGGGTCATCCAACGCTGAACCAGCGTGTTTCAAGGAGAATTCATGACCGGATCGCCCCCCGAACCCATCATCTTCGTTAATGGCGACTATGTACCTCAGTCGCAGGCCCGCATCAGCGTGCTCGACCACGCCGTCCTCTACGGAGACGGGGTGTTCGAGACCGCGGTGGCGTGGAACGGCGTCGTCTTCGAACTGGAGGCACACCTCGACCGGCTGTTCCGCAGCCTCGCCGCGATCTGCCTCGACCCGCCGTACACCCGGTCCGAACTCGCCGGCATCGTGTTGGAGACCATCCGGCGCAATGGGCTGGAAAACGCGTACGTCAAGCTCATCGTCACGCGCGGCGTGAACGACCAACCGCTGCTGGATCCCACCGGATGTGTCCCGGGAATCATCTGCTTCGCCCGCCCGTACCTCTACATGGCGAATCCGGACCGGGTCCGCGACGGGCTGCGGGTGAAGACAGCCGCCACCCGGCGTCCCCCCGCCCAGGTCCTCGATCCGCACATCAAAAGCCTGAACTACCTCAACCTCGTCCTGGCAAAGCTCGAAGCACGCGCCGCGGGCGCCGACGAGGCTCTGCTGCTCGACATCCACGGGCACGTCTGTGAGGCACCCGGTTACAACGTCTTCGCGGTACGCGACGGCCGGATACGCACGCCGTGGCAGGACATTCTGGAAGGCATCACCCGAAACACCGTGATGTCGCTGGCGAGGGACGCCGGCATCGAGGTATTGGCCGAAACCATCGAGCTGTACGACCTGTACACGGCCAACGAGGTGTTCTTCTGCAGCACCGCGGGCGGCCTGCTGCCGGTTGTCGAGATCGACGGGCGACGGATCGGAGACGGCCACCCAGGACGGGTGTTCAGCCAGCTTCGAGATGGATACCAGCGGCTTCTCGCCACGGGAGACAACGGGACCAGGGTCGACGCCTGACGTGGGCCGGTGACCGGAAGGAGCGAAATGGAGATCGACATCGTGATCGCCGCCGACCTCGTGGGCGAGGACGGCGACGCCGAGATCGTCCAGTGGCTAGTCGACGACGGCGGCCAGGTATCGGAAGGCGACGTGGTCGCCGAGATCGAGACGGCCAAGTTGCTGATGGAGATCACGGCGCCCGCCGCGGGCCGGCTGACCCGCTTGACGGCCGCCGGAGAAGTCGTGCCGGCCAACACCCACATCGCGAGAATCACCGATGGCTAATCATCCGGGAGGCACCACCGTGGTGACGGATTTTCCCTACCCGCGCCTGGGACGGCACGCGCTTGACCTGATGCGGCTCATCCGGGAGTTCGAGTCGCGCCTGGCGGGGTACGCCGCAGCTGGCCTGATCCGCGGTTCGACACATCCCGGCGTCGGCATGGAAGCGGTCGCGGTCGGCGTGGCGATCGCGCTCCGCACTGATGACACCATCGCCAGTACACATCGGGGACACGCACACTGCCTTGCCAAAGGAGCCGAGCCCGGCCGCCTGCTCGCGGAGATCTTCGGCCGTAGCGACGGATACTGCGGGGGCAAGGGCGGCTCCATGCATGCCGGTGTGGCTCCGCACGGCATCCTCGGCACGAACGGCATTGTCGGCGCCAGCATCGGCGTCGCCACCGGGGCGGCGCTGGCCGCACAGCTGCGCGGGCAGGACAACGTCAGCGTCGCCTTCTTCGGCGACGGCGCGATCAACCAGGGGATCTTCCATGAGTCGCTCAACCTCGCCGCGATCTGGTCGCTCCCGGTGATCTACGTATGCGAGAACAACCAGTACGCGCAGTCGGCCGCTCTGCGTGACATGGTCGCCAATCCCGACCTCACGGCACGCGCCAACGCATACGGAATCCCGACCCACGCGGTCGACGGGATGGACGTCGCGGCGGTGTACCGGGCAGCCGCATCGGCCGTCGGCCGGGCACGCACCGGACAGGGACCCACGCTGCTGGTCGCGGACACCTACCGGTTTCTCGGACACATGGTGGGTGACACCGAGATCTATCGCGACTCCGCCGAGGTGGACCGGTGGCGAGCCCGCGATCCCATCCCCCGGCTGACGGCCGAGCTCGTCGAACGCGGGCTGATGGGACCTGACGCGGTGGAGACCGTCGAACGCGCCGCCACGCAGCTGGTCGACCAGGCCGAAGAGTTCGCGCGCCGCTCGGCCGCGCCCCCGGTCGCGACGGCATACCTCGACGTCTACCAACCCGACGTTCACCAGGAGGCACGATGACCGAGCACCTTGCCATCTGGCGCGCCCTCAACGCCGCCCTGCGCGATGCGCTGGCCGCCGATGACCGCGTCTTCGTCATGGGGGAAGACCTGACCAAGTGGGCCACTGGGGGTGGCATATACGGCGTCACCAAGCGGCTCGCCGACGAGTTCGGCACGCACCGGATCCGAGACACCCCGATCAGCGAAGAGGCGATCGTCGCCGCCGGCGTCGGTGCCGCCATTCAAGGGTGCCGACCCGTCGTGGAGATCATGTACTCCGACTTCAGCCTGCTCGCCATGGACCCGATCGTGAACCAGGCGGCCAAAACCCGGTACATGTTCAACGGCCAGTTCCAGGTGCCGCTCGTCATCCGCAGCAACGGCGGATCCGGCATCGGCAAGGCCGCACAACACTCACAGTCGCTGGAGACCTTGTTCGCCCACATCCCCGGCCTGGAGGTCGTTCTGCCGGCGACACCGGACGACGCGTACGGACTGCTCCGCACCGCCATCCAAAGCCCCAACCCCACGATTTTCCTTGAGCACAAGGCGCTCTACAACGTTCGCGGTCCGGTGCGCCGCGAGCCGGTGCCGTTCGGCAAGGCCCGCGTCGCGTGTGAGGGCAGCGACCTCACCATCGTGGCGACCCAACTCATGCTGCACCGTGCGCTCGCCGTCGCCGCGCGTGCGGCGGAGACGGGGGTGTACCTGGAGGTGATCGACCCGCGTACCCTCTACCCGCTCGATCTGGACACCATCGCCAGGTCCGTCGCGAAGACCCGCCGGCTCCTCATCGCCCACGAAGCACCCCGCGACTTCGGTTTCGGGGCAGAGATCGCCGCCTCGCTGACCGAGCAGTGCTGGGACCACCTCGATGCCGCGCCGGTACGGGTCGCCGGCGCCCGCACACCCATCCCCTACGCCGAGGAACTGGAGCGCGAGGTCATCCCGGACGAGGATGACCTCGTCCGGGCGATCGCACAGTTGGTACCCACCTCGGCCGGTATCCGGACCAGCCAATCATGACTTCGGTGCTCGTCACCCGGCGCCTACCCACGGACGTCGCCGCGCTGCTGCGCCACCTCACCGGCATCGACATCGACGTCGAAACCTGGCCGGGAGCCGGACTCATGCCACGCGAGAAGCTCCTGCGCAAGGTCGCCGGCCGCGCTGCGGTGATCACCATGCTCACCGACCGTGTGGACGCCGAACTCCTCGAGACCGCCGGCCCAGACCTCAGGATCGTCGCGAACTACGCCGTCGGCCACGACAACATCGATCTGAGTGCATGCCAGCAGCATGCAGTGGTCGCCACCAACACCCCGGACGTACTGACCGCCGCGACCGCGGACGCCACCTGGGCGCTCATCCTGGCCGCCGGCCGGCGGATCGTCGAAGGCGATGCGGTGCAGCGCGCCGGCACACCCTGGTCGTGGGCACCCGACTTCCTGCTCGGTCGCGAGATCACCGGGAAGACACTCGGTATCGTCGGCTTCGGCCGGATCGGTCAAGCCGTGGCGCGCCGGGCCGCCGGCTTTGAAATGACCGTCCTCTTCCATACCGCTTCGAGCAATCGTGCCCGCACCGTACCCGGCGCGACCGCGACACCGCTGGCCGAACTGCTGGCCCGCTCGGACATCATCACCGTGCACCTACCCGCGACCGCCGCGACCCATCACTTCTTCGGCAGGCAGGAGTTCGCCGCGATGAAACCAGGCACGCTCTTCGTCAACACGGCACGGGGAAACATTGTCGACGAGGGCGCGCTGTCCGAGGCACTCGCCTCGGGCCATCTCTTCGCCGCCGGACTCGACGTGTTCGAACACGAGCCCCACGTGCACCGCCGCCTGCGCGAGCTGCCCAACACCGTCCTCACCCCGCACATCGCCAGCGCGACCAGTGAAACCCGCGCCGCCATGGCCGAGCTGGCCTGCCGAAACATCGCTGCCGTCCTCAATGGACAGGATCCACTCACGCCGATCCAGAGCTAATTCGCTGTGGTCGTGGCCGTTGGGTAGGTTGTGCGTAGCGTTCCAGTTCGGCCGGACCAGCTGCATCGACCGGATGCCGGCCGGCAGGGCCACGATGGCCGCGCGCCAGCACCGCTCGCGGTACCTGGCCATCTTTGAGCTACGGCTGGAGGGCCTGAGGCGACCGGCACTCGCCGCCGCGATCGATGAGCTGATGGTGGCGTACGGAGGCGCGCTCTTCGTGCTGGCCACCGGCCAGCGGAGACCGTGAGGACAGCGGCTGTGCGGGCCCCTCGCGGTCGCGATTGTGGAAGGCGGTCTCGCGGCGGCGCGGGCGTGACCGTAGCGCCGCGGGCCGCAGTCTGGTGGCCGGAGGGCAGCGTCCGCCCCGCGTCTCGGTCCGCGTTTGCTCCCGCGTCTCGAAGAGGGGAAACCCAGCGAACCAAGAACCAGTTTTCACCCGGACCTCAACTCATCCGGCCCAGGCCAACCGGAGCAACCGGATCCGGCGCGTCAGCGCGGTTGCGCCCAGTTTCTATGATCATT
>NZ_BSDI01000107.1 GCF_027923225.1 Phytohabitans aurantiacus
ACAAGACCCCGAATGACCCTCGGCTGGGCCAACCCAGCTGACAAAATGGCCCAACTACTCGGTGTTGCAACCACCGGTTGAGCTCGCCCCTGGCAACGCTCGGGCTCCAAGATCTGGCGGCGTCGCCCAGACCGCGCGGCTTGGTGGGGTGGGCTGGGATCTTGCGCCCGGATGTATCCGACATAGTCGGGCGCAAGATCCCACTACACCCCACCAAGCGGCGCGCCCCACACAGCGCGGAGCCCGCGACCGGTCCGGCCGACGCGTGCCGTTCAAGACCGCGCCCACTCAAGGCCGCCGCGCCCACCCAAGGCCGCGCCCACCCAAGGCCGCGCCTACTCAAGGCCGCGCCCCCCAAGGCCGCGCCCCCCAAGGCCGCGCCTACTCAAGGCCGCGCCCACCCACCTCGCCGCACGGCACGCTGATCAAGGCCATTCGCGTCGATCAAGGGCAAACGCACGCGGAAAAGAGATCCAACCACGTGCATTCGCCCTTGATCGGCGGCCGTGCCGCGAGCGCCGCGAGCGCCGGGAGCGCCGCGAGCGCCGCGAGCCAGCGAGCGCCGGGAGCCAGCGGGGCGGGCGGACCCGCAGCGCGGAGGGTCAGGTGAGGAGGGCTTTGATGCGCTTCAGGGCCGCCACAGCGGCCGCGCGGTCGCGGCGGCCGAGGCCGCAGCTGGTCGAGACGTCGGCGCGACGGCCGAGCGCGTCCTCCACGTGCTGCCGGATCCGGCGCTGCGTGGCCAGGTCCTGGTCCTCGTGCGCGTACCCGGCGATGAAGCGCGCACCGCGCAGGCGCAAACCGCGCAACGGCCGGTAGAACGCGGCGTCGTCCACCGGCGGATGGTCCGCGGCGGCCAGCGGCCCGTGTACGTACACCAACGGCCGCTCCGCCGGCCAGCGCGCGACGAGGGCGTTGGCCAGCTGTACCAGCGGACCGGCGTCACGCAGCCTGCCGAGCGCGCGGTGGTTCATGTCGCCGAGACACAGGTGCACGCCGAACCGGGCTCCCTCGGGTGCCGCGCTCACCAGCCTGGCGACCCGGCGCGCCAGGAGGCTCGCCAGCATCGCCCGCGCCGGCCGTGGCGCCCGAGCCATCAGCACCAGCTCGACGGGAATCTCGATCTGGAACAGCGCGTCGCCGCCGATCAGGTCGTGGATCTGCCGCATCGTTACCGCGAGCGCCTCGGTGAACGGCCTGAGGTGGCGCACCGGCCCAGTCGGCCCGAACACGAACATGGCCAGGTCGACGTCGCCCGGAATGCCCACTTGGAAGCCCGCGCCGCCGGCCAGTCGAGCGTGGACGGGCAGCGCTTCCCTTGCCGCGGCGACGATTCCGAGGTCGAGCTCGTCCAGCCGTTGGCCACGCTTGACGCGAAAGCGGGGCGTGTCGTCGTAGTCGGACCAGTCGCCGTCTCTCACCAGCTCCAGCGCCGGGTGGTCGCGGAGGCTCTCGATCATGCCGATGATCCAGTTTCGACGGCTGCCGGTCTCGCCGTCGGGGAGGAAGTCCAGGTCACCGCCCAGGTGCTCGACGGCCAGTGCCATCGCGGCGGCAGCGTCGCTCGCGGGAATGCTGCCGACCAGATGGGCGCGTCGACGGTCCTCGATGCGTCGATTATGCCGCAGGCGTGCGCAGGTGTGCGAGCACGACCGGGTCGATCCGGCCCGGCGCGAGCCGCTCCTCCAGGTTTTCCACGCCGGCCCACGCGGCGAGGGCGGTGTCCAGGTCGCCAACTCCGGGCGGGTACCCAGCGGCGGTGAGCAGGCCCGCCACCTCTTCGGCCAGGTCGCCGTCGAGGTCGAGCAGGTCCGCCGGATCCGACCGTCCAAACAGCATGGTGTGGATGTCGAGCAGCCGGCCCAGCTCGGCGACCGGGTCCCGGTGGTCGTCGACGCGCAGGTCGACCAGGACGTCGCTGCCGCCGCCGTACCCGCCGCCCTTGGCGACTACGAGCAGGGCGGCGCTCTGCCTCCCGCGCCGGTCACCGCCGGCCAGGTCTCCGGCGCGCAGCGCACCGAGCAGCCGGGCGGCGAAGTCGCCGGACAGGTCGAGCCAGGCGTCCCGCATCGCGTCGATCACCTGGGGGCCGGTGAGGAGGTTGCCCTGTATCGCCCAACCGTCTCCAGCGACACCACCGGCCCAGTCGGGGCAGGCGTCTCCGGTGTACGTGGCGCCATCGCCGCCGGCGCCGACCACCCCGAGTTGGCGTTGTGCCCGTCCCGGGTCGGCGGCGACGAGCCCGGCGACCGTGCCGGCGGCGGTCACCCCGGTGCGCAGCAGGGCGATGCCCTGCGGCCGGTACCCGAGGTTCGCGTGCGCCTGGGTGGCGAGCGCGCCCACCTCGGCCTCGGCGGCGGGCACGACGGCACCGACCGCGAGGAACTTGCTCGCCACCGCGACGCCGTACGCCTGGCCGTCCGCGGACCGGGCGACGATCGAGAAGGTCACCCCAAGAGCCTATCGAGCTCCGGCACCGCGGTCCGTCCGTCCACATAGGTCCGTAGGGGCAAGAACGCCGCAAGCCCAGGACCGACATGTGGGCTACCGCGACGCCCGCCGAGGTCCATGCCGTTGCTCCCGCGGCCTCACCCTCCGCGGAACCACAACCCACGCCCGCCCCACGCAGCGCGCGCCCGTCCGTCGGCGTGCCGCGAAGCCCGCAGACGGGCATGGCTTCGCGTGCGCGACCGCCCTGCGCTGGACCTGTCCCCCCGTCCGTCGATCAAGGGCATTCGCATGGATCAAGGCCGAACGCACGCGGAAAAGAGATCGAACCGCGTGCATTCGCCCTTGATCGGCGGGCAGAGGCCGCGCGCGGCGCGGGCGCGGGCGGGGCGGCAAGCGCGGCGCGGGCGGCGAGCGCGGCGCGGGCGGGGTCTGCTAGTGGGATTCGCGGGGGACTTTGTCGCCGCTCGCACCGACGAGGAAGTCCTGGTCGGCTCCGGTGTCGGCGCCCATGACGGTGTCGACGTACAGGCGCTCCCAACCCCGTCGCGGCGCTGCCAGTGCCGCGCGCATGGCGGGCGACGGCGGCCGGGCGTCGAGTTCGTCCTGTGGGACGTCGACGTCGATGCGGCGGCCCTCGACGTCGAGGGTGATCCAGTCGCCGGTGCGCACCCGGTCGAGCGGGCCGCCGGCGGCGGCTTCGGGCGCGACGTGCAGGACGACGGTGCCGTACGCGGTGCCGCTCATCCGGCCGTCGCACACCCGGACCATGTCGCGCACGCCCTGGGCGAGCAGCTTCGCGGGCAGCGGCATGTTGGACACCTCGGGCATGCCCGGGTACCCGCGCGGCCCGCACCCCCGCAGCACGAGCACCGTGTCGGCGTCGACGTCGAGATCGGGGGCGTCGATGCGAGCGTGGAAGTCTTCGATGGAGTCGAACACCAGCGCGCGGCCACGGTGCCGCAGCAGGTGCGGCGAGGCGGCCGCCGGCTTGATGATGGCGCCCTTGGGGGCCAGGTTGCCGTACAGCACCGCGATGCCGGCGCTGGGCCGCAGCGCCTTGTCGCGGGCCCGGATCACCTCGTGGTCCCAGATCTGGGCCTCGCCGAGCGTGCCGACCAGCGGCTTGCCGGTGACCGTGACGGCGTCGGGGTCGAGCAGGTCGGCCACCTCGCGCAGCACGGCCGCGAGGCCGCCGGCCCGGTACAGGTCCTCCATCAGGTACCGGCCAGCCGGCTGCAGGTCGACCAGCAGCGGCACCTCGGCGGCGATCCGGTCGAAGTCGTCGAGCGTCAGCGGCACGCCCAGCCGGCCGGCGATGGCGAGCAGGTGCACGACGGCGTTGGTGGAGCCGCCGATCGCGGCGAGGGCGACGATCGCGTTGTGGAACGAACCGGTCGTGAAGATCTGGCTCGGCCGCCGGTCCTGGGCGACCATGTCGACGATCAGCTTGCCGGTGTCGTGGGCGCGGGCGAGCAGCCGGCTGTCGGGGGCCGGGATGCCGGCGGTGCCGGGCACGGTGGCGCCGAGCGCCTCGGCGAGCAGCGCCATCGTGGAGGCGGTGCCCATCGTGTTGCAGTGGCCGCGGCTGCGGATCATCGACGACTCGGACTCCATGAACGCCCGCTCCGACAGCGTGCCGGCGCGCACCTCCTCGGAGAGGCGCCACACGTCGGTGCCGCAGCCGAGCGGCGCGCCGCGGAACGTGCCGGTGAGCATCGGGCCGCCGGGCACCACGACGGCTGGCAGGTCGACCGACGCGGCGGCCATGAGCAGGGCGGGGATGGTCTTGTCGCAGCCGCCGAGCAGCACCACGCCGTCGACCGGGTTGGCCCGCAGCATCTCCTCGGTCGCCATCGCGGCCATGTTGCGCCACAGCATCGCGGTGGGGCGCACCTGCGTCTCGCCCAGCGACACCACGGGCAGGTTGTGCGGCACCCCGCCGGCCTCCCACACACCGCGCTTGACGTGCTCGGCGACCTCGTCGAGGTGGCTGTTGCAGGGGGTCAGGTCGGAGGCGGTGTTGGCGATGACGATCTGCGGCCGTCCTTCGAAGGCCGAGTCGGGCAGGCCGCGCCGCATCCACGCGCGGTGGATGTACGCGTTGCGGTCCTCACCGGCGTACCAGGCGGTGCTGCGTAAGGGGCTCATCGCACTGCAATCTACAGTCCGTTTCCATGCGCGCGTTCGTGATCACCGGCCCACGTCGAGCCGAGGTGCGGGAGGTCGAGGACCCGTCCCCCGCCCCCGGGGAGGTCGTCGTCGACGTCGAACGGGCCGGCGTGTGCGGTACCGACATGGAGTTCTTCTCCGGCGAGATGGCGTACCTGCACAGCGGCGACGCGCGGTACCCGATCCGGATCGGACACGAGTGGAGCGGCACGGTGAGCGCGACCGGCGACGGCGTCGACCCGGCGTGGCTGGGCCGGCGGGTCACCGGCGACACGATGCTCGGCTGCGGGCGCTGCCACCGGTGCGCGGCCGGGCGGCAGCACCTGTGCGCCGACCGGTACGAGATCGGCATCCGCGGCGGCTGGCCGGGCGCCCTCGCCGAGCGGTTACCGGTACCGGTACAGGCGCTGCAACCGCTGCCGGAGGGTGTCGATCCGACGCTGGGTGCCCTCGTCGAACCCGGTGGGAACGCGCTACGCGCGGTCCGCGGCGCGGCGCTCGCCGCCGGCGAGCGCCTGCTGGTGCTCGGACCCGGCACCATCGGGCTGCTGGTCGGGCTGATCGCGGCCGCGGAGGGCGCGGAGGTCCACCTGCTGGGCCTGCCCGGTCCGGGGCTGGAGTTCGCGCGGACGCTCGGCTTCGCGCACGTCTGGAGCGCCGGTACCCTGCCGGGGCTGCGCTTCGACGCGGTGGTCGACGCCTCGAACGCCGCCGCCCTGCCCGCGCGGGCGCTGGAGGTGGTCGAGCCCGGCCGGCGGGTCGTCTACATCGGGCTGGCCGGCGAGCCGAGCCTGGTCGACACGCGGGTGCTGGCCCTCAAGGACGTGACCGCCGTGGGCGTGCTCAGCGCGTCCGGCGGGCTGGCCGGCACGGTGGAGCTGTACGCGTCCGGCGCGGTCGACCCGCGCCCGCTCGTCGCCGCCACGGTCGGCCTGGGCGAGGCCGCCGCGGTCCTCGCCGGCGACCGCGACCCGTCGTGGGGCCACGCCCCAAAGATCCACATCAATCCGTCCCTTTCGTGATCAGGGCGTCCCTCAAGTCGCCCTAACGACTTGAGGGACGCCCTGATCACTCGCAGGGGGACTATCGCGATGTATCGCGTTTGCTTTACGATGTATCGCGATAGCCCACACCTGGAAGCGAGGGAAGCCATGGCCGCGATCACGGTCGCCGGGCTGCGCCGGTCGTACGGCGACAAGGTGGTGCTGGACGGCGTCGACCTCGACGTCGACGAGGGCACGATCTTCGCGCTGCTCGGCCCCAACGGCGTCGGCAAGACCACGATGGTGCAGATCCTCTCCACACTCATCCAGCCCGACGCGGGCGAGCTGCGCGTCGGCGGGCACGACGTCGTGCGCGAGCCCGACGCCGTTCGCCGTGCCATCGGCGTGACGGGGCAGTTCTCCGCCGTCGACGGCCTACTCACCGGCGAGGAGAACCTCGCGATGATGGCCGACCTGTGCCACCTCGACCGGGTGGCCGCGCGCAGCCGGATCGAGCTGCTGCTCACCGACTTCGACCTCGTCGACGCGGCCCGCAAACCGGTCGCCACCTACTCCGGCGGCATGCGGCGGCGCCTCGACCTCGCGATGACGCTGGTCGGCGACCCGCGCATCATCTTCCTCGACGAGCCGACCACCGGCCTCGACCCGCGCAGCCGCCGCACGATGTGGCACATCATCCGCGACCTGGTGGCCGGCGGCGTCACGATCTTCCTCACCACGCAGTACCTGGAGGAGGCCGACCAGCTCGCCGACCGCGTCGCGGTCCTCGACCACGGCACGCTGGTCGCGCAGGGCACCCCCGCCGAGCTCAAACGCCTCGTCCCGGGCGGGCACGTCCGCCTCAAGCTGCGCGACGCGGACGAGTTCGAGTACGCCGTGCGAGTCCTCGATCCTCCGGTACGCGATCCCGAGGCGCTCGCCGTCCAGGTGCCCAGCGACGGGAGCGTCCGCTCGCTGCGCGCGCTGCTCGACCGACTCGACCAGTCGTCGATCGAGGTCGACGAGTTGTCCGTGCACCTGCCCGACCTCGACGACGTCTTCCTCGCCCTCACCTCGCGAGTTCCCGCATGACCGCTCTAGCTGGCGCGGGTCATGCGCCCCTCGCTTACGCACGGCGGGATTCGCTGACGATGCTGCGGCGCAACCTGCGGCACGCCCGGCGCTACCCGGCGCTGACCTTCTCCACGATCGCCATTCCGGTGATCTTCCTGCTGCTGTTCGTGTACGTCTTCGGCGGCACGCTCGGCAACGGGCTCGGCGGCGTCACCGGCGGCCGCGCCGAGTATGCCAACTACGTCGTACCCGGCATCCTGATCATGGGCGTGGCCGGCGCCGCGCAGGGCACCGCCATCGGTATCGCCATGGACATGACCAAGGGCATCATCGCCCGGTTCCGCACGATGGCGATCTTCCGCCCGTCCGTGCTGACCGGCCACGTCCTCGGCAGCGTCATCCAGACCATGCTGAGCCTCCTCGTGGTCGTGGCGATCTCCCTCGCGGTGGGCTTCCGCCCCAACGCGACCGCGATCGAGTGGCTGGCGGCGGCCGGCGTACTGGTGATGATCACGGTCGCGGTGGTCTGGCTGTCGGTCGCGCTCGGCATGGTGACCAAGAGCGTCGAGACCGCGAGCAACCTGCCGATGCCACTGCTGCTGCTCCCGTTCATGGGCAGCGGCTTCGTACCGACCGAGTCGATGCCGGTGGCGATGCGCTGGTTCGCCGACTACCAGCCGTTCACGCCGGTCATCGAGACGCTGCGCGGGCTGCTGCTCGGCACCGGGATCGGCGGCGACGCCTGGCTGGCCGCCGGTTGGAGCCTGGTCATCGGGGTGGTCGGGTTCGTCTGGGCACTCAGGCTCTACAACCGTGACCCGACCGCTTGACGGGGGCGCGGCGGCGCGCTAAAACAGAACTTGAGCCGGACAGGCTCAAGTCTGTAGGACCCTTGTTTTGAGGACCTCTGTTCGTAGGACCCTTGTGAAGGAGCATGAGGGAGGACGCCATGCTGATGCGCACCGACCCGTTCCGGGAGTTCGACCGGCTCGCCGAGCAGTTCTTCGGCACCACCACCCGTCCGGCCATGATGCGCATGGACGCCTACCGCGACGGCGACTGGTTCCACGTCCACTTCGACCTGCCGGGCGTCGACCCCGACAGCATCGACCTGACCGTCGAGCGCAACATCCTCACCGTCCGGGCCGAGCGACGCCACCCCGAGGTGAAGGAAGCCGAGCAGGTCATCGCCGAGCGTCCAATGGGGACGTTCAGCCGGGAGTTGTTCCTCGGCGACAGCCTCGACGCCGACAAGCTGGAAGCCAGTTACGACTCGGGCGTGCTGAGCCTGCGCATTCCGGTCGCCGACCACGCCAAGCCGCGGCGCATCGCCGTGGCGGCGCACACCGGCCGGCGCGCCATCAACGCCTGACACCATCCTCGGGACGCGGCCGTCGCCGATGCGGGGCGGCCGCGCCTCGCACGCCATGGGCCAGGTTGCATAAAACTTGTGCAAAGGTTTTATGCAACCTACCCTGAGGGCGTGAGCTCAGACATCACGCTCGACAGCAGGCAGCTCCGGATGCTGGCGCACCCGCTGCGCTCCCGCCTGCTGTCCGCGCTGCGCATGGACGGTCCGGCCACCGCGACCAAGCTCGCCGAGGCGATGGCGACCAACACCGGCGCCACCAGCTACCACCTGCGCCAGCTCGCCGCGGTGGGCCTGGTGGTCGAGGAGCCCGGGCAGGGGCACGGCCGGGAGCGCTGGTGGCGCGCCGCGCACCACAGCCACACCTGGCACCCCGACGCCTTCGCCTCCGACCCCGACGACCGGGCCGCGGCGGGCTGGCTGTCCGAGTACCAGGTGAGCGTGCTGACGGAGATGGTCGCCGGCTGGGCACGGGAGCAGTTCGAGCGGCCGGCCGCCTGGCGCGACGCGGCCGAGATCAGCGACTTCGGGCTGCGGCTGACGCCCGACCGGCTGCGGGCGCTCAACGACGAGCTGTCCGCGGTGATCGACAGGTACCAGGAGGCCAGCGACAGCGACGACGCCGAGCAGGTCATCGTGTTCGTGGCTGGCTTCCCCCGGCTGGGTACCGCATGAGCGCGCTCACCGCGGCCCGGGTCCGCCGGCGCTACCTGCTGCTGCACGGCCTGCGCTGGCTGGCCACCGGCCTGCTCATCCCGATCTTCGTCCTCCTGCCGCTCGACCGCGGCCTCACGCTGGCACAGGTCGGCGTCGCCGGCACGGCGCAGGGCCTGATCGTGCTCATGCTCGAACTGCCGACCGGTGGCCTCGCCGACGCGCTCGGCCGCCGGCCGGTGCTGCTGGCGGCCGGCGTTGTCAACCTGGCGTCGTTCGCGCTGCTGGCCGCCGCCGACTCGCTCGCGCTGTTCCTGGCCGCGTTCGCGCTGCAGGGCGTATACCGGGCACTCGACAGCGGCCCGCTGGACGCCTGGTACGTCGACGCCGCCCTCGCCGCGGACCCCGACGCCGACATCGAAAGCGGCCTGAGCCGCGGCGGCGTCGTCGCCGGCCTGGCGATCGGCGGCGGCGCACTGGTCGCGGGCGGCCTCATCGCGCTCGACCCGCTGCCCGCCGTGAACCCGCTCGCCGTGCCGGTACTGGCCGCGATCGTGGTCCAGGTGGTCGGGCTTGTCGCGGTGGCGCTGCTGCTCGCCGAGATCCGCCCTGCCTCGGAAGTGCCACCTGCTACGGGGCCTCGGGCCGTCGTCGCCTCGGTGCGGCAGGTGCCCGGCACGATCCGCGCCGCGCTCGGCCTGCTGCGCCGGTCCCGCGTGCTGGTCGCCCTCGTCGCCGTGGAGCTGTTCTGGGGCTTCGGCATGGTGACGTTCGAGACGCTGCTACCGGTACGCCTGACCGAGGTCGTCGACAACGCCGACACCGCCGCCGCACTGCTCGGCCCCGCCGGATCGGCCGCCTGGGTGGCGTCAGCGGCCGGCGCCGCACTAGTGCCACTCGCCAGCCGCAGGATCGGCGCGCCGTTCACGGGAGCCGTTCTACGGGTACTGCAGGGCGTGACCGTGGTCGGCATGGCCCTGCTGGCCGGGCCGGTGGGAATCTTGGCGGCATACCTGCTGTGCTACGTCGTGCACGGCGCCGCCAACCCGGTACACCTGGGCCTGCTCCACCGCCAGGTCGACGGCCCGTACCGCACCACGGTGCTGTCCCTGAACTCCATGGTCGCCCAGCCCGCCGGCGCACTGGGCCTGCTGACACTGACCGCCCTGGCCGACGCGACAACGGTAAGCACCGCGATGCTGGCCGGCGCCGCCGTCCTGGCGGCCGCCGCTCCCCTGTACCTGGCAGCCCGCCAAACCCCTCCCCCACCCGCGCCACCCACCCCCGCCACGCCGGCTCCCGCCACGCCGGCTCCCGCCACGCCGGCACCCGACGCGTCCGTCGCGCCGTCGCCCGCGTCCACCGCGCCCGGCGGACCCGCGCGCTCGCCCGGCGGGCTGGTGGGCGGGCTCGCCGCCCCTCTGCCCGCCGATCAAGGGCAAACGCACGTGGTTTGATCGCTTTTCGCGTGCGTTCGCCCTTGATCGATGCGAATGCCCTTGATCGGCGCGGCGCGCCGCAGCGCGCCGCCGCGTGCGTCCACGTGCGCCGCCGCGTGCGTCCACGTGCGCCGCAGCGCGCCGCCCCGTGCGTCCTTCGTGCGCGGCGGCACGCGGTGGCCGGCGCCGCCGAAAGGACCGTCTAGGCTTTCGCGTCATGACCGGCCTCCGCGAGCGCAAGAAGGCGGCCACCCGCCAGGCCCTGCACGAGGCGGCCCTGCGGCTGGCCATCGAGCACGGTGTCGACCGGGTCACCGTCGAGGCCATCGCGGACGCGGCCACCGTCTCCAGGCGTACGTTCTCCAACTACTTCGCCAGCAAGGAGCAGGCGCTACTGCACGCCGACCAGGTCCGGTTGGCGCGCCTGCTGGAACTGGTCGACGCTCGCCCCTCGGACGAGCCGGCCTGGGCCGCTCTCACCGCCGCCGTCGAGCGGATGGCCGCCGAGGAGCCCTTCGACGATCCGGAGCGGCTCGAGCGGTACAGGCAACTGCACCACCACCCCGCGATGCTCACCGAGATGATCGCGACGTACGCCGCCGCGGAACGCGACCTGGCCGGCGCGATCGCCCGGCGCCTGCCCGCCGGCCCGGAGGCGCCGCTGCGCGCCCGGCTGCTCGCCGCGAGCTTCCTGACCGCCGCGCGGGTCGCCAACGAGCTGTGGCTCGAAGACCCCAGCCAGCCGTTGCCCGACCTGGTCCACCGCACCCTGACCTTGATCCGCGAACCGTTCGCCTAGGTTCGCGGCGCCACGCGCCGACCTGGACGCAGCCGCGCCCGCACTGGCCGCGCCGGCCCGGCGCGACACGGCCCGGCACGGCCGCGCGCGGCGCGACACGGCCCGGCACGGCCGCGCGCGGCGCGGCGCGGCGATCAAGGGCAATCGCATGGATCAAGGGCAAATACACGCGGAAAGAGATCCAACCACGCGCATTCGGCTCTCCTGTCTGATGTGTGGGTCAGGTGGGAGAGTTGCGGCCGGGTAGTGGGGTTTGGTAGCCGCCGAGGTGTAGGCGGGTGAGGG
>NZ_BSDI01000108.1 GCF_027923225.1 Phytohabitans aurantiacus
CCGCAGATCAGCGGTGATCACTCCCGCACGTGCCATACCAGCAGCCTCCCAAGATCAGCCCTCTGTTGCACTGACCGGTGGAGACCGCCAGATCGAACCACGTGCGTTCGCCCTTGATCGACGAAAAGCGGGCGCTGCGCGCCGAGCGCGGCACGCCAAGCGGGCGCCCGGGCGCTGCGCGCCGGGGCGGGCGCCACGCGCCGGGCGGGCGTGAAGGGTTAGGCGCGGCCGGCGTGGGTTGCTAGTTGGTCCAGGCCGCTGATCAGGCCGCCGGCCAGGTCGCCGCCGCCGAACGACGCGACCATCGACAGTGCCGCCAGCTTGGCCTCGCGGTCGAGGATGCGCTTGCGGGCGTCGGCGCCCGTCACGATCTCCAGCAGGCGCTGGTTGGGCGAGACGGCGACCATCACGGACTTGTCGGGGTCGGCGAGCTGGCCGTGCAGCTTTTCGGCGTGCGCGCGCACCGGCTCCTCGAGGTCGCCGACGTAGACGCTGAAGGTCAGGCCGGTCGTGCGGTCGGCCACCCGCAGCGCCTCGTCGAGGCGGAGCAGCTGGCGCGTCGTGAACGGGCCGTCGAGTACTTCGGGGCGGGCTGCCACGGTGTGGGCGCCCTCTTCACCAGCGGTCACTTGCGCCTCCCGTGGCACCCTTTGTGGTCACGGCCGGCGCGGTCGCCAGCTCCTGGCCCGCTCCAGCGGAGCCCGCCGGCAGCTCGCGCAGGCCAGCCGAGCCGGCCGGCAGCTCGTGTGAGCCGGCAGCCGCGGAACCGGCGAGCTGCTCCGGCGCGGACAGGAACCACACCGGCGCGAAGTCGAACGAACGCCCTGGCCGGTATCGCTTGCCGCCGCGCCCGCCACCGAGCAAGGCCAAGCCAGCGATCACGAGCACGATGGCGGCCGGTATGACGACGAAGACCAGCAAAGTCTCGGTAACACTCACCGTTTCCACCCCTGACTCAGACGCCGTTCACGGTAGCGGAGGGCGTCGCCCGCCAGATATCGGGGTGCCGATCGCTCCACCCGATGATCTGCTCCACCTGGGCGGCGAGCGCGACCAGGCGCGCGTCCTCGCCGTACCGGCCCGTGAGCATGGCGCCGACCGGCTGCCCGCCGGGTGTCGTGGCGACCGGCAGGGAGACCGATGGCTGCCCGGTGACGTTGAACACGGCGCAGTACGGCGAGAAGCGGCGCTGCCGGTCGAAGTCGACCGCCGGGTCGCCGGTCTCGCTGAACCAGCCGATCGCTGCCTGCGGTGCCGCCAGCGTCGGGCAGAGCAGCACGTCGTACCCCGCGGTGGCACGCATCGCCTGCCGCACCTGGATCTGCAGCTCGCCCAGTACGGCCATGAGCGTGCCCGCGCTGATCTCGGCGCCGCGCTGGCGCATCAGCCGGGTCAGGGGCAGCAGGTCGCCCTCGCGCTCCGGGGGCAGCGGGAACAGCGCCATCACGTACCAGATGGTCTCGAACAGCGGCCAGACCTCGGGGCCGAAGGGTGCCGCGACGTCTTCCACCGTGTGCCCGGCGCGCGCCAGCGCGGCGGCCGCGGTGTCGACGGCGGCCAGGCACGCGGGGTCGACGGGCTGGTCGCCGGCCAGCATCGGGGTGACGAAACGACCGACGCGCAGCGGTCCGGGGTCGGCGGCGCGCGCGATCGCGAGATAGCCGCCGTCAGGCGGCGGCGGGCCGAGATATGGCTCACCAGGCACCTGTACCGCCATCGCGTCGAGCATCGCGGCGGCGTCCGTGACGGTGCGGGCCAGCGGACCGGGTGTGGGCAGGCCGAACCCGCCGAAGCCGAGCGGCCCGCCCGATACGACGCCCCGGCTCGGCTTGTATCCGACCAGCCCGCACAGCGAAGCCGGGATGCGCACCGAGCCGCCGCCGTCCGAGCCTTGCGCGAAAGGTACGAGGCCGGCGGCCACGGCCGAGGCGGCACCGCCACTGGATCCGCCGGCGGTGTTGGCGAGCTCCCACGGGTTGCGGGCGGGCGGGGCGACGAGCCCCTCGGAGTACAGCGAGATGCCCATCTCCGAGGTCGTGGTCTTGCCGAGGCTGACCGTGCCGGCGGCGCGCAGCAAGGCGACCACGTCGTTGTCGAGGGGCGGCACGTAGTCGGCGAACGCGGCGGAGCCGAACGTCGTGCGCACGCCCGCCGTCATCGTCAGGTCCTTGATGGCGATGGGTACCCCATGAAGCGGTCCGCGCTGGCCGGCCGGGGTGTCGTCGGCGGCCTTGGCCTGATCGCGGGCCTGGTCGGCGGTCACCGTCACGAAGGCGCCGACGGTGTCGCCGTACGCCTCGATGCGAGCGAGGTAGTGCTCGACCAGTTCGGCGCTGCTCAGCTCCCCGGCGCGGATGGCCGCGCCCTGCTCAAGCGCGGTCAGGTCATGCGGGTCTGCCATGGGTCACATCCTGCACTGCTTGATCGAAAGCCGCACCGCGTGTCCTTGCTCACGTTGCGGGTTAACGTAATTTTCTCGCGTGACCGATTACCTCCGGCAGGCTCGCGACCTCGATGCGGCTGACCCGCTGGCCGGCTTCCGCGACCGGTTCGTGATCGCCGACGACCATCTGGTCTATCTGGACGGCAACTCGTTGGGGCGGCTGCCAGTGTCCACACGGGACCGTCTGCACCGGGCCATCGACGAATGGGGCACCGACCTCATCCAGGGCTGGGAGCGGTGGATCACGCTGTCTCGGGAGGTCGGTGACGTGCTCGCGACCGGGGTGCTGGACGTGTCGCCGGGCGAGGTGCTGCTGTCGGACTCTACGAGCGTCAACCTGTACAAGCTGGCCGCCGCGGCCTGCGACGCCCGCCCCGGCCGGCGGGTCATCGTGACCGACGACGACAACTTCCCGACGGACCGGTACGTCCTGGAGGGTCTGGCCGACGCCCGCGGCATGGAGCTGCGCGTCCTGAAGACCGACATCGACCTCGGGATCAGCACCGCCACCGTCCGCGAGGCGCTCGACGGCGACGTCGCGCTGGTCGCGCTGTCGCATGTGGCGTACCGGTCGGGGGCTGTCGCCGACATGATGGCGATCTCGGATGCGGCGCGTGGCGCGGGTGCGCTGATGCTGTGGGACCTGTGCCACTCGGCGGGCGCGGTCCGGGTGCCGCTGCGGGCGTCCGGTGCCGACCTGGCGGTGGGCTGCACGTACAAGCATCTGAACGCGGGGCCGGGCGCACCGGCGTTCCTGTATGTGCGGTCGGACCTGCAGGCGGCCCTGCGGCAGCCGATCTGGGGCTGGTTCGGGCAGCGCAACCAGTTCGACATGGGTGTGGCCTACGACCCGGTGGAGTCTGTCGAGCGGTTCCAGGTGGGCACGCCGCCGGTGCTCGGCGGGTACGCCGTGCTGGAGGGCGCGAGGCTCACCGCCGAGGCGGGCATCGGGCGGGTCGCGGAGAAAGGGGCGGCGCTCGGCGCGTACGCGATCGCGCTGGCCGACGCGTGGCTGGCGCCCCACGGGATCCGGCTGGCGTCGCCGCGCGACAGCGCGCGGCGCGGCGGGCACGTGACGCTGTACCACCCGCGGGCCTGGCAGATCAGCCAGGCGCTGCGCGCGGCCGGCGTGGTGCCCGACTTCCGCACGCCGGACCGGCTGCGGCTGGGGCTGGCGCCGCTCTACACCCGGTTCCAGGACGTGTACGCGGGCCTCGCGGCGCTGCGAGAGGTCATGGAGACCGAGGCGCACCTCCGCTTCCCCGAACGGCACTCGCGCGTCACTTGACCGATTTTCAGGTATTTGTGGGTACAGCGGTGTAAAGATCCCTTACATGAGGGATTACTTCACACGCCTCACCCTCGTCACGCTGGCCACCGCCTTCCCACTGCTGGCCGCGCCGGCGCCGGCCCGTGCGGACGGCGCCTGGGTCGAGGTCAACCCGAGCAGCATTCAGGCCGGGTACCGGGTGGGCATCCGCGGCAGCTGCCAGGAGAACCTGAACGACGCCGTCGCCAAGTCGGAGGCGTTCGGCGAGGTGAAGATGGCGCCGGCGAACGGCTTCGTGGTGTCGGCGGTGACGATCCCCGCCAGCGCGAACCCGCGCGGGTACACCGTCAAGCTGTTCTGCGCCAACGGCAGCACGGCCACCACGACGATGTACGTGATCGGCATGGAGCACCCGAGCAAGGGCCCCGCCACCGGTGGCGGCGGCACGGCGACCAGCGCCACCGGCCCCCTGGTGCTGACCGGTGGCGGCCTCGCGGCACTCGCCGCCGGTGCCGGGCTCGGCCTGATGGCGCTGCGCCGCCGACGCGCCTGACAATGCGGGTCGGCGTCCTGGCGGCGGGGCTGGTCCTGGCGGGCACCTTCGCCACCGGGATGGGGCTGGGCCAGCTCGATCTTGGCCTGCTCGACCTGCCGTCGTGGTGGACGCCCGACGGCAAGCCGCCGCCGCGCGACTTTCCGGTGATGGAGCCGAGCCGGCCGGTGCGCATCAGCGTGCCGTCGATCGGGCTGCGCGCCGGCGTGCACGGCGTGGGCCTGGCCGGCGACGGCTCGATCGACGTACCCGCGGCGACGCGGCACCAGGAGGCCGGCTGGTACCGGGAGGGCCCGACCCCGGGCCAGTTCGGGCCGGCCATCATCGTGGGTCACGTCGACTCGCGTACCGGGCCGGCGGTCTTCCACGGACTGCGCGAGCTGCGCCCCGGCGCGAAGATCGAGATTGCCCGGCGGGACGGTTCCGTGGCGATCTTCGAGGTGAACTCGGTCGAGCGGTTCGACAAGGAGCACCTGCCCACCCGCCGCCTGTACGCCGACTTCAGCCGCCCGAGCCTGCGCCTGATCACCTGCGGTGGACGGTGGGTTGGCGGCGCGACCGGTTACGCGGACAACGTGGTGGTCTTCGCGTCCCTGGTGCGCGCCCGCCCCGCTCGCGCGTGATCAGGCTCCCGTGAAACGAAAAGAGCGGCGCTCAGGCCGCTTGCGGTAGATCGAGCCAGTTGGCCCAGCGTGGGTCCGGCGCGCGGTGGCCGAGTACCCGCCAGGCCATTCCTTTTGGCGCGGCTGGTTTGGCGTGCAATCGCCAGCCCAGCTCAGCGGGGGTGCGGTCGCCTTTGGTGTGGTTGCACCGGGCGCAGGCCGCCACCACGTTTTCCCAGGCATGGCGCCCGCCTCGGCTGCGCGGGAACACATGGTCGATGGTCTCGGCGGGCCCTCGGCAGTACGCGCACCGCCAGCCGTCGCGAGCGAAGATCGCCCTGCGGGACAGGCCGACGTGTGTGCGATACGGCACACGCACGAATCGAGTGAGCCTGACCACGGAGGGCACGGGTAACTCGTGGCGGACGCTGTGGAGGAAGCCTTCGCCGTCGGCGACGCACACGGCTTTCGCCGATAAGACCAGGATCGCGGCTCTACGCACTGACACAACACACAGCGGCTCGTATGTGGCATTGAGGACTAATGCACCTGAGCCCACCATGGGTCGTATGTCAGGCATCGCGCTCACCTCTCCAGGTCGTGCAGCCCAGCTCCTGTCGGCAACCAACTGACCGCGGCACGGGTGTAACCGCGGCTGGCGCTGGCACGATCTCCAGCGTCCCGTGCGCCAATAGTCCCTGATGGATTACAGAAATGCACGTACTAATCAGAGCCGCTCTCGTTAACCTTCGGTGTCCTGCGGCTTGATGACCGCTTCGACGGTTTTGTCCGTATCCATCAATGCCCACCCGGACGCGCGGGCATCGGGCCGGTGCGGTACGAAATCAGGCGTGACCCCCTTCCAGGAGACGCCAGGCCCGAGCCCCACTGTCGGCGCGGACTGCACCGCGGACGCGGTCTGCCAGCGGGTATTCGACTGGTTCGGCATACCGTGGCTGGCCGAGAGCAGCTTCTGGATCTTCGTCAAGCCGCTCCGGATCCTCCTGATCATCGCGATCGCCATGATCATCCGGTGGGCGATCCACCGCACGATCAAGCGGCTCGTGCGCACCACCACCAACACCTCGGTACCGACCATCCTCAGGCCGCTGCGCGAGCGGATCCCGAGCGCGACGGTCGACCCCGCCAGCGTGGTGCCCGAGCGCCGCCGGCAGCGCGCCGAGGCGATCGGATCGGTGCTGCGCAGCGGCGTCACCGCCGTGGTCTTCGCGATCGCGGCCCTGCTGGTACTCGGCGAGCTCAACTTCAACCTGGCGCCGCTGATCGCCAGCGCCGGCATCGCGGGCGTGGCGATCGGCTTCGGCGCACAGACGCTGGTCAAGGACATCATCTCCGGGATCTTCATGCTGCTCGAAGATCAGTACGGGGTGGGCGACACCGTCGACCTCGGCGAGGCCATCGGGGTGGTCGAGGCTGTTGGGCTGCGCATCACCACTGTGCGTGATGGGCGGGGCGTGCTCTGGTACATCCGGAATGGCGAGATCGTCCGGGTCGGCAACAAGAGCCAGGGCTGGGCGATGGTGGTCGTCGACATGCCGATCGGGTTCGCCAGCGTGGACGAGGCGACCACGGTGCTGCGCGCCGCCGCGGAGGGGCTGGCCGCCGATCCCGACCTTGCCGGGCACTTCCTCGAACCGCCGGACGTGCTGGGCGTCGAGCAGATCACCATCGACGGCGCGATGATCCGTACCGTTGCGAAAACCACTGCTGAGGGCCAGCCTGACGTCAACCGCGAGCTCCGGCGACGGCTCACCACCGCACTGGAGGAGTCGGGCATAACCGCGCAGATCGCCTCGGCCCGCATGTACCCGCGCCCGGCGATACCGGGTACCGACGGAGACACCACCCGGGGTGGCGCGACCTGACCGGCGGAGCAGCCACCTGACCGACGGACAGACAGTGCGATCACGCAGGTCCGCGTGGGTCGAACCCCTAGCGGACGATCGGGTACCCTCCGTTCGTTCAGTCGAGGATGCGACGGACCATCCGTTCGCACTAGCCAGATGTCAGACTATCGGGCAGAATCCGTGAAAAGCTCCATGGCGGAGCGTCACGACACCCTGTCCGTCTGCCCCAACTTGCATGCCAAGTCTGTCTATTTGGCGTTCCCGGCTCCGCCACCGCCACGTGGCCCGCCGTCGAGAACGATGGAGGCCCCTCCGTGTCCCACGAGGCACACCCCGCCGATCGGCAGGCCACCTTCCGTGAGGTGTTCGCCCAGCCTGAGTACCGTGCGGTGTTCCTCGCGAGCGCGCTGTCGTGGTTCGGGGACTATCTGGCCAAGGCCGCCATCACGGCAATGGTGTACCGGCAGACCGAGTCGGTGGCGCTGTCCGCCGCGGCCTTCGCGATCAGCTACCTTCCGTGGTTGCTCGGCGGTCCCCTGCTGTCGACCATCGCGGAGCGCAACCCGTACCGCTCGGTCATGGTCACCTGCGACCTGTTCCGGATGGTTCTCATCGGCGTGATCGCCGCGTTCGAGATGCCGGTCGGGGTGGTCCTCGCCCTGCTCTTCGCCACCACGCTGGCCACACCGCCCTCGCAGGCGGCCCGGTCGGCCCTGCTGCCGGTGATCCTCGGCGGCGACCGTCTCGTGGTGGGCCTGTCGGTCAACCTGAGCACCGGGCAGGCCGCACAGGTCGTCGGCTACATCACCGGCGCGGCGATCGCCGCAACCAACCCGCGGCTTGCACTCGCCATCGACGCCGTCACCTACCTGGGCTCCGCCCTGATCATCCGGCTCGGCGTCAAGAACCGGCCACCGGCGATGACCGCGGCGCACCGCAGCCACCTGCTGCGCGAGACCGCCGACGGGTTCCGGATGGTCTTCCACTCGCCGGTGCTGCGCGCGATCGCCATCCTTGTCTTCGCGGCGATGCTCTTCGCGATCGTGCCGGAGGGTCTCGCCGCCGCGTGGGCCGCCGATCTGAGCGACACCGAGGCCGGACGCGGGCTCTCGCAAGGCTTGATCATGGCGGCGGCGCCCGCCGGGTACATCATCGGCGGCCTGGTGACGGCCCGGCTGCTCCGGCCAGACGTCCGTCGCGCGCTGATCCGGCCTTTTGCCGTCCTGGCGCCGCTCTCGCTGGTACCGGCGCTGCTGAACCCGCCCGCCATCGGCATCGCAGCGATGGCGGCCGTCTGCGGCTTCGCGGTGGCCGGCATGATGCCGGCGGCCAACGGCCTCTTCGTGCAGGCCCTGCCGCACGGCTTCCGGGCCCGGGCGTTCGGCGTCATGCAGAGCGGCACGCAGGTCATGCAGGGCTCCGCGGTGCTCCTCACCGGCCTGCTGGCCGACCGCTTCTCGATCGGCGCGGTGGTGGGGCTCTGGAGCGTCGCCGGGGTCGTGCTGATCCTGATCGCGGCGACCCAGTGGCCCAGCGCCGACAGGTTCAACACCGCCGTCGCCGCGGCGAGCTCCGCACAGCCCGTCCCGCCGCCAGTACCGGAGAACCGCGCGGTCGTCCGGCAGAACGGCGTCGAGCAGGGCGACAAGTTCAAGATCACCCATGCTTTGCGCCGTGGCAGAATCAGAGGGTGAACTTTTTCGACGCGGTCGGCGGTGAGCCGACCTTCCGCAAGCTGGTCGACGAGTTCTACGCGGGCGTCGCGACCGATCCCGTCATGCGGCCCATGTACCCCGAGGCCGACCTCGGCCCAGCCGCCGAGCGGTTGACCCTGTTCCTGATGCAGTACTGGGGCGGCCCCAACACGTACTCGGCCGAGCGTGGGCACCCGCGCCTGCGGATGCGGCACGCCCCGTTCCGGATCGGCGCGACCGAGCGAGACGCCTGGCTGGGCCACATGCGCCGAGCCGTCGACACCCTCGACCTGACGCCGGAGCAGCGCACCACGCTGTGGGACTACCTGGAGCGGGCGGCGTACTTCATGGTCAACGCGATGGATGAGCCGGAGGAGACAAACCGGGTCAACATGGCATAACAGCGCACGCACCTCGGTCGTTGGTCATCTTGTACCCAACGCCGATCAGCCGAGGGAGCGTATGCGCCGCCGCTTGTTCGCCGTCGCCGTACTCGCCGCCGTCGCCACCGCCGCTGGCGTGGTCCCCGCCACCGCGGAGATCGCCCAACCGGCGGTGGTCACCATCAACCCCGTCGACTGGACACCGCACGTGCTCGACGGCACGGTCCGGGCGATCGTCCAGGTCGGCGACAGCATCGTCGTGGGAGGCGACTTCACGACCGTCGCCACCAGCGACGGCCGCTTCCGGCACCGGCGACAAAACATCTTCGCGTTCGACGCGGGAACGGGCGCCCTCCGCCGCTTCGCACCCTCCGTCGACGGTCCCGTGTACGCCCTGGCGGCCGGCCCGAGCGGCACCGTGTACGCCGGCGGGGCCTTCCGCACCGTCAACGGCGTCGGCCAGCGCGGCCTCACCCGGCTGTCCGTCTCGACCGGCGGCCGGGTGACCTCCTTCCGGGCCGGCATCAACTGGGGCGACGTGCGTGCCCTGGCCCTCGCCGGCACCCGCCTGTACGCCGGTGGCGCCTTCAGCGCCGTCAACCGCGTACCCCGGGCAGGACTCGCCCGCCTGGACGCGGGCTCCGGCGCCGTCGACACGGGATTCGACGCGCGCCTGACCGCCGTCGACGCCAACCGCGCCCGGGTCGAGGACTTCGCACTCTCCCCCGACGGCCGGCGGCTCATCGTCGTCGGCGCCATCACCCACGCGGCCGGCGTGCCTCGCGACCAGGTCGTACTGCTGGACACCGGCGGTCCGAGCGCGGTCGTCGCCAACTGGTACACCGACGCGTACCAGCAGGACTGCGACCCGCGCTACGACACGTACCTGCGCGGCGTCGACTTCGCGCCCGACGCCTCGTACTTCGTGGTCGTCAGCACGGGCAACATGACCGGCGCGACCCGGATGTGCGACACAGCGGCCCGCTTCCAGGTCGCCGGTGCCGGCCGCCACCCCGCGACATGGGTCAACCACACCGGCGGCAACACGCTCTTCGCGGTCGCGATCACGGGTACCGCTGTCTACGTGGGCGGCCACCAGCAGTGGCTCGACAACCCCCACGGCAACAAGTCGGCCGGCCCAGGCGCGGTATCCCGCCCCGGCATCGGCGCGATCGACCCGCGTACCGGACGGGCGCTCGCCTGGAACCCGACGCGCAGCCGAGGGGTGGGCGTACGCGCGTTTCTGGCAACGGGGAGCGGCTTGTGGGTCGGCTCCGACACGGACCAACTCGGCCACGAATACCACGCCCGCATAGGCATGTTCCCCCTCCCCTAACAGCCCACCAAGGCCGACCCGCCGAGCAGCCGCCCCGGCCTGCGCGCCAGCACGGCCGGCGGCAGCTGCGCGACGGCGACGCCTGCGGGCGGCGGGCAGCGCGGCCGGCCGGCTACGCGGGCAGCGCGGCGCGGACAGCGGCGTGTCGCCACGCCGCCCTCGCCGATCAAGGGCAAAAGCACGTGGTTTGATCGCTTTTCCGCGTGCTTTTGCCCTTGATCGATCGATTTGCCCTTGATCGGCGCGGCCTGAGGGAGGTCGCGCAGCGCCGCCTCCGGCCAAGGGGCGGCGCCCGCCGACCACGCTGCGGCGAGGCGTGTCGAGCGCCGCAGCGACGGCGCCACTCGCTCTCGCGGGGAGATCTTGGAGCGCTACCGTCGCCATGGCGGTTTCAAGATCTGGCTGCAACACCCACGTTTCTGCAGGTAGGAGTGGGTTGTGGCAGAGAGATTGTCCGCGTTGGAG
>NZ_BSDI01000109.1 GCF_027923225.1 Phytohabitans aurantiacus
AGCTACCGCCCCAACAAGCGACCCGGCCGCCCCGGCTCGACAACCACCAGGGACACCAAGTAGAACATCAACCGAGGGCCACACCCTGGGGAATTACTTGAGCCCAGCCCCGGGGAATTCCGTGAGCGACGACATGCCCGGTGAATCGGAAGCTGGAACGGCGTGGTGGCGAGTCGTTCAGCGTTGCGACGGTCGCTGGCGTACCGGTTGAAGATCGGCTGCTGGTAGTGCGGACGGAGTCTGTCGGCAGCCCAAAGGCCGCGAGCGTCGCGGCGACTACCGACGGGCGTGGCGATGATGAGGGACGAGGCGGCCGAGTTCGCGGTCGCCTCGTTCGTCGCACATCCCAGCTTGGGAACACCGGGGGCTCCGACGCTGGCAGGGCTCACCTTGGTTGGCGACACAGCTCTCCCGCGTCTCAGCCGCCGAGTCGGGCGAATGGTGTCCACCGGGCCTCATGGTTGTCGGTGGCGATGGTGTCCAGGCGCACGGTGAACTCCCGGGCGATACCGGGGGCGCTGGCCAGTAGCGGGACGGCGGCGGTGACGAGCTTGAGTTCGCGGGCTTGGCGTAGTAGGGGCCAGTCGGGGTCTGTGGTGACGTCGTAGCCGTAGGCGGTGGCGAGGGCCCGGTGCGCGCCGGAACGCCCGAACCTGACCTCACCTGCGGCGACGGAGGCGAGGTCCACCTGCCAGGGGCCCAGGCAGGTGGCGTCGAAGTCGCACAGCACCACCTTGTGGTCCTGTCCGCGAACGAGGTTCCCGGCGTGTGCGTCGGCGTGGACGAGTCCTGGTTTGGTTCGCTGGTTGAGGTCGGCGACGCGTGGGGCCAGTTGGTCACACCAATGCTCGAGGAAGGCGCGGTCGTTGTCTGCGAGGGCTTCCGCGTCGGCCAGCCGCCGGCGGGCGTCACCGACGGGATCCCACGCCGGCAGGACGAACGGCGGTACGCCGAGTTCGTGGAACCTGCGCAGGACATGGCCAAGCTCTTCGTAGGTCGGCGCCGGCGGGGTCGGGGTGACGTAGTGCCACACCGTCGCGAGAAAGCCGTTGGCCGCCACGGGCTGATCCACCGACGCCAGGAGCCGCACGGTTGGCGCCTGCGCCTGCGCGAACCACTGGGCAAGTCGGGCGACCTTCTGGACACGATCGACGAAGGTCGTCGAGCGGGTGATGCGGATGACGATCCCAGCGCCAGGGAGCGCGAACACAGCGTTGTTGGTCAGACGAAGCAATTCCGCGTCGTCGGTGCAGACTGTCAGGTCAGCGGCGATCTGCCGCATGGCTGCCGTCATCACCTCGGCCGTGAATCGGCCTTCACCCTCACCGGTCATGCGGATGAGGGCGCCAGACTAGCGACCTTCCGGGCGAACTCTGCAACCTCCGGCCGGGCGAGATGGCGAGCGAAGTCGCTACGGAGATTGAGGATGCGGTCGAAGGCCCGCTTTGAGGTCAGCTTCCGCGCGCGGGCCAAGGCCCGCTCCCCCACCACGACCGCGCGGTCGGGTTGGTCGGCAAGGAACAGCGCGCCGCAGAGCCCTACCTCGTTGAGGACGGCGCTGCGGGCCTGCTGCGGCCCGAACGCCGCAATCGCGTCGGCATACCACTGGACCGCGGTGGCCCCGCGTCGGCTGCCTGGCTCGTGGCGAGCCAGTTCCCGGTAGGTCGCCGCATGCTCAGCCAGCAACTCGCCATGGTCGAAGAACCGGATCCACTCCGGTTCCCGGTCGGGCTTGATGCGGTCGAACGCTTCCCGCGCCCGCCCGAGCAGGTCTCGGGCTGCCCGGGCGTCGCCGATCGCGGCAAGGGAGGTGGCCTCGGTGCCGTAGAGGCGGGCCTGGACCGCTGGCGTGGCAACGGTGTCGCCTATTTGATCGCGTGCCAGCCGCACCGTGTCAACGGCGTCTCGGTGATGCCGAAGGTGCTGGAACTGGCGCGCCTGCGCGTAGCGCACATTCGCGGCCAGCAGCAGGTCGCCGGAGGCGACGGCGGCGCGCTCCGCGGCCAGCAGGTGCCGCTGGGCATCGCTGTGTCGCGCGCAGTCAAAGGCCATCCATCCGGCGAGTTGCCGGGCCGCGGCGATGGACGCGTACAGGCGCGGTTCGAGAGCACCCGGATACTCGTACAGCGATCGGTCCTGCAGAGCAGAGGCCGCCTCTGCCAAGCGGGCTACCTCGCCATAGACAGCACCGCTACCGAATTCGGAGTCGATTGACCGGTACAGGACCAAAATCGCGTCGAGTCGGGCTATGTCACTGGCACCGATCCGACGGGGCTGCGTCGTTACGGGAAGGCCAAGTAGCCCGGAGGCGCCGAGAAGTAGACCGACAGCCGTCAGGAATGATCGTCGGTCGTCGCCCGGTAGACCGGCCATTCCTGCCTTGGACTCGGCTGCCTCTATCCGTTCAATGTCGGCGCCTGCCTCGTACCGCGCCTGCGCGATATAGGCCAGGCCGAGCATGCCCCGCTCAATTTTCAGCCCGGCTGCGATCCGTTCAAGTACCTGGTACGAGGTGATCTGCTGGCTTCCTCGGGCAATCGCGCGCACCCTGGTCTCGGTCAGGCCGGTCGCCGCCGCGATCGCGGCACGGCTCCAGCCGCGGGTCTTGAGGAAACGGAAGATCGCCCCGATGTCGCGGGCGGCAAGGAACTGGTAAACGGGACGGCCATCGAAGACGCCGTCGGTCCACCAGGATGCTTCCGCTTGTCTCACCACACCTCCGCCAGTTGTCTTACCCCGAACGTAGCGGCTCATGTCGGTACGCGCGATCCCGCTCTCTACGCCGGCAGCGGCCGGGACCGGAGCAGGTGGCGAGGCTGCCGCCCGCCAACCAGCCGGCGTAGAGCGTTGGTGGTACGACGCCTTCTGCTGCCGTTAACCCTGGCCTACGCCGCCTGATCACGACCAGCCTTCGCTGGGGGTCCACGATGGACCCCCAGCCTTACCAGCAACAGCCCTGCTGGGGTGTCACGGTTTGACGGCCTCCCACGGCCGGAGCGCAGCTGCTACCCCAGGTCGATCGTTGGGTACAGCGGGAACGGCGCCAACAGGTCGGCGGCACTCTGGCTGAGTTTCGCGGCCAGTGCGGCGTCGAGGGTGTATCGGGCTTTGGAGCCGGCCGTGGGTTGGGTGTGGGTCAGGACGGTATGGATGAGGTCGGCGACCTGGTCCATCTCGCCGGTTCCGAGACCGCGGGTGGTTAGTGCTGGGGTGCCGACGCGGATGCCGGAGGTGTACCAGGCGCCGTTGGGGTCGCGTGGGATGGCGTTGCGGTTGGTGACGATTCCGGCGTCCAGGAGGGCGGCTTCGGCTTGGCGGCCGGTCAGGCCGTAGATGGAGACGTCGATGAGGGCGAGGTGGTTGCTGGTGCCGCCAGTGACCAGGGCGACGCTGCGGCGGAGCAGGCCGTCGGCGAGCGCGGCCGCGTTGTCGACGACCTGCCGAGCGTAGTCGCGGAAGGCGGGTGTGCCGGCCTCGGCGAGGGCGACGGCTTTTGCAGCGATCACGTGTGGCAGTGGTCCGCCGAGGACCATGGGGCAGCCGCGGTCGACCTGCTCGGCCAGCTCCGGTTGGCACAGCACCATGCCGCCGCGTGGGCCGCGCAGGGTTTTGTGGGTGGTGGTGGACACGATGTGGGCGTGCGGGACCGGGTCGTGGTCGCCGACCAGGACCTTCCCGGCGACCAGGCCGGCGAAGTGGGCCATGTCGACCATCAGGACCGCGCCGACCTCGTCGGCGATCTCCCGCATGGTCGCGAAGTTGATCAGGCGGGGGTAGGCGGAGTAGCCGGCGAGCAGGATCAGCGGCCGGAACTCCCGCGCTATGTCGCGCACCATCGCGTAGTCGATCAGTCCGGTGGCCGGGTCGACGCCGTAGCTTCGCTGGTCGAACATCTTGCCGGAGATGTTCGGACGGAAGCCGTGGGTCAGGTGCCCGCCGGCGTCCAGCGACATGCCCAGCAGCCGCTGCTCACCGAGCTCTCGGCGCAGGGCGGCCCAGTCTTCGTCGGTGAGGTCGTTGACGTGCCGTGCCTGCGCCCGCTCCAATGCTGGGGTCTCGACCCGGTCGGCGAGCACCGCCCAGAACGCGACCAGGTTCGCGTCGATGCCGGAGTGTGGTTGGACGTAGGCGTGCGCGGCGCCGAACACGGTCCGGGCGTGTTCGGCGGCGATCGTCTCCAGGGTGTCGACGTTGGCGCAGCCGGCGTAGAAGCGGCGGGCGATGGTGCCTTCGGCGTACTTGTCGGAAAGCCAGTTCCCCATCGCCAACAGCACGGCCGGGGAGGCGTAGTTCTCGCTCGCGATCAGCTTCAACGCGGCACGCTGATCGGCAAGCTCGGCGCGGATCGCGGCGGCGACGCGCGGCTCGACCGCGCCGATCACCTCGAGAGCCGCAGTAGCGGCGCGGGTTTCAGCGCTGGCTGATGATGCTGTGGTCATGGCGGGGTCCTTCCGGGTTTGGTTGGAAGGCCCAGGCGCGCGACCAAATGCGGGAACGGGGCCGCTCCCCGATGGTGTCTCCCCATCTGAGCGCCAGTCACGGCCCTGACCGGGATGCTAGCAGCGGCCGGCCGCCTGCTCCGGTAGCAGCGCGGACCCTGTCGGACCGGATCCGTCGGGGTGGCCCGAACTGGTGAACAGTTCGCCACTGAGTACGCGTGAGGGGCGGCCGTCGGGGCTGACCGGGACGTCACCGGTCAGGGTGACCCGGTACAGCCGTCGCTGCACGTTCAGGTGGCTGTGGTCGAGGGCGGCCAGGTGCGCGGTGGTCCGGTTGTCCCACATCGCGACGGTGCCGGGCCGCCACCGTAGCCGTACTCGGTACTCGTCGCGAGCCAGCTGCTGGTAGAGCAGATCGAGCAGGTGCGCGCTTTCGGCTGTGGTCAGGTCGACGATGTGGCTGGTTGTGGACGGGCTGAGGAACAGCGCCCGCTCGCCGGTCTCGGGGATGACGCGTACGACGGGGTGTTCGGCGATGTGCGGCCGCGCGTTGATCACGGTCAGGATCGACGCGACCTGCGGATCGTGGGCGGGCATGTCGAATCCGGCCAGGAACTGATGCTGGGCCCACAGGCCGTCGACGAGGCGTCGTAGCGGCGGGGAGAGCCCTTCGTAGGCGGCCACCAGGTTGGTCCAGTGGGTGTCGCCGCCATAGGCGGGCACGATGTCGGCGCGCAGGATCGAGGCGGCTGGCGGGTTGACGGTCGCGGAGTTGTCGATGTGCCATCCGGACAGGAAGTGACGGCGGCGCCGGCGGAAGCGTTCTTCGAAGTCTTCGCCGTAGCGGTGTTCGTCGACCCGGGGGTCGACCGTCAGGATCTCGGGAAACTGGGGGTCGATGCCCGGCTCGTGCGGGTCGGCGGCGGTGGGCGTACCGAACTGGCGGGCCAACGCAACATGGGCGGCGTGGTCGAGGTGCTGGCCGTGGAAGAACAGCACCTTGTACGTCAGCAACGCCTTCTTCAAGGCCGCCACGGTCGCCGAGGACAGTGGTTGGGTCAAGTCCACGCCGGACACCTCAGCGCCGATGTGCCCGGCGACCGGCTCGACACGCAGACCGGTGGTAGTGCTGGAAGTGGTCACGGCTTTCTCCTTCCGGGAGGTCGTTGGTCAGTAGTTGCCGGTCGTGGGGTTGATGCCGCCGAGCCCGAGCAGTTCCAGCAGGGGTTCGTCGCGGCGGGCGCGGGCCTGCTCGATCAGCTGCTGGTAGGCCGGCGTCGGTAGCGAGGGTTCGAAGTTGAACGGTGCGGTGAAGATCCCGGACAGTTGAAGGGTGAGCAGCCGGCGCCGGATGGTGGGGCTGTGGTTGGGGCCGCCGCGGTGCCACAGGGCGGCGTTCATGAGCACGACCTGGCCGGGTTGGACGCATACCGCGACCTGCTCGTCGAGGTCGTCGTGGGTGGCCGGTGGCTGCTCGGCCCACATGTGGCTGCCCGGCACCACAAACAACGGGCCGGTCTCTACATTGATGGCGTCGAGGTAGAGCAGCACGGTGATCACCGGCGGGGCCGACGGCAGCGGCGGTGCCGGGGTGGTGTGCGGCCGGTAGTCGGTGTGCCAGATGGTGTCCTCGCCGCTACCGGGTTGGGTGACCCTAATGTTGCTGTTGCGTAGCACCACCCGCGGACCCAGCAGGCACCGGACGGTATCGGCGATCGGAAAGGCCACCAGGGCGCCGGTGACGATGCGCGGGTCTTGCTTGTGCCCGTCGCGTACATACTGCCCGGCGAACTCTTCGCGGTAGGTGCGTTCCGCGGCGTCGGGGAACCGTTCGGCGACCAACGCGTCGACGGCGGCGCGGAGTCCGGCGATGCTGGCCGCTGGCATCCGCCGCCGGGGTAACACGAGGCCGTCGCGCAGGAACGTGTGTTCCTCGTCCGGGTCGAGGATGCTGACGCACTCGCGCTCCGGCTGGGCCACCGGGCTGTGGATCGTGTACGTGACGCTCATGTGCCTCACCTACGTCGGTTTGGGGTGGCGTTGCAGCATCGTTGTCGGCTGCAGCCGGTGGTCGGGGAAGGTACGTACCTTGAACGCGTGCAGGGAGCGCGTCTCGGACCCGCCGAGGTTGAGCGCGGCCGCGCCCGCGCGCCGCTGCTGCAAATAGATCAGCCATAGCAGGTAGGTGGCCAGCCGCGGCACCTCCCGCGCCGCGAGGTAGTAGCCGTGGGCGATACCCGTGACGTTCCCGGTCACCGCGAACCCCGCCAGCCCGTCGCGGATCAGGTAGTGGTAGGTCAACCAGTCGTGCCGCCGGGTGGTGAGGCTGGCCAGCACCGCGGCGTTGAAGCCACGCTCATGCCCGTCGTAGCCAGCCACCCGGGCGCTATTACTCTCGACGAGCTCCGCTTCGCCGAGGCCCAGGGGAACTGGTGAGCAAAGGTAGGTGTGTCCGGCGGCGTGGCGGACGATCGCTTCCCTGATCGGCTTGTACCGCTGCCCGGCCGGCACCTCGATCGGTGGCGCGGTGACGATCACTTCTGGATGAGCCTCGTCGTCCAGCGGCGCCGAGCGGTGCCACGGATCGGCCATCGGCGCCCAGCCCAGCTCCCCCAGCCGGCAGGCAACCTGGTGGGCGCAGTAGCGGACCACCAGCGGGCACGGCAGTCCCGCGGACACGGCGGCGTCGGCGAGCTGCTCCAGTAGAGCCACCACCGCATCGGTCCCACCAACCGGGCGGAGCACCACCAGCCGGCCGACATCAGCACGCCATGTCAGGACCGCCGCGGCATTCCCGGTGGACACCACATAGCCGCGCCCACGGGCCCGGAGCCAGTAGAACATGCCGTGACTGCCATGCACGTCGGCGCCGTCCTGGAGCCAGGTAGGTAGCAGGTCGGCCCGGTTCGGCTCGGCCAGCTCGCTGACCTCGAAGCCCGACCGCCTCCGCAACGTCCACATCAGATTCCGCACCTATCCATCCCCCTTTCGCAGACTCCACACATGCGTGCTGGCGGACGGGCTGAACTCGGCCCGGTGCAGATCGCGGACCCGATCCACCCTCAGGCCCGCCGATTCGGCGAGCCGGTGCACCTGGAACGCGTCCAGGGCGTATTGGACGTGCTGCTCCTCCCAGCGCACGGCACCGGTCTGGTCGTAGCGGGTCAGCGTGGTGACGCACCTGCTGCCGGCGCGGTCGGCGCGGTGGCGCCAATGCAGCGTCCCATCCGCCAACTGGTCGGTGTGATGGTGGTCGCGCCACTGCTGGCACAGCAGGTGCGGCGACGAGTAGTCGAACACCAGCCAGCCGCCCGGCTTGAGGACCCGCCCTACCTCGCCCAGGCACCGACCCAACCGGGTGCCATCCAGATAGTTCAGACTGTCGAACCCCGACACCGTCACGTCCGCGAAGCCGGATGGCAGCGGGATCTGGCACAGATCCGCCTCGACGAGCTGCCGGTACGAGCCTCCCGCCTGCCGCAGCATTTCTATGCTGGCATCGAGCCCAACCAGAGTCAGGTTGTCGTCGAGGCTACGCAGAAGCCGCCCACCGACACCCGTACCAGCGGCGAGATCCACGACCGTCGCCCCCGCCGGCACACCGATCCGTGCCAGCTCGGCCAGAATCCCCTGCTGCCACGTCCGCACCGCCAAGTCACCAAGGAGCCTGTCGTACTCCTCGGCGAACCCCTGGTACGGCAGGGTTTGGTCATCCGTGGATCGGTCGGCCCGCGGGGTCGGCCACGGTTCGCTCGCCGACACATGGAAGGCACTCCCACGCGGGGCTACGCGCAGCAACCCATCAAACGCGCTGATGACCTCACCCACCAGCGGCAACGCGCTCTGCCGGTCCACCGCCGCGCGGTCCTCGAAGACCTCGACTGAAACGAACCGACAGCCATCGTCTGGATCTTGCAGAATGTCGAAGTGGCGGACGCCGAGAACCTGTCTGCTCTGCCGAACCAGCTCCGCGAACATTGTTGTCGCTCGCGGCAACTGCTCCGGTCGCACCTCGACTTCAACGCGATAGATGATCACGTTTGGACCTTCGTAGTTGACGGCGGACTTTCTGGGCCGTGGCCAGAAGACTGGGTGGCGAGCGACGGCCTGTAGCGAGCCTCGCTTGGTGGACTTGTGGCAGCTGGCGTACCGGCCACGCCGACCGGCGGCGGCAGTCGGGGTGGGTGTGCCGCCGCCTGCCAGAGCAGGCGGCGGCACACCCCGGTGAAGGGTTCCGGCGCGGGTGGCGTTCGGAAGGCCGGCGCCGGCGCCCTTCATGAGAAACGATCGTGTGCGGTCGCAGCAGGCCCTGTCGCGACCGCGGCTCCATCACCGCTTTCGTCGTTCGGGACGTTCCCGCCACCGCCACTCCCGTCCGGATGGTTGGCACCCGACCGGGCGGAGGCTCGGTCACGACCGGCCGGGGCGCAAGTCCGGCTGGCGCGCAGGGGCGCGCGTCAACCATCCGTCGGCCTACGACGCTCGGTGCTAGAGCGCCTGCCGACTCCTTTAGCCTGTCCGATCAGACCTTGCCGCAAACAGCCTCCGGTAGGGGTCCACGATGGACCCCAGCATCACCGGTAGCGATGCCACGTGACGCCGTGGTTGTCGACCAGGCCGGTACGCAGCCGGTGGCCCGCCTCGTCGGCGACATCGGGCCGCCCGGCGAGGTTGGCGATCACACTGGTCATTAGTTGTAGCTCACGGATCTGCCGCAGGGTTTCCCATGCCGGGCACGTCGTGACGTCCAATCCGTAGGCGTCCGCGAGCGCGCGGTGTCGGCTAGGGTTGTCGCCGAACCGAGCGGCGCCGTGCGCCGTTGGCACGAGATCCCACTCCGGTGGACCGACCGCCACGGAATCGAGATCGCAGATCACCGCCGCGCCGTCTCGGTCCAGGAGAAGGTTTCCGGTGTGCGCGTCGCCGTGGATGACCGATTGCGGCAGTGTCCATTCAGCGGCCTTCACCGCCGCCGCTAGCTCGTCCGCGCGCTGCCGGAGCTGGGACATGATCTGGTCCAGTGACAGTCCAACCACGACGGTTGCCCAACGCTGAAGCTCGCTCCTGCTTGCCGCGTCGAGGGTTTCCACCTGAGCGACCCGGTTACGGGCCTTCGAGACTGGATCCCACAGAGGCAACTCAAAAGGCGCGCCGGCGGCATGAATGGCGCGCAGCGGCGCGACGAGCGCAGCGGGCGCGATCCGGTGCTCGGGCGGCTGTGGGAGGAACTCCCAGACGGTCGCCGACCAGCCGTCGGCGTGTATCGGTTCGCCGAGCCCGGTAGCGAGGCGAACGGTGGGCATGCCGCGTTCGGCGAACGCTGCGGCTATCTGCGCCACGCGAACAGCCCGCGCTCGGGCCTGCGGTCCGGCAGCCATCCGGATCACGACGCCGGCGGCCGGCAGCTCGTAGACGGCGTTCATGGTGTAACGCACCAGCCTCGCGCCGGCCGGATCGATGCGCCCCTGCCGGCATACCGCCGTCAACGCCGATTCCAGCCGTGCACGCTCCTGATCGCTGAGCTGGGTCGCCACCAGTAGGCAGGCTAGCCGTTCGGCAGAGCCGCGATGCGCTCAAGGACGGCCGCGACGCCGCTATGCGCCGCATAGGGCATCGCATACTCGGCCATGCCGCGCAGCCGGTCGACGGCTCTGGCGGAGGCACTGCCGATTGTCAGATCAACCGCGACGTGGCCGTGCTGCTCGAATGTCTTGGGCTGTGCGTCCAGGAGGTAGCCGGTCGCTAGCGAGATGGCATCGAACGTGCGGCTACGCGCCTCGCCGGCGCGCCGCCGGGCCAGTGCGCGTTCCGCGCGCTCGAGCGCGGCCGGCGCGTACCGTGCCCGATGCTCGTGATGTCCGGCCAGGCAGCCGTAGGCGACGGCGGAGATCCCATCGAAGTCGGCCGGTGCCAGGAAGAACCGCGCCCAGGACGGGGCGGTGTCCACGTCGACGCGGCCGAGTTCGGCCTGGGATCTGGCCAGTGCGTCACGGACGCGTTCGTCCGCGCCGAGCAGCGCGTACGCCCACGCCTCGTTTGCGTGCAGCACAGCAACCGAGACCAGACAACCGCCGTCCTGTGCGACGATCTGGCCCAGCTGCCACAGCTTGAGCGCGTCCTCGGCCCGGCCCTGGTGGATCGATACCCGGCCCAGCCGATAGAACGCGGCCGAGATCAGACCGAGGTTGTCGATCTCGCGGGCCAGCGCGAGCCCTGCGGTCAGGTACGTCCTGGCCCCCGTGTGGTCGCCGAGGTCGTGAGAGGCCCAACCGACGATCTGGTAGAGGTCCGACAGCGCTGCTCGCAGCTCGCGATAGGTGGTGGATGTGTCGCAGCGGCCGGACAGCATGCCGTGAGCCCACCGCACGTATGCGGCGCCCGACTCACGGCACGCTCCCCCGCCGTGCTCGGCGTCGAAACGGCGGTGCTGCTCGCTAATCTCGCGCAGCACGCATACATGCACGCTCGTGACGGTTGCAGGCGACCCAAGAGCCACCGACGGTGGCGGGGGCAGCAGCCGGTCGGGATTGACCGGTACCCTTCCGACAGCCATCGCAGCCAGTGATCCAACGAAATCGGGGTCGGCGGTTGGGTCTGGCTGCGGCGCCTCGGACGGCCGCGCCGCAGCGGCGAGGTCCTCGCTGTAGCCGAGGCCGATCAGACCCCGATCGATCTGTAGACCAGCAGCGATACGTTCCAGCACATCGTACGAGGTCACCTGCTGCCGGGCCTGACAGATCTGCCGAACCCTGGTCTCGGACAGGCCAGTGGCGGCCGCAATCGCCGCCCGGCTCCAGCCACGCCTCTTCAGAAACCGGAACAGGCTGGTCACATCCCGCCGGCGCAGAATCTGCGAGATCGGCTGTCCCTCGAAAGTCCCGCGTCTCCACCAACCTGGGTCAGCTCGGGGAAGCATCAACACAGCAGACTCCTCCGCGCACGCCAGCAATTCCATCCGTGACTGTAAGAAGGCGTTGCGTGACCGGTCTACGATGTTGCGGAATGTTGCGTCACGGAAGTTCCTCGATCGCCTTCCTGATCAGCTCGCGCGCTTGCCGGCCGTATCGGGCAACGTTCTGGAGGTGTTGAAACATGCGGCCGTACAGTTCGATCTCGTGTGGCCGGGTGATCTCGATACTCGCCGTCGGCGTCTCCAGGGCGACGAGCGCGTTGTCGAAGATCCAGAAACCTGTGGAGGCCACGGCGGCTCGTTCGGTCATCATCGGGACGACGCCGACCGACACATTGGGCAGTGACATGACGGCCAGCAGCCGGTCCAGCTGACCTGCCTGCGTTTCGGCGTCACCGAACCAAGTCCGTAGCGCCTGCTCCTCAAGCACCACGACGAAGCGTTTGCCGCGCGTGTAGATGACCCGCTGGCGCTCCATGCGGGCGGCGACCGCTTCGTCCCGATCGTTCGGCGTATCCAGAAAGTCGATCCAGAACGAGAGCATGGCGGCCGAGTAGTCCGCGGTCTGAAACAGGCCTGGTATCACGTTGTGCTCGTAAATACGGAACACGGCCGTGTCCTCGTACAGCGCCATGGTGTGTGCGCCGAGCACACGCTTCATTCCGGCCTTGCTCTGCCGCTTGAACTCCAGGTACGCCGACTCGACGGCACGCAGTGTCGCGATCAGGTCGGGAGTCTGGTCCTCAGCCTGACATGCTCGGCACCAGGTGCGAATGTCCGCCTCGGTCGGCGGCTGAACACCGTGCTCGATCTTGCTTACTCTCGTGTAGTGCTGCCCCGTCGCGGTCGCCAGCGCCCGCGCGGTGAGCTCCGCCTCGCGGCGAATCTCTCGAAGACGGGCGCCTAATGCCTCCTGGGCCTGCCGGGCCGCGCTAGACGGGCTGGTAGTCACGGTGAGCAACGGCGAACTGCCACACTGCCTCGAACGAGGTACGACACAGCTCGACGTCGGCGGGATCGGTTGACGCCACCTTGTCGACGGCCAGGCCGTTGCCCGCGTAGTGAAGGAAGACGACCAGCCGGTCGTCGAAGACGTAGAAGTCGTTGCCAGGAATAGGGATCGAGGAGACAAGGCGACGGGGGACCCACCGGATGTCCTCACCTGCCTCGACCATCGGATGGGCGATGCTGTGCGACCAGCGCTGGTAGTCACTCAGCGGCTCGGAGACGATGCGGGCGCGCCGGACGGTACGTCCGGCGCTGACATGTCCGCGCAGCGTCTCGCACCAGCTCTGCAGCCAGGCAAGATCATCCGGTTCCCCAGCGGCCCATTTCGCCATGTGCGGCAGCTCCACCGCCGTGCCGTAGGCGTCGCGGGTCTCCAGGTGAATCGCTGAGCGCTCGAAGCTCGACAGCAGCCTGTCAAACTCCTGCTCAGCTATCGAGGCCACGGTCCCCCTGCCTAAAGAACTGGAGCATCCGGTCCGGGATCTCCACCGCGGTCTCCCCGTCGGGGATATCCATCTGCGTCAGCGCCTGCGGGTCCGTGACGACCCAACCTTGCACCACCCAGCTGCCCCGGTCCGTGCGATACACCGTGGGCGAGCCCGTCGGATTCGAGTCCGGGTCATTGCCGATGAAGGTCAGACGCATGATCGGCTCCCTTGAACGGCGGTTGCGAAAAGTTGCGTCGCATCCATCATCGATCGCCGCGTCACCTTCCGTCAAGGCGCCGTACACGGCACGCTGACCCGGCTCCCCCTCCGCACTTGCCGGTCCATCTTGGACCCTCACCGTGAGCTTCGTAGGGGTTGGTGCGATCGGCCAGGGTGAACAGGTCAGCGGCACCGAGTCACCAAGCGGTCAATGCTGACGGTTGGCGGTTCGGTTCCGGCGCTGGCGAACCCAGCAAGGTCACGCCAGCCAGCATTTCCGAGGTCTCGGTGTAGCGCCCTCCTCGGTAGCGGCGCAACCCCAAACCTTCACAGTCCACGATCGTTCGACTCGGGGAACGCAAGGATGAGAAAAGATCACCGTGTTCCGTCGCTGCGGTCTATTTGGTTGGGACAGCGGATGCGTCACCTGCGCAACGAGCAGGGCTTGACGATCAAGTACGTCGCTTCCGCCGTCGAGGTGGACTTCAGCCTGATCGCACGGTTCGAACGCGGCGAGCACCCGCTCACCCGCGACCAGATGACCACCCTACTGGCCGTATACCGGCTCTACGAACCCCGCCAGCGGGAGATGCTGCTGCGGTTGGCGCAGGCGGTGTGGCGGCCACGCTGGGAGGTCGACTTCGACGGCGCCGTGCCGGACGAAGCGTTCGTCGACGTGCTGTGGCTGGAATCCGAAGCCGACCGCATCCGCATCTACAGTCCGCTGACGATCCCTGACCTACTTGGCGCCGAACGGTCCGACGACGACCCGGCGAATCCGCAAGAGCGCTTGGCCGCCGAACGACGGCACGCCCTGCACGGGCAGCCACCCGTCGATCTGACGGTAGTGATGGACGAATGCGCCCTTTGGCACCCCCACGGCGACCGCAGGCCACCGCTGGAAGCCGGCGCATCGGTTCGGGTGCTACCAGCCCAAGCGCCGCGCCCGCCCGGCGCCACCGTGCCCTTCACGATCTACTGCCTGCCAGACCCCTACCCGCCCGCAGTGGTCCACATCGAACACCTCAGCGGCCGGCTGCTGCTCACCGACGCCAGCCCATATCTGACCCTCTTCGAAGCCCTGCGCCGCACGGCCCTGGACCCCGACCAGTCGCGGCAACTAATCGCGACCGCTCAGAACACAAACCCCAGTCAAGAAAGGTGACATCGTGCCCACCAAACGCGAACAGTTCATGCAAAGCCTACGCGCCCAATACCTGGGTGAACGGATGCGCGAGCTGCGCGACGACCTGGGTCTGACCCTCAAGTACGTATCCGAATACCTGGGCGTCGAGTTCTCCACCCTGGCCCGCTACGAACGCGCCGAGTGGCCGTTCCGCAAAGACCACGTCACCGCACTGCTCGACGTGTACAACGTCTACGACGAGGAAGACCGGCTCAAGCTGGTCAAGTTGGCCGAACACGCCTGGCGGGTCAACCAGTGGCAGCTGGACGGCATCCGCCCGGCAGACCCGGACCGGCCCGTCGTGGACCGCTGGTGGGTCCAACAGCGGACCAAAACCATCCACGTCTACGGCGCCACCGTCATCCCGGACGTGATGCAGGTGGGCGCCTACGCCAACACCCTGGCCAAGCCCTTCCTGCCCGAACCGGTCGCCGACCACACCGTCCGCGCCGCCGCACACACCGCCGAACAGCGGCGCCCCAACCTGTACGACCGCGAGGTCGAGGTGCACGCCGTCATCGAACAGGCCGCGCTGACCCGCCGCATCGGGGCGCGGGAGGTCATGCAGGCGCAGCTGGAGCACCTGACCCGGCTGGCTCGGCTGCCCAACGTGCAGATCCAGATCCTGGACAGCACGGGCGCCCACCCGGGTGTGCACGGCCCGTTCACGGTCTACCATCTGCGCGCCCCGTACCCGCCGGTCGCCTGCGTGGACCACCTCGGCGGCACCCTTCTGCTCGAAGGCGAGTCGGCCGCCCGGTACGTGAAGGCATTCACCGAACTGGCCAAGGACCACTCCCGCACCGACACCGAGTCCGCCGCCATCATCGAAACCCTCAAGGAGGACCTATGAGCCCCAGCCCGGACGAGCGTGTCGAACTGCCCGACGCGGCGATCACCACCGGCGCCCAGGCCGTCGCCGCGTTCGCGAACAAGCACCAGCTCCAGATCCCGCCGGCGTTGCGCGAAGACCTCGCCCGTGACGTGCTCACCGCCGCCCACACGCACCTGTTCACCGGCCGCGACCCGAAGCAGTAGCCGAGGCACCCCTTACGTGCGAGGCATGACCCCTGCCCGCCGTTGCAGAGAGGACCAAATGCCGCAGCGGCGGGCGGACGTCCAGTCCGCTGCGTCGTCCATCGTGACGGTCACTAGCCGCGGTCCCGTCCCCTGCCGTGTCGCGATCCGCGACGCGATCTGGATGAGCACGAATTCACGGCGGGATGCGCACGGTGAGGTTCCTGTCGCCCTGTTGGTCGCCGTCATCACGGTGAGGATCTGGGCATCCGGCTGGGGCCGGGCGGTATACGTCGGATGGGGTCAGTGCCCGTGGTGATGACGTGCTCGGCCTGGTCTGATCCTCCGCAGTGGACACATTCGGACGCAGCGAGCCATCACGAGCTGCGCCCTTCCCAAGATGGAGCGTGGTAGGCAATGCTGCGCACTCACGACGGGAATCCTTCGCCGCGATGCCGCTGAACACCGATCGGCGCCGGACAACAGCCATCGCCGGGCGTCGGTGAGCGCGATCATTCGAGATCGAAGCCGATCATGAGTAATGTCCGGCGGCGGGGACCGTGTAGCCGGCTGACTGTAACGAGAAGAGATCTGCGTACAAACCGCCTGCGGCCACGAGCTGGCCGTGGGTGCCGGACTCTACGAGGGCGCCCTTCTCCAGGACGTAGATGCGGTCGGCGTGCACGACGTTGGCCAGCCGGTGGGTGATCAGGATGGTGGTCTGCCGGCCCTGGCGGCTGCGGATGGCTTGGAAGAGTGTGTCTTCTGCGCGTGGGTCGAGGGCAGAGGACGGTTCGTCCATGATGAGCAGTTCAGCGTCGCTGTAGAAGCCTCGAGCGGCGGTGATCCGCTGCCATTGGCCACCGGACAGGTCTTGACCGTCTTTGAATGTGCGGTCGAGCAGCGTGTCGTACCCCTGAGGCAGCTCATGGATCATGTCGTGGGCAGCGGCCAGGCCGGCGGCGGCCTCGATCCGCCCGCGGTCGGGTTCGGCATCGATCTCGCCGGTGGCGATGTTGGTGGCCGCGGTGAACGGCCACTTGTGGTGTTCCTGCAGCACCACGGCGATCTTCCGGTGCAGTGCGTCACGATCCCACTCCCGCAGTGGACGGCCGTTCCACCAGATGCTGCCGCCTGTGGGCGTGCGTAACCCGGCGATGATCGCCGCAAGGGTGGACTTGCCGGAGCCGTTTTCGCCGACAAGCGCCACCGTTTCCCCGGCGCGGATGGTCAGGGTGACGTCGTGCACCGCGGGGGTGTCCCGATCCGGGTAGCGCAGGCTGACTTCGCGGACTGACAGTTCCCGGAGCTCGTCGGGGCGTGCCGTGCCGGCCTGGTCGGCTGCGGGGAGGTAGGTGTCGGCGCGGTGCAGGAAGTTGACGTACTCGTTGAAGAACTGGCCGTTGGCGAAGACCCGGTCGACCTGGAAGGTCACCAGCGTGAGCGCGCGCTGCGCGGCCTGCACCGCGACCACGCAGGTCGCCGCCGCGGCGAGAGGGATCTGTCCTTTCAACAGCAGCGCCCCGAGCAGCGCGTACACCCCCGCCAGGGCGGCCCCGCTGACCAGCGCGCCGAGGCTGGTGGTCGTGGTCACCCGACGGGCAAGGCGCAGCTCGATCTTGGTGTGCGCGTCCATCACCCGGTCGTACTGGTCCAGCAGGAAGCCGCGCAGCCGGTAGGAGCGCAACTCCGGCGCCGAGATCCGCTCGGCCATCAGGCGCTGAAGCACCCACAGCCGGCGGCGGCGCGCCGATCCGGCGAGGTAGGTCTTGAACTTCTCGTGCCCAGCCCGCAGCGCCGCATACGCGTTGGGCACCGTGGCCACCAGCAGCGCGACCAACAGCAGCGGGTGGATCACCACCACGGCGACGGTGACCGCGAGCAAACTCACCACCCCAGCCAGCAGGTTGAACACCTCCTGCACGAGCACGATCGCCGATTCGGTGCCTCGGGAGGCGCGCTCCATGTCATCGGCGAAGGCATCCTCGTCGAACGCCTCCAGCCGCACCGCAGACGTGGTCTCGAACAGGCGGCGCTCGACGTCCCGGTTCACCTGCGGGGTCAGGCCGTTCAACGCGTAGCCGGTGACGATGCCCAACCCGCCGC
>NZ_BSDI01000110.1 GCF_027923225.1 Phytohabitans aurantiacus
GCTGGGCCAACCCAGCTGACAAAATGGCCCAACTACTCGGTGTTGCAACCACCGGTTGAGCTCGCCCCTGGCGACGGTCGAGCGCCAAGATCTAGCCGGGTGACGGTGTCGCGGCGGTCTGGTGGGGCCGCGGGCAGCGGCGATCTTGCAGTTGCCATGTCCCAAACCAGGGCAATCCACTATGACAACTGCAAGATCGCCGCGTGGCTCGGGACAGGGCAGCGTCCGCGACCCGTCGCGGCGCCGGAGGCGGCGGCTCCCTCCGGTCGCTGTTGCCGTCGATCAAGGACATCTCCATCGACCAAGGGCAAAAGCACGCGGAAAGAGATCCAACCACGGGCATTCGCCCTTGATCGACGCGGAGGGGGCGGCGCGGTGCGGGCAGAGCCCGGCGCGAAGCGGACTAACGCGGGCAAAGCGCACAACGCCGAGGGGGCGCGCGCAAGGCGCGCGAAGCGGCCCGGCGCGGCGCAGCCCGACGCGGCGCGGACCGGCGCGGCGCAGCCCGACGCGGCGCGGACCGGCGCGGCGCAGCCCGGCGCGGCGCAGCCCGGCGCGGCGCAGCCCGACGCGGCGCGGACCGGCGCGCGAAGAGGACCGGCGCGAAGAGGCGTGGAGTGGGCGCGGGGGGGCGGGGGTTGTTAGGGGTGGAGGTGGGGGGTTAGGAAGGGGTTTTGGAGTTTTGCGTTGGGGTCTAGGCGAGTGGTTAGGGCGGCGAAGTCGGCCAAGCGGCCGTAGCGGGTTGCCACCACTTCGGGGGGCATGGTGAAGAGCTTGCCCCAGTGGGGGCGGGCGTCGAAGGGTGCCAGGGCCGCCTCGATCTCGCGCAGGACCGGCAGCACCGCTTCGGTGTCCTTCACCCAGGTGAAGTGGAATGCCACCGTGTCGCGGCCGTATGACGGGCTGAGCCACAGGTCGTCGGCCGCGATTGTGCGTATTTCGCTGATCTGGAGCACGGGTGCGATCCGGTCGCGGAGACGGTGGAGCGCCGCCAACCCGAGAATAGCCTGGTCGCGCGGCACGAAGTACTCGGATTGCAGCTCCTCGCCGCTGCTCGGCGTGAACTCCAGTTTGAAGTGTGGGAGTCGAGCGTGCCACGGGCCGGGTTCGCCCAGCTGCGGTGTGCAGGACTCGGCTGACATGCCGGGCACGGGGTGCCGGGGTGCGTCGGCGAGCGTCGCGCCGTGCCAGTGTTTCGGAGGGGCGGGAGCCGACGCGAGCTGCTTGACCCATACCTGGTTGAAGTGGGGGCCGGCCCAGTCGGTGAAGAGGCTGACGCTGTAGGCGCTGGACATGATGGCGTCGAACTCGTCGAGCGCGGCGGCGTACGGCAGGTCGTCGTAGACGTACTGGGCCATGTCGAACGTGGGGCGCAGCGCCAGTGTCAGGCTCGTCACCACGCCGAGCGCGCCCAGGCTGACCACGCCGGCGGGGAACAGCTCGTCGTCGCGGGTGATCGTGCGCAGCCCGCCGTCGGCGGTAACGAGGTCGAGCGCCACTACCGCGGAGGCCAGGGTGCCGTTGGCGACGCCGGAGCCGTGGGTGCCGGTGGCGCAGGCGCCGGCGATCGAGATGTGCGGCAGCGAGCCGAGGTTGTGCAGGGCGTACCCGGCGGCGTGCAACCGCGGCACCACCTCGCCGTACCGGAGACCCGCCGACACGGTCACCGTCTCCGAGTCGGAGGAAATCGAGATCACGGGTGGCAGGTCGGCGAGGGAGATCAGGTCGCCCGTGGTGTCCGCGATCGGGTTGAACGAGTGGCCGCTGCCAAGTACCCGGAAATTGTCAGCGTCCGCGACCAGCTCGCGCACCTCGGCGACCGACGCCGGGCGGTGAAGCCGCCGCGCCGAAAAGGTGACATTGCCTGCCCAGTTCGTGATCACCACGCAGCCCAGCGTAAGGCCCGTACCGTAGACGGGACCACCGGAGGGAGTACAGATGGACCTCAGCGCCGAGTATGAGCGGGCGAAGTTCTACGTGGCGCTCGGCAAGCCCGCCGAGGCGGCGCGCATCCTCGAGCCGGTGGCGGCGGCGGAGCCGCGCAACTCGGAGGTGCGGCTGGAGCTGGCGATGGCGTACTTCGGGTCGGCCCAGCTCACGAACGCCGAGCGCGAGCTGCGGGTGCTCATCGAGCGCGACCCGAGCGACGCGTACGCCCACCACCTGCTCGGCCGCACGCTGGAACGGCAGAGCCGCCTCACCGATGCCCTCACCCACCTGCGGATCGCGGCGGCGATGTCGACGAAGCCCGAGTATGCCGAGGCGGCGCGCCGGGTCGCGGATCGGGTGGGAAGACGCCCGCCAACCATGTAGAGAAAAGGTCGCCCGCTCCGACCACTGGGTGAAGACCCAACCAGGAGGGGCGACCATGAACGACAAAGCCGGGCGCAAGGAGTGGATCGGGCTGGCGGTACTGGCCCTGCCCTCACTGCTCGTCTCGATCGACATTTTCGTACTGCTGCTAGCCCTGCCTCGGCTGAGCACCGACCTGCACGCCAGCGGCACCGAGCAGCTGTGGATCCTCGACTCGTACGGGTTCCTGCTCTCCGGGTTCCTGATCACGATGGGGACGCTGGGCGACCGGATCGGGCGCCGCAAGCTGCTGCTGGCCGGTGCGGCGGCGTTCGGTGCCGCGTCGGTGCTGGCCGCGTACTCGACCAGTCCCGCCATGCTGATCGCCGCCCGCGCGCTGCTGGGCGTGGCCGGCGCGACGCTGACGCCGTCGACGCTGGCGCTGATCACCAACATGTTCCGCGACGCGAAGGAGCGGCCGATCGCGATCGGCGTCTGGCTGATGTCGCTGATGGGCGGCATCGCGCTCGGCCCGGTGGTGGGCGGCGCGCTGCTGGAGCACTTCTGGTGGGGTTCGGTGTTCCTGCTCGGCGTGCCCGCGATGGTGCTGCTGCTGGTGCTGGGTCCGGTGCTGCTGCCCGAGTACAAGGCGCCGGAGGCGGGGCGGCTCGACATCGCCAGCGTCGCGCTGTCGCTGGCCACGATCCTGCCCGCCATCTGGGGCCTGAAGGAGCTGGCCCGGAACGGCCTGACCTTCGCGCCGGTCGCCGCGCTCGCGGCGGGCACGGCCGTGGGCTTTCTGTTCGTACGCCGGCAGGTGCGGCTGCCCGACCCGCTGCTGGACCTGCGGCTGTTCGCCGATCGGGCGTTCACCGCGGCGCTGGTCTGCATGCTGATCAACACGATGCTGCCGGGCGCCACGATGGTGCTGATCACGCAGTACCTGCAGCTCGTCGAGGGGCTGTCGCCGCTGCGGGCCGGGCTGTGGCTGCTGCCGACGGTGGCGACCGCCATCGCCACGCTCCAGGTGTCGCCGCTGCTGGCGCGCCGGGTACCGCCCGCGCGGCTGATCGCGGGTGGGCTGGTGGTGTCGGCGAGCGGGCTGGCCCTGCTCACGCAGACGCCCTCGTCGAACGGGCTGGCGTACGTGGTGACCGGGTTGGGGCTGATCAACCTGGGAGCGGGGCCGCTGCTCACCCTCGGTACCAACCTCGTCGTGGGCGCGGCACCGCCTGAGAAGGCCGGTTCGGCGGCGTCGATCTCGCAGACCAGCAACGAGTTCGGGTTCGCGCTGGGCATCGCCACGATGGGTACCCTCGCCACCGCCGTCTACCATTCGCGCGTCGATGCGCCGGTGGGCGTACCAGAAATGGCGCGTGACACGCTGGCCGGCGCCTCCGCCGCGGCGGCCGACCTGCCCACGCAGGCCGGGACGGCTCTTCTGGAGTCGGCGCGGGCGGCCTTCACGGCCGGGCTCGCGACGGTGGCCGGCATCAGCACCGTGCTGGTCCTCGGCACCGCGGTGCTGATCCTGGTCGCGATGCGGCACGTCCGCCCGGTCGGCGCGGTGGTGGAACCGGCCGGCGAGCCCGTAGAGAACGTTGTCTAAGCGGCCTACTATCCAGCAGTGGGACGACGTACGAGCGAGGACACCGGCAATCACCGCATGACGGTGAAAGACGTCGCGGCGCGTGCCGGGGTCTCCCCCGCGACCGTCTCCCGGGTACTGGCCGGCGACTACCCGGTCAGCGCGGCGACCCGGGCACGCGTGCAGCGCGCCGTCCGCGAGCTTGACTATGTGGTGAACGCCCAGGCCCGCGCCCTCAAGGGCGCGGGCTCGCGCATGGTGGCCTTCGTGATGGACGACGTCACCGGTCCCTCGTTCGCGTACGTGGCCAAGGGCGTCGAGCAGCAGGCGACCGCCGAGGGGCGGCTGTGCCTGATCTGCACGACGCACGGCGACCCGGCCCGCGAGCTGGCGGTGGTCGAGGCGATGCGCGAGCAGCGCGCCGACGCGGTGATCCTGGTGGGCAGCGGTTACCTGGGCGCCGAGTACCAGGAACGCATGATCCACTTCGCACACGCGCTGGACAAGGCCGGCTCGCGGCTGGTGCTGTGCGGCCGGCCCCCGCTCGGCGATGGCGTGCCCACCACGGTGGTCGAGTACGACAACGAGGGCGGGGCGTACGCGATCACCAGCCACCTGCTGTCGCACGGCCACCGGCGGATCGTGTACCTGGGCAACGTCAGCGTCGAGCACACCACGAGCCGCGATCGCATCAAGGGCTTCACGAGAGCGCACGAGGCATACGGCGTACCGCTGGATCCGGCCCTGATCGTGCCCGGCGAGTACAGCCAAACCTTTGGGCACGCGAGCACCCGCAAGCTGCTCGCGGACCGTGTCCCCTTCACGGCCGTCTTCGCCGCCACCGACATGGTCGCGGCCGGCGTGCTGCTCGCCCTCCGCGAGGCGGGGGTCCGGGTGCCGCAGGACGTGTCGGTCGTCGGGTACGACGACATCCCGCTCGCGACCAACGTGGTGCCCGCCCTGACGACGGTGCGGGTGCCGACCGAGGAGTTGGGCCGCACCGCCGTCCGGCTGGCTCTGCACCCCGACGAACCCCAACATGTGGTGCTCGGGACGCACATCGTGGTGCGCGATTCGGTGGCACCGGTCGTCCCCGCCCGCACGATCGGGTGATCCGCCCGCCTCACCCCGATATGAGGTCCACAATCAGGGTGAGGTGTTGCCATGGACCTCGTGGTGCTCGGCCCGCCCCGCCTGCGCGGCTACGGCTTCCAGGTCTCCGCACAGCGCGCGGTGATCGGCCGTGACGAGCACGCGACGCTGACCCTCGCCGACGAGCGGGTGAGTCGCCGGCACGCGGCCGTCTGGGAGGCGAACGGGGCCACCTGGATCGTCGACCTCGGCTCGCGCAACGGCACCCTCGTCAACGGCGTACCCGTCGGTGGCACGCCGCGGCAACTGGCGAACGGCGACCGCATCGGCATCGGCGAGGTGACGCTGGTGTTCCAGGCTGGCCAGGCGTCCGTGCAGTACAACTTCTCGGGCGGGCAGTCGGCCGGGCTCATCAACAACATCGGGCGGGACCAGCACAACCGGTACGACGTGGACATCAACCCGCTCCCGCGCAGCCGCGCGGGTCGCACGCTGATCATCCTGGGCGTGACGCTCAAGCTGATCGGGATCATCCCGTTCGGGTACTGGGTGCTGGCGTTCATGGCGGAGGTCTTCGACGCGCTCGACGCACCGGTGGGCTCTCAGCCGCCCGAGCCGGATCTCCCGCCGTTCCTGCCGTGGGTGCCGATCGGCCTCGTGCTGACGATGATCGGCACCGCGCTGTGGATATACGGGGCGATCATCGCCTTTTCGACTCGACGGAGGCAGCAGCGATGACATTCAACTTCGGTGGCGGGCAGCAGGCCGGCAACATCACCAACGTTGGCGGCGACATGACGGTGCATGGCAACGTGATGGGCCAGTACAACGCGGGGCTGCAGGAGATCGAGGCGTTACGGGCGGCGCTCGCCCGAGTGCCACTGGCGCCCGCCCAGCGGGCCGAGGCCGAGTCGCTGGCCGGTGAGGCGGCGGCGTCCATGGGTGACAGCGCTAAGGCCGCCGGCGTACTCGAACGGCTTGTCACCAAGCTCCGTGACTGGGGCGCGCTGGCCTCCGGCGGCGAGTCCGTGGTCGGGCCGTTGCTGCGTCTCGCGGCCCTGCTCGGTCCCGCCGGCATCGCGCTACAGAGCTTGATCACCGGTTAAACTCATCTCCCTCGATGGAGGGAGATCTATGAAGCGGCGCGCCTTCACGTCCCTGCCCGCACTGTTGCTGCTGCCGACCGACCTACCCGCGTCCGGCCCGCCTCCCTCCATTGTGGAGGGTAACCTGCCGGTCTTCTACGAGGGCCTAAAATCGGAGCTGACCTACCCGCTCGCGTGGGGCAACTCGCCGATCCGGAGCTTCCGGTCGTGGCAGCGGACCGCCCGGCACAAGGTCGACGAACTGTTGCTCGAACCCGACGACGGCACCCCGTTCGACCTGGAGGTGGTCGACGAGCAGCGCGCCGGCGGGCTCGTGCGGCGCGTGGTGCTCTTCAACGTGACGCGGCACAGCCGGGTACGGGCCACAATGGTGCTGCCGGACCGGCCAGGGCGGTTCCCCGCGGCGCTGCTGCTGCACGACCACGGCGCGCGCTTCGACATCGGCAAGGAGAAACTGATCCGGCCGTGGTACGACGACACCCGGCTGGCGTCGGCGGAGGCGTGGACGACCCGGTACTTCAGCGGGCGCTTCATCGGTGACGAGCTCGCGGCGCGCGGATACGCGGTACTCGCCGTCGACGCCCTCGGCTGGGGCGACCGGCCCGGCCTGACGTACGAGACGCAGCAGGCCCTGGCCAGCAACTTCTACAACCTCGGCTCGTCGCTGGCCGGCCTCATGGCCCGCGAAGACGCCCGCGCCGCAGCGCTGCTCGCCACCCTCCCCGAGGTCGACCGGCGCCGGATCGCGGCGGTCGGCTTCTCGATGGGCGGCTACCGCGCGTGGCAGGTCGCCGCGCTCTCCGACCACGTGTCGGCGACGGTATCGGTCTGCTGGATGACCACGTTGAAGGGCATGATGGTGCCGGGCAACAACACGTTGCGCGGGCAGTCGGCGTACTTCATGTCGCACCCCGGACTGTTTCGCCACCTCGACATCCCCGACGTCGCCAGCATCGCGGCTCCCCGGCCGATGCTCGTCTACAACGGCGAGACCGATGCGCTGTTTCCGATCGGCGGGGTGCGGGAGGCGTACGAGAAGATGCGCGCGGTGTGGGAGTCGCAGCGTGCGGGTGGGCGGCTGCTAACGAAGGTGTGGCCTGGGCTCGGGCATGTGTTCACGGCCGAGATGCAGGACGAGGCGTTCGCTTGGCTGTCTTCCGTTTTGGACTGTTGAGGGTTGCGCGGCGGTTGGTTGGTTGGTTGGTTGCGGCTTGGCGGGCCGTGGGTCGTTGCGGCCGGCGGGTCTTGTCACGGCCGGCGGGTCTTGTCGCCGCCGGCGGGTCTTGTCGCCGCCGGCGGGTCTTGTCGCCGCCGGCGGGTCTTGTCGCCGCCGGCGGGTCTTGTCACGGCCAGTCGGGTGCGGCGGCTAGGCGGCGGTCGAGCAGGGTTCGGAGCGGGATCGACTCGCCGTCGCGGCCACCCTCTCCGACCACCAGGCGCGGCTGGTGGGGCACGACGGACGCGCCCGCCAGCCGGGCGCGCAGACTGGCAGGGACGTGCAGAAGATACAGCTCACCGTCCGTGCCAACGGCCAGCGAGCGGTCCGCCTTGAGGTACCAGCCGCGCAGCGCCGTGCGATAGCGAGCGCCCCCTTGGTACGGCCGCGCGGTGAGCCGCGTCGCGGGCAGTGCACGCTCTTCCGCCGCCCGCACGAAGTCCGCGATCAGCTCCCGCGCGGCCGCCGCTTCGTCCGCCTTGCGCCGGTCCTCCGCGGCCGCATGCCCTTCGACAGCCCGCCGCCGTGCCTCCGCCCACTCCACAAGCCGAGGCTATCCTTCCCCGGCGCGCGCGGCGCGGAACCGCGCGACGCCCCCTTTCCCGTCGATCAAGGGCGAACGCACGCGGTTGGATCTCTTTTCTGCGTGTGTTTGCCCTTGATCCTTGCGAATGGCCTTGATCGGCGCGGCCTGGTCGGACCTCACACGCCCGGCCTCACCCGCTGCAGCCCGCCGCGGCGCTCGCTGCGGGCAACAGGCCATGTCGGCCACTACGGATCTGCATGCGGATCGTCGTCACGAGCTGCGAGCCGGTGCACCGGCTCCGCCGCCTTCGGCGGCGGGCGGAGCCGACAAGTTCCGGGATTTTGCTGCATCCTCGCGTCCCGGAGGCAGCAATTTCGCGGATTCTGCTGCAACGGCCCGGCGGAGGGTGCCGCCTGCGGCGACGCCAGACCAAGATCTGCGCGGCGAGCCGTTGCACGGCTCGGACGCGGCGCGAACCGGCCACGCTGAATATGGCGGCGGCGTCGCGTCGCCGATCAAGGAGATCTCCGCCGATCAAGGCCGAATACACGCGGTTTGAGATCGAACCACGTGCATTCGCCCTTGATCGGCGGAGAGGGGCGGCGCGCGCGACGCGGGGTGAGGGCGACGCCGACACCGCGCGGCGCAGAGAGGGTGGCGCCCGCGGAGAGGGTGGCGCCCGCGGAGAGGGTGGCGCCCGCGGAGAGGGTGGCGCCCGCGGAGAGGGTGGCGCCCGCGGAGA
>NZ_BSDI01000111.1:2500-5289 GCF_027923225.1 Phytohabitans aurantiacus
GTAAGCCTGAATACTACCTGGTGACCGATAGCGGACGAGTACCGTGAGGGAATGGTGAAAAGTACCCCGGGAGGGGAGTGAAATAGTACCTGAAACCGTTCGCCTACAATCCGTCGGAGCTGAGAGCCTTTGGTTCGAGGTGACGGCGTGCCTTTTGAAGAATGAGCCTGCGAGTTAGTGGCATGTGGCGAGGTTAACCTGTGTGGGGTAGCCGTAGCGAAAGCGAGTCTGAATAGGGCGTTTAGTCGCGTGCTCTAGACCCGAAGCGGAGTGATCTAGCCATGGGCAGGCTGAAGCGCGGGTAAGACCGCGTGGAGGGCCGAACCCACCAACGTTGAAAAGTTGGGGGATGACCTGTGGTTAGGGGTGAAAGGCCAATCAAACTCCGTGATAGCTGGTTCTCCCCGAAATGCATTTAGGTGCAGCGTCGCGTGTTTCTTGCCGGAGGTAGAGCACTGGATGGTCTAGGGGGCCTACAAGCTTACCGAAATCAGCCAAACTCCGAATGCCGGTAAGTGAGAGCGCGGCAGTGAGACTGCGGGGGATAAGCTTCGTAGTCGAGAGGGAAACAGCCCAGATCACCAGCTAAGGCCCCTAAGCGTGTGCTAAGTGGAAAAGGATGTGGGGTCGCTTAGACAACCAGGAGGTTGGCTTAGAAGCAGCCACCCTTTAAAGAGTGCGTAATAGCTCACTGGTCAAGTGGTTCCGCGCCGACAATGTAGCGGGGCTCAAGTACACCGCCGAAGCTGTGGCATTCACATTTTTACTTGGTGTGGTTCTTCGGGATTGCATCCAGGTGTGTGGATGGGTAGGGGAGCGTCGTGCCGGGGGTGAAGCAGCGGGGTGACCCAGCTGTGGACGCGGCACGAGTGAGAATGCAGGCATGAGTAGCGAAAGAAGGGTGAGAAACCCTTCCGCCGGATGACCAAGGGTTCCAGGGCCAGGTTAATCCGCCCTGGGTGAGTCGGGACCTAAGGCGAGGCCGAGAGGCGTAGTCGATGGACAACGGGTTGATATTCCCGTACCCGCGAAGGAACGCCCATGATGAACCCATTTGTGCTAACTGCCCGCTGATAGGGATCCTTCGGGTGAACTGGCTAGTGCGTGGGAACCTGGGTGGTAGTAGTCAAGCGATGGGGTGACGCAGGAAGGTAGCTGAGCCCGGCCGGTGGTTGTGCCGGGGTAAGCGTGTAGGCCGTGCCATAGGCAAATCCGTGGCGCATGTAGGCTGAGACGTGATGCCGAGCCGATTCAGGTGAAGTCAGTGATCCTATGCTGCCGAGAAAAGCCTCTAGCGAGTTCTTAGCGGCCCGTACCCCAAACCGACACAGGTGGTCAGGTAGAGAATACCGAGGCGATCGGGCGAACTGTGGTTAAGGAACTCGGCAAATTGCCCCCGTAACTTAGGGAGAAGGGGGGCCGGACGCGTGAAGCCCCTTGCGGGTGGAGCGTGGTATGGCCGCAGAGAGCAGGGGGAAGCGACTGTTTACTAAAAACACAGGTCCATGCGAAGTCGTAAGACGCTGTATATGGACTGACGCCTGCCCGGTGCTGGAACGTTAAGGGGACCGGTTAGTCTTTCGGGGCGAAGCTGAGAACTTAAGCGCCAGTAAACGGCGGTGGTAACTATAACCATCCTAAGGTAGCGAAATTCCTTGTCGGGTAAGTTCCGACCTGCACGAATGGCGTAACGACTTCCCCACTGTCTCAACCACAGGCCCGGCGAAATTGCATTACGAGTAAAGATGCTCGTTACGCGCGGCAGGACGGAAAGACCCCGGGACCTTTACTATAGCTTGACATTGGTATCCGAGTTCGATTGTGTAGGATAGGTGGGAGACTGTGAAGCTGGCACGCCAGTGTTGGTGGAGTCATTGTTGAAATACCACTCTGTTGGATTTGGGTATCTAACCCGGGCCCCTGATCGGGGTTGGGGACAGTGTCTGGTGGGTAGTTTAACTGGGGCGGTTGCCTCCTAAAGGGTAACGGAGGCGCCCAAAGGTTCCCTCAGCCTGGTTGGCAATCAGGTGTTGAGTGTAAGTGCACAAGGGAGCTTGACTGTGAGACTGACGGGTCGAGCAGGGACGAAAGTCGGGACTAGTGATCCGGCACTTGCGTGTGGAAGCGGTGTCGCTCAACGGATAAAAGGTACCCCGGGGATAACAGGCTGATCTTCCCCAAGAGTCCATATCGACGGGATGGTTTGGCACCTCGATGTCGGCTCGTCGCATCCTGGGGCTGTAGCAGGTCCCAAGGGTTGGGCTGTTCGCCCATTAAAGCGGTACGCGAGCTGGGTTTAGAACGTCGTGAGACAGTTCGGTCCCTATCCGCCGCGCGCGTAGGATACTTGAGAAGGGCTGTCCCTAGTACGAGAGGACCGGGACGGACGAACCTCTGGTGTGCCAGTTGTCCCGCCAGGGGCACGGCTGGTTGGCTACGTTCGGGAGGGATAACCGCTGAAAGCATCTAAGCGGGAAGCCTGCTTCAAGATGAGGTGTCCCACCCTATATGGGTTAAGGCCCCCAGCTAGATGACTGGGTTGATAGGCCAGAGATGGAAGCCCGGTAACGGGTGTGAGTTGACTGGTACTAATAGGCCGAGGACTTGACCTACAAAGCTGCTACGCGTCCACTATGCGAATCTGAACCAACAACCGGTTCACAGAGTTACGGCGGTCATGGCGGAAGGGAAACGCCCGGTAACATTCCGAACCCGGAAGCTAAGCCTTCCAGCGCCGATGGTACTGCACTCGGGAGGGTGTGGGAGAGTAGGACACCGCCGGACATCTT
>NZ_BSDI01000112.1 GCF_027923225.1 Phytohabitans aurantiacus
TACTGGTGGAGAACACCTATTCGAAGGCTGCGCTATTCGTCACGCGGCGCCGGCGGCGAGGTCCGGGCGAACAACGCTGGCGATCTCCTCGGCGATCTCATGGATCGTGAACTGAGCGGTGCTGCGAGCGATCTTGTCGGCGAGCGACGGGCTCTGTGCCATCACTTCGTCCTTGGTGATCTCGTGCCAGATCGGAAGCAGGCTCTGCTTGCCGGAGACCTGCATTGTGACGAGGCCGTCGAGTTCGTACTGGGGCCAGCCCTTCTTGAAGAAGGACCGGGACAGCACCACGATGCCGAATCGACTGCCGGCGAGGCCGGCGTCGATCTTCCGGCGGAGGCTGTCGCCGATACGGAGTTCGAACGCGTCGAGCCAGACGGTCACGCCGAGCTCGCGCAGTCGATCGGCGAGCGGGTTGACGACGGCTGCCTTGTCCTCGCTGGCGTGTGAGATGAAGACGTCCCAGACCTGGGCGCCGTCGTTGTCGAGTGGCGGCGGCGCTTCGTGGCGGATCTGGCTCAGCGGGGCGGCCGTGGTGCTGCTGCGCAGTCGTGGCAGCGGTGGTGGCTCGACGCTCACACCGGTCCGCACGGATCCACGGAGTCCTGCCATGTCGATGGTCAGGTGCCAGTGACCGTCGCGGGGAACGGTCAGTCGGACCGGCGACCTCGTCGCGAGGCCGCCGGCATAGCGGTGTCGGCGGCCGTTCTTGAAACTCGAGAAGTTGCTCGAGTCCATCAGTCGCACGTTCGCGCTGTTCCCGCGGAGTTGGACAACGACCACGGCGCCGCGCTTGAGCTGACCGAGATCGAAATGCTGGAAGTTCATACCTCTTCTCACAGTCTGTCGTGTTCGTTGGGCCCGAAGGATCTCTTCGAGTCGCTCGTCGCCCGGGCCGCGACGAACTGCGTCCAGTCGCGTTTGGCCCAGGTGGTCCACCGCAGGGCGGTGGTGATGTGCAGCCCGGTCAGGTCGGCGAGGACGGAGGCGGGCAGGTCGGCTGCGAGTGCGAGGCGCGCGCCGTTGCGTCCGGCGAAGCTGTCTATGCCGGCGCGTTGCAGTCGGCTGGCGACGGCATTGTCGTGAGCTGGTCGTGTCGCTATTTGGCCGGGGAACAGCCAACCCGGCGTGCGGTCGATGCGTGCCAGCGTCGAGCGGGCGCCGGTGCGGGCCTGGAGTTGCTGGATCAGGTCGGCGAGACGCGGTGGCAGGAGCAGCCGGTGGCCGTCGATGAGGAGGTGGGTGTTGTCGACGTCGCGGATGACGTCGGTGTCGCGTAGGCGCAGTACCCGGGTCAGCGGCATCGCGAAGAGCAGGATCAGCGCACCGGCAACGCGCAGGTCGAGGCCGAGGGTCTCGTCGGTGAGGCAGCGGCGCAACTGGGCTATGCGATCGTCCTCGTCGAGCAGCACCGCTGGGGCGGTCCTGGCTGTCATCGGAACGTCGAGTTTCGTGGCCAGCCCTCGCTCGTAGGCCCAGCCGAGGAAGTAGCGCACCGTGCGACGTGTGGTGGTGCCGTCCTCAAGCCATTGGTCGAGGACGGACTGCGTGAGCGCGGTCAGGGTCAGGTCGTGCTGATCGAGCCAGGCAAGCAGTTCCAACGCGATCAGGATCCGTGCGCGCGCGTAGTCGGCGCTGCCGCGGCGGTAGTCACCGTTGCGGATGGCGGAACGCCGAGCCCTGCGCAGGACGAACCACTGCGCAAACGGCTTGACAACTCGGATGTGATGGCTGGGTTTGTCGGCAAGGACCCGCTCCAGCCAGGATCTGAGCCGTTCCAGGTGTTCGTCACGTGCGGTCAGCACGCCGGTGGTGACGAGGACTTCGCGGATGTAGTGCAACGGCTGAGTTTGCGGTTGCTGGTCGAGGACGTCGTGGGTAATCGGTTCGGCGGCAGCGGCGAGGTCCCGGAGAAGTTTCGCCGAACGGCTCTTGGCGAGCCAGCCAACGACCGTCGCGGGATTCTCGACCCGGGTCAACGCGTGCAGCAGTGGACGGAACTGCTGGGCGACTCGGCCATCAGCGTCGGCGAGCAGGTCGATGACACGTTCGGTGAGCACGCAGCGGAAGCAGCGCTGGTCGCAATGGATCTCGCCGCTGCGGCCGCACTCGCGGCAGGTGTATGTCAAGTCGACGCCGACGCAGGGCCCACAGACCGCTCCGCCTTGGTCGTCACGGGCGATCAGCGGACGGGCCTGGCGACAGTTGCGGCATTCGGCCGGGTTCCGACGGACGTTCTCGTAGCAGCCGACGCAGACGGGGCCGGCCGGCCATTCCGCTTGAACGGGGCGGCTGCGTCCGCAACGAAAACACGGTCTGGGCGGACGCGGACGGCAGGACTTGCAGATCGGGCGTCCAGAACCGACCCGGTGACAGGGCCGCACCCGTGCGCAGATCGAACAGGTAGCATCCTGCCCCTGGTAGCAGCCGTAGCACAGGTCGGGGATGTCGCCACGAGCTCGCCGAGCAATCGGACGGTGCTGGCCGCAGCGCCCGCATGGGCGAGCCGGTGCTCGGTAGCACGAGGCGCAGACCGGCCCGTCGGCGGTCATGGCGCTCGCCGGTCGTCGGGCGCCGCATGAGGAGCACACGCGAAGTGGGCGCGGGTGACACGCCTGGCAGCGAGGCCTGCCGTCGGCTCCGCGGGCGACCGCTCGACGTAGCCGGCCACAGCCGCCGCACTCCCGCAGGGTCTGCGGATCCTTCTCGTAGCAGGCGGTGCAGATGACGCCGTCGTCGCGGCGGACCTGAAGTCGGCGAACCTGGCCGCACCGAGCGCATGGACCGACCCGCAGAGCGGCGGCGCAAGCCGCGCAGATGCGCCGTCCTGCCTCGTCACGGCGCCCCAGGTCCGTCTTAGGTTGATCGCAGCGGGCGCAGCGGGGCGGCCGGACGTCGGCGTGGCCAGCGGCGGCCAGCGCATGAGCCAATCGCACCAGGACGGCAGGAACGTCGTGGCCCGGACGGATCAGGGCGTCAGGATGCGAGTGAAGGTAGGTATCCAGCACCCGCCATCCCCGAGCCTGCTCACCGATGCCCGCCTGAACCACCGCCGGTGTGACGCCGGGCACCGCCACCGTGATGCGGCCGAGGACTCGGTCGCGGACCTGTTCAGCGGCCTCGGCTTTCCTGCTCATGACAGGTCCGGCCGGCGAATCGTGCTGCGGCGGACCGCAGGTGCGGCGCGGCCGGACTGATCGGCGGTCTTGCGGAGCTCGGCGTTGACGACCCGCACTTCGATCAGGTCGTTGGGTTGGCAGTCGAGGATGTCGCACAGTGCTGCCAGCGTGTCCATCGACAGTCGCTGGGGTTCCTGCGCGACGAGTCGGTAGACCTGCTCCCGAGAGAGGTGCACCCCCCGTTCGGCCAGAAGAGGAAGCAGGTCCGAGGTTTGGAACATGCCTTTGGCCGCCATGCGCATCCGCAGATGCCACGCGATCCCCATCTTCTTGATCACGACGAGGCTCCGTCCCACAGGTCGGAGTGCCGATCCTGCAGCGCCCGCGTAAGTAGCCGGTTGCGGTACTCGTCGGACACCCCGGTGTAGATCGCCGTGGTGGAGGCGTAGGAGTGGCCGACCTGTTCCTGCACGAACCGCTCGGGGTAGTCGAACTCCACCAGATGCGTCACATAGGAGTGACGCAAGCAGTGCAGATCGAGGACAGGATCGAGTCCAGCGGTCTCTCGGGCCTTCTCGAACGCCTCGTTGATCGCTCGTTTCGACACCCTGCCTCGGCGCTCGGTGACCCACATGGCGGGGTGGTTCCCTGGTGCGAACAAGGGTCGGACCTCCTCCACCCACTGCGTGACGACCGGCACGACCCAGTCCATCTCGGGGACCAGCAGGACCGTGCGCCGTTTCGGTGCGCTGCCCCTGGATGACTTGCCCCACCGGACGAACACGGCCCCGCAGCGGCCGAACTGCTTCGCCTTCGGGTTGTGCCGAAGGTCGGCCAGGTCCAAGCCCCACGCCTCTCGCCGTCGCAGGCCGAACGCGTAGATCGTCTTCAGCAGCACGGCGTCACGCTGTGCGGCCAGAGCGCCTTTGCGTGCTAGTGCGCGGATCTCGTCCACGCGGCCATCGGCGGCGTCGAACAATGCCTGTACCTCGTCATAACTCAACGGGCGGCGGCCCGGCCGACCCTCGTACTCGGTGACATGCGCGATCGTGTTCCATTCGCCGAGCACCTGCTGCGGCGCCTCACCGAACCGCTCCACGCATACGCCCGCCCAGCCGTAGCGGGCGTCGGTGACGTAATCCAGGAACATCCGCAGGGCACCGACGTAACTACGAGCGGTGGACACAGCGATTGGCCTCGTACCCGAACGCAACTGGTCGACGAACGCCTCAACCTCCGCCGCACGCCACTGCCAGGGGTACTGGTTGCTGAACACCGTCAGCCGGCGAACCACGTCGATGCGCCCATCAATGGTGTCCGGCTGCAGGAACCTCACCCGCTGCTGCCGCGCCCAGCCCTCGATCATCGCCTCGAATACCGCCGGGGCCGGATCCAGGTGCACCACACCAACGGGAAGCAGCTGACGAGCAGCACCAATAAGATCAACATTCGGCTGGGTCACGTTGCATTCAACGCAACATCGTTGAAGGCGTTACGGCGCGGCCGTGCTGCCCAGGCGGTAGGACCTGGGCAGACGTGTCGCTACTTGCGCTTGCTGGACTTCGACGGCGTCTGCGACAGCGCGCTAGCCGCCGCCGCCTTGTCCGCCTTCGACGACTTCGGGTTCGCGAGCACCTTGCCCGCCGCCGAAGCCGCCTTCGAACCGGTCTGCCGGTTGTTTCGAGCCATGTCCACCACCTCCTCCGCGATTTGTTCTGCGGCCCGAGATGTGGTGTCATGCTGGTTCCTACACGCAGCGGACACCACGTCCCTGCCGCGGCGACCGCCCGACCCCTACCGGCTCGGGCGGTCGCCGTCTTTCAGCCATCGGCCGGCGCCGCGACCCTCACTCCTCCGCAGCGCACAGCCTCAGGTTTCGTCTTCGCGCATTCGACGTTGCAGCGAATGCAATTCCGCTCCTTTC
>NZ_BSDI01000113.1 GCF_027923225.1 Phytohabitans aurantiacus
GCCGATCAAGGGCATTCGCATGGATCAAGGGCGAATGCACGCGGATATGCGATCGATTCACGTGCGTTTGCCCTTGATCGGCGGGCGGGGTGTGGCGACACGCCGTGTTGGGCTGGCCTGGGGGCGGACGTGCGCGGAAGAGAGATCCAACCGCGTGCGTTTGCCCTTGATCGGCGGAAGCGGCGTGGCGACACGCCGTGTTGGGCTGGCCCGGGGGCGGGCGCCGGCGGTTGGTTGTGTGGCCGCGGAGGGTGAGGCCGCGGGAGCAGCGGTATGGCGCGCGACGGGCGTCGCGGTAGCTCAAGGCTCGATTTTCAGCTCCAGTCGCGGTAGCGGATCTGGCCGAGGACCGCGCCGTCGTCGGGCACCAGGCTCCGCTCACCCAGCTCGGCGCCGAAGTAGCGGGCGTGTGGGTCGGTCACGACCTTGCGGGGGTCGTTCCGGGCGGCCAGGGCCTCGCGGAAGAACTCGTCCATCCGGTACCGCTCCGGGCCGGCGATCTCGACCCTTCCGTTCAGCGGCGATCCCACCGCCACCCGGCCGACCTGCTGCGCCACCTCGTCGCCCGCGATGGGCTGGAACGCCACGGCCGCCATGTGCACGGTGCCGTCCTGGGTCGCCGAATCGGCGATGGCCGGCACGAACTCGAAGAACTGCGTCGCGTGCACGATCGAGTACGGGGTCGAGCCGCCCTCGATCTGCTTCTCCTGAGCGATTTTCGCCTGGAAGTATCCGCTTTCGGGCAGCCGCTCGGTGCCCACCACCGACAGCGCGACGTGGTGGCCGACCCCGGCCGCCGCCTCCGCGGCGAGCAGGTTGTGGGTGGAGGTGCGGAAGAAGTCCATGACGGCGCTGGCCTCGAACGACGGCGAATTCGAGACGTCGACCACCGTCGACGCGCCGTCCAGCGCCTTGTCGAGCCCCTCACCGGTGAGGGTGTTGACGCCGGTGTTGGGTGACGCCGCCACCGCCTCGTGGCCGTGCTCCCGCAGTTTGGTCACGAGCTTCGACCCGATCAGGCCGGTGCCGCCGATGACCACGATCTTCATGAGTTGCCTCCCTGTCAGCCGGGGCGTTCTCCTCACCGCCCACGTCGACAGCTAGGACCGAGCAGCCCGGCGATCCGTGACAGTGGGCATGATGGGACCGTGATCACGTCGGAGGTCATCCGCACACCGCGCCTCGATCTGTTGCCGCTTCGCGTCGAGCACGCGGAGGAAATGGCTGAGGTGCTGAGCGATCCGGCGCTGCACACGTTTATCGGTGGCGCTCCGGACACGCCGGAGGCACTGCGCTCACGCTATCAGCGTATGACCGCGGGCGCTCCCGATCCGGCGGTCACCTGGCTGAACTGGGTGATCCGGCTGCGCGACGAAGCATGCCTGACGGGCACGGTGCAGGCGACGGTGAGACCGTCCAATCAGGACACTGTCGCGGAGGTGGCCTGGGTGGTGGGCAGCCGGTGGCAGGGCCGTGGCATCGCCACCGAGGCCGCGCGCGGGCTCGTCGACTGGCTCGGCCATCAGCCGGTGCACGCCGTCATAGCGCACATCCACCCCGACCACCGGGCGTCCGCGGCGGTCGCAGCCGCAGCCGGACTGTCGCCGACCGACGAATGGCACGACGGCGAGGCCCGGTGGCGGCGGGTCGTTACGGCGTGACCTCGTACGCCTCGCGGGCAGCCACCACCTGCGGAAGGTGGTCGCGGGCCCACTCGCGGCACCACGCGATCGGCTCCAGCATGGTGCGGCCCAACGGGGTCAGCGCGTACTCCACCCGGGGCGGGTTCTCGTCGTAGGCGGTGCGGGTGATGAGCCCGTCCCGCTCCAGCGCGCGCAGCGACTCGGTCAGCACCTTCGCCGTGACGCGCCGCAGCGGCACGCGAAGCTCCGAGAAGCGACGCGGACCGCCTTCGAGGCAGAGGATGATCATCCCGCCCCACTTGTCGCCGATCCGCACCGGGCTCAGGCGCGACGGGCAGGCCGGATCGAACATGTCGGCGCGCAAGGACTGTCTCACCGCTCAGACAGTACCGTTGCGGTAACCGGCACCCCACGACATAGCGTCCCGGCCATGAGCAAAATCGCTATCTTCGGGGCCGGCGGGCGCGCCGGCCGGCACGCCGTCCGCGAGGCACAGGCTCGCGGGCACGAGGTCACCGCCGTCGTTCGGGATCCCAGCCGGTATACGGCGATGGCCGGCGAACGGGTGACCGTGATCGCCGGAGACGTCACCGACCGGGGCGGCGTCGCGGCGGCGGCCGACGGGCACGACGCCGCCATCGGCGCGGTCTACGACGCGACCGCCGACCCGGAAGCCTTCTACGTCGCGGCGGCGGACGCGTTGAGCCGCGCCGACGTCGGGCGACTGCTGGTCGTCACCATCGGCACGCTGCTGGAGGTCGCGCCGGGCGTACGGTTGCTCGACGCGCCGGAGTTTCCCGCGGAGTACCGGCCGTTCTGCCTCGGGCACGCGGCCGGCGTCGACGTGCTGCGCGCCGCCCCGCGCCCGTGGACTGGCTGGCCATCAGCCCGGCCGGCGACTTCCACCACGGGGGAGTGCGCACCGGAAGCTACCGCACCGGCGGGCTCGACACCGACAGCCGCGTCTCGTACGCCGACTTTGCGATCGCGCTGCTCGACGAGATCGATACGCCGAAGCACCACCGGACCCACGTAGGCGTCACGGGAGGTGATTTGGTGGTGTCATAGAGCTTGTGAGTCTCGACGAGATCGCCGATGAACTGTACGCGTTGCCGCCGCGGGACTTCACCGCGGCGCGCAACGCGCGAGCCAAAGAGGCGCGCGAGGCCGGCGACAGCGACCTGGCGAAGCGGATAACCGCGCTGGGCAAGCCGACCATGACCGGCTGGCTGACCAATCAGTTGGTACGCGAGCGGCCGGACGAGATACGCGCGCTGCTGGAGCTCGGCGCGTCGCTGCGTGAGGCCACGGCGAGCCTGGCCGGCGACGAGCTGAAGGAACTGTCCCGCCAGCAACGGCAGGTCGTGCAGGCGCTGGTGCGGCAGGCGCGAGCCCTGGCCGACGCGGCCGGCCACCCGGCGACCGAGGACACCGCCCGCGGCCTGGAGCAGACCCTGCACGCCGCGCTCGCCGACGAAGCCGCCGCCGAGCAGCTCAACGCCGGCCACCTGACGGGCGTGCTTTCCCCCACCGGCTTCCCCGGAGACTCGGGCGCCACACCGGTCACTCGCGCCACCGGCGCCCGGAAGGGCGACGTGGACGAGGCCCGCCAGGCGTCCGAGGCCGCCGCGGCCGCGTACGAGGACGCGCAGGCGGACCTCGACGAAGCCGGCGCCGCGCTCGCGGAGGCCGCCCAGCGCGTCGACGATGTGAAGCGGCAGCTCGCGGAGGCCGACGAGGCGCACCGCGCGGCCCAGCGCGCCGAACGCGAGGCGCGCGCGACGGCCGACAAGGCCGCCCGGGCGGCCCGCCAGGCGGCCCAGCGCCTGACCAACCTCCAACGCTGACGTCCGATGTTTGGTTGGCTGCGCTTTGCGCGGTCGCGGTCGCGCGCTGTGTGCTCTTGCTCCGCGCGCTCCGACCTTGCTCGCGCGCTCCGCGCTGCGCGGCCCGCGCCGTCGATCAAGGGCGAATGCACGTGGTTGGATCTCTTTTTCGCGTGTGTTTGCCCTTGATCCATGCGTTCTTCCTTGATCGGCGCTGCGCGCCGGGCGGGTGGCGGTGGTGGCGCTCATGGCGCGGGTCGTGGCGCCTTCTGTCGCGCGGATCGTTGTGTGTCGCGCGCGGGTGCTCTTGGCGTGGATCAAGGGCGAAGGCACGTGGTTGGATCTCTTTTCGCGTGCATTCGCCCTTGATCCACGCAAGGTTCCTTGATCGGCGCTTGCCGCGCCGCGGCTCGCCGCGCCGCCGTCCGCCGCTTGGCGCCCGCTGTGTCTCGCCGCCTGCCGTGCCGCCGCGCGCCGCCTGCCGTGCCGCTGCTCGCCAGGCCGTCTCCCACCGCCCGGCGCCCGCCGTGGCTCGCCGCTTGCCGCGCCGCCGCCCGGCGCCGGACGGTCCGCGTGTGTTCCGGTCGCGCCGTGCCTGTCGGTGCTGGTCCGGGCCGGGTCCGTGCCGTCCGCGCCGGGCCAGGGCCGCGCGGTCGCAAGGGCGCTTGTTCACCGGCGGGTCACGACGCGTTGCCGTTCCAGGCCGGTCGCCGTTCACCCGTGCCAGTAGATGATCAAGCGTACATCCAACGGGTCCTGGGGAGGACACAAACGTGCGGAAACAACTATCGCGCCGCGCGGTACCGGTCGCGGTCGGTGCCGTCGTCGTCGCGGTACTGGCCACGAACGCGCCGGCCAACGCCGAGCGGATCGCCGCCATCGCGCCCGCGGCGGAGACAGTCGTCGCGCCCGCGGCGGAGACAGTCGCCGAGCGGGGTATCCCGGTGCGCGCCGGCATCGGCAGCGTACGCGCCGACGGGCTCGCGGCGGAGCTCGGTCCACAGAGGACAGCGGGTGTCTACTTCGACCGGAAGACCGAACGGATGGTCGTGACGGTCACGGACGCGGCCGCCGAGCGGGCGGTCACGGCGGCGGGCGGCGTCGCCAAGCGGGTCAAGCACAGTGTCGAAGACCTGAACGCCGTGCGCAAGGCGCTCGACGAGCGTATCGACACGCGCGGCACCACGTGGGGCACCGCTGTCGACGACAACGTTATCAACGTTACCGCCGACAGTACTGTGTCCGAAGTGGACTTCGCGGAGATGGCGGCGGTGCTGGCGCCCTTCGGCGACGCGGCGCGGCTGACCCGGCTGGCCGGGCAGCTTGACACGAGCGGCCCTGTCAACGGCGGCAAGTACATGCGGAACGGTAGCGGCGGCACGTGCTCGGTCGGGTTCAGCGTGCAGAAGAAGAGCGACCCGACACAGAAGTATGTCATCACCGCCGGGCACTGCACGGTGCTCGCCTCGGGTGAGGCGAAGTGGTACAACGGTGCGAATGTCTACTTCGGATACGACGCTGGCGGGCGCTATCCCGGGACCGACTACGGGTTGATCCGGCACAACAACCCGGTCGTCGACAAGCCCGGCAACGTGTACTGGCACGGCAGCGGCCAGGTCACCGACATCACGCACTCCCGTGACCCCGGGTTCGGCGAGTACGTCTGCCAGAGCGGCTGGGTCCTCGGCACGTACTGCGGCACCGTGTACGAGCTCGACGTCACCGCGCACTACCGGGAAGGCAATGTCTACGGCCTCTTCCGTACTGACCACTGCGTCAGTGACGGCGACAGCGGCGGCCCCATCTTCCACGGTGCCGCCGCGCTCGGCATCCACTCTGGACGCAACACGTCAGGTTGCATCGCGTACCACCAGCGGGTCAACCCGGCGCTCGCCTGGTACGGCGTCGAGGTTTACTGAGCGATCAGTCAGGCTTGGCGGCGATCAGGACGTCGCGGACGATTGCCTGGTCGACGCGGTGGCGAAGGGCGAGGTGGGGCTCCGACTCCAGTACCCGCAGCCCCGCGTCGGCCAGTACCTTCGCGGCGTCGTCACGGCTGGCCACGTACGTGTTCCAGGAGATGCCTAGCGCGCCGCCGGGCCGTAGCAGCCTCGACCACACCGGCGCGGCGGCCGCGAGCAGCGCGAGCGGGTCGCGCGCCAGGCCCTTGGCCGCGGTGCGCGACCCATGCTGTACGCCGTACGGCGCGTCGGCGACGACGAGGTCGACCGTGCCGGGCCGGAAGAACTCACCCGATCGGGTGGTGTCGGCGTTGACCACGTCGAGCGACTGCGTGTCGCCGGCCTTGTAGTCCTCCTTGGACGGTGCGAGCTCGACACGCAGCCGCCGGCCGACCACCCGCCGCTCGCGCCGGATCGGGCCCGACTCCAGCACGCGGTGTTTGACTCGCTTGCGCTTCAACCAGGTCAGGATGAACGTCTGGTACGCCTCGAAGTCCTGCTGGTCGATGTCGATGCCGGCGGCGTCGAAACCGTACATGAGCGCGTGATTCAGCGTGGTGCCGCGCCCGGACAGCGGGTCGAGCACCCGGAACCGGCGCTCCAGCATCTCCGGCGCCCACGCCGAGGCCAGCAGGGTGGCGTTCAACAGCAGCTTGGTGAACTGCTCGTTGGTCTTGCCAGCGTACTTCTGGATGGTGATCAGGTCGTCGTCGAAGCGGTCCAGGCGCCGAAGTTCCAACGGGCGCAGCAGGTCGCCGACGAACGCGAACAGCGCGTACACAGAGGACAGGTTGCCGAGGAACGCCGCGTCGCGCTCGTCGAGGCTGTCCGCCTCGAAGGTCACGTAGCGCACGCCGCCGACGACCGCGGTGTCAACGTCGCTGATCTTCCCGCCGAGCACTGACTGATTGAACAGTTCGAGCTCGGCTCGGGTGAGGTCGACCGACGATTCGGCGTACACGCGGTTGGCCGAAGGCAGGATAAGAAGGCCGTACTGACTCATGATTCAGTCAGTCTCCCACGTCCGGGGTTGGCCGTTCGGACCGCCATCGCCATCGTCCAGCGGCGCCGCCCATCCCAGTACTCGATCCGCAAGCCGCCGGCGGACGGCGAGGATTGCGGCTGGTCTTGGAGGAGGGGGTTTCGTGGCATTGTCCGACGCCGACCACGCGGCACTCGCCTGGCGCGTGGAGGCCATCGCGGCCGGACGCCCGGCGGTTGCCGGCGGTCCGACCAGGGGCGAACCGGTCGTGATCAACCAACGGATCGTCAGTATCGAGCAGAAGGTCAACGTGCTGACGACCGCCATCGCGGCGCTCGACGAAGAGGTCGCCGACCGGCTGCGCGTGGAGTTCGAGCAGATCGACGCCGCCAGCGACGAGCTGCTGGCCGCCGTCCGCAACGTCGACGAGGCCGTGGTCGAGGCGATCGACGCGGGCACGGTGGAGGAGACCGCCGCGCTGCTGCGGGCCGCGCTCGGAGACCGCGCCGCCGCGATCGGGGCGCTCCTCGCGAAGGGCTGAGGCTGCCACGTCCGGGTGACCCCGTGAACCGGTCCGGCGAAACCGACGTTCCCTGAGCATGACACTCACCCGTACTCTCCGCGGCGTCATGTGCGCCGGGGTGCTCGCGGCCGGCCTGGTCGCCGCCGCGCCGGTCAGCGCGCACAGCCCAGGCGCGTCGACGTCTCCGGTGCCGGCCAATCTCGTACCGCCGGCCGGCAACGCGCCGTTCGCCACCTTCGGCGCCACCGGTGTGCAGGTCTACACCTGCACGGCCGGCGCCTGGACGTTCACCGAGCCGGCCGCGATCCTGACCGGTAAGGCCAAGGGCTTCCCCGGGCCGCAGACCGCGACGCACTTCCGCGGTCCGAGCTGGCAGTCCACACGCGACGGTTCGCTCGTGGAAGCCAAGTCGGTGGCCTCGTCGCCGGTGTCCGGCGCCATCCCACAGCTGCTGCTCCAGGCCACCCGGACCCGCGGCGACGGCGTGTTCGGGGCGGTAACGTACATCCAGCGGCTGGACACCAGCGGCGGCGTCGCACCGGCGAGCGCCTGCGTCGACGGCCAGACCAGCGGCGTGCCATACCGCGCCGTGTACCGCTTCTTCACCGCCGCGTAGACGATCAAATTCAAGAGATATCGGGCTACCGCGACGTCCGCCGCGCTCCATGCCCGTTGCTCCCGCGGCCTCACCCCGCGCGGCTACACGACCCGTCCGGACGTGGCAGCGAAATCCGGATGTTGCGGCATCCGAGCCCGGTGTCGGGGATCTTGAGCGTGACCGGGCGCGGAGGGTGAGGCCGCGGGAGCAGCGGTCTCGCACACGGCGGACGTCGCGGTAGCTCAGAGCTTGGTCCTGGTTCTGGGCTTGCCGTTGCCCCGCGAAGGGCCGTCGATCAAGGCCTTTCGCGTCGATCAAGGGCGAATGCACGTGGTTCGATCGCTTTTCCGCGTGCGTTCGCCCTTGATCGGCGGAGGGTGGGGCGGGGAGCGGGCGGGTGGGGCGCCGTGCGGCACGCGAGCGGGACGCGTGAGGCGGGGTTTGAGGGGTTGGCGGCACGTGTCGCCGTGCCCTGCCCGCCGATCAAGGGCGATCGCATGGATCAAGGGCGAATGCACGCGGTTTTTGTCAACGGACATCTCGATCTCCGGTTGTGCGGACCGCGGACCTCCGGCTGTGCGGACATGAGTTCTCCGGGTGGGTGGTCACCAGATCTCCGG
>NZ_BSDI01000114.1 GCF_027923225.1 Phytohabitans aurantiacus
CCCAGGTGATCTACACCGGGGCGGCCGCCGTCACCTGTAGTGACACCCGTGGCCCTGACCACAGTGGACGATCAGACGTTCTGAATAGCGCTCTAGGCTTATCATTTGCTCTGGATCTTCAGGCCGAGGCGGGCGTGATAGTGTCTCGCGCGTCAGCCTCTGCGAGCTTCGAAGTGTCCCTTACCTGGGCGCGCATGGGCTGATGTTAGAGCAGTTGCCGGCGATCGGTGGCGTATGTGTTGACACCGACGCACCGTCCATCGACGGATTGGTCGGTACGGCGTTTGCCTTGTCCGACACCGATGCCTTGACTGCTTTCCACTGTGTCGGGAACCGCTCGACGGGAGAAGTCGAACAACCGAAACCGGCCATCTGGCTAGGCGATCGCTTTACCGCTGCGACAGTTATCGAATACTGCGTTGAACTCGACGTTGCCATACTTGAGCTGCAAGGGGAACTTCCAGGTCACTTGAAACCTGTGCGACTCACGGCAGCCGCAGACGTAGGCGCAGAGTTTCTCAGCGTGGGCTGGCCGACATCTCGTCCCTTTACGCCCCACTATATGTCGGTTAGTGGGACGGTCGTCAATCCACACAGCAAGATCTTCGAAAAATCCCCAGCAATCCAATTGCACTGCGTTCAGTCTGCGTCGATGGCCCTCGCGGGGTTCAGTGGTGCCCCTGTGCTGATCAATGACGGGCCAGACATGGCCGCACTTGGTCTGATTCGTTGGAATCCGGAACGCCACGATATCCCGCAGTTCGCCGTCGGAGGTACTGTATACGCGTCGCCTTCGTCGGCCATCATGGAGCGCTATCCTCGGCTCAATTGCTATGCGGCAGGCCCACCAACTGATAAGCAGAACTCACATGGCTATTGTATCTGCCACAGTAAGGCTGACGAGGATGTTGCGGATTGGCTCGGCGAGTTCCTTGAGTCGAAGGGAATCGACGTTCTGGTTCGACACGAATACGTTATGGGCACAAATTTCATGCGAGCGATTGCGGAAGCGCACAGAACCCATCCGAACATCATAGTCCTTCTCTCCCAGGACACCTTCCAATGCGACTCGCCGTCCCATCGTGCTGAACTGCGGCGCCTCCAGGAGGGCTATGTTGGCGGTGAGTTGATACCGGTCCGGCTAGAACATGTCGAAATGCCCACATTTCTCAGTCACATTGAACCAACGGATCTCTACGGCCGTGAATCTGAGCAACAAGTTGAGGCGCTTCTTCTCGCCAGGCTCGACCCCGAGAAGGCGCCGCCGCGCCTACCAGCGCGGTTCCCGACGGAAAGATTCATAAAGCCTCGGCAGCAGAGCGTCTCCCGAAACCGGTTGCCGAAGGTTAGCCTGGAGTCACCGGGGGACGAGCGAGGTGGATCATGACCGTGCCGCATGACCGTACTCGAACAGTCTTTGTTAGCTATGCTGCGCAAGACGCCCCGACCGCCAGTTGGGTCATGCGCAGGCTCAAGGCTGGAGGATACGACGCCGAAGCAGATGTCGTACCGCTTCGTCCGGGTCGCGATTTTTGCTCGTGTCTGGACCTGGCTCAGCCCCGGGCGGAGACGTTGATCATCCTGGTGAGCAAGAACCTCGTGAACTCTTGGGCGTTCGGTCGGAATGATTGGATCGCTGGGGTGGTTGGTCGTCCTGAGCGAGTGATTCCGGTGAGGCTGGATGACACGGATAGCCTTTATCATCTAGGGCCATACGAGACGATCGACTTTCACGAACTCTCAGAGGAACGACGCTCCCAGATCTTGCTCGCTGCTGTTAGCGGTAAGCAGGCGTTTGGCGATCGGTCGTCGTTCGTCGACCTATTGGCGAAGCGACAACGGCGTCACGCCTCGCCGGCCAGTTTGAAGCCGTGGAACGTCCCTCTTGGGCCGAAGCAATTTTTCACTGGGCGTAATGACCTTTTGGCGGCTCTATACCGCGAAGCTGCGGCCGGTCCAACCGTTCTCACTCATCAGCTTATCGGGATGGGAGGCGTCGGTAAGACTCGGTTGGCTGCGGAATTCGCGCACCGGCACCGCAACGACTATGATCTTGTATGGTGGGTGCGAGCGTCGGCTCCCTCTAGTATGAACGAGGATCTGGCGCGACTTGGCAAGTTGCTTGGCGCATGGACGCCAGCAGACCATTGGCGAGATGCCGGCACGAAGGTACGAGAATGGCTTGAGTCGTCCCAGCAGCGGTTCTTGTTGGTGTTCGATGACGTCGCGGATCCATCTCTGGTCATGTCTGCTTTGCCTACGCGCGGCACGGGACATATCCTGATTACGACACGTCAATCCGGGAAGTGGCCCCACGGCGCGAGAGAGATGCCCGTAGATGTTCTCTCGATGGAAGCGGCGGTCGAGTTTCTACTGGCACGGACGGCTAGCAATGATGTCGAAGCGGCGCGCCGAGTCGCAACCGCCGTCGGCAGGTTGGCATTAGCGCTCGAACAAGCGGCCGCCTACGTCCTAGCGTCTGGAACGAACTTCCGGGATTATTCCAAGTTCTTGTCTAGTCGGTTGCGAAGGAACAGATGGACTCGGGAACCCAATCGCCTAGGAGAAGGTCGCTCTAGGTTACTGCGCAAGCGCTCGGCACTCGACGAGGCGCAGCTCCTACTTACTGCCGTTTGTGAGCTTTCGATCGACGCAGTGGTGGAATCCGACCCGTATAGCCGAGAATTGTTGGACTGTCTAGCGTTCGTGGATTCAACGCCGTTATCGTTGAACCTTGCTGAAAAGCTTGAGCCGCTTCTTAGATTCTCAAAAGGTTCCCTTCGTACCCTTGCGCGGTACTCGCTGGTGGAATTTTCGGCGGATGAGAGCCTCGTCATTCACCCACTTGTACAGCGAGTTATAAGTGAACGCATGAATGGCGAGCGGCGGTCGAACGTCATCAACCATCTGCTTACGTGGGTCTCCTCTCAGATGCCGATGAATTCGGAAAGCTGGGAGGTCAGGGAGCACTGCGCGCGGCTTGTACCCCATGCGCTCGCCGTCCTTGATCATGTGCAGGACTTTGGGAAGCCAAGGCTCGAGCTAGCGACGCTGTTCCACAGGATAGGGCGTTATACGTATGCCCGAGGCGACACCCGCTCCGCTTTGGGACTTCTTCAGAGGTCCGTGGCGCTCCGGCTGCAGGAGGAGCAGGCTGAGGCACATGGAATACCTGAATTGCTAAACGATCTATCGATTGTTTTGGCCGACGAGGGAGATTTAGCGCAGGCTGTACAGCTCAGTGCCGAGATAGTCCAAAGCCGGCTAGGGCGTGGACCAGGAGTAGAGTTAGAAGCTGACGATATACGACTAATAAGCAACCTGGCGACCATGCTCGCCGACTCTGGGCGACCTACGGATGCTGATCGTATCTTCAACGTTCTCGTAGATCAGTTGTCCGACATGCGCGATGTTGATTGGGACTCCCTCGCATCCACGCTTCACAATTGGGCGACGGTGGCTGAGGAACTCGGGAGAGCAGAAGAAGCTGTAGCTACGCACAGACGAGTTCTCGAAATCAGAAGGCGTCTTGGCGCCGGCTCCGATCAGAACGTGGTGGTGTCTTTACTCGGATTGGCTAGCGCGCTAGGTGGACTGGGAGAGCTCGACGAGGCTAGAGAATTTGCGTCTCAGGCGTTTGAAACCGCAGAACGTGTGCTAGGGGAGTACCACGCCTGCACACTCGTCGCACTCGATCTTCTTTCTGGAATTGCCTTCCAGGGCCGTAGCCTCACTGACGCTTTCATGTATGGTGAGCGCGCCTTCGCGCGCCGGAGAGACGTTCTAGGGGAAGAGAATCCTGCTACTGTCGATGCCCTGCACAATCTAGCGATCATTGCCTGGCAAGCCAAGGAACGGCGACACGCCGAGGCAATGGTGGAACAGGTTATTCAGGCGCGGGAGAAGACCCTCGGTCCACAGCATCCTAAGACGATAGAGGCCGTGCGAGATCTTGCACGTGTGCGCGGACCGGCCAGCTGGCTTTCAGAATTGCGGCGTACCCACCGGATTCTGCAGGATGTCACCGATGCTCCCGAAGATGAGCAGTCCAGATTAACGCGACTGCGGTTGTTCCACGAGCCGACCGCAGTCGTCGAATAGATTTGGCAGCTCCATGTGCAAGGACCTTGTGCAAGTGCTGCCAAATGGTCGCGGTGACGAAGGCTGTTGTCATCGCAATGAGGATTGTCCGCGAACTGCGGTCACCGCTGCCGCTCAACATGAAGCATGGCACTCGCTCCCATCCCAGATGATGGAGCGTTATTCAGAACGTGGTTATCCCCAGGTTCGGTAGATCTCCAGTCCGGTGACGGTGCGTAGGACTTCGGGAAAGTCGGTGAGGCGTCCG
>NZ_BSDI01000115.1 GCF_027923225.1 Phytohabitans aurantiacus
CCCAGGTGATCTACACCGGGGCGGCCGCCGTCACCTGTAGTGACACCCGTGGCCCTGACCACAGTGGACGATCAGACGTTCTGAATAGCGCTCATGGACTGTGGACAGCTCCGCGACGTCCGCGTGGGCGTATGAGCCGTGCTCTGATGCGATATACCAACACCAAAAGTGCCATTACGGTGCGCCCCACGATGGACATGCGCCAGCCGCCGGGCCCGGCCGCCGGCCCGTCGCGCGCATGCCAGGGCGCCGGCGGATGCGCTATCGGCGGCTTTCCTAGCCAGCAAGGAACGTACCGAGCGGCTTGACACGCTGATCGAGGCCGCACGCAGGACGAACCGTCGGCCGCGCAAGCGACGCCGCAGGGCCGTTCCCCCGAACCTCGCCGTTGACACCTAACAGCCCGCTATCGACGCGGTCGGTGTTCGTCCGGCGTCGACGTCCGGGTTGGGTTGCTGGTTCGGTGTTTCGTCTCTCGGTTTTCTTGTGGGCTGGGTGGCGTAGGTAGGGCTGGATGTGGTGGCGGTCGTAGACGTCGATGCCGGTGATCAGCAGGTTGGTCAGTGTCTTGATCTGGTGAGGGTCGGCGGTGGCCAGCATGTGGTGGAGGTGCTGGCGTGCCTGGCCGCGGTCCGCGGGTGGTGGTGGCTTGGTGTGTTCGAGTTCGTGGTGGAGTTGGTCACGGCGGGCGATGAGCTGAGCTGCCTGGAGGGTGAAGGCTTGCAGGCGTTCGCGGCATAGGTGTGCGGGTATGGCGTCGGTTTCGAAGGCATTCAGGTAGCGGCCGATTTTCTGTTGGACGAGCGTCATCTGAGCAGTGACGGCGGCGTGTTCGGCGCGTAGCGCGGAGGTGTTGTCGCGGTGTGTATTGGCGACGGCGGCGAGGGCGTCTGCGGGGAGGTCGGTGTCGCGGTAGGCGGCGGCGATCGTTTTGAGGATCTGTTGTTCGAGTTGGTCGGCGGGCAGGCGTGGGCTGTTGCAGGCTTGGCGGCCGTATCGGGCGTGGCGTTGGCAGGTGTAGTAGCGGTAGCGATGTCGTCGGCCGTGGGCGGCGGTGCCGACGTAGTGGGAGCCGCAGGTCATGCAGGTGACGAGGCCGGCGAGGAGATAGTCGCTGGTGTGGGCGGTTGGGGTGGCGTCGTGGTGGGCGCGGCTGGTGCGGATGCGTTGGACGCGGTGGAAGGTTTCCTGGTCGATCAGGGGTGGGTGGGCGTTGGGTGTGGTGATGTTCCGGAACCGGGTTTCGCCGAGGTAGGTGCGGTTGGCCAGGATCTTGCCGATGGTGTGTCCGGACCATGGGCGGCCGGACCGGTGGCGTAGCCCGCGGGCGTTGAGCCGGGCGGCGATGGCGCGGGTGCCGGTGAAGGTGTCGGCGTAGAGGGCGAACATCTGCGCGAGGATGGGTGCTTCGGCCTCGTCGGGGATCAGGTGGTGGGTGTGCGGGTCGATGCGGTAGCCGTAGGGGTAGGTGCCGGTGGTCCATTGCCCGGTGGCGGCTTTGCGTTCCATGCCGTTGATGACGCGGTCGATGTTGAGGTCGCGTTCGAACTGGGCGAATACGCCGAGCATTTGGATCAGCATCCGGCCGACTGGGTTGGAGGTGTCGACGGGCTCGGTGGCGGAGCGGAACCCGACGCCGGCGGCGGCCAGGTCGTCCAGGATGGTTACCAGGCCACGCAGGGAGCGGGCGAGGCGGTCGACGCGGTAGACGAGCAGGATGTCGAAGGTTCCCGTCCGGGCTGCTGCTAGTGCTTGCTGTAGGCCTTGCCGGTGCAGGGTGGCGCCGGACTTTTCGTCTCGGTACATCGGTTCGATGAGGGTCCAGTTGGGCTGGCTGTCGATGTACGCCTGTAGCCGGGCTGTCTGAGCTGGCAGGCTGAATGGCTGATGGTCCTCGTCCGTGGAGATCCGGACGTAGGCCGCTACCCGTACCGCGTTGATGTCTGGCGCCTCAGTAGCGTGGCCGGACGGTATTTCGTTCGGCTGGCTCCCTCCGCTGGCTGGCCACGCCGAATGTGGCGGCGAATCCGTATGCTCGCCCGTCATTTCAGATCGCTCACGCCGGCCGAGGATGGAGCACGGACAGGGCGGGCCTCTTGCTCGGTGACTTCCAACTGAGAGTTCCATTGCGCGGCCATGATTTGCGCCAGCGCGGTGACTGCCCGCGCGTACACGTCGTCGGTCAGCTCCACGGCTATCGGTGGCAGCACACAAAGCCCGTCGCTGGCTGGCCGTCGGCTGGTTCTCCCGGCCTCCACTATCAGCCCGTCGCCCACCGCTGCCCCCTGTGGAATCCGTCGGGCTCGGTCCGCTGCGCCGGTATGTTCCGGCGCCCACGAGCCGTGAGCTCGGTCGCTGGTTCGGGCGCATGGGCAATCATGCTGCGGTACCAGGTGGTGTCGTAGCCGCGAACACGCTCGTGCTGGGTGCGGGTCTGTTCGTCGCGGTATCCGGGGTGCGGCGCGGTCGCGCTCCATTGCCCGATGAACGGCGCGATGTCTTCGGTGTCGGGGGCGATGGCGAAGTCCACGTCGGCGAGCAGGGTCGGGTTTGTGGTGGGGTCGAGCAGGTCCGCCTTGCTGCGCGCCCAGGCGATCCAGCACGCCAGGTTCTGCCGCCCATTCGGATCCACCGGCGTGGCTGCCTCGAGGGCGGCGCAGAAGCCGCGGATGGCCTGGGCCGCGACCCAGGTGTCGAACGCGGCCCGGAACCGGCGGGTGCGCAGCATGTCGACGGCCTGGACGGTGGCGGCCGCTCGGGCCTGCTCCCAGCGGGCCCGTTCGGCGGCCTCGCGGCGATGCCACAGTTCGAGCTGTCCGGTGACGACCGGGTCGGGCTCTGCCGCAGGGTGCTGCTCGGCGCGGTGTCCGGCTTCGACCTCGGCCAGGATCGCGCCGAGGCGGGTGTCGAGCCGGGAGCGTTTGCTGTCGGTCCAGGTATGCGGTGTGCCGTGCCGGCGGCGGCTGATCTGCAGCACGAGCCGACCGTTTGGTACCCGGTCGGTCGCCGGGAGCGGGACCCACGGCTGAAGCTGGTGTAGGCGCTGCTCCTCGTCGGTCGGCACGTGCGGGATCTGGTCGTGGTCTTCGCTGATCTGGACCGCACGCTCGGCGCCGTGCAGCCGCAGCAGCAATCGCGGGTGCGGACCTCGGATGTTGGCCACGAGCGCGTGGCCGCGATAGCGGGCGGTGACGGCGAGCCTGCGGATCACATCGAGTGCCCGGGGCAGCAGGTGCGGTGACACAGGCAGGTGCGTGGGATCTTGCTGGACCGCGGCGATGATTTCCTCGTCGGTGGTCAGCCGCCGGTGGGTCGCGACCCGGAACCGGTCCCAATCCTCCCGGTGGGCCAGGTCGTAGAGGCGGATGACCAGGTCGCCGCGGTCCCGGCCGGTGTGCCGCAGCTGGTACCCGTCCGGGATCAGCGAATGCTGTTTGGCGGCGTGGATGGCCCGCCGGTAGCGGGCGCGGGTCGGCTCGTCGGGCCGTTCGATCCGCACCAGGCCGTCGCCTTCGGTCAGGCGGTCCATCAGATGGTGCGCGAACGCGATCGTGCCGGTCGCCTCATCGACGGTCACCGCCCGCCGTGCGGTGGAGGCTGCGGTGCGTCGCGCGGTGGCCGGCGGCGATGGCCGGTAGCGGGGGTGGTCGGGATGGTGCCCGTGGGCGAGGTAGAAGTGTCCGGCGGGCGTGATGGCGGCCCGCCAGAAGCCGCGTCCTCGGGTGACGTTGACCAGCCGGCGACGTTGCAGCGCCCGTGCGCAGTTGCGGTGCGCCACACTGTCGGTCGAACTGAGGTCGTTGCCGGCCGCGATCTGTTCCAGCAACGTTTGTTGCCGCTGGTTGAGCCGATCCCACCGCTGCACTCTTCCACCGTGCCGACCAGCACTCGGTCGGCGCAATGTGGACACCCGGACGGCTGACAGTCACCACGGTCGGCATTCTCGCCGTGGCATGGTGAAGTTCAGATAGTCCCGCATCCAGCGGTGATAGATCCCGTCCTGGTTGTCCGGCCGCGATCCTGCCGCACCGCAGGGACCGCAACGCCGGTCGTCGGCAGGGCGAGGCCGAGGAAGGGGGATGGCGTGTACCGGCCGTACGTCTGTCAACGGACATCTCGATCTCCGGTTGTGCGGACCGCGGACCTCCGGCTGTGCGGACATGAGTTCTCCGGGTGGGTGGTCACCAGATCTCC
>NZ_BSDI01000116.1 GCF_027923225.1 Phytohabitans aurantiacus
CCCGTGATCAGGAAAGGCCGACCCGCCAACACCGGCCACCCCAAACGCCGCAACCCACCAGCCAACACCCCCCAACAGCCTTAAATCCCCAGGGAAAGGACGGGGGATGCGATCCCGCCCTGCGGCGCACCGCTGAGCGTGGCGTTCCACCGCCAGTCCTCCAAGTATCCGGCTTTGAGCATACGGTCGATCAGTTGCAGAAACCGTCCATCATGGATGTTCTCCGCCAGCGTCGAGACCATGATCTTGTGATCGAGGCTCCCGAAGCAGTCGGAGATGTCTCCTTCGATGAACCAGTGCGTTCCCTTCCAGACCGACACCACCTCATCCAGCGCGGTGTGGCAGCCTCGGCCGGGACGGAATCCGTGGGACCGGTCGGAGAACCGCACGTCGTAGTACGCATCCAGAAGCATGCGGACCACCTCGGCGACGATCTTGTCCGACCAGGGAGGCATGCCCAGCGGGCGTTTCTTCCCGTTCTTCTTCGGGATGTAGACCCTGCGGGCCGGCGACCATCGGTAGGACTCGGCCCGTAACGCGCCGATGATTCTATCGATCTTGGCCAGAGACATGCCGTCCACGGTCTCCCCGGTGGCTCCCGGCGTCATCGACCCCTTGTTCGAGTAGATGCGCCCGTAGGCCACAAGGAACAACTGCGGGTTGAACAACTGCCGATACAACCTCTCCAGCGGCAGGCCACGCCTGCCGCGTTCCCGGATGACGTCCAGCACCGTTTCAGCACTCTGCATTACGCATACCTCCCACCGCCGGACGTCTTGATCACCTGTGTCCCTTTGCCCTGCGGAACGGCTTTCCCGTCCTCCCCGGCCGGTCGTCACGCCGGCGACTACTATGGACACTCCGTCGCCATAGGGCTCGCGCCCCGTAGGCGATCCCGTGGTACGTCTTCGTTGTACGTATCGAGCACGACGTAGGCCGCCCACTCATCTCCTTGACCACCCTCGCTGGGAGGTGCCCCGCACCACGGAGGTTGCCCGGTCTCACGGTTCATGCCCGGACATAGCGCGGGCGTCGGTTACAGGCGTCGTTCCGACGGTGCGTCACTTTCACGCTGGAGATTAGGCTTCAAGCAATCCAGCCTTGGCCATATCGCGCGGGTCTTGCGGCACGACGCCCGTGAACGCCTCCCAGACGGCCACCGCTTCCTCGGCATGCTGTGGTCCCCTCACGCTTTCGCGCTCAGGTAAGCCGAGCGACCCAAGAACAACCCTCCAAGTTCCTCCCGACTGCGTCGGGGATACAACGAAGCGCCTCACGGCGCACACCGGACGTGCGCGTTTCCGCGCATCCGGCTCAAGCAAGCCCTGTGGCGAGCTGACGGGCTGCGGTGCTGGTCTGCCGCCGGTTGGAGTTGCGCCGGTGGCAGTGTGTGTGGACGAGACGGAGTTGTGGTTCGTCCGGTGTTCCGCTATCCCGTAAGGTGATGGCGTTGCGCGCCAAGGCTTTGCGGGTACCGCCCAGCCACTGTTCCCAATCTCTGGGTGTTTGTGGTGGGTGATCGGCGTGCAGCAGCAGCTCGCCGCAGATGGTGCACCGGCCGTGTTGCTCGTCGAGTAGACGTTGGCTGGTGTGGTCGACGGGGAGCCGGCTGGTTCTGCGTCGCCGCGCGGTCCAGAGGGATCACCTGAGACATCGCGAACCGGTGCTCGATCGGTGTCACACAGGCCGCTTCCCACTGGAACCGGGCTATCCGTTGCGGCGTGTCCTCGCCGGGTTCCGCTATGAGGGCCTGACTAGCACAGCGGTTGAAGGTGTCGGCGAGGCTCTGCCCGTACAGGTTGAGGAAGGTCATCTGGCCAGCGAACGCGCCGGCCATCAGCAGGACGGCAACCACCGGCGGTGACCGGCACCTGCGACGATGCGGTCGTCCGAGTACCCGTTGACAACATCGCCCACACTCGATTTATGACCACGCCGCCCCCGCCCGGCGCGCCCTTCGAGCCCGCCGATCCGGAGTTGCCGTCCATCGAGATCGACCCGTCCGAGGCGCGAACAGGCGTGGTGAGGTCTGTGCCGCTGCCCTACGGCACCGGCACAATCATGATCCGAATCCCGCCCGGGGTCCCGGACGGCGCCATCGTGCGGATACCGGCTGCCCTGTCCCCGCTCGGGCTGCCCACCCGGCCGGACCTGCTGTTCCAGATCCGCATCGTGTCCTCAGTGGACAGCATGCCCCGCCGCCGTCGCTGGCCCGCGGTGGTCACCGCCGCGATCATGGTCCTCCTGCTGGGGTTGTGTTCGATTCCGGTGCTCACCGCGAGCGGCGGTGACAAAGGACTCCGGGTCCACCGGGTCCGGCGGCACCGGATCGACCGGGTCTACCGGGGCCACCACCGCACCGCCGGTGACCGAGGCGCAGTACCAGGCCGCGCTCACGGCCACCGACGGGGCGCTGGCCGCCGCGGTCCGCAACGTCGGCGCCGCCCGCACACCAGCCACCGTGACGGCCGCCATCGACGCGCTGCGGCAAAGCGTCGACACCGAGGCCGACCGGCTGTCGGCGATCTCCTCGCCGGTACCCGTGCGCGATGCGCACTTCTCGCTCGTCGTCGCGCTACGCGGCCTGTCCAGGGAACTGTCCGGCGGCGACCTGGACCCGGTCTGCGCCGGCTCGTCCGCCCTCTCCCTGATCAGCCGCGGCACGCAACTAGCGAACGTACGCTCGGCCGCACAGACTCTGGCCACCGCGGACCCGGCACACCCCTACACGATCGGCTCGTTCGCGCCGAAGTCCACCAACGACGCCAAACGGCGACTGGGCAACGGCACACTCATCAAACGAGCCTCCGGCGGCCTCGGCCAACTGAAAATCAGCAACGGCGGCTCGACCGACTCTGTCATCAGCGTGGTACCGAGCAACGCCAAGAAGGCCACCGTGACCGTCTACGTACGAGCCAAGGGCAAGTACACCGTGCGCGGCATCCGCGACGCCACCTACCGGGTCTACATGACCAGCGGCGCCGACTGGGACGCCAAGGCCCGAACCTTCACCCGCGACTGCGCCTTCGAACAGTTCGACGACACCTTTGAGTTCACGACCACGTCACGCCAATACACCATCTGGGAAATCACGCTGACCCCGGTCGTGGGCGGCAACGCGACCAGCAGCACCGTCGACCCGGACGCCTTCCCGGTCGGATGAACGGCGGTTGTGGAGGGCGAGCGGTTCGAGGCGGTCCAGCACGAGCCGGCCTATCTGGTCCGCCCCGTACTCGGAGAAGTGGGTGTTGTCGCGGAGTTCGGTATACAGGTACAGCGATTTGGAAGCCTCCGGGCCCAGGCCCTGCA
>NZ_BSDI01000117.1 GCF_027923225.1 Phytohabitans aurantiacus
TGTCGTCGCTCACGGAATTCCCCGGGGCTGGGCTCAAGTAATTCCCCAGGGTGTGGCCCTCGGTTGATGTTCTACTTGGTGTCCCTGGTGGTTGTCGAGCCGGGGCGGCCGGGTCGCTTGTTGGGGCGGTAGCTGGGGCCGTTCATGAAGACCTGGTGGCTGGTGTTGATCAGCCGGTCCAGCAACGACTCGGCGACAACGGGGTTGGGGAATAGTGGGTACCAGTCGGTCGGTGATCGGTTCGAGGTGGCGATCAGCGACCGGCCGGCTTGGGCGCGTTCGGAGATGAGTTCGTAGAGGTCGTCGGCTTGTTGCGCGGTGAGCTCGCGCATGGCGAAGTCGTCCAGGATCAGCAGTGCGGGGCGGACCAGTTCGGCGAGGCGGCGGGGCCAGGTGCGGTCGGCGTGGCCGCCGGCGAGGTCGGCTAGGGCGCGGCTGGTTTTGGTGAAGCGGACGTCGGCGCCGCGGCGGACGGCGAGGTGGCCGAGTGCTTGCGCTATATGGGTTTTTCCGACGCCGACGGGTCCGTGCAGGATGACGGACTCGCCGGCTTGCAGCCAGCGTAGGGCGGCTAGGTCGCGGATCTGGGCGGCGGGCAGTTTGGGGCTGGTGTGGAAGTCGAACTCTTCCAGGGTGGTGCTCTGCTCGAAACGGGCACGGCGCAGCCGGCGTTGCATGCCCATGTTCTCTCGTCGGGTGATCTCGTCGTGGCAGAGGACCTGCAGGAACTCCAGGTGGCCGAGTTCACCGGCCTGGGCTTGGGCCAGGCGGGCGTTGAGGGTGTGCAGCATGCCGGACAGCTTCAACGCGCGCAGGCTGTCGTGCAGGGCGGTGTCGACGATGCTCACGCAATCTCCTTGGACTGGTAGAGGAAATGGTTCAGGGCGGTCATCAGGTCGGCCCAGTCGGTGCCGGCCAGGCGGGGAAAACCGTTGCGCTGCGACACTTCAGCGATGTCGAGCAGCAGACCGTAGGTGAACCGCGGGTCAGCGCCGGCGGGGACGGGCAGCGGGTAGGCCGCCAGCGGTGTGGCGTCGGTGTCGGTGTTGTTCATGCCAGCACCGCCGTCCCGGGCTGTGGCTGCTCGTCGTCGCCATGTCCACTGTGATGTGCGTTCGTAGTGGTCGTGTCCGTCTCGAGCGTGTGGTTCATGGTGGACAGGGGGATGACGTTCGCGAACAGCTGCGAAGGGCCGTGCAAATGGGCGGCGGCGCCACCGTCACCGGCCGATGGCGGCGGCGGGTCGGTCTCGGCGCCGGCGGCCAAGATGCCCTTGACGGTGCGGTAGGACGGATCCCCGACCGCGACCGCCTTGCCGCAGGCGGCCTCCAACCGGTCAGCGTCGTACTTGTTCGCTAGGCCGAGCACGCCCTGGGCGGCGCGGAGCCGGAACAGGGCGTTGATCTCCAGCAGCCCGTCGATGACCTTCCGACAGCCGGGGCCGATCTCGTCGGCGCGAGTGCGGCACCAGGTCGGGGTCCGCATCCGGAACGCGATCTTCTCCGGCGGATAGTGCCCGAAGTCGGTCTGCTTCCCCGACGGTTTGCGGCCATGCGTGGCGATCAACTGTCCCTTGTGGAAGATCTGCACCACGGTCGGGGTTTCGCGGGCGTCGACGCGTTGGCCGATGAACCGCCACGGCACCGAGTAGATCGTCTTACCGACCTTGGCGTGGATGTCCGGACCGACCATGGCCGTCGACCACGTGGCGAGCACGAACGCCCTGCCCGGCAACGGCTGCAAGGCTTCGGCCTCGACCGCCGCGAACACCGAACCGGGAGCGGCGCCGGACAGCGGCCGACAGGCGCGGCGCCCGGCCACCTCCACGCACCAGACGACCGCGGCGGCCTGCATCTCGGCCACAGACGTGAACTGCCGGCCCCGCCAGAAGCTGTCCCGGATATAGGGCATCGGTCGCTCGATGCGGGCCTTGTCCCGTGGCTTACCAGCCCGGGCCGGGTCGACCAACACCCCGTAATGTTCGGCCAACTCGGCATACGAGCGGTTGATCCTCGGATCGTAGAGGTCCGGCTTGTCCACCCCGGTGCGCAGGTTGTCCGGGACCAGGCGGCGCGGCACCCCGCCGAAAAATCCGAACGCCTCCACATGCGCCTCGGTCCAAGCCCGCTGATCCATCGTCAACACCGGACGCACGAACATATGCCGTGAACAGGCAAGGACCATCGCGAACGCCCACACCCGCCGCCGCTTACCGGTCGCCGGGTCGACCCAATGGCCCAGATGCCCGTAGTCAATCTGGGCCTCCCCACCCGGCGCGACGTCGGCCTCGTCACGTAGCACGACCACCTGATCCCGGCGTACTTCCTCGGGCAGGTTCGCCGCCACATACCGCTTCAGCGACGCAACCGACGCGGTCAGGCCATGCTCGTCGCGTAGCCGCTGGTGGATCGTCGCCTGCGTCACCCCCAGCTTGAGCTGATCGGCGATGTACTCGTGATGCACGGCGATCTGCGGCCACGTGACCTGCCGCAGCCGGGTGTCGGCCAACTGCGGGAACCAGGCCGTCACCAGCGCCGCCCACTCCTGCGCGGTCATCGCGGGCCCGCCCGGCGCCATGCCGGCCGCGACCGCGGGAGCCAGATACTTACGGATCGTCTTACGGTCCACACCCAGCGACACGGACACCTCGCTGATCGAGCGGCCCGCGTACCAGTGGATGAAAATCTCGGTCACATCGACCACGTCGAACGTTCTCCTCGCCATCGGCTCCCTCACCCGTCACCCGGACGAGGGAGAACTCCTCCTGATCGCGAGGACCACCCACCCCGGTCGCACATCCCCATGACCTGGGGAATTACATGATCGACCGGGTGGGGAATTACGTGAGCGTCAGACCGCTACAGCTGGGGAATTACGTGAGCGCCGACAC
>NZ_BSDI01000118.1 GCF_027923225.1 Phytohabitans aurantiacus
TGTCAACGGACATCTCGATCTCCGGTTGTGCGGACCGCGGACCTCCGGCTGTGCGGACATGAGTTCTCCGGGTGGGTGGTCACCAGATCTCCGGTTGGGTGGTCAGCTCAGCGGGACCACCCCCTTGCCGGCGAGGGCCTCGGCGAGGCGGTGGCTGTCGCCTTTGGTCAGGACGAGGTGAGCGTGGTGCAGGAGCCGGTCGACGGTGGCGGTTGCCAACGTCTTGGGCATGATCGAATCGAAGCCAGACGGGTGGATATTGCTTGTCACGGCCACGCTGCGGCGCTCGTAGGCGGCATCGATGATGCGGTAGAACGCTTCAGCGGCGTCCTGCCCGGCCGGGAGCATGCCAATGTCATCGACCACGATCAGGTCGCAACGGCAGATCCGGGCGACGGTGCGAGCGACGGATCCGTCCACTTTGGCCTTCCCGATCGTCTGGGTCAGCGACTCAAGGGTGAACCAGACCACCCGCAGGTCCTTCTCGATGGCCGCTTGGGACAGGCCCTCCACGAAGTGCGATTTTCCGGTGCCGGACGGGCCGGCCAGCACAAGGTTCTCGTGCCGGCCGATCCATTCCAATGTGGACAGGGCATGCTGGGTGGGCTCGGGGATCGAGGACTCCTCCGGCCGCCAGGAGGCCAGGGTCTTGCCGGTGGGAAAGCTGGCCGAGTGCCGACGCATTCGGCGGGTGGCGCTGTCCCGGCCGATAACCTCCTCGTTGATCAGCACCCGCAGGACTTCAGCGGGATCCCAGCGTTGCGCCCGGGCGGTCGCCAGGACGTCGGGGGCGGCCTTGCGCAGGTAGGGCAGCCGCATGCGGCGCAGCAACCGGTCCAGCTCGTCCGGGATCGCTGGGGCGGTAGGGCGAGTCATGCGCCGAACCTCCCCCACGAGCTGGTGCCGGGCTGCGCCGAGTGGTTCTCGTCAGCGATCACCACATCGTCCGGAATGCCGGAGGTGGCCAGATGGTCCAGGATCGAGGCCAGATCCTGGTCGCCGAACCGGCCGGCAATCGCGGCCAGGCCGAGGGCTTCATCGACCCGGGCGAGGCCGACCAGACTGGCGAGCTCGACCGCGCGGGCCATCTTGGATCGCACCCGGGTCGCGCCCGCGGCGGCCGCCTCGACCAGCCACCGGTTGGCGCCCTCACCCAAACCGAGGAACGCCACCTCTTCCGGGGTGCGGGGCCGTGGCCGGGGTTGGCGGGGCAAGTTCCCGCCCGGATGGTGCGGATAGTGCTCGTCGACGATCCGCGGGTTGCCCGGTGTGGACAGCTCATGTCGGGCGATCTCGGCCAGACCCGCCGAGGTGCGGGCGACGATGGCCAGTTCGTCGCCGACGACCCGGCACCACACCTTCGATCCGACGTGACCGGGCGGGGTGGAGTAACGCACCGACCCGAACCGGATCGTCTGGTCATCGTCAACGAGGCGCTCCTCGCCGAGCGCGACCGCGTGCGGCTCGGCCGGCAGCCGGTGCAGGTGCCGACGCTCCACCGCGAGCCGGTCGACCGGCGCGGCCTTGATCTCCCTATGCGCGCGGGTATTGACCCGCTCGCACCACTGGAAACACGCGTCCGCGAGCTCGGTGAACGTGGCATAGGCGGGCAGCAGGTTCGCGCTGGTCGGCACCAGGTCGGCCTTGGCCACCTTGACCGTGTGCTCCACCCCGCCCTTGGACTCCGGATCGAACGGCTGGCAGGTCTCCACCTTGCAGCCGTAGTGCCGGCCAGCCGCGACGATGTCCGGGTGCCTAATCGGCACCCCGGCCACCCGATCGATCGTGACCGTCTTCGGGTTATCGGTCAGCAGGTAGGTCGGCACTCCACCCAACCGGCGCAGCGTGGCGTCCAAACAGGACACCAGCGTGCCCAACGTCTGGTCCCAGGCCGGGATCACCACCCGGAACCGCGACCAGGCCAACCACGCGCAGAACAACTGCGTGCGACGCCCGCCGACCCGCGGCCCTTCACCCCAGTCAACCTGCAGCCACAGGCCCGGCTCAGCGACCCACGGCCGATAACTGCGCCGGTTGCCGGCCCGCCAGGCCGTCTTCACCTCGGCCACCGCCCGCCGGGTCGTCCGCTCAGTCCCACCGAACCCCATCGCGACCAGCCGCTGATGCACCACATCAGCGCGGACCTTGCCCTGCGACCGGTCCACCAACTCCTCGATCTTCGACAGAAACGGGTCTATCGACCGCGGCCGCCGCGTCCGAACCAACGGATCCCCACCGGCGTCCCGGATCGCCACATACCGAGCAACCGTCTTCTCATCAACCCCGGCCAGCCGCGCCGCGGAATGCGCACAGCGTGTCAGGTCGAACGCTTCCAAGATCTCCATGATCTCCCTGTCAGACTTCGCCAAGGGGTCTCTCCCAACGTCGGCGGGCACTTGATCGACAACCAAGAGCCAACCGCAGGGAGAGACCCCGCCTGTTCACCGACAACAGTCAGGCGTGTCCGGAGATCCGGTGACCACCGGCCCGGAGTTTTCATGTCCACCAGCCCGGAGCGAACTGTCCGCCAGCTCCGATTTTTTCGTGTCCGCTGGCA
>NZ_BSDI01000119.1 GCF_027923225.1 Phytohabitans aurantiacus
TCGCTAAAGACCGCAACAAGTAGGACAAACCATCAACCCAGGTGCTCAGTTTTCAGCCGTCGCAACCTGCTCAGTTTTCAGCCGTCGTTGACAGACGGCGGACGGGATCGAGTTGTTCAACCTGGCCAAGGTGCCGATCACGCGGTACCAGTACCGGGGCGACAAGATCCCCAGCCCATGGGCTACCGCTGTGTGACACCAACGGCAGACTCCGTGGAGAGCCCGTTACCGGGAGACTGGTACGGCGGGTTCGGCGAGCGGCATGGGGAAACGGACCAGAAGTGATTCCGGCACCGCGCCCCATGCCGACTTGACTCACCTAGGTGATCTCACCCGCCTCATGCACCCTCCACAGAGGTCAATCACCCCGAACACCCCAGCTCAAGCCACCGCCGGCCGAACACGCAACGGCCCTGGCACCCGCGGCGGTCTGGGCCGGTGTGATGCTGCGACGGTCGAGGTGTTCGTCGCTACCCTCGCGGCCATATCCCAAAGGGCCTGGACCCGCCACCCGGAGTTCGATATGCATCCGGTTCTTGGCGGACTTGCCCTCAATGAGACGCGGGAGCAAACGCGCACCGAGACGCCGGTTGTGGGATCTGGTCTCGTTATGGCGTGGCGTTGTGGTAGGTCCGGATCAGCCGGGCGAGGTGGGTTCCGGCCAGTCGTAACGGTGTCTCGTTGCGGGAGACTTGGGCGGCGAGTTCGGCTCCTTCGAGAGTGCTGATCACCGTGTGTGCGAGGTCGTGGGCCTCTGCGGCGTCGAAGCCGGCCTTTTGGAGTTTCGCCGCTACGAGGGCGCGCCAGCGCGCGAACGCCTCGGCGGCGGCGTGCTGGATGTCGGGTGCCCGAGCGGCGGTACCGAGCGCGGTGGCGGTGACCGGGCAGCCGTCGACCCAGTCTGAGCGGCGCAGGTCTCGGGCGAGGGCACGAGCGGTGGTCTCGACCGCCTCGGCCGGGTCTGGCCTGCTGTCCAGCATTCGGGTCAGGAACTCCGCGAACTCGTGGTCGCCGTGCCGGATGGCCTGGACCGCCAACTCCTGCTTGCCACCCGGGAAGAAGTGGTAGACCGACCCGAGGGTGGCGCCGGCCTCCTGGGAGATCTGTTTGATCCCGGTCCCGTCGTAGCCTTGCCGCTGCATCAGCCGGGATGCGGTGCGAACGATCCGCTCGCGAGTGCCCAGGCCGCTGCCCGGCTCGTCCGTCGTCGCCCTCTTCACTAGCCCCACTCTACCGGATAGAGCGTTCGTTCTAGGTTCGTGCTAGTGTTCCGGTTGCTAGATAGAGCGTTCGTTCTAGAGAGGTTGTGGCAATGAACAAGCAGCCGGTGACCGTGATCGGTCTCGGCCCGATGGGGCGAGCGATGGTCGGCGCGTTTCTGGACAACGGCCACGCGGTGACGGTGTGGAACCGGACCGAGAGCAAGGCCGACGACCTGGTCGCGCGGGGCGCCGTCCGGGCGGACACCATCCAGGCGGCGTTGGCCGCCAATGAACTGGTGGTCTTGAGCCTGACCGACTACGCCGCGGTGTACGACGTGCTCGGTTCGGCCACGACCGCACTTGCTGGGCGGGTGTTGGTCAACCTCAGCTCGGACACCCCGGATCAGGCCCGTACGGCGGCGCGATGGGCCGCGGAACACGGCGCCACCCAGGTGACCGGCGGCGTCCTGGTCCCGCCGCCCGGTATCGGAAAGCCGGGTTCGTCGACGTTCTATAGCGGCCCACGTGAGGCGTTCGAGGCTCATCGGGAGACCCTGGAGGTGCTCACCGCAACCGACTACCGGGGCGACGATCCCGGTCTGGCCGCGCTCTACTACCAGCTCAACATGGACATGTTCTGGACGAGCATGCTCGGCTGGCTGCACGCCCTGGCGCTGGCCAGGGCCAACGGCATCAGCGCGAAGGAGATGCTGCCATACGCCAAGCTCGCCTTGAACCTGGAGTACTTCCTTGAGTTCTACACCGACCGGATCGACGCCGGCGAACACCCCGGCGACGTCGACCGGCTCGCCATGGGCATGGCAAGCGTCGAGCACGTCGCGCACACCACCCGAGATTCGCGGGTCGACCCCGCGCTACCGGATGCCCTGCTGGAAATCTTCCGACGAGGTCAGACCGCCGGACACGGTGACGACAGCTTCACCAGCCTGATCGACATCGTTACCGCCCAACGCTGACCCGTCCCGTCGTACCGGGAGGCGGGTCGCGACGCTGAACCCGCCTTGTCCGGCTGCCGGCGTCGCTCACGGTGACGTGAGCGGCTCGGCCTGTTCGGCGCGTTGAAGGCTGACGGTCCAGACGTGATCACCGCGGTACGGCGGGCGCAGCTCTCCACCACCAGAACATCAACCGATCAACCGTGAGACGGCCACCACCGGAACATGGCACCGGTTCTTGGTTCGTCGGGTTTCCCCTCTCCGAGACGCGGGAGCAAACGCGGACCGAGACGCGGGGCAGACACTGCCCGCCATACCGCCACGCCAGAGG
>NZ_BSDI01000120.1 GCF_027923225.1 Phytohabitans aurantiacus
TGTCAACGACGGCTGAAAACTGAGCAGGTTGCGACGGCTGAAAACTGAGCACCTGGGTTGATGGTTTGTCCTACTTGTTGCGGTCTTTAGCGAGTAGTTCGCGGCGGGCTTTGGTGCGGTAGGAGTCGCCGGCGAGGGTGAGGACCTCGGCGTGGTGGACGAGCCGGTCGATCATCGCGGCGGCGACGACTTCGTCGCCGAAGACTTCGCCCCAGCGGCCGAAGGGCAGGTTCGAGGTGACCAGGATCGAGGCCTGTTCGTAGCGGGACGCGACGAGTTGGAAGAACAGGTTGGCCGCGTCGGTGTCAAACGGGATGTAGCCCACTTCGTCGATGATGATGAGCCGGTAGCGGCGGATCTTCTTGAGTTCGGCCTCAAGCGCGCCGGCGTGATGGGCTCTGCTCAGGCGGGTGATCCAGTTCGTGGCGGTGTCGAACAGCACCGAGTTTCCGGCCTGGGCGGCCTTGATTCCCAGACCGATGGCCAGGTGCGTCTTGCCGATGCCGGGCGGTCCGAGCAGCACGACGTTGTCGGCCTTGGGCACGAACGTGGCGGTGGCCAGGTGGGCCAGGACGTCCTTGCGCAGGCTGGGCAGGTGGTCGAGGTTGAAGTCGTCCAGGGTCTTGATCGCGGGGAAGTGTGCGGTGCGGACCCGCATCATGTTCCCGGCGGACTCGCGGTCGGCGACCTGCCGTTCCAGGACGGCGGTCAGATATTCCTCGTGCGACCAGTTCGCGTCGCGGGCGGTGTCGGCGAGGTCCTGCCAGACCCGGCCGATCGTAGGTGTCTTCAAGACCCGGGTGAGGTAGGCGAGCTTGGAATCGAGGTGATCCGGTCGTGGGCGGTGGACCGCCGGGGTGCTCCCGCGCGTGGTCGCCGTGGTGGTGGCCATTTAGATCCTTTCGGTGATCGTGGACCCGGCGTCGGACTGGTCGTCGGGTCGGGGGTCGAAGTCGACGCCGTAGAGCGCGTCGTAGTCGGGCAGCGCCCGCAGTGCCACGACATGGCCGTCGGGGTGCGCGCGGGTCGCGGGGCGGTGCGCGGGACGGCGTTCGGCCAGTTCAGCACGCAGCAGCTTCGCGATGGCCCGATGCTGCGGGTCGGTGATCGTGACCGCGTTGGTCCAGGATCGGTCGTGCTCGGCCACGACCTGCCCGGCGCAGCTGGCCACGACGCGGGCGGGGGTGGCGATCCAGTCGACGAACCGGCCGATCGCCCGTGGGTCGACGCTGTAGTCGTTGGCCTCGACCCGGATGTAGTAGTCCCGGCCCAGACGGACCCGGCCGGTCAGCCCGACCTGCGGCGCCACGGGTGGCAGCGGCACCATCGCGGCCCGCTCGGTCGGCCACCGGTCCACCGGCCGGGCGCCGATCGCGCGCAGATGCCGCATGTTCGCCCGCTCCGCCAGCCACTGACTGATCTGGGTGTTGAAGTCGAACGGTGAGGTGAACGCGCGCCCGGGCAGAAACGAGGTCTCGAAGAACCCGTTACGCCGCTCGACCAGGCCCTTGGACTCCGGATCCCGAGGCGGAGCCAACCGGATCCGAACACCGAGCGTGCCGGCGAACGCCGCCGCCTCGACGCTCAACCGGCCGGTCCCGCCGATCGCGGCCTCCCGATCCCAGACCAGCGTCCGCGGGCACCCGCCCCACTCGGCGATGACCTCCCACATCCCGGCCAGGATGTCCCCGCCCCTTCGCGACGGGATCATCACCGCGTCCGTGACCCGCGAGTGCCCGCACGTCATCGCCAGCACCGGCAACACCCGTTCCTGACCGGCGCCGACCGGCACCGGCAGCGGCGGGAACCACAGATCGCACTGCGCCACCTCGCCCGGTTCGTACTCCAGACGGTCGGCCGGGTCCACCCCGGCGAACAACGGCCGCAGCTGGCGCACCCTGTCCTTCAGAACCGTCAACGACCTAGTCCAGCCGATCCGCTCCGCGATCACCGTCGCCGGCATCGCCGGCCATTCCGCCAACAACGACCGGATCCGGCCCTCGACCGCGTCCACCGCCGAACCCCGCGCCGCCCGCTGATACTTCGGCGGCCGATCCGACATCAACGCCCGAGCAACCGTGTTCCTCGAGATCCCGAGCCGTCGGGCAATCGCCGCCTGACTCACACCCTCTGACCGGTGCAAACGCCGAATCTCGGCCCAGTCCTCCACGCTGATCACACCCCAAGCCGTACACAGGGTGCTCAGGTTTCACCCGCCGACTACGGCTCAGTTTTCACGCGGCGTCGACA
>NZ_BSDI01000121.1 GCF_027923225.1 Phytohabitans aurantiacus
ACCTAGGCCAGGCAACGGCGTGCCCCAATCACCAACCCGACCCCAACCCACACATCGGGGCGAAGAGCCGAATGCACGTGGTTGGATCTCTTTTTCGCGTGTTTTTGCCCTTGATCCATGCGAGTGTGCTTGATCGGCGGGCCGCCACCTGCGGGCGGCGGGCCGCCTGCGGGCGGAGACGGGCAGCGCCGCGGCCGTACATCTCGGCCATCGGCGGCAGCGGCAGTTCGGCAGTGGCCCACCGCGCGGGCGCGGCGGGCCCTCCGCGACCCTGCGCCTGCGCCAGACGGCGCCCGGCAAAGCCGGCATGCTCCGGCGAAGCCCGCGTGCCTCAGCGCAAGCGTCCCGCCTCAGAGGCTCCGGGCTCGGAAGGCGTCGCGGATCTCCAGCAGGTGGCGCCTCTCCGTGGCGAAGTCGCGCGGACGCGGGCTGTCCGGATTCGGGTCCAGGATGACCTCGCTCGCGCCGGCTTCGACCAGCGCGGCCACGTCGCCGACGACCTGGTCGAGGGTGCCAACGCCGAGCGGCCGGTCCGGGGGAGCGGGCTCGGGTTGGAGGCGGGCCTTGATCCGCGGTACAAGGCCCGGCATCGGGCGGCCCGCCGACGCCAGTGCGGGCAGGCCGGTGTCGCGTAGCCACGACAGGGTCGGGTTGATCGGGTGCCAGGCGGTGGCGAAACGCGCCGCGCGGCGGATCGCGGCCTTTCCGGCGCCGCCGATCCAGAGTGGTACGCGCCCGTCGGACGGGTTCGGACCGGTCGCCACGTCGTGGAAATGCGGGGCGGCGCTGACCGTCGGCTCAGCCCAGGCGCGCGTGATGATCTCCAGGTACGCGTCGGTGGTGGCGCCGCGGGCCGACGCGTCCAGCCCCAGCGCCGCGAACTCGGTGCGTGACCAGCCGCTGCCCGCCCCGAGCACGAAGCGGCCGCCGCTCAGCACGTGCAGCATGGCGCTGAGCCGGGCGGTGAGCAGCGGATGCCGGTACGGGAGCACGGTGACCGAAGTGCCCAGGTGGACGGTGGTCGTCTGACCGGCGAGCCAGGCGAGCAGGGTGAACGGGTCGTAGAACGGTGACGGGTACAGGGCCGTCACCTCGGGAGTGGGCGCCACATGGTCGGAGACGACGATCGTGCTGAAACCGCTGTCTTCGGCGAACCGCGCCCAGGCCAGCAGCGTGTCCGGGTCGGCTTCCGGGCCGAAGTTCGGCACGTTGAAGCCGAGCCGGGTCATGCGGCCGCTTCCCTTCGTCGGGCGCCGGCCTGACGTGCTGCCTGACCCTCGCGCGAGCGCTCGGTCATGCGGCCGCCGACCGCAGGTACGACCGGAAGGGTGCGGACAGGCGCTCGTCGGTCAGGTCGGTCGTGCCGGGCCGGGCGATGCCGGGCAGCAGGGCGGTGACGGCGTCGATGAGCGCGGCGGTGGCGCGCGGCGTGGGGTCCATCGGCAGCGGGACGAGCTCCTTGCGAGCCGCGTACACGATCTCTCGGACCCCGGCGGCGGCCGCGACGGTCCGGCAGATCGCGCACGGTTCGCAGCTGGAGTAGACGACGGCGCCGGCGAGGTCGAGCGAGCCCAGCCGGCGGGCGGCGTCGCGGATCGCGACGACCTCGCTGTGCGCGGACGGGTCGAGGTCCGACAGGGCCGTGTTGAGGCCCGTGCCGATCACCACGCCGTCGCGGGCGGTGAGCGCGGCGAACGGGAGCTGGCCGGCCGCGCCGTGGCGTTCGGCCGCCTCGACAGTGCGGGCGAGGGCGCCCGCCTCGCCGCCCAGCGCGGCGATCGGCGCGCCGGCCAGGCGCCCGTATCCGTCCGGGTTCGTGGTCATGAAGGCACCCTATGGCTCGGGAAGCGCGGCCGCTGCCCCTCCGCGATCAAGGAGACCTTCATCGATCAAGGGCGAACGCACGCGGAAAGGAGAGGCGGTCTCCACCGGTCAGTGCAACAGAGGGCTGATCTTGGGAGGCTGCTGGTATGGCACGTGCGGGAGTGATCACCGCTGATCTGCGGC
>NZ_BSDI01000122.1 GCF_027923225.1 Phytohabitans aurantiacus
ACTAGCCCGGGTGGGACTGTTCGCCTGGTTCATCAACCGCCAGCGGCAGGTCAATACGTTCGTCACCAACATACGTGGTCCCGAAGTCGGCCTGAACTTTCCTGGGCACTGCCGTCACCGCCATCTACCCAGTGACCGTGGTTCCGGGCAACGTCACCATCGCGTTCGCCGCACTCTCCTACGCCGGCACCCTCAACATGACGATCATCGCCCATCCCGACCGCTGCCCAGACCTTCCAGCACTCGCGCGCTACGTACAGCGCGAGTTCGACACGCTCACGTCAACCAGCTGTGGCGGCTAGCAGCCGTCCCCACTGCTGGGCGCGTACCGCCTCACCCTCCTGCAGCGTGTTCTGCCTGGTCACCAGGAAGCTTTCCGGTTCTGCCACTAGTGCCAGGTGATGCTTGCGCAACTGCCCTGCGATGCCCTTGCCAGCCCGGCCCGTCAGCCACGCCGGCATGTCGACGCGGGTGTCGAATGCCGCCGCTTTCGCGTGCATCGTCGCCGGCAGTGCGTCGAGCCAGTCCCGCAGGCCCGGCCCTTCGGCATCGGCGTCAAGAGTCAGGGTGCTTCCGTGCTTGTAGGCATCGGTCACCGCCCCGTCACGAGTGGTGGCGCGGCTCATTCCGTGCGCGTGCGTCGGGCCACCCACCACCAGCAAATCGGTCTGCTCCAGCAACTGCTCGGTCGCTCGCGCCACCGGTACCACATCGACCTGGTATCCGGCCGCCAAGCCTTCGCCGATGGCCTCGGCCACGGCGTGCGTGTTGCCGTACATCGACTCGTAGACCACAAGAGCGCGCATCGACTCCGTCATGGGAACCACCTCCACGCCACTAGCCTGCGCCGCATCCGCGCACAGCCCGTAGGGCCGGAAGTCCTGTGCGCCCGGAGACTCCGCTCACGCACCCGCCAATGGGCGGTCATGCCGCCGGATTCAGCAGGTTGTCGGCTAGCTTGTCAGGACGTTCCAGTGCTATGAAGTGGCCGGCGGCACCGCGATCAGCACACCTACGCTCGTACGGCGTGAAGCGCGATCGCACATGACCCAGCCGCATCCGAGCTAACCACCCGCCAGCCCAAACCATGCTGCACCGCCTGACCTCACGTCGAAGGCCGTAGCCCTCCGTGCTACCCAGCCGACATGAGTTTTAGATGTCTGAGCCACAATGAGAAGCACCGTCAGATGCCGCCTGACCAGGCAAGTCGCCAAACTGACTGTGCTCGCCGACTCGGGTAGCCGGCTTGTTGCACCGGGTCGGAGACGCTGTCGGTTGCCGGATGCCCTGGGCGCTGCCCTGCGCCATCTGGTCTGCACTATGAGTTGACGGGTACGTCGGGCAGGTCATACCAGAGGTCGCGGATGCTGCCATACGGCTTGTCGGGCAGGTTCTCGAGGGTGGTGATGATCTCCGGTCGGGCGTGGCTGCCCACGGCGTAGGCGAGCAGGCTGTCACGGGTGGAGGGGCCATGGGCGAAGGCCGCTTCGATGTGGTTGGCGAGTTCGATTCGGGTCACGGTCGGCAACAGGTCTCCCCTATCAGGCGGGCTTGTTGGTCGGGCGGGCAGTCGAGGGTGGGACGGCGTGGCCCGCCAAACGAGAGAATGAATCGGCGGGCCACGCCGGGTCGATGGTGTGTTCGCAAAGGGTTCGCGCGTCGAACGCACGCGGGGTTGAGCCGGAGGGGACTACGGTGACGCGGGATCCTCGCCGTTGTGGTGTTGCCGATTGGGGCTGGCCGATAGCAGGTAAAGCCGGTCGCCAACGTCGTGGATCAGGCCCACGAGCTCGTCACCGTCGCCCAGGCGATACAGGCGCATCGCACTGTGTAGTGCGTCGACAAGCATCGCGCCATGGACGCCCCACAGGGGTGAGTACCGCACGATCCGGACGGCCACCGCGCCGAGCTGTGACCTGACCACCGCGCTGTCGATCCCGTTGCCGCGCAAGGCGGGCAGCAGGCCGGTGTTCACCGCTCGGTACGCGTCCCACGCCGCGCATTGGGCTGGCGGCTTCATGATCGCTGTCCTTCGTGACACACCTGCCGTATGGGAAAGTCGCCCCCGGTCATGCCGCGGCTCGGTCCGGGTGATGGCCGAGGGTGGCCGAGTCGTCTCTACCGTGCAGCGCGTCGAGTAGCTCGCTCTGGTTGGCCAGTGACCCGGTCAGGAACCGGCGTGCGGCGCGCATCAGGTCTGCCGCGTCCGGTCCCGGCAGGGCGTACCGGGCGGTGTTGCCCTCGCGGGTGGCGGTAACGATGCCGGCGCGGCGCATGGGTTTGTCGCCGAGCAGTTCGAGGACCCGGATACGGACCGGGTGGCCAAGCATGCGGAAGAACTCCGCCTTGGCCTGGTGTAGCGGGACCATCGCATCCTCCCCAGCCAGGGTGGCTCACCGTCGACTTGCAGGATTGCCAGACACCTCCAGCCCCGCATAGCTTACTAGTTGCTAAAGTTAGCATCTATCTAGGGTCTTGGTAGATGACGTCGGGAGGGCCGGGCGATGCAGGTGATAGCGAGAGCCTCTGGCGGATACAGTGCCCCTACCCACCACCCGAAGCTCCTCGCATGGGTTCGTGAGGTCGCCGATCTGACCACACCCGACCGGGTCGTCTGGTGTGACGGCTCCGAGGCCGAGTGGCGGCGGCTCACCGATGAACTGGTCGAGGCCGGCACGCTTGTCCGGCTCGACGCGGCACGCAAGCCCAACTCGTTCTGGGCGCGCACCGACCCGTCCGATGTCGCACGGGTCGAGGAGCGCACGTTCATCTGCT
>NZ_BSDI01000123.1 GCF_027923225.1 Phytohabitans aurantiacus
CGGCTCATTCCGTGCGCGTGCGTCGGGCCACCCACCACCAGCAAATCGGTCTGCTCCAGCAACTGCTCGGTCGCTCGCGCCACCGGTACCACATCGACCTGGTATCCGGCCGCCAAGCCTTCACCGATAGCGTCGGCCACGGCGTGCGTGTTGCCGTACATCGACTCGTAGACCACAAGAGCGCGCATCGACTCCCTCATGGGAACCACCTCCACACCACTAGCCTGCGCCGCATCCGCGCACAGCCCATAGGGCCGGAAGTCCTGTGCGCCCGGAGACTCCGCTCGCGCACCCGCCAATGGGCGGTCATGCCGCCGGATTCAGCAGGTCGGCTAGCCTCCATCAAACCCGGTACCTGACACCTCAGGTTGCCTTAACACGCAATCAAGGGATCGAGGATTGAGCTTTCCGTCGTCGCGCGGCTGCGGCGTGTCCACCCAGCCACAGCTGACTCCGCGTTGCGCCACGCTGGCGGAGTGGCGTCTGACGATCAACCTCCGTATCGGCGGCGTGCGCCTGTTGCAATGACGCGTCGCCAGCGATCAGGTGCCCGGGCACCGCGCACCGCGCGTTCAACCGGGTTGGATCGCCTCAGTCACGTTGTTGGTTCCGCGCCCTGGAGTAACGAAGCTGGTGCGAGTCGGTGGACCTTCACGCCCGGTGTCGGATGGCGGCTGGCCGGGCGCCGACCAGTTCCGGACGGGTCAGGCCGTGGGTGCGTCGGGGCAGGCGGCCGGTCTGTGCGAACGCAGCCATGGCCGCCTCCCACCACGCGCATGGTCCGGGAACATCACAGGTGCGGCACCGGCCCGTGGCGGTCAGAGTGATGTGCTCGTCCAACGCCAGCTGAGCGGCCACCGTCTGGACGGCCTCGCTGGCGTACACAGTTCCCATAACGACCTACCGCCTCCGTTCACGGGGTTGATGCGCCTGCCCCGCTTGTCGGGTCCCGGCTACCGCTTCGGCGCGGCCAAGGCGGACCTGTCGGCGTCCGCCGGGCCGCCCCGGTTGGCCTTCGGCAGCTCGACCGGGCATCGACCGGGTCACGCCGGGCGCAGCGCCGGTGCGCTGGCTCGGCAGACCGCTACGCAACAGCGAGCGCGGTAGGCACCGGTAACAGCGTCTAATCTGGCCCACGACAACAGATGGGGAACAGCCCTGCGCTGGGGGTCCAGGATGGACCGACCGCAGCGATGGTGCTCGGCCCGCCCGCAACGACGAGCATCTCCCGGCGTCGACCAACAGCTGGCGAAGGATCTGTCGCTAGCGCAGCGGTTTGGCCCACCGGATGGCTTCGGCGATGAGAGCGGGCAGCTCAGCTGGTGTGCGTAGCTCGGCGAGGTCGGCCGCGGACACCCAGCGGGCGGCGGCGACTTCGGCCTGCTGGGGTGTGAGGTCGCCTGCAACGGGGCGGCAGACGTAGACCAGGTCGATGTGCCGGTGCGGGCCGACTTTGGCGTCCTGGACGTCCATCTCCAGGATCGTGAACGGTGCCGGGACCGTGGCTACCGCAGGATGGGTGAACTGGTGCTCGGTGACGACCTCGGCGTGGATACCGGTCTCCTCGCGGACCTCGCGCAGGGCAGCTTGGGCGGGGTCCTCGTTAGGGTCGATGTGCCCGCCGGGGTAGAGCCATAGGCCAATCTTGTTGTGGTGGACCAGCAGTGCCCGGTCGTTGTCGTCCAGGACGATCGCGGAGGCGGTGAAGTGGCGGATGCCGGTCATGGCGTGTGGCTCCTGGTCGTCAGTGTGGTGAGCTGCTCGGCGACCCACTGTAGTGCTGTTTCGGACATTGCCCGGTGTCGGCGCTCACGTAATTCCCCAGCTGTAGCGGTCTGACGCTCACGTAATTCCCCACCCGGTCGATCATGTAATTCCCCAGGTCATGGGGAT
>NZ_BSDI01000124.1 GCF_027923225.1 Phytohabitans aurantiacus
TCCGGAGATCCGGTGACCACCGGCCCGGAGTTTTCATGTCCACCAGCCCGGAGCGAACTGTCCGCCAGCTCCGATTTTTTCGTGTCCGCTGGCACGGATCGTGGTCGAGAACGTGGCGTACCGATGGACGGTTCGCCGAAAGCCGACATACAGCCAGGGCGTCGCCGATTCGCCGCTCAGCTTCGCCGTCGAGCTCGCGGACCGTCCGGCGGGCAGGCTGTTGGTATCACTACCGGTCCCGCGGCCGGACAACTGGCTGCACGCACCCAGCGGCGTGGTGACACCGACCCTGGTCGCCAGGTGCATCACGGCTGCCACAGACCGCGGATGGGATCCTACGCGGCCAGGACCCCCGCTCAGAATCGAGCTGCCAGCGCCGACAGCGGAACGGACCGCGTAGCCGGCCGGCGCGCCGTCTTGTGGCGCAAGGGAGCCGGTCCTTGTCGTGGGATGAGGGTGATCGGCGTGGAGCAGCCTACTGGCTGGACTGGTGGGCGAACTCGTCCACACCGCTTGCAGCCTGGAGATCGCCCCAGTCATCGCCGCCGCGGGTTCCGGCTGGACCGCCCAAGGCCACCTGATCACAGCAGACGATGGTGAACCCTGTCTTCACATTGAGGTTCGGGGACGGCGGCACCCGTGCTCGTAACGGTCCGCGACGTCGAGAAAGGGCGGCCGCCGCTTCCACCTGACCGGGTACGGCGGGCCAGAGCGGTCTGTCGACGCACCGGATGCCTGTGTAGTCGCCGCCGCGCTGAAGATCTCCGAACGCCTGCCCCGAACGAGCTGACAGCGGCGGACGGGTCGCGGTGACGAGATCGACCTGGCTGCCGGTCTTCAGTTCAACAAGCGTTTCGCCCAATAGACCTGACCGTCGGCACCCACGCCGATCAGGGCGACGAGCAAGTCCAGAACCGCTGCGGGTGCGGTGGCCACCCGGTGCTCAGAACGGGTTTCGCGGCGTGCCGGACGCAGCACGGTCTGGAACGTCACCGGCGACGCGTCCATCGCTGATACGAAGATCGCACTGCCCGAGGTCCAGTACGTCCCGTCGACCTCCCGCGTGCCGACCCCTTCCAGCCACGGGTAACGCTCCTGGGCGATATCCAAAGAGTCGTCCAAGCCGGTACCCACATCGTCGGGCCGGGCCGAGGTCACCACGATCAAACCCGGCATCAGATGGCTGCGCTTGTCCAGCACCACGATCCGAAACGAGTCGCCCTTCCGCGCGTGGGGCGGTCGACCCCAGCTGACCCGTCCCAGGAAAATCTGGTCGCCATCGCCAGCGATCACCGTACTGGCCGGCTTGAGCGCGGCATCCGCGGTTGCCTGGTCAACGCGTTGAAGCGTGGCCTGGACGTCCAGTGCGTCCGGCCCATACGGCGGCCGGCTCAGCCACCACCGCCGGCCCACCACAGCGCCAATCCCGGCAAGGAGCATCACCACGCTCAGAATCAGACTTACCCGACGCCTCATACCCGGCAGTAGAACACGCGCGGCCAAGAGATTCGTCGACGAACTCCACCGGCCGGCATCCGCCTAACTCAGCGGCACGTCAGCGGATGCGGCCCGCGCGACGATGTCGCTGGCGCAACTCTGTTGGTACGACCGGGTTTCGGCGTGCGCACCTGAGTGTTGGCCAAGTCAGCGTAAGCCGAGCGCAAACGCGACTGGCAGGCTAACGGCCACCGCCGGGCCAATGTGGATCCATCCAGCGGACAGGTGTCAACGACGGCTGAAAACTGAGCAGGTTGCGACGGCTGAAAACTGAGCACCTGGGTTGATGGTTTGTCCTACTTGTTGCGGTCTTTAGCGA
>NZ_BSDI01000125.1 GCF_027923225.1 Phytohabitans aurantiacus
TCGAACCGTCAGACAGTCCGAAACCTAGGCCAGGCAACGGCGTGCCCCAATCACCAACCCGACCCCAACCCACACATCGGGGCGAAGAGCCAAATGCACGTGGTTCGATCTCAAAACCGCGTGCATTTGGCCATGATCCATGCGATTTTCCCTTGATCGGCACGGCCCAAGAGCACTGGCGCGACGGTCGCCGCCCATGCGGACGCAGCCGGCACTGGGCCTGCCACCGCCTGGACCTTGCGGGTGCGAGGCGAGGTTCAGGCGACGACCCGGCGCCGCCGGCGGCCGCCCGCAACAGAACCTAGTCTTGGGGCGCCCGCTGGAGGCGGGCCAGAAGTTCCGCTCGAATCGCCGGCCGCGAGCCGAAGACCAGCAGGAACATCGCCTCGCGCACCAACCGCTGGGCATGGTCGTCGCGCCGCACAGACCGGGCGCCGACCGTCGCCGCCAGGATCGTCGCGGCACGCATGGCGAACTCCGAGGCCGCCGCGCGAGCCGCCGGCAGCTCCTCGGGCGTGGCGGCGTCGAGTGCGTTCCGGCGGCTCGCCAGCTCCGCGTGAAGAGGTCCCGGCCCATCACCGCCCGGGGCCGGCGCGCTGCCCGCACCGACCGGAACGCGAGGCCCGCCGATGGATGCGCCGCCGGGCGCCGTGCCGGGGCCGGCGGTGGGCGGGCTCATCAGGGTGACGCAGCGTGCGGCGACACCGAGCGCGAAGGAGCCGTTCATCCTCAGGCCAGCGGCGTCGCGGGCGGGCCAGTCCGCGTACGGGAGGGTGCCCGTGACGCGATCGGCCGGTACGAGGTGGTCGGTGAAACGCACCTCGACCGTCGAGCTGGCATCGGCGGCGACCAGGCGCAGCGGCCGCACGGCCAGCGTCGGCCCAGGCACCGCGTCGATCAGCGACCACACCACCGTGTCGCTCTCGTCTCGCGCGGCGGCGTGCAGCACATCGATCATTCCCCAGCCGGTCACCCAGGGCGCCGCGCCATTCAGCCGGTACCCGCCCGGCACGGCGGTCGCCCGCACGGACGGCGGTCCGGGCCGAAGCGCAGCGAGCACGACCCCGGCTCGCCGCACACCGCGGCAGAGCGGCTCCAGCCACTCCTCCCTCAGGTCGGCGCGCTCCGCAGTGGCCACCGCCCGGACCGCACCGTGGTGCTGCATCCACACGAACGTCGTCGCGAGGCAGCCGCTAGCCAACACTTCGACCAGCCGAGCAGCGGTCGCCAGATCCGGTATCGCCAGACCACCCGCCTCGGTCGGCCCTGCCATGCCGTAGAACCGCTCGCGGGCCAGCAGGTCAAGGTGGCCCGCCGGCAGTACGCCAGAGCCGTCGACGTCCAGCGCAGCAGGAAAGAGCACCTCGTCGGCGATCCACCGCGCCTTCTCGATCAGGTCGTTCACGAGGCCACGCTACCCACCTCGACCACCTCACCCGCGCCCCCGACCCGCCAGACGCCGGCCCACCAAAATCCACGGCCGCCAGGCCACGCGCGGTTGCCGAGTCGTGAATCTTGGCGCTCCACCGTCGCCAGGGGCGGTTTCAAGATCTGGCTGCAACACCCACGTTTCTGCAGGTAGGAGTGGGTTGTGGCAGAGAGATTGTCCGCGTTGGAGCGGGAACGGATC
>NZ_BSDI01000126.1 GCF_027923225.1 Phytohabitans aurantiacus
CCCAGGTGATCTACACCGGGGCGGCCGCCGTCACCTGTAGTGACACCCGTGGCCCTGACCACAGTGGACGATCAGACGTTCTGAATAGCGCTCTCGAAGTCGCCGCGACTTCATTACCGCGACCTTGGATACGAACACGTCGAAGTCTGGTGCACGGCGTGGCTAGAAGATCCGAGGGCCGATCGCTATCGGCGCAGATTTACCAAAGGCGGTGCGACGAAAATAAGCGCACTGCACGTACGAGAGCTGCGGCCTAGAGCAGATCGCTGTGAGGCCTGCACGCGCCTAACGAGCCCGGTTGACATAGACCCGTTATCGGCCAGCCGGTGTTCGACGATCCGTTGCGGCGCGCCGTGGTGGCCTGCACCGCCGTGGCGTTGATGGACGGGGGCGTCGAGCAGTGGTGGAGGGAGCCGGCGCTTCTGGTGGGCTGGGTGCATACCGCAGTGCCAGCTGATCTCGTAGGCGCGGATGATCTCGTGCTGCTTGCGAGTGTCGTCGCTGCGGTACGCCGTCTCGGGGGCGGTCGCATTCCACGGGCCGATGAACGGCTCAACGTCGTGTGGGGCCGGCTCGGTGTGGAAGGCGGCCTCGTCGAACAAGGTCGCCGTGATCGTCGACCGGCTTGGTGAGGTTGGCCGGCGTTCACCGCAGGTCTGGACCCGCAGCCCACCGCGCTGGCGACGCGTCAGTCGCGTTCGCCGCCGCCGACACGCGACGTGTAGAGGCTCATCGGCGTATCCATCGGGGGCAGGCCCTCAGCCCAATGTGATCAACAGACCGTGCGCGGGGCACCAGCCTGCGCACCTTCTCCTACATACCAATCGATCATCTCACCGTCAGTTAAGCCCGGCGGCCCCAGCATTTGCACGAACACCCGCCGGATGTGCATCTTGGGTGACGTCTTGGTGCCTATTTCAGGCATGGGATGTGGTGGGAGCGCCTAGCGACGCTGCCGCTAACCTGATCGAATCTTTGGGGATCAGACGTGCACGAAGATCATTATCTTCATGTGTCATGATAGCGACTACTTACCACTCGAACGAGCACCTGTGCATGGGTCCAGCTGTCTGCTAGGCTCCCGTTCCGCCTCTTCTTACCTCATTGATCACAGGCCGGAGTTCATATGTCTGAAGTTACCGTACAGGTCGTACCCAAGAGCGGTATGGGCGGTGATCTAGCTGGCAGGACGTTAACGGAAAATCTCATGAAGCGCCTTGATGAGCTTGGCGAATCAATCTCGAAAGTAGCGGGCGGTATTCAAGAGCGCATGATCGAAGCGGACAAGCGTGACGGGCCATGGGGGTTAAGTGAAGTAGGAGCGTTATTCAGAACGTGGTTATCCCCAGGTTCGGTAGATCTCCAGTCCGGTGACGGTGCGTAGGACTTCGGGAAAGTCGGTGAGGCGTCC
>NZ_BSDI01000127.1 GCF_027923225.1 Phytohabitans aurantiacus
CAACCTTCGACCAAAGTGTCAAGCCCCGGGTTTGGTGGAGAGTTGGTTAGCTGGTTTTCAGGGGTGCGGTGACCGGTTGGGTCATCGCGTGTAGGGCCTCGTGCTCGGCGGGTGGGATGTGGCTGAGTTCGCCGTGCAGGCGGCGGTTGTTGTACCAGTCGATGTATTCGACGGTGGCCATTTCCAGGTCGTCGAGTCCGCGCCAGGGTCCTTGGTTGCGGACGAGTTCGGCTTTGTATAGGGAGTTGAACGCCTCGGCCATCGCGTTGTCGTAGGAGTCGCCCTTCGAGCCGATCGAGGCGACGGCGCCGGCTTCGGCGAGCCGCTGGCTGTAGCGGATCGCTCGATATTGGACTCCCCGGTCGGAGTGGTGGACGAGTCCTTGCAGGTCAGCGCCTTGATTCTGGCGGCGCCAGAGCGCCATTTTCAGCGCGTCGAGGGCCAGGTCGGTGTAGAGACTGGTGGAAACCTGCCAGCCGACGATCATGCGGGAGTACACGTCGAGGACGAACGCGGCGTACACCCAGCCGACGCTCGTGCGCACGTAGGTCAGGTCCGCGACCCACAGTTGGTTCGGTGCTGTGGCGGTGAAGTCGCGTTTGACCAGGTCACGAGGCCGGTCGGTCTCGGGTGCGGGCCGGGTGGTGCGTGGTGACTTGTCGCGCAGCAGGCCGCGTAGTCCGGCGGCGCGCATCAGCCGTTCGACGGTGCAGCGGGCCACCGGCACACCACGTCGCCGCAGCTCGTGCCAGATCTTGCGGGCGCCGTAGACGCCGTAGTTCTCGGCGTGGATCTGTTTGATCATCTCGGTCAGTTCGCTGTCGCGTCGTGATCGGGCGCTGGCGCAGCGGGTCTTGGCGGCGTAGTAGGTCGACGGTGCGATCTGCGCCGGCGTGCCTTCCAGCGCCTGCAGGACCGGCTGGACGCCGTGTTCTTCCTTCTGCGAGTCGACGAACGCGACCTTCATCGCGGTGGACGGTCCAGCTCGGCCGCGAAGAAAGACGCCGCGGACTTCAGGATCTGGTTCGCCCGCCGCAACTCGCGATTCTCCCGCTCGAGCGCGGCGATACGTTCGGCGTCACTGCTGCTGGTGGCCGGCCGCTGTCCCGCCTCGGTCTCGGCCCTCTTCACCCAGGTGCGCAACGCCTCGGGATGAACGCCGAGCTGATCAGCGATCCGCCGGATCGCACCAGCCGCCGACGCCGGGTCACGCCGGGCGTCCAGGGCCAGCCGGGTCGCGCGCTCACGCAGTTCATCGTCGTACTTCTTCGGTGCGGGCATTACCGGTGTTCCTCCCAGGTTTCGATGTCTCCATCAAACCCGGTCCGGAACA
>NZ_BSDI01000128.1 GCF_027923225.1 Phytohabitans aurantiacus
GCGTTCGCGTGCCATCAGGGCGGTCAGCTGCTCGGGGTCGTGGAGGTGCTCGCGGGGAGCGCACACCAACAGGGCGCCGCTGGCCAACGTCGCGAACGTGTCGAAGACACTCACGTCGAACGTCGGGTTCGCGAACTGCAACACCCGATCCGCGGGAGTGAGGCCGAACAACTCCCGCGCAGAGACCACGAAATCCGTCACGTTGCGATGGGTGACAAGCACACCCTTCGGACGCCCCGTCGAACCCGACGTGTAAATCAGATAGGCCAAGTTGTCCGGACGCGTGCGCACCGGTGGCGGCCCATCGTCGGTCCCGGACGCGAGCAGGTCGCTTTCGGTGATAACCGTGACGGCACCAGCGTCCTCCACCTGATACCGCAACCGCTCCACCGGATGCGACGGATCCAACGGAAGCCACGCACCACCGGCAAACGTGACCGCCAGCTGAGCCACGATCAGGTCGATCCCCCGCTCCAGCCGGATCCCCACCACCGACTCCGCGTCCACACCCCACTCACGCCGCAACACCCACGCCAACCTGCAGGCGCGCCGACCCAACTCCCCATACGAGATCTCGGAATCGCCGAACCGCACCGCCGGCGCCTCCGGACGCGAACCGATCTGCTCGAGGATCAGATCCCGCAACAACGAACCGTCCGCGACCGGCGCCGGCACTGGGTTCCAGTCCTCGACCATCCGCAGCGCCTGCTCATCGGACAACAACCGGAACTCGCTCAACCGCCGGCCAGGATCACCGACCGCCTGCCGCAACACCAACTCCAGATGCTCCACCAAGCGCCGCATCCGGCTCTGATCGAACAACTCCGTCGAATACTCCACCGACACCCGCAGCCGCCGGTCCGGGAGTTGGCTGACCGCGACGGCGACGTCGAAGCGCGACTGGCTCGTGGTGCCGGGCAGCGGTTCCGCCGGGACGCCGCCCAGGACGAACTGCCCCGTCGACCAGCCCGCCGGCTGGAAGGAGAAGCTCACCTGAAACAGCGGGTTGCGGCTCGGGTCGCGCTCCGGTTTGAGCGCGTCGACGACGAGGCTGAACGGTACGTCCTGGTGAGCGCTCGCCCCAAGCACGGTGTCGTGGCAGCGACCGGCCAGCGCCCTGAAGTCCGGGTCGCCGGCCAGGCTGGTACGCAGTACGAGCGTGCTGGCGAAGTAACCGACCAGCGGCTCCACCTCTGACCGGGTGCGGCCGCCGAAGACCGAGCCCACCGCCAGGTCCTCCTGACCGGTGTAGCGGGCCAGCACCACGAGGAAGGCGGCCTGGAGTACCGCCAGGAACGACACTCCCTCGGCTCGGGCCAGGTCGGCCGCCGCACCACCGAGCTCGGCATCGATGTCGGCTTGCAGTGACGCACCGCTCCAGGTGCGGGTGGCGGGCCGCGGCCGGTCCGCTGGCAGTTCCAGCTCCGGCAGCCCGTCGAGGCGTTCCCGCCAGTAGGCCAGTTGCTCGCCCTGGCGCGGCGAGGTGCGTTGCCAGGCGGCGACGTCGACGGGTTGGATGGCCAGCGCCGGAAGGGTCGCGCCGTCGTAGAGGGCGGCCAGTTCGCGGGTGAGGATGCCGATCGACCAGCCGTCGGCGATGATGTGGTGCACCGCCATCGTCAAGACGTGGTCCCGATCGCCGAGCCGGATCAGCCCAGCACGAAACAACCCACCCGCCACCAGATCGAATGGGCGGTCCGCCTCGGCTTGGACGTACTCCGCGACGGCGTCTGGCCGCTCACCCAGATCGACGACCGGCAACGCAAAGCGCTTCGGTGGCGGATCGATCACCTGAAAAGGTCGCCCGTCAGCCGAATCGAACCGCGTGCGCAGCGCCTCGTGCCGGCCGACCACAGTGGTCAGTGCCCGCTCCAGCGCTTCCACATCCAACGAGCCTCGCAACCGCCACGCGAACGGGATCGTGTACACCGTCGAACCCGGGTTCAACTGATGCAGAAACCACAACCCCTCCTGCTGAAACGACAACGGCAACCGCCCATCCCGCGACACCCGCGTCAGCGCTTCCGCCGCGGTCGCGGGTTCGGGCTTCGCCCGTCGCAGGCGCAACTCGATCAGGGCCCGGCGCTTCTCCTCGACCGTCTGGTCACTCACGCTGTGCTCCTTGTCCGATGTGGTCGCCGGTCAGCCGGACTCCGCGGCCAGTAGCCGGTCCAGTTCCTCCTCCGACAGCGCGGCCACCTCCGCCTCGACCCGCCGGCGCTGCTCCGCGTCGATCAGCTCGGCCAACGCGCCCAGGGTCGGGCTCCCGAAGACCTGCCGGAGGTCGATGTGGTGGCCCAGGGTGTCGTGGATGCGGGAGATGAGTTGGATGGCGCGCAGGGAGTTGCCGCCGTGGGTGAAGAAGT
>NZ_BSDI01000129.1 GCF_027923225.1 Phytohabitans aurantiacus
TGGATGTGTGGGAGTGGTCCACTGCGGACGGTGGGCGGATCTCGCAGTACACCGACACCGATGGCACCAACCAGCAGTGGATGATGCACAAGATTGGTGGGTCCACCACGCCGCCCGCCGGTTCGATGGTGGTGGCCGCCGACGGCAGCGGGCAGCACACGACCGTGCAAGCCGCCATCAACGCCGCGCCCGCCAACAGCGCGAGTACGATCACCATCGCCATCAAGCCGGGCACCTACCGTGGCGTGTTCTCCGTGCCGTCGAACAAGACGAACCTTCACCTGCAAGGCCTCGGCGCGGGCCCGTCCAACGTCGTACTCGTCGAAAACCACTCGGCCGGCACCCTCAAGCCCGACGGCACGACGTACGGCACCAACGGCAGCGCCACCGCGACGGTGTCCGGGCGCGGGTTCCAGGCGACGAACCTGACCGTCTCCAACGACTTCGACGAGGCGGCGCACGCCAACCAGGCGGGGCACCAGGCGGTGGCGCTGTATCTCAACTCGGACCGGTCGATCCTGACCAACGTGCGGCTGCTCGGTGACCAGGACACCTTCCTCGTCGGGGCGACCGCCCGATCGTATGTGCGCAACTCCTACATCGAGGGCACCGTCGACTTCATCTTCGGCGACGGCATCGCCGTCATGCACAGCTCGCAGATCCACGAGAAGCGCTCGACCGGTGGCCCCGTCACCGCGGCGCGCACGCCGGCCACGCGGGCGTACGGCTTCCTGTTCTACCGGTGCAACCTGACCAGCTCAGCGGCCGCGAACTCCAGCAGCCTCGGCCGCCCGTGGGGTCCGGACGCGCAGGTGCTGTACCGCGAATCCACCCTCGGCGCGCACATCAACACCGCGCAGCCGTGGACCAACATGTCGTCGAACGTCTGGCAGAACGCGCGTTTCCGGGAGTACCGGAACAACGGCGCCGGCGCCGGTACGAACAGCAACCGGCCGCAGCTCTCCGACGCCGACGCGCCCAACTACACGCCCCAGAGGTATCTCGCCGGCTCGGACGGCTGGAACCCGGTCGGCTGACCCTCCTACCCCCCACGAAAGGTCTTCCCCATGCTCAAGAACCCCAGGCGGTGGTTGGCGCTCGCGATCGCCGCCCTCGCGGTGCCGTCCGCGGTTGTCGTGGCGTCGGCGTCGCCGTCGTTGGCCGCGACGATCGACACGTCGGCCTACTA
>NZ_BSDI01000130.1 GCF_027923225.1 Phytohabitans aurantiacus
GGCGGTCTCCACCGGTCAGTGCAACAGAGGGCTGATCTTGGGAGGCTGCTGGTATGGCACGTGCGGGAGTGATCACCGCTGATCTGCGGCGGGTGATCGAGAACATGTGGGGCCGAGGCAAGTCCTGCGCGGAGATCGCCAGGACGATCGGGGTGCATCGTAGTTCGGTGGGACGGGAGGTGGACCGGAACCATTCGCACCGGCACGGGGTGAAAAACCCACGCCGGGGTGAGGCCGGCGGGCGTGGCCGGTACCAGGTGGGGTACCGGGCGGACTGGGCGCAAGACAAGACACGACCGCGGCGGCGTCGGCCCAAGCCCCGCAAGCTGGCCACCAACCTACCGCTGCGGGCGGCGGTGGTAGCCGGGCTGCGCGATAGATTGAGTCCGCAGCAGATCGCTGCTCAACTACGCGAACAGTTCGCCGGCGACGCGGGGATGCGGGTGTCGCACGAGACCATCTACCAGGCGATCTACCTGCAAGCGCGGGGCAGCCTACGCGAGCTGGTCAATGACGCGCTGCGTACCGGTCAGCGGGCCCGCCGCTCCCAGTCGCGGGCGGCGCTCGCGGCCCGGTCCGCGATCCGAGGCAAGCCCTGGGTCACCGAACAGGTGCACATCTCGGCCCGGCCCGCCGAGGTCGCCGACCGGGCGATACCCGGGCACTGGGAAGGCGACCTGCTCATCGGCGCCTACAAACGCTCCGCGATCATCACCCTCGCCGAACGCAGCACCCGGTTCGTGATGCTCGGCGCCCTACCCACCGACCGGTCCAGCCCAGAGGTGATCGCGGTGATCCGTACCCTGTTCGGCCGGCTCCCGGCCCAGCTACACCGGTCCCTGACCTGGGACCAGGGCGTCGAACTGGCCGGCTACGCCCAATTCGGCCTGGTCGAAGACTGCCAGGTCTACTTCTGCGACCCCCACAGCCCCTGGCAGCGCGGCACCAACGAGAACACCAACGGCCTACTACGCCAGTACTTCCCCAAAGGCAAGTTCGACTTCACCACCATCGACCAGACCGGCCTCGACGCCGTAGCCGCCCAACTCAACCGACGGCCACGACAAACCCTGAACTGGCATACTCCAGCCCAGAAGCTCAACCAGCACCTCGTTGCACTGACCCCCTGAAACCGCC
>NZ_BSDI01000131.1 GCF_027923225.1 Phytohabitans aurantiacus
TTCCGTGCGCACCAGGCCCGGATGGCCGGGGTGGTGTTCGCGGACAGGTTGTCGCAGATGATGTAGATCGGTGCCCCGTCCGGCCTGGCGGCGCGGATCGTCTTGAACGCCGCGAGGGTGTGGTCGCCGCCTTTGCGGCGGCGCATGACACCCCAGAGTTGGTCGTCTGCGAGGCTGTAGCAGCCGTGGAAGTAGCGGATGCCGTGGGTGCGGGTGTAGGTGGCCGGCAACCGGTCCGGGCGTGTCTTTGCCGACCAGGAGTTGCCGTGGTGCGGGCGGATCGACAGCGGTCCGAACTGGTCGAAGGCGAAACACCGGTCCGGGAAGGCGTTGGTGACCTGCTCGATCCGGTCCAGCTTGGCTTCCTTGTTCGGATCAGTGGATTCCTTCCAGGTCCGGGTGCGTTGGAACGTAATACCGTTTTCGCGCAGCAACTGCCGTAGCCGTTCCCGGCCGACGACGACCCGCCGGTCGGGGTTGGTGGTCAGGTAGTCGGTGAGTTTGCGGATGCTCCAGCGGGTGAACGGGCGGCCCACCGTCTTGGGCCGCCCGGTGGCCGTCGCGACGATGAACTTTTCGTCGTCGGTGGTGATTCGGCGGGGACGGCCTCCCGCCCAGTTAGGGTCCAGTGCACGCAGGCCGATCTCGTTGAAGGCGTGGATCACGTCCCGGACGGTGTCCTCATGCGCCGCGACCAGGCGTGCGATCGCCGGCACCGGTGTCCCGGACGCCGACGCCATGATGATCATGGCGCGGCGGACCCGGATCGTGCCGTGCTTGCCCCGCCGCACGATCTGTTGCAGCCGGCGGCCTTCCTCGTCGGTCAGCCGCCGTGCTCGTACCGGCTCAGCCATCCACCCACCTCACGCTCGATAGCGATGTGCTCGCTATCGAGCGTGCAGGCGATCTAACCGGAACCGACCGACCACGCCCGGCGTGTCAGCAAACCCGGTGAACGTTTCTGGTCAGCGCACTAG
>NZ_BSDI01000132.1 GCF_027923225.1 Phytohabitans aurantiacus
GCAACCGTTTGCATTAATTGGCCGATCCCAGTGACGACCACCACACGAGCAGGAATGGAGACGCCGCTGTGCCCGCCACCATCCGCGACGTCGCCCGCGCGTCCGGCGTGCACATCTCCACCGTCTCGCGCACCTTCTCCGCACCCCACCTGGTCAACCCCGACACCCGCAACCGCGTCCTGGCCTGCGCCGAACACCTCGGCTACCGACCCAACCGCGCCGCCCGCGCCCTGATCACCGGAAGAACCCACAACATCGGCCTCATCGTCGCCGACATCGCCAACCCCTTCTTCCCACCCCTGATCAAAGCCGCCGAAAGCCAAGCCAGACACCGCGACTACCACATCTTCGTCACCGACACCAACGAAGACCCCGCCGTCGAAGAAGACCTCGTCCACGCCCTCGCCAAACAAGTCGACGGCATACTCCTGTGCTCCCCCCGCATGAACAACAGCCTCATCGAACAACTCAGCCGAGAAGTACCCCTCGTCGTCATCAACCGCCACATCACCGGCCTACCCACCGTCGTCATGGACGTCGCCACCGGCACCCGCCACGCCATCGACCACCTCACCGCACTAGGCCACACCCACATCGCCCTCCTCGGCGGACCCCGCGGCTCCTGGACCAACCGCGAAATCCGCCGCGCCGCCACCACCGCCACCCGCACCAACAACACCCAACTCACCATCCTCGGCCCCAACCCACCCACCGAACACGGCGGCCACCACCAAGCCGAAAACATCACCCGCGCCGGCGCCACCGCCGTCCTCTGCTACAACGACCTCATCGCCATCGGACTCATCGAAGGCCTCCACCACCTCGGCCTCCACGTCCCCACCGACATCAGCGTCATCGGCATCGACGACATCACCCTCAGCCGCCTCACCCGCCCCAAACTCACCACCGTCGCCAACCCCACCGCAGCCGCCGGACGAGCCGCCGTCGACATGCT
>NZ_BSDI01000133.1 GCF_027923225.1 Phytohabitans aurantiacus
GGCGGTTTCAAGATCTGGCTGCAACACCCACGTTTCTGCAGGTAGGAGTGGGTTGTGGCAGAGAGATTGTCCGCGTTGGAGCGGGAACGGATCGGGTTGGGTCGGGCGGCGGGTGAGTCGATCCGGCAGATCGCCCGGTGTTTGGGGCGGGCGCCGTCGACGGTGTCGCGGGAGGTGGCCCGGTACGAGAGGTACGGCCAGCGGTATCTGCCATCGGCGGCGGACTGGGCGTCCTGGTTACGGCATCGCCGGGCACGCCGGCCGGCCCGGCTGGCGACGGATGCGGTGTTGCGGGAGCTGGTGCTGACAGGGTTACGGCAGCGGTGGTCGCCGCAACAGATCGCGGCCTGGCTGCGGATCGAGTTTCCCGGCCGTAAGGAGATGCAGGTGTCGCACGAGACGATCTACCAGGCGATCTACCTGCAGACCCGCGGGAACCTGCGGGCCGAGCTGACCCGGCAAGTGGCCTTGCGGTCCGGCCGAGCCGCCCGCCGCCACCGATCGCAGGCCGCTGGGGCGATCCGCTCGCAACGGCCCTGGCTCGGGTTGAACATCAGCCAACGCCCGGCCGAGGCCGCTGACCGGGCGGTCCCCGGGCACTGGGAAGGCGACCTGCTCGAAGGCACTCGCCGCGGCGGCGGCAACTCGGCGATCGCCACCCTGGTGGAACGCACGACCAGGTTCGTAATCCTCGTCGCGCTACCCGGCGGGAAACTGTCCGAACATGTCGCCACCCAACTGGCCCACGCGATGGCCTGGCTACCGCAACGGCTGCGGGCCTCGCTGACTTGGGACCAAGGCACCGAGATGGCCGCCCACCATCAGTTCAGCATCGCCACCGGCTGCCCGGTCTACTTCTGCGACCCCCACCACCCCTGGCAACGCGGATCGAACGAGAACACCAACGGCCTACTACGCCAGTACTTCCCGAAAGGCCGCTTCGACTTCACCACCATCGACCAGGCCGGCCTCGACCACGTCGCCGACGAACTCAACACAAGACCCCGAATGACCCTCGGCTGGGCCAACCTGTCAAGCCCCGGGTTTGGTGGAGAGTTGGTTAGCTGGTTTTCAGGGGTGCGGTGACCGGTTGGGTCATCGCGTGTAGGGCCTCGTGCTCGGCG
>NZ_BSDI01000134.1 GCF_027923225.1 Phytohabitans aurantiacus
ACCTGCCGGAGGTCGATGTGGTGGCCCAGGGTGTCGTGGATGCGGGAGATGAGTTGGATGGCGCGCAGGGAGTTGCCGCCGTGGGTGAAGAAGTTGTGTTGGGTGCTGATCTGGTCGGTGGGGATGTCCAGGAGGTGGTGCCAGATGGTGGCGAGGGTGTGTTCGGTGGGTGTTTTCGGGGGTTGGTGGTGTCGGTCGGTGGGTGTGGGGTCGGGCAGGCGTTGGTGGTCGACTTTGCCGCTGGTGGTGTAGGGCAGTGCGGCAAGGGGTGTGATGGTGGCGGGGATCAGGTAGGTGGGTAGCTGGTCGATCAGGTGGGCGCGCAGGACGGCTTCGTCGAAGGCGAAGGTGGTGGTCGGGTTGGTGACGACGTAGGCGGCCAATGTGTTGTGGCCGTGGGTGGTGACGACGGCTTGGGTTACGTGGGGGTGGTCGAGGAGGGCTTGTTCGATCTCGCCGGGTTCGATGCGGATGCCGCGGATTTTGATTTGCCGGTCGCTGCGGCCCAGGAATTCCAGGGTGCCGTTGTCGTGCCAGCGCACGAGGTCGCCGGTGCGGTACATGCGTTGGCCGGGTTCGGTGGCGAACGGGTCGGGCAGGAACCGTTCCGCGGTCAACTCCGGATGGTTGGCGTAGCCACGGGTCACACCGGTGCCGGCGATGTACAACTCACCGGGGATCCCCACCGGCACGGGGGTGTAGCCGCCGTCGAGCACGTACGCCCGATGATTGGCCATCGCCCGACCGATCGGC
>NZ_BSDI01000135.1 GCF_027923225.1 Phytohabitans aurantiacus
CAGACACATGTGGAAACGCTCGGCACCATGCACCGTGACGGTGGCCCGCCGATGCGCCGCGACACCATCTTCCGGATGGCCTCCACCTCCAAACCCGTCTCGGTCTCGGCCACGATGGTCCTACTCGACGAATGCCGACTCCGCCTCGACGACCCCGTCGACCCCTGGCTACCCGAACTCGCCGACCGCCGCGTACTGACCCGCGTCGACGGCCCCCTCGACGACACCGTCCCCGCCCGCCGACCAATCACCGTCCGAGACCTACTCACCTCCACCTTCGGCCTCGGCATGGACATGACCATGCTCGGCACCCCCATCATGGCCGCCATCTTCGAACAAGGCCTCACACCCAACCTGCCCGAACCCATGCCCGAACCCGACGAGTGGATGCGCCGCCTCGGCACCCTGCCCCTCGCCTACCAGCCCGGCGAACGCTGGCAATACCAGATCAGCAACGACCTACTCGGCGTCCTCGTCGCCCGCGTCACCGGCCAAACCTTCGACAAATTCCTGCGCGAACGCGTCTTCGACCCCCTGGGAATGACCGACACCGGCTTCCACGTACCCGCCGACAAAATCGACCGGCTCCCGACCCTGTACGCCCCCGACCCGGCCACCGGCGAATACCACGTCTGGGACGAACCCGCCAACGGCCGCTGGAGCCTACAACCGCCACCATTCCCCGGCGGCGGCGGAGGACTCGTCTCCACAGTGGACGACTACCACGCCTACTTCC
>NZ_BSDI01000136.1 GCF_027923225.1 Phytohabitans aurantiacus
GGAGCGTTATTCAGAACGTGGTTATCCCCAGGTTCGGTAGATCTCCAGTCCGGTGACGGTGCGTAGGACTTCGGGAAAGTCGGTGAGGCGTCCGCGCCAGCCGGTATCGAGGACCTTCCAGTTGACCAGGTGGGCGATCGCTCGCTCGACCGCCGCGCGGGTGCTGTTGATCGCTCGGTTGCAGGCACGTCGTACCTGGCCGAGTTCGCCGCCGCGGGGTTTGCGGGTGCCGGTGATCGCCGCGGTGCCCAGGTAGCCCAGGTCGGCGAGCATGCCGGGTCCGCCCGGTCGTAGGTGGTTGGCCCAGCGGTCGGCGATGCCGGACTCGGCCAGGGCTTTGCTGTCGTGGCGGGCGCCGGGTACCGGTAGGCCGGTGTCGACCAGGCGACCGGCCAAGTCGGATACGGCTTGGATGTTCAACCCGCAGGTGTGGCGTTTGCCGGAGAACAGCTCGGGCACGCCGGTGCGGTTGCCGGTCGGGGCCAGGAACCCGTCGACCAGCACCGCCGATCGTTTGGCTTGCTGACGTATCTGGCCGGCGAAGTCCGCGGTGACCTGCCGTAGCAGTGGCCGCAGCCGGCGCACGATCCGGGACACTGTGGACTGGGAGCAGCCGAACAGTTCGGCGGCCACCGCCTGCGCCTCGTTACGACGCATCAGGTACAAGGTCAGCACCACCGCCCGGTACAGTCCGAGCGCCCGGCGCCGTCCGCGTATTGGCTGCCACACCCCGTCCAGCAGGTCGAACACGCCGCCGACGAGGTCGGTGACTTGATCGCCGCGTAGTCCGGTCATAGCCTGACAGCGCGGCGGCTGCCCCTCGTTGATCTCTTTGGTCCACACAACCCAGGTGATCTACACCGGGGCGGCCGCCGTCACCTGTAGTGACACCCGTGGCCCTGACCACAGTGGACGATCAGACGTTCTGAATAGCGCTC
>NZ_BSDI01000137.1 GCF_027923225.1 Phytohabitans aurantiacus
CGGGATGGCCGGTTGCAGAAGGTGACGTACATGTCGTCGTCGATGGTGTTCGAGTCGACGGAGCATTGGCCGTCGAAGGAGGGTGACGAGCGTAAGGTTCCGCCGCCGTTGTCGTCGTATGGGTTTCAGAAGTTGGCGGTGGAGTATTACGCGCGGGCGGCGTGGGAGCAGTACAAGTTGCCGTACACGATTGTGCGGCCGTTCAACTGTGTGGGTGTGGGTGAGGGTCGGGCGTTGGGTGAGGCTGAGGTGTTGTCGGGGAATGTGAAGTTGGCGATGTCGCATGTGGTGCCTGATCTGGTGCAGAAGATCGTGAAGGGTCAGGATCCGTTGCACATTTTGGGTGAGGGTGGCCAGGTGCGGCATTACACCTATGGTGGGGATCTGGCGGCGGGGATCGTGGCGGCGATGGAGCATCCGGCGGCGTTGAATGAGGACTTCAACTTGTCGACGGCGGAGTCGACGACGGTGTTGGAGTTGGCGGAGGTGATCTGGGCGAAGATCAAGGGTCCGGATGTGCCGTTCCGGTATGTGTCTGATGATCCGTTCGAGTATGACGTGCAGAAGCGTGTGCCGGATGTGACGAAGGCGCGTGAGGTGTTGGGTTATGAGGCCACCACGAGCCTCGACACCATGCTCGACGAGGTGATCCCATGGGTGACCCA
>NZ_BSDI01000138.1 GCF_027923225.1 Phytohabitans aurantiacus
CTGGACCGGCATCCCGGTCTACAAGCTGACCGAGGAGGAGACGTCCCGGCTGCTGCGGATGGAAGACGAGCTGCACAAGCGGGTCGTCGGCCAGGAAGACGCGGTCAAGGCGGTCTCCAAGGCGATCCGGCGCACCCGGGCCGGTCTGAAGGACCCGAAGCGGCCTTCTGGTTCGTTCATCTTCGCCGGTCCGTCCGGTGTGGGTAAGACCGAGCTGTCCAAGGCCCTGGCGGAGTTCCTGTTCGGGTCCGAGGACGCGTTGATCCAGCTGGACATGTCCGAGTTCCACGACCGGTACACGGTGTCCCGCCTGGTCGGTGCCCCGCCCGGATACGTGGGTTACGACGAGGGCGGTCAGCTGACCGAGAAGGTGCGGCGCCGGCCGTTCTCGGTGGTCCTGTTCGACGAGATCGAAAAGGCCCACCCGGACGTGTTCAACACGTTGCTGCAGATCCTCGAAGACGGCCGGCTCACCGATGGTCAGGGACGCATCGTCGACTTCAAGAACACGGTGATCATCCTGACCACCAACCTGGGCACCCG
>NZ_BSDI01000139.1 GCF_027923225.1 Phytohabitans aurantiacus
CCAAGGGATAGGGGACAGCAAACAGACGCGAGGGCATCCATGATCGACGCTGCTGAGCAACGATGACCATGGAGGCCACGTGCACGTCGATCTGGACACCCTCGCGACCGCACTTTACGTCAGGATCGACGACGAATTGAAGGCGTCCCCGCAGCTGAACCGGTGGCGGCCGAAGGTCGGGATCGCTCCGAAGATCACCGACGCCGAGCTGATCACTGTGTCGGTCATGCAGGCCATGCTGGGCTATCGCAACGAAAGCCGCTGGGTCCGCTACGCCCGCAAGTCGATCATCCACCTGTTCCCGCACCTGCCCAAGCAGCCGGGCTACAACAAGCGGCTACGCGGTCTGAGTACCCAGATCAGCCACTGCATTGCGGTGCTGGTGACCGACACCGATCTGTGGCGGCATCCGATCCGAATCGCCGACTCCACCCCGGTACCTTGCGGCACGTCCCGGGCCACAGCCCTACGTTCGGACCTGGCGGGCTGGGCCGGCTACGGCTACTGCGCTTCCCACTCGCGATGGTTTTGGGGCCTGCGGCTGCATCTGGTAACCACCGTGCACGGCCTACCTGTCGCGTTCGCCCTGACCAACGCCAAGACCGACGAACGCGAGATCCTGGCCGACCTGGTCGCCCTGCAACCCAACATGTTTCATCACCCAGACGGGCTGATCCTGGTTGTGGACAAGGGCTACCGCGACCGCGACACCGAAACCTGGCTCAACGAAAGCGGTATCACCGTCATACGACCCGCGTACCGCACCGAGCCCGCCCGCCCCGGCCGCGGCCTGCTCCGCGCCGTACGACAGAGCATCGAATCGGTCAACCAGACCCTCAAAGACCAACTTGACCTCGAACAACACGGCGGCCGAACGATCACCGGCGTCGCCGTCCGGATCCTGCAACGCGTCCTCGCCCTGACCGCAGCGATCTGGCACAACTGGCACACCGGCCAACCGATCATGCGATCCCTGACCGCCTACGACCACTGACCCCTTGGAATCGATCATCTAG
>NZ_BSDI01000140.1 GCF_027923225.1 Phytohabitans aurantiacus
GGTTGGCGTAGCCACGGGTCACACCGGTGCCGGCGATGTACAACTCACCGGGGATCCCCACCGGCACGGGGGTGTAGCCGCCGTCGAGCACGTACGCCCGATGATTGGCCATCGCCCGACCGATCGGCGTCCCGCCACCGAAGGCGGCCCGGCCCTCGACGTGACGGTGGTCGAGGCAGTCCACTGTGGTCTCAGTGGGCCCGTAGCTGTTGTGAAACTCGCGTCCCGGACGGCTCCACCGGTCGGCGAGGGCGGCCGGGTAGGACTCGCCACCCACGACGAGTACCCGCAGTTCGGGCGGCGCCGCCTGCGGGTCCAGCAGGCTCAGCACGGCCGGTGGGAGGTGGGCGACGGTCACGCGTTCGCGTGCCATCAGGGCGGTCAGCTGCTCGGGGTCGTGGAGGTGCTCGCGGGGAGCGCACACCAACAGGGCGCCGCTGGCCAACGTCGCGAACGTGTCGAAGACACTCACGTCGAACGTCGGGTTC
>NZ_BSDI01000141.1 GCF_027923225.1 Phytohabitans aurantiacus
GCTCCAACGCGGACAATCTCTCTGCCACAACCCACTCCTACCTGCAGAAACGTGGGTGTTGCAGCCAGATCTTGAAACCGCCTATGGCGACGGTGGAGCGCCAAGATCTCCGCTACCAGCACCGCGGGCCGCACGGCACGCGCGTAGCAACATCCACGCCGGACCCAAGCGCGGCCTGGCAACGCCGGACCATTCGGCCAAGCGCGGCAAAACCGGCGCGGCGACGTAGCAGCGCGACGGCTCGGACGGCCGTGACCACCGACCGGTCCAAGCCCGCAGTACCGCGCACGCGCACGCCCGCGCCCGCAACAGCGATCAAGGGCATCTGCGTTGACCAAGGCCAAACGCACACGGTTTTGAGATCAAAACGCGTGCATTCGGCTCTCCTGTCTGATGTGTGGGTCAGGTGGGAGAGTTGCGGCCGGGTAGTGGGGTTTGGTAGCCGCCGAGGTGTAGGCGGGT
>NZ_BSDI01000142.1 GCF_027923225.1 Phytohabitans aurantiacus
CAACCGACGGCCACGACAAACCCTGAACTGGCATACTCCAGCCCAGAAGCTCAACCAGCACCTCGTTGCACTGACCCCCTGAAACCGCCTCTCTAAACCGCGTGCATTCGACCTTGATCGGCGCGCAGGGCGTGGCGACACGCCGTGCTGGCTGGCCTGGGGGCGGACGCGCGCGGGCGAAGAGATCCAACCACGTGCATACGCCCTTGATCGGCGCACACGGCGTGGCGACACGCCGTCACGGGCGGGCGGCAGCGCCGGGGGAAGGACGGCGCGGGCTGGGTTGCCCCTCTTTCACTCACCTGTGGCTGGCCCGCCGGGCCAGGTGCCAGCGGACACGAAAAAATCGGAGCTGGCGGACAGTTCGCTCCGGGCTGGTGGACATGAAAACTCCGGGCCGGTGGTCACCGGATCTCCGG
>NZ_BSDI01000143.1 GCF_027923225.1 Phytohabitans aurantiacus
CGCGACGTTGGCCAGCGGCGCCCTGTTGGTGTGCGCTCCCCGCGAGCACCTCCACGACCCCGAGCAGCTGACCGCCCTGATGGCACGCGAACGCATCACGGTGGCGTCGATGCCGCCGGCGGTCCTGGCCCGGGTAGACGCCACCGCCGACCTGCCCAGCCTGCGCATGGTCGTCGTGGCCGGCGAGGCGTGCGGCACGGAGCTGGTGAAGCGGTGGAGCCGCCCGGATGTCGAATTCCACAATGGATACGGCCCGACCGAGGTGACAGTGCTGTGCACCACCCACCGGTGCGCCCCCGGCGAGTCCACCGTGCCGATCGGTCGGGCGATGGCCAATCATCGGGCGTACGTGCTCGACGGCGGCTACACCCCCGTGCCGGTGGGGATCCCCGGTGAGTTGTACATC
>NZ_BSDI01000144.1 GCF_027923225.1 Phytohabitans aurantiacus
AACACAAGACCCCGAATGACCCTCGGCTGGGCCAACCCAGCTGACAAAATGGCCCAACTACTCGGTGTTGCAACCACCGGTTGAGCTCGCCAGGACGACGGTGGAGCGCCAAGATCTGGCGCGCGTCCTTGAGGTGGCGCGGACGCCGATCAACGAGAGCCGCGAGTGCGATCGTGCCGGGCGCCACGCCCGCGCCGGTCGTCGCGACCGCGAGGGCGAAATCGGCAGCGCCGATCAAGGAGATCTGCATGGATCAAGGGCAAAGACATGCGGAAAAGAGATCCAACCACGTGCATTCGGCTCTCCTGTCTGATGTGTGGGTCAGGTGGGAGAGTTGCGGCCGGGTAGTGGGGTTTGGTAGCCGCCGAGGTGTAGGCGGGT
>NZ_BSDI01000145.1 GCF_027923225.1 Phytohabitans aurantiacus
CTAGTGCGGTGACCATGAACGTTCACCGGGTCTGGTCGTCAGGCCGCCTTGGTGCGGGGTCGGCCCCAGCGTTGTTGGCGTTCGCTGCGGATGCGGGCGCGTTCGCGGCGTTGTGCGGCCAGCACGTCGGGGTGGCGGGCGTTGGCGTTGCGCCAGCGTAGGTAGGTGTGCAGGTCGCGGGCCAGGACGGTGTGGTTGGGGTAGTTGGAGTTGGCCATGGTGAAGGCGCGTAGTGGGCCGAACTGGGCCTCGATCGGGTTGGCCCAGGAAGCGCTGGTCGGGGTCAACACCAGTTCGACCTTGTTCCGTG
>NZ_BSDI01000146.1 GCF_027923225.1 Phytohabitans aurantiacus
CCCCCCCCCCCCCCCCCCCCCCCCCCCCCCCCCCCCCCCCCCCCCCCCCCCCCCCCCCCCCCCCCCCCCCCCCCCCCCCCCCCCCCCCCCCCCCGCCCCCCCCCCCCCCCCCCCCCCCCCCCCCCCCCCCCCCCCCCCCCCCCCCCCCCCCCCCCCCCCCCCCCCCCCCCCCCCCCCCCCCCCCCCCCCCACCCCCCCCCCCCCCCCCCCCCCCCCCCCCCCCCCCCCCCCCCCCCCCCCCCCCCCCCCCCCCCCCCCCCCCCCCCCCCCCCCCCCCCCCCCCCCC
>NZ_BSDI01000147.1 GCF_027923225.1 Phytohabitans aurantiacus
CCACGCCTCCCGAACCACGCTCCCACCCCGCCGGCCCTGCACGAACCACACCACCCGATCCCCGGCCACCCGCGCCATCGTCACCCGCGACGCGTTCAAACCATCCGTCACCAACCCAGTCGCCACCGGACGAACCACCCCACTGTCGGGGTTGAACAGCAACGGACCCGCCGCGCGACCATCCGGAACCACCAGCACCTCATCTGCGCCAGCAGAGTCCACAACCCGGTACACCGACCCATCCGGCAACCTCCCCGGCAACCGACGAA
>NZ_BSDI01000148.1 GCF_027923225.1 Phytohabitans aurantiacus
CAGCACTCGCGCGCTACGTACAGCGCGAGTTCGACACGCTCACGTCAACCAGCTGTGGCGGCTAGCAGCCGTCCCCACTGCTGGGCGCGTACCGTCTCACCCTCCTGCAGCGTGTTCTGCCTGGTCACCAGGAAGCTTTCCGGTTCTGCCACTAGTGCCAGGTGGTGCTTGCGCAACTGCCCTGCGATGCCCTTGCCAGCCCGGCCCGTCAGCCACGCCGGCATGTCGACGCGGGTGTCGAATGCCGCCGCTTTCGCGTGCATCGTCGCCGGCAGTGCGTCGAGCCAGTCCCGCAGGCCCGGCCCTTCGGCATCGGCGTCAAGAGTCAGGGGGCTTCCGTGCTTGTAGGCATCGGTCACCGCCCCGTCACGAGTGGTGGCCCGGCTCATTCCGTGCGCGTGCGTCGGGCCACCCACCACCAGCAAATCGGTCTGCTCCAGCAACTGCTCGGTCGCTCGCGCCACCGGTACCACAT
>NZ_BSDI01000149.1 GCF_027923225.1 Phytohabitans aurantiacus
TCGCTAAAGACCGCAACAAGTAGGACAAACCATCAACCCAGGTGCTCAGTTTTCAGCCGTCGCAACCTGCTCAGTTTTCAGCCGTCGTTGACACATCGGTTCTGCCCAGTGTGCGGGCGGCTACCCGCGATGGTGGTCGCCCTAGATGATCGATTCCAAGGGATAGGGGACAGCAAACAGACGCGAGGGCATCCATGATCGACGCTGCTGAGCAACGATGACCATGGAGGCCACG
>NZ_BSDI01000150.1 GCF_027923225.1 Phytohabitans aurantiacus
TCCGGTCATGCGGGTGAGGTGCGGTTGCCGGGGACGTTTGTGGATTATGAGTTGGCGCCTCGGGAGTATGAGTTGTCGGTGGCGCAGACGGTGTTGCGGGTGCATTCGCGGGTGGCTGATTTGTTTAACCATCCGATGAATCAGGTGGAGCAGCAGTTGCGGTTGACGGTGGAGGCGTTGCGGGAGCGTCAGGAGCACGAGATGGTCAACAACCGGGAGTTTGGGTTGTTGCA
>NZ_BSDI01000151.1 GCF_027923225.1 Phytohabitans aurantiacus
CCGTTGTCCGGCAGTTGTTCGGTGCGCAGGGCGAGTCGGCAGATTTCCACGAGGGCGTCGGCCCGCCGCTGGGCCGGTGTGCGGTCAAGGTCAGGCTTGCACAGCGGATCCAACGCGGCGTCGACGATCGCGGCAGCTTCGGCGTCGAGCCAGCCGGTGACCCGGAAACGGCCATCACCGTTGTTGGTCAACGTGAACGCCCGCGTCTGCTCAGCCCGCTTCTC
>NZ_BSDI01000152.1 GCF_027923225.1 Phytohabitans aurantiacus
CCGCCGCCGCGGTGCGCTTGCCGACCCGCGTCTGGAGCATCCACAGCTTGCCGCGCTCGATCGTGAACTCGATGTCGCACAGGTCGCGGTAGTGCCCCTCCAGCGTCGCCATGATCGACATGAGCAGGTCGTACGAGGTCTTGTCGAGCCGTTCCAGGTCCTGCAGGGGCACGGTGTTGCGGATGCCGGCCACCACGTCTTCGCCCTGCGCGTTGGCGAGG
>NZ_BSDI01000153.1 GCF_027923225.1 Phytohabitans aurantiacus
GGACGTTGACCCGAACCGAGTCGAACGCCGGGATCTGGTTGGCCCGCTGCATCATCGGCGGACGGTGCGAACCGTCACCAGCCCACGCCGCGCACTGGAAAGTACCGCGCTGCGGCAGACCCGGCACCCGGATCTCGATGACATCCGGCCGGTCCGAACCACCATTGTCCTCAGTGGCCACGAAGAACGCCGGCGCCGGCTCCGGATCCGGAGCGACCTG
>NZ_BSDI01000154.1 GCF_027923225.1 Phytohabitans aurantiacus
GCCGCCGCAAGGGCCTACCCAACGCAAGCTTCCGCGAGGCCAGGGAACGACTACGCTCACCTGCCGACCCCGAGGTACCGATGTCACGCGAGGAACTCGCGGACGCCTGCAACCTCTACCTCGCCGACAAATGCGACCCCGACGGGCCCATCACCGCCAACCTCATCGGCAAGATCGAGCAAGGCGTCAACACCTGGCCGCGAGGGCCAC
>NZ_BSDI01000155.1 GCF_027923225.1 Phytohabitans aurantiacus
TATTGGTTGTCGACCGTGCCGGGGTGGATTACGTCGCAGTATCCGGGTACGCCGTTTGGTGAGCCGGAGCGCACCGGGACTTTGGTTGAGGTCGCTACCGGGCGGCGGGTGCAGTGGAAGGCGAATGACGAGTTCGAGTGGACTGTCGCATGTGGACCCGACTGGTGTACGGGGTCGGCTGTCGGTGGCTACATCGCGTTTCAGG
>NZ_BSDI01000156.1 GCF_027923225.1 Phytohabitans aurantiacus
GAAAAGTTGTCCAGCCCGACCACCTCATGGCCACGGCCCAACAACTCCTCGACCACGTACCCGCCGATAAACCCGGCCGAACCGGTAACCAGGACCTTAGCCACTTACCTTGCTCTCCTTCTCAACCGAGTCCACGACAGGGTCTGCCGCGACCTGCGAAACAGTCAGCCTGCGACCAAACGCGAAAAAGTACCAACGCAGATA
>NZ_BSDI01000157.1 GCF_027923225.1 Phytohabitans aurantiacus
TGGGTGCCCAACGACACCGGAGTGCCGAAGTTCGGCGTGCCATCCGCGTTCCACGTGAACTTCTGCGCCCGCGTCGACCGGTTCATGTCACACCCACCCGACGCCGACGAGTTCGCGTGATACACGATCCAGTCCTCCGTGCCATCCGGAGACTTGAAGAACCCGTTATGCCCCGGACCATACACACCATTCGCGTTCGA